>NZ_SOHK01000015.1 GCF_004404055.1 Cryobacterium ruanii
GCGATCGGATTAGGCATCAAGGCCGCCCATGCCGGCCACCGGGTGTTATTTGCTACTGCCGTGGATTGGGTGGCCCGGCTGCAAACGGCCCACCAACAGGGCCGACTCGCCCTGGAACTCGTCAAGCTCCGCCGTTACGGCCTCATCGTCGTCGACGAGGTCGGCTACATTCCGTTCGAACAAGACGCCGCCAACTTGTTTTTTCAACTCGTCTCCAGTCGTTACGAACACGCATCGCTGATCTTGACCAGCAATCTCGCGTTCGCGCGCTGGGGTGACGTATTCGGAGACCAAATCGTGGCCGCAGCCATGATCGACCGCATCGTCCACCACGCCGACGTCCTTACCTTGAAAGGCGCCAGTTATCGACTCCGGAACACCGGAATCGAATCCCTGCCTTCAGTCCGAGCCCAGAACGCGGCACAATAATAAGACAACAGTGGCCTAGTTTTACACCGTCGTATTTGGCCTACTTCTTCACCGTCGCTGACAGCCGTGACTCATCTCGATGGGCTCGTCTATGCTCGCTCGCTCTTCGATAGCTCAATGCGGTATCGCGCGGCCGTTATTCACGGGGTTGCGACCGCCCTTCCGGACGCCGAGAAAGAAGCCGCACTCGTGATGCTGGCTGAACACCTGATGCCTGGTCGGGCAGGGGAAGTACGGCCAATTCTTCAGCGTGAGCTGGCCGCAACGATGGTCCTTCGGGTGCCGCTCACGACGGCAAGCGTGAAAGACAACAGTTCGTCATTAATTGAGGAGCCAGGAGATGGAGAGGATCGCTCTGTGTGGGCTGGCCTACTCCCTCTACGCATCGTGGCAGGGGAACCAGAACCCTCCGCTGAAACGGCAAATGCCCCAGTCGATTACTCTGTCCTCGCCACTCGCAACCACCTCAACCAACTCTAAAACCCACGATGGTTCGCCACCGTTCAACGGGAAAGTACCCACAACGAAGAGCGATCCAACATTCACGGTGACTCCGAGGGCATCCAAGAGTGACACGAACCGAGCCGGATGCGAATGCCACTGCGGGCGCCAGCACAGGCCCGTAAGCCGAACCCCCACCGGGACGATCTGACGTGAAACCGAACGCGAACGTCACCTCGGCCCAAAGCCGTTCCCATCTGACACTCCGCGCCCATGTGGTCACTTAGTTTTCGAGAGGCAGGACGATACCGCCCACGGTGTACTTTTCAAAGAGCGTCGACAAGCGATGCCGACTGTCGCGGTTCACCGTCCGGTGAACGTCCCGCTTAATGCCGAGGGCGGCGCTGGTTTGGTCGGGTGTCATCAGGGGTGCCGCCGGTATCGAACAGCTTCGAAGCAAACACCTCCTCCGCGTAACCGCGCCGGGAGCGGACGAGCGCCCCAGCACGTCCGCTGCCGGGCGGTCTTTCGGCCCGGCTGAAATCCGAACGCGAGGCCTACCGGAGGGAACTGACCCAGCTCCAACTCGCGCTGGTCAAGGCGCAGGGTGCGAACTTAGAGCTCAGACGGCGCCTCGCCGGCCACGAGGATTAGGGCTAGAGATATGAGGAGCGGCCCGGCAAGCGGCCGCATTCGGCGGAGTGGAACTAACCACCCGGCCCGGTCGGATCGATCGGCGCACCGTCGCCACCCTCAGGTAGGTCTCCGCGCTCCACCGGTTCGCCCGGAGTCTTGGGAACGTCGGAGAAGAGCAGTTCGAGTTCCGCATCCGATGGCACGTGCACCTTCTTCGCGGCTGTCAGAAGATCCGCTGGCGACGCGTCGTTCATTCCGGATACCCAGATCAGCGCACCGTCTCGCACCGCGACGTACTCGTGGATGCCTCCAGCCGACCGATGCCAGACGCCATCCTCATTGGCACACGTCACCGCTCCGCCGGGCGCATCCCAAAGGGGTGTCGCAGCACACGACGCTTCCGTGAGTTCCCCGGAATCGCTTTTGATGGTCAGCATCGCACCCGTGCTGCTGTTGAACCAGGTAGCCGACATCCCGTCTGCAGCACCCGGCCCGACCGACTGCGGTGCGAGATCGTAGCCGTCCACCTCAGTCGTGTACACGAGTTCAGGAGCGATACCAACAGCTCTCGCGAGCTCCGCGATCGAATCCAGGCTCGCCGCATCCGCGCCCGTCATCGATGCGCATCCAGTAAGAGATACGCAGACGGACGCCATAGATGCAGCCACGGCTAATGTCCACGCCCTAGGAAAGCGACCAGATCGACGCAAGAGCACCCCCTCCTTCGGTCACGGCTGTGCTTGGCGACTCTGCCAATCGCCAACTCGTACAGTGTGAGTCTACGGTCCGGCCTACCCGGCCGGGGCATGCGCCGACGACGCGCAACAGAAGAGCGCGCACAGGGGGGATACGGGGAGTCTGCACGCCCCATCACGAACCTCTTACGGGACGGGTCATGCAGTTCCAGGGACAGATGTCGCCTGCCGACCGGATGTGATGGCCGTTAAATCGGGCATGCTCACGCCGTGGTGGCGCCGAGCGCAGATTTCAATCGAAGGCGTTGTATGGGTTCGGGTCTTGCTGGGCGTTTCAAACCGAGGGCCGGCGCTTCGAGATGATGCCAGGAGAGAGTCGCGACCGCCAGAGTGAAGACGATCGTCAATGCCACCGAGAACGTGACCGGAAGATCTGGATTCACTTGGATGACCAGCTGCTGGATTGGATATCCCCACAAGTAGACGCCGTAGGACAAGTCGACGCCAGAGCTCGATTCTCGAGAGCGCAGTGCAATGGCAAGGACGGTCGCGGGTACGACAAGCCACGCAGCGGTCGTTGCGACCGGTGCGTTGAATTCGCCGAGCAGAACCCACCCGATGGCGAGGCCCACGATGAGCACGGTCGGGAAATGCAGACGATCCATGCGGAGGTGGCAGGCGAGGGCGCCGATCGCGAAGTAGGAGCACACCGCTCCGGCCGGACGCAGCGATTCCAGTGAGCTTCCAGCGGGTTGCAGCGCGAGAGCGATGGCTACCGAGCCGAGGATGAGGGTTCCGATCCAGGCGAATCTCCGCAGAGCGATGCCGAGAAGCGCCGTCGCGAGGTAGCAGCAGGCTTCGATGCCCAGCGTCCACAGGGACCCGTTCACGGCCGGCGAGACGTGGGAGTCGAAGACACCGGGGAGTTCGTACTTGGGGACGAGGAGCACACCGGAGAGGTAGAGCCAGGTCTGCGAGGTACTCAGGTACTCGCGCAGGGTGAGGTCGGTTGCGAGCGGCCCGATGACGACGACTGTGAGGAGCACGACCGCCGCGAGGGCGGGCAGGATGCGTAATGCTCGATTGCGCACGAAGGACGGAAGGTTGGGCCAGCGGTTCCAACTCGACGTGATCAGGTACCCGCTGATCGTGAAAAAGATATACAGCCCGAGGGTGTGGAGAGGGATCCCGCCCACGCGTGGTGCCGGCGTTATACCGTTGAGGACGTACCCGTGCCCGACGACCACGGCAACAGCCGCGAGAAGTCTTAGCTGCCGCATGAGGCGAGCCAGTTGTTCACTGTGGTGCGCGCTTCTGTGATGTTGTGGACGCCGATGAGGTCTTGCACCTCGGCGGGCGTATAGGCGATGGCGGTGAGACGCAGCTCAACGGAGTGCTCCATGCGCGGGAGCGCGGCTTCCGGTTCCGCACCCAGGAGGAGGGCGATGGCGTATTGCACACCCTGCTCGCGCCCAAACGCGGGGCCGTCAACGGCACCTGGCACTACGCAGCTTTCAGAGGTGTACACCGCTTGTCCATAGCTGGCGAGGATCGCAGCGTCCGAGCCCCCTAAACGCATGGAGACCGCATTGATCGGGGACCCATGTTCCTGCCCATCGCTCAGGCCGCCGACATACGGGGTGACGGCCGCTCGCATTGGGAGGCCGGCAGCGACTCCACGGTGAAACGCCTCGGTCACGACGGGACGGATTGCAGGTCCGAACTCTGCATCTTGCTCAGGCCAGAGACATACTTGCGGGGATGTGCCCTCGCATTGCAATTCGGTGAGGTCCCGTGCGACCTGACTGGCTTGACCCAGCGCAGGAACGGACGGTGCGAACGCCACGAGTATCGCCACGATTGTCACTGCCACGCCAGCGAACGACACCGACCTTCGCGCGCCGGGGCGTACGGCGACCAGCAGCAGGGTGATTGCGGCGAGTGCTGCGCCACTGGCGATGGCAATGAGCTGAGCCTGCGGATGCGGGACGACATCGACCCAGAGGCAGCACTGGGTCAGGCCGGCGCCGGTCACATTGCGCCACGCCAGCACAACACCATCGAGAGGCGCCGGGTACCACGCGTAAAGCAGCCCGCCCGCGACAGGAACCGCCACCACCGGGGGCAACACGGCACCGAGAGCGAAACCTACGGCCACCGCACCAAGTGCAAGACCGGCAAACGACAACGGAACGATCAGTGCGCTCGGCGATCCCGTCGCGGGGAGGCCAGAAACGAGAAGGCTTACAAGAACAACCACCAGGTAACCGAGCAGCAGACTGGCCAGCACCGGCGTCATTGCCCATGCCGCCCTTGCTACGCGCCTCCGCGGCCCAACGCCTGAGGCGGCTCGCCGGCCGTGCTGGTGCCCTGTCATGGCGGCGATCGCCGCCGCCAGCGGGAGGGCAAACGGTGCCGACGATCCCCCCGCCGTCAGGACCGCAGGCCAATAGCGCTCCACCAAGAACGCGTTTGGCCCCTGCCATGATGCCCACAGCATCACGATCAGCAGGACCAGGCCACCCCAGAAACTGGGCGACGTTCGAGCTCGCAGCCAGAGACCCCGGCTAGCGAGATGAAAATCCTCCAGCAGATCCCCGTGCCGTCGCTGGCGCACCTCGACGAGCGTGTCAACGACTTCAGTTCCGTACTGCTCCCGCCACCACTGGGGGAAAAGCCGGATCGCCAACCGGGTCGTCGGGGCGAGTGGCTCCACCGTCACGGGGTAACTCATGCCCAGGCTCCGCCACCCCAGCCGAAGGCGAAACCAGGGCGGTGCCGGAGGCGGACAGTCGCCCGAGCAGCAAGCTGCTCCATCCGAGCGATCTCCTGAGTGAGGGTCGCAGCGCCGTCATCGGTCAGTTCGTAATATCGACGTAGCCGGCCATCGATGACTTCCTCCCCCGCAGGGGCGATAAGACCCTCCTTCCGCAATCGATCCAGTGCCGTGTACAAAGTAGCGACACGCAGGGTCACTCGACCGTCCGACAACGTCTCCGCCTCAGCGATCAGGCCGTAACCATGTTTCCGGCCCTCCGCTAGAGCCGCAAGGATCAGAAATGTGGGCTCATGAAGGGCGGCGGAAGACATGACATCAACATACATCAGTGACCGATACATATCAATGTGCGAGCGTTCATGCGTTGATCTTCACGACACCGCTCACAAGATCGTCGCTAACCAGCAGCAGGTGCGGAGGCACTACAAGGCGACCCTCGGCTCGCTTTTCGTAAGGGGAACCTCGTAAGGGATGACCCGGCAGGTACGTGCCGCTAAAGGTGGACGGCGGTTTAGCGAGCCCGATGGATTCGCTTGCACGGTCAGCCGTCGAATACCTCGCCGCTGGCAAAGGCCGCTCCGTCAGGCATCAGGTCAATCAGGGCTGGTGGGCAGTCGTCAACCGTGATTCGACCCACAGAAGGCGCTGCTTCCGCGGAGAAAGCGGCTTCCATCCGGTAACAGGTGAAAACCTGGCTTGGGCCTTTGTATTCCTGGCCTTGATCGGTCGGAACATCGGGTCGAGGGCCGGAGGCGATGAACACCGAAAGTGCGGCCGTGGAATCTGTCGAGGAGGTGTCGTAAAGGACCACGCCACCCTCCCGCAGGTCAAGGTCGGCTGCGGAGGCAACCGAACCGCTCCACACTTCACCTTGGAGTGAGTCAAGGTAGGCGCCCGGTTCGTTTACCCACGGTTGGTACAGGCTTCGATTCAACGGATCCTCGAAAGCCGCAATCTGCCGCCATAGCGTGCCATCGATCTCACTGTTATTGCCGTGGTACTCGGTGGCACAACCGGTGAGCGAGAGGGCAATACCGGCGAACATAACGGGAACACCCCACGTGTGCCTTCGCGTCAGAATCACTCCGCTAGTTTCTCATGAGCGCTCAGGCGCCTTTCGCTCTCGCCTTGATTGCATGAATAACGTCGGTCTTGGCATCGGCGTAATCGTTCATGTCATCCCACCGTTTGCTCAGCAGTGCCCTTTTGGTGCTCTCGTGTGAGGAGCGGTCATCCATTTTGGAACGCAGCAATCAACAACGCTCGTTCCGTTCCCGCAAGCCGGACCCCTACCGGGGCAAGTTGGCGCGTCGCCGGCGGAGTCGTCAATCATGGTACTCGTGTGTCACAAGGGAACCCTCTGCGGGACTGCGTGCTCAAGCGTTTGGTCGACCGTTTCAAGGCTTTGCGGAAGGAAGGGCCAAGGTGACCTTTGCCCTGCAGACGCCAGCCTCCGGCGTGCTAATTTCACGCATACTTCAGATTTGCTTCTGATTCGACTGCGGCCGGAGATTACCGACCCCCGGGCTCTTCGGGCTCATCGAGATTGCCCGGTGCGTTTGCCTGACCGCTTTTCCGGGGCTGTAGGTCACGCGTTCTTCGACTCTGCTTGCCGGGCCCAGTCAATGATTCAGATTGAGGAGCATTGGAGGACACCGCCGAGACGGGCCAATTGCTTCGAGAGTCACACCCAAGACGCCAGGACCACTGCCATCCTGACCAGCCAGCACCACACTCAAAGACCGCCTCGGTGGGCCCGTTCGATGTTCCGGGTCGGTCGAAGACGGTGTCCCGCGCAGCGCCCTGGCAGCCGCATCGTCGACACCACTCATCGGAATCGACCACCCGGCACTCGATCACCGCCCTACCCGGTTTCACTCGTTGTCCCACGGCTTCCAAACCGAGGGCGTCGAGGCGGGAGAACAGAGTCAGATCAGGGGCGTCGAAGGTAACGTGAGACACCTCGAGGTCTTCCGGTTGGGGAGCGTAAGAACTCCCATCATGGAAGGCCTCGACACCTACCGGCGACCAGCCCCACCGGCCCCGCTACACCCTCATCTGCGAAGAGCCTTGTCAACCGACGACGCCGAGCACATCGCGCAGCTCGAACGTCAGGTCCGCGAGTTGTGGCGGGCGAACGCGATCGTGCGCAACGCATCGGTGGCGGGCAGCCTGTCTGCGGCACTGCCGTCGCAGTATCGACGCGGTGGGAAGGCTTGCAGGTAGTTGCTGACTCCTTGGAGTGTGAGACATATGCTGCTTATCTGCGGTCCTTTCATCGTCACCGCGTGCAGCGCCCAGCCCGACGGCAGCGAACGCCGCCGCCGTCAATGCGCCGAGGGTGGTCGCCGCTGAGCTGGCCGGATCGTTACAGATATGCCCCGGCCGAAATCGTTGGGATAGTGCACGTTCCGCCCCACCACAGGGTAATGCCCCCAGACATACTTGCGGACTGGTACTGGCCCACGTTGTAGCGACCAACGAACCTGTTGCCGCTGTCGTAATAAGCGCTATTCATCCAAGCAGAGTCGTTCCAGCCAACCCCGCCCGAGGTGCCAACTGCCAAGTTTCTGTAGATGACGTTTCCGTTCGTTGAGTTGAATCCGTATGAGACGTTCATATTTCTGCGGACCCCCCGGTTATACACGTAAATCCAACTGGAACCACAGTTGTAAGTCTGAACGATCTGCGTAGTCACGTCACCGGGCTTGGGGCAGTAGCCGTGCGCCTGCGCGTATCTGGCAACCGCACCCCTGAACTTGTCACAGTCGAGGGTGGCGCCCGCAACGACAGCACCATCCGGATTGGAACCGGCTTCTGCTGGGAGTGTGGGCGCAGCGTCTGACATCGACGAGGCGCTTTGGGGAGCTGGGTCTGCAGCGACGGCAGCGTGGCCAGTTCCCAGCAAACCCATCGTCGCTAGTAAGCCAATGGACACTGCTGCGATCCATCGATGGCGAAGAAACGGCCTATTCCGAGTCACATCAACGTCCTCAAGCCGGATCTCGACGACCGGCTTCAGACCGCTTGTCGGCTCCTTCGACCATGATGTCCCGCCGGTCAACCTCGCGCAATACCCGAGTTCGGCTCGACCCGTCGAGTTTTGGAGCCTGGTGCGTTACCACGCGTACGTCGCGCCGGCACAACCGACGGCTTCGGGCGTAACATCGCACCATGGTCATAAGGCAGGTTGCGTTCGTCAACGGTCGAGCTCTGGCTTCCGCCCTCTGGGTTATGTCCGCATTGGGTCACAAGACGAGTTCTCTTGGAACGCTGCAACTGGCTCCGCACCAGCCGATCAGAAGCGCGTCCGACAGGGCTTTGTTGGAGGCGTGTTCCTGGGCTGCCGAGTACGGCATGGCGTTTCCAGGAGATGTTGAACGCATTCGCGCAACGGCTCCCGGTGTCGCAGAGCGACACTTCTTGGCTGAGGTACTTGCACAGCTCGAGCCACGTCTCGACGGTTGGTTGAAGGAAGTTTGGCCGGAAAATGTAGCGGTCGAACCTGCCGCGAACGAGCATCTGCATTGGATGCTTCGACACGGAGTTCGCGGCCGCGCCTCCTCCGAAACATACCTTATTCTGCCGACGGTTGAACCCATCGGCCGTAGAGTCGAGGACTCCGCCTGGGTGGTCTCGCGGTCACTACTGAATGATCGAGACGCGTTCCGCCGCTGGTTGAGAGGTCGCGCGAAGTTGCCGATTGCGTCCTTAGACACTTTATTCGTCGACGCCGGTGCGTAAGTAAACAGCTGACTGGCGAACGGAAGACAGCATTACGGGCTCATCGCATTCGAGAGTCGTCGCCGAAGGGGCCCTGCGGTCGCGGTGTGCTCATGAATGCTGCCTCCGTTCGGCGGTGATCGGTTAGAACCGGAGGTCCGGGCCGGTCCGGCTGAACCGTCTCGTGGGACAGTACGCGAACGTGCGGTCGCCGGAGAAGCCAACCGTGGAGTCCAACAGGTCCGTCACATCTTGCGCGTCGATGACCAGACTCGAGATGCCCTCTTGGATCAGAAGATGGCATCCCGCGCTTGCCGCGCTCGTTACCGGGCCGGAAACGGCGCCGACGGGCCGGCCCAGAGCGATGCCCGGCTTCGACGACGACGGTTGCGCCGAACCGCGCGACCAGTGTTCCGGTGACGATGTCGCCGGGCTCGGAGAGTGCCGCGAGCGTCATCCTCGCGTCGCGCTCGTCGTCCATGGTCTCGGTCATGGCAGTGCCTCCTCGATCTGAATACGAGGTACACCCAGGGGCCCGAGCGTCGGCGCATTCGTCTTCCCCATGGTGGTTCCCACTACGGACAAACCTCGCACCAGTTCCGTGGGAACAGCGTTGCGTTCCGCTGCGTCCGGCGTATTCTCGAACGCGTTACCGAGGAGGACGACCTGGCCGAGATCTTCAACCTCGCCCAGTGGGCTCCGAAGAAAAGTTAGGTCATACAAAACCCAGCCGCCAAAACCAGAGTTGACCAGCACTTCTGGAACTCTGACCGAGGCTAGCTGGGCGAATTCAAGTGGTCGACGCAACACTGGCCTGTTCGGTCAATAATAAATGCTCTGCCCACACCTCGGTGGGGGTTTTCCAGCCTAGGATTTTGCGCGGTCGGTCGTTGAGTGTCACAGCAACGGCGTCGAGTTCGTCAGCATCCCATCGTGCAAGGTTGGTGCCTTTGGGAAAGTACTGGCGCAGTAGTCCGTTTGTGTTTTCGTTCAAGGGTCGTTGCCACGGGCTGTGGGCGTCGGCGAAGTAGACGGCAATCCCGGTCGCCTGCGTCAATTCCACGTGTTGGGACAGTTCCTTGCCTCGATCCCAGGTCAATGATTTGCGCATCGCCGCCGGTAGAGCACCCATCGTGATCACAAGAGCCTTCCTCGTGGCCTCTGCCCCATGTCCAGCCAACGCTGGACCATTCTTGACCCGCGGTTGCACTCCGTAGCCTTCTAGCGGCGGTAGGTGGATGAGCAGTGTGATTTTGGTCGTGCGTTCCACGAGGGTGCCGATCGCCGACCCGTCCGTTCCGATAATGAGGTCACCCTCCCAATGGCCGGGGACCTCTCGTGCAGCGACCTCCTCCGGTCGTTTGTCGATCATCACGTCGGCGGTGACGTGGCCGCCCGGCCGGTGCCGCGCGCGGGAGCGTGGGACTCGCAACGACCGCCCTGTTCGCAGATTGGTGACGAGTTCGCGGGTGAGTGCGCCCCGGGATTGGACATACAGCGCCTGGTAGATCGCCTCGTGGGAGATCCGCATCGACAGATCGTGGGGATAGTCGATGCGGAGGCGACCAGCGATCTGTTCCGGACTCCACACCGTCGCCCAGCGTCGGTCCTGACGGTGGGGCTTGTTGCGCCCCTTCCACACCTGTGTCACCGGTCCGGAGATGGACTCACCGTTGGCGTCTTTGACTGCTCCTGAGAGACGGTCCTGGACGTAATCGCGCAGCAGGTCATTGGCCAGAAGCTTCACCGTCTTCGGGCATTGTGCCACAAGGTCCGACTTCCACTGCGCAACAGACGCCCGATACTCCAACTTTCCCCCGCGGGTGGCAGCGTTGCGGCGCAACTCGCGCGAGATTGTCGATGGAGCCCTGCCCATCGCCCGGGCAATACCACGCACGTTCGTGCCCTGAACTCGCAACAACGCGATTTCCTCACGCTCAGCAAACGAGAGATAGCGACCAATCAGTGGGGCGAGCGTCAAGGGAGACATACCACCACGATGTCGGAACCACCGGGCACCGACTGCCTGCGACACGCCAACAACCGTTGCCGCATTCTCGCTCGAGAGCCCGCGCGCGACCTCGACCCAGAATGCTCGCTCGATTTCCCGTCGATGCGACGGCGCACCCGGCGACTTCATCGGGAACCTACCCGTCAAATCCTTCATCCAACCTGCGGGACGCCCCATCGGATACCTCCATAATTGAGGTGTTGCTTCGACCAGTTGAATTCGCCCTAGGAAACTCCCGCTACTTCTGCGAGAGAGCCGGCATGATCCATCAAGGCAGTATGTGCCACGCCCGTCGAGTGTCGAGCCGGGCAGTCGGGAAGAGGGCGACACCTATTATTCCGAGGATCGCGTCGAACGTGATTTCCCAGTCCCATACGCTCGCCCGAGGGTGCCCCAGAAGGAGTTCGTGCTCGCTCGGGACCCGGCGAGGGGTGGGACTGACATGCACGCCGGACGAGGTGAAACGTGCTGCCTTGGACCAACGGCTCAGCCCACGGCGGTGTGGCGTCGGAATCTGACGGCGCCGAAGATTGCCCACACTATGCCCGCGCTGAACGTCATACCGCCCAAAGTCAGGAGCGCCTTCTCGGCGGCGAACAATTGGCTCAGCCGGAGATAGAGGTCGTTGTCGATGCTGCCGATGAGTGAGTCGACTTGTGAGTAGCGAATGAAGTATGAAAAGAGAGCGGTGAAAACGAACCCGACGCCAAGTAGGACGAGTGCGCCCCCGACCGCAAAGACCCGACCTGCCGAAGAGTTCTTCATTCCCTGACCGTCCCGGTGAGCGCGGCCGCACTGACATGAGCGAGGGTCGGGGTGCTTGTCTGCTCCATGGCGCCGAGGTTAGCAAGAGGTTGTCGATTCGGCCGGGGCGTCGTCCCTGGCACAAGAACGTGTCGCGGGAGACATGACCGCGCCCGAAAGCGCCGGCATGACTCTCAGAATGCCCGCCTGAATACCTGACGCTGCGCGGTGGGTACGCATAATCGAGAACCATGCGCTCGGGGTACCACAGAATCACTCACGATGGCAGCCGTGCCCGTAAGCCGGACGGCCCACGGGCATTCCCCTGGAAGCTGGCGGTTCCGACCGGGCGAAATCGCGACGGTGCCCGTTTGACTGTCCCGACATTAAGCCCGATGACCGGGCGTCATACGCACGAGGTCGAGGACGGCATATCTCCACCGGCGCAGGCGGGAGCCCTATGCGTGCCCTGGTCGCCATGGAGGCCTCGGCGAACTCACGCGTGCGGGTGCCGTGCTTGAGCACGCGCTCGTCGGAGCAGGGGCGCGAGACCGAGCCCGAAGAGTCATCCAAAGTCCATGATTCTCAGATGTTCGAGGCCAGCCCAAGTGAATCGAAATGGATCGAGCACCATCGCAACGGCCGACGGTAGCAATCAACCGCCGCGGAATAATCGTTGGATAAACGTTGAGTGCATCAAGTCCTGGCGCTTCCGCGGGAATTAAAGTCCTGATCAAATCAATTTAAGAGCGCAGAAATGGGACTTGAACCCGAAACCTACCGCCTACAATCGCTCCCCCGCGGACCTAAGTACCGCGGAATTCCGGGCGTCGAAGGTCGCGTTTCCAGGAGATTTGCGCAATAAACGGTTAATAAACGGATAGTGCGTCAAGTCTTTCCCTTTCGGTACAGACAAGAAGCCCTGATCAGATCAAATTTACAGTAGGGCGGCCGGGACTTGAACCCGGGACCGACGGATTGCGCCGAGGCCTTTGGAGACGAGCCTAGGTGCGAATTCAAACCTCGGCTGATCTCGACTTATCTCGGTCTGATCAGGAGCTTCTTGCGTGAGATGTCGTCTTCATTCTCTCAACATCTCGGCGCATCTCGGTGGGTCTCGGAGCAATAAACGGTGAATAAACATTTGCGCGTCAAGTCTCTGGCTTCCGCCGAAACCTGAGGGGCTAGCGAAACCTAAGGAGCTAGCTGGGTACGTGGACTCGACCTAAGAGCAAATGACAGTCGTCTCGGCGGTAGCGCAAACCTGCAACAGGGGCAGAATCCCGCCGATTTCCGCGGTTGTCATGCGGATCAGTGTAAGCGCCGATACTGAGGTGTACGGCCTAATACTGGTCACATTGCGGGTTTTTGGCGAGTTAATGGTCAGAGTCGATCTGCCGCGGGTGCCGACCTCCCGGCAGTAGGCACGTTTCCTCAATCGACGACGACTCTCGACTAGCTAGGGTCGCCGCGCCTCAATTCGATTCGCCCCGTCTCGCAAGCATCGCGCCAGCGCTGAAACCTGGTGACGGTCAGGCCAACAGTGCGTTCGAACCATTTAGTGATCTTGCAATGTATTGCACGCGCCGCGTATCACCGTCGGCCTGACGAGCGACGATCAGCGTCTGGGAGTGGAGGCCCCTTCGAAAGCAGTGATGTCGAACTCATCGTCGCCCCCTTCAATTGCCCAAGAGACACCACAGCACATCGCCCCTCACCGTCAACGGCCTTCCGGTGCCCCCTCTTCCCTGTCGCACCGTCCGTTGATAGGGTCACTATACGAACACTTGTCCGTTGTGCGAACTTTAGGAAAATTATGGTTTCAAAAATTGTAGACAGCATCGACGAAGCTGTTGCAGACATTCCTAGCGGCGCCACTGTCATGATTGGCGGCTTTGGCCGGGCCGGCCAGCCCGTCGAACTCATTGACGGCCTCATCCGCCATGGGGCTCGCGATCTCACCATCGTCAACAACAACGCCGGCAACGGCGAGGTTGGGTTGGCACTTCTAATCAAGGGCGGGTACGTGCGCAAAATGATCTGTTCCTTCCCCCGCCAAGTTGACTCGCACATCTTTGACGAGGCCTACCGGGCCGGCAAGATCGAATTGGAGCTGGTGCCGCAAGGCAACCTCGCAGAGCGCATTCGCGCCGCCGGCGCGGGCATAGGCGGATTTTTCACGCCTACCGGCTACGGCACCCTGCTAGCGGAAGGCAAAGAGAGCCGCATCATCGACGACCGGGGCTATGTATTCGAATCACCTCTGCATGCGGAATTCGCCTTGATCAAGGCCTACAAGGCCGACCGCTGGGGCAACCTCGTCTACCGCAAGACAGCCCGCAACTTTGGTCCGATTATGGCAACTGCTGCTGTGACGACGATTGCGCAGGTCGGCCAGATTGTTCCGCTCGGCACCCTCGACGCGGAGCACGTCGTCACACCGGGAATCTTTGTCAACAGGGTCGTTCAGACACCGAACGAGGCCAACGCATGACCACCGGAAGCCGAGAGAGCACACCGGCAACGAGCGCACCACTGACGCGGACCGACATGGCCCAACGAGTCGCCGCCGATATCCCCGCCGGCGCGTACGTCAACCTCGGAATCGGCTTGCCGACCAGCATCGCCAACTTTCTGACACTTGACCAAGAGGTGATCCTTCATACCGAAAATGGCATGCTTGGCATGGGGCCAGAAGCCCACGGGGCTGAAATTGATCTCGACCTGATGAACGCGGGCAAAATCTCGGTGACCGAGCTCGCCGGTGCCAGCTACTTCCATCACTCGGATTCCTTCGGAATGATGCGCGGCGGGCATCTCGACATCGCTGTGCTCGGAGCCTTTCAAGTCTCTGTGAACGGTGACCTCGCCAACTGGCACACGGGCGTACCCGGCTCCATTCCCGCGGTCGGGGGCGCTATGGACCTCGCGGTCGGCGCCAAGAAGATCTTCGTCATGATGGAACTCACGACGAAGTCGGGCCAGTCCAAGCTCGTTGAATCGCTCAGCTACCCGGTCACGGGTCTTCGCTGCGTCACGCGGATCTACACCGAGGTCGCTACTTTCGACCTTGTCCCCGACACCGGCATTTCAGTGACAAAACTCTTCGGTAGCGCCACCGTGGCATCCCTACGCGAACTCACGGCGCTCCCGATCATCGACGCCACCCATCAGACCTCGCGCCAAACCCCCACCGAAGGATAATCATGGTCCACGACAGCTTTATCTACGACTACGTTCGTACCCCCTTCGGCCGCTACGGCAAGTCACTTGCCGACACCCGACCGGACGATCTAGCCGCCTTGGTCCTCGGCGAACTCGCCCGCCGCAACCCGCAGCTCTCCCTGCAGGTGATCGACGATGTAATAATGGGCGCAACCAATGGCGCCGGCGAAGACAATCGCAACGTGGCACGAATGGGGTCCCTGCTTGCCGGTTTCCCGACATCCATCCCCGGCACCACAGTCAACCGTCTGTGCGGTTCAGGCATGGAAGCCACAATCCAGGCCAGTCGAGCCATCGAATCCGGCGACGCGCGCGTACTGTTCAGTGGCGGAGTCGAGTCGATGTCACGCGCTCCCTGGGTGATGCAGAAGCCACGGAACGGCTTCCCCGCTGCCGACGCAACCTTGCATTCGACTACCATCGGCTGGAGAATGACCAACCCCGCCATGGACCCCCATTGGACGATCCCCCTCGGCGAAACTGCGGAAATTTTGGCCGATCGCTATGGAATCAGCCGCGACGAGCAGGACAAATTCGCCGTGCGCAGCCACCAACGGGCCGCCGCCGCCTGGGCCGACGGTACCTTCATTAAACAGATCGTGATGGTTCCTGGCACGGACCTCAGTGTCGATGAAGGCATCCGACCGAACACCACACTCGACACCCTGCGCGGGCTGAAGCCAGCCTTCCGAATTGATGGGTCTGTGACCGCGGGTAATTCCAGCCCCCTCACCGACGGTGCTGCCGCTCTGCTCATCGCAGGGGAGGATGCTGGCCTGGGCGACCCGATCGCTCGCATCGTCTCCCGTGGAGTCGCCGCCAATGATCCCGATATCTTCGGTATCGCCCCGGTCGAGGCCGCGAACAAGGCCCTCGCGCGGGCCGGATTCACATGGGCCGACGTGGACTTTGTTGAATTGAACGAGGCCTTCGCCGCCCAAGCACTCTCCTGCACGCGTCTCTGGGACGGTCTCGACCCTGACAAATTGAATGTCGACGGCGGCGCGATCGCCATAGGCCACCCCCTCGGAGCATCCGGCGCCCGCGTCATTGGCCAACTCGCCCGTAAACTCGAGGCAAACGGCGGTGGAATCGGTGTCGCCGCTATTTGCATCGGCGTCGGCCAGGGCTTGGCGGTCGTACTCGAACGCTAGGCTACTGAAAATGAACCAGACGCCCACCCCCGACACCAGCCCTGACTTCGTTCAGTCGCTGGCGAGGGGACTCGCGGTTATCGCTGCCTTCTCTGCCGAACGACCGCGGATGACGCTTACCGAAGTTGCCGCCGTCACCGACCTGACCCGGGCGACGGCGCGACGTTTCCTAGTTACCTTGGAGCACCTCGGCTACGTCCGATCCGACACCAGGCAATTCTCCCTCACACCGCGGGTACTCGAACTGGGCTACAGCTACCTGTCGGCCCTGCGTTTGCCCGACGTGATCGCCCCGCGTTTGCAGGAGTTGAGTGCCCAGCTACACGAGTCGGCCTCTGCGGCTGTTCTCGACGGCGGCGACATCACGTATATTGCGAGGTCCGCCGGCCGCAAGATCATGCAGGTGCAGATTACCGTTGGCACCCGCTTCCCCGCGTACGCCACGGCAATGGGACGCGTCCTCCTTGCCGCTCTGCCCCGTACGGACGCCGCCAGCCTAATTGAGGCGAGCTCGCCGCGCGCACTGACACCCCACACCAAAACCTCCCTAACCGACCTGCAGGCATGTTTGCACGAGGTGCGCCATGCGGGATACTCGTTGGTCGACGAGGAACACGAGCTCGGCCTTCGTTCACTCGCGATGCCGATCCACGATTCTCGCGGCAATGTCCTTGCGGCAATCAATGTGTCGACGGTTGCGAGGGCCCCAATCGCAGACACGCTGGTTGCACTGCTCCCCGGTCTGAGGGCAACGGCACTACTTGTCAACGCTGACCTCGCGGCGACGGGGACCTCGCTTGTCTGACCGTATTACAGACCCGTGCGCTAATATAGAAAAGTGTCCGGCGCTTCGCCACGATGCAACTCGTCAACATTGAAGGTCACAATATGCCTGGCCCCCGGATCATTGCACAGCGCGCCGCCCCCCTCCGCCAGCAAGTAGTCGAAATCCTGCGTCAAGACATCCTCGACAACATCATGCATCCCGGCGATCGCCTCCTCGAAAGCACACTGTGCGATCGCTACGGAGTCTCCCGCACTGTCATCCGGGAGGCCTTGAGGCAGCTTGAATCCGAAAGCCTCATCACGATGCTGCCGAATCGCGGACCGATTGTGACGATTCTCTCAGCTCGGGACATCGAATCTCTCTATGAGGTGCGCGCCAGTCTCGAGGGATTGGCTGGGGCACTCTTCGCCCGCAATGCTGGTGCCGAACAAGTAGGGCAACTCATCAAGCATCTTGCGCTCATGGAGACGACCTATCTGGCCGGCGACCTGCGCACGCGGGGCGAATCGAAGGACGAGTTCTATCGAATCCTGCTCAGTGGTGGGGGGAATGAAGTGCTCTCCGCATCCTTGATGGGCATCCATACTCGTATCGGCATCTTTCGGCACTACGCGTTTCTGGACAGCGAGCGAGTTAAGGTCTCGATGAAAGAACTGCGCGGAATCGTTCAGTCCGCCGCCGTGGACCGGGATCCGGCCGGTGCCCGCCAACTTTGCGAGGAACACATCCGTTTAGCGGGCGCACTCGCCGTGCTCGAATACCAGGCGCGGGTGGACCCCACGACGGAAACGGCGCTCCTCTCATAAACGGAAGGGTGTCTTGGGCGCAGGCCGCCTTGTGTCTGGTACGCCTGCGAAGTGGGTTTTGAGTCTCATGAGGGCTTCGTCACGCCATCGAACGCGACTCTCCCACTGGTCCAGCGGCAGTATCGAGCGGCGCTGTTCCGTGACAGCCTGAATTAAGTCAGGCGTCCACGGATCGGCCTGGCCCCGCGACGAGCCCATGCGTTCATAAGCCGGGCCCATCTTCGCTGCATGCGATTCGATTCCGCCCCGGGTGTTGAGGTCCACCGTTTCAAACGGACCGATCACGCTCCATCGGCGGCCGAGGCCGCTGCGCATGACCTCGTCAATGTCCTCGACCGAGGCCACGCCGTCCCGAACGAGGCAATAGGCCTCGCGGAGCACGGCGCCCTGCAACCGATTGAACAGAAAACCCTCAACCTCTTTCCGCACAAGAACAGGCCTAAGCCCGGCAGCACGATAGATCTCCGTCGCTCGCTCGACGGTCTCCCTGGCAGTGTAATCAGATGGAACCAGCTCGATGACCGGGATCAGATATGGCGGATTTCCCGGATGGGCGATGAGCACTCGGTCCCGCGCGGGCGTAGCCGAGGCGAATTCGCTGGAGACGATCGCCGAGCTCGAGCTCGCCAGCACGGCGTCCGTCTCGCTGTATGCCCCGAGCTGTTGGAAAACTACGCGCTTGATATCGAGGCGCTCCGGTACACATTCCTGAACGAGTTCCGCCCCACGCAGCGCATCGAACAGAATCTCGTGAAAACTCACCCGCTGCGAAATGTCATCGACCGGCTCAGAGAGCAGCCCGTGTTCATTGAGTAGGGCCAGACGGTCACTAAGGTCATCACGAGCGCGGTCAAACGACTCAGGAAGCCCGTCCCAGACCCGAACGGAAAAGCCGGCCGACGCGAACAACACGGCGAAAGCCACACCGATCGAGCCGGCCCCGGCGATGGCGACTGTCCGACTCATCGCGCTAGATCCTCCACCAAGAACGGTCGTCGGCGTAGCCGCGCTCGAGGATCGCGACGATGTCTTCCTTCGTCAGCGGGCGCGGATTATTAGCCGTCAAACGCGATGCCAGCAGAGCCTGGTCTGCGACAAATTCGAAGTCTTCCGGCTTCAGGCCGAGTTCCCTGAGGTTTAGCGGCACACCGAGCGCGGCAAGAATCTGTTCCACTCGCACGATCGCCGCCTGAGCCTGTTCAAGTTCCGTCTGAGAATCTGTCGCCACACCAAGGATGCGCCCAATTTCCGCGAATTCAGCCTGTCTCACCGGCAAGTTATACCGCATCAGGTAAGGAAGAAGGGCGCCGACGCCGAATCCGTGCGGCGTGTGGGTCAGATTTCCGATCGGAGACTGAATGGCGTGGATGCCCGCGGTGCCGGCCGTATTCAGCGCCATCCCGCCACAGAACGCCGCCAGCATTGTGTCGGATCGGGCCTGAAGGTCGCTGGGATCCGCCACGATGCGTTCAAGTGAGGTCGCGAGAAGGGCGAGCCCGTGGCGGCAGTAGATATCGGTCAGTACGTTCTTGCCCACATATAGGTGAGCCGCGAGTTCTTCCGCGGACGGATTCTTGGACCGGTCGGTGAACGTCTCAATCAGGTGTGAAAGAGCGTCCGCGCCCGTTGCCGCGGTGAGGCCGGGAGGGCAGGAGAGGGTGAGCTCCGGGTCGACAACCGCCGCGACCGGCTCGAGATAGGCGCTGGCCACCCCGATCTTCATACCCTTGTCGGCGTCAAAGACGACGGCAATGCACGAGACCTCGGCGCCCGTACCCCCGGTAGTCGGCACGGTGACGACGGGCAGGCCGGGTCCCTCGACGAGGTTCTCCCCGTAATAGTCCCGCACATCGCCGCCGCGGGACAGAAGTAGGCCTGCCACCTTGGCCATATCAAGACAGCTACCGCCGCCGAGCCCTACGATGACCTCAATCCCGGCAGAGGCGAACTGCTCCTGAAGGTCGAGCACGTTGCTGCGCGGCAGGTCCGGTTCCACACTAGAAAAAACGTGGACGGTCAGCGCTCGAGATTCCAGCGATTGTACGACTTCTCGAAACTCTGCCGTCGTCGCCATTCGCTCGTCCGTGCAGATCAGCACCGACGTACCCAGAGGCTCGACTATAAAGGGAATCTGCCGGCGCTGACCGGGGCCGAAAAACACCGAGCGAGGTTGGCGAAGCAGGCCGAGGCCGAGCTGGTTGTCAATGCTTGAAACAGTCATTAGAGGAGTCCTGCCTTCTCGTCGATGGTGAGCGCAACGTACTTACGCTCCATAAATTCGTAGATTCCGTCGTGTCCGCCTTCACGGCCCAGTCCGGAGGCCTTGATTCCCCCGAACGGTGCCGCGGGGTCAGCCATAATGCCCCGGTTTACCCCGACCATTCCGAAGTCGAGGCGTTCAGCGATGGTGACCGCCCGTGAAAGATCACTCGTGAATAGGTAGGCTGCCAGTCCGTAGTGGGTGTCGTTGGCGAAGGCCAAGGCCTCGGGCACGGAATCGACCGTGTACAGGACCGCCACCGGCGCGAACAGCTCCTCGTTGCAGAACGCGTGCCTGCGCGTGGTGAAGGCCAGAACAGTCGGTTCGAAGAAGAAGCCGGCACCCTCGATCGCGCTTCCACCTGTGAGCACAGTCGCTCCGATTTCCTGAAAGGACTTCACGAGGCCGACGACGCGGTCCAGCTGACGTTGGGAGATGACCGGGCCAACCTCGACCTTCGAGTCGAAGCCATCGCCGACCGTGAGATCGCGGGTTCGTGCGACGAACTTGCTGGTGAACTCGTCTGCAATTGAACTGTGAAGGATGATGCGATTCGCGGCAACACATGCCTGACCGGCATTCCGGAATTTGCAAATAATGGCCTGATCGACCGCCAGATCGACGTCAGCATCATCAAGAACAATAAATGGTCCGTCGCCCCCCAGCTCCATCGACGAGTTGATGACGTGCTCTGAGGCCTGCGTGAGCAGGGTCGAGCCGACACCGGTCGATCCCGTGAAGCTCACCTTGCGGAGCCGGGAGTCTGCCATGACCGCACTCGAAATCTTGGCCGAGGAGCTGGTGTGGATAAGGTTCACGACACCGGCCGGGAACCCGGCATCGTGCAGAGTCTGCACGAACAATGCCGCCGTCAGAGGCGTTTCGCGAGCGGACTTCATAATGACGGTACAGCCCGCTGCCAAGGCGGCTCCAGCTTTGCGAGCCGACATTAGCAGGGGAAAATTCCACGGGGTTACCAAGAGGCTGGGCCCAACGGGCTGATGGGTCTCGATGATCCGGTAGCCTCCGGGCGACCCCTCCTGATAGGTGCCGTGTAGGTGGGCGACCTGCTCCGCGTACCAGAGAAAGAATCCGGCAGAGAGAGCGAACTCGCCCTGTGCTTCTGCCCGCGGCTTTCCACTTTCCAAGACCATCACGTCGGCAAAAGCATCGGCACGCTCAACCAGCAGCGCGTGGGCCCGATGAAAAAGGTCGGCCCGGCGGCGGGGCGCCCATAAGCGCCATCCGCTAGAGGCGGCGACTGCCGCGTCCAGCGCAGCCAATGCGTGCTCAGCGGTTCCATCGGCCATTTCGGCAATAACAGTTGCGTCGGCAGGGTTCGTGACAGTGAAACTCGAGTCGGTCACTCGCCAGTCTCCATCAATGAACAGGCCGGTGGGAACGAGGTGGCCCCGAAGGTTCACCCGCGTCTCGGTGTCAACTTGCAGGGTCATGTTCCGGTTCTCCTTTGATCCGTAGGCGCCCGATTGGTCGTTCGGAAAGTGCGTTTCTGCAGACTGCTAGCGCTAATAGGGTATTCTCGTAATACGGTACTACAGATGGCAATGCTTCTTTCGTGTCTGCGTGGGTTTCTATGCTCACCCGACCTCCCGCTAGTAGCATGGGGTTCGTCTGATTGCCTGTCGGCTTGTCCTGTCGACTGACCGTCCCAGGCATCCCCATTGGAGTGGAATCGTGACATCGAACTTTGACGCGAACTTGACCCAGGCAATCAAGGAAGATTTCCTCGGTTCGACGGTTCCTCAGGAAATCCGGAACATCGGTCTGGTCGAGTCTTGGCAACGTTCCCAAGCGGCGCTCGGCGCCCCGGGCAATGTGGGACCGGTGCCGCACGTTCCGGAGGCACTCCTGGACGAGCACCTCCTTGCCATGCTCGGGGCGCCCATGAACAGGTTTGCTGAAGACCTGGAGGGAACCGGCCTGGCACTTCTTCTGGCCGACTCCCGCGGCCAGATTCTGCAGCGTTGGTCCGAGGATCGGAAGTCTCGTTCGCACCTTGATCGGGTCGGCACGGTTCGTGGTGCGGTCCTTGCCGAGAACGTAGTCGGTACGAATGGAGTGGGGACCGTCGTCGCGACTGGGGCGAGTGTTCAGATCCGTGGTACCGAGCATTTCGCGGACATATACCAGGACGCGGTGTGCACCGGAGCTCCCGTTCTGCACCCAATCACGCGCAAGTTGCTGGCGGTAATCACTCTGTCCTGTGACATGACACCTCGCAGTGACCTGCTCAAACCGCTGGTGAAATCTCTGACTGCGCAACTGGAACAGCACCTCATGTCGGTTGAGCAACCGGGAGCCAGGGAGATGTTCAGCGTCTTCTTGGATCTTTCCCGAAAACAAAACTCCCCGGTCGTGGCTTTCGGGCCTCAGGGAGCCCTTATTCAAAGCTCGACGGCCCACCAGCTGAATGCTCATGATATGAACCTGATTCGCTCGCTGGGCCAAGAAGACCGTCCCAGCGGGCGATACCTCGTCGAACTGTCTTCGGGACCCACCCATCTCGACCTCACAATGGTTGGGAAGGGAAATAACGTCGTTGTCGTCGGCGCGCGGGTTTCACCTAAAACTCCCCAAACCCCCAGCCGCCCCACAACTCCGGCACCGCGAATGGCCGGGCGTTCGCCAGAATGGTTGGCTGTTGTCAACCACATTGACAAGCTCCGGTCACTCAAGACTCCGGTGATTCTCGTCGGTGAAACGGGGGTGGGGAAGACATCACTGGCCCTCGGAATCCCGTATAAATCAGGGACTGTGCCGAGCTCGATAACGCTCATTGATGCAGCCGAACGCCACATTGTGGGAACACGCCAGTGGCTGGGGCGTGTGATTGAGGCGACACAAGGGCGAACCGAAATCGTCATTCGCGGTATTGAGACCCTTGACAAACCTGCACTCGATGGACTGCGGTCACTCCTCGACACCCGACAACCTGCGGCGCCGCTCCTTCTGACCTTGACCGCTGACTCCCCCACAGATGCCGAGCAGTTCGAGCGACGATTCGACGTGAAGAGCGTTTGGATTCCCCCGCTACGAGACCGAACTGATGACCTTCCTGGGCTCTGGCGCACGTTGGCGGATGCGGTAGCTCCCAGCGCTAGATTGGAGCTCACGGACAGGACTAAGGAGTTGCTGCGCGCATATTCGTGGCCCGGCAACGTAAAAGAGCTGCGGCAACTTATCGTCGGGCTGGCGGCCCTAGGGAAGTCGGGCGCTATCCAGCCCACTGACCTTCCCATTCCGATGCAGAGCGCTAAGACGCTGACCCTCATCGAGCGCATGGAGCTCGAGGCCATTCGGAAGGCCCTCCAACAGGCATCCGGTAACCGGGTGAAAGCAGCGGACATCTTGGGAATTTCCCGCGCCACGGTGTATCGAAAGATGAAGGCATACCGACTCGGCACAGAGTAGAGGGTCCAAGACACGGTCATCATCTTGTGGAACCTGCCGGTTCGACTTCGGCCGAAGCCGAGGTTCGGGGTCTGGGCGACCGGGCAGCGCGCGACGCTCTCGCTCGGGCCAGAGCCGGCACGAGTTCGCGCAGGAGTACAACCGATAGAAGCACGCCGGCCTGAGCCACGAGCTGAAGTGGTTCAGGCCAACCGAGGGCACGCAAGAGTTGGCCCAACTGCGTGAGGAACAGAGCCGCAATTCCAGTCGAGATAAGGGCGGCACGTCCGCCGGTCAGGGCTGTGCCCCCGAGGACGACAGCGGTCACCGTGGGCAACAGGTAGCTCTCCCCGAAAAAGAGCGGCGGCGTCGACACATATCCGGTGTACAGGACTGCCGCGATTCCGTAGGCGACGCCCGCGAAGGCGTACGCGAGCATCTGGTAGCTTCCCACCCGGATGCCGACCGCAGCTGCAGCCCTCTCACTCACTCCCACTGCGGTGAGGCGTCGGCCGATGGTGGACCGCTGGGTGATGAATCCGGCGAGTGCAACAACGATGATCGCGACCAGTAAGGCATTGGGCACTCCGGCGAATTTGTCGCTAGCGAAATCAGCCAGCAGGGCCGGAGCACCAGCGGGAGTGCCGTTCGACAGCCCGAAGACGGTTCCTAGGAGCACCGCGTTCATGCCCAGCGTCACAACCAAGGGCATGACGCCGAAGCGGGTCACCAAGATGCCATTTACCAGCCCCACCGCACCAGGCAGAACGATTGCGGCGATGATGGCCGCCCATGCGGGCCAGCCGTAATTCTGGGGGAGGCTCGAGACGAGGACTGCGCCGAAGGCCATCATGCCCGGAACGGACAGGTCCAGACCTCGTTGCTGGATGACCAGAGTCTGGCCGACGGCCGCGATCCCCAGAACTGCGGCGAAGGGTAGCATTCCAACTACCGGAGCCGCGTCGAGGCTGCCTGGAGCCACAATAGGGCTGAGCAGGAACAGGGCGATCGTCGCTATCCAGATGGCACCAGAACCGCCAGAGAGCAGTCGCTTCCACCGGACGTCCATTCTCATGTCGACCGGGCTTGTCATGAGGTCTTCCTTACTCGGCGAAGTTGTGCGTACAAAACGGCCGCTCCGACAGTGATCAGTCCGGGCAGCCAATAACCCCAGGCTCCGGAGAGACCGAGGAAGGCAGGGACGCCGAGGATCTGGGCAACCAAAATCCCGGAGGCGACGATTCCGATGAAAGATCCCCTCCCACCGAAAATGCTCGCGCCCGCCAGGACAATCACGGTGATCGAAGACAGCGTGAACGGCAGGCTGGGTCGACCGTCCCCGATACCAATCTGCGCCATCAGGAGGACAGCCGTCGGCATCACCAAGAACGAGGTGAAGAGGTAAGAGAGCAGCTGAACCCGGCGTGCATTGATGCCCAGGCGCTCTGCAGCGTCCTGACGTGAGCCGACCGCACGAAGTTCCACGCCCCAGCGACTGCGACGGAGAGCCCATTCGAGAAGTAAGGCAACGGCAACGGCAACGATCGTGACGACGGGCACGAAGCCGACGCGCGCGAACACCAGGTCGGTGACGTCGGTCGTGATAATTCCGCCCGGCGTCGTCCTCAACATGAGGAATGCCCCTTGCAGCCCAAGGGCGATGGCCAGCGTCACGACGACGGGGCTCAGGTTGAACCGCGTCACGAGGAACCCGTTGATGAAGCCAACGGCGAGTGCCGCCGCGATCATCAGGCCAAGTCCCACGAAGATATTTCCTCCATCGATGACGAAAAAGGATGCGAGTACAACGAGGAAGCCCATCAGCGGACCGACTGAGAGGTCAAAGCCAGATCCCAGGACGACAATCTGTTGGGCTGCACCGATGAGGATCAGGGGGGCGGCCAAGAACAACAGATTGTTGAGGCTGAAGGCCGAGAAGTAGGCGCCGTTGCTGCTCCCAACGATCAGGGCCAGAAGCAGAATCACCACCCCCAATACTGCAGCCGGGGAGTGGTCACCGCGCAACCAACTGCGGAACCGCCCTGAGCGTGATGCTGACGCCTCTGCCCGCTGCCTCATGGTCGTCGAGGTCAGAGCGGCTCGGGCAATTTCGGTCTCGGTGACCTTGTCGCCCGCGAGTTCGGCGATGAGTTTTCCTCGGGACATGATGAAGACCCGGTCGCACAGCCCTTCCAGCTCGACTCCGTCCGAGGAGAGGATGACGACGGCGGCACCGTTGTCGGCGGCGTCCCGAAGAATGCGGTAAATATCCACTCTCGCACCGGCGTCAACGCCCTGGGTGGGCTCCTCAGCCAGCAGGACCGTCGGTTCTGCGAGCAGGGACCGGGCCAGCACAGCCTTCTGCTGGTTTCCACCGGATAGGGAAGCGATCGCGGTGCGCGAGGACGGAGTCTTAATCGACAGGTTCTTGATCTGCTCGTGAGCGACTTGCGCGATGCGCTTCTCGCTGATGATGCCGGCCCTGGAGACCGAGCCCAACGTCTTCATGACGATGTTCTCGCCGACGGTGAGGGGCATGAAAACGCCCTCTCCGTGCCGGTCGGACGGCACGTAGACGATTCCCGCACGCGCCGCTGCGGCATTGCTTCCTAGGCGGACGGACCTGTCAGTGACGAGTAATTCTCCGCTGGCCGGCTCGATGCCGGCGAGAGCACGGATAAGTTCTGCCTGTCCATTGCCCTGTACGCCGGCGAGACCCACGATTTCCCCGGCTTTGACGGCGAAGGAGATGTCGTGGAAGTGATTTCCCCGCAGTCCCTCCACCTTAAGCCGGTCTTCGGTTCGGATCGCTCCTGACTTCGCCCCCTTTGGGGGGAATACAGTTTCAAGAGCCCGCCCTATGACCAATTCGATGATCTGTTGTTCGTCGACGTCCGTAGCGTGGAAGGTTCCCCGCACTTGTCCATCACGTAAAACCGTGATGCGGTCCGAGATCTCCTTGACCTCTGGAATACGGTGCGAAATGTAGACGACAGCAGCCGAACCGGCAACCACCTCACGCACTCGGCGGAACAATCGCTGCACCTCGTCGCTGCTGAGATGCTCGGTGGGTTCATCGAGGATGAGCACCTGGGGCTTGAGGGCCAGAGCCTTCGCGATTTCGACGATGAATCGCTGCTCGACGGATAGGTCCTCTACCCGGGAACGGGCGTCGATCCCCATCTGCCAGGGGTCTAGGTGCGCCTGCGCCCAGGCAGGGGCGCGCTTGAAACTACCGGCGAGTGCGTAGCCCACGCCGATTGCCATGTTCTCGGCAACCGTTAGGTGAGGAAGCAGCGCCGGGTCCTGCCGCACGATGCCAAGTCCAAGCTTGCGTGCTTCGTCTGGGGA
This sequence comes from Cryobacterium ruanii, assembly GCF_004404055.1. Lineage (GTDB taxonomy): Bacteria > Actinomycetota > Actinomycetes > Actinomycetales > Microbacteriaceae > Cryobacterium > Cryobacterium ruanii. The sequence continues at coordinate 26,453 of NZ_SOHK01000015.1, forward strand.
GGCGCTGGTCAAAACTTGTCCGACGATCTCCACGCTTCCAGCGTTGGGTTCCATGGCTCCCGATGCGACCGCCATCAGCGTGGACTTGCCGGCGCCGTTCTCGCCGACAAGGGCGTGTACTTCTCCGGCGACGACCTCCAGATCCACGTTGGTCAAGGCTCGGACGCCGGTGAAGGTCTTGACGATCCCGCTGAGCTTGAGGACGACGGTGCCGGCTTTCACCACCTTCTCCGGGGAGAGCGACAGCAACTGCGTGGGGGGACGTTCTTCGATAGTCATTTGTCAGTCCGTCCTACTGAGCGAGGTATCCACCGTCGATGATGAGTTCTGATCCGGTCATGAATCGGGACTCGTCACTAGCGAGGAAGAGGGCACCGTAAGCAATCTCTTCGGGCAGGCCGGCACGTCCCATGGGGGTGTGGCCGATAACGAACTCGTTGACGTCATCCGCCTGAGCGTCCGTCAACGGTGTCGCGATGAATCCGGGATGTAGTGAATTCACGCGAATTCCGTGCGTCGCGTGGGTAATGGCCGCGTTCTTCGACATCGTTCGAACAGCGCCCTTGGTGGCGTGGTACGCGTGAGCCCCAGCCACGGCGGCATTCCCCCAGATCGACGAGACATTGATGATTGAACCGGCGCGCTGTTGCACCATGTGCGGAATTACCTCACGCATGCCGAGCCAAACCCCGGTTTGGTTGACGGCAATGACGCGTTCCCACGCGGCCATCGTCAGCTCGAGGAGCGGCTCGTACGCGATAATCCCAGCATTGTTCACGAGTACGTCGACCCGACCGTGCCGTGCCACGACATCAGAGACAAGTTCGCCCCATCCCCGTTCGTCAGCGACATCCTGCTGAACGAACTCGACCCCGGACGGGAAGTCTGAATGCTCGGATTGGCTGGTGGCGATGACGGTTGCGCCCTCGCTCAGGAAGAGATCGGCCGTAGCGCGGCCGATACCGCGCCCGGCACCCGTCACAATGGCGACTTTGCCCTGTAAACGATTCATGACTGTCTCCGTTCAGAAATTTTCGACGAGAGAACTGGTTCGGCGTCGAAGTAGATGGGTGGATCACGTCCGGTGCCAAAGGAACATTGTTCCTCCGGCACCGACGGACTTAATTCTTGCTACTTGAAGAGGTCGGTCAGATCCTGAACCGACAGGCCCGACGAGATGATGGCGTCATTCGGGAGGTCCTCTTCACAAACGGGCATCATGTCAGGGTTAGTGGAGTCCTCAATAATGCCCAGGTTGTAGGTCGACGGCTCGGTGTTCTCGACTCCGTTGAATGCGGCGAGTCCTTTATGCAGGGCCGGGACAGCTACCCAGTTGCGAGACGATTCCGTAGCGATCTGAAACGTAGGCTGGGTGTCTTTGTACTTGTAATACAGGCAGGCGAAAGAGTTGGAGTCGTTGGCGGACCACGGTGGCACCGGCTGGTTTGCGTCGACGAACGCTTCGACGCCACCTACGGAACCTCCACCGTAATCAGCGACGATTCCGTCGATCTGACCGAACTTGGTGATCAAGCCCGCAAAGACCTGTTTCGTCTTGCCTGGCTCCCAGCCAGTGTCCACTGGTACATCACCCATTTCTTTGTTTAGCAAGATGATGCCAGGGTTTTCAGCGACGGCCTTCTTTACCCCCTCATACACGGCGGCGGAGTAGGGATTACCCGCCTGTCCACCTGACATGACGAGGTTGCCCTTGCCACCCATCTGAGCGATCGTCCAGTCGGCCAGGCCCTTGCCGTAGGTTAGGACGTCTTCGGAGACACAGTCGACATAGTCTGTCCCTGGCTCGCCCCCGGGGCACGCAATGATCGGCACGAACTTCACGCCGGCCTGTGTGGCCTTCCGAATGGTGGGCAGGAGAGCTTCCCCGCCATCGGTGAAGGAGACGATCACGTTTACCCCCTGTGCAACGAGGGCGTTGATATCAGAGATGGCTTTCTGCGTGTCAGCTTGGGCATCCGTGTAGATGACGTCAGTGATATTGGAGCATTTCGCGGCCTCGGCCTCGAAGATGGCTCGGGTGATCTTGCGCCACGAGTTGCCGCCGAAGCCGTCGGCATAGGCAACCTTGATGGGTTCAGTTCCGCAGAATTCCGAAATGTCCAGAATCTGGTCTTGCGTGCCGGCGAGGCCGATCTCCTGATCCACAACGGCGCTGTCAATGGACCCAGCTGCAGGGGAGCCCGTCGAACAGCCGGTGAGAACCAGTACGCTCGCTGCAACAAGTGCGGCGAGCGAGAGCGTGGTCTTTGCGAACATGGCAACTCTTTCTCTTGGTATTAGGAATTCGAGAGTGCACACCGAAAGTCTGTGACTGTCGCTCTCGGTAGGAGCCTGGGGCTAACCCGGACCCGCGAATTCGCATCCGAAGGCCAGGCATCTTCATTGACCAAAAATCGTCGTCTCTGACGAAAGTTGAGCCGTAGGTCCCGAAGGGACGAAGATATCCCACAGTATTGCTTTTCCGGGGTGTTGGTGCCCAGGTTTCCCCGGGTGATTCTCATGTTCACATTCATTTCCGACAGTTCTTGGGTCAGCTTGAAATCACGGTGCGTCAAATTGAGACGACACTGTTCCGGGTCAAAATCACGAGGCAGTCTGAGGTCGTTGGGAATGCATTTCCCGGCCTGATGCCTCTGCGCAATGCTGCAACGAGGCCCCGCACAATGAGGAGTCCCATATGCCGCCAGTGAAGCCGACCGATCTGCTCGGCACGATCTACGCTCAGTGGATCGAAGAAATTTCGAAGTACCCCGACATGTCCGTGGGATTGCTGCGCATCATTTTCGATGACTGGCAACGCGCAACAGCGGAGCCAGCGGAGGTGACTTACACGCATACATCGCTAGGCGGCGTTCCGGGAATCCTCGTCTCGCCGGTGGGAAGCGATCCCCGGCAGATGCAGATCGTGATGCATGGGGGCGGATTCGCTCTTGGGTCATCCGCCAGTCATCGCAAACTTGCCGGTCACATCGCCAAGGCCTGCGGCACGATGTCATTCGTGGCTGATTTCCGACTTGCCCCGAAGCACAAGTATCCAACGCAAATCGAGGACGGGCTCAGCATCTATCGTGCGCTGCTAGAGGATGGCTACCTTCCGGATGACATCACCCTGGTCGGCGATAGCGCCGGGGGCAACCTCGCCATCAGTATGACCCTTCGGGCCAGGGACCTAGGGCTCCCTCTCCCGCATCAGGTCTTGACCATGTCTCCCTGGCTCGACATGGAAAATAGTGGCACCACTCTTGTCACCAATAACGACACCGATTTCCTGATCGCGCCGGAGGGCCTGCAGGCGAACATCGATCGCTACATCGACGGTGCCGCCGATCCCACAGATCCGGGCGTCAACCCGTTATATGCGAATTTCTCGGGCTTCCCCCGCCTGTACATATGCACCGGCGACATCGAGTCCCTCTTCGATGACAGCGCGCGTTTGCACGAGCTCGCTCTCGGCGCGGGCGTCGATGTGACGTTCTCGGTCGGAGAGGGCATGCAGCACGTCTATCCATTCCTCGCCGGCCGTCACCCGCGCGCCGATGAGGAAATCGCCAGGATGGCCACCTGGTATTTGGCCGGCCGGCTCTCTCTCTGACCCTCCACCTTCGCGTCCGACGTCGCGAGGCGCGGACAAACGCGACCTCATGAAAGGAAATATCATGTCAATTTCAGATACAGGCACTTGCGGTTCCAACGCTGGAACCGATTACGACAGCATTGTCGTCGGGGCTGGTTTCTCCGGTCTTGCCATCCTGCACCACCTCCGCGAAATCGGTCAGCGCGTGCTCGTCGTCGACGCAGCCTCCGAGGTCGGCGGCACTTGGTGGGAAAACAACTATCCGGGAGTACGAACTGACAGCGAGTTCAGCTATTACTCGTTCTCGTTCTCAAAAGAGGTACGCGAAGAATGGAATTGGACAGAACGCTATCCTTCGGGCAAGGAAGTTCTCGCCTACCTACAATTCGTCGCCGACCGGCTGAATCTCCGCAGGGACATTCAGTTCAACTCCCGCGTGGAATCAGCCATCTACGACGAAGTCGGCAACTTCTGGACTGTCAACTTTGCGGACGGCCACTATCAGACCGCGAAATACTTGGTCTCGGGCATGGGCGTATTATCCCAAGCCATCTGGCCCAACATTCCGGGTCGAGAGGCGTTCACGGGCCAGCTGTACCATGCCTCGAGCTGGCCCCGTGGCGGCATTGACCTTGCGGGCAAGCGGGTCGGAATCATCGGCCTCGGAGCATCGGGGATTCAGATCGTGCCGACTATTGCGCCATTGGCCGAAGAGCTCGTTGTCTTTCAGCGCACACCGAACTTCATTGTTGAAACGAACAATGAAACGGTCGATGCTGAGTGGATGCAATTCGTCAAGGACAACTATGACGCCATCTACGCGAAGGCCGCGAACCACCCGTTCGGAGTGGCAATGGAGAAGGCTGAGAAGAGCGCCCTCGAGGTGACCCCAGAAGAACGCGAACGAATATTCCAGAGCAAGTGGAACGAGGGCGGATTCCACTTCGCCAACGAATGTTTCAACGACCTCGCGACGAACCACGAATCGAGCGAACTCGCGGCCGAGTTCATCCGATCGAAGATTCGCGAAATCGTGAAGGACCCAGCAACCGCTGAATTGCTCTCCCCCAAGGGTTACTCCTTCAATGGCAAACGAGTGCCCACTGGCCATGGATACTACGCCGCCTACAATCGCGCAAACGTCGCCCTGATTGACACGGCTTCCACCCCCATAACGACCTTCACGGAGAAGGGGCTCAGGGTTGGCAACACCGAATACGAACTTGACGTGATCATCTGCGCGACGGGCTTCGATGCGATGACCGGAACCCTGACCAATATCGACATCGTTGGGCGGGACGGCCTAATCCTGCGAGACAAGTGGAAGAACGGCCTTCGCAGTAACCTCGGAATCTCCGTCAATGGCTTCCCAAATTTTCTTATGTCGCTCGGGCCGCAGACGCCGTACTCCAACCTCCCGGTTCCGATTCAGCTCGGTGCCCAGTGGATGGCACGAGCTATCTCCTTCGCGGAGGAGCACGGCATCGAACGGCTGGAAGCCACCCTCGAATCCGAACAGTGGTGGGCCGACGAAGTCGACCGAGCCGGCAAGGCAACGGTCATGTACTCCGAGGGTCGCAAAGCCAAGGCCTGGTTCCTCGGCGACAATGTTGCCGGCAAAACGGAAGAGTTCATGGTCTACATGGGAGGTGGGCAGGTGTACCAGCAATTCTGCCGAGATGCCGCGGCGAACGGCTATCAAGCGTTCTTCGCTACCGAACCAGTCGCTGTCTCACTCACCCAATAGGATTCCCGCTCGTGTCGTGGTCCGACCGGTGATGGCCAGACCACGATACGAATACATCTACCCTTCTCAGCGAACAGAAGTAATTGGAAGGAGCAATCATGAACAGACTCATGAACAAAACAGCTGTCATCACCGGCGCCGCATCCGGCATGGGGCGCGCGACCGCTGAACTTTTCGCACGAGAAGGCGCGACAGTTGTTGTGACCGACCTCAATGAAGAACTCGGTAGTGACGTAGTAGCGGCAATCACAAGTAAGGGTGGCCAAGCGCGATTCTGGCAACTCAACGTTGCTCGCGAAGACGATGTTGCCCGGGTCTACCAAGAGGTCGGGGCCGAATTCGGCACCATTGACATTCTGATCAACTGCGCCGGGATCATCGGCGTAGATAAGCCCACGCACGAACTCTCTGAAGCCGAGTGGGACTCCCTGTTCGCTGTGGACGTCAAAGGCGTATTCTTCTCCACCAAACACGCCGTTCCCTACATGATTCGCCAAAACGCTGGCTCTATCGTCAACTTTTCTTCCATTTACGGCCTGACTGGAAATGAAGAATTTACGGCCTATCACGTGGCCAAGGGCGCCGTGACGATGCAGACCAAACAGGATGCGGCCGTTTACGGCAAATACAACATCCGCGTGAACTCTGTGCACCCCAGCACAGTGCTCACCCCCTTGGTGGAAGGCATAGCGAACGCGTTCCCCGGTGGCATCGTTCAATATGAAAAGGTCAACACCGCCAATCAATCGATTCGGCGTTTAGGCGTGCCATTAGACGTTGCATACGCGGTGCTTTATCTCGCGTCCGATGAATCCGCTTGGGTGACCGGCGTCAACCTGCCCATCGACGGAGGATTCATGGCACGGTAACGTCACCCGCTAGCTGCGTTGGGTTGGCGTGTGTTAGAACCATGAGCTTCAGTTGCTCACGGCCCCCATACATGGGAAGGTGCCGCTCTCACCGCGGTGCAACATAGCACCAGCCCCATTTCTTCACGGTCCTACTGTTGTCGTGGCCCTTTCCCCACTCTCGTACGTGCGGCGACGAAGCCGCTACCTACCGAAGCGCCCTGGGCAAATTCGATCGTCGCCGGCATTTCGACGCGCCTGGGAGGACGTCACAAGATGCAGCCGCGCGATCCGGGCGGCGTTCCCAACATCCGCGATCGACAGACTGCCGGTGGGCACACGTTGACCAACCTCCTGTATGGCGAGCCGGACTACCAGTGACTCAACTACCTCACGCGGCTTCCCTCGACGTACCCTCGTCTGGTTCTCCATCTTCGCGTCCACACCAAACCGCGCGCTATTTCGATGAACCTGCGCCACGATGGTTTTCACGAGGCGATCAAACTGCCGCTGGCGCTCATTGCGCCGTACCTCGGCCTTCGTACTTCGCACGGCCGCGGCGACGTCGCGGCCGGTCAGCAGGTCGACCCGACGCATCCCCTCTGCGACGATCTCGACGGCTCGGGCGTAGATGATAAACTCGGTCAGCACCGGCGGGAGCCCCATGCGTACCCTGGTCTCCACGTAGGCCTCGGCGAACTCGTGCATGCGAGCACCGTTCTTGAGCATGTGATCGGTCAGCGATTCGGCGAACACAGTGAATTGCCGCACGTGCTCGGGCCGCGATGGGTCATTGAAATAGGCGTCGGCTTTGCGAGCGTTCGCGCGTCGCTCTGCCGCGGTCGCCGCGTGCAGGAGCTTCGGCGGGAGGCCGGCCCGACTGAGGCTGCGCTTGAGGCGTCGTGCAGTAGCATTGGCCCCCAGCTCGGACTGGTAGATCTCCGGATCGCTGCGCCGGTTGCGCTGCAACTTGGCACGTGTTCTTTGTTGCGCTCGGCCCACTGCCGAGTGATCTGCTTCGTGCGGTCGGGGTCCGCGTCCCGTATGACGGCGGCCCGAGCGTTCACCTCATCGCGGAGGGTCTCGTAATAACGGTTGTAGTACTCGCGGACTTTCTCGCAATTTTCCGCCACCCACCGCCGCTGACAATCACGCCTCCGATCGAGGTGTTCTTCTCGCCAGCGTTTCGCACGCTCCTTTCCCCGGGCACGCACCTTGGCTTCGCGGTGCCGGCGGGCCGTGGCTCGACGCATCGAGTCGCGGTAGAGCTGCCGGGCTCGGTCAAGGTGTTCCGCTCGCCAGAGTCGATTTAGCTCGCGGATCCGGTCGCGGTTCGCCGCCACATACTGGCGCCGCTTCTCGGCCTCCAGGTCAGAGGGCAGACGTACCGGCGCTTTGTTCTCATCGGACAGGGCGTTCATGATCGCTGTTACGCAGCCGGCGGCGGTGCGATCTCGATGATCAGCGCGAGCAGTTGAGAGCGATGGGCCGTCGGATTCGTGATCACGCGCCCGACCGCCACGCGTAGCCGTTCGGCGTCCTCGCCCGGAATCGCGGAAATAGGCTACAGGCAGTGCGCAATGTCATTCTGAAAGCTGAAGCCAGCATCTTCGACGGCGATCTCCGGATAGTGAAAAAGCGCGGCCAACGCGGTGCGACTGAGCAGATCATCGAACTTCTCCTGCGGGATCGTCATAGCGAAGCCTCCTCTGAGCGGACGGGTGTGAGCCAATCATGTCGCTAACAGGAGGTACACCGGCCGTGACTGGCCAGAATATTAGCTGCGCCTCGACACGAGCATTGGCTCGCCCACGCGCTTTACCCCGACGTTTTCGGAAAGCAACAGGTGCGTCGTGCGACGGCGCGCGCCGGCTTCACTAACTCGCACTACAACCACGCGAATCAGACTCATGGGCCCGACAACGAGAAACTTGAGCGCATTCCAAACAAACAGCAGCACGAGCACATAGAGCCAACCAGAGCCACCGGCTTCGACCAACCATGCGCAGTACGCCGCAGCGAACCCGTATGGGACTGCGAGAAGGATTGCGGGCATGCCCCACTTGAGACCGCGCCGAGTGTTGATGGCGTCGATCACGACGTTGGACGGCATGAACCGGCGCACGAAATAGTAACTGCGGGCCGTGGCGGCCAGGATGAATTCGAACATGGCGCAGCCTTCCAGATGTTGTCATCGCAGCAAGCGATGGCGCGCAATATCGGTTACCTGAGAAAAAAATTTAGATCCGGATGCGTGCGGGCGAAAGTATCGAGCGCACCATTTCAACACGGATGCTTGCCCGCGCTCCGTTCCTATACGGGGTCGCGCTCTCCCGCCCCCCGACAAAGGATTGCCGCCGCCGAGCGCTCCGAACCCACCGTGTGGAGAATTGCCGCGTCAGCTCTATAGCGTTAGTCGTTCTGGGGCGTCTATTTGGGCCGTGGGTCGACGTCGGGATACTGGATAGACCGGGGCTCAAGACCGAGGGTCCGGGTATGCTCCGCAATCTCCGAAAGCGATGCAACCCATACCCCGGAAGTACCCACTACCTCGGCCATGAGTTCGCCGAGTTGACGCGCCCGGCCCGGGCGACCCGACAGGAACGGGTGATTTGTCAGCACCCAGCATCCGCCGACCGCCACCAGCCCTTCAAACTCGGCAGTCCACAGTTCTCGCGCTTTTGCTGGTGTTTCGATGAGCCCGGTGCCGGTGATGTCTGGCAGGTAGCAGTACTGTTCCCAATCGTCGAGGGCCCACTGAATGGGGATCTCGACGATGGATTCCGCGGAACCGGGTGTAACGCTCAGTTCGTATGGAACGTCGGCGTCCATGAGGCTCGAGTCGTAGAGGAATCCGCGCTGTGCGAGGAGCGCTGGAGTCTGCCAGGACAGGTCCCACATCGGGGCACGGTATCCCTGGGGGCGCACTCCAGCGACCTCTTGCAACGCTTCAAGTCCATGATCTAGGGCCGCCACCTGTCGATCGATGCTCAGCGCGGTCGGCTGTTCGTGCAAATACCCGTGGTGGGCAACTTCGTGACCGGCCGCGACGATGTCCCGCACTGTCTGCGGATACCGGTGCGCGGTGTAGCCGGGAACGAAAAATGTCGATCGAATCTGATGGTGGTTGAGCAGGTCTAGGAGGCGAGGGACGCCGACGAGCGGCCCGTACGCCTGATGGCTCATCACGCTCATCCGGGCTGCGTTCTCCGGAGCGTTCCACAACACCGCCGACTCCGCGTCGACGTCAAAAGTAAATGCAGCCGCGGATGTAAACCCCCTCGGCCACTCGATGCCGCCTGCGGCGGTCATCGTGTGGACTGAGCTGCCATGATGCTCACCAGTTCATAGGCGACGTTCGCGGCGGCGACCGCCGTGATGCCCGCGTGGTCGTACGCAGGGCTAACCTCAACAATATCGGCGGAGACGATGCGAGTCTCGCGCAGTCCGCGGAGAACCTCGAGCAACTCGCGGCTCGTCATCCCTCCCGCCTCAGGAGTGCCGGTCGCGGGGGCGAACCCGGGGTCGAGCACATCGATGTCGATTGAGACGTAGAGCGGGGCGTCGCCGATCCGATCGAGGATGCGTTCGAGAATGCCGTCGGTTCCAATCCTGTCGAAATCACGGCAGTGCACGATGGTGAAGCCGAGCTTCTCATCGTCAACGAGGTCTTTCGGGTCGTACAGCGATCCACGGATGCCGACGTGTGCAGATCGATCCTTCCGTAGCAGTCCCTCCTCGGAGGCACGACGAAACGGCGTCCCGTGCGTGTAAGGCGCGTTGAAGTAGGTGTCCCAGGTGTCTAAATGCGCATCAAAATGAACGAGCGCGACGGGTCCGTGCTGGGCGTGAACGGCGCGAAGTGCGGGGAGCGCGAGCGTGTGGTCGCCGCCTAGGGTGACGACAGGCCGTCCGTCCGTCATCAGGTTAGCGAGTCCCGCCTGTATCTCCTCGAGCGCAACGGGAATGTCAAACGGATTGCAGGCGATGTCGCCCGCGTCAACGACTTGTGTGAGCTCGAACGGGAGTACGTCGAGGGCAGGGTTGTACGGGCGAAGAAGCCTCGACGCCTCACGTATGGCTGTTGGGCCGAAACGGGCACCGGGCCGAAAGGTCACTCCGGAGTCGAACGGAACACCCACCACCGCAACATCCCAGTCCGCAACATCCTCACGACGAGGCAACCGGGCGAATGTGGTCAGCCCGGCATATCGGGGTGAGGCCTGTCCATCCACCTGGCCGACGGGAGCGGCACGCATAACGGGTTCACGGCTATTCATGACTTCCTTCATTTCTGCGCGCTCATGCGCGCCCGCGGGTCGAACCGCCATTGATTTGGACAACTTGGCCGACCATGGCCGAGATCCGGAAATCGCATAGCAGCGCGACGGCCGCGGCGATTTCGTCGACTCGGCCGATGCGGCCGAGTGGGATGCTCTTGCTATAGACGGCGTGCATCTGCTCTAGCGAGATGCCTTCAGCCTGCGCGTCGACGGCGAGTTGCGGAGTGTCGGTGACTCCCGGGGCTATCGCATTTACGATGATCCGTTCTGGCGCCAGTTCGCGGCCAAGGGTCTTCACCAGCGCGATGGCCCCGGCCTTCGATGCCGAGTATGCGCTCGCTTCTGGCCACCCGGTCACGCCCCATTCGCTCGATACGACCACGATCCGGCCCTCACCTTTGCTGCGCATCCCCGGCAGGACTGCCTGGATGAGGTGAAGGGTGCCACCGAGGTTGGTGTCAACGATCTTCCACCAATCCCCCAAGTCGGCCTCGAGGAATGGGGCCATCGTCATGTAGGCGTGGTTCGCCACGAGGATATCGACAGGCCCAGCCGCGTCGCTGGCTCGGCGCACGACGTCCGCAATTTCATCGGGATCGGAAGCATCTCCCGGTACCGCGATCCCACCGATCTCTGCTGCGAGCGCGGACAGCGCTTCGGACGGCTCGCGATCGTTGATGGCAACGAAAGCGCCTTCGCTGGCGAGGCGTCGCGCGTGGGCGGAGCCCATGCCCTGAGCCGCTCCGGTAATAAGGGCGACCCTGCCGGTGAGCTTCAACTCCGTCATCAGATTACTGCTCCCGAGTTCGGATTGAGTGTCTCCCCGACACAGAAGGTTCCGGCATCAATAAGGAAGGCAACGCAGAGGGCGACCTCCGCCGGGCTCGCGAGCCGCCCAATCGGCAGCGTCCTCAAATAGAGGGGGTCACGCCACGGCGAGTCCACTGGGAGCAGCGGTGTGTCGGTCGGGCCGGGGGCGACGGCGTTAACGCGCACACCCATCGGTGCCATTTCCACGGCGAGGCTGCGCATGAGTCCGAGAAGCGCGCCCTTCGCTGCCGCGTAGTGTGCGTCGCCCGATCCCCCGCCGCCGACCGCCAGCTCGCTGCCGATGGCAACGATCGAACCATTGCCGGCCGCGAGCATTTGAGGTAACACAGACTTCGAGAGGTGAAGGAATCCGCCTAGGTGCACTGCTAGCATCCGCTGCCATTGGGCAACCGTGATGTCTGAAATGTAGGCCATCTCGTAGTGGCCAGCAGCGGATACCGCGGCTGAGACCACGCCAAGCTCGGCTTCGATCGAGCGGATGGCGACTCCCACCCGCTCGAGATCGGTCATGTCCACCTCAATCGAGAGCGAGCAATCGGGAGACGCATTCAGGTCTAGGCCGGCCACCAACCAGCCTCGCATCATGAGTTCGGTCGCCACCGCCGCGCCGATGCCACTGCTGGAGCCCGTCACCACTGCAACACGAGCGGCGTTCGTCATCGACGCCTTACCTCTGGCACAGGCGACTCGTCGAGCATTCGGTACTCGACCCCGACGACGTTGGGAATGGCGCCGCGCACAGACCGATACACGGCGGCGCCGACAACACCTATCACCGCAGTGCCGATGATGATCGACCAGTCGAGATATACCTGCTCGTACACGGCGCGTGGCCAGGCAATATTGATGAACTGCAAAGTGGCCCAGATGAGCGCGACGACCGCAACGGGAAGTGTCGCCCGTCCGATGCTGAACACGCCGGGCTTCCATTGATTTCGGGCCAGCACGACGACGAAGCCGATGAGCGGGAACAGGAAGGACAAGTAGAAACCGCCGGCGGTGAAATTGACCATGAGCGTGTAAATGTCCGTAGCGACGTTGCTCAACAGGAATAGCACGGTTCCAATGATCGTCGTGATGAGCAGTGCCCCGACGGGCTGACGCTGCGTGCGGCTTAGTCGAGTCAGTACCTTCGCGGCCGGAAGCGCGCCGTCCCTGGCGGCCGCCCAGATCAGTCTTGAAGCAGACGTCTGAAGTGCGAGGAAGCTCGCGAGGAAGCCGATGACGAAGAGGATTTCTAGAGGGACGGCGATGCCCTCGCCGAGTTGTGTAGTCAGCGTCTCGTAGACGGGGTCGCCGACTTCCCCGCTTGCGACGGCGTCGAGGTCGGGAATAGCGAGAATGATCGACAAACTCGTGAACATCACGATGACGGCGATGAACGAGATCGAGAAGAGAATGGCCTTCGGCAGGTTGGTGCGCGGCTCCTTCACCTCCTCAGCGATTGATCCGGCACTCTCGAAGCCGACGAAGGAGAACCCGATGAAGGCGAGAGCGACGAGGAAAGGACCACTGATAGCGAGATAGTCGACCTCGGTTCCGGTACCTGCTCTGCCCTCGAAAAGCACGCTAAAGTCGTTGACTCGATGGAAGATGATCAACCACAGTCCGAGTCCGACTGAGCCGATTACCTCGGCGACGATGCTCGCGATCATGAAAACCTTCAGCACGGTGTGCCCCGCGAGATTGACGGCAGTTCCAAGCAACAAAATCACGAATGCAATCCATGCCCGGTCGGTGCCAGACGGTTCCTCGATCCCAGCGATGTTTGCGATGAATCCGGCGGCGCCGAGCGCCACAGTCGCCATAGCAATTACGAGGGTCCAGATATAGGCCCACCCCGCGAACCAGCCGAAAGCGGGTCCAAGCAAACGTGAGGACCACTGATAGATGGAACCTTCGAGTGGCCAGCGCGAAACAAGCATGGCGAAGACCAGCGCCACGAGCATCTGGCCCGCAAAGACAATCAGGAAGCCCCACCAAAACGAAGGGCCTGCGGTCGTAAGTGCGAGCCCGAAGATGCCGTACAGGGCGACAATCGGGGATATGAACGCGAACGCGAATGCGAATGAGGAGAGAAACTTGAAGTCGCGCCTGAGCACGTGACCTTCCTCGGCGACGGGCTGATCAGCGAGACGACTCATGGGGCCTCCTTTGGCTAGGCGCAATTATTCGCTGGCGCGTCCAACGCTGTCAACCCGCACCGCCACCCGTTGTAGAAAACACCTTTAGGACGTTGACGCGATGTAGTAACCTACAACAATTCTCCGCAATTAGACGCGAGAAACGGTCAGGTTCGCTTAGCAAAGGTGAGGTACTCCATTCCCAACCCCTCAGCCCTGGGCTTGCGGCTTGGCCGTCTCGTTGCGGAGCAGACACTGAGCATGCGCGTCATCGTTGGAACGCCCGCCGACCTCGAGCGGCCAGTGTCCTGGGCTCATTCGACGGAAATGGTTGATCCGCGGCCACACCTCAGGGACGACGAACTCGTATGCACGGTCGGCGGCTCGCTCGTGGATGCGCAGAGCTGCTCGCGGTTCGTCGAAGCCGTGCGCGCATCCGGATCAGCTGGAATTTGTCTAGGACTCGGCGAGGTCCACACTCAAGCGCCACCCGCACTGATTCGTGCCTGCAGGCGGATGTCAGTCGCTCTCGTCGAAATGTCACACGGGGTGCCGTTCCTTGCGGTGAACGATGTGATTGTCGACGCTAGGTTGCGCGCCCAGACGAGTCATAGCATCCGCGACGGTGCCCTCATGACGCGCCTGCTTGAAAGTCTCCGTTCCGGCGATACGATCAGTGGGATGCTCGACACCGTAGCGGAAGTGCTTGGAGGGTCTTTTATTTATCAGGCGCCGGGAGAATCTGTCGATACAACCAGGTCGCGCGATCCCGGCGAGTTGGTCGGTGAGCCGATTGAGGTGCATCTTGGCGAAGATGAATGGCTGCGCTGGTACCATCCTGAGACTCCGTCTGACCAGGAAATACTGGCGCAGATCGGGCGGGTCATGCAAATAGCTCGGCGCGAACGCGAGGTCCGACAGGGCGAGCAACGCCATCGTGTGGGCCAGCTGTTCAGCCTGATCGGCGACGGCCTCGCACATCACGCCGCACTCGTTCCCGAAATTGAGCGGGCGGGTCTCGCCGGATCACGGCTGACCGTGTCCGCGTGGCCGGCATCAACCGCGCGACCAATTGCCGCATATCTTCACAAGGCGCTCATCGCCGACACCGCCGAGGTGGTCTTTGTCCTGACCTCTAACGCGGAAGTTGTCCACACCACGGCCCGAGAGCTCAGCCTCGTGTGCGGTTACAGCAGTCCTGTCGCGGTTCCGGAGATCGCTCAGGGCATTGCCGAGGCACGCGCGACTCTCCTTCTCGCGCGAAAGAGGGGGTCGGTGGCCGGTCCCGAAAGCCTCACAAGCCTGGGGGCTCTGCTCGAACAGCAGCCCCGCGCACGTTTGCTCCCTTTCGTAGACCAACTCATTCGGCCCCTAGTTTCGCCGGAAGTACGCGGCGGATCAGACCTCCTTGTGACCTTACGAACATTTTTAAATTACGGGGGCTCGCTCCAAACGACCGCCAATGTTGAATTCCTGCACGTCAACACGGTTCGCCACCGCCTCGGCCGGGTGTCACAGATAGTCGGCCGGAACCCACTCGACCCCTCGGATCGCGTGGACTTTAGCATCGCGATCTGGGCCTACGACAAGTCGTCGGGTCGCTGACGGTCCCTTAGGCGGTTGTGCAAGTCACCTGAAGAACGGCAACGCGAGCACCTAGCGGTCCAGGACTTTGCCGACGATCGCCAGCCCGCGACGCAAGTCGACCTCGGCGATGATGAGCAGAGGAACGATATCCATGCGATTGAAATGCACGAAGGCCGGCGACTGCCCGCTTACTAGGCACAGGGAGCGAAGACACGCATTATCGGGGACGTGATGAGGACTTCGTGCAGTTCGTCGCTGACGATGTTGCGCGGCGGCGTGAGGCTGAGACCGTATTCTCTGCTCGCGCGGAATTTGTCTGATCGCAGGGCTCAGTGCCTGGGGCGGCGGTCAGTAACGGGTTCAAAAATCCCAAGTCAGTGTCAGCGACGGTTGAAATGTAGTCCAGAATCGACGTGCCTTACTGCGACCATCGTCGATGGCCGATGCGTAGGGCAACGGTCGGGCACTTTTCTTAACGCGCCGACATATGAGATGTTGTCAGCAGCCCCTGATTCGAACCGATCACTCGCGAACCTCGGTGCGGATTGCGCCTATCCGAATCCTTTCGCGATAGAGAAGCTGGCAGGAAAATCAGGATCGATTCACCGTGACAGTTCGGCATAAAGTATCCGCGATGATGGTCTTGTGAACATCGGCGGAGAGACAGCCTTCAAATACGTGATGATCCCGGATTCCGCGGACGTCCGATTGTTCGCGGAACTGTTGAGCTATGGCACCGATCTCAGCGAAGCTCGTTATGCTCTCGACCTGGCGAGCGACGGCATCGAGGATTCCCCGCTTCGGGATGCGGCGGTGTACCTTGTCGGCTTCGCGGCTCTCGCTTACTGCCGCACTTTCTTCACTTCGAACGTGCGGAAGTCTACAACCGACCACATATCGATTCCCGTCGAGCTTGAGGACCTACATCGGTTGATTGGTGCCTTCAGGAACACCACAATTGCGCATTCCCAGTCCGAGCTCGCGACGACCTTCCCAATTGGAGTCCTTGACGCCGGCACCCTACGGGTCAGATGTGACAGCAGCGACCTCGTGTCAGACGCTCCCGCCACCATTGCTGAGCCGCTTCCGCACCTTTCAGTGCTGGGTCCCTGGCCTCGAACCAAGAACAAATGATAGGCGTCGAGGTGGTCGTGCGCACCTGCATATGGGGCAGACTTCCGCGGAATTCCGCGGTTCTCATGGGGTTTATTTTACTCGCTGTACGGCGAGATACGGCCTGAATCTGGTCAGATTTTGGGGTTTATGGTGCGTTTGTGGTCATGGCAACTGCCACTCAGATTCGAGCGGACACAGTGAGTCACCCTGCAACCATCTACAGCCCGCGATGCGCGCTCGTTGAACAAAGCCGAAGCCCCGTGGACCAGAACTCCAGAACTCCTTCTCCTCTCACCTGTCGTCAACCTTAATCGGCGTCATAGGAGCACACGGGGTGTGAAGACTCAAGGACCCGACCTAAACACATTCGGGCTAATCGGCGCTCTAGCCCGGCAGTAGAGGGTCCGGAAGCGGACACCTTATTCGGAGTCATGTCACACTCTAAATCGCCGTCTTCCCAGATACATGATTCAGAATGTCCTGGAGAATTTTCTTGGCCTCGTCCCGGATATCCGACCGGACGTGAATATCGTCAACATCCAACATGCCTACGACCTCCAGCCTTGCCCCTGCCGCACTCTTGAACCGGATGTCCGGCGCCGGAATTTGGCGCACCAATACCTTCGGACCCATGGATTCGAGCTTCGAAACTGCCGCCAGCGTACTGGGCTGCCTATCGTCATCGAGAATGGCGCCAATCTTCGTAAACCCCAGTTCTACGAACAGCCCAGCGAGCGTCGGAACGTTGCCCACACCTCCAGAGCCCCACCCGTAGATGTTATCCGTGGGCGGTAGACCAAGATCTTGGAGGACGCGTGGGAGATATACGACATCATCTTGCCCCTCGGTAAGTATGATGCCGTCTTCCAGGAAAAACGCCTCCCGTGCTACCGCTCCTACTGTGTGTGGATTTCTGGGATTCTGCGAATCGGTGAGCCCTGCAACTTTTCGAAGTGTCTCGTCGGATGCCTGCGCAATCTCAGAAACCCCATTGTGCTTGTACACCCTGGCGACTGTAGCGCCGTTGGCAACGTCTGCCCAGTCGACAAGCAGCGGCGAATGGGTTGCGACCACGATTTGCCGATCAGCAGCGTACCTCGACAGGACTCTCCCCAATCGACGCACTAATTGAGGGTGCAAGGACAGCTCTGGTTCATCGATAGCGATAAGCGAACCGGGCTTAGAATCGTAGAGCGCATCAACGATGAACAGCAGACTTACGAGCCCGTCACCAAGGCCTTCGCTTGTGTGCCAAGCTCCGTCAGACTCGATCAGCTTCAGGAACTGTTGGCCAGTGGCTATCTCGTCAATAGTCCATATCAGGGGCGCACCCATGATTTCTTCGAGGAGAACATCAAAAGATTTTCGCGCGCTCGCATCTCGATCGACCGTGCGGAGTCTTCCCACAAATTGTTCTCGTAGCTGGGTGCGAGAATATTCCTGATCAAGGAGACCCCAATTTCGGTCGGCTATTCCAGAATTTCCAAAATATGGACTGAACTGGCGTCGCGAAGGGGTGACCTGAATATCGAATTGATCGTGTTTCAAGTCCGAGGGCAGCCAGGTTATTGTGGCTTGGCTACTACCTGGTCGGGTGGTCTCGACCCGGAGCTTTCGGTCATCACTGCGTGTGAGCTGCACGGTCACAGCATCGGCCACGTGGTGGCGGCGAGGCTGCGGAAAACTGAGGTCTCGCTGAAAGCGCGCTCGAGCAATTATTTGAAGAGCCTCAAGGAATGACGATTTCCCGCTGTTGTTAGCGCCGACAAGTACGGTGAGTCCAGAGCCATGGGACCCCTTCGGTTGCGCAAGTCGCAATTGTCGAGCCTCAGCGAACCCTCGGTAGCCAGCGACTGAAAGCTCGGTGAAAAAATTACCTTGAGGATTCATTGCCTTTTTCGAATCATCGACATCGCCGTTTTCTACCATCGCCGTATCGACCAAAAACTTGATCGCCTCGTCTCCCTGGAGAACTGGCCCCAGCTCGAACGGGCCGGCACCGATATAGCTCAACTCGAGTCCAGTAGCCGAGACCTGCACCCCTCCTGACGCAGCGATCCAAGTTATAAACACAGCCGCCTGTGTCGCTGAGTTCAAAGCGATAGCGTAGTCGCCAACGACCGAAGTGCGATCGACTCTATCGCTTTTGAAAATCGTGGCCCGGACGGTACGTTCCATACTTTCGAGGTCCAGCCCATCTCCTAGAACAGCTTTTCCATTTTCAATCTCGCCGTAATGAATGCGGACGTCTTTCACTAAACCGCCCCGGTGGACAAAAGTCACTTCCACGGAATCTGCATTTATGTGCGCGACTGTCGAGAAAGCAACGATGTCGTCCAAGTCCTGCACGTCGACTGCCATACCGACAGAATGGCATATTAGGCGCGCCCCCGGAAAAGGACGCGCACGCAAGCGACCGGAGCGCGTATTCCACTCTCTTATGAAGGGCGACTCGAGCATGAGGAAGCGACTGACGCATCGTCAGGATGCGTCCGGTAGTGCAGGGCATCTAGTTCGTGCCCGGCACTTTCCCGCGCACACGTTCGTGCTCGAGCACAGTGAACCGTTGCTGTTTGACTCGCAAGCGTGCATTCATGCATAAAGACATTTCTAGCCAAACCAAGGCCTAGAGCCCGGATGCGACAAATAGCACAGTGAACCGTTCTGGCTTTCTTGCCGTCTCAATTTTTTTGGAAGCAGACGACAACGCCCAAATCACCTATCCGAAAGACCTAGGTAGATCCGATCGTCTACCCGCGACTTTGCCTTGTGGGTGGAAGCTGCAATGTAAAGCTTCGCGATGCGGGCAGCATGCCGAGCGTCGTCGGCCGTGAGCCTGTCAGTGGGCACACGCTGGAGGACGTTCCGCAAGGCGATCTCCACCATCAGCGACTCGATGGGCACACGCGCCAATCCGCGGTTCACCCTCAATCTATTCTCAAATTCCGAGTCGAAGTAATACCGCTCTCGATTGCGGCCCACATCGTTCACAATCATCTTCACGAGATCCTTCAACTGCTGCCGTTGTTCCTCACGCCCGACCGCGGCTTTCGTGCTCCGAACGGCAGCGGCGACGTCGCGGCTGGTCAGCAGGTCGACCCGTCGCATCTGCTCTGTGACTATCTCTACAGCACGGACGTAGACGATGTTCTCCACTGGTACTGGAGGGAGTCCCATACGTGCCCTGGTCTCCACGTAGGCCTCGGCGAACTCGCGCATGCACGCGCCATTTTTGAGCATGTGCTCGGTCAGCGATTCGGCGAACACCGTGAACTGCCGCAGATGCTCGGGCCGCGATGGGTCGTGGAAATACGCGTCTGCCTCGTGCTCGTTGGCCCGGCGCTCAGCCGCAGTCGCAACGTGAAGACGCTTCGGCGGTAGCCCGGCCCGACTCAGGCTGCGCATGAGCCGTCTCGCCGCAGCGTTGGCCTCCAGCTCGGACTGGTAGATCTCCGGATCACTGCGCCGGTTGCGCTGCGGCTCAGCCCGACGCTCCTTGTTGCGCTCGGCCCACTGCCTGGTGATCTGCTTCGTACGCTGCGGGTCCGCATCCCGCCTGGCCGCAGCCCGGGCATTCACCTCGTCACGATGGGCCTCGTAATAACGGTTGTAGTACTCGCGCACCTTCTCGCGGTTCTCCGCCACCCACCGCTGCTGATACTCACGCCGGCGCTCCGGATGCTCCACCCGCCACCGCTTCGCCCGCTCCCTCCCCCGCGCCCGCACCTCCGCCTCACGATGCCGGCGAGCCGCAGCCCGACGCATCGAATCCCGATTCAACTCTCGAGCCCGGTCGAGATGTTCCGACCGCCAGAGCCGATTCATCTCACGGATCCGGTCACGGTTCGCCGCCACATACTGACGCCGTTTCTCCGCTGCGTCATCACCAAACGGATGCTCCGCCAGCGCCTTCCGCGCCGCGGCGGCTTCTGCAGATGGGTCGTCCATGATCGCCGCTACTCGGCCGGCGGTGGGGCAAGCTCGATGACCAGGGCAAGCAGTTCCGAGCGATGCGCCGTCGGATTCGTGATCACACGCCCGACCGCGACGCGGAGCCGCTCGGCGTCCTCGTCTGCGATCCCGGCGACGGGTTCCAGGCAATACGCGATGTCGTTCTGCAGGTTACGGCCATCGTCGTCGACGGCGACCTCCGGATAGTAGAACAGCGCAGCCAGCGCGGTGCGGCTGAGCAGGTCATCGAACTGCTCCTGCGAGATCGTCATTGTGAAACCTCCTGTGCGCGGTGGTGTATGAGCCAATCATGCCGCTATCAGGAGGTGCGCCGGCTGTGACGTGGCGTCAGCCGTGTCTCGACACGAGCACTGGCTCGTCGAAGCGCTCAACGCCGTCAGCGTAGCAGCGCCCGCGTCATGGGACGGCGAGCCACGGCTTCACGAACGCGGACCGCGATCAACTTCAGCACGCTGATCGGCCCGATCAAAGCAAACTTGAGCGTGTTCCAAAGAAACAGCAACACGAGCAGGTTCAACCAGCCCCCACCGGCTTCGATCTGGGCTCGGCAATAGACAGCAGCGATCGCATATGGAACAACGAGCAGCATCGCCGGCACACCCCACTTCAGCCCGCGCCGCGAATTGATGGCGTCAATCACAACGGTGGTCGGCATGAAACGGTGCAAGAAGAAGTAGCTGCGGGCTGTGGCGGTCAGGATGAGTTCGATCATGGTGCGGTCTTTCAGATGTTCGGCAACAAGAACCTGAAGGGACTGAACGTCATGCCATCGCAACGAGCGACGGCGCGTTATAGAGGTTGCCTACGAACACTGTAGAGCTGAAGGCTCGACAAGGGAAGGCCCCAAAGCCTCGGCCCACAGCACCGACACGCATCAGCCGTGATCCGGGCCCCGTTACGGCCCCGGGCGTTCTGCTCCGCCGCAATCGTCTATTGCCGCCAGCCCGCAGATGCCAAAGCTGAATTTGCCTACCGTCTCGTGCCCCACCGGGCCTGGGGGCAGTGCGTGCAACACCGGGCTGGTCTCGGCTGCGCACCCGCATTCTGGACGCCAAGGCCGACGGGCGTTCTTCCTCGGGCGTTCGCTCGGTCGCGGACGGCGCTAAGGGTTCAGACGTGCCTGATAGGCGCATCGAAGCCTTCGATGCGCCAAAAGGTTTAGTTCGCGGCAGCAAACGGATCTGCGATGCCCACGTAGCGGGTTTCCAGGTATTCTTCAATGCCCTCGAAACCGCCTTCCCTGCCCAGCCCCGACTGCTTGACTCCACCGAACGGTGCGGCCGGATTCGACACGATGCCCGTATTCACACCGAGCATGCCGACCTCCAGCTCTTCCGACAATCGCAGGGCACGGTTGAGATCAAGAGTGAAGACGTATCCGACCAGACCGAACTCGGTGTCGTTGGCCAACGCAATCGCCTCCGATTCGGTCCTGAAGGTGATGATCGGCGCGACGGGACCGAAGACCTCTTCGCGCATGATGCGGGCGGACGCGGGGACATCCGTCAGCACGGTCGCCTCGTAGAAATACCCGGGGCCGTCGATGTAAGCACCACCCAGCGCGAGAGTCGCACCCTCGCTTTGGGCGTCGGTCACGAGCTCGTGCACCTTGGCCCTAGTTGCCTCATCGACGAGGGGGCCCAGCAGCGTGGTGGGCTCTGTGCCACGGCCCACGGTGTGCGCGCGCATCCGCTCCACCAAGCGCTGGGTGAACTCCCCCGCGATCGATTCGTGCACCAGCAGGCGGTTCGCCGCGGTACACGCCTCACCGCCATTGCGCAGTTTCGCGACCATGGCACCGTCGACGGCGGCGTCGAGGTCGGCGTCCTCAAAGACGATGAGCGGAGCGTTGCCGCCCAGCTCCATGGAGACCCGAAGAACTTGGTCAGCCGCGCTTTTCAAGAGATTCACACCCACCGGGGTCGAACCGGTGAACGACAACTTGCGCAGTCGCGGGTCGGTGATCAGCGGCCCAGTCACCTCACCGGCGCTCGTGGTCTGCACGACGTTGAGCACTCCGGCCGGTTGCCCACACTCCTGCAGTACCTGGGCGAAGAGCAGCGCGCTGAGCGGTGTCAGGGCCGCAGGTTTCAGCACCATCGTGCAACCAGCAGCAATTGCCGGGGCGATCTTGCGCGTGGCCATGGCCAGGGGAAAATTCCACGGTGTAATGAACAGGCACGGCCCGACGGCACGCCTCGTGACCATCAGGCGGCTTCGACCGTCGGGTGCGACCGCGAACCGGCCCGAAATGCGGGCGGTCTCCTCCGAGAACCAGCGCAGAAATTCGGCGCCGTAGGTCACCTCGCCGCGGGCCTCGGCGAGCGGCTTGCCCATTTCTAGCGTCATCAGCAGGGCAAAGTCGTCGGCCCGCGCGGTTACCGCTTCGAATGCAGCCCGCAAGATCTCAGCGCGCACACGCGGCGCAGTCTTCGCCCACCCCTTCTGGGCAGCGGATGCCGCCTCCAGCGCCGCGAGGCCGTCTTGCGGCGTCGCATCCGCTACCTGAACCAACACGTCACCGGTCGAGGGGTCGCAAACGTCGAAGGTTCCTCCATCGCTTGCAGCTCGCCACTCACCCCCGATGAACAGACCGGTAGGCAGGCTCGTGAGGAGCGCCAGTTCGTCGGCCCGTGTGACAGCGGCGCGCTGCCCGGCTTTGGCGGTCGCGGGTGTGGCCAGTGAGCCGAGAGTTGGTCGAATCATGCGTCACAGTAACGACCATGCTGCATCGACGAATTTCACTGCCTCAACTGTCGCCCACGCTAAGTTTGCTTCCATGCAGGATATGAAATTGGAAATAGACGATGGCGTTGAGTATTTCGATAGCACCCTGGATGTCGCGCTGGTGGAGCTTCGCCGCCTCAGAGACATACAGATCGCGATTTCTACGAGCATGTATTCACGTGCAAGTATTTTGGTGAGCGCTTCGGCGATCGCCGCAACATTTACTGCCGCCGCATCGTCCGATCTCTGGCTCCTGCTCCCCTCCGCCTGCTTTATTTTCGCTGCGCTGGCCGGTGTACGCGTAATTTTTCCAGCAATGGGATTGAGTATTGACGCGTCAAAAATTATGGAAGTAGCGCGCGGACTCTCGGCCATACAACTGAAGTACGAGTTTGCCACTGGCCTCGTTGAGGAGTATTTCCATCAAGACCGTATACTGCGAATTCAGTCCACCTGGTCGCGTTGCGGTCTCATTGGCTTCATCGCCGGCACAATAGCAGCGGCAGCGATCGCCTTTATGGCAATAATTTAGGAATAGGTAGCAAGCAAAGTGGCAGACAATGAGAATATTGAAGTCGTAAAGTACCGTCCTTTGGTTTCGGCAAATTCCAGGCATCCGTTGCTTTCCGGGTCAGTGATGCATTCTTCCCGTCCATACGACCAAGCGCCACGAAAGCCACGAACTCCTCGGGCAGTTGGTGTCGCGCCCTCCCCCAAAGCGCTTCGCCAGAGAGTAGATCGGCGCGTCGAGAAGTTTTACGCCGCTGGCATGTCACGCTCGGAAATCGGGATTGCTCTCAAAGCCACTGACAGAGTGATCGTAATTGATGGTTACTCGATCGATGATGATTGGCGGTACATTTGGCGTCGGCTGCTCTCAATCGTTAAGTATCAAGATGAGTTTGACGAGATCGAAGACGAGTTAATGAGGCCACGAAGCTACTAGAGGTCTACGGTGACGCTTTGGACACGGTCCTTTGAAACTGTCGTCTCTTGTCTTGGAGCTTCCAACTAGATGCCGCGAATCGCTCCATCCTTACCGTAACGCCCGGAATAGCCGTTCTCACGTCAGCACGGCGTCAGGACGCAGAACGGATTACCCTCGGGATCAGTGAGCACCACCCGAGGCACGTCGCTCGGGCCGATGTCAGCATCCATCGCACCCAGGGTTCGCGGCCGAGCGACTTCAGCCGCCTGGTCGTCGCGAAAGTACGGTCGCAGGTCGAGGTGGACGCGGGTCCACACGGTGATATCGGGCACACGCACGAACTCCAGACTCGGAACGCTCCCCGCAGCCGAGCATAGCCGCGCCAAGTCGTCGGTCACCTCGTGTACGATCCAGTCCATCGCCGCGTTCCAGAACGGAGTCATCGCCCGCGGATCCGCACAACTGACATCCATCGCGGCGATCGGTCCGGTGTCCGCGTAGATCTCCTTTGGCTCGAGCAGGCAGAAGACGTTGCCCTCTGGGTCGGCCAGAACCGTCCGCGGCACGCAGATGGCCGCCGGGTCCGGCAGGACCAAGCCAGGGGGTTTAACGTTGGTCACGCCGGGACCCGCGCTGGAGCCATCCCAGTCGAGCGCGTCCGCCCCAGAACTGGCCGAGCGCCGAGTCATCTCGAGTCTTGAAATTCACCTGAATCAGTCGAAGCACCATGGGGATCAAGCCAATGCGCGGGAAGCGCACGGGACCAGATGGGGCTAACCGTCGCATCCCTCGTGGATACGACGGGCGCGTGGAGTCCGATCGCAATGCGCTCGTTTGCGCATCACGTGGAAGGGTGTCCGACCGGGCATGTGCTGCGCACCTCTCAGCTAGAGCGGATCACGACGGTCTGCCCAAATCACAGGAGGCAAAGTCCCATGGCACTTCACACCCAGCAATCTCTGTCCGGCTTCATCGCATCAGAGCCGCAACAAACGGTAACCGAGAATGGCGACACCCGCTTCTATGTGCGCGTCGGCCAGCCGCACTTCCGTCACGAATACAGCGGCAGCTTCACCACACTCGAGCCAACCTTCCACGACCTCGTCGCCTACCGCGCCACAGCCGAACGAGCTCTTACCCGCTTCGCCAAGGGAGATAGCTTCGTCGCCGAGGGGTATGTGCGCATTTTCCACTTCGAACGCGACGGCGAAGCAATCCAACGCGAAGAGTTCGTCGCCAAGAAGATCGGCCATGATCTCGCGCGCACTAACTATCAAGTCACTAGAACCAATCGCTCGGCTCCGGGCAGCGAACAGGACGCTGCGGAAACGCAGACGGCAATCGTCAGCGAGACGGAAGCTGCTCACGCCAGCTCGGGGTGGTGAATCAGCGATGTCAGAGTCACTCGTCGAGTGGGCATCCGGTGAACACGACGACGCGTTCGGAGCAAGCTCGTTGGACGATCTCGACGGGCCGCTCACTGCGGAGCAGCCACATCCGATCAACTGGAACCTCCTCAGCGCCGACGACGCCGAGGCCGAATGGATCGAACTCAACCGCTGGGTGAACTGGCTGCGACGCACCTACGGATTGCCAGCATCCGTCGTACCGCCGTTCTGGCATCGGCACCCCGAACTCGTCTGGGAACTCTCCGCGCTGCACCTGCACTGGCTCGGCGCCTACGACCCCGACCAGCACGGCTCCGCCCCGCTCGGCTGGCATCGCGATTTTGCGGATGCGCGCCAGCGGCTTCGTGACTGGGTCGCGATCTCGGGGACGCGGCTGGAGCGCGACCGGCCTACGCGCCAGACTTCATGGCCAGGCGAACTGCCCGCCCTAGCCATCGACGACGTTGTCATTGGCGATCGCGATGAGGACTTCGTGCAGTTCGTCGTCGACGATGTCGTGCGTCGCCGCGAAACGGAGGCATCGTTCTACTCTCGCGCTGAATCTAGTTGATATCGCCAAGCCTTGGCTCTTGCGAAGGGCGCAAAAGGACCTGCTTCGCTGGCGCAGTTGCCGCACCTGAGTGCGACCGTTCAAAGGGCGGGGCAAACGAGACACCCTCGGGGCTCGCGACCCGCAGAACCCAGTATCCGCGCGGACGTGCCCGCTCAGCGTCCGGCTAACGGGCACTCGTGAAGATCTCCGGCGACTCGATCCACGCAGGACACGTTTGACCGCTGTCCCTGCCCGTTGGTGTATCGCGTGTAGCTTCCGGACATGATGGGTGGGAGCGGAGCGCCAACCGGGGAAAGTCGCCTGCCCTCGTGGGCACTGGAAACGATCGGTGCCCAGGTGGCGGTAGTCGCCGGGCTCGTGGCTGCGGTGTCCGTGACGCGCGCCTTTGAGATGAAGCGCGGGCCGGGAGCATCCGAAGTGCTGGTTCTTGTCATCGTCATTCTGACGTCGCCACTGTCAACTGCTTACTCTGTCTTCGGTTCAATGGGTTCTTCGCAAGGGTCGGGCCAAGGAGGATTTGCAGTTGCGGTGCTGGCCGTGAGCGCGGCACTGAATTACCTGGGGTTCTTCCTCGTGGCTGTGATCAATGCTGCTGCCGTCTTCAGATTGATAGTCCTGGGAAATCGTCGCCGGCGGGCGGCAGCTCAGTCCGATTCCTGACCTTGAACCGCCCCGCTAGGGCCCGTTGACCCAAGGCGCAGCAGTGGTCGGGCGAGGACAAGACCGCAAATTAGGCCAGCGAGGGCAACTGGGAATGCCACCAGAGCGCTGAGGTGCGGGAGCAAAGAACTTCCGAAAAATAGGGTGAGGCCGCCGACGAGGATTGCCGGGGTTGCAACGAGGGCGCATGCCCAGATCGGGGTATGCATCAGTCGAGCCCAGACCGCAGCCAGGAAGAGGGCGACCGAACCAAGAAAGATGAGAATCTTCCCAACACGATCGCGTTCAAGAGCCTCCCCGGTCGGCTCGAACAAGAATGTTTTGTCGAGACCCGTGCCGAACAAGAGAAGTCCGACGACAATGAGTGCGGACCATGCAACCAGGGCGGTAACCCAGAGTGAAAGACGTACCCACCTGACTGTCATAGCTCCACTTATCTTGGTAGTCGTCAGGTGCGGAACCTGAATTGCGCTTCATGAATGCTGCCGTCGTCGAGTTTCAGGTGGAATGTTCGGCAGGTTCCCGCCCAATCGGACGCCGTTTTCCACACATAGCTGTAGGTGTCCGTAACTTGATCGTATGACAGGCTGCTGGCCCCGGCAGTAGTAGTAGTGTTTCGACTTCATCAACGTTCGCGCCGGTCGTGCAGTCAACCCGAACCGACGTTGGGGAGCCCGCCGAGACAATTCCGAGGCCGAAGTTGCCGCCGAGGCGGAACTTCATCGGTACGGCATGACCCGCTTTCATGGCGTTGACGACAGGGGCTGCGTCAACGGGTGCCAGAAAGCCCTCGAACTTGTACTGCGGGATGTCGACGATGTGGTCTGCCGACGTAAATGCCTCGCCGCCCTGATCGTCGCGGATTGCCAAGGTCGTCAGGTATGTGCCAGCGGTCGTGTATGTGTGGCTTACCCGACTGCCGGTAGCGGTGCTGCCATCTCCGAATTCCCAGAGGTATTCGACCACGGTCCCGTCGGCGTCAGCGCTCGCGCCGCCATCGACCGTGATGGTCCGCCCGACGGTGGCCAAAGACATCTGCGCTTTCGGATCCTGGTTAGGGGTGGGAGCCTGCCAGATGTCTAGGCTGATCTGTTCTCCTTGGGCGGCTACCTGTGCACCGTAGAGGCTTGCCGTCCACTCGCCCGCCTCAGCAGCAGCGATGTGGTAACTCTCGAACGTTGGCCCAACCTCAGCTCCACGTCCGAAGCGCTCGTACTGCGGGTGATCGTGCGCCCTGATGGTGAAGTTTTAGCCGGCTCGGCATCCCCTTCACCCTTTGGGTAGCCTGAGTCCATGTGGGACACCATGAACGCCAGCCGCGAGAAGGTCGCGGAGCTGCACGAGGCGTACCTGCGGAGTTTGGGGCCGGCGCAGGCCCGGTTCCGCGTGCGCCTGAGCGAACCTCACGATCCGCGGCTTGACGACAGCATTGAAAGCCTGGACGCAGTCAACGCATGGTTCCTGACCCGCATACTCGAACCAAGAGAGGCGGAGACGGCGGACGTGCCGCCCTGGTGGAACCCCTCAAGCCCCACAGCCGAGAGTGGTATCCCGGGGAGCGGCCCGTTCACCTCGACGCAGCTCGCTCTTATCGACGAGATGCAGGCGTACGTCGCAGAAGCGATGACGAACGCCCGTCCCGATGCGAAGTGGGTGATCTACACAGGCCACAAACTCGATTTCAGGAACGGCCAGACGATGCTGCAGATAGGGAAAGGGATGCCGTTCGCCGTGCAAGGCATTTTGTATGGCGAAGCCTTGCGCGCTTTCCTCTATCGACGCGAGGTCCCAGTCAAGCAACTCTCCGAACTCGTCCGGACGGCTTTGGCTGGCTGAGGAACTCAGCTGCCCGAGCTTAAGAGAGAGAGCAGCGGTTGCGCTAAGAAACCGCGACGGCTCCGGCATGCCTCCGATTCTCGAGCTCCAACGCCCCTGATGAAGGCCGGGTTGGCCCTACCAAGATCCCTCAGGAATTTGTGCCCGCTCAGGGTTCCTCATGGCGGGCGCGCGTCCACGGAGCAGTTTTGAGCAGCCGGATGACGCGAGGGCGGTCGTCAGTTCGCCACTCATCACTGGAACGCTCGTAGGTGCTTTCCAGATTGTCTCTTTCTGACCGGCCGATCGTCCTCGCGACTACTCATCGTCAAGTAGTCGCCGCACTTCGGGAGAGAAAAGCAAAATATAGGGGCTACTCTTCAAGATCTCGATCGATGCGCTTATCCCGATTCGTTCCAGAAGTTCACAATATTCATGCCAAGGGAGCCGCTCTCCAGCGTCCTCTACGATTCCTTCATCGGGCAGCAAGGCCATCGAGACGTGGTACTGCAGCTCGGATTCCACCAACTGCCCATGACTGCCCTCAGGGCGGTAGCATATTCCAAACCCGCGATCACGCCGAAAGGCAACTTGCGAGGAATCGTCAAGGCACGCAAATTCTTGAAGCGAAAAAGAGAGCGAGCCCTCAGACGTTTGGTCTAATGAGCACGAAACGCCCAAGCCAATTACGTGCATCCCAGTCCATCCCCATCCCTGTTTGTCCAAGCCTAACTATTCGAACCAAGTCAGTCCAAGGGCCCCGCTCCCAATGCTGCTGCTTCGGAATCTAGAACTTCATCAGGTATTCGAATCGCAAGGACGACTGCGACGTGCACTGTTGTGATCTGCTCCTTTGAAGCGCGATAACGCCGTCCCGTACAAGGTTCCCCTTACGAATCCACGAACAAAGCGTAGGAAAGAAGGAACTGCAATAGAGTTCGCTGTGAATTGCAGCGGCAAATGGTGGCCTTTTGCAGCGATAGCGCGCAGCATCGTGAGTCTCGACAATTTCCTGCGGGCACACCGTGAGAAAGTGTTGGCTGGTTGCAGGCACGGCCGTGCGCGATCGATGTTTACCGCAGAACCGGCAGCTGAGAGCTGGGCGTGTCGCCGGACGTGAAGTTTATCGTGATGACCGTCGGCAGATTCTCAGTTGATGGCACGTCGAACTCGAACGTCGTGGGGGCCAAATCGTCTGTGCACGGGCCTTCCGTATCGACCGAGAATCCGAACGTCATCGTCGCCAGATCTGCTGAGTCCGCGTGCGGCGGACAACTCGAGCTGCCGGACAGGACAATCGCCAGCCGCCCGTCGACGACTGTTGCGTAGCCCGCAAAAGGGTCGACCAGACCGCTCGGCAGAGGTGTCGGCGCGCCAGGATATGCGGTTGTTGCAGCGCCTGCCGGAGTTATTGTCGACGGCTCAGTCGTGCATCCACACATGCCGACTGCTACGGCAATCGCGATCGCGACCAGCGCCGGTCGATTCGGACTCATGGTCACATTTTATGGGCGAAGACTAGCCCCACACGGAGACGGTAGGCGATCGTTACGGGGGCTCGACCGCGCTTCGAGTTTTGCGAGTTCGCGCTCCAAGCATGTCTCCTGGCTCACTCCCGGCTCGCCCCGCAGATGGTTCGGCATACGGCCATTGCATTCGAACCAATTTACAGGTGTCGCGCGGCGCAATCATGGAGTTATGACGCGCACGGGCGCCGCGTTAATCATGGCCACCCGAGGGCAGAACAGCGCACCCGGCTCAGAGGGGCAGGGATCCGTAGCTGTTGTTGTAGATCTTGCCGTTCTTCGGGTGCGTGAACTTCAGCCCTGCCCACGTGTCGTCAATGCGCAGGCATGTGCTCTCGACGAGGCCGTGACTGTATCCGATCTCAATGACCTTCGGCAGACTGAGACCTGAGCCCAGCTTCCGCGCCTTCGGCCAGGAGAGCCACAACATGCCCGACGGCTTCAGATGGAGCTTCAGTGTTGGAAAGATGTCGTGCATCTCGGATTGAGTCACGCTGAAGAAATGGATGTAGTCGAAGTCACCCTCGAGATCCTCACTGACCTCCAACTCCGGAAGCCCGATGGCCTTCAGGGTCGACGCAGGGGCGTTCACGAAGTGGGCCAGCGCGCCCTCCTTGATTCCCATCTTCTCAGCGACAGACCGAGACATGACAGCTTCGCTCATTTCCCGGAAACCTTCTTGAGCACCTCGAGATAGTGCGGGTTACACATAATCCCCAGGATATTGCCGAAAGGATCGACGACGGATGCCGTCACAAATCCTTCACTGCGGTCAGTCGGCGGCTGGTATTCGGTCGCCCCCATCGACAGCAGCTTCTCGAATGACCCCGGCAGGTCGTCCACGTGCCATTGAATGATCTCCCCGGCCGGCCCGTCTGGCACTGGCGGCGCGTACGACGCGTCAATGATTCCAAGCTCGTTCTGATAGTCGCCAACCCTAAACTCCACATAGCCCGGCATCTGAAAGTACGCGTCGATACCCAGCAGCTCGCTGTACCACTTGCGTGCCGCCTCCAGATCGGCGGCGAAATAGCTGACTGTAGCGAAGCCTCGCAACATGTGATTTTCCTTCCGATTCACGTGATGCCAGTCTCCACCAGTAAAGTGCTCACCTTCTGACTACTTTGTTTGCGACAATTGATTCATGCGCGCAGATCGCCTCGTCGCCACACTCCTGCTGATGCAGGCGCGGGGACGCGTGACAGCGAAGGAAGTAGCTGCTGAGTTTGAGACATCCGTCGCTACGGCAAGGCGTGATCTCGAAGCGCTGTCAGCTGCGGGAATTCCCGTGTACCCACAGGTCGGCCGCGGCGGTGGGTGGCAACTACTCGGCGGTGCTCGCACCGACCTGAGCGGGCTCACATCGGCTGAGGCGCGTGCGCTTTTCCTCCTGGTCGGGCCAGCCGCGTCCGTAGTCCCAGAGGCCAAGTCGGCGCTCCGCAAGCTTGTACACGCCCTTCCCGACAGCTTTAGAACGGATGCCAAAGCGGCGGCAGAGGCCGTCGTGCTTGACCCGGCGCGGTGGGACCGGCCCCACCGCGCACAGCCACCACTCGTGACCAAACTCCAGGCCGCTGTCATACAGCGCCGGAAGGTACGCCTGAGCTACCGGGGTTGGGACCGCGACCCGGTCGAAAGACTCTGCGACCCGTGGGGCCTGGTCGAGAAGAACGAGGTGTGGTACCTACTCGGCGGCGTGGATGGCGCCCCGCGAACATTTCGCATCGAGCGGATCATCTGGGCAGTTGTCACAGAAGATCCCGCCGACCGCCCGGACGACTTCGACCTCGCAGAGGCATGGGATACCGTCGTACGCGACGTGAACCAGCAGCGCGAGAGCGCATCCACGATCGTGGTCACAAATACCGCGATATTGCCCTTCCTGCGTGAACAGTTCGGCGAGCTGGCAGTGGAGGACACCACGATCGACGACCATCGAGCCAGGGTCCGAATCAGTGCGCCGGCCGAAATCATGCTCGCACGTGGCCTCGCTGGATGGGGTGAATACATTGACGTTCTCGAGCCGGCATCCGTGCGCTCGGAACTCATGCGCCTCGGCGCCGCGCTCGTGGAGCGCAATGGGCCGTAGGCCCGGGACCCGCACTCACAATGCCCATTGAGCGTTCGTCATACGGAGTGAGGTTCTTGCGAAATCGCGCGGCCGAGCCGGCGATGTGACGCAATTACTGGAGGGACAATTTCCTCGTGGACAAAGAATGCCGAAGTCCCACGCGCACGGCTGGCCATTCAATAGCAGTAATCGAGAACACGACAGTGTCGCGGAGAGCACCGTCCGGTCCAACCGAGTGGCTGCGCAGTACTCCATCTTCCTTGGCGCCTAAAGCGGCTATTGCCTTTCGTGATTGGCGGTTGTGCCAGTGAGTGCGAAACTCTACGGCAATGCACTCCAAATCGTCGAAGGCGTAAGTCAGTTGGAGAAGCTTGGCCTCTCGGTTCGCACCCGTACCTTGAGCGCTTCCGGCCAGCCAAGTAGAGCCGATTTCCAATCGTGGGGCATCGGCGCTCGGATTCATAAAGGTCGTCATGCCAACGATTCGCCCCGTTGACGCAAGCCGAGTGGCCCAAGGGAGCATCTTTCCCCGCTCGTGCAGGCTGAGTCGGCGTTCAACCTCCGCAGCCATCGCCTCCGGGCGCGGTATGGATGTGTACCACGTACGCCAGAGTTCGCCCTCGTTCGCAGCTTCACACAGCTCGGCTAGGTGATCGAATGAAAGTGGCTCAAGAGTGACGAGCAGTCCTGAGAGCGTGGGCGATTCCAAGAGATCCATGGTCCGACACTATGGCACCGGGAAAACCTATTGCGTTCCGGTTGGCGTGCGCATCAATACTGAACCCGCAGAGGGTTCCCGCTGTGGGAATTGAGGTTCGTCGGTGGCTGGAGCGAGGTATGCACGTTAGTACGAACATTTGTGCAGACGAATTCGAAAAATGACACCGATCAGTCTGCATGACTGTGCCTAAATTAAACGCCCCTGTGCTGCAATCTCTATAGCATGAGCACTGCGTATCAGCGAACCACCTACGACACCAACGAAGTCAACAGCTACTACTAAGGATGAGGACATGAAGTGCATATATCGTTACTCCGCGACGGCGATGGTAGCTGCTGTTGTGGCGCTCGTCGCTGCCGGATGTTCTGCTTCGGCATCCAGTGAAATCGTTGCAGACTATCCAAGCTATGCAACATCGGAACAATTGGCTGAGGCGTCGTCTCTCATCGCGACGGTAACCGTAGGCGAATCACGGCAAGATATTCTCTACCCCTCAAAGGATCAAGGAGATGATCCACAAACGAACCCGGAGCTTGGGGCGGAAATGCCGGGAAACGACACGGGAGAGGCCCGTGTGCCCATCATTGTCTGGTCGGCCACCATTGACAGTGTCTACTACGGCGAGGCGACTTCTGGCGCCACAATAGAGATTAAGAAAGTCGGAGGCGAACTAGATGGCCAACCCGTCATCGAGCGAGATGGAGTTCCCTTGGTCCAAGGACAAAAATACCTGTTGTTCCTCGAGACCTATCCGGACGCTGCCGCATCGATTGTCGCTGGAACTCAAGGCCAATACCTTCTCCACTCCGATGGCTCGCTAACAGCAGCAGACCCAGACAACGATATTTCGCTCACACTTGATGAGCTTAATAAAGCGCTCAAACTGTAGATCGGCGCAGCATAAATGTCGGACAAATCCGCCTGAGCTTGTTATTTAACCTGTTGTGAATTCGTGGCGGGTGAGGGGTAACGCGTCAACGTCAGCGTTGGTGTATTTCATGCCGATGGGATTTGAGCTGCTGCGGAGATTCAGGAGAACGGCAGCTCAGTGCGCACCACCGACAGCGCGACTCTGCCCGCTCAAGTCCTGAATGATTCGCAGTGTTTATGGCACCACATTTTCATCAGCCCGGAGACTGCCACATTGATCGGTCTGAGCCCTCGTGGGCGACCATCCTCACCACGACTATCGGTTTTCCACTGGTGTTGGCTGCCACCGCAGCGCTCATCCCGATGAACACTGCGGAATGACTTCCGCCCCGGTCAATTTCCAATATCCCACCAGCAGGTGGTCCGCACGTCGAGGCCGGAAATTCATTTCTCGCCACGCGCATTGAATCTCAGGAATGTCCGGGTAGAGGTTCCCTTCTGAAACTCCTACAGCGGTGGCGCCAACTGCTGCATCACCTCCGCGGGCTCCGACTTCACCGTGCGGTCAGGCTCCGCGTAGTGCGCCTTCGTCGTCGAAGTTGACGTGTGCCCGAGCATGTCGGCCGCAGCCTGCATACCGAGCTCGTTGGCGAGCAGAGTCGCTCCGGTACGGCGGAACGAGTGCGGAGTGATATCCATGCCCTCGAGCCCCGCATTCCGCAGTATCCCCCTGAACGTGCGCCGAACGTTGTACGGCGTGAGCGGACTGCCCACCCGGGAGTAAAACAGCAGATGCTCCGCATCCTCCGGGTCGAGCAGCGCCAAGCGCTGGCGAATCACGTCGGCCGCGAACGGCGGAATGCCAATCACCCGGTTCGACTCATGGGTCTTGGGGTGCTCCTGACGGTGAACACCGGCTTTGTTGTGCACGACGAGGGTGCCGCTGATGTTCACTCGTGGCGGGTTGGCATTCAGGTCGATGTCGCACTGCCGGAGCGCCAGCACTTCGCCAATGCGCGTCGCCGTGCCGAGCATCACCTCGATGATGTCTCGCACCTGGCCGTCTGACTGCGGCCCCATCCTGCCCGCTTCAGTGCGCCACTCTCGGGCGGCGAGCCGGATGGCTGCGATCTGATCGCTCGTGAGCGCCTTAGGCGTGTGCGGGGGCCTCTTCATGCGCGACGTCTCCTTCATAGGATTTCGCGGAATGATCTCCCGCCGCGTTGCGAACGCCAGGATCATGCCGAGAATTGTTCGAGAGTGCTTCGCTCGCGTAAACGACTGCGCGCGCTGCTGCCTGAGGAAGAGCTCGATGCGACCGACGGTCACCTCGCGAATCGTAAAGTTCTCGAAGTAGGGCAAGACCAGCACGCGCACCTGGCGCTGGTACGTATCTTTCGTTCCTTGAGCGCGGTCGACATCGAGCATCACATCCTCCAGCCATGCCTCCGCGAGCAGCAGAAACGGTGAGCTCGCGGTGAGCGAGTCGCCACTGCCGCCGGCTCGCAGGCGGGCCGCTAGTTCTGCCTTGAGCGATGCCTGCGCCGCGTTGCGACTCGGGCCGGTCGCCGTCACCCTCCGCGTTTGACCATCCCAGTCGCGGAAGCGAGTAATCGCGCGGAAGATCCCCGGACCGACCTGTTGCGTAGTGATGGCACCGAACGTGCTGACTGGCAGTCGGGGTCGCCCGGCCATCAGCGTTTGGCCTCGTGGTCGATGACCGGAGTCTCTGGCTCGTGGAGCCCGTCGAGCCATCGCACCACGTCGGAAACGCGGAAGCGGATCTCCCGCCCCACTCGAATGCCCGAGGGACCACGTCCGTCTGTACGCAGGTCGTAGATCGCCTGCGTCTGCACGCCGAGGTACTCGGCGAGCTCGCTTGTCGTTAAAACCGGCTCGAGGCCGAGCCCGAAGTGTTGTTCGCTATCCATAACCCGTAGGTAATCGAGGTCACTCCAGACAACTCGAAATGGGTCGTGCACCTTCTCTACGAAGACCCGGAGCAGGCGGAAATTTTTGAATAAAAGACCAATAAACGGATAGTGCATCAAGTCTTGCCCTTTCGGTACAGACAAGAAACCCTGATCAGATCAAATTTATAGTAGGGCGGCCGGGACTTGAACCCGGGACCGACGGATTATGAGTCCGCTGCTCTAACCAGCTGAGCTACCGCCCCAGAGGGCTCGACCGAACGGTCGAACCCACAGATATGTGATTACGCCGGCGTCTGCGTCGAGGCGCCGTTGGTGACCAGATCGCTCACCGGCTCCCCACGATACAGGCATTCGAACGTGTTCAGAGTGCGTTTGATGTCGTGCGCGGCGATGAGCTTGAGCGACTCCCGCTTGAGCGCCTCCAGCTGTTCCGGTGGGGCTGTGAGCACAGCGGTCAGTTTGTGCGCCAGGTCTTGCGCGTCACTCGGCTTGAACAGGTAGCCGTTCGCCTGGTCGTGCACGAGGTGCGGCAGCGCCATGGCGTCGGCCGCCACGATGGGCAGTCCCGAGGCCATGGCTTCCATTGTGGCAATGCTCTGCAACTCGGCAATCGATGGCATAGCGAACAACGTAGCGCGTGAATAGGCCGCGCGCAGCTCGTTATCCGTCACATAACCGGTGAAGGTGACGCGTGAGCGGATGCCGAGGGTGTCGGCCAGGTGCTCGAGGTTGCGTTTCTGGTCGCCGCCGCCCACGATCTCGACCTGCACGTCGAGGTTAGGCGACAGCAGTGCCGTCGCCTGCAGCAGCACGTCGATCTGCTTTTCACCGGTGACTCGACCGACAAATAAAATACGGTTCTCGGTGCGCGGCTCAAAGTTCGGTGCGTAGTTGTCGGCGTCGATGCCACAGGAGATGGCGTGCACCCCGGTGAGACCGGTGTACTTTTCCAGAAACTGGGCGGCGCGCCGGGTCGGGGTAGTGACGGCGGCGGCGCGGCCGAAGGTGCGCCGGGCGGCCCGCCAGGCGGCCTTAATCACCCGATCTTGAAAACCGACCGGTACGAGGGAGAACTTCACCATGTTCTCTGGCATGAAGTGATTCGTGCCGACCAGACGGATGTCTCGTTTGGCCGCCTCGATGGACACGCCACGCCCGACGTTGATGTGAGACTGAAAATGCACGACGTCGGGGTGGAAAGAGTCGAGAATGCGCCGACTTTCACCGCGAATCAGCCACGGTAGGGCGAAACGGAGCCAGTCGTGTGGATACCAGCGCCAGCTGTGCAGGCGGTGCACCACCATAGGCTGGCCCTCGTGCATCTCGGTCCAGCTGCCGTGCTTTCGCGAAGCGGCCGGCGCCATGATCTGAACCTCGTGGCCACGGGCCGCCAGGCCGGCGGCAAGCCGCTCCGCAAATCGAGCAGCGCCGTTCACATCGGGAGCAAACGTGTCAGCGGCGATGAGCACGCGAATGCGCGGCTTCCCGGTCGGCGCACTCGCAGCGCTCTCGGGCGCGTCGCCCGGGGTCGGGCTGCTCAGCAAGTCGGTCGAATCTGACAAGTGGAGTGGTCCCTACGTTGTTGAGCCGGGGATCATCGTCCGGCAGGAAATCTCGAGTGCGGTTGGCGAAACTGACGCTACGCACTCGAACACTATTCTAAACCGTGCCTTCCCGGCGATGTCCCGCACCGTAGTGCCCCAAAATTCTTCGCCGGTCAGCGATCGAGTTGTGGGTGGTAGCGGGCCAAGAGGAAAACGCCCCAGATAGCTATCGCCCCGGCGACGACGAACGCGACCGCTGCTGCCGGTGGTGCCTGGCTGGCTTCGCCAAGTACGACGATTCCGATTCCAACCGCGACGAGCGGGTCGACGACGGTTAGCCCCGCAATGACGAGATCGGGTGGCCCCGACGCATAGGCGTTCTGCACGAAATACGCCCCCAACGCGGCCGCGAGCAAGAGCCCGAGCACGCAGGTCAGGGTCAGCCACTCGAAGTTGCCGTTCTGGGTGCGATTGATGACGACCTTGGCGAGGGTCGCCACGAACCCGTAGAGCACTCCGGCACCGAGAATATAGAAGATTGCCTGCGACCGGCGCCGCAGAAACCCGAAGGCGAGCGCGAACCCCAGGAGCACGACCGCGAGAACGATAAGGATCGTGACCAGATTCTGGTCGGTGACCGGCTTGTCCACTGCGGTGAACGCGGCCACGGTCACGAAGAGTCCGACTCCGCCCACGCACATCGAGATGGCGATGATGCTGGCCCGGTTGAGTTTGACCCTGCTGACGCGGGCGTTCAGTACCGCGGTGATTACGAGAGCAACCGCTCCGAGGGGCTGTACGACAATGATGGGAGCGAACGCGAGGCTCGTGAGTTGGAACACGATTGCGAGACCGAGCATGAGCGACCCGAATACCCAACTCGGCCTC
Source organism: Cryobacterium ruanii (assembly GCF_004404055.1). Classification (GTDB taxonomy): domain Bacteria; phylum Actinomycetota; class Actinomycetes; order Actinomycetales; family Microbacteriaceae; genus Cryobacterium; species Cryobacterium ruanii. The sequence goes on from NZ_SOHK01000015.1 coordinate 64,201, forward strand.
GCGAGCAACAAGGTGAGCTGGCGCACGTTGAGCCCAGCGGTGACCTCTTCGGTGCGCGCCTCGACCTTAGACACGCCACGGTGCTGAAATTGGGCGCCGAGGGAGAGGAAGACGGCACCGACCAGGGCCAGCGGAATTCCGATGGCCTGCCGTGGATCAATGGCGATTTCTGTCGCCAGATCGGTTAGGTCAGAGGTCACTCCACGACCCTATCGACAAGCTTGCCGATATTCTGGAGAAATGGCCGTACGCGCGATAGTTATTTCAGGTGACCCCGCTCTCCACTCCCCCGCCGCTCCCGTCGTCGATTTCGACGACGATTTGCGCGAGTTGGTGCGAGACATGTTCGAGACGATGGATGCTGCACCGGGGGTCGGCCTCGCCGCCACGCAGGTGGGTGTAGGACTGCGCATCTTCACCTACAGCTACCAGGACGATGACGACGTGTCCTGGCGCGGTGTCGCGATCAACCCGGAGCTGTGGATCACGCCGGTGTCCGCCGAGCCCGTCGACGACGAAGATGTCGACGAAGACGAAGGGTGCCTGTCCTTTCCTGGCGAGCGTTTTCCCCTGAAACGAGCCAATTCGGCCATTCTGCGGGCCGTCGACGCCGAGCAGCATCCGTTTGAGATTCGAGCGGACGGCTGGCTCGCCCGCATCTTCCAACACGAGTACGACCACCTCGACGGTACGCTGTACGTCGATCGCCTCGAGCATGTCTACGCGAAGATGGCCGCCAAGGTCGAGCGCAAGAAGAGTTGGGGCGTGCCCGGCCTGAGCTGGACGCCGGGGATCGACAACCTCGAGGGCTAACGTCCGTCAGGTCAGGGCGCGCAGGCCGGCGGCGACGAGCGCCGCAACGATTACGACGACGATGAACGGCGTCTTGATCGCGAAGAGGCCGGCCGCCACGATGACGGCCGGAAGACGGGCGTCCAGAGCCAGCGACTGCCCGCTGCCGAGCGTCTGCACGGCGATCAGCGCCGCCAGCAAGGCCACGGTCAGCAGGTCGGCGATTCGCGACGGCGTTGGCTTCGCCAGCAGGGCCGGCGGCACGACGTAGCCGGCTAGTTTGAGTGCGAGCACGACAATCGACGCCGCAATGATGATCTGCCAGAGCGTCACGGGCGCAGGCCTTTTCGAGCGGATGCCGCGCGCGGCAGTACTGGCCCGCCCAGCCAGTTGAACAGGCCCACCACCACGGCTACAAGAGCCGCGACCAGCACGGGCAGCCCCGGCATGAGCACCGGGGTGAGCGTTGCGGCGACGACCGCGGCGGCGACGGCCACGGCGATCGCCTGCATCCGCTTGAGGCGAGGCCAGAGCAGGCCGACGAAGGCCGCTGCGGCAGCGGCGTCGAGCCCGTAGGCCCGGGTGTCGCCGAGGGCGTCGCCGATGAGCGCACCAAGCAGGGTGGTCGCGTTCCAGCCGATGAAGACGGCCAGGCCGGTGACCCAGAAGCCGACGCGGCGGCTGCGCGGTGTCGGCTGGGCGAGGGCGACGGCGGTGGATTCGTCGATGGTGATCCACCCCGCGGCGAGTCGTCTCCAAAGCCCGCTGCCGACGATCGATGCGGTGCGCATGCCGTAGATGCCGTTCCGCACCCCGAGCAGGGCCGCGCTTGCGATGGCCGCCGGACCAGCTGCGACACCGCCGGCAGCGAGCACGCCGATGAGGGCGAATTGGGAACCGCCGGAGAACATGACGATGCTGATGAAGCTGGTCTGCCAGATGTCCAGTCCGGCCGCGACCGACAGCGCGCCGAAGGACACCCCGTAGGCGGCGGTCGCGAGGCCTACGGCCAGACCCTCACGGACGGCCAGCCGCTGCTGTCGTGTCTCGTCTACGAAATGGGCAGCGGGCACGGTGAGGGGTGCCGGGGTCACCGGGACAGGTCGACGCCGTGCACGCCGTTGTGAAAGCGCAGCGACGGGAAGACGGCCGAGACCGAGAAGCCCAGCCCGGGAACCGTTCCAGCGTTGAACACGCCGCCGAACAACTGGGCCCGCTCGCGCATCTGTGTGATGCCTGGGCCGGCGATACTCTCACTGAGGGCCTTGAGGTCGTCCTCGATCGTGTACGGGGTGCGGGCGACCTGTTCGCCGGTATCCTTGCCATCGCGACGCGCGGCGGCACGAATGCCATCATCGTCGACGAGCAACTGCAGGCCGTCCCGAGTCCAGGTGAACGACACCCGCGCTTCGGTTCCGACGCCGCCGTGCTTGAGCGCGTTCGAGAGGGCGCTCTGCAGGATGCGGAAGATGGCGAGCTCGGCACCCGCTTTGAGCGCGAAACGTTCCCCGGACTCAATGAAGCTCACCACGAGGCCGGCATCGCGCATGACGCGGAACAGGTCGCGGGTCGACTGCGGACCGGGCTGCAGCGCCCCGACGGTTTCACCCTCGCGCACGATGGTGAGCACGCGGCGCATGTCGGCGAGGGCCACCCGGCCGTCGTCGACGAGGGCGGTGGCGGCGCGCACCGCCGTGGAGGGGTCGCTCTCAGCGGTGTAGCGGGCGCCCTCAGCCCGGGTGATGAGGCGGGTGATGGTGAGCACGGCGCCGTCCTGCAGTTCACGGATGATGGCCAGCCGGCCCTGCTGCTCAGCGAGGGAGAGTTCCAGTTCGATGCGCACACGTTCGGCGGCACTCCGGTCGAAGACAACCCGACGTGAACGCAGCAGTGAGATGGTCCACAGTACGAGGAGCACCCCGGAGAATACGCCGAGTGCCGGTACCAGGAGTTGCGAGAAATCCACGCTGTCCGCCGTCTCTTGTGCCGAAGCCATACAAATTGGGAAGGAACTTTTCGGCCGGAACAGAACATACCGACAAAAAAGGCCACCCGGGGTGGAGCCCTGAGTGGCCTTTCGCTCCCCGACTTGGACTCGAACCAAGAACCTGCGCATTAACAGTGCGCTGCTCTGCCAATTGAGCTATCGAGGAATGCTTGAACAGCGTTGTTACTTTACCAAGGTTTCTCCCAGTGCCAAAACCACGTCGAGCTTCGACGGGCTTCAACTGCTCGATATGACCGGCTGAAATCACGTGCAGGCCCCGACAACAGGGCCAGGGGCAACAAATAAGCGGTCTCGTGTGCCAAAAGCCGGTCGGGCGTGTCGGCCCGGCCGCGACCGATCGCCCTTACCACGGCGCAGGATCGGGCGCGCCCCATCTAACTGCCAGGAACGGCATCCTCTTGATCGCCTTGATCGGAACCGTCGACGCTGGGCGCGATCTCGATGACGCTGGGGTCGGCGGCGGGCTGCAGGGCAGCGGCGAGACCGCGCACGTAGGGGTGCCAGGGGTCTCGAAACACGTCGTCGATGGTGCCGAGGCCGACGAGCACACCCTGGTGCATGACGCCGATGCGGTCGGCGACCCGCTGCAGCACCGCCAGGTCATGGCTGATCACGAGTGCCGAAAACGACCGTTCGCGCTGCAACTCGCGGATCAGGTCGATGACGGCGTCACGCACCAGCGTGTCGACACCCGCTGTGGGCTCGTCAGCGATCAGCAGGGCCGGACCGAACACGAGCGCCCGGGCCAGTGCCACACGCTGCCGTTGGCCGCTGGAAAGCTCGTAGGGGTATTGGTCGAGAACGGCCAGCGGTAGGCGTACCGCGTCGATCATGGTGGCCACCCGGACGCCGAGTGCGCGACGGTTGTAGCGCCGATCCCGTTCGAGCACCGGCTCGGCCACAATCTCGGCCACCGTCATGGTCGACGGGAGGGTGTCTGAGGCGTCCTGGGCCAACAGCCCGACGCCGAAGGTGAGCCGGCTCAGCCTGCGCTTGCTGATGCGGCGCAGGCCGAACCCGAGCACGGTCGCCTCTCCCCCAGTGATCTGCGGGCGGATGCCGGTAGCGTCGCGGGCGTTGGCGTCGCCGGAGAGCACCCGGGCCAGAGTGCTCTTGCCGGAGCCGCTCTCACCGAGCAGCCCCACCACCTCACCCGGCGCGATGCGCAAGGTGAACCCGTGCACAGCGACAAAGGCCGGGCTCGCCCCGTGCGGCGGGTACTCGATGGTCAGATCGCTCGTGGTGATCGGGGGAACGGATGCCGCGCCATGCCTCATAGGGCTATCCTGCCGCACGCAGAAGGCGCAGTTCATCCCTCCGCAGAGCCTGTGCCGCCGGATCAGGAACAGGCAGCGAGGCGAGCAGACGCTGGGTGTAGGCATCCTTCGGCGCGCCGAGCACCTCGGCACCGGTGCCTTCTTCAACCAACTTTCCCCTGTACAGCACCGCAATGCGGTCGGCGAGGATGTCGACGACGGCGAGGTCGTGGCTGATGAACAGCGCCGCGAACCCGAACTCTTTCTGCAGCTCGGCGAAGAGTTCGAGAACCTTGGCCTGCACCGACACGTCGAGCGCGCTGGTCGGTTCGTCCGCGATGAGCAGGCTTGGCTCCAGCGCTAGAGCACGGGCCAGGCTGGCCCGCTGACGCTGGCCACCACTGAGCTCGTGCGGGTAACGATCGCCGTACGCGCGGGGCAGCTGTACCGCCTCGAGCAGTTCGTTGACCCGTTTGCGGGCTGCGCCGGCGTTGGCCGCGCGACCGTGTACGATCAGCGGTTCGGCGACGCACTCCGCGATTGTGAGCAGGGGGTTGAAGCTCGACGCCGGGTCTTGAAAGACGAAGCCGATGTCGCTGCGCACCTTCTTAAAAGCGCGTTCCTTGAATCCGTGCATCTCGTGGCCGAGAACGGTGAGGGACCCACCGGTCACCCGGGTCAGGCCGGCAATGGCGCGACCGATCGTGGTTTTGCCCGATCCGCTCTCACCGACCAGGCCGAGCACCTCGCCGGGACGGATGTTGAAGCTCACTCCGTCAACGGCGGTGAAACCGGGTTTACCGAGCCGACCCGGGTACTGGATTTTCAGGTTGTCGGCGACCACGACCGGGGCCCGATCAGCCCAATCGGGCTCCCGGGCGGCCAGCCGATCGGTTGCTCGTGTCGTGCCGTGGCCAACGCGAGGGACCGAGCCGAGCAGTCGTTTGGTGTATTCGTGCCGCGGGTTCGAGAACAACTCCTGGGCGGGGGCCTCTTCGACAATCTTGCCCTCGTACATGACGACCACGCGGTCGGCGAGGTCAGCAACCACGCCCATATTGTGGGTGATCAGCACAATCGCAGTGCCGAACTCGTCGCGGCAACGCCGCAGCAGGTCGAGGATCTCGGCCTGCACCGTCACGTCGAGGGCGGTGGTCGGTTCATCGGCTACGATCAGCCCGGGGTCGAGCACGAGGGCCATGGCGATGACCACGCGCTGCTTCTGACCGCCGGAGAACTGGTGTGGGTAGTAGTCGACGCGGCTTTCAGGGTCGGGAATACCAACCCGGCCGAGAATCTCAATCGCCTTGGTGCGTGCTTCTTTGCGGCTGAACTCACCGTGGGCGCGAATGCCCTCCGCGATCTGCCAGCCGACGGTGTACACCGGATTCAGTGCTGTTGACGGCTCCTGGAACACCATGGAGACATCCGTTCCTCGCAGCTGGCGCAGCTTCTGCTTGCTGACGGCGAGAACGTCATTCGAGTTGGAGCCGTCCTTGCTGCTCAGAATGACGGCGCCATGGGCAGTCGCAGTCTCAGGGAGCAGGCCGAGGATGGTCTTAGCTGTGACGGTCTTGCCACTGCCGCTCTCCCCCACGATGGCGAGAACCTCACCGGGGGCAACGTGCAGCGTGACCCCGTCGACGGCCTTGACCGCGCCGCCATCGGTGGCAAAGGTCACGTTGAGATTGTCGATGCGTACGACGTCAGGCAGGGAACTCATTATTTGGCCTCGAATGGGTCGTCGTTCGGGTGTTGGTCGGAAGCCGGCGAGCTGGCCTCAAGCCCGTCGATACCGCCAGGTCCGGCGTTCAGGGTTCCGCCGGGGACGACGCTGGTGCCGGCGACGCCGGCGGTTGTCTTGCCTGGAGCACGCCGACTGCGCAGTCGCGGGTCGGCGAGGTCATTGAGGCTCTCACCCACGAGAGTGATGCCGAGAACAATAAGCACGATGGCAAGCCCCGGGAACAGACTCGTCCACCAGATACCGCTGGTGACGTCCGAAAGCGATTTGTTCAGGTCGTAGCCCCACTCGGCGGCCGAGGACGGCTCGATGCCAAAGCCGATGAAGCCCAGGCCCGCGAGTGTCAACAGCGCCTCGGAAGCGTTCAACGTGAAGATAAGGGGCAGGGTTCGGGTGGCGTTGCGCAAAACGTGGCGGAACATGATGCGTCCGTTGCTTGCACCGAGCACCCGGGCCGACTCAACGTAGGCCTCGGCCTTGATGCGCACGGTTTCGGCGCGAATCACTCGAAAGTATTGCGGAATGAAGACAACCGTGATCGAGATCGCGGCTGCGAATATTCCGCCCCACAGATCCGATCGCCCGCCAGAGATGACGATGCCCATGACGATCGCCAGCAGCAACGCCGGAAAGGCGTAGACGGCGTCGCAGATGACGACGAGTACGCGGTCGAGCCATCCACCGAAGTAACCCGAGACGAGGCCGAGGGCTACGCCGGCGAAGATCGAGAGCACGATGGCGATGACCATAACGGTGATCGCGGTCTGCGAGCCCCAGATGACGCGAGAGAGCACGTCGTAGCCGCCGACGGTGGTGCCAAGCAGATGTTCTCCGCCAGGTGCCCGCTGGGCACCAAAGGGGCCACTGTCATCGCGCAGCTGGCTGTAGCCGTACGGCGCGAGCAGTGGTGCGAAGATTGCGGTCAGGATGAAGACGCCGGTGATGACGAGGCCGACCACGAGCATGCCGCGTTGCAAGCCGACGCTCTGGCGGAGCTGGTGCACGACGGGCAGTCGCGTCCACAAAGGAGCCTTGGGTGCGGGGGCAGTTTCAATGAGCATTGTCATGATCAGTACCTCACTCGCGGGTCGATGAGTGCGGCAATGATGTCCACGATGAAGTTGGAGAGCGCAACGATGACTGCGAGAAGGGCAACGATGCCCTGCACCGCCACGAAGTCGCGGGCCTTGATGAATTCGATGAGGATAAAGCCCAGGCCTTTCCACTCGAAGGTGGTTTCTGTGAGTACGGCACCACCGAGTAGGAGGGCGATCTGCAGGCCGATGACGGTAATGATGGGAATGAGGGCAGGTCGGTAGGCGTGCTTGCTCACCAGACGGAGTTCATTTACACCGCGCGAGCGAGCGGCATCCACATAGTCGGTCCCCAGCGTGCCGATGACGTTGGTGCGCACGAGCCGCAGGAACACTCCGGCCGTCAGCAAGCCCAGGGCCAGCGCGGGGAGCACAGCATGGGCCAGAACATCCACGAAGATGGCTGGATTACCGGTCTGCAGGGCATCGATCGTGTAGATGCCCGTCTTATTGGGCAGAAATCCCATCTCCAATTCCGAGCCGGTCGTTGCCCGCCCTGCGACGGGCAGCACCTTGAGCCAAACGGCGAAGACCAGCTTGAGCAGGAGTCCTGCGAAGAAGACCGGTGTGGCGTAGCAGAGGATGGCGAACACGCGCAGGAAGGCATCCGGTGCCTTGTCGCGCCAGTAGGCCGCGACCATTCCAAGCGGGATGCCGACGATGAGTGCCACCAGGAGAGCATAAAAGACCAGTTCCGCGGTGGCCGACCCGTAGGTGAGGAGGATCTCCGAGACTGGCCGGTTGGTGCTGATGGTGGTGCCGAAATTGCCGGTGAAGATTTGGCCGAGGTACTCGAAATATTGCACCAGGATAGGGCGGTCGTAGCCCGCTTCGTGGATGCGCTCGGCGAGCTGCTCAGGCGCAAGACGGCCACCAAGAGCGGCCGTGATCGGGTCGCCCGTCGCGCGCATGAGCCAGAACACCATTGTGACCAGGATGAATATCGTGGGGATGATGAGAAGAAACCGAATCAGCAGATACCGACCGATTCCGCCCCCCTGGCTGGTTTTCTTCTTCGAAGCACGTCCGCCGGTCGGAGCGGATGGCTTCAGGGCCACAGTGGACATAACTACCTCACGATTGCAAAAGAATCGGGGGCATCCAGCGAATTCGCGCTGAACACCCCCGGTGATCTGACTAGAAAATTCCAGTCGACGTGCCGATTATCCCTTGGAGAGAGCTCCGTAGCGGAATTTGAATGAATCGTCGAGTGTGTCCTTGGTGCCAGTGATATCAGTACCGGTCACCGCGACCTGCGAGCCCTGCAGCAGGGGAAGGGTCGACAGCTGGGCCGCGACCTTGTCTTGGATCTCACCGATGAGTGCGGTGCGCTCTGCCGGGTCGACCGTGACGGCCTGCTTCAAGATCAAGTCGTTGACTTCCTGGTCGCTGTAGTGGTTCTTGATGAAGTTCTTGGTCAGGAAGAAGGGGGTCAGGTAGTTGTCGGCATCGGTATAGTCCGGGAACCAGCCGAGCTGGTACGCGGGATAGACATCCGAGGTGCGGTCCTTGACGTACTGCACGTATTCGGTCGACTGCAGGGAGACATTGAACAGGCCGGACGAATCAAGCTGGTCCTTGATCAGTGCGTACTCGTCACTCGATCCTGGCCCGTAGTGGTCGGTGTTGTACTGCAGACTGAAATCAACCGGAAGGCTGACCCCGGCCGCCTCAAGCGTGGCCTTGGCCTTGTCAAGGTCGGGCGCACCCGATCCGTCGCCATAAAGCCCCTTGAGTGACTCGTTGGCACCGGTCAAACCGTTGGGGACGTAGGAATACAACGGAGTGTAAGTGCCCTTGTAGACCTGGTCGGCGATCTCGTCGCGATCGACGATATCTGCCACTGCCTGGCGCACGGCCAGCGCCTTGACCGGATCGGCGTCGGGGGTCGTTGCTCCGTAAGGCTGCGTGTTGAAGTTGAAGGTGATGTAGCGGATCTCGCCACCGGGGCCGTCTAGGACGGACACGTTGTCGTTGCCGCGCAGATCGTCGATGTCGGTCGCAGACAGGCTGCGAAGAGCAACGTCCACGCTGCCCTCCTGCACCTCGAGCTTGAGATTGGAGGAGTCCGTGAAGTACTTCACGTTGACACCGTCGTTCTTCGCCGGGCCCCACAGCCCCTGGTAGCCTTCGAACTTCTTGTACGAAATGATGTTGTTGAAGTCGTAGCTGGCGATCTCATACTGTCCGGCAAAAGCCTTGGCAGCAACAATGTCGTCGTCGGCAGTCAATGCCGTGGCCGAGAACGACTCTTCGTCGACGATCGGCCCGGCCGGGCTCGACAGGATTTGAGGGAAGATTTGATCGTTCGCGGCCTTGAGAGTGAAGACGACCGTGGTGTCGTCCACGGCCTCGGTGCTCTCGAGGTTGTAGAGAAGCGACGACGGGCCGTTATCGGCAGCGATAGCCAGCTGGCGATCGAAGCTGAATTTCACGTCCGAGGAGGTGAGCGCGTTGCCGTTTGCCCAGGTCAGGTCCGGCTTGAGGGTGACGGTGTACTCCGTCGGCGACGTGAACTCTGCCTTGGTGGCGATATCGGGCTCGACATCGGAACTCCCATACGGCGTGTTCATCAGGAAAGGGAACACCTGCAGCTGAACATTGAACGAGCCGGCGTCATACGAACCAGCAGGGTCGAGGGTGGTGACTTTGTCGGTCGTGCCGAGGATGATGGTTCCCCCGGTGTTCGTGGTGGTGGAACCGCCCGCGGAGCAGCCGGCCAGAACGAGCGCTGCAGCGGCAAGTCCGGCTGTGGCAGCGAGAGCGCGCTTGCCGTTGGTGAATGCGGATGTCATATCCGTCGTCCTCTTCCTGTCGAAGTCTCATGAGCGGGAGCACCCCAAACGGGCACGGCCGATCAGTGCTGTTAGCCAAGAGTTAGCACAGAATTTGCAGATAGCCACGATCAACCGCAGCTTCTTTACATATCTGCAACAATCCCGGGCTCATGTGTTGCAGTTTGGGGTTATCCGCTCGAATGTTGGTGCCGCAGGCATAGAGGACTGTGGCCGGGTTATTCGTCGCGGAGGGCGCGCCGCTCGGCCTCGACCCGCACGAGTTCGCGCTGGAGGGTGCGGTACATTTCGGTGTCGGTGGCATCCGCTCGCTGCAGCCGGCCGAGCAACTCGGCCTTGAGTCGCAGCAAATCTTTGTCGATCAGAACGATTGTGATGTCGCGCACGTAGCGGGCGACGTCTTTCTCGGTGCGCTCGGGAAGGTTAGCCATGGCGAGTTCCTGCACGAGGTTCTTGAAGGTATCCGGTACCTCGGAGATCACCCGATCGAGCCAGTCGGGCGCTTCGAAGTGCGCGAGGCTCGTGGCGATGGCGTCGCGCACGACCGCGAGCGAGGAGTTCGCGAAGGATGTGTGCACCGCGCTGTCGAGGATGTCCCGGCCGATCAGGGTGGGCCGTTGCAGCATTGCCATGAGGCCGTCGCGTTCGAGCCGGGTGAGCGGGTCACTCGGCAGTTCCACGAGGGAGAACGGGCGCTCGGGCAACACTTCGATCGCGCCGGCGTGCCGCGGTGCGTTCGGTCCGCCGCTCGCCGATGCCCGCGCGCCGGACTGTGCGTTGGTGACGGCCTTGGCTACGTCACCCATGTCGACGCCGAGCATGCGGGCCAGCTCGCGCGTGTAGCCGGGCCGCAGCACGGGGTCACGAATCTCGCCGACGACGGGGGCGGCGGCACGCAGAGCCGCGGTACGGCCCTCAACGGTGTCGAGGTTGTACTGGGAGAGAATCTGCCGAATCATGAACTCGAACATGGGTTTCTTCGAGTCGACCAGCCGACGTACGGCGTCATCGCCGCGTTGCAGGCGCAGATCGCAGGGGTCGAGTCCTTCCGGTCCGACCGCCACATACGTCTGGGCGGAGAACCGCTGCTCTTCGCTGAAGGCACGCATGGCGGCTTTCTGCCCGGCGGCATCCGGGTCGAAGGTGAACACAACTTCACCGACGCCCGAGTCGTCGCCGAGCACCCGTCGCAGCACCTTGATGTGGTCGACGCCGAAAGAGGTGCCACAGGTGGCGACGGCAGTGGTGATGCCGGCCAGGTGGCAGGCCATCACGTCGGTGTAGCCCTCGACCACGACGACCTGGTGGCTGCGGGAGATGTCGCGTTTGGCGAGATCTAACCCGTAGAGCACCTGGGCTTTGTGGTACACCGGAGACTCCGGGGTGTTGAGGTACTTGGGTCCTTTATCGTCGTCTAGCAGCTTGCGCGCGCCGAACCCGATGGTCTGGCCGGTGATGTCGCGAATCGGCCAGACCAGGCGGCCGCGGAACCGGTCGTAGATTCCCCGGTCGCCGCTGGAGACCAGGCCGGAGAGGGTGAGCTCCTCGGTCGTGAATCCGTGGCCGCGCAGGTGGTTGGTGAGTTCGTCCCAACTCTTCGGCGCGAAGCCGACCCCGAACCGGGTTGCGGCGTTGGCGTCGAAGCCGCGCTGGCCGAGGAAAGCCCGGCCGACGTCGGCGCCGGCGCTGCCGAGCTGTTCGATGAAGAAGTCAGAGGCTGCCTGGTTGGCGGCGAGCAGACGGGCGCGGTTGCCGTGGTCGGGGGCTGCGCCGGAGCCGTCCTCGTAGTGCAGGTCGAGGCCAACCCGGCCGGCGAGGCGTTCGACGGCTTCGCTGAAGCTGACATGGTCCATCTTCTGCAGAAAGGAGTAGACATCGCCGCTCTCGCCGCAGCCGAAGCAGTGGTAGAAACCCACTTGCGGGCGCACGTGAAAGCTGGGGGTGCGCTCGTCGTGAAAGGGGCAGAGGCCCTTCATCGATCCGACACCAGCGGACTTCAGGGTGACATAGTCACCGATGATGTCGGCGATGTTGGTGCGAGCCTTGACCTCTTCGATGTCACTTTGTCGAATCAGTCCAGCCATGTACAAACTCTATCTGCTCGATCTGACCGGCTTGGTTCCGCAGGCGGGCGGTGGCACTGGGATATCAGCTCCCCGCTCAGACGTTGGGGGCTTTCGGGACCACCGCGAAGGGCGTACGGCGGCGCCGGAAGCCCCCAAAACTCACAAGCCCGAGGACTCCCTACCCCCGCCGCTGCTGCCGGGACCGGCACCGGAATTATGAAGTGCTGTGAGATTCTAGCCCTGGACGAGGCGCTCGTACCACGCCAGGGCGGACTGGTCGGTGAGGCTCGCAACCTGGTCGACGATGACGCGCTTGCGGGCTGCATCATCTGCGGCGGCTTGCCAGTCCTCACGAAAACCGGGGTCGAGGTGTTCGTCGCCGGACTGGTGCAGGGTGTCGGCGAGAAGGGTGAGTACTTGGCGCTGCTGCACATAGATGGGCTTGCGAGTGTTGCGGGTCATGACGAAGGCGGCGACGATCCCCTTGAGAACCGATATTTCGGCCTGGATCTCGCGCGGCACGATCACTTTGGCTCCGAAGCGCAGCATGTTCGCGTCGGGGTGCGCCTCCTTGGTGGCGTGCACCGCGGAACCGCTGAACCGGCCGATCAGCTGGCTGGTGAGATTCTTGAGGTGACCCTGGTCGCGGCGGCCGGCGGTCCAGGAATCCATCCAGACATCAAGGGAATCGAGGCGGTTGAAAGCGGTCGTTAGGTCGTCGGCGCTGGTCGCGTCGCCGATCCATTCCGACATAGTGGCGAGAAGTTCGTCGTGGTTGGTGCGGCTGCTCAGGGCCGCCACGTCAACGTAACCGTTGACGATAGCGTCTTCGAAGTCGTGCACGCTGTAGGCGATGTCATCGGAGAGGTCCATCACCTGGGCTTCAATGCAGAGCTGGCGGTCGGGCGCACCCTCGCGCAGCCACTCGAACGCGGCGATGTCGTCCTGGTAAAAGCCGAACTTGGCCCGCCCACTCGGGTCGAAGACCGAGGAACCTTCGGGCCAGGGGTACTTGCAGCTGGCGTCGAGGCTCGCCCGGGTGAGGTTGAGGCCGTAACTGTGGCCATCAGGTCCGAACACCTTCGGCTCCAAACGGGTGAGCAGGCGCAGGGTCTGAGCGTTGCCCTCGAAACCGCCGATGTCTGCGGACCACAAACTGAGCGCTTTCTCACCGTTGTGGCCGAACGGCGGATGCCCGATGTCGTGCGCGAGGCAGGCGGTATCGACGATGTCGGGGTCGACGTTGAGGCGCGAGGCGATCTCCCGCCCGACCTGGGCGACCTCGAGCGAGTGGGTCAGCCGGTTGCGGGCGAAGTCGAGCCCGGCCGTGGGGCTGAGCACCTGCGTCTTCGCCGCGAGGCGACGCAGGGCGCTCGAGTGCAGCAGCCGCGCCCGGTCGCGGGCGAAGTCGCTGCGGCGCGAGTAGTGCTCTTCGGGAAGCCAGCGGGCCTCGTCGGTCTCGCTGTATCCGGTTTTGTTAGCCACCGCTGGTGTCCCCTTCGCCCTCGGTCAGATTCAGTCTTTGTGCGCCGACGAGGTCCTGCGACTCGAGCCAGTGCTCAGGCAGCGACGGCTTCTTCGGAGTTCCGGCGCGACCGCGAGGCCCCTCGACGTCGGCGCCCGGGTAGGGCAGCGAGGCGTCGAGGGTGGCGAGCAGGTCGTCGAGCTGACCGAGGTTTTGTACCATCGCGAGGCTCGCACGCAGATCGCCGCCCACCGGGTAGCCCTTGAAATACCAGGCAACATGCTTGCGGATGTCGCGGCAAGCGCGGTCCTCGCTGTCGAAGAATTCGGTGAGCAATTCAGCGTGGCGGCGAAAAGCGTTGATGACCTGTCCCAAGCCCGGCTCGGCCTTGATTTTCTCGCCGCGGAACGCTGCAGTGAGATCGCCGAACAGCCACGGACGGCCCAGGCATCCGCGTCCGACAACGACGCCGTCGCATCCCGTCTCACGAACCATCCGTAGGGCGTCATCGGCTGACCAGATATCGCCGTTGCCGAGCACCGGTACGTCGTTGATGGCGTTCTTGAGCTTTTCGATAGCGGACCAGTCGGCATGGCCGGAGTAGAACTCGGCGGCCGTGCGACCGTGCAATGCAATTGATGCGACGCCAGCTCCCGCGGCCGCTTTGCCAGCTTCGATATAGGTGAGGTGGTCGGCGTCGATTCCCTTGCGCATTTTCACGGTCAGGGGGATCTGGCCGGCCGCGGTGACGGCCGCTTCGACGATCTGACGAAACAGGCCGATCTTCCAGGGCAGAGCCGCTCCCCCGCCCTTGCGGGTGACCTTGGGAACCGGGCAGCCGAAGTTGAGGTCGATATGATCGGCGCGGTCCTCGGCGACGAGCATGGTCACGGCCTCGGAGACCGTTTTTGGGTCGACACCGTAGAGCTGGATGGAACGGGTTGTTTCGCTCTCGTGGTGCGTGATCAGCCGCATCGTCTCGGTATTGCGTTCCACGAGCGCGCGTGAGGTGATCATTTCGCTCACGAATAGTCCGGCGCCATATTCGCGGCAGAGCCGACGGAAGGCCGTGTTCGTGATGCCGGCCATCGGCGCGAGAACCACCGGCACTTCGAGCGTGAGCGGGCCGATCGTCAGCGGTTTGATCAACGCCAACGGGTCGACGGTGGGGATGCGTGAAGTCATGTTGCGTCAATTCTCCCAGAAAGCGAAGGATCCGCTAATCCACCAAGGCGCGACCGCGGACGGCACACAAAAGCGCAGCTGCCAGCCGTTTGAGGCCGAACGACAGCTGCGCTTTCGAGAATGCAGGGTGGAATCAGCTGCAGCAGCCGCCGCCGCAGCAGGAACCGGCGGCCTCGTCGGTCGCAGCGGGTGCGCCGAGGAGTTCAATGGTGGGACGGCCGGCAGCGTCGGTGAAGACGGGAGGGGTGGTGATTGTGTCGCTCATGGGTGTTCTCCTGATCATTAGGGTGAAGCGGATGCCGCCGACTAGGTACGCGTCAAGGCTACGCGAGTCCGCTGGGTGACGCTGTTACGCGGACGCCGCAGTGGACGTGCGGTCGGTGCGGGCCTGGCTGAGAGCCTGGGCGAACGCCGTCGGATCCTGCGCGCCGGAGACGCCATAGCGGCCGTCGATCACGAAGAAGGGAACCCCCTGGATGCCGTACGCGCCGGCCTGCGCCACGTCGGCCTTGACCGCGGCAAGGTGCTCGTGGGCGGTGAGTGACCGCACCACGTCGGCCCGGTCGAGTCCGATTTCGGCGGCGAGGTCGGCAAGGTCTTCGATGCGTCCGACGTGACGCCCGTCGATGAAGTATGCCTTGAGCAGGCGTTCCATCATGTCGAGCTGGCGCCCGTGAGCCTTGGCGTAGTGCAGCAGTTCGTGCGAGATGACCGTGTTGGTCTGGTGCACCGAGTCGTAGTCGTAGTCGAGCCCGACACTCGCGGCGATAGCGGTAACGTTATCAAGCATCTTCTGCACCTGGTCGACGGGCATGCCCTTGCGCTCGCTCAGGTAGTCGACGGCGTTGCCGACGTAGTCGACCGGGGTGTCGGGCGAGAGCTCGAAGCTGTGATACTCGACCTCGACGGTGCCGTCGAACAGGTCAACGCCGGCCTCGAACTTGCGTTTGCCGATGTAGCACCAGGGGCACTGCACGTCGGACCAGATGTCGACCTTGATCGGGTCGGCGCTGGTTAGAGTGCTCGTCGTGGACGCTGCCGTTGCGGTTGTACTTGTGTCAGTCACTCTGGACCCAACGGGCCCCAGCGCCGGTGTATTCCCCGGGCGGAATATTGGCAGACGGCGTTCAGGTGGGCGTGTCGACCGCGCCGCCGTAGCGCCGGTTGCGGGCGGCGTACATTTCGACCGCGTGCCAGAGGTCGACCCGGGTGAAGTCCGGCCAGAGGGTGTCGAGAAAGACCATCTCGGCATAGGCGCTCTGCCAGAGCAGAAAGTTGCTCGTGCGCTGCTCCCCCGAGCTGCGCACGAACAGGTCGACGTCGGGCAGTTCGGGCACATATAGCTGCCGGGCGATGGCCTTCTCGGTGATACCCGATGGCTTCAGCCTGCCAGCGGCGACGTCCTCGGCCAGCGCGCGCACGGCATCCGCTATTTCGGTGCGACCGCCGTAGTTCACGCACATGGTGAGGGTGAGCACGTCGTTGTCGGCGGTGAGTTTTTCAGCGAACTGCAGTTCGTTGATAACGGATGCCCACAGCTTCGGCTTGCGCCCAGCCCACTTGACCCGCACGCCCCACTCGTTGAGCTGATCGCGGCGGCGATGCAGAACATCGCGATTGAAGCCCATGAGAAAACGCACCTCATCGGGGGAACGCTTCCAATTCTCAGTGGAGAAGGCGTAGACACTGAGGTGCTTGATACCGATCTGGATGGCTCCGGCGACGACGTCGAGCAGGGCGGCTTCACCGGCCTTGTGCCCCTCGACGCGGGTAAGGCCCCGCCCGTTGGCCCAGCGACCGTTGCCGTCCATGACGACGGCGACATGCTCCGGCACGGCTTTCCGGGGCAGCTCGGGCGGGTACAGGCCGGTCCAGTCCAGGGGTTTGAACGGAACGGCGTCTTTGTGGGTGAACCCCTTGTGGCCGAACAGGGTGGCCATCATCGGGCGACGTATTCCAGCGAACGAAGCCCGCGGCCCAGGTGCCACTGGGTATACGCGGCGACGACGCCGGCGGCCTGGCTCTGCGTGCGTTCCGGGCTCGCGCTCGCATGCTCCCAATCTCCGGTGAGCAGGGCGCTCAGCAGAACGATAGTCGCCGCGTCGAGCCGCGGGGAACCGGGTGGGGCGCAGGCATCGCAGACGATACCGCCGAGCTGCACGACCATCGCGCTGTGCTGTCCACCTGCGCTGAGCTCGCCGAGCGCACCGCAGCGGGCACAGTCCTGAAAGCTCGGCGCCCAGCCGGCCATCGACACGGCGCGCAGCAGATAGGAGTTGAGGGTGAGGTGGGAGCCGTGTTCCTGGCGGGACAGCGATCGAAGCGCGCCGACCAGCAGCAGGTATTGCTGCAGCGACCCTTCCGATTCGGTAAGTTTGTCGGCGGTTTCCACCATGACGCTCGCTGCGGTGTAGCTGCCATAGTCGGCGGTGATCAGGGCACCGTAGGAACCGAGCGACTCGGCCTGCGTGATGATATCGAGGCTGCGACCCTCGTAGAGCTGCACGTCGGCGACCATGAACGGCTCGAGCCGGGCTCCGAATTTGGAGCCGGTACGGCGCACGCCCTTGGCGACGGCGCGCACTTTGCCGTGCGCTCGGGTGAGCATGGTGACGATGCGGTCGGCTTCACCCAGCTTGTGGGTGCGCAGCACGACGGCTTCATCTCGGTAGACAGGCACACGCAATTATCCCACTCTGCCGCGCAGACCACCGTCACGGCGCGAGTACCAGCGAAACGGGTGCATTCAGAACGCTAAAATTTTGTCAGTAGTCACGACTGGCACTGGTGTTTCGGACCGGACGGGGGGAGACTTAGGTGCACGTAATCCCCGTGGTATGGAGGTTTTTCATGAAACCAACCCAGGGCAGTCTGCCCGATATTATGCCCGTGCTGTCGCGGGGCAAACACCGCACTCCCAAGAGTGGTGGCTGCTTTATGGAATTCGCCTCCTACCTGGCTGGCGAGTCCTGGAGTGACCACCCCGCTTGCACCCATCCGGTGCTCGCGTCGCTGGCACGCATGGTCAACGACTGCAGTTCCGATGACGCCCGGTCGCGGCTCGCGCTGCTGATTCCGTCGGTGATCGGCCTGACCGGTTCCGACAAGCGCACCGAGCTGGTGGTCGCTCTTCGTGCCGGATGCGAAGCGCTTCCGGTGGCGAGCCTGGAACGCCAGCGCGCTCTCGCCGTGGGCGTTCTGACCTGCGAGCGGAACGCATCCGTTCTTGATCCAGCCCTGGCCGAGCGGGTGCGGCCGCTCATTCGGGCCGCCCTCGATCAAGCGCCCGATGCCGAACGTTGGGCCCGCGATTTTATGGGCAGCGTACGTTCCTGGTCGCACACCAAGTTCACGCCGCGCACCGCCGACACGATCATTCGCGTCGGTGTGCAAGGCATCGGCGAAGCCTGCATCGCCGATCCCGACGCCCGGCTGTACACCCTGCTCGAGCGCGCGATCGACGACTGCCGCTCGCTACTGGGTGTGAAAACGACCGATCGAACGGTTCACCTGCCCGCGCTGGCCTGGTCCGGCTCGCCAACAAACCCCTGACCGCACCCGGATGGTGCAACGAAAGCCCAGCCCCGCACCGACGGGTCTGGGCTTTCGTGTGTTGCGGTTGCTTGTGACGTGCGTGAGCAAATGTGGGCGGCGTTAGACAGCCGCCAGCTCAAGGTCGCCGACCTCGGCGCGGATGCCCCGGTTGACGGCAGAAACCACCGACTTGAGCGACGCGGTGGAGATGTCCGCGTCGATGCCGACGCCCCAATAGCGTTTGCCGTTCACGTCGAGTTCAACATACGCGGCCGCCTGCGCGTCGCCGCCGGCGGAGAGCGCGTGCTCTACGTAGTCGTACAGGGTGATGGCAATGCCGCGTTCGGCCATCACGCCGAGGAACGCGTTGATCGGGCCGTTGCCCGACCCGATAGCCTGCGCCACGGTGTCGCCGTCACGCAGTTCGACGGCGAGCTCGACAGTGCCGGAGAGGTCACTCGACGTGCGAGTGGAGTGAAGTTCGAACCGCCCCCACTTGGCGCCCGGATTCTTGATCGTGGCGGGCAGGTACTCGTCGTTGAAGATGTCCCAGATCTGATCGCTCGTGACCTCGCCGCCCTCGGCGTCGGTCTTGGCCTGTACGACGCCGGAGAACTCGATCTGCAGCTTGCGCGGCAGGTCGAGCGCATGGTCGGTCTTCAGCAGGTAAGCGACGCCGCCCTTGCCGGACTGCGAGTTGACCCGGATCACGGCCTCGTAGCTGCGGCCGAGGTCCTTGGGGTCGACCGGTAGGTAGGGAACGGCCCAGACGAGCTCGTTGACGGTACAGCCTTGCTTGGCCGCGTCGGCATCCATTGCTTCGAAGCCCTTTTTGATGGCATCTTGGTGCGATCCGCTGAACGCGGTGAAGACCAGGTCGCCGGCCCACGGGTTGCGTTCGGGTACGGGCAGCTGGTTGCAGTATTCGGCGGTGCGCTTGATCTCATCGATGTTGCTGAAGTCGATCTGCGGGTCGATGCCCTGCGTGAACAAATTCACGCCGAGGGCGACAAGGTCGACATTGCCGGTGCGCTCGCCGTTGCCGAACAGGCAGCCTTCGATACGGTCGGCGCCGGCCAGGTAGCCCAGTTCGGCGGCGGCGATGGCGGTTCCGCGGTCGTTGTGCGGGTGCAACGAGATGAGGATGTTCTCGCGCTGGGTCAGGTGACGGCTCATCCACTCAATGGAGTCGGCATACACATTCGGGGTGGCCATCTCGACGGTGGCCGGCAGGTTGACGATGACCTTACGCTCCGACGTCGGCGCCAGAATCTCGACGACCTGATTGGTGATGTCCACGGCGAAGTCAAGCTCCGTGCCGGTAAAGCTCTCCGGGGAGTACTCGTAGTAGATGGTGGTGCCGGGAATGGTCGCTTCCATCTGCTTGCACAGGCGAGCCCCGAACAGTGCCAGGTCGACGATACCCTGCTTCTCTTCGCGAAAAACGACCTCACGCTGCAGGATGCTCGTGGAATTGTAGAAATGCACGATGGCCTGTTTTGCCCCGGTGATGGATTCGTACGTGCGCTTGATCAAGTGCTCGCGGGCCTGGGTGAGCACCTGGATGGTTACGTCGTCGGGAATGGCGCCCTCGTCGATGAGGCTGCGTACGAAGTCGAAGTCGGTCTGGCTCGCCGAGGGAAAGCCCACCTCGATCTCCTTGTAGCCCATGCGCACGAGCAGATCGAACATGATGCGCTTGCGCTCGGGGCTCATCGGGTCGATGAGGGACTGGTTGCCGTCACGCAGGTCGACCGCGCACCAGCGCGGGGCGACCGTGATGTGCTTGCTCGGCCAGGTACGGTCGGGCAGTTCGACGACGAACTGCTCATGGTACGGGCGGTAACGGTGGATCGGCAGGGTGGATGCGGTCTGGTTATTCTTCATGGTCCTGTTTCCTCATGGGTGCCGTACAGCCAACGACAAACGCCGCGACGAGGTAGGCCTTTAGATTAGGACTCGTCGCGGCAGCTAAGGAGGAGCACACCGTTCAACACATTTTCAGGCTAGCACCGTTTGGCACCTCTACTACCACCGGATGTCGCCGCGTATCTGCCAGCGGATGTCACTGGCCGTGTCCGCGCAGCAAGGTCACGACGTCGCGCACCGAGAGGCTTGGCAGGTATGCCCGAGCCAGCGCAAGTCCGATCTCCGGAAGCGCGACCGGGTCGGGGAAGGCCATGAAGACCGGCGCAAACTCGGGCTGGAATTTGCGTTTGAACACCAGCAACGACCGAAATCCATAGACCGGTTCGAGGCTACGGCCGAGATAGTCAAGCAGGCGGTCTGCAACTCCACCCTGCCGTAACCCGGCGGACTGGGCGAGCGGCGCGATGGACAAGCTGAGAAACTCAATCTGAGCACTCTCCTGCATCAGTTCAGCCGTTTGCGCGATCAGAAACTCCATTACACCGTTGATGCTGTCTGGGCGACGCCGCATGAAGTCCAGGGTCCAACCGACTATCGCACCGTCCCGGTAAGTGGGCAACCAGCTGGTCACGGCCTGCACGCGGTCTGCGCTGTCAACGGCGAGCATGAGGCGCACGGCGGGATCTCGCAGTTCGTCGAGGCCGCCGAGGGTGAACCCCAGTTCGGGGAGTTCCTTCTCTTGGACCCACTGCTCCGAGATCTCCGCGATTTGGGTCGTCGCAGCCAGCGACAACGCCCGGTAGCTGGTCCAGAGCGCGCGCACACCGGCGCGGTCGGCACGATTGATCGATGAGCGAATGTCCTGCCACTTCTTTCCAGTGGTACTCCAGCTGCTTGGGCGCAGGAGCGTTTCCTCCCCCACCTGCATGGTGTGCCACCCCATCGTGTCGAATACAAGGTTCCAGCGCTCGTGCAGGCCATAGAACACCGCCACCCAGCCGCGGTCATCGCACATACAAGCGAAAGAGGTGACGGCGTCGGACGCCTCTGAGGACGGTCCGACCGGTTCCGACGTGGTGATGGCGATGCCGTTCACGACGCGGTAGGCGATCGCGGTGCGTCCGCTCGCTGTGAACCATAGGGAGTTTCCGGTCCAGGTGGTCATGAACCCGAGCGATCCGCCGCCGTGGGCGGATAGAAGGGTACGCAGTCGCCCCGGTGCATCCGCGGTCGGGTCGACGGACGCGCTCCGCAGGCAGACGATAGTTCCGACGAAGACGACGATCCAGAACGCAGCGCCGACACCGTGGTAGAGGGCCGTGGCGAGGGGATCGATCGGAAGAAAAGACACCCGCTCCAGGCGCAGGAAGCCGACAGGGATGAACCGTTCAGGGACATCCACCAGCAGGTCGAGCAGGCCGACCGCGGGCCGAAAATGGTCGCGGAGCAGCCAGCCGACACCAATATAGAACGTGATGAGAGCGGCCAAGCTCCCGACGGTAACCAGCAAAAACCGCCGCCGCTGGCCGGTTCGGGAGGCGACCGGAAAGCGGCGCAGGTTACCGAAGATGACGAGAGCCACAACGAGTGGGACAAGCACGGAAACCACGAGAATGAGCGTGACCTCCCAGTACCGGCCGGATTGCCACTGCCAAACATAGGGCTGCCCGGAGATGGGCAATAATCCGTAGTACCAAGCGGCAAGGAGGGCCAGCCCGGTATTGATGGTAATGGCTAGCCACGCGGCAAACCGCCGCCCGCGGGCCAGTCCGAACGCGGCAACGATAAGGGTTAGAAGCGGCAGCAGGCTGACCAGCACGGGTCCGGCTCCGCCGATGCGTTCAAGGCTGAGCTCTTGCACGCATTGACGGGTGACGTCACCGAGCAGGCACCGGTCGACGAACTCCCCCGCCGTCGGTCTGTCCTGGGTGAGCAGCAGGCCGAGCGGTGCGAGCAGACCGAACCGGGCTCCGGAGTAGATGGTGATGGCCGGGCCGACCGCGACCATGCCCACGATGGCGGCCAACAGCGTACGGGTCTCGTGGTCGGAACTGCGCCGCCACGACGTCACACGTCGTGGCGGGCGAAACAGCCAGCCCGTACCGAGCCCGATCGCCACGGCCAGCAGCCGGTAAAGGTCAGAGGGCTGCCCGGAATAGAGAACGAGCACGAGCACCGTCGACAACCCGAGCACGCGGATGCGCCGACGCCAGAGCGGCCCCGCGAAGTAACTCGCCGCCATAGCGCTGCCAAAGATGGGGGTGAAAGGGTCAATCGCCCATAGTTCGCTCACACCGCGGGACCACATCTCCCCGCCCGCCACACCGAGATACTGCACACCGAGGCCGATTGTCGCACCAAGAATCGATGTCGACAGAAAGGCAATCACGGTGCGGCGGGTGCCCATCATCCGTTCGGTGAACCCCAATATGATTATTGCGCCGGCCAACACCAGTACCAGTTCGGCGCCGTTGTCAACAAAAAATACCGAGGTCAACGGCGACCACCAGTGACCGCCTTCGATGACCGACTCGTAGCCGGTACCGAAGAGTAAACGGATGTCTCGCGCCGGTCCCGAGACCACCCCGCTGACCAGCGCGACGACGAGCAGGACCAGGGCGTAGGCGACCGCGAACGGCCGCCGAGCGGTCAACCGATGCAGCGCACCCAGCGTCGAGCGACGTCGCAACGCGAGTGGATGATGGTCGGCGCTGCGTTGTTTCGACCTGTCGCGGATGATCCGCTCGGCCGTCATCGTGTTTTTGCCACAACGCAAGGCGCGAGCAGGGCCGTGCGGGCGGCGATGACGGGCAAGGCGGTGGTCCAGGCGAAGTCGACGGTGTGCCAGTCGTGCGCTGTGCCGGGTGATTCGAACAGACGGGTGTCGACGCCGGCGCGCTCGGCAGCAGTCGCAAGCGCGCGTACCCCCGGCAGAAAGCGCAGGTCGCCGTCGCCGACGACGAAGATCGCGCTGAGAGTGTCGTATGGTGCGTGCGCGGCGAGGATGGCGGTCGGTGCCGCCGCCGCGTATGCGGCGGTGCTGCCGCCGAATCCGGCTGCCACCGTATGCGCCTCGCTTCCATTGCTGGGAACGAGCTCCCCGGAGATGTCCAGAATCGTACCGTACAGCTGCGGATTCGCCGCCCCGAGCTGAATCGAACAGGTACCGCCCTGGGAGAAACCAGCGATGGTCCATCCCGTCGGCTGTGCAGTGACATGCAGGTGCCCGCGAATCCATGCCGGAACATCGATGGTGAGATAGCTGGCAACCTTGCCTAGCGCAGAGTCCACACACATGGGGTTGTTTCCGGGAGCACCGAGCTGGTCGGGAACGACCACAATCGGGGCCAGGCCAGAGTGCGCCTGGGCATACTGATCGAGAATGTCGCCTAGTTTTCCGGCCGTGAACACGTCGCTCGGGCTGCCGGGCTGGCCCGAGAGCATCTCGATTACCGGGAGCGCGGGCGGGTTCATCCTCGTTGCGGCGGGCGGCAGGTATACGAGGGCGGAGCGAGCGGCAAATCCCGAAACCGTCGCCGGTATCTCGACGGCACTGACAACGCCACTACGGTTCGAGTCTCCGTTCGCGTGCGCGGCGCTCCGAGCGATCAAGAGCGCCTGGTCGAGCGACGGGTAGTTCGTCAGTCCGAAAGCCACGCGCAGTGTCGGGAACTGGCCGATATCAGCGTTGATCCCGGCAGCGGCGCTGAGCAGGCACAGCGGCAAGGCACAGATCGCAACGACGCGCCGCCACCGAACCTGGCCACGCAGGTTCAGCAGGATAATTGCGATACTGGCGCACAGAGCTACCGTCCAGAGCCGAGTGCCGGTCGATAGCGACACGTTCCACGGATCCCAAACGTCGCTAACGAACCACGCCAGCACCCAACCGCTCGCTGCACCGACCACGGCCCCGATCAGGGTGACGACGGCGCGACGCACGCCAGTCGGGCCGAGAAGCACAAGCAGCAGCGCGAAACCGGTACCGCCGTAGAGCGCCGCTAGGACCGGGGCGTCGGTGAGGACGACATCGAGTGGGCTAATGACAATGGGGCTGACGTCGAGCAACAGCGAGTTCATCCGAGGCCTCCGACACCACTGTGCGCCTCGCGGCCGTTATCCCGGCCGCAACCCGGGTAAGTCACTGCTCAATCGCAGCCTACTGACAGGCGGTGAACGGACGCCCAGCAGCGGCAAACACCACTGGATCCACACCGGCCCCGGGCTAGAAACCGAGGCGGCCGAGCTGCTTCGGATCGCGCTGCCACTCCTTGGCGATCTTGACCCGCAGCGACAGGAAAACGCGCTTACCGACGAGCGGTTCGATCTGCTTGCGGGCGCGGGTACCGACATCCTTGAGCCGGCTGCCCGACTTGCCGATGATTATGCCCTTCTGGCTGTCCCGCTCCACGAACAGGTTGGCGTAGATCTCGACCAGTTCCTGGTCGTCACGCTCGATGATGTCGTCGATGGTCACGGCGATGGAGTGCGGAAGCTCGTCGGTGACCCCCTCGAGGGCGGCCTCCCGGATGAACTCCGAAATGCGCGATTCAAGCGTCTCGTCGGTGACCGCGTCGGCCGGATAGAGCGGTGCGTCCGCGTAGGGCAGCAGGCGCAGCAGTTCGGTAGCGAGGGTATCCAACTGGATGCGGCTGGTCGAGGAGATCGGCACGATCGCCTCCCAATCTCGCAACTCGGAAACGGCCAAAAGCTGGTTGGCGACGTTGGTTTTGGAGGACGCATCGATCTTGGTGACGATGGCGACCTTTTTGGCGCGCGGGAAGGCATCCAACTGTTCGTTGATGAATTTGTCTCCGGGGCCGATCGGCTCGTTGGCCGGGATGCACAGGCCGATCACGTCGACGCCGGCCAGGGTTGCGGTGACGAGGCTGTTGAGGCGCTCCCCGAGCAGGGTCCGCGGGCGGTGGATGCCGGGGGTGTCGACCAGGATGAGCTGGCCGTTCTTCTGGTGAACGATGCCGCGAATGGCGCGGCGGGTGGTTTGCGGTTTCGACGAGGTGATCGCAACCTTCTCGCCCACCAGTGCGTTCGTCAGGGTGGACTTGCCCACGTTGGGGCGTCCCACGAACGAGACGAATCCCGCTCGGTACCCGCTTGGGTGGGGCTCGGTTACTCCGGTCATGACCGTTCTCCTTCATCATCTGACACTGTTCTTGGGGTGCTCGTCGGCACCGTGAGGAATGCGGTCTGCGCATCGATCAAAGCCGCATCGCGTTCCACCAACACGGTGCTGATGCGCTTTCGGCGGCCCTCGGTGCGTTCGGCGGTGAGGTTCAAGCCGCTCACCGAGGCGACCGACCCGGCAACGGGCAATCGACCGAGGGCCTTGGCCAGCAGGCCGCCCACCGAATCGACATCGTCGTCGTCGAGTTCGAGGTCGAACAACTCCCCCAGTTCATCGACGGGCAGGCGGGCGCTCACCCGAAATTGCCCGTCGCCGAGGTCTTCGAACTCGACCACGTCGCGGTCGTATTCATCGGAGATATCGCCGACGAGTTCCTCCATCAGGTCTTCTAGGGTTACCAGTCCGGCGATTCCGCCGTACTCGTCGACGACCATGGCCAGGTGATTGGATTCGAGCTGCATCTGCCGCAGCATCTCGTCGGCCTTCTTCGACTCGGGCACGAAGACGGCCGGCCTGGCCAGATCGGCCACGGTGATCTGGAGGGAGTTGATCGGTCGCTCGAATACCAGCCGGGCCACATCCCGCAGGTACAGGATGCCGGCGACGTCGTCGACTTCGCCGCCCCGCACGGGCAGACGGGAGGTCCCGCTGCTCAGGAACAGGCCCATGGCCGCATCGATGCTCGCATCGGCGCCGATGGTGATCATGTCGGTGCGCGGAATCATCACCTCGCGCACAACCGTGTCGCTGAATTCAAAGATGGAGTGGATGAGCTCGCGGTCGTCTTCTTCGATCACGTCGAGTTCGGTGGCCTCGTCGACCATGCTGAGCAGCTGGTCTTCGGAGGTGAAGGTGGCTAGTTTGGTGCGGCCGGGAGTGACCCGGTTGCCGAGGGCGACGAGCGCGTTGGCTATCGGTCCGAGCAGTACGCGGGCGATGTGCACGAACAGGGCGGTCGCGGTCAGCAGACCGACCGGGTGGGCGCGGCCGACGCTGCGCGGGCTCGCGCCGACCAGCACGAACGAGACCGAGGTCATGATGAGCGCTGACAGCAGCAGTGCCAACCAGAGGGCATCGATCGTCGTCGCAAAGACGAGAGTCACCAGCACGGCCGCGGTCGTCTCAGCGGTGATGCGGATGAAGTTGATGGCGTTGAGGTGCGCACCGGCATCGTCGGCGATCGCCTGGAGCGACCGTTTGGCGCGATGATGCGCCACCAGGCTGGCGATATCGGCACGGGATTGTCCGGTGATCGCCGCGTCGACGGCGGCCATCAGACCCGCAAAAACGACCAGGACGACGGCCGAATAAATGAACCACACGATGTGCATCAGTGGCGTTGTCGTTCCTGTACGGCGAAGCCGATGAGAATGTCACGCTGAATACCGAACATCTCCTTCTCTTCCGCCGGTTCGGCGTGGTCGAAGCCCAGCAGGTGCAGCACACCGTGGGTGGTGAGCAGCAGCAGCTCGTCGAGGGTGCTGTGGCCAGCCGTCTCGGCCTGTTCTTTGGCGACCTGCGGGCAGAGCACGATATCGCCGAGCAGTCCCGGCGGGGTCTCCTGCTCCTCGGTTCCCGGGCGCAGTTCGTCCATCGGAAAACTCAGAACGTCGGTGGGGCCGGGTTCGTCCATCCACTGCACGTGCAGCTGCTCCATGGCACCCTCATCGACGAGCACGATGGCGAGCTCGGCGTCGGCGTGAACGTGCATGGTGTCGAGCGCGAATGCAGCGAGACGCAAAATGGCGGCTTCATCGACCGGCATGGTCGACTCGTTGTTGATCTCGATGCTCAAGTGGAACTCCGTTTCGGGTTGCGGCCGGACGCAGGAGTGCGCTGCGCGCCGCGGGTGGCGAATTCTCGGGCTTCGGCGCTCTCCTGTCGGAGGGCCTGCTTCTGCGCGTCGTACTCGGTGTACGCATCGACGATGCGGCCCACGAGCGAGTGCCGCACCACGTCGGCACTGCTCAAGTAGGCGAAGTGGATGTCGTCGATCCCGTCGAGCACGCGGGTGACCAGTTTGAGTCCGCTCGTGCCCGCCGGCAAGTCGATCTGGGTGACGTCACCGGTGATGACCATCTTCGAGCCGAAGCCCAAGCGGGTCAAGAACATCTTCATCTGTTCCGGCGTGGTGTTCTGAGCTTCGTCGAGTACGACGAAGCTTGCGTTGAGTGTGCGCCCGCGCATGTAGGCGAGCGGCGCCACCTCGATCGTGCCGGCGGCGAGCAGCTTGGGAATCAGTTCGGGGTCGAGCATTTCGCCAAGCGCGTCGTAGAGCGGCCGCAGGTACGGATCGATCTTGTCGGTGAGGGTGCCGGGCAGAAAGCCCAGCCGTTCGCCGGCCTCGACGGCCGGCCGGGTCAGGATGATGCGCTCGACCTCTTTGTTCTGCAGGGCGCGCACCGCCTTCGCCATGGCGAGGTAGGTTTTTCCGGTGCCGGCCGGTCCGATGCCGAACACGATGGTGTTGTCGTCGATGGCGTCGACGTAGTCTTTCTGCCCGATCGACTTGGCGCGGATGCTCTTGTTTCGGGCCGTCAGGATGGGTCCGCCGAGCTGGGCGGAGGGGCTCACGGAACTGTCGGCGGCGAGCATCCGTGCGGACGTGGCGACCTCGGTCTCGCCGAGGTCGTGACCGGTGCGCAGGGCGAGTTGCAGTTCGTCGATCAGGCGGCACACGGCAGCGACGTCGTCGGCGCTGCCACCGAGGGTGACGTCGTTGCCGCGCACGTGCACGTCGACCTTCGGGTAGGCGGCCTCGATGGTGCTCAGGTAGCGGTCTTCGGGACCGAGCAGGCGCACCATGGCGACACCGTCGACGGTGAAGCGTAATTCTGCGTTATCGGGATCAGAGTGCGCCAAGCGAGTCCTCCCCCAGCGAGTCGGTCGGTGTTGAGCTGCCCAAGACGTGCGCGTGCACGTGGAACACGGTTTGGCCGGCGGCGACCCCGGTGTTGAAGACCAGGCGGAACTGCCCGTTGGTGCGTTCGGCGGCGATCCGCTCGGCCACGGCGACGAGTTCGGCCAGCAGGGTCGGGTTGCCGGCGGCGAGTTCGACGACGTTCTGGTACTGCGGGTCTTTGGTGGTGACGACGACGTGCACCGGGGCTTTCGGCGCGACGTCGAGGAACGCGATGATGTGTTCGGTCTCGGCCACGATCGTCGCCGGAATCTCACGCGCGACAATGCGGCTAAAAATGGACGGCTGGGCGCCAGAAGAAGACATGCCTCTATCTTAAGCGGCGCTGCCAGCGGCCCGCACTACCAACGTCAGGCGCCGCCAGCGGCCCGCACACCCGCCGGCACGCGCTACCAACGGCCGAGCGTCGCATTGAGAATCGCGAGCGCGGCGGGACCGGCCGTCGAGGTGCGCAGCACGGTGTCGCCGAGGCGCACCTGGGTGGCCCCGGCCTGCTCGAGCAGCAGCAGTTCGGCCGGGGAGATTCCGCCCTCCGGACCGACGACGAGCAAGATATCGCGGTCGTCGGTGGGCGCGGCCACCTCGGTGAGGCGACCGGTCGCGGTCGGATCGAGCAGCAGCATCCGTGTGCTGGCGGCGAGCACGGCGAGCTGTTTGGTGCTGGCCAGCGGGGCGACGCCCGGCAGCCAAGCCCGGATTGACTGTTTGCTGGCCTCGCGCACGATGCTGCTCCAGCGTTCGTGGCCCTTGGCGATCTTCGGGCCCTCCCACTTGGTGATGGAGCGGGCAGCCGACCACGGAATGACGCCGTCGACACCGAGTTCTGTGGCGGCTTGAATGGCAAGTTCGTCACGGTCGCCCTTGGCCAGGGCCTGCACCAAGCAGATGCGCGGCGTCGCCGCCGGCGTCTCGTTCGCGTCGTCGACGCGCAGGGTCAGCCGCGCGGCCTCCGCCGTCAGAACCGTTCCGTCGAGTAGCAGCCCGGCCCCGTTTCCGAGGCGCAGGTTGTCCCCGGGGTGAACCCGGCTGACCGTGACCGCGTGCCGCGCCTCGGCGCCGTCGACGGTCACGATCTGCCCCGGGCGGCTGTCGACTGCCCGGAGCGTCTCCTGCAGGTAGAAATGCGCCATTTTAGCCGAGGAAACGGTCGCGCAGCTTCGCGAACAGGCCCTGCTGGTACTGGCTCAGGCTGGGCGCCGGCGCCGCGTACCGGGCGGCGAACTGCTCGATCAGGTCGCGTTCCTTGTGGTCGAGCTTGGTCGGCGTGAGCACGTGGATGCCGACCTTGAGGTCGCCGCGGCCGCTGCCCCGCAGCTTGGTGATGCCGCGGTCCTTGATCGTGAGCACCTCTGAGCTCTGCGAACCCGGGCGAATCTCCACCTCGATGTCACCATCGAGCGCCTTGACGGTGACGGTCGTGCCGAGAATCGCGCTCGTCATGGGCACGTCAAGCGAACACATGAGGTCGTCGCCGTCCCGGCTGAACACGTCGTGGTGGCGCACCTTCATCTCGAGGTACAGGTCCCCGTTGGGGCCGCCGGCCGGGCCTGCTTCGCCGCTGCCGGGCATCTGCAGGCGCAAGCCGGTGTCGACGCCGGCCGGAATGTCGACCGGGACGGTGCGGCGGGCGCGAACACGGCCTTGGCCGGAGCAGGTCATGCACGGCGTGGCGATGATGGTGCCGTACCCGCGGCAGGAACCACACGGACTCGACGTCATCACATTGCCGAGCAGGGAGCGCACGGCGCGCTGGATGCTGCCGGTGCCGTGGCAAATGTCGCAGGTGATCGGTGACGTGCCAGGGGCGCAACAGGAGCCCTGGCAGGTGGCACAGACGATCGCGGTGTCGACTTCGAGGTCGCGGTGCGTGCCGAAAATGACCTCGTCGAGATCAAGTTCGACGCGAATAAGGGCATCCTGGCCGCGTTCGCGGCGGGATCGAGGACCGCGGCTGCTTCCGCCGCCGCCGCCGAAGAAGGTTTCGAAGATGTCACCGAAATTGCCAAAGTTCTGACCGTCGAATCCGCCGTTCTGGCCGCCCTGGTCATATTTTTGACGCTGTTTTGCGTCGCTCAGCACGTCATAGGCGTGTGTGATGCTCTTGAAACGTTCCGAAGCTTCGGCGCCGGGGTTCACGTCGGGGTGCAGTTCGCGGGCGAGGCGGCGGTAGGCCTTCTTAATTTGGTCGGTGGTCGCGTCGCGGTCGACGCCAAGCGCTTCGTAGTGGTCAGCCAAAGGTGGCTCTCCTTGATGATGGTGTTCGAATTGGGTCGGTGCCGCAGCGCGGCTATGAAAAATCTAGGTCTCGCCGAGCAGGCGGGAGAGGTAGCGGGCGACAGCGCGCACCGCTGCCATGTTGTTGGAGTAGTCCATGCGGGTGGGCCCGAGCACGCCGAGACGGGCGAGGTTGCCGTTCGCGGTATAGCCGCTCGTGAGCACACTTGCTTCGGGCAGGCCGAAGGCCGCGTTCTCACGGCCGATGCTTACCGAAACGCCGTGCTGGTCCGTCTCCATCTCGCCGAAAAGGCGCAACAGCACCACCTGCTCTTCGATCGCTTCGAGCACCGGATAGATGCTGCCGGAGAAGTCCTCCTCGGTGCGCACCAGGTTTGCCGCCCCGGCCATGACCAGTTTGTCCTGGCGGTTCGCGCCGACCTGGTCGGCGAGGGTGCTTGTGATCAGGTCGACGATCGGTTGCAGCGCGGGCGATCCCGGCCAGATACTCGCGTTGAGGGCCAGACTCGCTTCGGCCATGCCGAGGCCGACAACCGCGACGTTCAGGCGCGCACGCACCTCGCCAAGCGTCTGCTCGTCGAGCGCGCGCGGCAGATCGATCACCCGCTGCTCCACCCCACCGGAATCGGTGATCAACACCGACAGGATGCGGGTCTCGGTCAGCGGGACGAACTCGATGTGGCGCACCTTGGCGCGCGACAGAGACGGGTACTGCACGAGTGCGACTTGGTGGGTGAGCTGTGAGAGCAGGCGCACACTGCGCACGAGTACCTCATCGAGGTCGCCGGAATGGCCGAGGAAGGTTTCGATCGCCTGGCGCTGGGCCGGAGTGAGCGGGCGCAGATCGGCGAGGTGATCGACGAAGACGCGGTAGCCCTTGTCGGTCGGAATGCGTCCGGAGGAGGTGTGCGGCGCCGCGATGAGTTCTTCTTCTTCGAGCAGGGCCATATCGTTGCGAATGGTCGCAGCCGAGACACCGAACGAGTGCCGGTCGACGATGGATTTGGAGCCGACGGGTTCACGGGAAGCAACATAGTCCTGCACGATGACGCGCAGAACATCGAGGCCGCGGTCCGAAACCATCGCGCCCGCCTTCCTGATTCTCGGGGTACTGCTTCACTCGAGCGGATGTGCACCCCCCGCGCACGCCGGTGGGCACGCTAGACGGCTGGTTTGCAGCCACGTCATTGGCACTCGCATCCGCTGACTGCCAATCCTATCCCGGCCCACCGGGTTTCCACTGAGTTCGGTCATTGCCAGTATCCCGAAGCGAGCGTTTAATTAGCGCTACACGCTCCCACCGCTTTGAGCGAAAGGCACGATCATGAGCGATCCACAGGCACAACCGCCCGGCGATTCCAACTACCGTGAACCGAATTTCGGCCAACCGGGGTATGGCCAACAGCCCGCCGGTGGCCCGAACACCACCCCCGTCGTTGCGGCTCCCCTCTCTGAGGCTGACGATCGCCAGTGGGCTTCGCTGGCTCACCTGGGCGGCATCCTAAGTTTTCTGCCGTCCCTGATCATCTGGCTGGTCTTCAAGGATCGCGGTCGATTCACCAACACGGAGGCGAAGGAGGCGCTGAACTTTCAGATCACTCTGCTGATCGGTTACGTAGCGATCAATATGATCTCTTTCATTCTCGCGATCGTCACCTTCGGAATCGGCGGGCTGTTCATCGGTCTGGCCTGGGTGCTCTGGTTGGCCGGGGTGGTCTTTTCGATTATGGGCTTTCTGAAGGCGAAGGATGGCCAGAACTATCGGTATCCGTTCGCCTTGCGACTACTTCAATAGGCCTGATCAGGTAGCTCCTGGCGCTCGTTGCCGCAACGGGGCGATTAGTCTGGAGGTCATTGGCACCGCCGTGCCAGTGACCGGCCGCAGAGCAGGAGGCCCCATGTCTGAGCAGAACCCGTACCAGTCGACCCCCGCATCCCCGATGAGCCCCTCCGACGAGAAGTTGTGGGCGACGCTGATCCACGTCGGCGGCATCGTCTTCAGCTTCCTGCCGGCGCTGATCGGCTACCTCGCCCTGCGGGATCGCGGACCGTTCATTCGCGCGCACACCGCGACCGCGCTGAACTTTCAAATCTCGTATTTCATCTACGCGGCCGTGCTGGTTCCGATCACCATCGTCACGCTCGGCATCGGCGGCATCCTGTACGCACCGCTCGCCATCGTCGCCCTCGTATTCATGATTCTGGCCGCGCTTGCTGCCAACCGCGGTGAGGGCTACAGCTACCCCCTCACGATCAAGTTCGTCAGCTGAGGCCGCCACCAGCCAAGGCTCGACTCCTTAGTCGCTCAGGCGTCGGACCACGGCGTCGGCCAGAAGCCGTCCGCGCAGGGTCAGTTCGATCGATCCGGCTAGGGCGGCTTTGGCGTTGATGAGCTCGTCGGCGATGAGCCCGGCGACTTCTCGGCGACCCGCCGCCGACAGCGATGCGACTGCAATGCCGGTGCGGATGCGGCTCTGCAGCAGGATGCGTTCCAGTTCCCGAGTCGACGCGTCGAGCGTTTCGCGACCGGCGGCCGGGGAGAGGCCGGCCAGTATCCGCTCGGCGTAGGCGGCCGGATGCTTGACGTTCCACCAGCGCACGCCGCCGACGTGGCTGTGCGCGCCGGGACCGACGCCCCACCAGTCCTGGCCGGTCCAGTAGGCGAGGTTGTGCCGGGAGCGGTGCACGTTGCTCATGGCCCAGTTGCTGACCTCGTACCAGTCGTAGCCAGCGGCGGCGAGCAGTTCGTCGGCCAGCTCGTAGAAGTCGGCCTGCTGGTCGTCGTCGGTCGGGGCGATCTCGCCGCGGCGAATCTGCCGGGAGAGCTTGGTGCCGTCCTCGACGATGAGCGAGTAGGCGCTCAGATGGTCGGGGTGCAGGCGGAGAGCTTGCTCGAGGCTCGTGCGCCAATCGGCGAGCGACTCCCCCGGCGTGCCGTAGATGAGGTCGAGGCTCACGTCGAGGCCGGCGGCGCGAGCCCACTCCACCACGAGCGGCACCCGCTCGGGGTCGTGGGTGCGTTCGAGGGTCGCGAGCACGTGCGGCACGGCGGACTGCATGCCGAACGACACCCGGGTGAAGCCGGCGTCGGCTAGGGCGCCGAGGTAGGCGGCGTCGACGGAGTCGGGATTCGCCTCGGTGGTCACCTCGGCGCCGTCTTTCAGGCCCCACTGCTCGCGCACGGCGGCGAGCATGCGGGTCAGGTCGGTCACCGGAAGCAGGGTCGGCGTGCCTCCACCGAAGAACACCGTGGCGGCTTCACGTGCCGGCACTCCCGATGCAGTGAGGATGCGTCCGGCGGCTTCGACCTCAAGCACGGCCTGGCTGGCGTAGTCGCTCTGCTTGACGCCGCGCAGTTCGGTGGCGGTGTAGGTGTTGAAGTCGCAGTAGCCGCAGCGCACCCGGCAGAACGGCACGTGCAGGTAGACGCCGAAAGCGCGGCTGGCGGCGTCGACGGCCGCCGAAGTGGGAAGGAGACCGTCGTCGGGTGCGGGGTCACCGACGGGGTGGGGTCCGGCCATGGGGTGGTACTCCAGTACTTTGAAGAGTTGCGATTACTTGATGGCGCCGTTATGTAACAGCGCCGGCGGGGTGCAGGGCCCGCAGGTACAGCCTGGTAAATTTGGCCTGCTGAAAGCGCAGCACCGGCCAGGCCAGGCGGTAGTACCAGGTGCTGGCCCGCGAGAACGATCGGATGGTCAGCCAGACCGAGTCGTCCTCCCTGTGTTCGACGATGAAGGATTCCTCGCCGCTTTCCGGGTGCCCGGCCATGGTGCCGTAGGCGAAACCGATGCGGGCGGCCTCATCGATCACGTAGACGACACGCACCGGCGCGGTCACGTGGAACAACCAGACCTTCATTTTCAGGGTCGCCGTCATGCCGTTCGCGATGTATGGGGTGCCATCGTCGGCGAAGGTCGCTTCGTTGACCGGATGCTGCTGGCTGGCCGCCGGGGTGCCGTCGGGTTGGAAGGTCACCGGGGTGTACTGTACGCCGGTGCCGTTTTCGAGGTCGGTCACCGCCATGCCGCTACCGCGCTGGATTCCCCAGGTCATCAGCAGCTTGGTGGCCGCTTCGAAGCGTTCCTGGGAGCTGCCGAGCTTGACGCTCTGCTCCATCGGGCGGTACCCCTTTGGCGGGTAGCTCATCAGGTCGGGCGCGAGCGTGCCGCCGATGGCAGCATAGCTGACGGCGGCGTCGGTGAAGGTGGCCCTGCGCATCCGCTTTACTTCTTGTCTTTCGTCTCGATGTCCCCCGATAGCGCGGCGATGAAAGCCTCCTGGGGAACTTCGACCCGTCCGACCATCTTCATGCGCTTCTTGCCCTCTTTCTGCTTCTCGAGCAGCTTGCGTTTACGCGAGATATCACCGCCGTAGCATTTTGCGAGCACGTCTTTACGCATCGCCGAGATGCTCTCGCGGGCGATGATGTGGGCGCCGATCGCGGCCTGGATGGGCACCTCAAACTGCTGGCGCGGAATCAGTTTGCGCAGGCGCCCGGTCATCAGCGCGCCGTAGGCGTAGGCCTTGTCGCGGTGCACGATGGCACTGAACGCGTCGACCTGCTCGCCCTGCAGCAGAATATCGACCTTGACCAGGTCGGCTTCCTGCTCGCCGGAGGGCTCGTAATCGAGCGAGGCGTAGCCGGCGGTGCGGCCCTTGAGCATGTCGAAGAAGTCGAACACGATCTCACCGAGCGGCATCGAGTATCGAATCTCGACCCGGTCTTCGCCGAGGTATTCCATGCCGAGCAGGGTGCCGCGGCGGCCCTGGCAGAGTTCCATGATGACGCCGACGTAGTCTTTGGGCGCGAGGATGGCCGCCTTGACCATGGGTTCGAGCACCTTGGCGATCTTGCCGGTGGGGTATTCGCTCGGGTTGGTGACCGTGATGGTGCGCTTGTCGTCGGTGGTGACTTCGTAGGGCACGCTCGGCGCGGTCGTGATCAGGTCGATGTTGAATTCACGCTCGAGGCGTTCGGTGATGATCTCGAGGTGCAGCAGGCCGAGAAAGCCGCAGCGAAAACCAAAACCGAGAGCGACGGATGTCTCCGGCTCGTACCCGAGACTCGCGTCGGAGAGTTTCAGCTTGTCGAGGGCCTCACGGAGCGCCGGGTAGTCGCTGCCGTCGATCGGGTACAGCCCGGAGAACACCATCGGCTGCGGTTCGTCATAGCCGGGCAACGCCTCGGTCGCCGGGCGCACCGCGGTCGTGATGGTGTCGCCGACCTTGGACTGGCGCACGTCCTTCACACCGGTGATCAGGTAGCCGACCTCGCCGACCTTCAAGCCCTTGCTCTCCACCGGTTCCGGCGAGATAACGCCGATCTCGAGGATCTCGTGGGTCGCTCTGGTCGACATCATCTGGATTTTTTCGTGGGCCTTGAGGTGGCCGTCGATCATGCGCACGTAGGTGACGACGCCGCGGTAGCTGTCGTAAACCGAGTCGAAGATCATGGCGCGCGCGGCGGCATCCGGGTTGCCTTTCGGCGCCGGAATCATGGTCGTGGCGAGGTCGAGCAGTTCCTCGACACCGGCGCCGGTCTTGCCTGAGACGCGCAGCACGTCTTCGGGGCGTCCACCGATGAGGCTCGCGAGTTCGCGGGCATACTTTTCGGGGTCGGCGGCCGGCAGGTCGATCTTATTGAGCACCGGAATGATCGTGAGGTCGTTCTCAAGGGCGAGGTAGAGATTGGCGAGGGTCTGGGCTTCGATGCCCTGGGCCGCGTCAACGAGCAGGATGGCGCCCTCGCAGGCGGCGAGGCTGCGGGAGACCTCGTAGGTGAAGTCGACGTGCCCGGGAGTATCGATCATGTTCAACGCGTAGGTGACGCCGTCCAGCTCCCACGGCATGCGCACGGCCTGGCTCTTGATGGTGATTCCACGTTCTCGCTCGATATCCATGCGGTCCAGATACTGGGCCCGCATGGAACGCTCGTCGACGACGCCGGTGATCTGCAGCATCCGGTCGGCGAGGGTCGACTTGCCATGGTCGATGTGGGCGATGATGCAGAAGTTGCGGATGAACTCGGGGGCCGTGGCGGCCGGTTCCAGCGCGTGAAGGGCTCTCGGTGACATAGTTCCACTATTCTTCCATGCTCAGTGCGGGTTGATGGTCTCGCGGTTCGACCCCGGTCGATGGTCAGCCCGTTCCGAACGTAGCTGGCTAGGCTCGCGGGCATGGAGACTCCCGAGGCACGTGTGCCCGTTCTGCTCGTGCACGGCATTCGGGCGTCGGCCACGATGTGGCGACATCAGGAGCGGACGTTGCGCGCCGCCGGGTACCCAGTGCTCGCGATCGATCTGCCAGGCCACGGCAAGCGGATGGGCGAGCCGTTCACGGTGCCGGCCGCCCTCGCCGCCATCGACGACGGGGTGGCGGACCTCGGCGGCCGGGTGCTGCTCGTTGGCCTCTCACTCGGCGGCTATTACGCCGTCGCCTACGCCGCCGAGCATCCCGGTCGGGTGGCCGGGCTGGTCGCCGCCGGTTGTAGCGCCGTACCCCAGGGCGTGCTGCTCGAGGGATATCGCTTGCTGGCCCGGGCAATTCACCGACTGCCCGATCGAGGCTTGTGGTTGCATGAGAACATGGCGCGTCTCCTGTTGCCCGCGGCCGGAGCCCGCGATGTGCTCGCGGGCGGCGCCGCGCTCGACGTGATGGATTCCGGGCTGCAGGCGACTTCGACGCTGACGCCCCTGACCAGCATCGCCGCCTATCCAGGCCCGGTCTGGCTCGTCAACGGTGCGCTCGACCATTTTCGCCTGAACGAACGGCGCTTTCTGGCCGCGTGCCGCAACGGCCAGGTCGTCGTGGTGCCCCGGGCAACGCACCTATCAAGCCTGGCCCGACCCGAGCGTTTCACGGCGATCCTGCTCGACGTGGCCGACCGGGTGTCGCACGCCGGGTGAGGTCGCGGCATCCGCGTGGACACGCCCGATTTGCGCCCCAATGCACCCGATTTGGCTGGCGAATGAGCTCGGCGGAGTCCGGAAGCGGCGTGGCCGCGGGCATCCACTCACGGGGCGGTGCCGGTTTTGGGGTGGAGCGAATTGCTGGTAGCGTTAGTGGTTGGCTTGCGTGTTGGGGCCCACCCCGCACGATTTTCGCCGCAGAAGCGCCCTCTACCCGCTGAGCGGCTGTCCGTACTAGAACCTAACGAAAGCGTAAAAAACGTGGCAAATATCAAGTCGCAGATCAAGCGAATTGGCACCAACAAGAAGGCCCAGGAGCGCAACAAGGCCGTCAAGAGCGAGTTCAAGTCCGCGATCCGCGCGACTCGTACCGCAATTGCCGCTGGCGACAAGGATAAGGCCGTCGTCGGTCTCGCCTTTGCTTCCAAGAAGCTCGACAAGGCCGTCAGCAAGGGTGTCATCCACCAGAACCAGGCTGCGAACAAGAAGTCGGCCATCGCGAAGGCCGTTTCCGCCCTCGTCTGATCCGTACTGGCTCTACCCGTGCACTGAGTGACCGTTTCGTTTCGTGAAAGCGGATGCTGCACCTCAGGCACAAAAAAACCCCCGCCTGTCCGGCGGGGGTTTTCTGGTTCCTGCCCTGCGGCGGCAGAGAAGTTGGCGGGGAGGGTGGCGGGGTCGGGCACCCCACTAGACTGACGCGGTGAAGAGCACCCCGCCGGTTAGTTCTGTTCCCGACACCACCGCCCCGAATGGCCGCGTGCACGCCCGTTTTCTCGCCGCGGTGCTCAGCGCTGGGGCACTTGCCGTCGCTGGGTGGCTTGCACTCAACGCGAGCGACGGAGTGTCGGTCACTCCGCAAGACCAACGACTGGTGGGGCTGGTCGCGCTCGGGCTGTTTTTCATTGGAATTACGTTCTACCTCGCGGCGTCGGCGGCAACGGGACCCCGCGGCCCCGAAAACTACCGCTCCGCCCATCCCGGTGCCGGCCGTTCCGAGGGCGACCGGTCTGCACGCGTGATCCGCCGCATCCGTTCGCTGTCGGCTCTCGGGGCAGTGTGCGCGATCGCTGCCCTGCTCGCCGTCGCCGCGCTCGGGGCTCTGCGCATTCTGGTTCCGCCGGCAGAACGGGCGGTATCGGTGCAATTCTCCGAGATCACCGGCCGGGTGCAGCTCGAATTCTGCCCGAGCCTGCCGTCATCGTTCGACGCTCAGGTCAAGCCGGCCGACCTGGCCGGTTCGTCGACCCTGCTGCCGGTGTGGGTGGCAAGCCGGGACTGCGGCAACCCGAGCTTTCAGAATGGAGTGTGGCTCTACCTGAACCGTTCCACCATCACGGTCGCGGACGCCGGCGATCGCTGACGCACCGGCAACGGGGCTACTGCTCGC
Source organism: Cryobacterium ruanii (assembly GCF_004404055.1). Classification (GTDB taxonomy): domain Bacteria; phylum Actinomycetota; class Actinomycetes; order Actinomycetales; family Microbacteriaceae; genus Cryobacterium; species Cryobacterium ruanii. The sequence goes on from NZ_SOHK01000015.1 coordinate 102,611, forward strand.
CCCGCCGGGCGATGACGCCGATCAGTCGTTCGAGCGCGAAGACCGGGTCGCGGCCGGCACCCTTCACGGCGGCATCCGTTTCGGCGAGCACGACGATGCAGCGGGCAAGGCCCGCGTCGCTCCAGCCACGCAAGTCTTTCTGGGCACGTTCCACCTGCCACGGCGCCAGCCCGAACTGGGCGCCGAGCTGCGCGGAACCGCCGCGGGCACCGAACACCTTAGCCATGGTGCGAATCTTCATTGCGAACGCCGCGACGATCGGTACCGGGTCGGCCCCTGAGGTGAGGGCGTGTCGCAGGGTGATGAGCGCCTCGCCGTTGCGGCCGGCGATGGCCCAGTCGGCGACCTTGAACGCGTTGGTTTCCACCCGGCCGCCGTAGTAGCGGTCGACGGTGGTCTCGGTGACCTCGCTCGTCGCATCCGCGATGAGCTGCTGGCAGGCCGCAGAGAGTTCGGCCAGGTCGTCGGAGAACGCAGCGACAAGCTGGCGCAGGGCGCTGACTGTGACCCGTTTGCCGGCCGCCTTGAACTCGTTCGACGCGAATTCGTACTTCTCGGTGTCTTTCTTGAGTTCGAAGCAGACGATTTCGATGGCGCCGCCGAGACCACTCCGGATCGTGTCGAGCAACTTCTTGCCGCGCACTCCCCCACCATGCCGCAGCACGACGTAGGTGTCGTCGGCCGGGTTCTCGAGGTAGTCCAGCGCCTCCGCCAGAAAGGTATCGCTGCATTTCTCGACGTTGGTGACCCGAATCAGGCGCGGCTCACCGAACAGCGACGGGCTCGCGAGGGTGAGCAGCTCGCCGGGGGCATAGCTATCCGCCTGCACGTCGCTGATCTCAAGGCTCGGGTCTTCGAGTTTGAGAAAGTCCCGCAGCTGACGGATGGCCCGTTCGGCAAGGAACGTTTCGGTTCCCGAGACGAGCACGATCGGCGCCGGGCGCACCTGATGCCAGCCGAGCTGCGGAATGACGGTGCCCCTGGCCGTTCGGGCGGGTACAGCCTTACCGGCCCGGGAACCGGTGGTGGCGGGACGTGCGAACAAAGCGCTCTCCTCGGTTTTAGTGCGGGGGGTCAATCTAGCCTATCCCGCACGACCGACGCTCCCGTCGGCATCCGGTGCCACCGTCTACGGCGGAGTCGGCGGAGTCGGCGGTTGAGTCGGCGGTTGAGTCGGCTGCGGGGGCGGGCCGCGTTCGGCGACCTTCTCGGTCCACAGCACGAGCGTGCCATCGGCCCCGGGCGCGACGACGGCCAGTCCCTCCCGGTCGGTGCGCACCGCCAGCGTGCCCACCGCTACGAGAGTATGAAGCAGCTTTTCGGTGGGATGCCCGTAGGTGTTCGCGGCGCCGGCCGAAATGAGCCCGACCCGCGCCCGCAGCTCTGCGTAGAGTTCCGGGCTCTGGTCGGCCGAGCCGTGGTGGGCGACTTTCACGACGTCGACGCGGCCCGGCGGCGATGACCGCAGCAGGGCAGATTGCGATTCCTCACCGAGATCGCCGAGAAAGATCGAACGGATGCCTCGCCCGTCGAACAGGATGGTGATGCTTCCCGGGTTGCCCACCTGCATCGTCGTTGCACCGCGAACGGGCCAGAGAATGTTCCAGCGTAGGCGGCCGAGCGTGCCGACATCACCGCTCGAGGCCTGGCGCACCGTGGCTCCGCCGGCCAGGAGGCGTTCGTGGAGGCGTTCGTCCTGGGCATTCTCTGGCGCCCCGACCAGCGCCGTGTCGACCTTGCCGAGGACGGCATCGACCCCGCCGATGTGGTCGAGGTCGTAGTGGGTGAGCACGAGCAGGTCGATGTGGGAGATGCCGAGGGTGGCGAGGCAGGCGGCGAGCAGTTGTGGGTCTGGACCCACGTCGACGAGAGCGTACTGGTCGCCGTCGCGCACGACGACGGCATCACCCTGCCCGATGTCACACGCTGCGATCTGCCAATCGGGTGGAAACGAGACGACCCGACCGATTCCGGTGCCGATGAGCGCGCCGGCGTAACCACCCAGACCGACCAGCAGCACGGCGAGTACCGCGGCGGGCCATCGGGCCGGCCGTGCTGCCGGACCGCGCAGCACGACGACCAGCGTGAGCAGGGTGACGAGCGAGAGCAGCAGCATTCCCGGCGCACCACCCGGCCAGGGCAATCGGGTACCGGGCAGCTGCGACACCCCGTGGGCGACGGCGGCGATCCAGGCGGAGGGCAGCCAGGCCAGAGCTAGCAGACCCGCCGCCACGCCCGGGAGCAGCGGCAGCGCCAGGCAGGCGAACAGCCCGACCACCGTCGCAATCGGGGCCGCAGGCCCGGCCAGGATGTTGGCCGGCACCCCATACAGCGGCAGGCTCGGGCTTAGGAGGATCAGTACCGGCTGGCAGGCCAGCTGCGCGGCCAGCGGGATGGCGATGATGGCGGCGAGTGCCATCGGCATCCACTGGGCGAGCACGCGGGCGAGCGGACCGGCGAGCACAAGGAGCCCGGCCGTTGCGAGGACCGACAGGGCAAAGCCATAGTTGCGGGCCAGCCAGGGATCAATCACCAGCAAGCCGATCACGACGAAGAGCAAGGTGGGCACTCCACGACCGGGGCGGCCGGCGCCGATCGACACCAGGGTGAGGGTGGCCATGACCGCCGAGCGCAGCACGCTCGGTTCCGGCGTCACCAGAAGGGTGAAGCCGAGCAGCGCCAGGATCGACAGCCCGATGCGCCAGGAGCGCCGCAGCCGGAGATAGCCACCGAGCAGCATGATCGACGCGATCACGATGGCGCAGTTGGCTCCGGACACCGCGGTCAGGTGACTGAGAGAGCTAGTTTTCATGGCGGCATCGAGGGCGGGGCTCACCGCGCTCGTGTCGCCGATGGCCAGGCCGGGCAGCAGGTCTCCCCCGTCACCGACGAGATCGGTTGCGGCTGTCTTGAATCGCGCCCGCAGTTCGTTCGCCCACTGCAGCCACCACGGGGGCGGAGCCACACTGTGAGCGGTGTCGGTGGCGAAGAGCAGCGCGACCGCCGCATCACCCGGTGCGGTCAGGCGCATGGTGCCGCGCATCTGAATACTCGATCCGATCTCGGGTTCGCTGCCGCCCGTCGCCGCTTCGGCGAACACGACGACCGTGCTCGCGACGGGTGCCGTCTCACCGCGGCTGTCAAGCTGGGTTAGGGTAGCCCGATAGCGCACGCGTCCCGAGGTGCCGCTGCCGATGAATGCCTTCGCGGCGACCGGAACCGTCCACACGGTAACGGTGGCTGTAATCGTTGCGTGCGACCCGGCGGCGGCCCTCACCTCGGCCGGCAAGCGTACCGGAGTCCAGACAGCGACGGCGGTGGCAGCGAGTGCCGCGCCAGCACAGCAGAGCACGAGGCTGCCGCCCAGGGCCGGCCAGAAACCGAGAACGTTGACCAAACCCCGTGCGGAACCAAGCGACGTGCTCCGCATCGTGCCCCGAGCTGCGGGACTCTCTCGCGCGCCGCGCCACGACATCCGACTCACAACGAGCACGACGATGCACCCGCCGGCCAGCAGCCAGAGCGTCACGGCAACGACCCCGGCGCTCGTGGGCGCTGCGATCAGCAGGCCGGCCGTCAGCCACACGGCCAGTGCGGGAAGCGCCAGCCGCAGGTCGAGGCTCATACCGTGATGAGGTCTTTGAGCGCCTCGAAGGTCTTGTCTCCGATCCCCGTGACGTCCTGCAACCCGTCGACGCTGGCAAACCGGCCGTTCGTCGTGCGGAAGTCGATGATGCGCTGCGCCATCGTCGGGCCGACGCGGGGCAGGGAGTCAAGATCAGCCACGGTAGCCGTGTTCAGATTCACCTTAGCGGTCGGGGCATTCGCTCCCCCGGGGTCGGCGGCCGCTGGGGGTTCTGGCGGCACCTCGCCGAAGCGGGGAACATAGAACTGTTCACCGTCAAGGAGAATTCGCGCCAGGTTCACGCCGGCGGGATCGGCCTCCGCGGCTAAACCGCCGGCGGCGGCAATCGCATCCATGACCCGGGCACCGTCACGCAGCTCGAACAGGCCCGGCCGCTCGACGGCCCCGAGAACGTGCACGAAGATGATGACAGCAACGCCACCCGGCGCTGCGCTCGCGTCAACCGACTCGAAGGTCGAGCTGTCCGAGGGGATCGACACCGATCCGGATCCGATCGTGCGCTGCCCCGCCTGCTGACCGATGGCCGATACGATGACGGCCACGACGAGGGCGAGCAGCAGCAACACGACGGCCGCACCGACGCCGATCCGCAGCCGGGGGCGACCCCGGGCAGCGGGAGCGAGGCGCTCCACATCGAGGGGGTAACGTTCGGGCTGCATGCTCGCAGGCTAGGCCGCGCGGGGCCTCCGCTGGCCCGCATGCCATTTATCAGTGCACAGCCCGGATGATCGCAGCCCTGTGGAGGAGGTCCCGGCCCATCACGAAGATCGACCGGGACCGCTTACGCGGGGAGCGTCAGGCGCGTGTGACGAACGAAACGAGCTTGGGAACCCGCACGATCACCTTGATGATCTCGCGATCACCGATCGAACGGATGACCGCAGCCGCGTCCCGCGCCAATTTCTCAAGTTCTTCGGCTGAGATCTTCGGCGAGACCTCGAGTAGGGTGCGCATTTTGCCGTCGACCTGCACGACCGCGGTGACCGATTCCTGCACGAGCAGGGTCTGCTCGGCCTTGCGCCACGGCACGAGGGCGATGCACGGCTCGTAGCCGAGGTGCTCCCACATGTCCTCAGCGGCGTAGGGTGCAAACAGGTTCAGTGCCATGGCGGTGGCTTCTGCGGCTTCGCGCACGGCGGCATCCGCTGGGCCGGCACCGGTGTCGATGACCTTACGGGTGGCGTTGACCAGTTCCATCAGACGTGCAACGACGACGTTGAATTTGAAGGACTCGACCAGGCCGGGAGCATCCGCGAGGAACCGGTGCGTGACGCGGCGCAGGGCGACGTCTCCGGTCTTCCACTCCACGTCGGGAGCACTCGTGACGTCGCGGGCGACACGCCAGGCCCGGGCCAAGAACTTGGCCGAGCCGACCGGGGAGACGTCTGCCCAGTCGATATCATCTTCCGGCGGGCCGGCGAAGGCCATGGTGAGGCGCACGGCGTCGACACCGTGGGTTTCGATCTCCTCGGTGAAGTAGATCAGGTTGCCCTTGCTCTTGCTCATCTTGGCACCGTCGAGAATCACCATTCCCTGGTTCAGTAGGGCGGTGAAGGGCTCCGTGAAGCTCACATAGCCCTCGTCGAACAGGAACTTCGTGATGAAGCGCGCGTAGAGCAGGTGCAAAATCGCGTGCTCGACGCCGCCGACGTACTGGTCGACGGGCGCCCATTTCTCGGCTTCCTTTGGATCGAAGGCCTGGGTGTCATCTTTCGGGTTTAAGAACCGCAGAAAATACCAGGAGCTGTCGACGAAGGTGTCCAGGGTGTCGGCGTCGCGCCGGGCCGGTGTGCCGTCGATCGGGTTGGGTACGTTGACCCAGTCCGTTGCTCCGCCGAGCGGGGAGGTTCCCCGGGGCTTCAGGTCGAGGCCTTCTGCGGGCGGAAGCAGCACCGGCAGCTGGTCTTCCGGCACCGGTATCTCGGCCCCATCGGCGCCGTGGATGATCGGGATCGGAGCACCCCAGTAGCGCTGGCGGGAAACGAGCCAGTCGCGCAGCCGATAATTCTTTGCGGCGCGGCCGAGCCCGTCGGCGGCGAGCTGCTCAATGATGCGTTTGATGGCGGTGATCTTGCTCAGGCCGTTGAACGGCCCGGAGTTGATCAGGCGGCCTTCGCCCGCCAGTGCGATACCGGTGGTCAGCGGGTCGAGTTCTGGTAGCTCTTCGGTGCCGTCAAGCATGCCCGGCGTGATCACCGGGATCATGCCGGTGGCCGGGGAGTTGGTGTCGACGACGACCCGCACGGGCAGGTCGAAGGCGCGGGCGAAGTCGAGGTCGCGCTGGTCGTGGGCCGGCACGGCCATGATCGCGCCGGTGCCATAGTCTGCGAGCACATAGTCGGCCGCCCAGATGGGCAGGCGTTCGCCATTGACCGGGTTGATGGCGTAGCGACCGAGGAACACGCCGGTCTTGGGCCGATCTGTGGACTGACGCTCGATCTCGGTGCTGCGCTGTACCTGCACCAGGTACTCCTGGAAAGCTTCCTGCTCCACGGGCGTGGACTCGGCGGCGAGATCGGCGGCGAGATCGGAGTCTGGCGCAACAACCATGAAGGTGGCGCCGAACAGGGTGTCTGGCCGGGTGGTGAACACGGTGACACGTTCGGTTCGACCCTCGACCTGGAAGTCGACATCCGCTCCGATGGAGCGTCCGATCCAGTTGCGCTGCATGTTGAGCACCTTGGCCGGCCAGGTGCCCTCGAGCTGGTTGAGGTCGTCGAGCAGGCGGTCGGCGTAGTCGGTGATCTTGAAGTACCACTGGGTGAGCTTCTTCTTCACGACGACGGCACCGCTGCGGTCGCTCGTGCCGTCGGCCAGGACCTGCTCGTTGGCGAGCACCGTCTGGTCGATCGGGTCCCAGTTGACCCAGCTGTCCTTGCGGTAAGCAAGGCCCTTCTTGTGGAGCTGTAGGAACAGCCACTGGGTCCACTTGTAATATTCGGGGTCGCTCGTGTGCAGCTCGCGATCCCAGTCGAAGCTGGTCGCGTAGAGCTTCATGCTCTTTTTCTGCTGCGCGATGTTGTCGTAGGTCCACCCGCGCGGGTCGATGCCCCGCTTGATGGCGGCGTTCTCGGCGGGCAGGCCGAAGGAGTCCCAGCCGATCGGGTGCAGCACGTTGAATCCCTGGTGTCGCCAGTAGCGTGCCACGACGTCGCCGAGCGCATACACCTCGGCGTGACCCATGTGCAGGTCGCCAGAGGGGTAGGGGAACATGTCGAGTACGTACTTTCGCGGTCGGGTATCACCCTCGGCGCTGGTCTTGAACGGAGCGAGTTCGTCCCAGATGGGTTGCCACTTCGCCTGGATCGCCGCGAAGTCGTATATTTCTTCGTCGCTCTCATCGCGCGCGTCAATTCGTACGCGTTCGTGCTCGTGTGCCACGTGACTCTCATTCATTGCAGGGATTGTTCAGCGCGCGCTGCGAAGCATGCGCTCGGGCGCACGCGTGACAAAGCGCACGTGCGTGTTTCCTAGATTACTAGGGCGCGGCGACACCGAGGGCCGCCAGCAGTGCGGCCGCCTTGATTCGGGTCTCCTCGATCTCGTCGGCGGCGTCGGAGAGGGCGGTGATGCCGCCTCCGGTGCCGATGCTAGCGCCGGTGGAATCGAGCACGATACTGCGGATGACGATGGCCAGGTCAGCGACGCCGCCGTGCCCGATGTAGCCGAACGCACCGGAGTAGATGCCCCGCGGTCCCCGCTCGAGTGCGTCGAGAATGGTCATCGCGCTCTGCTTCGGAGCGCCCGTCATGGAGCCGGCCGGAAAGCACGCCTCGATGGCGTCGATCACGGTAACGCCCGGCGACAGGTGCGCCTCGATGGTACTGACCAGCTGGTGCACGTGGGGGTAGCTCTCCACAGCGAGCAGCGCCCGGACCTCGACCGTGCCGAGCTTGGCGATGCGTCCAAGGTCGTTGCGCATGAGATCGACGATCATGAGGTTTTCGGCGCGTTCCTTGTCGCTGTTGGCGAGTTCTAGTTTGAGCCGGTCGTCTTCGCCGGGTTCGTTCGATCGGGCGCGGGTGCCCTTGATCGGCTTGGTACGGATGCGCCGGTCGCGGTTCACGTGCAGAAACTGCTCGGGGCTCGCGCTGAGCAGCGCCACATCATCGAATCGCAGGAGACCGCCGTGGTGGCTCGGGCTGCCGGCCCGCAGTACGCCGTAGGTGTCGACTGGATGCCACCGCCCCGCCACGGAAATCTCATTGGTCAGGCACAACTGGTAGGCGTCGCCGTTACGGATGGCGGCCAGGCAGGTCTCGATGTGGGCGGCATAGTCGGCGGGGTGGTGACGCCAGAGCGGGGCTGCGGATGCCCGCGCCGGGGCCGCTTGCGCCGGCTCACGTGAGTTCGGGGTCGCCCCGAGGGCAGCGACCATCTGGTTGAACCAGTCGGCTACGGCCGCGCACGGTTCGGTTGCGCTCGTGCGGGCCACCAGCGTCACGGTGCGGTCGCCGTGGTCGAACCGGATCATGCGGTCGATCTCAAGCAGGGCGGCGTCGGGGTAGCGCGACTCGTGCACCGGGGTGCCGACGGTTTGCGCTCCGAGTTCGTAGCCGAGCCAGCCAACCCAGCCGAGGTCGAAGCCGCCGTGGGGCGACGGGTTCTCGTCACCATCAGCGTGCACGGCCAGATCGCGACGCAGGAATTCGAAGACCGTCTCCCGCGTGATCTCGGGCGGCGCCGCATCCGTTGTGTGGGCGCTTTTGCTGGTGACCGTGCCCTCCGTCACCGACGCCGTAACGATTCGAGAGGTGGGCGAGGCCGCACCGAGGTAGCTGACGCCGGTGTGTGCGTCCGGGCCGGCATCGAGCCAGAACGCATACCGATCCGTGCTGTAGAGCGCCGCGAACACGGCCGCGGGGTCCCACCAGCCGGCCAGGAGCTTGCTCTGCACGGTTCCGGTCACCAGCACAGCCTAGCTTTTCGCCGCGAGCATGCGGGGGCGCCCGGCGGGCGTCACCTTGTTGAATCGCGCGCAGCACGTAGGCTGGGAGAAATGAATGACATCCTCACCTGGATCCTTGACACCGTCGCCGGTGTCGACCCGGTCATCAGAACGCTTCTGGCATTTCTGGGCATGCTGCTGGAGACCTCGGTGCTGGTGGGTTTGATCGTCCCCGGCGACACCATCATCATCGTGGCCAGCACGGCGGTAGCCGGCCCGGTCGAGTTCATCACCCTCGTTCTGGCCGTGATTGTGGGCGCCCTGGCCGGGGAGAGCATCGGTTTCGCCCTCGGGCACCACTTCGGCCCGTTCATTCGGAGCAGCCGACTCGGCCGACGTATCGGAGAACGCAACTGGATTCGCGCCGAGAACTATCTTGACCGGCGCGGCGGTGTCGCCGTCTTGATCTCTCGATTTTTGCCAGTCTTGCACTCGCTTATTCCGGTGACCGTCGGGGCGAGTCGCATGCGATACCGCACCTTTATGGCCTGGACCATTCCTGCCTGCATCATCTGGTCACTCGCTTATGTCAGCGTCGGTTCGGCGGTGGCCGGCGGCTATCGCGAACTTAGTGGGCGCCTGCATTTTGCCGGTTATCTCTTCGTCGGCGCGATCGCCCTGTTCGTGCTCACGGTGTTTTTGATCAAGAAGTGGTTGCATCGCCGCGAACTGCGCCACATGGACTGATCCACTAGAAACGGGCGGGCAGCGTCACCCGGGCCGTTACGAGCTCATCGGGCACAGGAGTATGCGAGATGAGCAGCACCGCGCGGTGGGCGTCGGCCGCCGCAGTCAAGATGTCGCGCACGAGGGCATCCGCTCCGACGCTGTCGACGTTGGCGGTGGGCTCGTCGACGATGAGCACCGGAAAGTCGGCCAGCAGGGCCCGTGCCAACGCAATGCGCTGGGCCTGACCGCCGGAGACGAGCGCACCGCGCTCGCCGACGCGGGCATCGAGACCGCCGCGCTGGGCGGTCCAGTCGGCCAGGCCGACGCGGGCCAGCACGGCGTCGAGTTCCGCATCAGTGGCCGTATCGCGAGCAAACAGCAAATTCTGGCGGATGCTGTCATCAAACAACCACGGGCGCTGCTCGCACAGTCCGACCACCCGCCGCACCTCGGTCTGGGCGAGCAGACGCGCCTCGACCCCGTTGAGCCGATACGAGCCCGTGTAATCGAGAAAGCGCACGAGGCTGTGCGCGAGCGTGGTTTTGCCGGCGCCGCTCGGCCCGGCGAGATGCACGCGGTCCCCCGGCGCCAGGCGCAGGGTCACGCCGGACACCCCGGGTTCGGCCTGGCCGGGCCAACGGGCGCCGAGATCGGTCAGTTCGAGCACGACTGACGGTGGCGCTGCGGCCCGATCGGTGGCAGAGAGCGACTGCGGCTTCACGACGTCGATGGGAATCTCAACGGGCGCCGTCGCCGGAACGACGTCGGCGACACGCCGAGCTCCCACCCGCACCTGCCGCCAGGCAGAAGCGGCGAGGGGAATCATGCCGAATACCTCGAACACGGCCAGGGGCACAAGCACTGCGACGACCAGGGTCGGACCGAGCAGCACCGGGCTAAGCACTCCGCCGCCGCTTATGAGCTCGGGGATACCGAAGTAGAGCGCGCCGAGCGTCGCCGCGCCGGCGAACAGGGACATGATGGCGGACTGCACGCCAACCCCAACCGACCGACGCAGGCTGGCTTGACGCAGAAGCGCATCGGTACGCGCGAGCTGAACCAGACGCGGGCTGAGGGCATCGAAGGCGGTGAGCGCATCCAGATTTTCGACGATTTCGAGCACCTCGTCGGCGAGGGCGCCGCGCAGCGGTGCGAGCTCCCGGTCGGCTCGGGCTGCCAGGCTGCCGGAGAGAATGGTTCCGAGCACTCCGGCCAGCAGCAGGCAGACGAGCAGGGTGAGTCCGGCGGCCGGCACCACCAGCCAGATACCGATCACACTGAGCAGGGCGGTGACGCCAGCCACCAGGAGCGGTTGCACGACACGCAACGGCAGGTCCTGTAGGTCATCGACATCACGCACGAGGCGGGTGAGCAGGTCACCGCGCCCGGTGGTAGCCAGCCCCGCCGGGGCCACCGGGACGATGCGACGGAAGATTCCCAAGCGCAGCTCGGCGAGCTGCCGGAATGCCGCATCGTGGCTGGCTAACCGTTCGAGATAGCGACACACGGAGCGCCCGATGGCGAATGCGCGCACGCCGACGACGGCCAGGCCCAAGTACGCCAGAGATGGCATTTCCGCCGCCCGGGTGATCAGCCAGGCCGAGCAGGCCAGCAACGCCACCGCCATGACGGAGCTCCCGATGCCGGCCAGCAGGCCGGGAACAAACCATCGTGGGCGCGGCTGGGCGAGACGCAGCACGTCTCGGGCAGCCCTGTCGAGAGTGACGTCAGACATGGGTGAGCTCCAGCAGTTCAATCACGTGGTCCGCGGCGGCCACGACGGCTGGTCGGTGACTGACGACGATCACGACGCGTCCCTGGTCGGCGAGCCGGCGCAGCCCGGCGAGGAGTCGCGCTTCGGCTTCGACGTCGAGCGCTGAGCTCGGTTCGTCCAGAATCACCACCGGGCAGTCGGTCACAAGCGCCCGGTAGATGGCCCGCGCTGCGGTAACGCGTTGCGCCTGACCACCCGAGAGTCCGTCGCCATTCACTCCGAGAACAGTGGCGGGTGACACGTCGGCCGCGCCCGCCCAATCGAGCGACTGCGTGATCACACGCGGGTCAGCGGCTGCCGCCCCGAGCGCCACATTCTCGGCTACCGTTCCGCGAAACAGGCCGGGGCGCTGGCCGGCCCAGGCCAACCACGGCCGAGTCGCCCCGCTGACCACGGCCACGCCGCCGAGCGTGACCTCACCGGACATCGGCACGAAGCCGAGCAGGGCGGCTACCAGGGTCGATTTGCCCACCCCGCTCACTCCGCGCAGCACGCTGAGCTTACCGAAAGCGAAGTGCGCGTGCAGCTGGTCGATTACCACCGTATCCCCGCGCCGAACGGTGACGCCAGCCAGAAGCAGTCCCCCCGTGCCGGAGCCGAGCTGATCGGCGGGCGCGGCCGTAGCATCCGCCTTCGGAACGGTCGGCGCCGTATCGTTCAGCACCATATCGTCGTCGAGAATCGTGAATAGTTCTTCGGCGGCGGCCAGGCCGTCGGCCGCGGAATGAAATTGGGCGCCAACCTGGCGTACGGGCAAGAAAGCCTCCGGCGCGAGCAACAGCACGAACAGGCCGACACCCAGCAATAACGAGCCGTCGATGAGGCGCAGGCCGATCGACACGGCGATGATCGCTACCGAGAGGCTCGCGGCGAGCTCGAGTACGAAGCCGCTCAGGAAGGAGACCCGGAGCACCTTCATGGTGCGGGCGCGATATTGCTCGGTGATGGAGCGGAGCAGCACGAATTGGCGCCGTTCCCGCCCATAGATCTTTAGAGTGCCAAGGCCCCCGACCACGTCGAGAAATGAGGTGGAGAGTCGTTGCAGCGCCTGCCATTGCTCCTGTTGCACCGTTTGAGTGGCGCGGCCGATCAGAATCATGAATATGGGAATGAGCGGAATCACGATGATGACCGTGAGGCCACTGGCCAGGTCCTGCCAGAGCATGACGGTGATCAGGATCGGTGTTGCGATCATGGTCAGCAGCAACTGCGGCAGGTACCGGGCGAAGTAGTTGTCCAGCGCGTCGAGACCGGTCGTCGCGACAGTCGACAGGCGAGCACTTTGCCGGGAAGCGACCCAGTCGGGGCCCCGCGCGGCAAGTGTGGCCATCACGCGAGCCCGCAACTGGCTCTTGACCAAAGCGGCACCGCGGTTGGCCGACACCTCGAGCAGCCAGATGAGCACCGACCGCAGGACGATCGCTCCGGCGAGGGCGGCCAGGGTTGGCACGATCTCACTCAGGCGCTCCCCTGCCACCGCGAGGGTAATCGCCCGGGTCAGCAACCACGCGAACGCGATGACGACGACGGTTTGCGCGAACCCGAGCAGCGCGCCGATGAGAAGAAACCGACGCGCGGCTGACGCGTAATGAAGAAGGCGACGATCCAGAGGGCGCACTGGCTCAGTCTCCCACAGCAGTAGTGAACGGCATGCTAGTGAACGGCGACCTCGATGTGGGCCCGGCCGATGCGCTTGCGGAACACCCAGTAGGTCCAGCCCTGGTAGAGCAGAATGACGGGCATTCCGATCAGCGCCGTCCAGCTCATCACACCGAGTGTGTACGCCGACGAGGCGGCGTTGGCGACTGTCAGGCTGTTCGCAGGATCATTGCTGGCCGGCATGACGTCGGGAAACAGCGACGCGAACAGGGTCAGCACTGTCAGACCGATCGTGCCGGCCATCAGGCCAAACGCGAGCCGTTCAGCGCCGCGCAGGTTCGCCAGGAAGGACGCGATCAGCGCCGCAGCGGCCAGGGCGGCAAAAATCGCGGATGCCACAGTGCCGTACGCGAACGTGGTCCACACTAGGAAGGTGGCCGCGACCACGATCGTCACGATTCCGGCTCTGGCGGCGAGCTTGCTCGCGCGGACTCGGATGTCCCCCTCTGTCTTGAGCGAGACGAACACCGCTCCGTGCACGAAGAACAGCAGCAGCGTGGTGACGCCGCCGAGTAAGGCATACGGGTTGAGCAGGTCGAAGAACGAGCCGATGTAGTCGTGGTTGGCGTTGAGCGGCACACCGCGCACGATGTTGGCGAAGGCCACACCCCAGAGCAGCGCAGGAACGGCCGAACCGACGATGATCATGCCGTCGAACCATTTCTTCCACTCCGATTCGGGGCGTTGGTGCCGGTATTCGAACGACACCCCCCGCACGATCAGTGCCACCAGAATGAGTACCAGCGCCAGGTAGAACCCGCTGAACATTGTTGCGTACCACTCGGGGAACGCCGCGAACAGGGACGCCCCCGCCACAATTACCCAGGTTTCGTTGAGGTCCCAGACCGGACCGATGGTGTTGATGAGAACGCGGCGATCGGTGTCGTCCTTACCGAGGAATGGGAGGGACATGCCGACCCCGAAGTCGAAACCGTCGAGGACGAAGTATCCGATGAACATGAAAGCGATGATCCAGAACCAAAGAATTGTGAGATCCATCTCGTATGCCTGTGAACCCGTCCTAGTAGATCGTGACCGTGTGCTGGACTTCGCCGGATTCGGCGGATTCGACCCCCGAGACCGGAGCCTCGTCCGGGCCCTTTTGAACGGCCCGGAGGATGAGTTTGAATTCGACCACCGCGAGAATGCCATAGAGCACGGTGAAAATGATGAGTGAGATCAGAATCTCCACGCCGGTCACGCCGGGCGAGACGCCGTCTTCGGTGCGCAGCAGTCCAAATACGAGCCAGGGCTGACGGCCCATTTCGGTGAAGACCCAGCCGACGGTCATGGCGAGGAACGACATCGGGAAGCTCCAGATGGCGACCTTCCACATCCAGGGGCGGGTCGTCGTGGCGCCCGTGCGGGTGAAGAACAGGCCGGCGACGGCAACGAGTATGTGGGCCAGTCCGAGCCCGATCATCCACCGAAATGCCCAGTAGGTGATCCAGATGGTGGGCGTGTAGTCGCCGGGGCCGTAGACGTCGACGTACTGCGCCTGCAGGTTGTTGATGCCCTGGACGGTGCCGTCGAAGGTGTGGGTGGAGAGGAAGGACAGCAAATACGGTACGCGCACGGAGAAGAGCTCGTGCACACCATCGGGCGTGCCCAGCGTGAAGATCGAGAACGAAGCGTTCGCCCCTGTCGCGGTGTGGTACAGAGCTTCGGCGGCAGCCATTTTCATCGGCTGCACCTCGCCCATGATGAGGCTGAGCTGATCGCCCGCCAGGGTCGTGGCAAGGCCGGCGATGACCATCATCCAGAGTCCGAACTTCAGCGCGGGACGCATGGTTTCGTAATGTTGGTTGCGGGCCAAGTGCCAGGCAGCGACCGAGATGATCAAGCCGGCAGAGACCATGAAACACGCGAAGATGGTGTGCGGGAACGCGGCGAGGGCGATGGGATTGGTCAAGAGATCGCCGATGCTCGTCAGCTCTGCCCGGCCTTTTTCGGCGTTGATGGTGTACCCAACGGGGTTCTGCATGAAGGCGTTGGCCGCGAGAATGAAGTATGCGCTGGCGACGCTGCCGAGGGTGATCAACCAGATGGTGGCAAGGTGTATCTTTTTCGGGAGCTTGTCCCATCCAAAAATCCATAGCCCGATGAACGTTGCCTCCAGGAAGAACGCGACGATACCCTCGAAAGCCAAGGGGGCGCCGAAAACGTCACCGACGAACCGCGAGTAATCCGACCAGTTCATGCCGAATTGAAATTCCTGCACGATGCCGGTCACGACACCCATGGCGAAGTTGATTAGGAAGATCTTGCCGAAGAAGTGCGTGAGCTGTAGGTATTTTGCCTTGTCCGTGCGCACCCAGGCCGTCTGGAAGATCGCGACCGTGAGGGCCATACCGATCGTGAGTGGCACGAAAATAAAGTGATAGACGGTCGTGAGACCGAACTGCCACCGGGACAGTAGTAAAGGATCCAACCAATCGTTCATCTGTCCTCCAGCATTGAAACCATCACGCATGCTTTCTACGATGTGTAGAACGTTACCGTTCTACGCTGTGTAGAACTTGGGTATTCTACGACTCGTAGAAATCACAGTTTGGCCGCGTAGTATGGTGTGCATGGCAAATTTGGGCGTGCTCGAGAGGCTGATGATGGATGTCCTGTGGGACTCCCCGGCACCACTGACCGCGAACGAACTGAAAGATCTCCTAGTGAGTCCCGACGTGTCGGCCAGCCGCGCGAAGCCGCTGGCGACGACCACCATTTTGACGGTGTTGTCTCGGCTCGAAGCAAAGGGCTTCGTGACCCGCGACCGCGATGTGCGTCCGCACGCCTACACCGCGGTCATGTCCCGCGCCGCCCACACCGCCGGCCTTATGCATGAAGTTCTCGGGCAAGTACCCGACCGCCAGGCCACTCTGGTGCGCTTCATCGGCGGCGTCACCCCCCAGGAGGCGGACACCCTGCGGCAGCTGCTTGGCGTGGCGCCTGCTGACAATGAATAAAGCCGGCCAGAGCTAGTCAGCGATCCTGTGATCATTGCCGCCGCTTTGCTCGGCGTCATCGCCGTGCTGCTGGCTTGGCCGGTACCCCTGGCGCTGGCGCGCGCAGACTGGCCAGCACGCTCCCCCGGCGTGGCTCTGGTGCTCTGGCAGGCCATCGCGCTGTCGGGCGGCCTGTCGATGATCGGCTCACTACTGCTCTACGGCCTCGTCCCCTTTGGAAGCGCTCTCGGCGAGAGCGTCGTGGCGCTCGGCGGTGATGTGCAAGCCGGTTCCCTTCCCGCGGGCACGAGCGTCGCCCACGTGCTCGCTCTCGGGGCCGCCATTCTGCTCGGTACGCACCTGCTGTTGAACCTGCTCGCGACCTTCGTGCGGGCCGAGCGCCAGCGGCGCCACCACCATTCCCTCATCGCCCTACTCAGCGATCCGCTGCACGGCCGGCCGGGCATGCGCGTCATCGACCATCCGGCGCCGGTCGCCTATTGCCTGCCCGGGGCCGGGCATTCGGCGACCGTGCTCTCCAAGGGGCTGCTGCGACTGCTCGACGCCGACCAGGTTCGTGCGGTGATCGCCCACGAACAAGCCCACCTCGTGCAGCAGCACCACCTGGTGTTGCTCGCGTTCAAGAGCTGGCACAGCGCGCTGCCGTGGTTCCCCATCGCCAATCGCGCCGAGAACGCAGTCGCCCTGCTGGTGGAGATGCTCGCCGACGATCACGCCCGCCGCGTCGTCGACGATTACACCCTGGCCCGCGCGATCGCCCTCGTGGGCTTCGCACTCGCCGGTTTCGCCGCGCCCACCAACAGTGAAGCGGATGCGACGGCTCGCGCCGCCGCATCCGCTTCATTCCTGGAACAGGGCCTCGCTGCAGCGCCCGAGCATCCGGCGCACCAGGTAATGCCGCGAGTGGCGCGGCTGGTGAATCCGGCCGTGCCACTTGGTCACGCCGCCACGGTCGGAGCACTCACCGTGGCGGCGGTACTCCTGACCGGGCCGGCACTCATTCTGTTCGCTGCCTGAGGCAGCGTCTCGCTACAGAAAGCCGTTGGCGGTAAGCCACTCGGTGGCGAGCTTTTCCGGCGACGGCTTGGCGTCTGAGTTGCTTTGCTCGTTGAGGTCGAGCACACCGTCAGTCGTTAGTTTGGCCGACACCGGGTTGAGCAGTGCTGCGAGCTTGTCAGAAGAGAAGTCCGAGTTCAGCAGGGGGACGACGTTCTGTGCCGCGATGAGGTTTTCCGGGTCTTCGAGGATGACGAGGTTGTTCTGCTTGATCGAGGGCGTGGTCGTGTAGATGTCAGCAACCTGGATGGCGCCGCTCAGCAGATCGCTGAGCGTTCCCGGTCCGCCGAAATCGTCGATCGCTTTAAAGGTGTACCCGGTCACGCCGTATACAGACTCGAGGCCGCTCTCACCGTAGGGACGAATCTGGAACTCGGTGTTGGCCCCAAGGGTGATCGTTGAAGCGATCGGAGCCAGATCGGCGATGGTCACAAGGTTGTTCGCGGCGGCAAATTCGGGAGTCACGACGAGGGAGTCGGCATTTTCAGCCGGTGCGGCGTCGAGCACCGTAAGACCTTCCGGTTCAAGCGCTGTCGGCAGGGCTTCCTTAATTTCTTCCGACGTGGATGCGGTGGCGGACGAGTCTAGGAACTGGAGGAGGTTGCCGGAATACTCCGGGATCATATCAATGGAACCGTCCTGCAGTCCGGGGATGAACGCCTCTCGCGAACCGATTCCCGGGTTGTAGTCGACCGTGTAACCGTTGGCTGCGAGAACCTGGCCGTAGATCTGCGCGAGAATTTCACTCTCGGCAAACCCCTGCGATCCAATGGTGATGCTCGTGGTGTCGGCGGGCGCACCGGAATCGGCGCCCAGCGGATCCCCCGAGCTGCAACCGACGAGGGCCGCAGCGACGGACGTTGCGAGGGCAGCGCCCAGAATCAGGCGACCACGACGGGGGGTGGATGTTCGGTGCTGTGTGAGCATGAGACATATCCTTAAGGGTTGGATGGTGCTGATGACACGCGCCCGTGCAGTCGGGGTGTGGGCGCGTCGGATTTATCGGTGGAACGCGCCAGTCCGCGGGCCACCCCGTGCGGAACGACGAGTCGCCCGGTCAGAGCGAGGATCGCATCGACACAGAGCGCCAGGGCGATGACGAGTATCGCACCGGCCAGGGCGAGCTTGTAGTCACGCAGGGCAAGCCCCTCGATCAAGAAACGGCCAAGCCCGGTCAGCCCCACATAGCCGGCGATCGTGGCGGTGGCGATCACCTGGAGGGTCGCCGAACGGATGCCGCCGAAGATGAGCGGCATCGCGAGGGGAATCTCCACCTTGAGAAGAATCTGCCACTCCGTCATGCCGATTGCCCGGGCCGCATCGATGGTCTGGCGATTCACGGCTTCGAGTCCGGAATAGGCGCCGGCCAGCAGCGGCGGGACGGCGAGGATGACCAGCACGATGATGAGCGGCCCGACGCCGAGGCCCGTGTACAGGATGATCAGAAAGATCAGCCCGAGGGTCGGCAGCGCGCGGGCTGCACTGCTGACGGCGACGACCGCGTTCCGCCCGCGGCCGGTGTGACCGACCAGGAGTCCGAGCGGAAGGCCGATGACGAGGGCTATGGCCATGCTCAGGCCGGTGTAGGCGAGGTGGTCGACGAGGCGCGACAGGATGCTGTTCGTGCCGGTGAGGTTGGCCGGATCAAACAGAAAGTTGAGGGCGTCGAGAAAGAGGTTCATGCGGTCACCTCGGCGGCGATCGCGGTGACCGCTCGACGGCGGGGCGCCCGGCGCGTCCACGGCATCAACAGACGGCCGAGCAGCACGAGGACGGTGTCGAAGACCACGGCGACCAGCACGGTGAAGCCGATTCCGATCACGATCTCCTCGGGAAAGTCACGCTGGTAGCCGTTGACGAACAGGTAGCCCAGACTCTGCACGCCGATCAGCGATCCCACGCTGAGCAGGCTGACCGTACTCACCGAGACGACGCGGAGACTCGCCAACAGAACGGGGCCGGCGAGCGGGAACTCGACGGTCCAAAATCGCGACACCGCTGAGAACCCAACGGCGGTGGACGAGGAGATGACGTCCCTGGACACCGAGGCGAATGCATCCGCTGCCCCGCGCACCATCACGGCGACCGCGTAGATGCAGAGCG
This sequence comes from Cryobacterium ruanii, assembly GCF_004404055.1. Taxonomy (GTDB): domain Bacteria; phylum Actinomycetota; class Actinomycetes; order Actinomycetales; family Microbacteriaceae; genus Cryobacterium; species Cryobacterium ruanii. The sequence continues at coordinate 121,426 of NZ_SOHK01000015.1, forward strand.
CCACGACCACGTTGGCCTCGTCGAGGATGCGGGTGCCGAGAATGGCCGGAAGCATGACGAACAGAGCCAGCGACGGAATGGTGAAGAGCACTCCGCCCAGGGTCAGCAGCACGGTGCGCGCCGCCGTGTACCGGTTGGCGAGCCAGCCGAACGGGATACAGACGATGAAACCGACCACGATCGGGATGATACTCAGACGAACGTGATCAGCCGTCAGCCCGAGTACCAGATCGAGGTTGTCCCACAGCCAGACCATCAGGCATCGCCCGCCTGGTCTGTCTTGTTCGATACGCTGCGCGCCCGAGAATTCGTGGTCCCGCCGACACCGGCGCCGGGCAGGACACCCCCGGGGGCGTCGATCACACCGGCGACATAGCCGGCGCCGTCTACGAGCACTACATCGTCACCGCTGCGGGCGATGGTCGAGTCCACGGCCAGGCGTCGCTTTCCGCGGTCCGCTCCGATGAAGGTGGCGACAAAGTCGCTTGCCGGATTGGCCAGAATCTCCTTCGGGGTTCCCACCTGGGCGATCTGCGCGCCCTTCTCCAGGATCACGACCTGGTCCCCGAGCAGGAATGCTTCGTCGATATCGTGGGTCACGAACACGACCGTCTTGTCCAGGTCGCGTTGCAGGCGCAACAGTTCCTGCTGAAGATCGTCGCGCACAATCGGGTCGACGGCGCCGAACGGTTCATCCATGAGCAGGATGTTCGGGTTCACGGCGAGGCCGCGGGCTACGCCCACGCGCTGCTGCTGCCCTCCGGACAACTGGCTGGGATACCGGTGGGCGAGTGCACGATCGAGCCCGACGGTGTCGAGCAATTCGAGTGCCTGCGCATGGGCATCCGCCTTATTGACGCCCTTGAGCAACGGCACGGTCGCTACGTTGTCGATGACGCGACGGTGCGGCAGAAGTCCGGAATTCTGCATGACGTAGCCGATACTGCGTCGCAGGGCAACGGCCGAGCCACTGGCGATATCGATTCCGTCGATCTCGATCGAACCGCTCGAAGGATCGATCATGCGGTTGATCATGCGCAGCAGCGTGGTTTTGCCACAGCCCGACGAGCCGACGAAGACGGTGGTCTTGCGGGACGGCAGCACGAGGCTGAAGTCGTCGACGGCCAGGGTGCCGTCGGGGAACTGTTTGGTCACCGAGTGGAATTCAATCATCCTGGCGGCTCGCTCCTCGCATCGGGTCAACACAAACCAGATGCTAACCCAATCACTTTTCGCGGCGACAGGCAAAACGGATTACGCAGAATTATTTATCCAGCAGCGAACAGACCGGCCTACCGACAAGAAAAGCCGGGCACCCCGAGGAGCGCCCGGCTGCCAGCGACGGTCAGGACGCGGTGGTGAGAAGGTTGGTCGCTTGCGGGCTGTAGAAACCATCGAGGTAATTGCGCAGCACGAGGCGACATTCGGCGATGAAGCGCTCGTCACCGACCGGGTCGGTGTGGAAGGCACGAGCGAGCAGCGCGTCGGCCATCTCCACAGCAACCTCGAGACGGAAGATCAGGTCGTCGCCGGCCGGCAGGTCGAACTCATTCACGAGCACATCGGCGAGGCGGCGGGCGAAGAAGTCGGCGTCGGCCACGGCATCGGCGGCGGGTGCGCCATCGCGGTCGTCGAAGTTCACGATGCGAAAGCCGGGCTCGGAACGGTACAGGCTGACAAAGGCGGTCACGACGCAGTCCACCGCGTCCCACCAGGAGGCGAGGGTGCTGGCGCTGAGTTCATCGACGACGCGCTGCCGAAAGCGCACCACGGCGCGCTCGTGCAGGGCGTGCAGCACGGCCACCCGGTCGGGGTAGTAACGGTACACCGTGCCGATGGAAGCACCGGCACGTTCCGCGATCATCGCGGTCGTGATGCGGTCGAAACCTACCTCGTCCACGACGGCGGCGGCCGCATCGAGCAAACCGGACAGACGTGCAGCGCTGCGCTGCTGAATCGGCTCGGTGCGCACCTGCTGCAGCGCTGCACCGGTCTGTTCACCCAATAGGCCACCAAGCGACATTAATCCCCCTTGAAGATAAATCACCATCCTACGGGGTAAAACCCTAATCCCACATTACTGATCGGGGGATGCACAGCAAACATGGCAGAATGAAGGCGTGCCAGAGTTTCCAGACGCCACGCCGCGTGCGCCCAGTCCCGAGCGGATCATGCACCGTGCGGCCCGGATCGAAGACTGGTTGCACGACCGCCGTGAGCATTCCGCCCGACGCCGCGGCTATCAGCCGACCGTCATTCCCTATACCGGTTACGGCTCGACCGCCTGGGTGCGCATCCTGTGCCGGGTACTGCTGGCCAAGCCGGACAGACCCTCGAAACGCCAGAAGCGGCCCCGAGCGGATGGCCGTGACGCCGGCATTCGAGGCTGGCGCAGCTTCACGAGCGTTCCCGTCAACGACGTCACGGTCACGATTGAAATCGACGGCCAGATGCACCGCGTGCAGGCGGATCGTGGCGGGGTCGTCGACACCGTGGTCCCCGTGTCGCTGCCCGCCGGCTGGCACGTTGCCCGGGTGCACACCGAATTCTCGGCTGTGGCCGAAGCGCCACTCTTCATCGTGGCACCCACGATCGGATTCGGTATCGTCTCCGACGTCGACGACACCGTCATGGTCACCACGCTTCCCCGTCCGCTGCTCGCCGCCTGGAACACCTTCGTGCTCGACGAGCATGCCAGGGTGCCGACGCCCGGCATGGCCGTGTTCCTGGAACGACTGGCGTCGTTCACGCCCGGAGCCCCGGTGATCTACCTCTCCACCGGCGCCTGGAACGTGGCCCCCACCCTGTCCCGTTTTCTCTCCCGCAACCTCTATCCGGCCGGCGCGCTGCTGCTGACGGACTGGGGGCCCACCCACGACCGCTGGTTCCGCAGCGGGAGTGCGCACAAACGGGACAACCTGCGGCGACTCGCCGAGCAGTTCCCGCACATGCGTTGGATTCTGATCGGCGACGACGGTCAGCACGACGAGGCCATCTACAGCGACTTCCAGCGGGACTATCCGGGCAGCGTCGCGGCCGTGGCCATCCGTCAGCTGTCACCGAGCGAAGCGGTGCTCGCCGGTGGGCGCTCCCGCGACGCCGTGCTCATCGAGGGCGGTCCGGAGGCCCCGTGGGTTTATGGACCCGACGGATCGAGCCTCGCGAACCAACTCGCCGAACACGGTCTGCTCTAACCTCACTCGCGGGCTGCGCCAGAAGGGTCAGCCCGCCGTGCTCTGCTCCATGCTCATGCGGCGCAGCACCAGGTTCTCGACCACCTGGGCCAGGCCGTAGAGCGCGAGGGAGACGATGGTGATCACCACGACGGATGCCCACACCTCGGAATTCTGCACCTTGGCGACGGCAGCGACGATCGAGTTGCCAAGTCCCCGGCCGGTCGTGAGCCATTCCGCTAGCAGCGCGCCGGTAATGGCCCCAGGCACCGAGATCTTCACCGCGGCGAAGAAGGACGGCAGCGAACTCGGCAGCGCAACCTTGCGCAGGGTCGTGAAGGCATTGCCGCCATACACGGTGATCACGTCGCTGATCTGCGGTGAGGTCGAACGGAGCCCGAACGCGATGTTCACGAGCGCCGGAAACAGCACGACGATGGCCCCCATCACCACTGCGGTCGTGAGACCACGCCCGGTGATGAGGCTGATGATCGGCACGAGGGCCACGAGCGGAACCGACCGCAGCAGCAGGGCGATGGGCATGAGGGCATGCTCGATGCCCCGCGACAGCGTGAAGAGCACTGCGAGCAGCAGAGCACAGGTGAGACCGGCCACGAACCCGAGAAAGGCATCGCCGAGGGTCACCGCGAGGTTGTCGAGGATGAGGGCTCGATTGTCGGCGGCATCGGGTACGACCATCAGCCAGGCCCAGACGTCGAGGGGCCCCTTGGCCAGGAACGGCGAGATGTCCAGCAGCAGGAGCAGTCCCTGCCAGGCGACCAGAACCAGGACCAGCGTGATGAGCCCGGTCAGCACGCCGCGCGCGACCGTAGTGACCGCTACCCGTGCAAAACTCATCGGCTGCTACGTCCTGTTGTCCACGGCGTCGCAAAGCGCAGGATGACGGCGAAAATGGCGTAGCCGAGGCCCGCGGTGACCCCGGCCACGAGCGCGAGGCTCCAGACCCGGTCGACGTTCGCGGTCGATCCGGCCACGAGCATGGCGATACCCAGCCCCCGGCTGACCCCGCCGAGATACTCCCCCAGAATGGCTCCGATGAAGGCGGCCGGCGCTGCGACCTGCAGCGCGGTGAGCACACTGGGCAGCCCGGCGATCAGGCGCACCTTGCGCAGTTGGGTGAATCTGCTGCCGCCGTAAACGGTGATGAGGTCGAGGCTCGCGGCATCCGCTGCCTTGAGGCCAACGAGCGACCCGATGACCGTGGTGAAGAACACCGACATGGCGGCCAGGAACACGGCCGTTCCGGCCGGGTCGCCCGCGCTTGGCGCACCGATCACGATGTACGCGATCGGGCCGATGGCCACAATCGGAATGCAATAGGTGATCACGGCGACCTGCATCGCGATCTTCTCGATGCGCGGCAGCACCAGCACGAGCGCCGCGAGGGTTAGGGCGAGCCCGTTGCCCCAGGCGAAGCCGATGAGCGCTTCGAGAACGGTGACGCTGACGTGAGGCAGGTAGAAGGCCGGCCCGTCGCTGACGAGCTGCACGAGCACGTCGAGCGGGGTCGGTACCGCGCCGCCGGGCATTGAGCCGACCTCGGCGAACACGGTGACGGCTCCGATCCACCACAGGGCGATGACGATCGCGGCACCGATCAGGCCGGTCGCCCAGGCGGGCAGGACGCGCAGCGAGCTGCGGATCACCGGTCGTCGCCCGTTACTGCCGCATCGCTGAACAGCAGGTCGGAGGCGCGGTCGTGCAGGGCGTGGAACTCGGGCGAGCGCATCATCTCGGGCAGTCGGGGCCTGGGGAGGTCGACGTCGATGACCTCCTTGACCCGACCAGGGCGGGCGCTCATGACCGCGACGTGGTCGGAGAGGAAGATGGCCTCGGCGATGCCGTGGGTGACCATGAGCGTCGTGGCGGGCTTCTGCGTCCAGATGCGCAGCAGCTCCAGGTTGAGCCGCTGCCTGGTCATATCGTCGAGGGCCCCGAAGGGTTCGTCGAGCAGCAGCACCGAGGGCTTGAGCACGAGCGACCTTGCGATCGACACCCGCTGCTTCATGCCGCCGGAGAGCTGCGTCGGCTTGGCTTTCTCGAAACCCTGCAGGCCGACGAGGGCGATCAGTTCGTCGATGTAGGCGTCGTCGACTGGAAGGCGCGCGACCTCGAACGGCAGGCGAATGTTCGAACGCACGCTGCGCCACGGCAGCAGGGCGGAATCCTGGAAGGCAATGCCGAGCTGGTGCCCCAGTCGCAGTTGCTGCGGGCTCTTGCCGTCGACCCGGGTGGTGCCGCTCGTGGGCTGTTCCAGTCCGGCGAGGATGCGTAAGATGGTGGATTTTCCGCAACCGGACGGCCCAAGCAGCGAGAGAAAGCTGCCCTTGTGGGTGTGCAGGTTGGCGTTGTCGAGGGCGACGACTTCGTTGCGCCCGACGGCGAAAACCTTGTGCAACTCTGAGATGTGCAGGCCGGTGCCGGCAGCGTCGCCACGGCCCGCCGGGATCGTCACCGAGTAGCGACCTCCGGCATTTGTACTACTCACGTGGTTCGCTCCTTGGCACTGGCAAAGCTGGGTGATTCTTGGGGTCAGGTATCTACTTTACGTTCCGGATGGGCATCCGCTTTCTCGTTCGGACGGATGCCCAATACTGACGGCTGCCGCTACTTGCTGTAGGCGAGCAGGTCGGGGTTTTCGGCGTAGACCTCGTCGAGCAACGTCATGTCAAACAGCTCGCTCGCGGTGATCGAGAGGCCGGTCGCCGCGAGGGTGTCGATGCTCTGCTGTTGCAACTCGTCGCTGATCGAGAACAAGCCGTTGGCGAGGGTGTCGGCGCTCACGACGAGGTCGACGGACTGAATTTCGGCCTGCCGGGTCTCCTTCTCGATCGTCAGGTCGAAGGTCGGCCCGTAGGTGTCGAGGGTGAGTTTCGCGGCGGCCTTCGGGTCGTTGATCGCGTCGGTCCAGCCGCGAATCTCGGCCACGAGCAGAGCCTTGAGCTTCTCCCGGTCGTTCTTGATCGCGTCGTCGGTGACCGTGAGCGTCTCCGCCACGAAGGGGAGGCCGAAGTCGGCCAGCGGCAGGTTCACCGGGTCGAGTCCGAGCAGTTCGGCGTCGATGGATTCATTGGTGAGGTAGGAGAACCAGCCGTCGACCTCGCCGTTGAACAGCGGGGTCGGGTCGTACTGCACCGGAAGAGTGGTCAGCGAGTCTTCGTCGATGTCGTTGATCTCGAGGAAGGCCTCCCAGAGGCTCAGGTTGCTGGCCTGGACGCCGATGGTCTTTCCCTTCAGGTCGTCAAGGCTCGCGATGTTGCCCTTGTCGGCCAGCGAAAGAATGGTGAACGGGTTCTTCTGGTAGGTGGCGCCGATGATCTTCAGCGGTGCACCCTCGTTGGCGATGATGGTGCCGGTCGAGATCGCGTTGCCGATACCCATGTCGACGTTGCCCGAGATGACGGCCGCTTCGATCGAAGCCGGCCCCTCGATCATGTCGACGGAGTCGAAGCCCGCCTCGGTGAAGTATCCGTTCTCATCGGCGAGGTACTCCCCCATGAATTCTGCGTTCTTGATCCAGCTGAACTGAATACTCGCGTCCCCGAAGGATGCCGCACCGCTGTCGGCCCCGGCCACTTCCGCGTCGCCGCCCGCACACGCTGCCAGGGAGAGCGTCAGGACGGCAGCGACCGCTACGCCGCGCACCACCCGGGTTGCCGATCGACGAGTGAACAAGCCTCTGGATGGTGTCATTGCGGGATTCCTCTCGAGGGTGCAAGGGCGCTGTAGGGATACAGCTGCTGTGGTTGCTGAAACACTGGTTCTCGGGTGCTGTCGAAGCGCACGAAGAACCCAAGGTGGAAGTGTATGCGTGTCATGTATCGGTCCCAGTTCGACTTTGTTTCGAACGGATGACGACAAAGGGAGGATATCCTCCGCTAGAACGGCTCGATGCCCGGTCGGCCTGAACCTGTGGTTACGGGCCGGAAGGCGCCAGGATACGGTCGAGTCCGCGGTTGATCTGCCGGGCCCACAGGGGACCGCGGTAGAGGAACGCCGTATACCCCTGCACGAGGGTGGCGCCGGCGGCGAGGCGTTCAGCCACCTGGGCGGCCGTGTCCACCCCGCCGACCGAGATGACGCAGAATTCGGGCGGCACGACGGCACGAATCTGCTGCAGGATGGCGAGCGACCGGGCGTGCAGCGGGGCGCCGGACAGCCCGCCTGCTCCGGCAGCGGCGACGGTGGCGGCATCCGTTTTGAGACCGGTGCGGGAGATCGTCGTATTGGTGGCGATGATGCCGTCCAGGCCGAGTTCGACGGCGAGGGCAGCGATGCGTGCGACTTCGGCGTCCTCGAGGTCGGGGGCGATTTTCACGAGCAGCGGGGTGGTGCCGGCGGCTCGTTTGACCGCCGTCAGCAGCGGAGCCAACTGGTCCAGCTCCTGCAGTCCGCGCAGGCCCGGCGTGTTGGGCGAACTCACGTTGACCACGAGATAGTCGGCGACGGCGGCGAGGGTTTGAGCGCTCCGCAGGTAATCGGCCGTGGCGTCCTCGACGGCGGTGACGCGACTCTTGCCGATGTTGATGCCGAGCACCGGGCGGCCACGGACGGCACGCACCCGGGTGAGCCGCACAACGGCCGCGGCGGCGCCGTGGTTGTTGAAGCCCATGCGATTGATGATCGCGCCATCGGCCACGAGCCGGAACAGGCGAGGTTTCGGGTTGCCTGGCTGGGCGAGCGCGGTGAGTGTGCCCACCTCGATGTGGCCGAAGCCGAGCTGGCCAAGCCCAAGCACGGCCTCACCGTCTTTGTCGAAGCCGGCCGCGACGCCGAACGGCGACGTGAAGTGCAGGCCGAGCGTTCTCACGCTCAGATCGGTGCGGGGGCGGGTGAACCGGTGCACGAGGCGCCCGATCCCGAGGTTCGGCAGCAACCGGATAACGGTGAAGGCCAGGTGGTGGGCGCGCTCGGGATCCATCCGGGTGAGCACGAGCTTGAAGAACAGCGGATACATCGTGCCCTAAGGTTTGTTGGAGGTGGGTGCGGTGTCGACCGGAGCGGCATCCGCCGCCGTGTGGGTCTGCGAACGTATCGTGTGCTCGGTGCGCAGCTGGGTGATGGCGCTCTCGAAGTCGTCGAGCGAGTCAAAACCCTGGTAGACGCTCGCGAAGCGCAGGTAGGCGACCTCGTCGAGGTCACGCAGCGGCGGCAGAATCGCCAGACCGATATCGTTGGCGTCAACCTGCGAGGCACCGGTCTGGCGGATGGTCTCCTCGACCTTCTGGGCCAGCATGGCGAGGTCGGAGTCCGTCACTGGCCGCCCCTGGCAGGCCTTACGCACGCCGGAGACGATCTTCTCCCGACTGAACGGTTCGACAACGCCGCTGCGCTTGATGATGTTGAGGCTCGCAGTCTCGCTGGTGCTGAAGCGGCGGCCGCACTCCGGGCACTGCCGACGGCGTCGGATCGACAGTCCGTCGTCGCTCGTGCGCGAGTCGACGACTCGGGAATCGGGGTGGCGACAGAACGGGCAAAACATGGTGCTGCCAGCCTAGCGGTCCACAAACCAGAGTTATTCGCGCAAGCCGGTGAATGCTTGCTTCGGGTGGGCCGAAGCGCCATCACCCGCTCTCGTGCCCGGGGGCTTATTGGAACCGGGCGGTGACCGCGTCGCCGTGCGCCGGCAGGGCCTCCGCGTTGGAGAGCGCCGCGATGTGCTCGGCGACCGCTTCAAGCGCCTGGCGGCTGTACCGCACGATTTGCTGGGGACGCAGGAACGTGTAGGCGCCGAGGCCCGACGAGAATCGGGCCTGGCCTCCGGTCGGCAGCACGTGGTTAGAGCCGGCGACGTAGTCGCCGAGGCTCACCGGCGAGTATGGGCCGAGAAAGATCGCGCCGGCGTTCTCGATGGTGGCGAGCACCGCATCGGGATCGCTGGTCTGAATCTCGAGGTGCTCCGGTCCGAACGCATTGCTGAAGGCGGCGGCGACCTTCAGGTCGTCGACGAGCACGATCGCCGACTGGCGGCCGCCCAGCGCCGCGGTCACCCGTTCGCTGTGAAAAGTCGATGCCGCCAGCACACTCAGGCGCGCCGCGACGGCGTCGGCGAGGTCGGGCGAATCGGTCACGAGCACGGCCGCGGCCAGTTCGTCGTGCTCCGCCTGGCTGACCAGGTCGGCAGCGATGAGCAGCGGGTCGGCGGCGGCATCCGCTATCACGAGGATATCGGTGGGGCCGGCCTCGGAGTCGATGCCGGCCTGCCCACGAATGAGGCGTTTGGCAGCGGCGACGTAGACGTTGCCGGGTCCGGTGACGATCTGCACCGGCTCGAGACCGATACCGGCGACCCCGTAGGCGAGGGCGCCGATCGCGCCGGCGCCGCCCATGGCGTAGATCTCATCGACGCCGAGCAGCCCGGCGACAGCGAGGATGGTCGGGTGTACACGGCCGTCGAAGTGGCTCTGAGGTGGCGAAGCCAGAGCGATCGACTGCACGCCGGAGACCTGGGCGGGTACGACGTTCATCACGACGCTCGAAGGGTAGACGGCCTTACCGCCGGGAACGTAGAGGCCGACCCGGTTCACCGGCTGCCAGCGCTGCGTGACCGTGGCCCCGGCCTCGATCGTGGTCGTCAGGTGCGGGGGCACCTGCGCGGCGCTGGCCAGGCGCACCCGCCGGATGGTCTCGGTGATGGCCGTACGCACGGCCGGGTCGAGCCCGGCAATCGCGTCGGCAATGTGGCTGGCGGGAACGCGCACCTGGCCCGGGCGCACCCGGTCGAGGCGTTCGGCCTGATCGAGCAGGGCCGCCTCGCCGCGCTCGCGCACGTCGGCGATGAGCTCGGCCGCGATGTCGGCGGCGACGGCGACGCTCGTGAGGGCGCGCGGTACGGAAGCCAGGAGTGCGGCCGGTGTCGGCTCGCTCCCGCGAAGGTCAATAGTCTGAATCATCGTGACTCAGCCTATCCGTGAACCCGGCGTAACCATCAGCGCACGGGAATAGGCTGGCACTGAAACAGATTGTTGGATGAGAATGCAAAGCAACGTTGAACCCTGTGTAACTACTGTGCCCGCGATCACGCTGGCCGCAGCCCCGCCACTCGCCGCTGACCCCAATGCCCCCGACGACCTCGCCGCGTTCAAGCACGCGTTCCGCCGTCACGCCGCCGGGGTCGCCGCGATAACGACCTTGGCCCCCGACGGCAGCCCGGTCGGCTTCACTGCGACGTCCCTCGCGTCGCTCTCCGCGGTTCCGCCGCTCGCCACGTTCAACATGGCCCGATCGGCGAGCTCCTGGGCGTCGATCGCCGCCGCCGACCGCGTGGTTATCCACATGCTCGGCGCACACAACCGAGGCGTCGCCGAGAAACTCGCCGGGCCGCACACCGAACGCTTCGTCGGTGAGCACTGGCAGCCCGGCCCCTACGGACTTCCGGTGCTAGAGGGCGTGACCAGCTGGATGATCGGCCGCATCGTCGAACGGGTGTCGGTGCACAATAATGCCGTCGTCGTCGTGCAGATCGAGGGTGGTGGCATGGGCCCTGACGATGAGGCCCTGCTCTACCATGAGCGCACCTACCGAGTACCGGGCGCCGCCGTCTAGACCGACGCTTTCGGGCTGGCAGCTTTCCAGGTCATAGAACGTCTCGGCAACCTGCGCGCCCAGCCACTCGGCGCGAACCATACCCCGGGTAACAGAGGACCAATCGAGCAAGGCTGCAACGAACGGGCGATCAATCCCTGTCCTTCGGCGCCGGGTTCGAGACAGCAACCAACTTTGCAGATGCCCTAGCCGCGTCGAAGGTGACAAACATGACCCCCGCCGACCCGCGCCTCGTTGTCCCACATTCCGCAGATTCGGGCACCGGCGGAGCGGCATGCCCAGCAACGAGGTTGATCATCGCTTTCCTGAAAAGCGAACTGTTCGTAATGTGGTCCCATGACGACCCTGAGCGATGCCATTGTGACCTTCGACGAAGTCGAGCTCTGCGTCGAGATGTACGGAGAGCAACGTGACCCTCCCGTGCTTCTGATCGCCGGGATGTCAGCCTCCATGCTGTGGTGGCCGGCCGAGGTCTGCGAGGCGATCGCATCCTCTGGGTTCTTCGTGATCCGTTACGACCAGCGGGACACCGGCCGGTCGACGAGTTTTCCACGCGGGCGCCCCGGCTACTCCACCCACGATTGGCGGCCGATGCCTTGCGTATCTGCGACTCGCTCGGTCTACGTTCCACGCACGTGATCGGCCACTCCCTGGGATCAGGGATCGCCACTATTCTGGCCATCGACCACCCCGACCGGTTGCGCTCTCTGACATTGATGGGGGCAACCACCGGGGCGCCAGACCTTCCTTCCGGAACCGGTACCTTTCCCGTTCTCCCTGATGATCTCGAATCGAGAGTGGCCGCTATTGATTACCTCCTCGAGGACACTCGCGCCTGCGATGGCCTATCACCCCGATTCGACGAGGATCGAATCCGCCAGTTCATCATTAGCGACGTAGATCGAGCCGACGATATCGCCGCCACAATCTCCAATCCCCCTGCCATGGAGTTCACACACCCCAGACACGGCGACCTCGGTACCGTGTCGGTCCCGTCCCTCGTCATGCACGGCGAAATGGACTCAATTTTTCCGGTGGCTCACGGCGAGGCCGTCGCACGTTTGATACCCGATGCCGCATTCGTGATGCTTCCCGGCGCCGGGCACACGTTACTCACCGCCGATCAGAAAGATTTTACCAACCCCCTCATCCGCCACCTCCGGGCGGCCGAGCTTCGCTGATAGGGGCGGTCTGGATTGCGAGTACTGCAACTGATCACGTCATGGCTAGGGGTTAGGCTCTCAGCTTCGTAGCGGCCGCCCTGCGGCGGCGGCGTTCTGTCTCGACGACGGCAGCCTCGGCCGGGGTTGGCGCGGTCCCGCCGAGATGCGCGGGCTGCCACCAGTGGCCGGCGCCCGACACCGGGTACTCTGCCTGCACCGCGTCGACGAGCTGCTGCAGGGTGTCGTGGAGCCGCAGCGTCGTTGCCGCGACGTCGCGGTCTGCCGGGGCGGTGGCATCCGCTGAAAAAGGCTGACCAAAGCGGATGCTCACCGGCACGCCGAACCGCTCCCGCAGCTTTGACCGGTGGTTCTTGGTCATGAGACGGTGCCCGCCCCACACGGCGACCGGGATGATCGGCACGTTCGCGGCCTGCGCCATGCGCACCGCACCGGTCTTGAGTTCGCGTACGGTGAACGAGGCATTGACGCCGCCTTCGGGGAACACGCCGAGCAGTTCACCAATGCGCAGAGCCGCCACGGCCTCGGCGTAGGCCTCCCCGCCGCTCTCCATATCGACCGAAATGTGTTTCATTCCGCGCAGCAGCGTGCCCAGTAGCGGCTGGTCGAAGGCACCCTTCTTGGCCATGAAGCGGATGCGCCGGCGGTTGTGCAGCCAGGTGACCCACTCGACCAGGGCGAAGTCTAGGTAGCCGAAGTGGGTGATGGCAAGCACAGCGCCGCCGGTGGCCGGCAGCTGCGGGAGCCCGGTGGTGGTCTGGCGCACCCGGAGCAGTCCGAACAGGGTGCGCCCGGCGCCGATAGCGGTCGAGTAGATCGGCTCACGCTTGTGCATGGTTCCAGCCTAGGCGGGCATCCTGTCAGTGCACTGCGGTCCGTGCAGACGAGTTCAGGTGAGGCAGCTGGGGCCGAGAATGCTTTTGAGCTCGCCGAACAGGTCGGCGCTCACCTTCACCCGGTGCGGCAGCTCGAACACCCGCGCCACATCACCCTTGACCAGTTTGAGTCGTACCTCGGCATCGCCGGCATGGCGCTTGAGGATCTCGCCGAGCGCACTCACCGTGTCGGTGGTCGCGCGGGCCTCCCCCACCGTGATCGAGACCGTGCTCTGGTCTGAACCCTGGCCGAGTTCCGGCTGGAACACGCTGAACGCGTGCAGGTTCATTCCGTCGTCGCGCAGGCTGACCCGACCGCGCACGACCACGACCGAGTCGCTGATCAGTTCGGGCGCGAACTCGAGGTAGGCCTTGCCCATGAACATCGCGGTGATCTCACCGCCGAAGTCCTCGACCTGGATCATGCCGTACTGGTTGCCCGATTTCTTGGCGATGCGGTGCTGCACGCTCGTGATCAGGCCGGCCACGGTCACCGTGTCGCCGTCTTCGGTCGACTCGGACGCGATCAGGTCAGCGATCGTGGTGCTGGCGTGCTTGGCAAGCGGTATTTCCAGCCCGGCGAGCGGATGGTCGGACACGTACAGTCCGAGCATGTCGCGTTCGTAGGCGAGCTTCTCCTTCTTGCTCCATTCGGGCCGGTCTGGCACCTGCTCGGTGTCCTGCGGTTCGTCGAACAGGCTGTCGAAGTCGAACCCGACATTGCCGTTGCTCTCCTCCCGCTTGATCTTGACGGCCGATTCGACCGCCGATTCATGAATCTCGACCATGCCGCGCCGGGTCGCGCCGAGCGAGTCGAACGCCCCGGCCTTGACGAGCGATTCGATCGTGCGCTTGTTGGCGACTTGCAGCGGCACCTTGCGGAGAAAATCGTGGAATGACTCGAATCGTCCCTTCTCCTCACGCGCGCCGCGAATGGCTTCGACCACGTTGAAACCGACGTTGCGCACAGCGCCCAGACCAAAGCGGATGTCGGTGCCCACCGCGGCGAAGAACCCGATCGACTCGTTAACGTCGGGCGCCAGCACCTGGATGCCCATGCGGCGGCACTCGTTGAGGTAGAGCGCAAGTTTGTCCCGGGAGTCCCCGACGCTCGTGAGCAGGGCCGCCATGTATTCGGCCGGGTAGACGGCCTTGAGATAAGCGGTCCAGTAGGAGAGCACGCCGTAGGCGGCCGAGTGCGCCTTGTTGAAGGCGTAGTCGGAGAACGGCAGCAGGATGTTCCAGACCGTGGTGACAGCGTCCATGGAGTAGCCGCGGTCCTGCATGCCCTTCGAGAAGCCCTCGAACTGCTTGTCCAGCTCGGACTTCTTCTTCTTACCCATGGCGCGGCGCAGCAGGTCAGCTTCACCGAGCGTGAAGCCGGCGAGTACCTGCGCGATCGACATGACCTGCTCCTGGTACACGATCAGGCCGTAGGTGGTGCCGATGACGTCCCTGAGGGGCTCTTCGAGCTCCTTGTGGATGGGCATGATCTCCTGCACACCGGTCTTGCGCAGCGCGTAGTTAGTGTGCGAGTTGGCACCCATGGGCCCCGGACGGTATAGGGCGATGACGGCGGAGATGTCTTCGAAGTTGTCGGGCTTCATCAGCCGAAGTAGGGCGCGCATCGGCCCGCCGTCGAGCTGGAACACGCCGAGAGTGTCGCCGCGGGCGAGCAGTTCGTAGGCGGCGGGGTCTTCGAGCCCGAGGTCTTCGAGCACGGGCCGGTGACCGCGATTGACGGCTATGTTATCGAGGGTGTCGTCGATGATGGTGAGGTTGCGCAGCCCCAGGAAGTCCATCTTGATCAGTCCGAGGGCTTCGGAAGCCGGGTAATCAAATTGCGTTACGACCTGACCATCCGCTTCACGCTTCATGATCGGAATGATGTCGATCAGGGGGTCGCTCGACATGATCACGCCGGCGGCGTGCACGCCCCACTGACGTTTCAGGTTTTCGAGGCCGAGGGCGGTGTCGAAGACGGTGCGGGCTTCGGGGTCGCTCTCGATGACAGCGCGAAAATCGGCTGCCTCGCGGTAACGCGGGTGGTCCTTGTCGAACATGCCGGTGAGCGGCACGTCCTTGCCCATGATGGCCGGCGGCATGGCCTTGGTGAGTTTGTCACCCATGCCGAACGGAAAGCCGAGCACGCGGGAGGCGTCTTTCAGGGCCTGCTTGGCTTTGATCGTGCCGTAGGTGACGATCTGGGCGACGCGTTCCTCACCGTACTTCTCGGTGACGTACTTAATGACCTCGCCGCGGCGACGCTCGTCGAAGTCGACGTCGAAGTCGGGCATGGAGACGCGGTCGGGGTTTAGGAATCGTTCGAAGATGAGCCCGTGCACGAGCGGGTCGAGGTCGGTGATGCCCATCGCGTAGGCGACCATCGAGCCGGCGCCCGAGCCGCGGCCGGGGCCGACGCGGATGCCCTGCTGCTTAGACCACATGATGAAGTCGGCGACGACGAGAAAGTAGCCGGGAAACCCCATCTGCACGATGATCCCGATTTCGTAGTCGGCACGCTTGCGCACGTCGTCGGGGATGCCCTTCGGGTAGCGTTTGGCCAGCCCGATCTCGTTCTCCTTGATGAACCAGCTCTCCTCGTTCTCGCCCTCCGGGCAGGGAAAGCGGGGCATGTAGTTGGCTTTGGTATTGAATTCCACCTCGCAGCGCTCGGCGATGAGCAGCGTATTGTCGCAGGATTCGGGGTGGTCGCGAAACAAGTGCCGCATCTGAGCGGCAGTCTTGAGGTAGAACTCGTTGGAGTCGAACTTGAACCGGTTCGGGTCATCGAGGGTCGACGCCGACTGCACGCACAGCAGGGCGGCGTGGGCGGTGGCGTCGTGCGCGTGGGTGTAGTGCAGGTCGTTGCTGGCCAGCAGCGGCAGGTCGAGTTCCTTGGCGAGCTTGAGCAGGTCGGTCATGGTGCGGCGTTCGATGTCGATGCCGTGGTCCATGATCTCGCAGAAGAAGTTCTCCTTACCGAAGATGTCCTGAAAATCACCGGCGGCTTTCTTCGCCTCCGCGTACTGACCGAGGCGCAGGCGGGTCTGCACTTCGCCACCGACGCAGCCGGTCGTTCCGATCAGGCCCTTCGAGTACTGGCTGAGCAGTTCGCGGTCCATGCGCGGTTTGAAGTAGTAGCCCTCGAGGCTCGCCTTCGAAGAGAGCCGGAACAGGTTGTGCATGCCCGCGGTGTTCTCGGAGAGCAGCGTCATGTGGGTGTACGAGCCGGCTCCACCGACGTCGTCACGGTTCTGCCCGCTCGTACCCCAGCGCACCCGGGTCTTGTCGCGGCGATCGGTGCCGGGGGTGATGTACGCCTCCGTGCCGATGATGGGTTTGATGCCGGCGTCGGTTGCGCTCTTCCAGAAGTCGAAGGCACCGAACACGTTGCCGTGGTCGGTGATCGCAACCGCCGGCATCCCCTGCTCGACCGCAGCTTTGATCAAGGGTTTCACCCGTGCCGCACCGTCCAGCATGGAATATTCGCTGTGCACGTGCAGGTGCACGAACGAATCGGTGGCGGTGACCGGGTTACTCACAATGACTCCGACGATTTGATGGAACGGTTAGGGACGAGCCACGGGTCAGTCTCCGCGCAGCACTGCCAGAGCGTGGTTGAGGTCGGCCGGGTAGTCGGCGTTGTAGGTGACCCATGCGTGGGTGTCCGGGTGGGTGAAGGCCAGCTGCTTCGCGTGCAGCCATTGGCGTTTCAGTCCGAGCCGGGCTGTGATCGACGGATCGGCGCCGTACATGGCGTCGCCGACACACGGATGCCGCTGCGCGGTCATGTGCACCCGGATCTGGTGGGTTCGCCCGGTCTCCAGGTGCACCTCGAGCAGCGAGGCGGAGGGGAAGGCTTCAAGGGTCTCGTAGTGGGTGATCGAATGCTTGCCGTCGGCCATGACCGCGAATTTCCAGTCCGACCGCGGATGGCGGCCGATCGGTGCGTCGATGGTTCCGGTGAGCGGGTCAGGGTGCCCCTGCACGACGGCGTGGTAGATCTTCTCCACCTCCCGGTCGTGGAACGCCTTCTTGAGCGCGACATAGGCCGTTTCCGACTTGGCTACGACCATAAGGCCGCTTGTTCCCACATCGAGGCGGTGCACGATGCCGGCACGTTCGGCAGCGCCCGAGGTGGCGATGCGGTAGCCGGCGGCCGCGAGGGCGCCGGGAACGGTCGGTCCGGTCCAGCCGACGCTCGGGTGGGCGGCGACGCCAGCGGGCTTGTTGATGACGACGATGCTCTCGTCGTCGTGCACGACGGTGAGGTCGGGTACGGCGATGGGGATGATGCGCACCGGCTGTTTGGGTTGCCAGGTCACTTCGATCCAGCTGCCGGCCCGCAACCGGTCGGACTTGCCGACAACGGTGCCGTCGAGCACGACGCCGCCGGCCTCGGAGACTTCGGCGGCGAAGCTGCGGGAGAAGCCGAACAGCTTGGCCAGTCCGGCATCGACGCGCACGCCCTCCAGGCCGTCCGGGAGCGGAAGCGATCTCCGTTCCGGTGGCGTGCTCAGATCGAGCGAACCGGTCACGGCCGGGCCTCGGCCCCGGGGGCCGGTCGGTCGCGGGTCAGGGGGTCGCGGGTCTTGGTATCGGGGCTCACAGCATCCGTTTGATGAAGGGGAATTTCGAGTGGCACGGCAGTTTCGACAAGCACAGCAGTTTCGATAGGCACTGCAGTTTCGACAAGCACAGCAGTTTCGATAGGCACTGCAGTTTCGACAAGCACAGCAGTTTCGATTGGCATTGCAGTTTCGATAGGCACTGCAGTTTCGTCAGGCACTGCGGCGGTCTTGTTGACAGCCACGACCTTGTTTCCATCGAGGCCGATGCCGCGGATGGTCAGGATCATGAAGATGGCCATGCTTGTGACGATGGCCATATCGGCGACATTGTAGATTGCCGGCAACAGCCAGGGGGTCGAGATGAAGTCGACCACGTGCCCCACGCCGAAGCCGGGTTCACGCAGCAATCGGTCGGTCAGATTACCGAGCACACCGCCGAGGAGCAGTCCGAAGACGAAACCCCAGGCCAGTGAGCGGATGCGGCGGGCGAACCAAAAGATGAACACCACGACGGCGGCGGCGATGATCGAGAAGATCCAGGTGGAGCCGCTCGCTAGGGAGAACGCCGCGCCCGGGTTCCGAACGAAATGCAGTTGCAGCAGGTCGTTCAGAACCCGAATCACGGAACCCTCGGTCATCGAAGCGACAACGAGGTACTTGCTGTATTGATCGAGCGCGTAAATGCCCAGCGCGACGAGGGCTAGAACGATAAGCGCTCGCCAACGCTTCTTCGTTCGTGCCCTAGGCTCCAAAGCCCTGGAAGCTGGGCTTCGGCGCGTTGGCGTCAGCCGGGGAGCCGACCGAGCTCGCGTCGAGGTCGTGCAGCTGACCCTCGATGTAGCTCTTGAGCTTCAATCGGTATTCGCGCTCGAATGTACGCAACTCGTCGATCTTGCCTTCGAGGGTGAAACGCTCTTGGTCGAGCTTCTGCAGCTGGATACGCTGCTGGGTCTCGGCTTCAGCGATGACGCGAGCCGCAGTGGCGTGCCCTTCCGCGATCAGGGTGTCGCGCTTGTCGGCGCCTTCCTTGACGTGCTCTTCGTGCAGGCGGCGAGCCAGCTGCAGCAGGTTGGTCGTACCGGCCGTCTCGTCGATCGGTGTGGCGGCGACAGCTGCGATCGTAGCGGCGACGACGGGTTCGACGACGACCGGCTCGGACGAAATGGCGACGGCCGGCTCGGACTCGGCGGCGGGGGCAGGAGCGCCGCCGACCTGGCCGCGCAGTTCTTCGTTCTCCTTGGTCAGGCGACGCAGTTCGACGACGACCTCGTCGAGAAAGTCATCGACCTCGTCCTGGTCGTATCCCTCACGGAACTTGGTCGACTGGAACCTTTTGTTGACTACATCTTCCGGAGTTAGCGCCATGGCTTTCCACCCTCAAAACTTGAATTTATTGTGAACATTTGACTGACTTGAGCCGATGAGTGACTCAGGTACTGGATTGACTACGGGCTGCCGACGAGCGAGTACAGCTCGAGACGGGCCATCCGACAAGGATACATGCCCCGGTTGGACGATTACAGTAAGCCCGACAAGGACATACCTACGATGCAGCAAAGCATCGTCAGCGTGAAGCCGAAATCCAAAGCGATGGGCCCGATGCGAAGCGGCGGGACCAGGCGGCGGAAGAAACGTACCGGCGGATCGGTCAGTGTATAGACCAGTTCAACACCAACGAGCAGGACGCCCTGAGGACGCCATGCCCGGTTGACTCCGCGCACGAGATCGATGATGAATCGACCCCACAGCACGAGGAAATACATGAAGAACAGGAAATAGAGAAGATTCCCCAGGATCGGTATACCAGTCACACCTAAGTCTAGCCTTGCGCGAAGAAGGAGCTGTCCTCAGCGCCCTCTTCGGTGGTGCTGTCGCCGGAGACGACGACGTGGGATGGTGAGAGCAGGAAGACCTTGGCGGTGACGCGCTCGATCTTGCCGTACAGGCCCTGTGACAGGCCGCTCGCGAAGTCGATGAGGCGGCGAGCATCCCCGTCGCTCATCTGCGACAGGTTGATGATGACCGGGATTCCTTCGCGGAAGGATTCGGCGATGACCTGGGCGTCCTTGTAGGCGCGCGGGTGAACCGTGAGGATTTCATTCATTTCAGACGCAGCCACATCCTGGGGGGTCGAAGTCTTTCGCAGCGGGGTCACCGGCGCTCGCCCAACATGGTTCTGGGCCGCGTTGGAGTGGGCGACACTGTCGTGTCCGCGTGTCGGAACGGCACTGACATGGGTGGTGGAGCCGTGGGTGGCAGCACCGTTGGTATTGGAAGCACCGTTGTTGGAAGCACCGGCCGGGGCCTGGTACTCCAGCTCTTCGTCTGCCAGACCCAGATAGACCATGGTTTTCTTGAGCGGGTTGGACATGTCGACCTCCGTGTTGGTTTGCTATTTCGAGATTAACCGAGCACCGGGCGATTGCCGGTGATTGCGGTGCCAATTCTTAGGTGTGTCGCCCCTTCGAGCACGGCCGCCGCATAGTCCTGGCTCATGCCCATGGACAGTGCGATGGCGGCCGGGGCCTGCGTACGAATCTGCTCGCTGAGTTCGCGCACCCGTGCGAAGGCCCGGCGCGGTTCCTCCGCGAGCGGGGCCACGGCCATGAGGCCGAGCAGACGCAGCCCGGGAGCAGCCAGAACGGTGTCGACGAGCGCCGGCAGGTTCAGCGGATCCACACCGCCGCGCGCCGCGTCATCGGTGAGATTCACCTGGATGAAGCAGTCACGGATCGATTCAGCCGAGCCCAGCGCGGTCACAAGTGACTCACGATCAACCGAGTGGATGACATCGGCGTATGCCCGCACCTGGCGTGCCTTCTTGCCCTGCACCTGCCCGACGAAGTGCCAGACGAGGTCGAGATCACCGAGCAGCGCCGCCTTGGACTGCGCCTCCTGGTGCCGGTTCTCCCCCATGTTGCGCTCGCCGAGCGCGTACAACTCTTCGATCAGAGCCACGGGATGAAATTTGGTGACCACGATCGTGGTGATGCCGGCCGGATCACGATCGGCCAAACGTGCGGCGTCGATGATGCCGGCGCGCACGCCGTGCAGCCGGGCGGCGAGGTCATCGGGAACCATGCCGGACGGTTCTGCGTCGGGAGATACCATTCTCATGCTGCTCTGTTCGTTGCGTGCGGAGAAATTGCGACATCCCGAGGCCGTACGACTGGCGTCGGCCCCGGGACAAGTGGATCGCTTTTATTTCAGGAAGTCGGGGATGTCCAGGTCGTCGGCTTCTTCTTCAAACGCCGGGTCGGCCACGGTCACGCCGTTGGCCGAGTCGGAGCCGCCCCAGACGGAGGCCGCGAGCTCGCCATCGCTGTAGCTGCCCGAGTCGGTCGCCGCGGCTCCGGCGGCGTTGCCCGCGGATGCCCCCGCTCCGGCCGTAACCGTGCCGGCTCCAGCCGCGATGCCCGCGGCGACGAGGTCGGCGCGCCGCACTTCCACCGCTTTGGCGCCGGGCTCGCCGCCGTCGAAGCCGGCCGCGATGACGGTAACCCGCACCTCGTCACCGAGGGTGTCGTCGATGACGGCACCGAAGATGATGTTGGCTTCGGGGTGCACGGCTTCCTGCACGAGGCGCGCCGCATCATTGATCTCGAAGATACCGAGGTTGGACCCGCCCTGGATCGACAGGAGCACGCCGTGGGCGCCGTCGATCGAGGCTTCCAGCAGCGGCGAGGCCACGGCTAGTTCGGCTGCCTTGATTGCGCGGTCGGCACCGCGAGCGGAGCCGATGCCCATGAGCGCCGAGCCGGCACCCTGCATGACCGACTTGACGTCGGCGAAGTCGAGGTTGATCAGGCCGGGGGTGGTGATCAGATCGGTGATGCCCTGCACACCGGCGAGGAGCACCTGGTCGGCGGTCGCGAAAGCTTCAAGCATGCTGATACCGCGGTCGCTGATTTCCAGCAGGCGGTCGTTCGGCACGACGATGAGCGTGTCGACCTCGTTCTTGAGCGAGGCCACACCGGTCTCGGCCTGGGCCTGGCGACGCTTGCCCTCGAAGCCGAACGGCTTGGTGACGACACCGATGGTCAGGGCGCCGATCGACTTGGCGATGCGGGCGACGACGGGAGCGCCACCGGTCCCGGTACCGCCACCCTCGCCGGCGGTGACGAAGACCATGTCGGCCCCGGCGAGGGCTTCTTCGATCTCTTCGGCGTGGTCCTCGGCGGCTCGGCGACCCACCTCGGGGTCAGCGCCCGCACCAAGACCGCGCGTGAGGTCGCGACCGACGTCGAGTTTGACGTCGGCATCGCTCATGAGCAGGGCCTGGGCATCCGTATTGATGGCGATGAACTCGACACCGCGGAGGCCCAGTTCGATCATGCGGTTGACGGCATTGACGCCGCCACCGCCGATACCGACAACCTTGATGACGGCTAGATAATTTTGATTGTTTGACACGTCCGGCCTCCGGGTGGAACCCTAAACCTCTAGTCGAAGTTTAAAGTTATGCTGAGTATGCAATTCCTGATTACGAAAGTAGGCGGGCACGCCGCCTCGTTGGGGAGGTGCGCCCGCGTGTCGTGAAGAACTCGCCGAATCCAGTGCAAACAAGGTGCGACCTAACGCAACACGGCGCTGTCGGGCGAGGAGACGTCGTACTCGTTGACGGTGCCGGCCGGGTGCCCCACGAGCAGTGCGGCGAGCACTACGGCCTTGTACTCGGATTTCTCCGGGCTTCCCCAGACCACTCGTTCACCGCCGAGCAGGCTCAGGGTGACGTCGTCGGTGGTGACCGCGGTCACGGTATCCAATTGGCTGCGGATGGTCTCTGGCAGCACGGCGAGCACCGCGGCGGCGGCTTTGAACCCGGCACTGTCGATGCCATCCGGGGCGTCGATAAGCGGGTAGCCCGCGGTGCGTTCCGGCGTCGTTTCGATGACAACGCCGGCGGCATCGACCAGGTCGAAGCCGGTCGGTCCGGCGAGCACACCCACCGGCACCCGCTCGACGATGCGCACCACGAGCGTTCCGGGCGGGCGACTCTCGGTGACATAGCTCTGAATGAGAGTAAACTCCGACAGTTCACCCTTCACCACGTCGGAATCGATGAGCGGCAGCGGTGTTCCGAGCTGGCCGGTGAGGGCCGCCGAGACATCCGTCGCGGGTATACGGCTGGTACCGACGACCTCGATCGTGCGCAGGGCCATCAGGGGTGAGTAGGCCGCGCCGATAATGAGGCCGAAGGCAAAAACGATAGAGCCCAGACCGACGATCCACGCGGTGCGCCTGCGCCGGGCACGCCCGGTGAACCGCCGCACCTCGGCCCGTTCGAAGCGTTTACGGGCGCGCTGGGCCGCTCGCAGTACCGACCGGGCCGCGCGTGCTCCCGCCGTGCCACCGGAGCGCTCCGAGGTCGGTTCCGGCTCCGCGGCCGGCGCAACGGCCGGTCGCACGATCGGTGCGGGAACCACAGTGAACGGCGAAGCGGATACGTCTCCCCCGGTCAACACGATCGGTTCCGTCGTCGTGTCCGAAGAATCGAAGGCTTTCGGCGTGCGTGCGCGGTCGGGCGTACCGCCGCGGGCGCCCTTCGGCTTCGCCGGTGCAGGAGTGTTCGGCGGCCGAACCGACGCTGCGGCGGCGGAATCGGCGCGTGCTCCGGACAGGGGCTTGGTGCGAGGCACTTTCGTCGCCGGTTTCGGGGCCGGATTCGGCGCGCGGGCCGGCTCGGGTATTGGCCGCGCGGGGCGGTTGAAGCCGGCCGGCCGCCTCACCACCGCCTCATCCGCGTACTTTTTCGAGCGAGACGAGCAGCTGAGGCACGATGCGATCCACGTCACCGCAGCCGAGGGTCACGACGAAGTCCCCAGCGCGGGCGATGCTGGCCAGGTAGTCGGCGGCATCCTGCCAGTCGGGCACGTAGGCGACGTGGGACGGGTCGCGGAACCGCTCCGACACGAGTGCGCCGGTCACGCCGGGCTCAGGATCTTCACGGGCGCCGTAGACGCCGAGCACGATGGTCTGGTCGGCAAAGGCCTCGAGGGTCTCCGCGAATTCCTGCGCGAACAGGCGGGTACGGCTGTACAGGTGCGGCTGGTGCACGGCGATGATGCGGCCCTCACCCACGACGGTGCGGGCCGCAGCCAGCGCGGCGGCGACCTCGGTCGGGTGGTGGGCATAGTCGTCGTAGACGCTGACGCCCTTGACCGTGCCGTGCAGTTCGAACCGACGCTGGGTGCCACCGAAACCGGCGATGGCGTCAAGGCTGGCCGCGGGGTCGAAGCCGAGGCCGACCAACACGGCGAAGGCGCCGGCCGCGTTGATGGCGTTGTGCTTGCCGGGGATGCGCAGGGTGGCGCTGTAATCCTGGCCCTGCCAGGCGACGCTGAAGCTCACCGGGCCGGTCGTGGTGATGGAGTGCACGCGCGCGGTGGAATCGGGGTGCTCGCCGAACGTGATCACGCGGGCGGAGGCATCCGCTGCCGCGATCGTTGCGGTGACCCGCACCGCGCCGACGTCGTCGGAGGAGATGACGACGAGTTCGCTCGCGTTGCGGCTGAATTCGACGAAGGCTGCCTCGAAGGCTTCGAGCGAGCCGTAGTGGTCGAGGTGGTCGGGATCGACGTTCGTGACCAGCGCAACCGCCGTGTGGTACAGCAGAAAGGAGCCGTCGGATTCGTCGGCTTCGACCACGAACAGGTCGTCGGCGCCGCTCGCGGAGCTGACCCCGAGCGATTCGATCACACCGCCGTTGACGAAGCTCGGGTCCTGGCCGAGGCCGAGCAGCCCGGTCACGATCATTCCGGTCGAGGTGGTCTTGCCGTGCGCGCCGGCCACCGCAACGAGGCGCTGGGCGCGAATGAGCCAGGCCAGGGCTTGCGCGCGGTGCAACACCGGCAGGCCGCGTTCATTCGCGAGCACGTACTCGGGGTTGTCCTGCCAGAGCGCCCCGGTGACGACGAGCGTGTCGGCGGCGCCGACGTTGGCCGCGTCGTGCCCGATGAACACGGTCGCGCCGAGTTCGCGCAGCGCAGTGACATTGGGTGATTCTTTCACGTCGGAGCCGGTGACCGTGTAGCCGCGGTTCAAGAAAAGGCGAGCGATGCCGCTCATGCCGGATCCGCCGATGCCCACGAAGTGCACACTTCCGAGCTGGTCGGGAATGGTCAGGGTGAGGTCTGGTTTGATCACGGGAGTGCGCTCTTCTCGGTTGTAGCTGATGGATGTGCAGCTAATACATGTGCAGCTGGTGAAACAGTTCGTGCGGGCACTACGTTACGCGTGCGACCTGCGGATCACGACGCAAGAGCGCCGTGGATGAGGTCGAGCATGCGGGCCGTCCCGTCGCGTGCGCCAACGGATGCCGCCCCCCGCTTCAGCGCCGCCAGCCGCGCCCGGTCACCCAACAGGGCCACCAGCTCGCCCTGCACCCAGGCGGGCACGAAGTCCTTGTCGTCGATCAGCACGCCCCCTCCGGCCACCAGTACCGGTGTGGCGTTGAAGCGTTGCTCACCGTTACCGACCGGGTATGGCACGTACACGGCGGGAATGCCGAGCGCGCACAGTTCGCTCACCGTCGCAGCTCCCGCCCGGGTGACGGCGAAATCAGCCGCGGCAAGGGCGAGGTCCATCCGGTCGCAGTAGGAGAGCAGGTGGTAGTGGGGCAGGCCGGAGTCGACGACCTCGGCCTTGAGGCCGGTGATGTGCAGCACCTGCCAGCCTGCGGCGACGATGGCGGGAGCGGACTCGACCATGGTGGCGTTCAACCGACGCGCACCGAGCGACCCGCCGGTGACGAGCAGCACGGGCCGGTCGGGGGCGAGCGCGAAGAAGGCGAGGGCTGCGGGCCTGGTCGCCGAACAATCGAGTTCTTCGATTTCAGGCCGGAGCGGCATTCCGACGACGCGGGCATGCCGAATGGGCGTGCCGGCGAAGGCGACACCGACGTGCCGGGTCAGGCGGGCGCCGAGTTTGTTGGCCAGTCCCGGCTTGGCGTTGGCCTCGTGGATGACGATCGGTACCGCGGCCCGCCGGGCCGCGAGGTAGGCCGGCGTCGACACGTAACCGCCAAAGCCGACGACCACGTCGACGCGGCGCGTGCGGATCACCTCCGTGACCGCACTCACCGCCGCAGTAAAACGCGGCAGAAAGCGCAGGGCCGCCCGGTTCGGTCGGCGCGGAAACGGAACCCGGGGAACGACGATGAGCTCGTAGCCGCGGGCCGGGACCAGGCGCGCCTCGAGACCCTCGGCGGTGCCGAGAACCAGCACCGTGGCATCCGTTTCGGTGGCGCGAATGCGGTCGGCGACGGCGAGCAGGGGGTTGACGTGGCCGGCGGTTCCGCCGCCCGCCAGCAGGTACGTTGTCATGACCGGTCAGCCTCAACACGATCGGTGTCGCGAAAATCGTTCTGGTGGAAATCGCTCTGCGGTTCGCTCGAGCGGTCGCCGCGCGCGAAAGAGAGCACGATGCCGATCGCGACGAGGGTGGTGAGCAGGGCGGTACCACCGGCCGAGATGAGCGGCAACGGTACCCCCAGCACCGGGAACACCCCGAGCACGACGCCGATGTTGACCAAGGCCTGCCCGATGATCCAGACCATGACGGCGGCCGTCGAGACCTTCGCCTGCACGGTCGTGGCCGTTCGCATGATGCGCAGGAAGGCGAAGGCCAGCAGGATGAACATGCCGAGCACGACGACGCAGCCGATCAGGCCGAGCTCTTCACCGATAATGGCGAAAATGTAGTCGTTGTCGGCGGCCGGCAGCCAGGACCACTTGGCCTTGGAATTGCCGAGGCCCACACCTAACACGCCGCCATTGGCCAGCGCCCAGGTACCGTGCAGCGGTTGCCAGCAGCTCGCGGAGATCTCGCCGCTGAGTTCGGTGCAACCCTCGTTGAGAAAGCTCATGATGCGGGTCAGCCGGTTGGGGCTCACGATGGCCAGCAGCACCGCGCCACCCACACCGACCATCAGCGGCACCGCGAGCAGGCGCAGTTTGACTCCGGCGAAGAACAGTGCGCCGAACAGGATGCTGGCCATGATCATGGCGGTTCCGAGGTCACCGCCGATCATGACGAGCAGTACGGCGCCGCCGCCGACGCCGAAAACGGGAATGAACACGTGCTTCCAGTCGTCGAGCTTGTGCTGTTTCTGCGAAAGGATCATGCCGAGCCAGATGATGAGGGCCACCTTGATGCCCTCGGACGGTTGAAACTGGATACCGCCGATGTTCAGCCAGTTGGTGTTACCACCGGTGCCACGGCCGAGCCCGGTACCCACGACGAGAAACTGCAGAAAACAGGTGATCAGCAGTGACGGCCAGGCCACCCGCCGCCAGAATGCGAGCGGCAGCCGGCTCACCACGAGCATCAGCGGAATGCCGATCAGCGCGAACATACCCTGGCGCAGCAGACCGCCGAAGAAGCCCATATCGGCCAGGAACGAGTCGACCGACGACGACGACAGCACCATGACCAGGCCGAAAATGACCAAAAACAGGGTCGTGCCGAGCAGCAGAAAGTAATTGCCGCCCTCAGCCTTGAACACCCGACCGAGGTTGATTCGAACGGATGGCCCGCCCGGTGTTTCCGCTGCCGGCGCCTCCGGTATCCGCGTCGGGCGCCCGGCTTGGCGCGCGCCGGGCGTCTGGTGGGCACTGGGCGTCTGGTGGGCACTGGGCGTCTGGCGAGGCGTCTGGTGGGCACTGGGCGTCTGGTGGGCGCTGGGCGTCTGGTGGGCACTGGGCGTCTGGTGGGCACTGGTGCGGGGCTCGCTCGTGCTGCGCGGGGTCTGCGTGGCCGGCCGGGTGCGGGAAGCGGGGTTTCGCGGAACCTGTACCATCCGCGTCACCTGCCTAGAAGGTCGTGTACTGCCTGATTGAAGAGCCGGCCGCGTTCGGCGTAGCTCTCGAACTGGTCCATGGATGCCGCGGCCGGTGCGAGCAGTACCGTGTCGCCGGCCCGAGCGAGTTCGGCGGCGAGCCGCACCGCCCGAGTCATCACCTGTCCAGTGCCATTGGCTCCAGTGTCGTCCGGGTCGATCTCGAACACGGTCAGGTCGGGGGCGTGTCGCGCGAATGCCTCGCGTAATGCCAGGCGATCGACGCCGATAATGATCGCCCCGCGCAGGCGACCGACGTGCTTGTGCACGAGCTGGTCGATATCGACCCCCTTGAGCAGCCCGCCAACCAGCCAGACCACCGACTCGTACGCGGCCAGGGAGGCGTCGGCGGCGTGCGGGTTGGTGGCCTTGGAATCGTCGACCCATTCCACGCCGTCGCCGATGGCCACGGTCTCGATGCGGTGCGCGTCAAGGTGGAAGGTTTCGAGCGCCGTGTGGATGGTGGCCGGCAGGGCGCCGTACGACCGGGCGAGGGCGCTCGCGGCGAGCACGTCCATGATCACGTGCGGGGCGCCGAGGCCGGCCGCGACGAGGTGCGGCACGGTGGTGAGTTCGAGGGCGCGTTCGAACCGGTCCTCAAGAAAGGCCCGGTCGCAGACGATGCCGTCGACGATGCCCAGTTCGCTCGGTCCGGGAACGCCGAGGCCGACACCGATCGCGCGGGCGCCTTCCTGCACGTCGGCCTCCTGCACCATCGCGAGCGTCGCGGCATCCGCTGTGTTGTAGACGCAGGCGACCGCGGTGTTCAGGTACACCTTCGCCTTGGCGGCGCGATAGGCGGCGGCCGACCCGTGCCAATCCAGATGATCGTCGGCGATGTTGAGGCACAGACTCGCCCAGGGCCGAAGGGCGCCGGGGCCGCTCTGCGGCAGGTGGTGCAGCTGGTAGCTCGAGAGTTCGACGACGAGTACGTCCCAGCCGGCGGGATCGCGGATGGCGTCGAGCACCGGCACTCCGATGTTGCCACAGGGGGCGACGCGGCTGCCGTGGGCGGCAAGCATGGTTGCGGTGAGCTGCACGGTGGTGGTCTTACCGTTCGTGCCGGTTACGAGCATCCACTCGGCGGGCACGCCGACCTTGTCCCGCAGCCGCCAGGCCAGTTCAATGTCACCCCAGACGGGCACGTCGTGATCGCTCGCCCACATGAGCAGCGGGTGGTCGGGGTGGAAGCCGGGCGAGACGATGATCAATTCCGGATGCTGCGCCGCCAGCTCCAGAGGCACTTCGCGCAGGTCAGCCTGCACGAACGGCACTCCGAGCACCGTGAGCAGGTCGAATCGTTCGTCGGCGCCGGGTGACGCCAGCACAAGCACGTCGGCGCCGAGTTCGGCGAGCGTGTCGGCGGCGGCGAAACCGGTCACGCCGAGGCCGAGCACGGCAACGCGCAGGCTCTTCCAGTCGGCGTGCCAGCTGGTGAGATGATTTAGGCGGTCGTTCGTGCCATCGTCAAAGCGCACTAGCGTGACAGCCATTCAAGATAGAACGAGCCGACGCCCGCCGCGACAAGTAGGCCGCCGATGATCCAGAACCGCACGACGACGGTGACTTCGGCCCAGCCCTTGAGCTCGAAATGATGGTGGATCGGACTCATCAGGAAGATGCGTTTACCGTGGGTGATTTTGAAGTAGGCGCGCTGCACGATCACCGATCCGGCTTCCATCACGAACAGGCCGCCGATGAGCACGAGGAGCAGTTCGGTGCGGCTGAGGATGGCGAGGGCGGCCAGCGCGCCGCCGAGGGCGAGGGAGCCGGTGTCGCCGAGGAAGATCTTCGCCGGCGAGGTGTTCCACCAGAGAAACCCGATCAGGCCGCCGACGATGGTCGCCGCGACGATGGCGAGGTCGAAGGAGTCGGGGCCGAGGTAGCACTTGTACTGGTCGGCGGCATCCGCTCCCCCGAAGCAGCTTTGGTTGGATTGCCAGAAGCCGATCACGACGAAGGATCCGATCGCGAAAATGGATGCCCCGGTGGCGAGGCCGTCGAGCCCGTCGGCGACGTTGACGCCGTTCGAGGTTGCAGCGACGATCAGGCAGATCCAGAGCAGGAACACGGCGATGCCGATGACGGTGCCGAGTTTCATGAAGTCGAGCGGTAGATCCCGAATGAACGACACGCTGGTCGAGGCGGGAGTCTGACCGTTGCGGTCGACGAATTGCAGCGACATGATGCCGAAGGCGCCGGCGACGATGACCTGCCCGAGCACCTTGGACCAGCCGCCGAGGCCGAGGCTGCGCTGGTTGCGGGTCTTGAGAAAGTCGTCGAGAAAACCGACGAGCCCGAGGCCGACCATCATGAACAAGACGAGCAGGGGCGACGGCGTGAACGGTCGTTGTTCGATCAGCATGGCGGTGAAATAGCTGATCAGCACGCCCAGAATGATGATGATGCCGCCCATGGTGGCGGTGCCGCGCTTGGCATGGTGACTTTTGGGGCCGTCGTCGCGAATGAACTGGCCCCAGCCGAACTTCTTGAACAATCGAATGAACAGCGGCGTCAGGAACAGGGTGAACGCGAGGGAGAACGCGCCGGACAGCAGGAGGACTCTCACGAGAACAAGTCTCCCAGTCGATCGCCGAGGAATCGTAGACCCGCGGAGTTGGATGATTTCACCAGTACCGTGTCCCCCGGATTCACGCTGCTGCGAAGCAGTTCGAAGGCTTCGTCCGGCGTGTCCACATAGGCCGATTCACCGTCCCACGATCCCTCGTTGATGGTGCTGATGTGCATGCGGCGGGCCGCCTTGCCCACCACGATTATCTGGGAGATGTTCAGGCGCACGGCGAGCAGGCCGATGCGATCGTGCTCCTCACCGGCCAGTTCACCGAGTTCGGCCATCTCGCCGAGCACCGCGATGGTACGCCGCCCGGGAGTGCCGATCTGGGCGAGGGTCTTGAGCGCGGCGCTCATCGAGTCGGGGCTCGCGTTGTAGGCGTCATTGATAACGGTGACATCGTCCTTGCCGCCGAGCACTTCCATGCGCCAGCGTTCGGCCCGCGTGGTCGCTTCGAGCGCGGCGACGATGTCGTCGATGGCCACTCCGAGCACCTCGGCGGCGGAGGCCGCGGCGAGGGCGTTCATGACGTGGTGCTCACCGAGCACCGGGAATACGACCGTAGCGCTCTGCCCGCTCGCGAGGTGCAGGGTGAAGGTCGTTCCCGTGCGGCCGGAGAGCACGGCGCTCGCCCGCACGTCGACCTGGCCATATTCTCCGAATCGCACGACACGGGCCGGAGTGAGCGCGGCCATCTGAGCGACGCGCGGGTCGTCTGCGTTGAGCACCGCGACATCCGTTTCGAGCAGGTCGGTGACCATCTCGGATTTGGCCCGCACGGTGGCGTCGAGGTCGCCGAACTCGCCGGCGTGGGCGAGGCCGATGGTGAGCACGATGCCGACGTCGGGGCGGGCGAGGCGCACGAGGTGCGCGATGGCGCCCTCGCTGCTGGCCCCCATCTCGATCACAAGGAACCGGGTATCGACGGTCACCTCGAGCATCGTCATCGGCGCGCCGACCTGGTTGTTGAAGGAGCCGCGCGGGGCGACGGTGGGTCCGACGCGTTCGAGCATGCTGCGCAGCAGGTTCTTGGTGGTTGTCTTGCCGTTGGACCCGGTGACGCCCACAATTCTGAGCCCGCCGGCGGCGCGCACCCGGGCTACGACGGCCCCGGCCAGGTCTCCGAGCGCTGCGACGGCGTCGGCTACGACGATCTGAGTGACCGGCAGGTCGAGGAGCCGTTCCACGATGAGCAGGGTTGCACCACGTTCGGCGGCGAGGGGCGCGAACAGGTGCCCGTCGGTCACCGCTCCGGGCTTGGCGACGAAAATGGAGCCGGGTTCGATCAGCCGGGAGTCGGTCTGGACCGAACCCTCGACGACGTCGGTGATCGTAGCGCCGACCCCGAGGTGGAGCGCACCGTCGACGGCCTGGCTCACGTCGGCCAGGGAGAGGGCGATCATTTAGAGCCACCCCGCGTCGCGCAGCGCCTGGCGGGAGTCATCCCGGGCCGAGTACGGAAATTTCACGCCTTGTACCTCGTGGTAATCCTCGTGCCCTGGGCCGGCGTACAGAATGGTGTCTCCTTCGTGTGCGAGTGACAACGCCGTGCGGAATGCCGCGGGCGGGTTCGCCACCTCGTAGAACTCGCCGTTTGGCACGGCGTCGCGCGCTGCCTTCAGCAGTACCGCGCGAATGCTCGGGGCATCTTCGAATCGTGGGTGAAAGTCCGTCACAACTACGATATCGCTGCCCTGGGCGGCGATCCTGCCCATATCGGCACGTTTCGTGGTGTCGCGGTCGCCGTCGGCGCCGAACAGCATGATCAGTTTGCCGGGCGTGAATTTTCGCAGGGCCGCGAGCGTATTGAGGAAAGCGTCGGGGCTGTGACCGTAGTCGATGTACACGAGCGGGCCTCGGTCGCCGGAGATGCGTTCGGCGCGCCCGGGAATGAAGGCGACGATGCCACCGTCGCGGCCGAGCGTGTGCGCGATCGCGTCGAGGTCGAATCCGCTCTCGACCAGCATAACGATGGCCAGGGCCGCGTTGGCAGCCATGTACCAGCCGAGCAGCGGCACCCGGGTGTGCAGGCGGCGGCCGTCGGGGCCGTCCAGCACGAATTCGGTGTGGCTGGCAGATTCCCCGACCACGGTCATGCGCCAGTCGGCGTCGACGTCAGCTTGGTTGGTGATGGTCGTCACCGGGATGCGACATTCGTCGGCGAGCCGGCGACCCCACTCGGTGTCGACGGTGACGACGCCGCGGTGCGACCGGTCGGGCTGGAACAGCTCGAGCTTCGCTTGGAAATAGTCGTCCATCGCCGCGTAGTCGTCGAGGTGATCGTGGCTGAGGTTGGTGAACGCGGCAACGTCGAAGACAAGCCCGTCGACCCGGTATCGGCTGAGGGCCTGCGCTGACACCTCGATGCCAACGGCGCGCACCTCCGCCTCGTTCATGCGGGCCAGCAGGGCATGCAGTTCACTGGCTTCCGGAGTTGTGAGCGCACTCGTGACAGCGAGGTCGCCGATGCGGCGTTCGGCGGTGGAGGTCAGCCCGGACACGACGCCGAGCTGGTTCAGGATGCCGAAGAGCAGGTAGACAACGCTGGTCTTGCCGTTCGTGCCGGTGACGGCGAACAGGGTCGCCGGGTTGTCCGCGGTGCGGTAGATCCAGGCGGCGACGGCGCCAAGCGCCGCGCGGGCATCCGGTGTCACGAGCACCGGCAGACCGCTGGCTGCGGCGAGCAGCACTCCGGCCTCGTCGGTCAGGATGGCCACGGCACCGGCTTCGGCGGCCGCTGCGGCGAAAGTGGCGCCGTGCAGGTGCTGGCCGGGAACGCCGACATAGAGGTCACCCGGTTGCACCGTGCGCGAGCTCAGGCTCACTCCGGTGACTTCGAGACCGTCGATGTCTCCACGTAGATCCAGATCAAATTCGGCAACCAATCCCGACAACGACCGCGGAACGGGGTGCTCGGGACGGAGAGCCGTTGGCGCCAATTCAGACACGCAGGGCTCGCTTTCTTACCAAGTGGAGGGAAGGTCAGGCGCAGTCGCGCCGGAGGGAACCGCCCGGTACTTTTTCAACACCTGGCTCATGATCTCCTGGAAGACCGGAGCCGGTGCGGCAGACGTATTTAGTTTAACAGGGTCGGCGATGCTGACGGAGACGACATACTGCGCATCGTCGGCCGGGGCGAAGCCCGACACCGAGACCAGATACCCGTCAGAGTATCCGCCGTTGCCGTCGGGCATCTGAGCGGTGCCCGTCTTGGCCGCGACACGGTAGCCCGGGATGTTCCACTTGCTCGATACCCAGCTTTTCTGGTAGACCATCTCGAGCACGTCGCTCGTGTCCTTCGCCGCGCTTTCCGACAGCACCCTACTGCCGGTCGCATCGGGCACGTTGGTCAGGGTGCCGTCGGCCTGGCGGCAGCCTTCCACCAGCTGCACCGGCATGCGCACGCCGTCGTTCGCGATGGTCTGGTAGATGCTCGAAACCTGCAGTGCGGTCGTGGTCAGGCCTTGCCCGAACATGGTCGCATAGCTGGTCTGGTTGTCCCACTCGTCGGCGGGGTGCAGGATTCCGCCGTCTTCGCGCGGGAACCCGGTTTCGGTGGCTGTGCCCACGCCAAACGCCTTCATATAGCCATAGCGCTGCTGATCGGTGAGCATCTCCCCGAACTTGGACATGCCGGTGTTGCTGGAGTCGATCAGCACACCGGTCATGGTCATGTTCTGGTCGGGATGCGAGTGACTGTCATTGATGTTGGCGCCGTTAGACGGCAGGTAGCGGTACGGCGCGACGACACCACTGTCGAGCGTGGCGACGCCGGCATCGAGAACGGATGCCGCGGTGAGCGCTTTGAACGTCGATCCCGGTTCGAAGGATTCAGTGAAGGCACGGGAGCCGCGATCTTCCGGGTTCTTTGTTCCGCCGACGTTGTTCGGGTCGACCGAGGGATAGTCGGCGACGGCGAGGAGCTTGCCAGTCTTGGCATCCTGCACGACCGCCGTCGCCCACGCGGCCCCGGTCTCCTGCGCCCGCGCTGCGAGGGTCTGCTGCACGAACCAGTTGAGATCGGAGTCGATGGTGGTGACAACGTCGCCGCCATCGACGGCCTCGGTGCTCGTGACGCTGCTGCCGGGGATGCGCACGCCGTCGGCACCCTTTTCGTAGGTTTCCGATCCGTTGGTCGATGCCAGGCAGGCGTCCTCTCCGGATTCCAGGCCGGCCTGAGGCACCCCTTCCCCCGACAGGTAGCCGAGCATGTTGCCGGCGACGGCCCCGTTCGGGTACACCCGGCTCGGGCTGTTTTCCGAGTAGGTCCAGGGAATCTGCAGGTCTTGTACGGCGCGCAGCACGTCGACGTCGACTTTCTGGGCGATGTACGCGAAGTTGGCCTTGCTGTTGGCTTCGAGGGCGTTCGAGATGGTCAGCAGGATGGCGTCGCCGGTCTGGCCCGTCGCCGCGCCGATTTCGGCGGCAGCCTCAGCCACCGAGATTTCGACCTTTTTACCGTCGACGGTGCGTTTGAAGGGCGTCGCGTTCACCGGGGACATGGTGATGTTGTAGCGCATGACCGTTCCGGCCAGCACGACGCCGTTGGTGTCGACGATCTCACCCCGTGAGCCGTAGACGACCTGGCCGACCGAGCGGTTTCCCACGGAGTCGGCGGTGAGCGAATCGGCTTGCACCACCTGGATATCGACGAGCCGCACCAGGAACAGACCGATCACGGCGAACAGCATGGCGACGGTAAAAAACGTGCGTCGACGGTTGGAGGGGGAATTGGTCGGGTTGGGTCGGACTCCAGCTTTTCGGGCACTGTTGTTGCGCACTCTCATCTGCCCATCATGGTCGACTCGACGAAACTATCGGGTAGTGGGCGCAGCGAGTCCCGCAGGAACCACCGGAGCGCTTGTGATCGTCACGGCACCGCTCGGCGCCACCACGTCGTCCGGAAGCTGCGACAACAGTGTGCTGCCGGTCAGCAGGGCGTTGGGGACGAGGCTGGCCGCTCCGGCCTGCGAACCCGACGCCGAGGCCGGAGCGCCCAGAACAGCGCCGTCGGACAAGCGCAGGTAAACGGGGTTGGAATTGCTGACCATGCCGAGCCCCTCGGCATTGGCAGCGAGGCTTTGCGGGGAGGACACCCGCACGAGGTCTTCACTCACGCTGGCGGCCGTGCGGCCGAGCTCAGCCCGGCTCGACTGCAGGCTCGAGATTTCATAGGCACCCTGGGAAATGCCGACGCTCAGCAGCAGCTGGGCGACGATGATGGCGGCCATGCCGGCCACCGCGGTGAGAGCGTAGAAGATGCGTGGGCGGCCTCGGCGGCTCGGGGCCGGCGCGACCAGGCGAAACCCGTGACGATCGGGTGCCGGGGTTTCAAACGGTTCGCGGCCGATCGACCCCTGCCCAATGGATACCGACACGCGTGCCAGGTTGTCGCTCATTCGGCGGCCCTTCTCAGTCGTTCAGCGGCGCGCAGCCGAACCGGCGTTGCGCGGGGGTTGAGTGCCTTTTCGTCGTCGGAGGCCAGTTCTGCACCGCGCACCAACAGGGTGAACAGCGGCTTGTGTTCGGGCAGTTCCACCGGGAGTCCGGCGGGAGCGGTGGAACCGGACGCCGCGGCGAGGGCACGCTTGACGATGCGGTCTTCCAATGACTGGTAGGCCATGACGACGATGCGACCGCCGACAGCCACCCGGTCGAGCGCGGTGGGAATGGCGCGTTCGAGCACCGCCAGTTCCTGGTTGACCTCGATGCGCAGCGCCTGGAACACCCGCTTGGCCGGGTGACCGAGGCGCTGGATGGCGACCGGGGTGGCCTTGGTGATCACGTCGACGAGCTGTGCTGACCGCACGAAGGGAGTCGTCTCCCGAGCTTCGACGATGGCTTTGGCGTAGCGGGCGGAGAGTTTCTCCTCGCCGTAGTCCTGAAAGATGCGCTTGAGGTCGCGCTCGCTGTAATCGGCGAGGATACTCTCGGCGGTCAGGCCCGCAGTGCCGTCCATGCGCATATCGAGCGGGGCATCCTTGGAGTAGGAGAAGCCGCGTTCGACGCGGTCGATCTGCAACGAGGAGACACCGAGGTCGAACAAAACGCCGGCGACCTCGGTGATGCCGAGGCCGTCGAGGGCCGTTCCGATGCCGTCGTAGACGGTGTGCACGAGATGCACCCGGTCACCGAAGCCTTTGAGGCGGTCCTCGGCAATGGCGAGGGCTTCGGTGTCGCGGTCGAGGCCCACGAGAACGAGATCGGGGAAACGCGACAGTATGGCTTCGGCGTGCCCGCCCATGCCGAGTGTCGCGTCGACGAGCACGGCGCCGGGCCGTTCGAGCGCGGGTGCGAGCAGTTCGACGCAGCGTTCGAGCAGTACCGGGGTGTGGATTTCGTTGCTGACCATAGTGCCGGGCGAGTCCGTGAGGCCTGATTCCCCTCCATTCCGTCCTGGCACCGGGGAAGTGTGTCAGGGCAAAAACGGCTGGGAGTCAGGCACCAGGGGCTAGAAGAGTCCCGGAATCACCTCCTCCGTCGTGTTGGCGTACGAGGTTTCCTGCTCGGCGAGGTAAGTGGCCCACGCCTCGCTGTCCCAAATCTCGACTCGGCTGCCAGCACCGATGACGGTCAGTTCCCGGTCGAGCCCCGCATAACTGCGCAGGTTGCCGGGGATGGTGACACGGTTTTGTTTGTCCGGCGTTTCGGAACTGGCGCCAGACAGGAACACCCGGAGGTAGTCGCGAGCTTGCTTGCTCGTGACGGGCGCCTGGCGGATCTTGTCGTGCAGTGTTTCGAATTCGCGGGTGCTGAATACGTAAATGCAGTGTTCCTGCCCCCGCGTCATCACCACGCCGGTGGAGAGTTCGTCCCGAAACTTCGCGGGAAGAATGATGCGACCCTTTTCGTCGAGCCGGGGGGCGTAGGTGCCAAGGAACACGCGTCACCCCTTTCTTCCGGCCAGATTCAGGTGTTGCTCCACTTTACTCCACCTTCAACCACTAATCTAAGTTTTAGCGGCTAATTCATCAATTAGTCGTCATAACAGCCCGAAATCAATACGGATTACCAGTGGAGGAAAAGAGAGCTATTTCGCAAGAATGGATACCTTTGACCCCGTTCTGGGCATAAAAAAAGGGCCGATCGGATGATCGGCCCCTGTGGGACTACCGCAATGCTGCAATTCACTGCTGCGCGGGCGTACGTGTTGAGTTATGGGCGCCCAGTGGACGAATCGGGCTCGTTTTCGTTCGAGCTACTGGCCGTCCTGCCGGCGGTCCCAGCGGTCGTTGAGACGGTCCATGAAGCCTTGGTCGGACTTGGCCTGGGCTGGACGGCGACCGGGAGACGACGGACCGGGAACGGAACGAATACCCTTGCCGGGCGTCACGGCGATGAGCACTCCGCCGAACATGACGATGAAGCCGAGGATTCCGAGCCACAGCTGAGCGATGGCGACTCCCGCAATGAGGGCGACAATGCCAGCGACGGCGAGCAATACGCCGACCGCGATGGAACGGTAGTTTGGGCGAAGCCTTGACGCCCCGACGCTGGCGACAAAGTCGGCATCGTTGTGATAGAGACTGCGCTCCATCTCTTCAAGGAGTCGCTGCTCCTGTTCCGAAAGCGGCATCTCATTCCCTCCAGTTACGGGATCGAGCGGGTGGGCTGAAAAATTCAAACCGGGCGAGTTCGAACCATTTAGATCTAACGAGCTAATTCTAACCCCGCCGCGATGGCTAGGCTATACGAGTGCCTCAAAGCAAACGCCTGGTCGAGCTGGTTCAATCTCGCATTGACGAATACCTCTTGTCCCGCGAACCAATTGTGACCCTGATCAGCTCGGATTTGACGCCTCTGATCGACTACTCACGGCAGTTTCTCAGCGGTGGAAAACGCTTTCGGGCACAGTTTTGTTATTGGGGTGCGCTGAGCGTTCTATCGCCGGATTCCGGCCCGGAATCTGGCCCTCCGGAAGCGCCCGAACCGGTGATAGCGCCGCCCGGCGAGGGTGCAGCATCCGCTGCCGTGGCACCAACACCGGTCGGGTTGGCGGCGATTGTTTCGGCGGCTGGTGCGCTGGAAATTTTTCATGCGGCCGCGCTCGTGCACGACGACATCATAGACAATTCAGACACCCGGCGCGGTACGTCCAGCGCGCACAAACTGTTCGAAAGTTTGCACCAACGTGAGGGCTGGGCTGGTGATCCCGTCTCGTTCGGTCGGGCGTCCGCGATTCTGCTCGGCGACCTGCTACTCGGCTGGAGCGACGAGCTGCTCGATGAGGGACTCTATGAGATTCCCGATAGAGCCGCGGCCCGGCGGGCCCGGCTCGAATTCAACCACATGCGCACCGAGGTCACGGCCGGTCAGTACCTCGATATTTTGGAGGAGCGCGCCTGGCTGGCCCAGCCGGAAGCTGAACTGCTCGATCGGGCCCTGCGGGTGATCGTCTTCAAGTCGGCCAAATACAGCGTTCAGGCCCCGCTCGTGATCGGGGCAGCGCTGGCCGGCGCCTCGACCGCCCAGTTGGGCTCGCTGCGTGCATTCGGTCTGCCGCTCGGTATGGCGTTCCAGCTGCGCGACGACCTGCTCGGGGTGTTCGGTGACGCCGCCGTCACCGGCAAACCGAGCGGTGACGATTTGACCGAGGGTAAACGCACGGTGTTGATCGCGTTGGCGCGGGAACGCCTGAACCAAACCGACCGAGCATCGCTCGATGCCCAGCTCGGTGACCCCACGCTCGATGCCGGGCAGATTCATGCCATGCAGCAGCTCATCAGCGCCAGCGGTGCCGTCGAGCGGGTGGAGGCGCTCATCGAATCGCAGGTGGCCGTGGCGCTGGCAGCGCTGCAGACCGCTCCGATTGGCGTCGCAGCCCGGCAGAAGCTGCTGGACCTGACCGATAGGGCGACGCGCCGGGCGTTCTAACGGGTACTTGCTCTTGGGCGCCAGTACCGGTTGGGCCTCGACGTATCAGGCGAGGGCTTGGGCGACCCGACGAACTTCGGCCTTGCGTCCGGAGCGGAGAGCCTCGATCGGGGCAACACCAAGGCTGTCGTCGACCTCGAGCAGCCAGGTCATGGCCTGCATGTCGGTGAAGCCGTCGTCGGCCAGCACGAACAGGGTGCCGCGGAGTTCGGGCACCGGAGCTCCGTCACGCAGAAACAGAGATGGAACCGATACGATGTTGTCTCGCCGGATGGCCAGCAGGTACTTGTCGTCGATCAGGTGCCGCACGCGGCTCTGGCTCAGTCCGAGCAGGTTAACAAGGGCAGGGATAGTCAGCCACTCGGGCTCTGAAGACACGTCGCTCACCCGTTCAGCTTCCCATGATTTGGGGCCGCGGCAAAACCTCTGGCCGCTTTTTGTCTTGATCAGTGCCAATTCGCACTGCTCGTTCAATTGACTCCCTTTCATAATTGTGAAAACCTCGCAGTGGGGATTGCTGCACGTGACCCGATGCTGTACGAAATAGACGTATCGATCGGCCGTGTGCGCGTAATGAACGGAGCACCATGTCGACCAAGAACAAGATGAAAACGATGGATGCGCCAGGTGCCGCCGCCGGACGCAATGCGACCGCTGCTGGCGCGGCCGCTCTTTCTGGTGCTCGTGCTGATGTTGGCGCTGCTGCTGCTGCTGCGAAACCGCGGGCGAAGAAGCCTAGCAACCTGCGTTCGCGACCGGCATTGCTGACCGTGCCCATCGTGCTGGTGGGCACCCTCGCGATCAGCCTCAATTTGGCGGCGCCCGCGCAGGCCCATGCTTTGGCGAAGAAACCACTCAAATCGAAGCTCGCCGAAACTGCTCCAGTTCTGTCGACGGTCGCGATCACCGCCGTGCAGGTTGCACCGGCCCAGTACGCGGTCGTGGACGGCGACACCGTGAGCGGCATCGCCGCGCGGTTTGGCCTGTCGACGGCGGCCGTGCTGGCGCTGAACGGTCTCGATTCACGGGCCCTGATCTTTGCGGGCCAGGTTTTAACCCTGACCCAGGCGCCGCCGGCCACTGCCGCGGCAGTGCCGGCGGCATCCGCTTCGACGAACTACGTCGTACAAAGCGGGGACACCATCAGCGGTATCGCGGCCGCCAATGGGCTGAAGACCGCCGATGTTCTCGGCGCCAACGGATTGAGCGGGAGCAGCGTTATCTTCCCCGGCCAGGTTGTTCTTCTCACCGCGACGACCGCAATGGAGTCGGCCGCGTATGTCACGCCGGTGGCCGCGGTGCCCGCAGCGACGAGCCACACGATCGCGTACGGTGAGACCATCACCGCGGTGGCCAACGCGGCCGGGGTGAGCGTGCAGTCCGTGCTCGACGCCAATGGCCTCGGATGGTCGAGCATCATCTACCCCGGACAGGTTCTGACCCTGCCGGTCACTGCGCCACCGACATCCGTTTCGGCAGCTGCCGCCCCGATCACGGTGGCCACGGCCGGTATCGTCACCCCGATGTCAGCAGAAATGCGCCTGAACGCCCAGACGATCGTGACGGTCGGGCGTGGCGCCGGCGTGGGCGATGCCGGTCTCGTCGTGGCGCTGGCCGCAGCAGCCCAGGAATCGGGGCTGCGCAACGTCGACTATGGCGACCGGGATTCCCTCGGTCTGTTCCAGCAGCGCCCGGGCGCGGGCTGGGGCACCCCGGAGCAGGTCATGGACCCGGTGCGGGCCAGCCTCGCTTTCTTCGGCGGCACGAGCAATCCGAACCCAGACGTGACCCGCGGCCTGCTCGACATTGCCGGCTGGGAGTCTATGACGGTAACTCAGGCGGCGCAGGCCGTGCAGATTTCGGCCTACCCCGACTACTACGCCAAGTGGGAAACGTCGGCGCGCGCATGGCTCAGCCAAATCGGCTAGCTGGCCACGAGCCTGACCCCCGGCCGGGACGGTTTTCGCGCGCCGCGCGCCGGAGCCGCCACCGAATTCCGTAGAATCAAGAAGTGAGCGTTCCCTCGACCGACCCGATGATCGGCCGTCTAATCGACGGCCGGTATCAAGTGCGATCCCGCATCGCGCGCGGTGGTATGGCCACGGTCTACCTCGCCACCGATCTGCGGCTCGAACGCCGGGTCGCGATCAAGATCATGCATGGCCACCTCGCCGATGACAGCGCGTTCAAGATCCGCTTCATCCAGGAGGCTCGATCGGCTGCACGGCTCGCTCACCCCAACGTTGTGAACGTGTTCGACCAGGGCCAGGACGCCGACATGGCCTACCTCGTCATGGAATACTTGCCAGGCATCACGCTGCGCGACCTGCTCAAGGACTACGGCCGACTCACCCCCGAACAGACGCTCGACATACTCGAAGCCATACTCAGCGGGCTCGCCGCCGCCCACAAGGCCGGCATCGTGCACCGCGATGTCAAGCCCGAGAACGTGCTGCTCGCCGACGACGGCCGCATCAAGATCAGCGACTTCGGCCTGGCCCGCGCGGTCAACAACAACACGGCGACCGGCCAGGCCCTGCTCGGCACCATCGCGTACCTCTCCCCCGAGCTCGTGACCCGCGGCATCGCGGATGCGCGCAGCGACATCTATGCGCTCGGCATCATGACCTTCGAAATGCTCACGGGCGAGCAGCCCTACGTGGGCGAGGCTCCGATGCAGATCGCCTACCAGCACGCCAACGACACCGTGCCGATGCCGAGCACCAAGGTCGCCTCCATTCCCCGCGAATTCGACGAACTCGTGCTCTGGGCCACCGCCCGCGACCCCGAAGACCGTCCCCGGGACGCCCGGGTCATGCTCGACCAGCTGCACGACGTCAGCGCGCTCGTGCGCAGCGGCACCCAAGAGCTCGCGCTGCAGTCCACCATGGTGCTGCCCGCGAGCCTGCGCACCGGCGTCAACGCCGGAGCGGATGCCGAAACACAGGTTCTCGGCGCCAAGCTCGCGCCCTCCAAACCTCCCGCCGCGACCCTGCTGGGCATCCACCCGCTTGGTACCGGCCCGGTCGGCCCACCCAACAGTGGTGACCTCCTGAGTGAGAAGGCCGACAAACGCAAGCGCCGCGGCTTCTGGCTCTTCGCCCTGGTCATTCTCATTGCGGCGGCCCTCGGCGGTACCGGTTGGTATTTCGGTTCCGGCCCAGGGTCTGACGTGTCCGTGCCCGACTTCGCCTCGGCCTCCCCCGAGACCGCATCATCCCAGCTGACCGAGCTGGGTCTGATCCCCGAGCTGGGCGGTGCCTTCAGCGCCACGATCGCCGAGGGACTCGTCATCGGCACCGATCCGGATGCCGGCAGCCGCGTATCGCAGGACAGCACGGTCACGATCATCGTCTCCCAGGGCCTGCAGCCCATCACGCTGCCTGCCCTGGCTGGTTTGCCGCAGGAGACGGCATCCGCTGCCATCACCGATCTGAATGCGGTGGTCGGCAGTATTGACCCGACCTTCAACGGCAACGTACCCGCGGGCTCGGTCGTGTCGGCCAGCAAGCAGTCCGACGGTGCCGACGTCTCGGCCGGCGGCGAATATTTCGAAGGCCTGACCGTGAATCTCGTAGTGTCGCTCGGCTCCATCCCGAACGTCGACGGCAAGACGGTGGCCGCGGCCACAGACATTCTGGTCGGCAAGAACCTGCTCGTGGTCTCGGGCGAGCAGACCTACAGCGACACGGTCGACGAGGGCGACGTCATCACCGCGCAGGTGCCAGAGGGCACCATTCGCGAGGGGGCCACCGTCACCTTGGTCATCTCACGCGGCCCCGAGCCCGTCATCGTGCCCAATGTCGTCGGCATGTCCTGGAGCGACGGCAAAGACGCCCTGACCGCGCTCGGCTTCAAACTTACCTACAACCCGGGCGCGGATGCACCGCTCTACTCGTCGCTTATCCAAGTAGCGTCGACGGATCCGGCGGCTGGCACGTCATTGCCCAAGGGCAGCACGATATCGCTCAAGCCGACTAATCCGTTCGGTTAGTCAGCCCCTACGTTCGGTCTTCCTTTAGACGATGACCTGAGGGCGTCGCAGGGACTCGGAGCGCAGGCGCGGAACTCGCAGACCCATGGCAGGAACATTGCTGCGGTGCGAAAGCAACTGAGTTTGCTCCGACGCGGCCCGCCCCGGGACCGCTCGGCGCGGCAGCAACGAATCGAGCGCATCCGCTTTGTTCCGGGCCCACCTGACGACAGTGGGCCCGGGCCCCGTGCAGAGAGACGCTAGCGGGCGGCGAGCTCCTCTGCCACCAGGAAAGCGAGTTCGAGTGACTGCATGTGGTTCAGGCGCGGGTCGCAGAGCGACTCGTAACGGGTCGCCAGGGCAGCCTCGTCGATGTGCTCCGAACCACCGAGGCATTCGGTGACGTCGTCGCCGGTGAGCTCGACGTGGATTCCACCCGGATGCGTTCCCACGGCGCGATGCGCCTCGAAGAAGCCCTTGACCTCGTCGACGACGTCGTCGAACCGGCGCGTCTTGTAGCCGGTCGGTGTGGTGACGCCGTTGCCGTGCATCGGGTCGGTGACCCAGAGCGGCGTCGCTTCACTGGCCTTGATGGCCTCGAGCAGCGGCGGTAGGGCGTCGCGCACCTTGCCGGCCCCCATGCGGGTGATGAAGGTCAGGCGGCCCGGTTCGCGGTTCGGGTCGAGCTTGTCGACGAGACGCAGCATGTCGTCGGCCGAGGTGGTCGGCCCGAGCTTGACGCCGATCGGGTTGCGCACCCGTGACAGGAAGTCCACGTGGGCACCGTCGAGGTCGCGGGTGCGTTCGCCGATCCAGATGAAGTGTGCCGAGGTGTTGTACGGCGTTCCGGTGCGTGAATCGATGCGGGTCATCGGGCGCTCGTAGTCCATCAGCAGCCCCTCATGGCTGGTGTAGAACTCGGTGCGGCGCATGGCCTCGAAGTCGGCGCCGCAAGCGATCATGAACTTGATCGCCCGGTCGATCTCCTTGGCCACCTTCTCGTACTGCTGGTTCGCCGGGTTGGCGGCGAAGCCCTGGTTCCAGCTGTGCACCTGGCGCAGGTCGGCGAAGCCACCCTGCGTGAAGGCACGAATCAGATTGAGGGTCGAAGCAGACGTGTGGTAAGCCTTGACCAGCCGGTCGGGGTCCGCCGCGCGTGACTCGGCGGTGAATGGGTAGCCGTTGACGATGTCACCGCGGTAAGCGGGCAGGGTGATGTCGCCGCGGGTCTCGAAGTCGCTCGAGCGGGGCTTGGCGAACTGGCCGGCCATCCGCCCCATTTTGATCACGGGCATCGACGCACCGTAGGTGAGCACGACGGCCATCTGCAGCACGGTTTTCACGCGGTTGCGGATCTGATCGGCCGTTGCACCGCTGAAGGTCTCCGCGCAGTCGCCGCCCTGCAGCAGAAAACCAGCTCCGCCAGCGGCCTGGGCGAGCCGGTCGCGCAGAATGTCGACCTCACCGGCGAAGACCAGCGGCGGCTGGGTCGCCAGTTCAGCGGATGCCGCGGCCACCTTCGCCGCGTCGGGCCAGGTGGGCTGCTGCTTGATCGCAAGGGTGCGCCAGTGGTCCAGGCCCGTGATGACAGAGGCTTCTGCGGCAACGATGGGCTCGGTGGGGTC
Source organism: Cryobacterium ruanii (assembly GCF_004404055.1). Taxonomy (GTDB): domain Bacteria; phylum Actinomycetota; class Actinomycetes; order Actinomycetales; family Microbacteriaceae; genus Cryobacterium; species Cryobacterium ruanii. Next base: position 165,677 of record NZ_SOHK01000015.1, read on the forward strand.
TACCACGGGATGATTCCTGTTTTCTCTGCTGGACCGTAGAACTCGTAACGGCCTGAAATGGATGAGGTGCGCCGCGCTGAACGCGCAGACAGCACTTCTTTCAGCCTAGCGCGAAAGGCTGGCCCGCTTCTCTTTCACGGACGAGGCGTAGACGTCGACGTATTCCTGCGTGCTCAGCCGCTGCAGCTCATACATGAGCTCGTCGGTGACGCTGCGCAGCACGAACCGGTCACCTTCCATTCCCTCGAACCGGGTGAAGTCGAGCGGTTTGCCGATGACAATGCCGATGCGCCGCACCTGCGGAATCCTGGTGCCGGTCGGCATGGCCTTCTCGGTATCGATCATGGCCACAGGAATGACCGTCACGCCCGATTCCAACACCATGCGCGCTACTCCGGTGCGACCGCGATACAGACGGGCGTCCGGGCTGCGGGTGCCCTCGGGGTAGATACCGAGAATGCGACCCTCACCGAGCACCCGCAGGCCGGTGTTGAGGGAATCCTCCGAGGCCTTACCGCCCGACCGGTCGATGGGCAGCTGCCCGGCGGCGGTGAGGAATTGTCGCGTCGCCCACCCTTTCAAGCCCTTTCCGGTGAAATAGTCACTCTTAGCCAGAAAGGCCACCCGGCGCGGCACGACCAGCGGCAGAAAGACCGAATCGATGAACGACAGGTGGTTGCTGGCCAGAATGACCGGGCCCGTCTTGGGAATATTCTCCAGGCCGATGATCCACGGTCGAAACAGCGAGAGCAACAGCGGGCCGATGACGATGTTCTTCATGATCCAATAGAACATTCGCACTCCTTTATCCGACTACGAAAGCTTAGTCCGCCCGTCCCATTCCACCGGATGCCGCGCACGGCATCCGCTCAGCGCACCGCGTGCAGCCGGGCCAGGTCGGCTGCGCCCACGACCCCGGCATCATTGACGAACTGGGCGATCGCGAACTCCGCTTCCGGATGGTAGCCTCGCGCCGGCAGGTATTCGAGATAAGCCGCCCGAATCGGTTCGAGCAACAGGTCGCCCGCCGCGGCCACGCCCCCGCCGAACACGAACACCTGAGGGTCGAGCACCGCACCGAGGCTCGCGCAGGCCTGCCCGAGGGCACCGCCCAGCTGGCGCAGTGCAGCGCGGGCGCCGCCATCCCCGTCCTCGATCAGCCGTCCCACGTCTTTGCCGGTGAGCTTGCCGCGCCGCGCGCGGACGCCGGCCAGCCCGAGTCCGATGCCGCCGGCGTCCGCGAACTCGTTGGCGATGCGCAACAGCGCCCTACCGGATCCGTACTGCTCCAGGCATCCGTGAGCGCCGCAGCCGCACGGCAGCCCGTCGGGCACCACGCGCAGGTGGCCCAACTCGGCTCCGGCGCCGAAGCCGCCGCGAAACAGTGCGTTGTTGGTCACGATCGCCCCGCCGACACCGGTGCCGATGGTGAGGGTGACCATATCGGTGTACGCCCGCCCGGCGCCATACCGAAATTCTGCCCAGCCGGCAGCATTCGCGTCGTTTTCGATGATGATAGGCAGGTCGATCCGGGCCTCGAGCTTGTCCCGGAATGGCTCATTTCGCCAGCTGATGTTCGGGGCGTAGTACACCGTCGACTGTGCGGAATCGATAAAGCCGGCAGCGGCGACCCCCGCCGCCACGACGTCTTCCCCCTCGCCCAGGCTGAGAATCATGGCCACGACGGTGTCTTCGATCTCGCGCGGGTTACCCGGGGTAGTCGGCTGCCGATCAGAGCGGATGATGGTGCCCGCCTCATCGACGAGCGCTCCGGCAATCTTGGTGCCCCCGATATCGATACCTATGGCGTGCACAAGGGCACCTTTCGTTCGGGGCAATCGAATAGTGGGCTGAGAGGACCGGCCGGCAGTGCCTGACACCATCTAGAGTGTAGTAAACCAGTTAGCCGCTGCATGAAACACCCGCTCACTGCACAAATTTCGTTGCAGGGGCAGTTGATTGTTCAGCCGGTATCAAAGGAGTTGCCGTGAAACAGTTTGATATGCCCGCCGTCGTTCCCGCCGATCCTGGCGCCAACATCACCGACTTGCTCATGGATCGCCTTGCCGCGACTCCGGATCTTATCCTGTTTTCGCTGCCGCGCGGCGGCCAGTGGCTTCCCGTCACCACACGCGAGTTCCACGCTCAGGTCGTAGCGCTGGCCAAGGGCCTCGTTGCCGCTGGCATCGAACCCGGCGACAAAATCGGACTCATCTGCAAGACCCGCTACGAGTGGACCCTGATCGACTTCGCCGTCTGGTTCGCCGGAGCCGTTCTGGTGCCCGTCTACGAGACGAGCTCGCCGAGCCAGGTGCAGTGGAACCTCGGCGACTCCGGCGCCCTGGCAGTCATCGTCGAAACCGCCGACCACTTCGCCCGGTTCGACGAGGTCCACCCGGAGCTGGCCTCCATTGGTTCGGTGTGGCAGATCGATCTCGGTGACCTCGACAAGCTCGTCGCCGGGGGGGCCAACGTCACCGACGCCGAGATCGAACGCCGCCGCAACCTCGCCGTCGGTGACGACATGGCCACCCTCATCTACACCTCCGGGTCGACCGGCAAGCCCAAGGGCTGCGTGCTCACCCACGCGAACTTCCTTGAAACGAGCCGCAACGCCGCCGTTGCGCTCCGGGAAGTGCTGGTTCACCCCGAGGGCGCCTCAACCCTGCTGTTCATCACGACCGCCCACGTCTTTGCACGTTTCATCTCGGTGTTGTGCGTGCACGCCGGCGTGCGCGTGGGGCACCAGGCCGACACCAAAACCCTTCTCGCGGCACTGGGCAGCTTTCAACCGACCTTTCTGCTCGCGGTACCTCGTGTGTTCGAAAAGGTCTACAACTCGGCCCAGCAGAAGGCCGTCGCCGGCGGCAAGGGCAAAATCTTCGATGCGGCCGCCCACGTGGCAGTCGAGCACTCCAAGCTGGTGCAGGACGGAACGTCAATTCCGCTCGGTATGAAGATCAAGTTCGCGCTGTTCGACAAGCTCGTCTACAGCAAACTGCGGGCCGCCATGGGCGGCAAGGTAGTCTGGGCGGTCTCCGGTTCGGCGCCGCTCGGCGCCCACCTCGGTCACTTCTTCAAGAGCCTCGGCATCGTCATTCTCGAGGGCTACGGCCTGACCGAGACGACCGCCCCGGCCACAGTGGGGCTCGCCACCCGGGCCAAGATCGGCACCGTCGGCCCGCCATTGCCGGGCGTCTCGGTGCGCGTGATGGATGACGGAGAGATCGAGGTCCAGGGCGTCAACGTCTTCAAGGAATACTGGAAGAACCCGGTGGCCACCGCCGAGACCTTCAACGAGGGCTGGTTGAAGACCGGCGATATCGGCGATTTCGACGCCGACGGTTTTCTCACCATCACCGGGCGCAAGAAGGAGATCATCGTGACGGCCGGCGGCAAGAATGTGGCTCCGGCCGCGCTTGAAGACCCCATCCGCGCCAATCTGCTGATCGGCCAGGTCGTCGTCGTGGGCGACCAGAAGCCCTTCATCGGCGCACTCATCACCCTCGACCCCGACATGCTGCCGGTCTGGCTGAACAACCACCAGGAGGATGCCGGCATGACGCTCGCGCAGGCATCCGTCAATAAGTCTGTGCTCGCGGAAATTCAGCGCGCGGTCGATCACGCCAACGAGGGTGTGTCCCGGGCGGAGTCGATTCGCAAGTTCTCGCTGCTGGCGGTTGAATTCACCGAGGACAGCGGGCACCTGACGCCGAAGATGAGCATCAAACGCAATATCATTCTGCGGGACTTCGCCGGTGAGATCGACGCGATGTATTCGAACGCGCCGGCTACCGAGGGGATTTCACTGCGCGAGTAGTTTGGCGGAGGGGCTCCGACTCCGACTCCGACTTGCACTATACGGTGGGTTCGGCCCGAGCAAAGCATTTTGCCCGTGCCCTCATGCTTGAGGCTTCGCCCGCACCACAGGCCCTAGAAGCTCAGGGATTCAGGCCGGGGGGTGAAGGATGGCCGGATGGGGGCTAGAACCAGGTGGACTCACGGATCTCTTTCATCGCGGCCCGCCGGTTTTCTTTATCCAGGCGGTCGATGTAGAGAAAGCCGTCGAGGTGATCGGTTTCGTGTTGCAGGGCCTGGGCCATGATGCCGGTGCCGGAGAGTTCGATGGGATTGTTGTCGAGGTCGATGCCGGTGACGCGGGCGAACGGATAGCGTTCGGTGGGGTACCAGAGGCCAGGAACGGAAAGGCAGCCCTCGTCGACGAGGGCAGGCTCGCCGGACAGTTCGACGACAATGGGATTGAGAATGTAGCCGACGACGCCCTCGACGTTGTAGCTGAAGGCCCGCAGGTTGACGCCGATCTGCGAGGCGGCGACGCCGGCCCGACCGGGCAGACGCACGCTGTCGACGAGGTCCTGCACGAGGCCGCGCACCCGGTCGTCAATTCCGATGATGGGGTCGGAGGCGGTCTTGAGCACCGGATCTCCGAAGAGACGGATCTGGCGTTCGGGCACGGGGAGACTCCTCGGTATGGCGGGTGGTGAGCGACGAGCGAGCAGGCGGCCGGCTAAAGGTTGCGGTCGGCGGGGAGGCCCTCGACGACGAGCTCGGCGAGCGTGCGTGCAGCCAGCCGAGTGATCGGCTTGAGGTCTTTGTACGACACGACGCTGCCGGCGGCGAGCTGCGGGTCGTAGGGAATGCGCACGATTTCGCGCACCCGTGAACGAAAGTGCGACTCGATTTCTTCGAGCCGAACCAGGTTGGTCCCCTGGGTGGCGGTGTTGAGCGCGACGATGGCATTGCGCACGAGGTCTCCGTAGCCGTTCGCTTCGAGCCAGGTCAGGGTCTCGGAGGCGAGGCGGGCCTCGTCCACACTGCCGCCCGAGACAATCACGATGGAGTCGGCGCGCTGTAGGGTGGCCCGCATGACCGAGTGCACGATGCCGGTGCCGCAGTCGGTGAGGGCGATCGAGTAGTACCGAGCCGCGAGGTCGGCGACGACGTTGTAGTCGTTTTCGTCGAACGCTTCGGAGAGCAATGGGTCAGTGTCGGAAGCGAGGATGTCGAGTCGGGTCTCATCGCGGGAGACGAGCGAGGAGAAATCAGTGAAGTTGCCGATCGAGGCGGCTTTCGAGACGACGTCGCGCACGGTCGAACGGGTTTGCTTGCTGACCCGCTCGGAGAGGGTGCCGCGGTCGGGGTTGGCGTCGATGGCGATGATGCGGTCGTCGCGGGCATCGGCCAGGGCCATGCCGAGCAACGTCGTGACGGTGGTCTTACCGACGCCGCCCTTGCGGGTGAGGATCGGCACGAACCGGGTGCCGCCCTCAAACTGGCGGCGGATGCGCTCGTCCATCTGCTTGTACGCCTGCACCTTGGCGGAGTCGCCCAGGTTGACCAGGTGCAGGGTGACCGTGTAAACGAATTCGGGCCAGGCTCCCTGCGGCGCCTTACGGGTCTTGCGGTTGACCGCGAGCAGGCGGTCCGACGTCAGCATGGACGCCGACTCGGGGGCGGCGGTGCTCTCAGAGTGGGTGCGGTCGCGCCGAACCGCGGCATCCGTTCGGGAGAGCGATTCAATAGCCGAACTGGCACCGGCTGCGCGGGCCGGCGGCGGCGTGCTGATCTCTACGGTGTGGGTGGCCGGGGTCGACACGACCCGGGCGGTGGAGGTGACGCTGGCGGCACCGATACCGGCAGCACCGATACCGACGGCACCGATACCGGCAGCACCGATACCGGCGGCACTGATGCCCGCGTTACCGATGCCCGCGTTACCGATGCCCGCGGCGGCGCGACCGGGCGCCGCCACCGAACGTCGGGGGCCGGCCGGCATCTCGATCGGCACGCTCAGGCTCTCGGGCAGCGAGGCAGCGAGGTTGTCGATGGTGTGCGGCGGTAATTCGCTGTGGTAACTGTCACTGGGGTAATTGTCACCGTGTAAGTCGGCAGTGTCGCGCTCGTCGCGGGCACGTTTGGCGGCCGACACCGGTCGCGCGGGCGCACTCTGGTCGTCAGTACGTTTGTCTGGCACGGTACATCCTCAACTGGTCGATTACGGCACTAATCCTAGCGCGGACGCACCACCACGAGCAGATCGCCCGCATCGACCTGCTGGGTGAGCGGGATGGCGACGCGTTCGATGACGCCGGCGATCGGTGAGGTGATGGCGGCTTCCATTTTCATGGCTTCGATCGAGGCGACGCTTTGGCCCGCTTCGACCTGGGCGCCTTCTTCAACCTGCAGGGTGACCACGCCGGAGAAGGGGGCGGCGATCTGGCCGGGCTGATTCGCATCCGCTTTCTCAGCGATTTTGGACTGCACGGTGATGCTGGTATCGCGCACGAATACCGGGCGCAGCTGGCCGTTGAGGATGGTCATGACGGTGCGCATGCCCTTGTCGTCGGCTTCGCCGATGGCTTCGAGGCCCACGTAGAGCCGCACGCCCTTGGCAATTTCGACGGCGTGTTCCTGGCCCTGCTGCAGGCCGTAGAGGTAGTCGACCGTGTCGATGACGGAAAGATCGCCGTAGGTGTCCTTGACCTGTTCGAACTGGCGGGTCGGCGCGGGAAACAGCAGCTGGTTGAGCATCGCGCGACGCTCGATGCTGCCGGCATCAAGCGCGGCGCGCTCCCCCGCGGTGATCTCGGTCACGCCGACGCGCACGCTGCGTCCGGCAAGCACCTTGGTGCGGAACGGTTCGGGCCAGCCGCCGGGCAGGTCGCCGAGCTCGCCGGCCATGAACCCGATGACGGAGTCGGGCACGTCGTAGTTGCCGGGGTTCGCCTCGAAATCGGCCGGGTCGGCTTTCACCGCGGCGAGGTAGAGGGCGAGGTCGCCGACGACCTTCGACGACGGGGTCACCTTGGGGACCCGGCCGAGGATGGTGTTCGCGGCGGTGTACATGTCTTCGATCAGTTCGAAGTGGTCGGCCAGGCCGAGGGCGACGGCCTGGGTGCGCAGGTTGGACAGCTGCCCGCCCGGGATCTCGTGTGAATACACCCGGCCGGTTGGCGCGGACAGGCCCGATTCGAACGGGCTGTACAGGGTGCGCACGGCCTCCCAGTACGGTTCGAGGTCGGTTGTCGCCCTGAGCGAAATACCGGTGTCGCGTTCGGTGTGGGCGAGGGCGGCTACGAGAGAGGATGCTGACGGCTGGCTGGTCGTGCCGGCCATCGGAGCGGATGCCACGTCGACGGCGTCGGCGCCGGCGCGCGCCGCGGCGAGCAGCGTGGCGAGCTGGCCTCCCGGGGTGTCATGGGTGTGCACGTGCACGGGCAGATCGAATCGTTCCCGGAACGCGGCCACGAGCTTTTCGGCGGCGCTCGGCCGGAGCAGCCCGGCCATGTCCTTGATGCCGATGACGTGCGCGCCGCTTTCGACGATCTGGTCGGCCAGGCGCAGGTAGTAGTCGAGGGTGTAGAGGTTTTCGGCCGGGTCGAGTAGGTCGCCGGTGTAGCAGACGGCGACCTCGGCCAGCGCGGTGCCGGTGTTCAATACCGCGTCGATCGCCGGGCGCATCTGCGACACGTCGTTGAGGGCGTCGAAGATGCGAAAGATGTCCACGCCGGTATCGGTCGCCTCACGCACGAACGCATCGGTCACCTCGGTCGGATACGGGGTGTAGCCAACGGTGTTTCGACCGCGCAGCAGCATCTGCAGGTTGATGTTCGGTAGGGCCTCGCGCAGCGCTGCGAGGCGCTCCCACGGGTCTTCGCCGAGAAACCGCAGCGCGACGTCGTAGGTGGCGCCGCCCCAGGCCTCGACCGAGAGCAACTGCGGCGTCAGGCGGGCCACGTAGGGTGCGACGGCGACGAGGTCCTTGGTGCGCACGCGCGTCGCCAGCAGCGACTGGTGGGCATCCCTGAAGGTCGTGTCCGTGACGGCCAGGGCGGTTTGGGCGCGCAGGTCGGCGGCGAACCGGGTCGGGCCGAGCAGCTGCAGCCTCTGTCGCGAGCCATCCGGCGCCGGCTGGGTCAGGTCGAGCTGGGGCAGCTTGTCCCGCGGGTGCACCGTGGTCGGCGGCACCCCGTTGGGCTGGTTCACGGTAACTTCAGCGAGCCAGTTGAGAATCTTCGTGCCGCGATCCTTGGACTCCCGGCCGCGCAGCAGCTCGGGGCGCTCATCGATGAAGGAGGTGCTCAGGTCGCCGGCAGCGAAGTCGGGGTCGTCGAGCACCGCCTGCAGGAAGGAGATATTGGTCGATACACCGCGAATGCGGAACTCCGCCAGCGCCCGCTTGGACCGCACGACGGCGGCCGCATAGTCACGGCCGCGGCAAGTGAGCTTGGCGAGCATCGAGTCGAAGTGCGGGCTGATCTGCGCGCCCGTGTTCACAGTGCCACCATCCAAACGGATGCCCGCCCCGCCCGGCGAACGATACGTGGTGATCTTGCCGGTGTCGGGCCGGAACCCGGCCGCGGGGTCCTCGGTCGTGATGCGGCACTGCAGGGCCGCACCGCGCAGACGGATCTCGCCCTGGGTCAGGCCGATCTGCTCGAGGGTCTCCCCCGCTGCGATGCGGATCTGCGCCTGCACCAGGTCGACATCCGTGACCTCCTCGGTGACGGTGTGCTCCACCTGGATGCGCGGGTTCATCTCGATGAACACGGGCTGCCCAGCGCGTTCGCCGACGGTGTCGAGTAGAAACTCGACCGTACCGGCGTTGACATAGCCGATGGACCGGGCAAACTTGATGGCGTCGGCGTAGAGCTGCACCCGAATCTCATCGCTGAGGTTTGGTGCCGGGGCGATCTCGATGACCTTCTGGTGGCGACGCTGCACCGAGCAGTCGCGCTCGAACAGGTGCACGGTCTCGCCGGAGGCATCCGCCAGGATCTGCACCTCGATGTGCCGGGGACGCAGCACGGCCGCTTCGAGGAACATCGTCGGGTCGCCGAAGGCGCTGTTGGCCTCGCGCATGGCTTCTTCGAGCGCGCCGCGCAGCTCGCTCTTCTTCGCAACGCGCCGCATTCCGCGCCCGCCGCCGCCAGCGACGGCCTTGGCGAAGATGGGAAAGCCGATCTCGTCGGCCTGGCTGATCAGCAGGTCCACATCGGTCGACGGTTGCGTCGACTTGAGAACCGGAACCCCGGCCGCGATGGCATGTTCCTTCGCGGTGACCTTATTGCCGGCCATTTCGAGCACATCGGCGCCCGGGCCGATGAAAGTGATGCCGGCTGCCGCGGCCGCATCGGCGAGCTCCGGGTTCTCCGACAGAAAACCGTACCCGGGATAGATGGCATCGGCGCCGCACTCCTTCGCGACGCGGATGATCTCACTCACATCCAGATAGGCGCGAACCGGATGCCCCACCTCACCAATCTGGTACGCCTCATCCGCTTTCAACCGGTGCAAAGAGTTGCGATCCTCGAACGGGAACACCGCCACAGTCTTCGCTCCGAGCTCGTAAGCCGCGCGCATGGCACGGATCGCAATCTCTCCACGGTTGGCAACGAGGATTTTCTCAAACATGCAGGCCTTTCGAGGGCGTACCGAGCGCACAGCTAACGGTTAGGTTCTCTAACACTAGTGAAGGTAACGTTGCTACTCATGCACGTACTCAGCGTAAGTTCCCTTAAGGGCGGCGTCGGCAAGACCACGGTGACCCTTGGTCTGGCTTCTGCTGCCTTCGCCCGTGGCGTGCGAACACTCGTCGTGGATCTCGATCCGCAGTCCGATGTGTCAACCGGCATGGATATCCAGGTAGCCGGCCACCTCAACGTCGCCGATGTTCTCGGTTCGCCTAAGGAAAAAACCGTTCGTGCGGCTATCGCCCCGAGCGGGTGGACCCGCAACCGTCCCGGCACGATCGACGTGATGATCGGCAGCCCCTCCGCGATCAATTTCGACGGACCGCACCCGAGCATCCGCGACATTTGGAAACTCGAAGAAGCACTCTCGACGATCGAGAAGGATTACGAGCTCGTGCTGATCGACTGCGCACCCTCACTCAACGCCCTCACGCGCACCGCGTGGGCCGCGAGCGACCGGGTCGCGGTCGTCACCGAGCCCGGCCTGTTCTCGGTCGCTGCTGCCGATCGTGCGCTGCGCGCGATCGAAGAAATCCGCCGTGGGCTGAGCCCGCGCCTGCAGCCGCTCGGCATCATCGTGAACCGCGCCCGTACGGCATCTCTCGAGCACCAGTTTCGCATCAAGGAACTGCGTGACATGTTCGGGCCGCTCGTGCTCAGTCCCCAGTTGCCGGAGCGTACGTCGCTGCAGCAGGCGCAGGGCGCCGCGAAGCCGCTGCACATCTGGCCGGGTGACAGTGCCCTCGAAATGGCGGGCTACTTCGACCAGTTGCTCGACCGGGTACTGCGTACAGCGCGCATCGGTGAGTACGCCGAGGCGCCCGCGGTCTAAGAGTTCTATCTTCGGCTTCGGCGGAGTTCGGTACTAGCCTTTCAAGAGGTCGCTGAAACGAGCCTTGGCCTCGATGAATCTGCGGGGTATTCCGCGGGCAATGCGGGGCCGTCATCTGCTCCTCGACTCGAACACCGCCGGTACTCCGGTGGAATCCGAAAAAAGCGTTCGGATTCCGCCTTCAAAACGGCGAAACTCGCACCCCGCGCACAACCGGCCTGCGCATCGACTTCTGGATGGGCACGTCATCTACGCGGCTGGCGTCCCGGCCACGTCACGACGGCTGCTTCGCGGCGTGACCACGTTCTTCAACTAGCGGCGCACGCTATCGACGTGACCACACCAGCCTGCGGGGCTAGGAGATTTTGCGGGTAGTGCGACGGGCGGCTAGTTCGTCGGTCGGATCGACGGGCTGCATGTCGAGTTCGACCAGGCTGGTCTCGACCTCGCGGAGCACCTTGCCCACGGCAATGCCGAAGACGCCCTGGCCGCGGCTGACCAGGTCGATGACCTCGTCGTTGGAGGTGCACAGGTAGACACTCGCGCCGTCGCTCATGAGCGTGGTCTGGGCGAGGTCGCTGATGCCCGATTCACGCAGCTGATTGACGGCGGTGCGAATCTGCTGCAGGGAAATGCCGGTGTCGAGCAGGCGCTTGACGAGCTTGAGTACAAGAATGTCGCGAAAGCCGTAGAGGCGCTGGGAGCCGGAACCGGCCGCTCCTCGCACTGTGGGTTCGACCAGGCCGGTACGGGCCCAGTAGTCCAGCTGGCGGTAGCTGATGCCGGCGGCACGGGCAGCGACAGCACCGCGGTAACCGGAGTTCTCGTCAAGCTCGGGCATGCCATCGGTGAACAGCAGTCCCAACGAGTAACGCGAAGCGTCAGCATCAGGCTTGAGCTCACTCATAGGGGTTGCCTCTCGGGGGTCACGTCGTGCGGCGACTGAGGGCTGAATTGAAGCGAGTCTCGGTCACTGTGGTGCGGAATCGAACTGGTGCGGTGGTGTTGGTACTGTCGTGCGCTGGGTCTGGTTCTAAAAACGTCCTACTGTGACTAGTCTCTCAACGGTACCGAGGTGCGGGGCTTGAAGGCCTGACATTCGCTTGACCGATTTGGCGTGTCGGTCGAGCGCGGGCCGACGTGCAAATCAGCAACAGGGTCACAGGACGCCGGTGTCGTTTTGCGCCTGAGTCAGTCTACGACCTACTTGGTCAGTCGGCCCAGTGCAGAGCGAATCAGGCTGCCGCGAATAACCTCGAGCTGCCCGGCGATCTCAACGGCCATTTCGGCCGCCTTGGCGCGGCTGGAGGCGTCTTTGCGGCGCGCGAGCGGCACGAGGGCACTTTCGATGAGGCCGAGTTCGCGTTCGGCGGCCCCGCGAAACCCACGGAGGTGGCGCGGCTCGATTCCGCTGCGTTGCAGCTCCACGAGGGCACGCAACACGTGCAGTACGCCGTCACCGTAGTGCTCGGCGGGCAGGATGATCGACGCGGACACGGCGTCGTGCAGCAGGGTCGCGGACGCGCCGGCCTCGCGCAGGAGTTCGTCGCGGGTGAGACGGCGCACGGTACCGAGCATCGACGGCCCCGGGGCCGTTCCGCCCGGCAGTACCGGCGACAGGCCGGCGTCGAGGTCGTCCAGATACGAGCGGATAACTTTCAACGGCAGGTAGTGATCGCGCTGCATCGACAGAATGAGTCGCAGACGGTCGACGTCGCTGCTGCAGAACTTGCGATAGCCGGAGTCCGTGCGGGCCGGGGACACAAGCCCCTGCTCCTCGAGAAAACGCAGCTTGGAGGGGGTCAGATCGGTGAATTCAGGGGTGAGTCGTGCCAGAACCTGGCCGATGCTAAGCAGCGGCGCTGATCCCGGGGCTTGCGCTTTCGCCGCCGACACAGACACGGACCGAGCCTGGGCGGAATTTGCCGCCACTACTCGATCGCCGCGCGGGCGAGGTCGAGGCGCGAGGCGTAGAAGGTCAGGCGGAACTTTCCGACCTGCACCTCGGCACCATCGGTCAGCGCGGCTGTTTCGATACGCTCGCCATTGAAGTAGGTGCCGTTGAGCGAGCCGAGGTCCTTCACCGTGAACGCCGTGCCGTTGCGCAGGAACTCGGCGTGACGACGCGACACGGTGACGTCGTCGAGAAAGATGTCGGCGTCGGGGTGGCGGCCGACACTCGTGAAATCGGCGTCGAGCAGAAACCGCGCCCCGGCATTGGGGCCGCGGCGAACGACCATGAGGGCCGACCCGGAGGGCAGAGCCACGATGGACTCCTGTTCTTCTGCCGTGACGTTGGAGTCGATGGAGGCGATCTGGGCCGCGAACTCCTGGCTCAAGGTCATCGTCGTATCGGTGCTGAGCATGTCATGCACAGTCGTCGACTCGCCGAGCGTTCCGCTGTCGGAGGATGCGGGGGTGGACTGCGCCTTGCTGGGCATTGCTTCGCCTGTCGTCGGGTTCTTGGGCTGATCTGCGGGCACGGGCTCGTTCTGTTCCTCGGAATTATGCTTTCCGGATAGATCGACCATCACGCACCTCCTATTTTTCCAGCGTATCGGAAGATACACCCTCAAAGACCCGCGGCAGTCGAATCACGCGCATCGTTTCGATGGCATAAATGATGCCGGCCCACCAGTACACGAAAGCACCCCACAGCGCGAACGCCCACCCCACCGGCTGCGACCACCATTCCAGCTGCGGGAAGGCCTGCCCGAGCATGATCATCGGCAGGGCATAGAACAGGCAGAACGTTGCCACCTTGCCGAGTTGATGCACCGGCAGCGGGCCGAAACCAAAATTCGCCAGGATGATTCCGAGGACCAGCAGGAAGACGTCCCGTCCCACCACCACCAGCACGATCCACCACGGTACAAGGTCACGCCAGGCGAGCCCGATCAGCGCGACGAAGATATACAGACGGTCCGCGGCTGGATCCAGGAGCTGGCCGAGCCGGGTGATCTGGTTCCAGCGGCGGGCGAGAAAACCGTCGAGCCAGTCTGTGAAGCTGGAAATGCTGAGCACGACGAGGGCCCAGGCATCAGCTCCCTGAGCGAGGAGGACGAGGAAAACCGGTACCAGCAGGAGGCGCAGAAAGCTGAGCATGTTGGGCAGGGTCAGCACCCGATCGCTGACCACCCCGTTCGTTGCCGCTGTCACGGTGCTGAGTCTATCGAGAGGGGACCCGATCAGCCGAGCCGCCCGCGCAGGGCCGGCCAGCTCGATGCGAAACCGGGGTGGAGCGCGAGTGCGGTCACGGCATCGGCCGACACCCAGCGCAGGGCGATGCTTTCCTGGTCGCTAATGACGGGTTCGAACTCCTCCATCGCTTCCACGACGACGGTGGTGTACGACCAGAATCCCAGGTCGAAAAGGGACGTGAATTTGAGCTGCACCAGGTGAGCGGGTACGCCGGCTTCTTCCCGGGCTTCGCGCAGTGCGGCCTCGATCGCGGTTTCGTTTTCGTGGCGGGCCCCACCGGGCAGGCCCCACGTGTCACCGAAATGACTCCAGACAGCGCGGTGCTGCAGCAACACCCCCAGGCGCCGGTGGTGCACGAGCAGTCCGGCCGCGCCGAACCTGCCCCAGTACCGGCGGCCGTCAGGAGCGTGTACCCACGCGTCTCCGCTATCCCGGGATAGTCCGGGTTGCGGCACAGCGGACCCACGTGCGTCGGCCCGGTCAGCGCCCGAACTCTCTGTCATGCTCTAAGCATGCCCTTCACGGGCATGAAAACGAACTTATCCGCCTAGATCGACATGATTGCGTGCACCGAAGCGCTGCCGAGACGCTCACGACCGTGCAGGTCAGTGAGTTCGAGCACGACTCCGACGCCGGTGAGGCTGTAGCCGGCCCGTTCGATCAGGCGGGTCGTGGCCGCGATGGTGCCACCGGTGGCGAGTACATCGTCGAGAATAAGCACGCGGGTGCCCGCCGGAAGCTGGCCGACTTCGAGTTCGAGCCGGGCCGAACCGTACTCGAGGTCGTATTCTTCGGTCAGCACGGTGCCGGGCAGTTTGCCACCCTTGCGCACGGCGAGGACGGCCGCGTTCGCGGCGTACCCGACGGCCGCGGCCAGCAGAAAGCCGCGGGCTTCAATGCCGGCTACGGCGTCGAACTGCCCGCGGTGCTGGTCGGCGAGGTCGTTGATAATCGCACGAAAGGCTGCGGCATCGGCGAAGACCGGATTGAGATCCCGGAACAGGATGCCCGGCTGGGGAAAATCGGGGTATGAGGCCAGGAGGGCCTCGACGTGGGAGACGGCCGGGGCCGGTGAAGTGGACGGCTGCGAAGTGGGAGGGATAAAAGAATGAGTCACTGATACATCTTAATCAGCACCGCTGTTCAGCCGGCACCGCTGTTCAGCCGGCACCGCTGTTCAGCTGCCCTCGTTACGGCGCCGACTACTCTGAGGTTCCGTGTCCGGGCGTGGCATGATCGCGATCGCGCTCATCGCGTCGAGAAAATGCACGACAGCCACCTGCTGGTCAGCGGTGAGCTTGAGGGCGACCTGCATCAACTGGTCATGTGTGCCCGACAGCGCCTGGCGCATTTCGTCGTGCGACGACCGGGTAGCGAACAGGCGTTGCGATCGACCGTCGTTCGGATTCACCTCACGGCGAATATGACCGGAGGCCGAGAGCCTCGACAAGAGCTTGGCCGTGGCTGCGGACGAGATGTTCAGGAATTCACTGAGGTCTTTCGGGCTGGCTGTACGGTGCTGGCGTTCGCAGGCGATGAGGTGACGAATGGCCATAAGGTCCGTTTCGTTGATGCGCATCTCGGCCTGGGCACGCTGACGCATGGCCGCGTCGGCCACTCGGAAGCGGCGCACGGCCCGCAGAACGTCCATGGCCGAAGAAACGCCCACTTTCCTGGGGTCGTACCAGTACGTCCCCTGCGCTGGGGGGTTACGCTCATCGTGGGACATAAGCCCATGCTAACGTGGACAGTTGCTAACCTGGCTAGCTATTCGCGAACGATCAGGTAGAACCGAGAAGGGGAGCACCCGTGCAGACCGCCAACGCCCTTGAAGAACAGGTAATCCTTCTTGATGAAGAGGGACGTCACATCGGCACCGCACCGAAGTACAGCATGCACGGATCAGACACCGCGCTGCACCTCGCGTTTTCCTGCTACGTCTTCAATTCGCTCGGCGAAGTGCTCGTCACCCGGCGGGCGCTGACCAAGAAGACCTGGCCGGGGGTGTGGACGAACTCGTTCTGTGGGCATCCGCTGCCCGCTGAACCGCTCACGCAGGCCGTCGACCGCCGAGCCCGCCACGAACTCGGGCTGCACATCGATGCGATCGACCTGGCGCTCCCACTGTTTCGCTACCGCGCAACGGACAGCAGCGGCATCGTCGAGAACGAGATCTGCCCGGTATTCCAGGCCAGCACCGAACAGGAGCCGGTACTGAACCCCGACGAAGTAGTGGAATATGCCTGGACCCGACCGACAGACCTCTATCGTGCGGTCACGGACGCCCCGTGGGCGTTCAGCCCGTGGATGACCCTGCAGGTGCAGCAGCTGGACAGTTTTCGTGCTTGACACGGCTCCGGCCGGCGTGGAGACCGAGCTGACCCAGTTTTTTGCTGCGGCACGCCTGCGGGCAAGTGATTACGGCGAACATTACGTGGCCCTGTGGGATTCGTTGGAGCAGGCCAGCCGCGGCGGCAAGCGGGTGCGTCCGGCCCTGGTGCTGGCGGCTTACGCCGGTTTCGGCGGCCGCGACCAGGCACTCGTGGCACCGGTCGCCGTGAGCTTTGAGCTGCTGCACACGGCGTTTCTGATTCACGACGACGTCATCGACCGGGACCTGGCCCGGCGGGGCGTGGCGAACATCGCCGGCCAATTCAACGACCGCGCCCTGGCACACGGCGCCGCCGCCGATCAGGCAGGGGTCTGGGCGGCTGCCGCGGCCATTCTCGCTGGCGACCTCGCGCTCAGTGAAGCGCACCGTGCTCTGGCCAAACTTCCCGTGGATGTTCGCACCCGGTTGCGCCTGCTCGACCTGCTCGATCGGGCTGTCTTCGTCTCGGCGGCCGGAGAGCTGGCCGACGTCACGAACAGCTCGGCGCGGCATCCGCTCACCATGGCCGAGGTCATCACCACCCTCGAGAACAAAACCGCCGTGTACTCGTTCGAAGCGCCGCTGCAGGCCGGGGCGGTGCTCGCCGGGGCGACGGCCGAGGCGATCCGCCTGCTGGGCCGGTACGGACGCCTCGTCGGCGTGGCTTTTCAACTCACCGACGATCTGCTCGGAGTGTTCGGCGACCCGTTGAAGACTGGAAAGAGTGTCACGGCCGACCTGCGTGAGGGCAAGCAGACCGCCCTGATCGCGCACGCCGGCGGCACCGAGAGCTGGTCGCTGATCGCGCCGTACCTCGGCAAGATCGATTTGAGCGATGAGGAGGCCGAACGGGCCAGGGAGCACCTGCGGGCCTGCGGCGCGAAGGCCGCGGCTGAAGGGCTCGCCTACGACCATTCTCGGTGGGCGATCGAAGCACTCGAGCCGGCCCTCATTCCCGCTGATCTGCGGGCGAGCCTGACCGAACTGGCCAACGCCGCCGTGAACCGGTCCCGCTAGTGGCACCGCTGCGAACATCGCCACAAACGGGCGACACCCACACCAATCTGGACAAGTATGCGAGAACCGCACTGGCCAGTTCGACGACGGTCATCGGCCACTATTCCACCTCGTTCGGGCTCGCCGCCCGGCTGCTCGATGCACGGGTGCGCACTCCGGTGCGCACAATCTATGCCCTCGTGCGCATCGCAGACGAAATCGTCGACGGAGCCGCCACCGAGGCCGGCGTCGGGATCGAGGAACAGCGCCAGCTGCTCGACGACCTCGAACTCGAGACCGAGCGAGCGATCGTGCGCGGCTACAGCACCAATCTCGTCGTGCACGCCTTCGCTGTGACGGCACGACAGTCCGGCATCGACTCCCGCCTGATCGCCCCCTTCTTCGCGTCGATGCGACGAGACCTCGACCCGGCACCGTTTACCGCTGCGGGCGTCGCCGAGTACATATACGGCTCAGCCGAGGTAATCGGGCTCATGTGCCTGCGCTGTTTCGTGCAGCTCTCACCGCGCAGCGCCGGCGAACTCGTCGTGCTCGAAGATGGTGCCCGCCACTTGGGCGCCGCGTTTCAGAAGATCAACTTTCTGCGGGATCTGTCCTGCGACCGCGAAGTCCTCGGCCGCAACTACTTTCCGGGGATCGACCCACTGAACCTCACCGACGACCAGAAAGACCTGATCCTGGACGATATCGACGCCGACCTGGCCATTGCCAGTGCGGTGCTGCCGCTGCTGCCACCGGGCTGCCGCCGCGCCGTCGCCGCCGCGCAGGGCCTGTTCACCCGGCTGTCCCACCGGCTGCGGTCGACCCCGGCCGACGGTTTACTGCGCGCCCGGATTCGGGTGCCGGATGGAGAAAAACTGATGATTGCCCTGAAGTCCACCCTCGGCCGCGGTGCGTGGAAGCGATGACCCGCACCATCGTGATCGGCGGTGGCATCGCCGGCCTGGCCAGCGCAGCCCTGCTTGCCAGGGAAGGCCACGACGTGACCCTGCTGGAAGCCCGCGCGGAACTCGGCGGGCGGGCCGGCCTCTGGGACACCGACGGTTTTCGCTTCGACACCGGGCCATCCTGGTACCTCATGCCGGAGGTGTTCGAACACTTCTACCGCCTGTTCGGAACCACTGCGGCCGAGCAGCTCGACCTCGTAAGGCTGGATCCCGGCTACCGCGTGCACTTCGAGAGTGACCCGACACCGGTTGATATCCTCGCCGACCGGGCCGCCAACATCCGCTTGTTTGAAAAATTGCAACCGGGGGCCGGGGCGGCGTTGGACCGCTACCTTGATTCGGCGATCGAGACCTATGACCTGGCGGTGAAACGGTTTCTGTACTCCAGCTATGAGTCGTTTCGGCCGTTCCTGGTGCCCGACGTTCTGCGGCGGCTGGGGCGGCTGGCCCGCCTGCTGCTGCAACCGTTGAACAAATTCGTGGCCGGCTATGTGAGCGACCCGCGGCTGCGGCAGATTCTCGGCTATCCGGCCGTTTTTCTGGGGTCGGCGCCGAACCTGACACCGTCGATGTACCACCTCATGAGTTACCTCGACCTCGCCGACGGGGTGCTGTACCCGCAGGGCGGTTTCGGAACACTCATTGAGAGCATCGCTGCGATCGCCCGCGTCGAGGGTGTGCGGATCGTGACCGACGCGAGGGTCACCGCGATTCGGGTCACCGACGACCGAATGATCGCCGGAGTGAGCTACGTCGATGAGGCAGGCCAGACCGTGCGTCTGGACGCCGACAAAGTAGTGTCGGCCGCGGACCTGCACCACACCGAAACCGAGCTGGTCCCCGCCGACCTGCAGACCTATCCCCAGCGCTGGTGGGATAAGCGTGTGTCAGGGCCCGGGGCCGTACTCGTCATGCTCGGCATCACGGGGGAACTCCCCCAGCTGCAGCACCATTCCCTGTTCTTCACCACGGACTGGGGCAAGAATTTCGGACAAATTTTCGGCAAGCGTCCCTCGGTTCCGTCGCCGGCCTCGCTCTACGTCTGCATGCCGAGCGCGACGGACACGTCGGTGGCACCGGCCGGTCACAGTAACCTCTTTATGCTGGTGCCGGTTCCGCCGGACGTGGACCTCGGACACGGCGGTATCAACGGTGCCGGTTCCACGACGATCGAGCTGATCGCGGATGCGGCGATCGAGCAGGTTTCGCGCTGGGCCGGAATCGGCGATCTGGCCGATCGCGTCGTGGTGCGGCGCACCGTCGGCCCGGCCGACTTCGCCGAGGACCTCAACTCCTGGAAGGGCGGCGCCCTCGGCCCTGCACACACCCTGCGGCAAAGCGCGTTCCTGCGCGGCTCCAACGTGTCGAAGAAGATCTCGGGCCTGTACTACGCCGGCGGCACGACCATCCCCGGTATCGGACTGCCGATGTGCTTGATCAGCGCAGAAATTCTGCTCAAGCGGATGCGCCACGACACCACGACCGGACCGCTCGCCGAACCGCTTCCGGCCCGGCCGGTGCCCCCCGTCACAGAGCCGTCGGAGTCTGCGCGCCAGCAGTCGTGAGCGTTCTGTACCTGCTGACCCTGCTCGTCTCACTCGCCGGGATGATCGTGCTGGACTGGCGCTTTCGCCTGTTCTTCTGGCGCTCCCCCGGGCGGGCGAGTCTCGTGCTCGGCCTGGGGGTGCTGTTCTTTCTCGCGTGGGACCTGCTGGGCATCGGTCTGGGCATCTTCTACCGGGGCGAGACCGTACTCATGACGGGCCTGCAACTGGCGCCGGAACTGCCGGTCGAAGAATTCTTCTTTCTCTCCTTTCTCGGCTACCTCACCATGAACCTCGTGCAGGGTGCCCGACTCGTGCTCGAGCAGCGGGCCGTGCAATGACCTACCTGGTGCTCAATGGTGTCTTCCTCGCAGTCGCCGTGCTGGTGGCCGGCGTGGCCGTGGCTTGCCGGTTAGTGTCGGGGCGTTTCGTGGCGTCCGTGGCCGTTGCTTTGACGCTGACTCTGCTGCTCACGGCCGTATTCGATAACCTGATGATCGGGGCCGGACTGTTCAGCTATGACCCGGACCATATTTCGGGCCTGTTCATCGGTCTCGCCCCGATCGAAGATTTTGCCTACCCGCTGGCCGCAGCGCTCCTACTCCCGGCATTGTGGGTGCTGGCAGGCAGCAGCAAGTTAGGACATACGGATGACTGAGCCGCTCGGCACCCTGTCGTGGAAGACCCGGCAGGTCGTGCTGTCGTCGCGACCGCTCAGCTGGATCAACACCGCATTTCCCTTCGCCGCGACATACCTGGTGACGACCGGGCGCATCGACGCGCTGCTGGTCCTGGGTACGCTGTTTTTCCTGATTCCGTACAACCTGCTCATGTACGGCATCAACGATGTCTACGACTACGAGTCCGATTTGCGTAATCCTCGTAAGGGCGGTGCTGAGGGGGCGCTGCTGCACCCAGCGCTGCACCGGACCGTGATTGCCGCGGGGGTTCTGAGCGTGGGGATTGTGGGCGGGTCGATGGTCGTGCTGGCGGGAGCGGGGCATCCGCTGTCGTGGGTGGTACTCGCCGTGAGCATGTTCGCCGTCGTGGCCTACTCGGTGCGCGGACTGCGGTTCAAGGAACGCCCCGTTTTGGACTCGATCACCTCGAGCACCCACTTTGTCAGCCCCGCCGTTTACGGGCTCGTGGTGGCCGGAGCCACGATCGACTTCGCGCTGCTGGCACTGCTCGCGGCGTTCGGTCTGTGGGGCATGGCCAGCCATGCCTTCGGCGCGGTGCAGGACGTCGAACCGGACCGCCAGGCCGGGATCGCGTCGATCGCGACGGCGCTCGGTGCCGGGCCGACCGTGCGACTCTCGATCACCTTCTGGGCCGTCGCTGGAGTGCTCATGCTCGCGACGCCGTGGCCCGGGCCGCTCGCCGCGGTGCTGGCCGTTCCCTACATCCTTGCGGCGCTGCCGTTCCGGTCGATCAGCGACGAGCAGTCGGCGACGGCCAACCGAGGCTGGAAACGTTTTCTCTGGCTCAATTTCATCACCGGTTCCCTCGTGACCCTGTTGCTGATCTACTGGGTGCGGCACAGCGCCGGAGAATTCTGATTCGAGCCCAGTCGAGTTCGGCCGTTAGAGTGAACAGATGGAGCTCACGTCTGCCCGCGTCGACAGTTGGAGCTGGGGCGTGCGCCTGTTCAAGACGCGTTCCATGGCCACGACGGCCTGCCGCGCCGGGCATGTGCGGGTGAACGGTGACAAAGCCAAAGCCGCGCAGGCCCTGCACATCGGCGATGAGGTGCGGGTGCGCTCGGACGGCTTCGACCGGGTGCTAGTCGTGTCGCGCCTCGTGGTCAAACGGGTCGGCGCCGCCGTAGCAGCCGAGTGCTACGTCGACAACACTCCCCCGCCGCCGCCGCGCGAAGAGGTGGCGCTAGTGCCCATGCGGGACCGCGGTGCCGGGCGGCCGACGAAGCGCGAGCGTCGGGAGATCGACGAGCTGCGCGGGCACGTCAACGAGTGACGGATGCGACGCCAGCGCTGGGTGCCGGTGCCGGACGCGGCTCGAACGGGCTAAGCCGGTGTGGGCGGCCGCGGCAGCGCCGGCTTGGCGCCTGGCTCGGCTGATTCCGGCGCGGGTGCGTACGTCTGCGGTGGTATCTGCGGCTGAGACTGGCGGGACTGCGCTGACTGCAACGCCGCCAGAACGCTGAGCGACCGCCTGATGCGGTCTTCGGCCTCGGTGTCGATCTGGCTCGCCGCAAGGTTCGCCTCGCTAACGGCGCGAACGACCTCATCCCGTTGGATTTTGACTCCCCGCGGTGCATCGATTCCGATGCGCACACTGTCGCCGCGGGCATCGAGCACGGTGATGACGATATCGTCACCGATGAGGATCTTTTCCCCCGGTTTGCGTGTCAGAACGAGCATCGTTACAGCTTACCGTTCGCCGTCGTCGGGCCGAGAATGCGGTGGCGCCGCGCGACGGCCGGTCGGCGCGGCGGCCACCCGCCCGTCCATCCATTCCACCGGCAGTCCGAGGTCGTCGACCGTGGCGGGTGAGGTCGTGAACTGGCGACCGAGCGCGGCGACCGCGTGCACCTGGACGACGGTGACGACCAGGTTGACCCAACGTATGGTGTCCTCAGTTTTTCGACTAGCGTCAACCACCACCCAGACCTGATCGGCACCGATCGCGGCGAGTGTGGCCGCGCGCGCAATCACATCCGTGGACGGTTCGATACCGTAGGCGATGAACGTGCTGTGCCCAATCTCCACTCCAAGGGCCCTGGCCAGCACAGCGCCGCGGCGATCGTCGACGCGCTCGATCTGGTCGTTGGCCACGGCGCCAGAAATGCGCAGCTCTCCCGCACCGGCCACCCGCAACATAAGGCGAGCAACGGTGATCGGGTCTTGTTCGAGCCCGACGATCAAAACCAGGTCTCCGGGCCGGGTGAGCGGGGCCGGAACGGGTGGGCGGGCCAGCTTCGGCGCCGCGGCCATGATCGGTGCCCGGGTCACCGCCTGGATCGGGGCTTCAACCATGGCCGGAGCCGATGCAACGAGTAGATCGGGCCCGACCTGCTGCACGACACTACGACCGGTCGCGAAGGTGAGTTCGTCCATAAGCTTCGCGAACCCGTCCGAGGCCGTCGACAACCGTGGCGAGGACTGCGTCGGGTACAGCTGGGATTCGGCCTCGTCGGCATCGTCGAGCAGGGCCGCAATACCGAGCCGGGCCGAAATATCAAGGCCGGCGTGCGCCGACCGCTTGCGCTGTGCCGGTTCTAAGACCTCGACCGTGATTTCGTAGTGCTGACGCGCGAAGAATCCACGGATGCCGCCGACGGTCACCCGCTCGGCGGCGATGATGGTGGCATTGGCCCCGTGCTCGGCTAGGACGCGTTCCTGCAGTTCCCGCAGTGTCGCACCCTCAAGCAGAAATCGTTTCGGCTCCACGGACCACACCCACTGTCTCAATGGTCACATTCGCCGACGTTACTTCCTGGTATGACAATACCGGCAGGCCGCCGGTCTGCGTGGAGATCAGGCGACGGATGGCGGGGCGAAGCGCCGGAGCACAGACCAGCACCGCGGTCTGTCCGCTGGCTTCGACCCTGGCAACGGACGTACGCACGGAGTTGAGCACGGCTTCGATGCGGGCCGGGTCCATCAAGATCTGGGTGCCCTGATCTGACGGGCGCAAACCTTCGAGCATGGACTGCTCGAGGGTAGGTTCAATCATGATCACCCGCAGCACAGTGCCTTCGAGATACTGCGCGGTCAGAGCCGGGCCGAGGGCCTGACGGGCGGCTTCAACGAGCCCTTCCGGGTCATTGGAAGCCTTGGCCCGCAGGGATAGCGCCTCGTAGATGCGCGGCAGGTCGTTGATGGGAATCTGCTCGATTAGCAGCCCTTGCAGCACGCGCTGCACCTCGGCGAGCGAGAGTAGGCCGGGAATCAGATCGTCGACGGCCGAAGGATTGACCTGTTTGACTCCATCGGTGAGCACCCGCACGTCTTCCCGGGTGAGAAGGCGCGCCGCGTTCGTGGTGATGATCGACGAGAGGTGGGTGACCACGACCGAGACCCGGTCGATGACCGTGGCACCGGTCATCTCTGCGCTGTGCCGCATTTCGCTCGGTACCCATTTTCCAGCCAGACCGAACACCGGCTCGATGGTGACCTGCCCGGGAAGGGTTTCGAGGGCGTCACCGAGCGCGAGCACCTTGCCGGCTGGTGCTAACCCGCGCCCGTATTCAACACCGGCGATGCGAATGACGTAGGTCGACGACGGTAAATCGACGCTGTCCCTGGTGCGCACCGGCGGCACCACCACGCCCAGGTCCATGGCAATTTTGCGACGGAGGCCCCGAACCCGGGCCAGCAGGTCGTCCGACGCGCCGGAGACCAGGTCGACCAGGTCGGGCGAGAGCATGATCTCGAGCGCGTGCACGCGCATCTGCTCGATCAGGTCTTCGGTCGTGTCGGTTTTGGGAGCGCTCTTCTCTGAGGCTGTGGTGGCCTCGATGCTGGCCAGTTTGGTGTCCTCCCCGGCTTTGATGCGTTGAGCGATCAGCATGAGCGCCATCCCCACCATGAGGAACGGCAGCACCGGCATGCCAGGAATGAGCGCCATCAGAATGGCCGCCGCGCCGGCAATGGTCAGGGCGTTACGCGACTGGGTGAGCTGAGCGGATGCCGTCGACCCGATGTCGGTCTCCGCATTCGAGCGGGTCACGATCATGCCGGTGGACACGGCCATGAGCAGGGCCGGGATCTGGGTGACGAGGCCGTCTCCGATGGTCAGCAGGGCGTAGGTGTTGACCGCCTCGCCAATCTCCATGCCGCGCTGCAGCATGCCGATGGCAATGCCGCCGATGAGGTTGATAACGATGATGACGAGCCCGGCGATAGCATCACCCTTAACGAACTTGGAGGCGCCATCCATGGCACCGTAGAAGTCCGCTTCGGCGGACACTTCGGCACGACGATCCTTGGCCTCGGCATCGGTGATCAGGCCGGCGTTGAGGTCGGCGTCGATGGCCATCTGCTTGCCGGGCATGGCGTCGAGGGTGAACCGTGCACCGACCTCGGCCACTCGCTCGGCGCCCTTGGTGACCACGACGAATTGGATCACCACGAGGATGAGAAAAATGACCGCGCCGATAATGATCGAGCCGCCGACGGCGACGTGCCCGAAGGCTTCAATCACCTGCCCAGCGTAACCATCGCCAAGAACGAGACGAGTGGATGCCACGTTGAGGCCAAGACGAAACAGGGTCGCGACCAGCAGCAACGAGGGAAAAACCGAGAAGTCGAGCGGCTTCTTCACGAACATCGTCGTGAGCAGGGTGACCAGTCCGAGCATGATGTTCAGGATGATCAGGACATCGAGCAGGCCAGCCGGGATCGGCACGACCAACAGCAGGATGATGCCGACCACGCCGACCGGAACGGCGAGCTTGATGAGATTACGATTCACGAACGGCCTCCGGCAGTTCTCGGTACTGATGGGGATGATGGTGGGGCGGCGAGGGCGCTCATGGTGTGGGTTCCCCCCGTACTCCCCCGCTTCTGCAGGGCCATGACGAAAGCGAGCACCCGGGCGACCGCGTTGTACAGTTCGGTCGGAATCTCGTCGCCGATCTCGCATGCCGCATGCAGGGCCCGCGCGAGCGGCACGTCCTGCACGATCGGAACCTGATCGGTCTCGGCCTGCACGCGAATGCGGGCGGCGATATGGCCGACCCCCTTGGCGACCACGCGCGGAGCCGACTTGCCCGGTTCGTACTTGAGCGCCACGGCCACGTGCGTCGGGTTGACCAGTACGACGTTGGCGTCGGCGACCGAGGCGATCATGCGATTGCGGCTCATCATCAGCTGGCGGGACCGACGCTGCGATTTGATCAGCGGGTCGCCCTCTGATGCTTTGTTCTCGTCCTTGACCTCTTTCTTCGTCATCATCGTCTTCTTGCGATTGCGTTTCATGATGACGTAGATGTCGGCCACGGCGAGCACGAGGCCGGCCGCTACGGCCGCCTGCAGCAGGGCGGCCGTTCCGCCGGCGGCGGCGCTGAGCAGCTCCGACACCGGTAGTCCCCCGGCGGTCAGCAGCACCGGCATCAGGCCCTGGACCACCCAGTACAGCACCACACCCACAGCCGCGGTCTTGGCGAGCACCTTCACGCCCTCCCAGAGCGCCTGCGTGCCGAACACACGTTTCATGCCCGTGACGAGATTGAACTGCTCGTACTTGCCGGTGAACTTCTTAAAGTGGATGCCGCCCTGCACGGCTGCTCCGCCCAGCACGACGATGAGCACCACGACAAAGAACGGGGTCAGAATATCGGCCAGTGAGGCCAGGCCCCTCCCGAGCGCTTCAACGGCGACGCTCGGATCCGGATTGCTGGCGAGCGTGCCGATGCGGTACATCTGGTCGGTTCCCGCCGCGCCGCCCGCCGCGATGGTAGCCGGCAGCATGAGGCCGGCGACAC
This sequence comes from Cryobacterium ruanii, assembly GCF_004404055.1. GTDB lineage: Bacteria > Actinomycetota > Actinomycetes > Actinomycetales > Microbacteriaceae > Cryobacterium > Cryobacterium ruanii. Next base: position 191,531 of record NZ_SOHK01000015.1, read on the forward strand.
CCACGCCGAGCCACGCCGTGACATCCTGTGATTTTGACAGCTCACCCTTTTCGCGCACCCGCTTCATGCGTTTCTGGGTGGCTGGTTCGGTCTTCTCGCCGGAGTCGGTTTCGGACACCTACCTCACCGCCATGAGGGCGTCGAGGGCCTGCCCGGTGAGAGACGACACGATGCGCGGCAGGGCCACGAAGACCGTCGCTGCGAGGCTCAACGTGATGAGGATCTTGAGCGGAAAGCCGAGGGCGAACGCGTTGAGGGCGGGCGCGACCCGTGTGAGCAGGCCGAGGCCGGCATCCGCTAGAAAGAGCACCACGAGCAGGGGGCCGGCGATCTGCACGGCGGCGAGGAACATCTGGGTGGTGGCGGCGATCATGGCCTGCGCTGGCGCGGCCAGGTCCAGGCCCGAGCCGAGTGGAATGGCGGAGTAGCTGCGAAACAGGCCGCCGAGCACCAGCTGGTAGGCGCCGGAGGCGAACATCAACGCGAGCGCGGTCATGTGAAACAGGCGGGTGAACTGTGCGCCGTTGATCATGGACTGCGGGTCGAAGCCCTGCGCCATCTGGAACCCGCTGAACATGTCGATGAGACCACCGGCCGACTGCACGGCGGCGAAGACCAGAAAAACCAAGAAGCCCAGGGTGGCACCGACCAGAATTTCCAGAATCAGGGCGCCGACGAAACCGGCGGTGTCCTGTGAGACGTAGTCGGCGGTGACCCGCGGCGAGACGGCCAGGGCCAGCCCGATGGCCAGCATCGCTTTGATCCGTGCGGGGAATGCGCGATAGGAAAATGGCGGCGCGATGACCAGAAAAGCGACCATGCGCACACCGGCGAGCATGACCGCTTCGATCCAGGCGAAATTGAGGTTGAACTCCACGTCAGCCTCCGCCGAGCAGCGCGGGGATCTTCTCGAACATCTGGTTGGTGAAGGCGATCGATTCGGCGATCATCCAGTGGCCGCAGATGAGCAGGGCTAGGGCAACGGCGATCGCTTTGGGCACGAACGACAGGGTGACTTCCTGGATCTGGGTGATCGACTGCATCAGCGAGATGGCGAAACCGACCACGAGGGCGGTGATGAGTACCGGGGCCGAGAGTTTGGCGGCGAGGATCAGCGCCTGCAGGCCGATGTCGAGCACCGCATTCGTGTTCATGTGGCCATCTGATAACTGCCGATGAGACTCGTGATGATGAGTCCCCAGCCGTCGACGAGCACGAACAACAGAATCTTGAAGGGCAGCGAGATCATGACGGGCGGCAGCATCATCATGCCCATCGACATGAGCGCCGCGGAGACGACGATGTCGATGACCAAGAACGGAATGAAGATGACGAATCCGATGATGAAGGCGGCGCGCAGTTCAGAGATCATGAAAGCCGGGATGAGGGTGAGCAGGGTGACATCGTCGGGGTTGTCGGGGTTGGGCTGGTCGGCGGCCCTGGTCATCAGTGCCAGGTCTTCGCCACGCGTGTTGGCGAGCATGAATTGCCGCAACGGCTCCGAACCCAGGTTGAGCGCGTCGGTGAAGTTGAGGGAACCGTCGAGGTAGGGCTGCAGGGCCACGGTGTTGATGTCGGTCAGCACCGGCGCCATGATGAACAGCGACAGGAACAGGGCGAGGCCGGCAAGTACCTGGTTCGGCGGGATCGAGGGCAGGGCGAGGGCGTTGCGGGTCATGGCGAGCACCACGAAGATCTTGGTGAAGCTCGTCATCATGAGCAGCAGCGCCGGTGCGACCGACAGCAGGGTGATGCCCAGCAGGGTGACGATCGCTGACGACGGCGCTCCGTCCGGGCCGTTGATGTCGACGCTGAGGCCGCCGCCGCCGGTGTCGGTCGGGTCGGTCGGGTCGGTCGGGTCGGTCGGCGCGGTCGGGTCGACCGGCATAGCGTGGCCGGCCGTCGCGCCCAGCCAGAGCAGCGCGGCAGTGATCAGCACGGCGAGGACGACCAGCACGCCGGTGCGGGCCAAGAAGGCCGTGGACACCGTGCGGTGTGGTGCGGTAATCACCGTCCCTGCCGAAGCAGAGCGGCCGTCTGACGCCACGTCGACGGTGACAGAATCGACCCGGCCAGTGCAGCGGACGCGACGGACGCGGTGACGGGAGCGGCGTCATCCGCTGTGGCGGCGGCCAGCGAACGGGCGAATGCCGTCGCCGGAGCGGATTGCGGCGCGCCCAGCATCGAAATGGCCTCGTCGAGGGTCGATGACGGGGTCGCGAGGGATTTCTCGTGCAGCACGGTGACGGCCTGTTCGGTCACGCCGAGTACGAGGCGCGTTCCCTCCACCTCGACGACGACAACGGATGCCTTCTGCCCGATGGGCTGACGGCCCACGACGGTCACCGGGTTGGTCGCCCCCTTCGCGAGTGCGCCGCGCGACAGGCGGCGCTGCAGGTACCAGAGCAGTGCGAGAACCACGCCCAGGGACAGGACGACGCGCACCGCGACAATCAGGGTCTCCACTTAAGACAAGCCATCCGCGACATCGAGTATCTGGGTGATGCGCACGGCGTAGTCCTGGTCGACGACAACGATTTCCCCGTGGGCGATGAGCCGTCCGTTGAGAAGGATATCGGCCGGTGCTCCGGCCGAGCGATCCAGCTCGATGACGGCCCCCGGTTTGAGCGACAGAACGTCGCGAACGGACATGCGGGTGCGCCCGATCTCGACCGTCAGCGACATTTCGACGTTGCTGATGCGGCCGAGGTTGCCCAGGACTGTGCGGTCCGGGGCGGCGACGGGCCCGCGGACGACACCGTTTTGGCGCACGCGAATGGCAAACCAGCCGGTCACGACCCCGCCGGCGCTCAGCTCGAACACCTGGGTGTCTTCGGCGGCGAACAGGGCCGACGCGTCTTCAACCCGTGAGTCGCCGAGAACGCCGATTCCGAGCACACCAGAGGCGCTTTCCAGGGCGGGTCGCAGAACGTCCTGGCTTGAGACAAGCTGGGAGTTCGCCCCGGCTGCGGCGTCGAGTGAGGCTGAGTCGCTGAGCACGACGGCCAGATCAGCGGAGGTCGTACCCACAAACGAGGCCACCACGGCAAAACCAAGGCGCGCGGTCAGCTCTGCGCCGCCCGCGTGCGGCAGAGCTTGCAGCGGCACCGTCGTCGGCAACACGCGAATGAGTGCATTGACAGCGAGTTCTGGAAGTGATCGGGTAGAAATCATTGAGTTGTCTCCTCGGTATCAATGACGATGCAGGCCAGCCGGGAACCGTTCGCACCGACGGCCGCGCGGGCCAGCATCTGGCCGTCTACGGCCAGATTGAGCGGACGATGCTGGGGATGCGGAACGTGCAGAACATCGCCGACGGCCAGCGACAGGATGCGACTGGGCAGCACGTGGGCCGTCTCGAGCCGGAGCGACACATCGACCGGCACCGCTGCGATTTGGGCTTGCAGAAATTGGGTGGCGTTGGACGACGTGCTCGTCGGGTTCGCTTCGCCGAGCTGCGGCATCAGGGCAGCGGCGGGAATGGCCACGGTCGCCGTCGCGGTGATCTTCTCCACCCGCATGGCGAAGGTTGCGACCACCATCAAGTCGCCGGTGGCGGCGGCCTGCGCGAACTGCGAGTTGTACTGAATCGCTTCGACGCCCATTTCGTTCACGATCAGCGGGCCGAAGGAGTAGCGCAGATCCTCGAGACTTTCTGCCATGAGTTTACGGATCAGGGCCAGTTCGATCTGAGTGAAATTGCGCTCCGCGTTCACCGGCACGCTGCTGTTGCCGCCGAGCATGTGGTTCACCCAGGTGAGGGCCGACGTGGTCGGAAACTGGATGACCGCGCGGGCTTCGAGGCCGCCGACCGTGCACAGCACCATGGCGGTCTTGGGCGGCAGGGAACCCGCATATTCGTCGTAGGTGGCCATGAGAACCTGCTCGCAGGTCACCGTGCAGAGTACGCGCACGCGTGCGGTCAGCTGGGTGCCCCACTGACGAGCAAAGGTTTCAAAGGCCAGTTCGAGAACGCGGGAGTGCTCCCTGGCAAGGGTGGTGGGACGTCGAAAGTCGTACAGCTCAACGCTCTTCGCCACTTTTGCGGGCGCACCGCTGCCGACCTGATCGTGAACTGTCACGTTGGCACTATCGACCGGGTCAGCCGCAATGTAAGCAGCCTCGGGTAGCGGATGCGGCGCGCGGCCGGCCGTCAGTTCTCGGCGACCATGCCGGGGATGAGGGCGCGCACGCTGTCCGGCTGGTTCGACAGCAGCACGATGTCAACTCGGCGATTCTGCGCCATATCGGCGGGACTGGAACCGGTGTTCACCGGCTGGGCAGAACCGAACGCGACGGCGGAGATCAGCCCCCCGCCGACGCCACCCTGCTCGACGAGACGACGCAACACCTTTGTGGCTCGGCTCGCCGACAATTCCCAGTCGGTGGCGAAGGCCTGGGACTGGCCGTGCTTGTCGGCGTGCCCTTCGACTGAAATCTTCTGCCCCGTCACCACGAAGGCCGGAGCTGCGGCATCGAGCACCGCGGCCGCGGCCGCGGTGAGTTCAGCGCTGTCGGGTGCGAAGAACGTCTCGCTCCCGACCAACCCCAGAGTCAGCCCGCGGTCGGTGATCTGGAATTCCACCAGGTCGGCCACTCCGGCCGCGGCCAGGCTTCCGGTGATAGCCGCTTCGAGCGCGTCCAGCTTTGCGACCTCCTGTTGGGCGGCCTCGGCGTTTGCCGTCGCCTCGGCCGTCGCGTCGGCCGGATCGATGGCGTCGGCCGAATGGGTCACCTCGGTCGGTGACTCTCCTTCATTGTCGACGAGGTCAGCCGGAACGACGACGCCCTCGGCGGTATCGACCTTGCCCGCATCCACCGCCCCAAAGCCGGTGGCGAGCGAGTTGGCCAGTTGTTCGTACTTATCCTGATCGACCGTCGACATGGCGAAGAGCACGATGAACATGCACATCAGCACGGTGACCATGTCCATGTAGGACGCCATCCACCGTTCGTCTGGGTGAACGTCCTCCTCCTCAGTTATTTCGCGGCGCTTGGCGCGCGTAGTCATGCGGCTTCGGGAAGGTCTTTGTTCCTGCCCTTTCCTTTACTCTTTGTCTTTGTCTGTGCGGAACCGACGGCATCCGTTGTGCCGTCTTTGGCCTTGGCACCGGTTTTCGGCAACAGTTCGGCGGAAACCATGGCACGCAGGCGCTCTCCAAGTAGCCGAGGCTGGCTGCCGGCCTGCACGGCCAGGGCACCCTCCATGACGAGGGTCATGCGGTCGACGTCGAGGTCGGCCAGACGGCGCAGGCGTGAGCCGAGCGGCAGCCAGATGAAGTTGGCCGAGAGCAGTCCCCAGAGGGTGGCTACGAAGGCGGCCGCGATCATTGGTCCCAGGGTCGCGGGAGTGTCCAGGTTCTCGAGAACGTGGGTCAATGACACGACCGTGCCGATGATGCCGACCGTCGGTGCGTACCCGCCGAGTCCGGTGAAGAATTTGGCGGCATTTCGATTCGACCGAGCTCTGGTCGCGATCTCGTCCTCGAGGAGCATCCTCAGTTCATCCCCGTCGGTGCCGTCTGCGATGTTTTGCAGGGCGCCGCGCAGGAACGGGTCGGTCACCTTCTCGGACTCCTGGTCGAGTGCGAGAAGTCCGGCGCTGCGGGCCGTTTCGGCGAGGCCGACAACCTGGTCGATGACGGACTGCGGCGGCGTGGTCTTGCCGAGGAACGCTCCGGGTAGCGCTTTGAAAGCGGACGTGAAGTCCTTGATCGTGCCGCCCGCGAGGCCGACCGCGATGGTCGCGCCGAAGACCAGGATCATGGGTGCCGGCAGCAGGATTGACATGACGGAGGAATGCTCGAGGGTGATCATGGCCAGGAGCGCGCCGAAGGCGAGTACCAGGCCGATCAGAGTTGCGGGGTCCACTACAGCTTCCTGGGGCCTCGCGGCAGTTCGCCGGCGCTCGGGTCGTACGCGAGCGCGATCACGTGCGCACGGTAGCTCGCGATCTTCTCGATCACTTCCTCCATGGATTCCGTGACGATGAAGTTGGCGCCGTCGACCATGACCAGGGTGGTGTCGGGGTTCGCGTGGATGCGTTCGATCAGGTCAGGATTGATCGCAAAGTGGCTGTCATTCAGCCGCGTTAGTACGATCATGTGCTCATCCCTGGTTGTGACACCGCAGACGGGATGTCATTCGCTACTGTCGGCCGCTTGAACGCTTGGGTAAGGCATCCGCTCACTAGACAATTTCGTCGGGTGAAAGGAAGATCTAACCCACCAAAACTGTCTACTGAACGCGCCGGGGCGCGCCGAGCCACCCGCGACGGCGTAGGTTGCGCGCGATTCGCGCTACGAGTGCTGCCTCGTGGCGCAGATCCTCAGCGTTGACCCGGGTTACGTGAAGCCCCTCCGATTCCATATCGGCCGTGCGCGTGAGATCCCGGCGCCACTGCCGTTGGTCGGTGCGATGGTGGTCGCCCTCGTACTCGAGCAGCTCGCCGTGGTCCTTAAAGTACAGGTCTCCGCGGCCTAATAACCGACCGGAGGCCGCGAAAATGTTCTCATTCACGAGTGGCTTTGGCAGGCCGTTCGTCACCACGATGACTCGAAGTTCGGATTCCGGCGAGGATTCAGCCCGGTTGCTCAGCAGCGAGAAGGCCCGACGGAGGAGTGGCTTTTCGCGACGGTGGGTGTCGATAGTTTGACTGATTTCATTGAGAGAAACCAGCGGCGACTGCCAGTGGATCAGGTAGTCGCCGACCGCTACAAGCTGCCTGAGGGTGAGGCTCCCTGCGAGATCACACCACGTGCGTGCCGGGCTCGTGACGCTGAGTCCGAACAAATCGAACAGATCGGCGTCGTCGACAACCATCGAGTGCCCGATGACGCCGTTCATTCGCAGCTCACGACCGGGCAAGGGGGCTCCGACGTGCAGCGTATTCGCGACGGCAAAGTGCGGAGGCAGCGGAGCGCCGAACAACAGTGCCGCCGTGTGGTGGCTGAAAAACGCGCCCGCCGGCATCCGTGTTGCGAGGGCCGTGCAGCGGTCCACCGTACTCAATAAAGCGGATGTCGGCGCGCGCACACCCCAGAATGGCCGGGCGAGATCGCCGGCCCTCATGCGACCGGGAGACAATCCGTGCGCCGTGCCCTGTGCCACGGTAAATGGCCCGCTCAGCAGGTGCGGTGGGAGATTCTTCCGTGCGGTCATGCTCTGAGGATGACGCATGCGGCGCATCTTGGGAAAGTTATGCACAGCCCGAGGCTCAGTAGACAAGATTGTGGGGTCCGGCCGCCCCAGGACCCCACGAACGCGTCTACCAAGCGTGATTAGCGCTTGAGGTTGGTCAGCTCCTGCAGCACCTCGTCGGAAGTGGTGATGATGCGGGCGTTCGCCTGGAAGCCACGCTGGGCGACGATGAGGTTCGTGAACTCCTGCGACAGGTCTACGTTCGACATTTCGAGCGCACCGCTCGTGAGCGAGCCGAGGCCGGCCGAGCCGGGGGTGCCAAGCTCGGCGCCGCCCGAGTTGAAGGTAGCTCGGTAGGCGGAGGAACCGGCCTTCTCGAGCCCGCCGGGGTTCACGAAGGTGGCGAGGGCGATGCGGCCGATGGCCATCTGCTGGCCGTTGCTAAACAGGCCGACGAGGGTGCCGTCGGCACCGAGCGTGTAGCTGTTGAGCGTGCCGGCCTCGTTGCCGTTGTCGGTGGCTCCGGCAACGGTGGTCAGGCCCGAGAAGCCCTTGAGGGCGTCGAGGTTCATGACGATGCCGTCGACGATCAGTGCGCCGGAAGCATTGAAGTTACCCGTCGTGCCATCAGCGGTGAGCTGCACGGGTGCTGGCGACGTGACCCCTGATTTGGGCGTTTGGCCCACGGTCCAGCCGTCTACGGCCGGTGCGCCCGTGCGGGTGAAGGTCAGTGACACCGTTCGGGAATTGCCGAGGTCGTCGTAGACATCGACGGTGCGCACGAGGGATTCGTCGAGCGCAGTCTCCGAAGGCAGGTTGCCGGTGAAGGTCGCGCCGGTAGATTTCGACGCTGGCACGATGGCGCCGACGGGCCTGGTGATGTTACCGACCGCGCCGCCGGCGTTGACGACGCCGTTGTTCGCGCCCCAGCCCTGCACGATCGCGCCGTCGGGCGAGACGAGACGGCCGACCGAGTCGAAGTCAAACGACCCGGCGCGGGTGTATAGGGTCTCACCGCTGAGGGATGTCACGAAGAAACCATCGCCGGAGATCATAAGGTCGGTGGTCTTGCCCGTGGACTGCGCTGAGCCCTGGGCGAAATTCGTGGAGATTCCGGCGACCTGCACGCCGAGGCCCACCTGGGCCGGGTTCGTACCACCGGTGGTGGCCGTGGCGCCGCCAGCGGCCTGGGTGAGCTGTGACAGTGTGTCCTGGAACTGGGCGGCGGACGCCTTGAACGCGGTCGTGTTGACGTTGGCGATGTTGTTGCCGGTGACGTCGAGCATGGTCTGGTGTGACCGAAGGCCGGAGATGCCGGAGTAGAGAGAACGAAGCATGAGGTGCTGCCTTTCGAGAATGAAATATGCGATGAAATGAGTGGGGTGGCGGGGCCATTACCGCGGATCAGGCCGCGGTGGTTGCCTCCGTGGCGTCAGCCGTATCTTCGGCGCCTTCAGCGCTCGTCACGCCGGAGATGACGTCGAGGGCGACCGGCTCCCCATTGACGGTGACCAGGGGAACCGCGTTGGCAAACGAGACCGACGTGGCCAGCCCGGTGATCAGGTCACCGTCGGCGTTGGTATAGGTGACGGTCTCCCCCACCAGCGCGGCCGCGGAGGTGCGCATCTGCAGGGAGAAGCCCTCCTCGCTCGCCGTGGCCATTTCGGTGAGTTTTTCCATCATGGCGAGTTGAGTGGTCTGGGCGATCATCTCGTTGGTGTCCATCGGGGAGCTGGGATCCTGATTCTGCAGCTGGGTCACCAACAGCGACATGAACACCTCCGAGTCCATGGACTGGTTGGGGGTGCGCGTCGTCGTCGTAGACGAGTACATTCCAGTGGGAGCAGCGGCAGCGGCCGCCAGGGCGTCGATTGTCACGGATATTCTCCTTATGCCAGTACGTCGATAGTGTGGATAGACCCGAATCGGGGTGGTCGGTTCTCCGGCGGAGTATCCGGTGTTCGACCGTCGGGACTGCGGCCGTTGGGACTGCGGCCGTCGGGACTGCGCCGGTCACCGTCGGAGCGCGGCTGGCGGGTGGCACTGGGATCGCCGGCCTGGCTCTCGGGAGACAGATCGAGCTGGGAGTTCAGCCCCGAACCGGCCAGGTCGCGACGGAGGTCGGGCAAGATCACGCGCAGGGCTTCGCGTGCCAGGTCGGTGGCGGCGAACAGCTCCACGCGAATTCCCTCCCCCGTCACGTGCGCGCGCACAGTGACCGGCCCCAGGTTGTCGGGCGTCAGGCTGATGGTCAGCACATGCTCGCCCGGCCCCGCGCTAGTGAGCGAGAACAGCGGCTTCATGATCTGCGCGGCGAGCGGCACGGCGACGGCGGGTGGGGGTGCGGCGACCGAGGTGGCCGTGGCCGTCGCCGATGTGGCGGGCACAGCGGTTGGTAGAGCGGATGCCGGGGGCGCGACCGGTGCGACGGCTTCGGTCGCGCTGTTGGTCGCGGTGCTGGCAATGGCGCTAGTGCGCCCGGCAAGCCGCACCGAGTCGGGCAGATCGGAACCTGCCGCCCCTCCGACAGCCGGGGTGATGCTCTGGACAGCAACGTGTGCGGCACCGCCACTTGCCCAGGTAGCTTCCAAGAGCGGCGCGTTCGCGGCTGGCGGTGTCGCTGCTCCGCCGGTTGCGAACGGGGTCTGGGCGGGCAGCGCCGCGACATCCGCTTCGGTGGGTGTTGGCAGTGCAGCAGCGGCTGTGCCGGTGTCGGCGGGGTGGCCCGGTCCCGACATACCTCGGCCCGCAGCGGCACGGGCCGCTGCGGTGACGGCGAGGGCCACGGCGGTCAGGGCTGCGGTACCCGCGGCGTCGACAATGGCCGCAGCCGAAGCGGGAGTGGCGGTGACGGGCGCCGGGAGAGCGCCCCCGGCCGTGGAGTAAGCCGGCGCAGCTAGACCAGGCAAACCAACCACAGCGGTCAGAGCCACGGTCTGATCGAGTGTCGCGGCGGGCCAAAAAACGTCGGATTCGGCAATGGCAGGCTCGGTGACGTCAGGCACGGCGGCGTCAGGCACGGCCTCACCGCCGATGCCAGCCGCGACAGATGCGCGGGCTGCCTGCGCCGCAGCAGCACCGGCGGTGCTGGCCCAAGTCACGGCTGACGGGAGCGCCGACGGAAGCGCCGACGGACGCGCGGACTCCACTGCCGGGGTATCGGCCGTAGCCGCCGAATCGGCCGACTCGGTCGCGGAATGACGTGAGCGCTCGGTTTTCTGTTCTCTCGTCGAGGCGGAAGACCCAGCGCGATCGGCGACGCTGTCCTGCATGATCGACGCGAATGCGTCGGCGCCCGCCGAGTACCTCTCGCGCGGCATCGATGATGCTGCGGGGGCGGCGGCCAGCCGAAATTGGCCGAGGGCGAGAGTCATAGTGAGCTTCCCGGGGCTGTTGGGTTCTGCTGGGCGAAGGCGGCGAAGGCGACGCTGAGCATGTCGGTGGAGCCGGTGCCGGTTGCCGCGGTGGGAGTGGGGATGATGCGGCGGATGGTGGTGATGTCGGCATCCGTCATATAGGCCTCCCGCAGGCAGACGGTGCGGCCCGGGTAGGGAGCGTGGATGACCTTGTTGTCGCCGGCATAGATGAGAATGTGGTCGCCGCCGCCCGTGACGATCAGGTCGCCGGGCTGGGCTTCAGCGAGCGACGCCACCTCGGTTCCCATCTTCATCTGGCCCGAAACCAGGCGCGGCAGTTCTATTCCGATATCGGCATACACGGTCTGCACGAGTCCGGAGCAGTCCATTCCGCTCGAGTCTTCGCCACCGAAGACGTAGGGCACACCGAGGTATTTCTCCGCGGATGCCACGACTTCAGCGCCGGTCGTGCCGTTCGCCGAACCGGTCGCGCTGGTCGCGCTCGTGCCGAGAGCGGCCGCGAGGGTCGCTGCGAAATTATCAGCCGAAGCGGATGCCGCGGCGGCGGTCGCCGCCGTCGTCGTGACACGTTCGGTCGACATGCTGGAGAGTTGCTGCAGCGTCGCCTGGATCTGGCTGATGCGCCCCATGGCCGCGATCATTGTCATGGTGTCTCCTTGTCATCGTTCGTGACGGACTCGGTCGCGGCCAAATCGGGCGTGGCCGTGCGGCTGCGGCGCCAGCGTGCTCCGGCGATTTCGTCGAGCACGGTCTGCTCCGCGTGCAGATCGGCGGCCAGCACGGCGGCGGCATGCCGCTCATGCAGCTTCGCGAGCGCGACCGACTCGGCGCGCGCGGAGTTGAACACCGATTCTGCCGAGTCGAGGCTTTCCTCGTGGTTGCGTCCGACGGCGTCGAGTTCGGCGAGCATGCTCCGGGACGACGATCGCGCGGCGGCCATGGCGTTGATTGCGGCGATGGTCTGCGGGCTACTGCCGAGGGCTCCGAGAGCGGAACGGGCGCGGCCTCGACGCGCCTCGCTCGCGGCCACTCGGGCATTCGCCTCGGCGAGGTCGAGGGCGGCCTGGTCCTTCTGCAGCCGGCGCAGTCGGAGCAGTCCGGCGAGGGGAAACAGGCGGCTCATGCGACAGCCCCGAACGCGCGGGTCAGCTGGCCGAGCTGCGCCCAGGCCTGATCGGTCGGAGTCTGGTCGTCCATCCGCTGCTGCAGAAACGCCTTGATCGCGACATCGTTCTCGACTGCGGCGTCGACGAGCGGGTTGGCGCCGGCCCGGTAGGCGCCGACGTCGAGCAGGTCCTGCGCGCCCTGACGTGCCGCCATGACCCGGCGCAGGGTCGTCGCAAACGCGTTCCGCTCGGGGCTGTTTACCCGGGAGGCGACACGAGAGATAGAAGCGAGCACGTCGACGGAAGGAAAATGGCCGGTAATCGCAAGCTTGCGATCCAGCACGACGTGACCGTCGAGAATGGATCGGGCCGCATCGGCGATGGGCTCATTGTGGTCGTCACCGTCGACGAGTACCGTGTAAATTCCGGTGATCGAGCCGGTTTCACCGGTTCCGGCGCGTTCGAGCAGCCGGGCAAGCACCGAGAATGTCGACGGCGGGTAGCCGCGGGTGGCCGGCGGCTCACCGACCGACAGACCGATTTCACGCTGGGCCATGGCCACCCGGGTGAGGGAATCCATCATGAGCATCACGTCGGCGCCCTGGTCGCGAAACGATTCTGCAATGCGGGTGGCGGTGAACGCGGCGCGCAGACGCATCATCGCCGGTTCGTCCGACGTGGAGACCACGACGATGGAGCGGGCGAGGCCTTCCGGGCCGAGGTCGTCTTCGAGAAACTCACGAACTTCACGCCCGCGTTCGCCGACCAGCGCGATCACCGACACCCGCGCATCCGTTCCGCGGGCGATCATCGACAGCAACGATGACTTTCCGACTCCGGAACCGGCGAAAAGACCCAGGCGTTGCCCGCGACCAACCGTGGTGAGGGTGTCGAGAACCCGCACGCCGAGGTGCAGCGGGGTCGTGATGCGCGCCCGGTGCATGGCCGACGGGCTGTCGTGTTCGAGCGAGACGAAACCGTCGGAGAGGAGCGGTCCCTTGCCGTCGATCGGGCGGCCGAGGCCGTCGAGTACTCGGCCGAACAACCCGCGACCGGTGGGGACGAGCAGCGGCGAGCCGGCGGACCGCACCCGGGCGCCAGCCTGCAACCCGGTGATGCGGCCCAGGGGCATGCACCGAATGCCGCTCTGGGTCGTGGCGACGACTTCGGCATCGATGCCGGCGTGGCCAGGCCGGGCGCCGAGGGTGACGATGTCACCGATCGCCGAGCGCAGGCCACGCACCTCGACACCGAGACCGACGATGGACGACACGATACCGACCCGCTCCGGACGTCCGGCTTCGATCGCCTGCACGAGTTGCGCGGCCCGCGGACGCCAGGCGGTGATCATGCCGTCGCCTCGACGAGTGCGGCCCTGGCCCGATCAAAGGCCGTGCCGATGCGGGCGTCGAGAAACCCGTCGCTGAACTCGGTGATCGCATCCCCGCGCTTGAGCCGGGAATCAGCAACGAACGTGATGTTCTCCAGTGCCCGCGTCTGCGCTCCGAGCACGACGAGATCCTCCGGGTGCATGCGAATGGTGTGCACCTCGCTGCGATCGAGCTGGTCAGGCTGAAGCATGGCCCGTTCGAGTGCGCGACGCGCCGACGGTTCCGTGTGGCTGAGCTCAGCGCCCAGGATAGCCTCGGCCAGCTCGAGGGACATGTTCACGAGCGTGCTCTCCGCATGCTGGATGAGCGGAATGCTGCGTTCGTCGAGGGCGCGGGCGGCTGCGCCGAGCAGCCTCACCGCATGGTCGACCTGCGCGTCGCCGGAGCGTTCATTTTCGGCGTGTTCGGCGTTGATCTCGTCGGCGCGACGCGCAACATCTGCTGCGGCCAGGCGCAGCCCCTCGGTGTAACCGGCAGCGTGCCCCTCGGCCCGCGATTGCTCGGCGGCGCGGTCCTGCTCCTCGTCGCGCAGGCGTGGAAAGGCCATGCGGCCAAACCCGGTGTCAGTTGACATACTCGTCCTCGGCGCCGCGCTGCACGGTGATGCTGCCCTGTGCTTCCATGTCGCGAATGGCACGCACGATTTCAGCGCGGGCGTCTTCGACCTGGCGCATGCGCACCGGTCCCAGACTCTTGGTCTCGTCGTCGAGAACGTCACGGTTGCGCTCGGAGAGATTGGCCCGAATGACCTCGGCTACGGCGTCGGAGGTGCCCTTCATGGCCATGGCCAGAATGTTGGTGTCGATGCCGCGCAGCACCTGCTGCACGTCGCGGCTCTCCAGCTTGACGATGTCGACGAAGGTCAGCATGCGGGAGCGAATCTCCTCGGCCAGGATCGGATCGCGTTCTTCGAGCCCCTCCAGCAGGGCGCGCTCGGTGGCGGCATCCGCTCGGTTGATGATGTCGACGAGCGGCTGTACCCCCCCGATCACCTCGATGCTCTCACGGGAGACGATCTTTCCGGTGCGCAGCTTGAGGGTGTCGGTCACGACGCGAATGGCTTCGGGCGTGGCGCTCGACATGGTGGCGATGCACTGGGCAACGTCCGTGCGCAGGCCAGGCTCCATGCCGGCCAGAACAGCGGATGCCTGGTCGCGCCGCAGGTGCGCGAGAACCAGCGCAATGGTCTGGGGCATTTCACCGTCGAGCAGGTTGAGCACGTCGCCCGGCTCCGAGGGGTCGAGAAACTCAAACGCTTTGCCGGCCATGCTGGTGGCGACGCGGTTCATCACCCCCGCAGCACGCTCGGCGCCAAACGAGGCTTCGAGCAGGCCGACGGCGAATTCGTGCCCGCCGCGGGACAGCCGGCGACCCTTCTGGGTGATCTCGTGAAACTCGTTGAGCGTGGCCTCGGCAACGGTCGGGTCCACATTACGCAACTGCACGATTTCAGCGGCAATGACTTCAGCCTCGACGTCGCTGAACTGCTTCATGACCTCGGTTGCCCGCTGTCGATCCATGTTCATGAGCACGACGGCCACCTTTTGGGTGCCGGTTAGCGTTGTCCCGGGCTCGTTCACACGCGTTGCCGATCGTCCATGAAGCCGCGCAAAAATTCTGCAGTACTGCGCGGGTCGGACTTGGCCAGGGAATCGATCTCCGCACGACGCAGGTCGGTGTCGGTCGGCACGAAGGCGATGGTCGGAATGATCCGGGTCGGGGTGTCATTCAGGTTGTCTAGAAACAGCGATGCAGCCGACGGTGTCACGGCGAGCGGAACGTTGGGCGCGCCGAGCGCGTTCTGCATCTCGGTGAGATCGCCGATCTCCACCGATTCCCGGCTCTGGCGACGTGACCGGCGGGCGTACAGAATCAGGCTGATGACGAGCGTGATGACGATGCCGGCGGTGATCACCGACACTCGCAGAATCTCGGCGAACTGCTCGGCGGCGGCGGCATCCGCTGCGGCCGTGAGTGCTGCGGCTGCGGCGGCGGCACCGGTGGTGTCGAAGGCCATGACCTCGACGGTGACCGCATCACCGCGGATGGCGTCGATACCGGCGGCCGAGGTTACGAGTGAGGTGATGTCGGCCACGTTGAGGGTGGCGGCGGCATCGGAATCGACGGCCACTGAAACGGTCTGGCGGGTGATCGCTCCCGCCGGGATGGTGCGGCTCTCGGTGACCTTATTGACGGCGTTGTTGCGGGTGGTGGATTCGCTCGAGAACGTGCCATCGGTGGCGCCGTCGGCAACGGCGGCCGTGTCGGAGCCGAGCACGCCGGCGGCGCTGCCACCCGTTCCCGAGTAGGTCTCGGTGTCGACGGATTCGTTGAGGGCCAGCGCATCGGTCGGCGAGGTGAACGATTCCTCGACGCGTTCGGCCGACTCGTAGCTCATGTCGGCGGCGACAACGACGGTGGCGTTACCGGCGCCGACGACCTTGTCGAGCATGGCTTGCACGGCGGTGCGCACGCGGGTCTCATAGTCGGAGGCCTGCTGGTCGGCTCCTCCGGTGGCACCAACGCCGACAGCGGAGAGCACTGCGCCGGTTGAGTCGACGACCGCGACGTCGGCCGCGGTCATGCCGTCGATCGAGGCGCTGGTTAGGTGCACAATCGCCTGCACCTGGTCGTTGGAGAGCGTGACGCCGTTCTGGGTCTCCACGAAAACGGATGCCGTCGGGTCGTTCTGCTCCGACACGAAGACGCTCTCTTTGGGAATGGCGAGCTGCACCGAGGCCATCTTCACGCCATCGAGGGCACCGATGGTCTTGGCGAGTTCCCCCTCCAGTGCACGCTTGTAGGTGACCGACTGCTGAAACTCGCTCGAGGTGACGCCCATGGTGTCGAGCAGGGAGTATCCCCCAGTGCTCGAGGTGGGCAGGCCGGTCGACGCGGCCTTGATGCGTTCATCGTAGACGTTGGCCTCGGGCACCAGAATGGTCGCACCGCCGTCGGCGAGTTCGTATTTGACGCCGTCGGTGCGCAGCTGCTCGACGATGCTATTGGCGTCTTCACCGCTGAGGCCGGAGAACAGGGGGGTGTAAGAGGGCTTGGTGACCCACATGCTGAGCGCGGCGATGCCGAGCACGAGCACGGCGACGCCGATGATGGCGACCGTGCGCTGGGCAATGGTGAACTCGCGTATCGCGTTTCCGAAGCGTTTGAAGACGCTGGTGACCTGCCGGGGCATCAGGCTTGCATCCTCATGATCTCGTTGAAGGCGTCGACGCCCTTGTTCCGTACGGCGGCGACGAGTTCCATGGTCACCTGCGCGCGGGTGGCGGCGATGGTGGCGGTGTGAATGTCATTGAGGTCGCCGGTGACGGCCTGGATGGCGAGGGAGTTGGAGGTGCCCTGTAGCTGCTGCAGGTTGTCGACCGCGCCCGAAAGGGCGGTGCCGAAGCCGGAGCCGTCGGTGCGCTGCGTGGCAGTCGTGGCCGAGCTGCCCATGACACCCGAGAGGGCGGTGGTTGCGTTGATAGCGCTGAGTGGCATCAGCCACGTCCGATCTGCAGTGCTGCTTCATAGGCGGTCTTGGCTCGGTCGACGACGGCCGCGTTGGCCTGGTAGCCCCGCTGGGCCATGATGAGGTGGCCCATCTGCTCGGCCATGTCGATATCGGGGTAACGCACGTAGCCATCAGCATCGGCGAGCGGATGCTCCGGCTCGTACACGAGGGTTCCCTCGGCGCCACCGAATGCCGCGGTGGCACTGGCGCCGACGTTGCCGGCACCTTCCTGCGCGAGAATATACCGCTCCTGGAAGGCGACATCCGTCGTGGCTGTCACGGTGTTGGCGTTGGCGAGGTTGTCGGCGATGGCGTCGAGCCACTTGCGGTGCAGGGTCATTCCGCTGCCGGCGATGCCGATGGCATCAACCATCAGGCGGTCTTCATCGCGGCGCGAATGGACGAGACCGGGCCCTCGACGGCCTTGGCGGCGAACTGGTAGCGCAGCAGGGCGTCGATGTTGGCGAGGGTCTCGGAGTCGAGGTTCACGTTGTTGCCGTTGAGCAGCGTCGGATCGGGCGAACGCTCGGTCGTGGCGAAAGATACACCCGAGCCGTCAGCCACCGATTTGGCCAGGGCTTTCTCGAACGAGACGACCTTGGCGTGGTAATCGGGGGTGTTGATGTTGGCGATGTTGTTCGCGATGGTGCGCTGGCGCAGCGCAAGGCCATCCAGCGCACTCGAGAGGGCCAGGGAGGTCACGGAGTCCAGCATGATTACCCGTTTCGTCGACAAAGACAAGACGGCCGATCCGTGGCCCGGTGGTGAGCAATCCGTGCTCAGTCCTTGCTATCGGCCACCCCGACAGATGCGTTAGGTGTTCGCAAGAACATTCCCACGATTTGTTGCGCTACGGCGTGTCGCCGCTGTTCTACTACCCTCAGACGGGAGTCAACCGTTCACATCCAAATAAACGGATGCCCGCGCGTCGCGCTCCGGAGGCACGGACCGCACCGCCGTCAGGTGCTTGAGGGTGAGGCTGCGGGCCTGTTCCAGCTCGCCGATGAACTTGCGCTGATTGGTGAGCAAATCCTGGGCCCGATCGGCGAACTCGGTCGGCAGGAGCCCAAGCGCACTGGGCGGTATCCAGGCGATCAGGGGCTCGCTGGCTCCCCCAACGACTGCCGGGCCCATTGACCGGGCAGCGGTGTCCAGCGACAGTTCGAGCGCATTGAGCGCACCCGCCCACCCGGCGCGGGTACCGGCATCCGTTGTGGCGCTATTAGCCAATGCCGAGCTCACCACTCAGGCGTGCGGCCGGGGCCGGTGCGGCCGGCAGCAGCTCGGCGGCTTCGTGCCAGGTGAGGCGCAGCGGTTCGAGCAGCGAGATGCACTCGTGGGTGCGGGCCGGGTCGCGGTGGGTGTTGGCGCTGACCATGGCGGTCGAGACGTAGGTATAGAGCGAGAAGAGCCCCTCGCCGCCGTCCCAGGCGTCGACGTTGAGCGAGGTGCTCAGCTCCGACACGATGGCCTGGGCATGAATAAGGTTGTCCGATGCCATCTGCCAGTCCTGGCGCTGCTGGGCCGCTTCGGCGCGGTTCAGGTCGAGCAGCAGGCGGTCGTAGAGCATGGTGAGCAGGCGAACCGGGGTGGCCGAGAGAACCGCGTCGCGGTTGTAGCGCGAACGCTGGGCGTTGGTTCCCATTGTCATAGTCATCATTTTCCGTTCGCGCTGTTGAGGCCATCGACCTGGGCGGTGAGCCAGGCCGACTGGGCGTTCATGTTGCTGAGCTGAACCTCGAGTGAGGCGTAAGTGCGTTCCAGGGTGGCCCGGCGCGAGGTGAGGCGCAGGTCCCAGTTGTCGATCTGGGTGCCGAGGCTTTTGACGAGACTTTCCTGGCCGGTGACCTTGCCGGTGATCATTCCGTCGTATTTGTCGGAGGCGCTTGTAGCCGCGGCGGCGACCCGCGACGAGATCTCGCTCAGTACCGACTTCACGAACTCGGGGTCGTCCTTCATCGCGGCGGCGAACTTGTTGGCGTCGAATTCCAGGGTGCCGGTCTTGGTGATGCTGATGCCGATCTCACTCGGCGAACGGCCGCCGACCGGGTAAGACGCAGCGCTCAGGATGAGCTGCTTCACGTCGCGCACGGTGCTGTCGCCGCTGAACACGCCGGCCGAAACAATGGCTTTACCGCTCGCGTCGGTGCTGTTGACCACCGCAGATTTCGTACTGATGAGCGCGAAGACACCGTTGAGCGACTCGACGAGACCCTTGGCAATGGCACTGACCGCCGCGTCGTCGCGGCTGACGCTGATCGTGACCGGGTCGGTCGACACGCCAGACACCGTGACGGCGACGCCGGGCAGCAGGTCGGCAAAGGTATTGGTCGAGGAGGTGATCGCCTGCTCGGCGGCGGTTCCTTTCCACAGGGTGACCGAGGCGTCCTGCGCGGTGCGGATGACGGCGGCACCGGGCGCTGTGAGCAGGTTGTTGGTGTCCGCGACCGTGTCTTCGGTTCCGGAGTGCAGGGCGAAGGCACCCGCGGCTCCCGTCGTGGTGGCGACCAGCTGCAGGCGGTATTGGGTTTCTCCGTTTGCGGTACCGGAGGCAATTTTGGTGGCGGTGATGCCGGCATCCGCTGCATTGAGGGCAATGACCATGTGGTCGAGGGAGGTGCTCGATGCGGTGATGCGGGTCTTCATACCGCTGTTTGAGACGAGGATGAACTCGGTGTCGGGGGCCACTGTCATGGCCGCGGTGACGCCGGACTGCGCCTGGGCGAGCTTATCCACGACGATGTCGAGGGCGCCGGTCGTGGCTGTGCTGCCGGCCGAGACGGTGACGCTCGCGGCGCTGCTCTTGGCGGCGTACAAGTTGAGGGAGTCGGCGGTGACGCTCCTGTTGGCGAGCGTGGCGAGGGAGGCAACGGAGCTGTTTAGGCCCTGCAGCGCAGCGACCAGGGTGTTCGAGGTGGTGACCTTGGCCTTGAGCAGGTTCTGCGGCCCGGCTTCGAGGGTCATCAGCGAATTGATGAGCGAGGTGGTGTCCAGGCCGCTGATCAGGCCATCGACTGCCATCGACATGGGGTGCCTCTCCGGCCATCGGGTCAGGCGAGCGGATGCGCGCGCTGCGGTGAAAAAGCCCCTGGCGGCAGCCGAGGCACGACGAGTAGTTCGCGTCTCGGCTACCGCCAGGCCCAGATCAGGTTCGATCTGGTCGTGCGGTGGTGCTGATGTTGATCCTGCTGGTGTTACTGGAGCAGCTGCAGCACGCCAGAGTTGCTCTGGTTGGCCTGCGCGAGCATGGCTGTACCAGCCTGCGACAGGATGTTCGCCCGGGTGTACTTGACCATCTCTTCGGCCATGTCGGTGTCGCGAATACGCGATCCGGCAGCGGTGAGGTTTTCCTTGGATACGGCCAGGTTCTTGATGACGCTCTCGAAGCGGTTCTGCGAGGCACCGAGTTGGGCGCGCGCCGTTGAAATCAGGTCAATTTTCGAGGAGATGGTGGTGATTGCCGCTGCTGCTCCCTCTGCGGTGCCGAAATTCAGTGCGGTTGAACCCGGGACCGCACCGCCTCCAGTTATGCCAGCGCCCGGAGCAGTGGCGAACCCGACTGCACCACCGGTTGTCGACCGCACCTCCAGCTTGCCTGAAACGATGGTGGCTTGCAGGTTGTTGGCGAACTGCGCGTTGGCGTTCAATGCGGCCGCTACCTGATCTGCAGACGAATAAGCTCCAGCCGCTGCGAGAGTGGCCGTGACCGTTGTAACTGTGTTGTCCGCGTTCGTGACCGAGAAGGCCTGTGTTCCGCCAACGGTACCTGGCGCGACGGTGAACGATGCACCAGCGGGCGAGGTGGTCAGGGCTGTCGCAATGCTTGCGACGTTCGCCAAGTTGACGCCGATCTGATCGGCACTGTTGGCACCGATTTGAAAGCTCATCGAACCGCCCTTGAGCAGATCCGTTCCGTTGAAGTTCGTGCTCGCGCCGATTCGAGTGAGCTCGGCGGTGAGCGCAGTGGCTTCCGTGGTGATCGCCGCACGCGACTGAGTGTTGTTCGAGCCGTTACCAGCTTGAACGGCGAGGTCGCGCATGCGCTGAAGAAGCGAGGTTACCTCATTGAGCGAACCTTCAGCAGTCTGGATGACACTGACGGCGTCCTGTGCGTTGCGGGCGGCAACCGTGAGGCCACCAACCTGCGACTTCAAGCCCTCCGAGATTGCGAGGCCGGCCGCGTCATCCGCTGCTCGGTTGATGCGAAGACCGCTAGAGAGCTTCTCCAGCGACTTCGACAGGTCGTTCTGCGTTGTTGCCAGGTTGCGGTACGCGTTGTTCGCCGCAATGTTGGTGTTTACCTGCATGCCCATGATGAATCCTCCGTGATTGGGTCAAAGTACGCCGGCCCATCCATGGGCCAGCACCATGAGCTATCGACCAATTGCGATAGCGGGTTAGAAATCTGGGTGAGCTGATTTCGTGAATTCAACGAATCGCGCCGATTTCGCGAGGTACCGCAAACGTAAAAAGACCGTTGCAGAATTCAGCCACTTCCGTTTGAACGGCAGGGCGAGCAATTCTGCAACGGTCAGCATGGGCGGCGCGACGCTGGCGACATCCGCTGCCGGTCAAGCGCAGCAGCTGCTACCTACAAAACGTATTCGTGTTACGCGGCGGGGCGCAGCAGCTGCAGAACGTCGGAGTTCGACTGGTTGGCCTGGGCGGAGACAGCGGTGACCGGCTGGGTGAGAATGCTCACGCGGGTGAGGTCCACCATCTGCTCGGCCATGGCGCTGTTGGTGAGGCGGGAGGCTGCCGCCAGGGTGTTCTCGGCCGAGACCGCACGGGTCTTGCCCTCGAAGTTGACGCTGTCTGCGGTGACGGCCGGCTCGGTGACGGCCGGCTCGGTGTTGGCCGGCTCGGTGGAGGCGAGCCCGCTCGAGATGGCGACCGTCGGCTGCGCGAGGCGCGTCTGCGAGGCGGCGAGCTTGCGGTACGCGTCTGAGGCCGAGGTGTTGTTGTTGACCTGCATGTCCATGATGATTTCTTCCGTGAGGTGTTGTGAAGCCGGCCCATCCATGGGCCAGCGGGGAGGATACGTAAAGTCAGGATGCGGCGCGATCTGCGGTGTCAAGCTGCAGATGATCGGCGGCACGAGTCATTCCCACCGTGGCGAGCTCGGCGAGGCGAGCGAGATAAGCGTTGCGGCGAGCCGGAGCGATGCGGGACTCCGGCTGGTAGGCAGGCACGGTCTCGATTTCGTCGGCGTAGTGCGTGCTGAGCCCGTCACGCAGCAGCCGAATCGCTTCGGCACGCATTTGGGAGACGGCGGAGTGCGTGGTGCCGAGTTCGGCCGCGATGTCCTTGACCGGGCGGTCGTCGAAGTAGATCTGCTCGACGATGACCCGCATCTTTTCGGGCAGGGCCGCAATGGCCGCCCGCAGGTAGACCAGGCGTTCGGTGGAGAGCAGCGACTCTTCCGGCATGGCGGTGTCGGCCACGAGAAACTCCGCGGTCGTGTCGTCGAGGGCCGAGAGGGTGCGGGCCGCGTCGGCCAGGCCGGCCGCAGCCGTCTCGCGGTCGACGCCCAGTGCGTCGGCGATTTCGTTCACGTTTGGGGTGCGGCCGAGAGCAGCCGAAAGCGTCTCCTGCACGGCCAGAGTTTCTTTGATGCGGCGGCGAGCTGATCGCGTGGCCCAGTCGCTCGAGCGCATCTCGTCGGCGAATGCGCCAATGATGCGGCGGCGGGCGAAGGCCCCGAAGGGAACCCCGAGAGCCGGGTTGAAGGTATCCGCTGAGGTGATGAGAGCGACTGCGCCGGCCGATGCCAGGTCGTCGCGAGAGAGGTGGCGGGCCTTGGCCCAGACCTCCGAAACGAGGTAACCGACGAGGGGCAGATTCTCGACTACGAGGGCATTGCGTTCCGTGCGATTCACGTGCAGCCCCCGTGCCTTCCATGCCAATGTTTTGATGTGCACGGAGGGGCGTCCGCGCCTCCCGCGAGAGGCCCCGATGCCTGCAAGGTCAAAGCTACCCCCAAAAGGAGGTAAATGGGTAGTGCTACACAGCCCATTTGGTACATTGTTATGTCCATTGTTTAGCGGACACACTTGAGCGATTTTGCAAGAAATCGGTTTATCTTGCCTAACCGTGGTTATTTCGTGGCCGATAGTGCCAACAAACGATCCAGAGCGCGCGCACCCGTGTGAGCCTGCGAGTGAGTGAAAACTGGCTGGAGGAGTCATGGGCGCCAACGAACTATCCGCGCTGCTCTGGCGCGAACGGGAGCTTCTCGAGTTGCTCGTCTTCAAACTTGAAGAGGAACAGCTTTTGCTGCAGGGCGGTAAAGCCCGCTGGCTGCAACACGCCACGCGCGAGGTGGAACAGGTACTCAACCTCGTGCGTGAAGCTGGACTGGGACGTTCCGTCGAGGTCGCCGCACTCGCCACCCAGTGGGGAACAGCCGAAGACGCAACACTGCGTGAACTCGCCACGCATGCCCCCTCCGGGCCGTGGGGCGAGATCTTCGCCGCACACCTCAAAGCCATGGGCGATCTCACCACCCAGATCAAAGAATTGCGCGACACCAACGAACGCTTCATTCGCGCCGCAGCCCGCTCCACCCAGGAGACGATGGCCACGGTCAGCGCCAATCCCAAGACCTATGATGCCAGCGGCACCACCGGTGAACCGGTGACCGCCGCCCGCATTTTCGACCGCAACCTCTGACTTTGAACGCCCAACGACTAGAACGGAGAACACGGTGAGCACATTTGGTGGCTTGAACACCGCGTACACCGGCCTCGTTGCCGCGCGCCAGGGCCTCGACGTGGTCGGTCAGAACATTGCCAACGCCAACACGGATGGCTACACCCGGCAGCGCATATCCACCTCCGCCCTCGGCGCTACGGCCCCCACCGGCATTTTCACGCAGGGCGCCCGGGTGGGTGAGGGCGTTGCCATGGACGGCATCATTCGCCTCGCCAGCGCCCAACTGGATGCCCGCGTGCGCGCCACCGCAGCCACCGCCGGTTACACCGCGGTGCGCGCCAATGCGCTCGCCTCGGTCGAGGATTCACTCAATGAACCCGGCGAAGACGGCATCTCGGCCACGCTTGATGAATTTTGGGCGGGCTGGCAGACGCTTTCCAATGGCACCGACACCGCGGCGCCCGCAGCGCTGCTGCTCGGCACGGCCGGCGAACTGGTAACCCAGATCTCCGA
This sequence comes from Cryobacterium ruanii, assembly GCF_004404055.1. Taxonomy (GTDB): domain Bacteria; phylum Actinomycetota; class Actinomycetes; order Actinomycetales; family Microbacteriaceae; genus Cryobacterium; species Cryobacterium ruanii. Next base: position 215,223 of record NZ_SOHK01000015.1, read on the forward strand.
GGGCTATCAGGCCGTATCCGACGAATGGTCCACGGTGCGCAGCGACCTGAACAATATGATCTCCGAGCTCAACGGGGCTGCCGCGCAGGTTGCCGCGCTCAACGTGCAGATTCGCCAGACCCTCGCAACCGGCGGCACGGCCAACGAACTACTCGACCAGCGCAATACCCTGACGACGACGATCGCCGCGCTCTCCGGCGCGACCGTCACGGAACAGGCCGACGGAACGGTGAACGTGCTGGTGGGCGGCAACGCGCTCGTCGCGGGCGGCGTGGCTCACCAGATTAAGGTCGATACCAACGCTCCCCGAGTGTTGCAAGACGGCGGCGACGTGAGCCTGATGTGGGCCGACAACGCCGACACCGCAGTGACGATGGACCGGGGCGAGATGGCCGGCGCGCTGTCGCTGCTCGGCGCGACCAATGTCGCTGGTACTGGTGGCGCGTTGGCCGAGGCTGCCGAGTCCTACAACGCCTTCGCCACGGATCTGACCGACAAGGTCAACGCCATTTACAAGACCGGCTTCACGCAAGCGGATGCGACCGGCCAAGCCTTCTTTTTCCGAACGGATGGCGCACCCGCCGCGCAGGGTCTCAGTATCGTGCCCACAGCATCCGCTGATATGGCCGTTCGCGCATCGGTTGATTCTGGCGCCTACGACGGCACGATAGCGGATGCCATCGCCCAGCTCGGCGCCGGATTCGCACTCGACGGCAGCGCAGCAATCATCTCGCCGAGCACCACTTGGTCGGACTTCGTCACGAAGACCGGCGTGCTCACGCAGACCGAACTGCACTCGGCGGCGCTGGCCAGCTCGACGGCGTCGGGCGCTGCCAACCAGCAGCTCGCCAACTCGTCCGTCGACCTTGACGAGGAGAACGTGAACCTGCTGATGTTCCAGCACGCCTACCAGGGCGCGGCCCGAATGATGACGGCCGTCGACGAGATGCTCGACACCCTGATCAACCGCACCGGATTGGTCGGGAGGTAACCCATGGTCGAGAGGGTGACCACCCAGACGCAGATGCGCGCCGCCCAGCGCAACCTGCAAGAGAACATGACGCACCTTGCACGGTTGCAGGAACAGGCGAGCACGCTCAAATCAATCAACCGTTCCTCCGACGACCCCACCGCTGCGGCCGCGGCTATGGCCGTGCGCGCCGAGATGCGTGCGGTCGACCAGTACAGTGCCAATGCCGACAACGGCAACGACTGGCTCACCACGATCGAATCGTCGCTCAGTTCGGTGTCAGACATCATGAACCGCGTGCGTGACCTCACCGTGCAGGGCGCGAACTCCGGTTCGCTCTCGGCTACGGCCAAGGAAGCCATCGCGATCGAGGTCGAGGGTCTCAAGACCGACCTGCTGTCGCAGGCCAACACGAAGTTTCTGGGGCGCAGCGTCTTTGCCGGTAACTCCGACGACGCCACAGCGTTCACGGCTGTGACCGAGAACGGCTTGGCGACCTATCCGTACACCGGCGACACGACGGGTGCGGGCAGCGTCGAGCGTCGCATCAGCGCCACCAGCACCGTGCGGGTCGACGCCGACGGCGGCACCATCTTCGGCACCGCGAACACGTCGGTGTTCACGCTGCTCGACAATATCGTCGACGACCTGCGCTCAACCGACACGTCGGTCAACGTGCGTGCCCGCCTCAGAGGTCTCGACGAACGGATGGCCATCATGACCGGTCAGCACAGCGAAATCGGCGCCCGCCAGGTGCAGATGGAACGCGCCCAGTCGACCCTGCTCGAAAAGACCGGCACACTGGATGCCCAACGGTCCGGCATCGAAGACGCCGACCTCGGCCAGGTCATCATCGATTTGAAACTGCAGGAAGTGACCTATCAGGCCGCCCTCGCCGTTACCGCCCGTGTGCTTCAACCAACCTTGATGGACTTTCTCTCATGAGCACAACCCTCAGCAGCCCCACCCTCAGCTTCGTCTCTCCCCCGCCCGGGCTGGCGCCGCTCACCGACTTCGTGCTCAACGAGATCGAGGGGGCTGCCGGGCTGTACTCCCTGCAGGCATCCGCCCAGCCGGCCACACGCTTGTTCGTGCTCGATGCGGCGATCTTTCTGCCGAACTACACCCCGGCGATCTCGAACGAACAGTCGATCGCGCTAGCGCTGACGACGCCCGACGATGCCCTCGTGCTCGTGGTCGTTAACCCCGGCGAGAGCACCACGACGGTGAACCTGATGGCGCCCATCGTGGTGAACGCCCGCACCGGCGCCTGCGCCCAGCTCATTCTGGACGACCAGGACTGGCCGCTGCACGCCGAGCTCGGCACGGGCGAAAACTGAAGCTCAGCCTTCGGAGCTATGCGCGAGCGGTATTTCACCGCGCGCTGGAGCCGCGCGCTGGAGCCGCGCGCTGCGCGGAAGGCGGAACATGCGCACTAGCGCAGGTCCCGCGCAGCAGGCTAGTGCGACTCCGCCTCGATCACGGCGGCCTCGAAGGCCACCCAGGGCAGCATGGCGCACTTGACCCTGGCGGGGTAGCGCGAGACTCCCCCGAAGGCGGCCGCGTCACCGAGAATTTCTTCGTCGGGCTCGATCTTGCCGCGCGAGCGCAGCATCTCGCGAAAATTGTCGAGCAGTGCACGGGCTTCGGTCGTGCTGAGGCCGCGCAGGGTGTCGGTGAGAATCGAAGCGGATGCCTGCGAGATGGAACAGCCATCGCCGGTCCAAACCAGCTCGGTCACGGCGGCATCGATGTCGCCGCCGAGCGTCACGCGCAGGGTGACCTCGTCGCCGCAGGTCGTGTTGATCTGATGCGATTCGGCCACGCGCAGGCCACGCGCGCTACCGAGCGCGACAGCATCAGCCAGCGGTGTGAGTTGGATCGCCCCATGCCGGGCCTTGGAGTGCTCGAGGATGATGGTCTGGTAGAGCTGCTGTAGGTCGCTCATCGCGAGACTCCGAAGAACGGCGCGACCTCGGCGAGGGTGGCCAGGAACAGGTCGACCTCGTCGGTCGTGTTGTAGAGGTAGGTGCTCGCCCGAGTGGACGCGGTTACGCCCAGCCGACGATGCAGCGGCTGGGCGCAGTGGTGGCCGACCCGCACCGCGATACCGGCGTCGTCGAGAAACTGGCCGACGTCGTGCGCGTGCACACCGACAACATCGACGGCTGCGAGCCCGAGGCGTTCGACGCCGAGACCCGGACCGAGCAGGCGCACACCTGGGATCTCGGCGAGCCCGGCGACGAGGCGCTGGCCGAGCTGGGCCTCCCAGGCGGCGACCCGATCCATGCCGGTCTCGCGCAGGTACTCCACGGCCGCGGCCAGCGCGATCGCCTGCGAGATGCGCTGGGTGCCGGCCTCGAACCGCTGCGGCGGGGCCAGAAACTCGGCAGTAGTCATGTCAACGGTCGTGATCATCGATCCGCCGGTCTGGAACGGCGGCATGCCGGCGAGCAGTTCGGCCTTGCCGTAGAGCGCGCCGATGCCGGTCGGGCCGAGCATTTTGTGGCCGGAGAAGACGGCAAAGTCCACGTCGAGCGTTTTCAGATCGACCGGCAGGTGCGGCACGGTCTGGCAGGCGTCGAGCACCACGAGGGCCCCGTACTTGCGGGCGAGGGCAACGAGTTCGGCGACGGGGTTCAGGGTTCCGGTGACGTTCGAGCCGTGCGTGAAGGCGAGCAGTCTCGTGTGGGGGCCGACGACATCCGCTGCGGAAAGCAGGTCGAGGGTGCCGTCATCGAAAACGGGAATGAAGCGCAGCGTGGCACCGGTGCGCAGCGCGAGCTGCTGCCAGGGAATGAGGTTGGCGTGATGTTCCATCTCGGTGACCACGATCTCGTCGCCGGCGCCCAGGCCGAACCGGCGCGCGGCCGGGCCGCCGAGGCCGAGCGAGGCGTTGGAGAAGCTGTAGGCCAAGAGGTTGATGGCCTCGGTGGCGTTGGAGGTCCAGACGATCTCATCGGTCTGGGCGCCGACGAACGCGGCGACCGTCTCGCGGGCGGCCTCGAACGCCTCGGTCGCCTCGACGGCGAGGGTGTGGGCGCCGCGGTGCACGGCGGCGTTTCGCTGCTCGTAGTACTCCTGCTCGGCTTCCATGACGCTGATCGGGTTCTGCGAGGTCGCTCCCGAGTCGAGATAGGTCAAAGGATGCCCGTTCACCGTTTGGTGCAGCACCGGAAAGTCGTTGCGGATGCGCTCTACGTCGACATTGGTCAGCGGTGCCAGCTCAGGGTGCTGCGCACCGCGTGCCGGGGACAGTGCGGACGATGGTGCTCGAGACGTCATACTCCAAGGATATTCCCTCGCCCCCAGCTCGGGCGCCGCGCGGCCGAGTATGACGCGGCGATTATTAGATCGCGGTGGAAAACCCGGCGGGAGCGTGTGAGTCTTAAGGGGTGACCAAGACTGCCGAACGCACCGAGCTCCGCGAGGAGGTGTCACTCGACCGGCCGTGGGTGACCCTGGTCTGGGACGACCCGGTCAACCTCATGTCCTACGTCGCCTACGTATTTCGCAGGTACTTCGACGTCACACCGAAGCAGGCCGAACGTCTCATGCTGCAGGTGCACAACAACGGGCGGGCCATCGTGGCGACCGGTAATCGCGAGTCGATGGAACGCCACGTCGAAGCCATGCACGGCTATGGCCTCTGGGCGACGCTCGCGAAGGCTGAGGAATGAGCAGCCCGCGGCGGTTTACCCCGCAGAACGACGGCGACCTACTCGCCCAATTCGAACCGATCGAGGTCGACCTGCTGCGTCTTGCCACCACCCAGCTTCTCGAGATGCTCGACTCTGGCACGGCCGACCCCCAACTCGCCGCGAGCGACGGTATTTTCGGACGCCTGCTGCCCGATGCCTACCGCGATGACGACGAAGCGGCGGCCGAGTTTCGACGCTTCACCGCCACCGGCCTGCTCGAACGCAAGGCGCAGAACGCCCAGACTGTGCTGGGCTCGCTCGATGTGAGCGCCATCGAAGCGGATGCCGCCACGCCCGACACCGCAGATCGCCAGCCGGTCACGATCAGCCTCAACCCCGACGCCGTTCAGGCTTGGCTGCGCAGCCTCACCGACCTGCGGCTGACTCTCGCCGACCGGCTGCAGATCTCCCCCGATGGTGTGGTGCACATGAACGGCGACGACATGCCGTTTCTGCGCGATCTCTACGAATGGCTCGGCATGCTTCAAGAGGAACTCGTCTACACGATCGACATCTGACCGCCGAGCGTGCCTGGGCGATCGACGGGCTCGGCCAGCAGGGCTCGTGCAGCGATTCCAATCACAGCACTGTAGGTGGGGTAGGCGAATCGCACGTTTGCCAGCGTGGCCACGTCGATTCCGGCTGCCATCGCCGTCGTGACGGACTGAATGACCTCCACGGCGTTTTCGCCGACCGCATGGGCCCCGAGAATCAGCTCACGCCGGCGATCGGCGATGAGCTTGAGGAATCCCCGTTGCCGATCGTCGATCACCGCCCGATCCAGCAACGAATAGGGCACCACCGTTACGACGCACAACTCGTCGCGACGTTGGGCGTCACTCTCGGTCAGGCCGACGCCTGCGTAGTCCGGATCGGTGAACCCACCCGCTGGAAGCAAGTGGTGCGGGATTCGTTGGTTGGCATTCAACACGGCATTCTCGGCTGCTGCTTCGCCTTCGAATTGTGCGGCCTGCACAAGCATGTCTTGGCCATTGGCGTCGCCGACAGCGAAAATGTGCGGCACCGAACTTCGAAAATACGCATCGACGGGAATGGACGAACGGCTCGTGACCACACCGGCATTTTCCAGTCCCAGGTCACCGATATCCGCGGGCCAGCCGGTTGCCATGATCACAGCATCGAAGCTGCCTGATATATCCTGCCCGTTCTCCCGCCAGGTCAGCATGATCGAGCCGTCGGAGGCGCGCAGGAGCCCGTCAATACCGTCAATGCCAAGTCGGAGCACAACGCCTTGTTCAACGAAGGCATCGGCGACCGCGTGCGAAATGGACTCATCGGATGTGGTGAGCACGCGGTCGGCCACATCGAGCAAGGTCACGGTGGAGCCGAAGGAGCGAAATATGGTAACCAATTGGGCACCGGTGTTTCCCCCGCCGATCACGGCCAGACGAACGGGAACGCTCGGAAGGTCAAGCACGTGCTCGGGCACCGTCGCGAGTTCAGCTCCCGGCACCGGCAGACGGCGGGAATGACCGCCCACGCACACGAGCACGGCATCGGCCGTCACCCTGCGCCCGGACTCCATTCTGAGCGTGGAGGCATCCAGAAAGCGGGCCCGCCCCTCAAGAATCAGTTCCACCCCGGCATCGGCGAAGCGCGTAGCCTCACTCTTGATCGAGCGAACCCGGTCAACGGTCTGCCGGACGCGCGCAACGGTGGTGGGCCAGTCGAGGGGGCGCTCAGATACGGAAATGCCATACGCAGCGGCGGTTCGGATCTCTCGCATGAGCCGTGCCGTCTTGGCCAGCACCCGGGTGGGCACGCATCCGGTGTTCACGCACGTGCCACCGAGACGATCAGATTCGCAGACGGCCACGGATGCGCCCAGTTCCGCTGCGCGCAGGGCTGCGGCGGTTCCAGCCGGGCCGGCACCGATCACCACCACGTCGAAGTGCTCGGGAACGATCCCGGTTGAGTCGAAGTCCTGCTGTTCGGACGGCATTGTGTGGTCGAAACTTGGGGCAGCGGTCATTTCGGTCTCCCACCGTCGTAATCGACCAAATAGTGGCAGCGTCGGCTGGGAATCAACCTGCGCCCGAATGGCTGGGCATCCCTGTTTGGGGAGGTACACACTCCTCTGCCAATTCACGGCTGCCGGAGGTAGTGTGGTCGCGACTGGGCGGGGCATTTGCTACCGCGTCTGGTTCGCCCTCGGGCCTTCAAACCGTGTGCCAACGCCGCTCGCACGGATGCGCCACTGCATTTCGAGGTGGCTCCACGGCATCCGATGGAGAGAACAATGGATCTCAGCACCCTGACCCACGTCATCGCGGCTCGACAGCGCAGCGACCTCGACGCCCTGGGGCCGACGGTCGTGCCGCTGGCTGGCGGCTCCGAGCTGTTCGCCGACCCGCGCACCCACCTCGAGGCACTCGTCGATTTGCAGACCTTCGGGTGGCCAGCGCTGACGATCACCGACGAGGGCCTCGAGATTGCAGCGACCTGCACCCTCGCCGAGCTCTCCCGGCTGCCGATGCAGCCGGGGTGGGTGGCTCATCCGCTGTTCTATCAGTGCTGCACGGCCCTGTTCGGCTCGTTCAAGGTCTGGAATGTGGCGACGGTTGGCGGCAACCTGGCCACCTCGCTTCCTGCCGGGCCAATGATCACCCTCGCGGTCGCGCTCGACGCCGAGCTGCTGGTCTGGCGCGGCAGCGGCAGCGGCAGCGACGAGATCGTGCCGGCCCGCGAGTTCGTGACCGGCAATATGACCAACGTGCTCGCGCCGGGTGACGTGCTGCGCTCCATTCATGTGCCGCTGGCCTCGCTGCAGGCGCAGACCGCATACCGCAAGATTGCGCTGTCGCCGCTTGGGCGCTCGGGGGCGGTGCTCGCCGGGCGGGTGGGCGGCGCTGCTCCCGGCGGCGATGACGGCGCCTTCGTGCTCACGGTCACTGCGGCGACGCTGCGCCCGGTACAGCTGCGCTACCCGGCGCTGCCGAGCATCGAGGTTCTGGCCTGCGACATCGCCGCGATCGACTGCTGGTTCACGGATGCCCATGGCGCCGCCGACTGGCGGCGCGCCATGGGGCTGCTGCTGGGAGAAGAGATTCGCGCTGAACTCGCCAGCGCGGCGACCAACGCGGGAGGCCGCTCATGACGCTGGAACTGGCCGCCATGGTCGCCACCGTCACGTTCGAGGTCAACGGCACCCCGGTTGAAGCAACCCCGACACCCGGCCAATGCCTGCGCACCCTGTTGCGCGAGCACGAACACTTCGACGTGAAAATGGGTTGCGACACCGGCGACTGCGGCGCCTGCACGGTGCAGGTGGACGGCACACCCGTGCACTCCTGCATCTACCCCGCGTTCCGGGCTGACGGCAAGCAGGTCACGACAGCGGCCGGTCTCGGCCAGCCCGGCGACCTCGCCCCGGTGCAGCAACGTTTCGTCGACGCAGCCGGCTTCCAATGCGGCTTCTGCACGCCCGGCATGGTCGTCACCGCCGCCGCGATCGAAGCGGATACCGCCGCCCACCTCGACGAATTGCCCCGCCTCCTGAAGGGCAACCTGTGCCGCTGCACCGGCTACCGCTCGATCAACGATGCGATTGCCGGCCAGCGCACCCCGCCGGAAGGCTCCTGCCACGTGGCGCCGGGGCGCGAACACGCCGAAGCCTCGACTCTCGGACCGGTGCGCGCGACCGGCCGAACCGGCCGGGTCGCCGGCCCGGTCGGCACCTCCCCCGGAGCGATCGCCGGGGAACGCGTGGTCAGCGGGCTCGAGCCGTACACCCTCGACGTGGCCGTTCCCGGGCTGCTCCACCTCGCCGTGCTGGGCAGTCCGCACGCGCACGCGCGCATCCGCTCTCTCGATGCGGCGCGGGCGGCCGCGCTGCCGGGCGTGCACCGCGTACTGACCCTCGACGACTCCCCTACCACCCTGTACTCGACGGCGCGGCACGAAAGCCGGTTCGACGACCCCGACGACACCCTCGTCTTCGACCAGACCCTGCGCTTTCGGGGCCAGCGTGTCGCGGCGGTCGTTGCCGACTCCGTGGCGATCGCCGAGGCCGCCTGCCGGCTTATCGAGGTCGAGTACGACCTGCTCTCCGCCGTGTTCGACCCGCGGCTGGCCCTCGAACCCGGCGCCCCGCTCGTGCACGGTGACAAGGACCCGGTGGTCTCACGCGTCGCCGACCCCGGGCACAACCTCGTCGCCGAGCTGCACGGCGAATACGGCTCCGTCGAGGCCGGTCTCGCGCGAGCTTCGACCGTTGTCTCCGGCAGCTGGCAGACCCAGCGCATCGCCCATACCCACCTCGAAACCCACGCCACAATCGGCTGGCTCGACGGCGACCGACTGGTGCTGCGCACGAGCTCGCAGGTTCCCTTTCTGGTGCAGACGGAGATCTGCCGCCTGTTCGACCTCGATCCGGCCGGGGTACGCGTGTTCACCGCCCGGGTCGGCGGCGGCTTCGGCGGCAAACAGGAACTGCTGACCGAAGACCTCGTCACCCTCGCCGTGCTCGAAACCGGGCGCCCGGTGCAATACGAATTCACCCGCACCGACGAGTTCACCATCGCCCCGGTGCGGCACCCGATGACGATCGACGTCACCCTCGGCGCCACGGCCGACGGCCGACTCACCGCTCTGAAACTCGGCGTCCTCGCCGACACCGGTGCCTACGGAAACCACGCCCCCGGCGTGCTATTCCATGGCACGAGCGAATCCGTCGCGCTCTACAACGTGCCCAACAAGAGAGTGGATGCCCAGAACGTCTACACGAACAACCCCCCGTCGGGCGCCTTCCGCGGCTACGGCCTCGGCCAGATCATCTTCGCGATCGAGTGCGCCCTCGACGAACTGGCCCGCGACCTCCAGATGGACCCCTTCGAACTCCGTCGGCTCAACTCGGTGCAACCCGGTGACCCGCTCGTCGTCACCCACGAAGAAGGCCCCGACCTCGTCTTCGGCAGCTACGGCCTCGATCAGTGCCTCGACCTCGCCGAAGCGGCCCTGAAGCGCGGCAATCGGGCCGTCATTCCTTCCGGGCCCGAGTGGAGGGTCGGCACCGGCATGGCGTCGTCGATGATCGCGACCACGCCGCCGCGGGGCCACCGCTCGCAGGCGTCCATTCAGTTGACGGCCGGCGGCCGCTACCTTGTGCGCGTGGGCACGACCGAGTTCGGCAACGGTACAACGACCGTGCACGCGCAGATCGCTGCGACGGCCCTGCACACCACCTTGGACCGCATCGACCTGGCGCACTCCGATACGGATGCCGCCGGCTACGACTCCGGCGCGTTTGGTTCGGCCGGGGTCGTCGTGGCCGGTAAGGCCGTGCTCGCCGCGGCGACCGCTCTGGGCGAGTCGCTCGTCGAGGCCGCCGCGTCGTGTACTGGGGGCGACAGGACCTGGCAGCTCGAGCGCGACGGCCTGCGCGCCGCTGCCGCGACCGTCTCCCTCGTCGAACTCGCGGACTGGGCCACGGCCAACGGCGTCGACCTCACCGCCGTGCGCCGTGAAGACGGAATGCGGCGCTCCCTCGCCTTCAACGTGCATGCGTTCCGGGTGGCCGTGAACACCGACACCGGCGAGGTGCGCATTCTGCAGTCGATTCAGGCTGCGGATGCCGGCTTCGTCATGAACCCGGAGCAGTGCCGCGGGCAGATCGAGGGCGGGGTCGCGCAGGCGCTCGGCACCGCCCTGTTCGAGGAGGTCGTGCTCGACGGCGCGGGGGCCGTGTCCACTCGGGTACTACGCAACTATCACGTGCCCCAGCTCGTGGATCTGCCGGTCACCGAGGTCTACTTCGCGCAGAGTCACGACGTGCTCGGGCCGTACGGTGCCAAGTCAATGAGCGAATCCACCTACAACCCGGTCGCGCCGGCGCTGGCCAATGCAGTGCGCGACGCGATCGGCATCCGTCCCACCGAGTTGCCCATGTCGCGGGACCGCATCTGGCGCCTGCTGCACGGCTGAGCAGACGCCAAGCATCGGTCGACATCGTTTCTCTGGCGGTCACGATCGGCTCGACCAACGGAAACAGCATGCGGAGAGCGCCCCCAAACAGTAGAAATTGCCCGCCGTACTACGCGAAAGAGGATATTCTACGTAGATATGTACGAATCATCGGGTCCCGCGGTCTTTCGCGGTTATATTTTTCATATAGCTGACGCTCCCACGGTTGCCGAGGCCCACGAACACCTCGTCTCGGTGCCCGACGGCGCCCTCGTGACCGGTGTTGACGGCACTATCGCGTGGGTCGGCCCGTTCGCCAATCTGCCGGCTGCCTTCGCCGCCTTGCCGGTGACCCGCACCGGGTTCATCATTCCCGGGTTCGTCGATACCCACATCCATTTTCCGCAGACCTACACAACAGCTGCCTATGGCGGTGGCCAACTACTCGAGTGGCTTGACGAGTGCGTATTTCCCGCCGAGTCGCGGCTGGAGGACCCGGGATTCGCTCGCCAGGTGGCGCGCGATTTCACGCGGCGGCGGGCATCCGTCGGCACGACGAGCGCCCTCGTATTCGGATCGGCGTTTGCGCTCGCGCAGGACGCCCTGTTCGAAGAAACCCAGGCGGCCGGCCTGCGGCTGGTGAGCGGGCGCGGTATCCAGACCGTCGGCACCGACTCCGCCCGCGCCCTGATCACGAGCGAGCAGGCTGCGATCGAGCTTACGGCGGCCGAGATCGACCGCTGGCACGCCGTCGACACCGGCACGGCCCAGACCGCGCTGCTGCAGGTCGCGATCGTGCCGCGATTCAGCCTCTCGGTGACGCCGACGACCCTCGCCGGGCTCGGCGAACTCTACGAATCGGTGCGCGGCCGCGGCGTGTACTTTCATAGCCACCTCAACGAGAACGACCGGCCGGGCACGGGCGAGATCGCAGCGGTGCGGTCGGTGTACGGCACCGAGAAATACCTCGATACCTACGACGGATGCTTCCTGCCGGGCTCGGCCCGCGGTGGCTCCAGCCTGCTCGGGCCCCGCAGCATCCTCGCCCATGCCGTGCATTGCCAGGACAGCGAGCTGGCCCGCCTCGCCGACACCGGAACGTCGATCGCCCACTGCCCCACCTCGCAGGCTTTCCTCGGCTCCGGCACCATGCCGTGGCGCCGCACGACCGCGTTCGGCGTGAACGTCGCGATCGGAACGGATGTCGGCGGCGGCGACGAATGGCTCGTCGCTCGGGTGCTCAACGACTGCTACAAGGCGCACCTGTCGGAGCCCGGCGACGCCGGCGTGGCCCTCGACCCGGCCGCGCTGCTGTTCACCGGAACGCTCGCCGGGGCGCGGGCCCTCGATATGGAGGCGCGGTTCGGCAACTTCGACCTCGGCAAGGACGCGGACTTTCTGCTCATCGATCCCGACCGCTGGGAGCCGCTCGCCCTCATACTGGAGAACGCGGTGCGCGCTGACGACGCTGGCCTGGCCGCCGAACAAACCCTGTTCGCGTTGCTGCTCGCCCTACGCGAGCCCGCCATCACCGGCGTGTACGTGCGCGGCCACCGCGTGCGCGTGAACTAAGCGCCGCCCGGTTTCGCATCCGCTCGCCTCGGCGTAGGGGGGCGCCGGCCGCGAGCGGGTTGATCAGGCTCATCGCCGTGGCATAGCTGTCGGGAGCGCTCGCACTGTCGATCGGGCATTCCAGCCAGACCGCTGCGCCGTCGGCGTACCGCCGGGCCGAGGAGTCGGAGATCAGCACGAGCGGGATCCCCGCCGCTGGATCGCCGCGACCAGCTGCCCGAACCCCGCCGATCGACGGCGAAAACCGAACAGAACGGCCGCGTCGTGCGGGCCGAGTCCGGCCACATCCTCGCCGATCGCCTGCCCGGGCAGTGGCGCGAGCCGCACGCTCTGAAAGGTCTGCGCGAGCTGCTGGCGCAGGTGCATCGAACTCGGAATCGATCTCATCGGCGCAGTCCTGATCGGCAAGGTAGAGCACGGCGGCCTCGAACCTACCCGGGCATTTCGTTCAGCTGAGTCGCCATCGCCGTTGCCGCATCCACGAGCGCGAGATCGCTGAATCGGGGCCCGACCAGGCACAACCCGAGCGGGGCTCCGTGCACGTCGAGCAGCGGAGCCGACAGAGCCGGATAGCCGCCGATCGCCGCGAGGCAGGTCAACGCGAGGGTCGCGCTGCGGGTGCGATCGAGGGCCGCCGCTTCGCTGTCGAGCCGGGGCGCCGTTGAAGCGGTGCTCGGCAGCAGCAGCACTCGCTCGTCCAGAATCTGATCCAGCCGCTCACGCGCGACGCCGAGCACGCCCCGCGCCGCCCGCTCGGCGCTGCCGGTCACCCGTGACGCCCAGGAGAAGCGAGCCGCCACATCGGCCGCGAGCACGCCGGGATGCGCGCGTACCCACGAGCCGTGCACCTGCCAGGCCTCGGCCGCCTGCACGGTGCGGAAGGCCTGGAACAGTGCGGCAAGATCGCCGACGTCGACAAAGTCGACCGGGGTGATGCTGCCGGTTCCCTCGAGCCAGTCGACGGCGTCGACGAAGGCTTCCTGTACCTCGTCGTCGAGCCCGACCACAACGGATGCCCCCACCGCGTATCGTGCCGGCGCACCCCGCTGCAGCTCCGGCTGCACCGAGGCAACGACGGCGGCGCGCAGCACGCCGGGGGTGCGCGTGATCCAGCCCACCGCGTCGAACCGCGGCGCGAGCGGCAGCAGCCCGCTGCGATTGACGGCATCCTGGGTGCTACGAAGCCCCCACAAGCCCTGGTACGACGCCGGCACCCGAATCGATCCTGCGGTGTCGGTGCCGAGTCCGATGTCGGCCTGGCCCAGCGCGACGGCGGTGGCCGGACCGCTCGACGACCCGCCGGGCACGGCGTTCGGAACGCGCGGGTTCGGCGGGGTGCCGTAGTGCACATTCGCGCCCGTGATGCCGTACGCGAACTCGTCGGTCTGCGCGATACCGCGCGCGGTCGCGCCAGCCCCCAGAAGTGCGCGCAGCGCCGGGGCGCTCTCGGTCGCGGCGGCCTGCTCGTGCAGGTATTCGGGAATGCCGGCGCCGACGGCGAACCCGGCCACGTCATAGAGATCTTTGACGGCAACGGTACGCCCGGAGAGCGGTCCGATACTCTCGCTGCCGACAAGCGGATTGCCGAGAACCCGCCAGATGCTGGTGTCAAAGGCCGGAACCGCCGCCGGATGAAGCAGATCAGCCACGATAGTCCGCCGTTCGAATGCGAGTGTGCACCCCGGTGACCCGGTCGACCACCTGGGAGATCGTGAAATCGGTAGCGGCGCTCAGGTACGCGTAGGCGAGCACCGTCATCTTGAGCAGGTCGCAAGACCGGGCGCCACGCGCACGAATCGGGCCGGTCACGATGTGCGGCCCGTCGCTGCCCGGGTCGCGACCGAAATCAGACGCAGCAAGGTCGATCGCGTCGTCGAGCACGAACTCCCGTGGCACGCCGTGGCGGCTGAAGAAGGCGGCCGGGTCTCGGCCCTGGTCCGCCAGCACACCCTCGTCGTTGATCGTATCGATCATGACATCGTCGCCCGAATCGACGGTGAGCACGCCAACGTCGCGCGCGCAGGGCAGCCGGCCCCAGAGCACGGTGGCACGCGTCGCTGGCAGGTAATGGATGCTGCCGGCCCCGTCCGAAGACAACTCCGGCACCTGCGTGAGCGGCTGCAAAATCTGAGGGAACATGGTGCTTTCTGAGCCGGGACTGCTGGGAGCTGGTGGGTCGGCAAACACAAATACTTCCTGCCGCATCTGCGAGCGTATAGCTCGTGTGGCGTAGAACTGTTAGCCCACCCCCGTGCTAGGGGGCCCCGACCGACGCACGGACGGCCCGAAAACCCTACGATGGCAGGCATGCAGATGCTGCCGTCCAGTCGCGTAGCCGGGCTCGTGCTCGCCGCCGGGGCCGGCTCTCGCTATGGCATGCCCAAGGCGCTCGTGCACGACGACGCCGGGCGTTCCTGGCTGCAGCACACCGTCGACGTACTGGCCGCGGCCGGATGCTCCCCCGTGATCGTCGCGCTCGGCGCCCGCGGGGCCGAGGCGGCGGCGCTGCTCGAACCCGGTGAGGACGACCCGACCAGAGCGCCGGCCCAGGACGCAAACCGGCCACGGGCATCCGTTCTGATCCTGCAGGTCACCGACTGGGCCGAGGGACTCTCCGCTTCCCTGCGAGCCGGTCTGCGCTGCGCCCTCGACCAGCCCGGTCTCGCTGCCGTCGCGGTCGTTCCCGTGGACGTGCCCGATCTGAACGCGGCAACCGTGGCCCGCCTGATTGGAACCAACGCCTCGACGAATGCGCCGGGTGCGGCGAATGGGGCAGGTGCGGCAGGTGCGGCAGGTGCGGCAGGTTTGCCGGTCACCGTGTTGGCCGGTACCCTGCGTCAGGCCCGGTTCGCCGGCCAGCCGGGGCATCCCGTCGTGATCGGGCGGGCGCATTGGGTGCCCCTCCTCGATACCCTCGCCGGGGACACCGGCGCCCGTCCATATCTGCGCGCGCACCCGGTCGAGCAGATCGAGTGCGGAGACCTCGGCACCGGTGCCGACGTCGACCGGCCGAACTGACCGATTCCGCTCAACCGGCGCAACCGGCGCAACAAGATCGTTTTCACCGTACTAAAGCCCCAATCTCGACCGGATACCAGAAGTCTTGCGATCACGGCCGCTTGCGACTTTCTGAGTCAGCAGACTGGTAGCGGGCGAGAAACGGTGCCGCGCCTCGCCTCGGCACGCCCGGCTGCGCCCCGCCCCGCCGTGCTGTACCTCTTCGCGTCGTGCTGTGGCCCGCCCCGACCCGCCGTACTTCGTGACGCCCTGCCCCGCCCCGCCCCCGCCCCCGCCGTGCTTAGCGACGCCCCGCGACGCCCCGTTGGACTGTACCTCGTCACGCCCGCCGCACCATGATGGGCCGTGCCGTGTATTGCGCACAGCGCAGGGACGAGCAGCCACGGGCAGTGCTGGGCTTGAGTACCGGTAGACGTCGAGGGGGCGACCTCGACGCGGGTCGTCCCCGTCTCGTTAGTCGAGCCCGTCGACGCCGTGCTGGGCTTGTCGAAGCAGACCGCCATTTCGTGAGCCGCCGCTTTCTACTTTGCCGGCCACGCGCGGGGTGACGGCTGGCGGTCCAAGCGGGGCCGGCTGCAGAAGCGGGTTCTTGCTGGGCAAGTCGATCAGTGCTCGCGTCGGGTCGATCTCGATCGGGGTTTGTAGGCAGTACAGGCCGCCTCGGAGGAAGATTTTCCAGTGTCGGTTGTGAAGCAGCAGGCGGTGCGGGGTGCGACCTGATACAGGTACTAACCCCGAGCCGGCACCCGGGCGAGCGCCGCGTAGGCACGCTGCGCGCCGGATTGCCGGGTCAGTGACAGCGCGAGGGCATCGAGGCGGGCGCGCGGGTCGCCCGTGAGACGCAGCATCCGCTCGCAGGCTGTGCGCAGGTCGGTGACGGTGGCGGTGTTGGGCGGCAGCGAGGTGCCGAAGCCCGCCGCCTCGAGGGCGGCCGCGCCGGCGAACTGGTCGGTTGAGAACGGCAGCACGACCAGCGCAACTCCGGCCCTCATCGCCTCGGTCACTGAGTTGTTGCCGCCGTGGGTGACGGCGAGGGCGGCTGCCTGCAGTAGGCGTACCTGCGGCAGGAAAGCGCGTACCAGCCAGGCGGCGGGCATGGCCCCCAGCTCGGTGGGGTCGGTCGCCCCGACCGCGATGGCGACCCGCACCGGAAGGCCCTCGAGGGCGGCGATGACGCGCGCGAGCACGTCTCCGCGCACCGAGAGAAAACTTCCGAAACTGACGTAGACCACGGGCAGCGAATTGGCCGCCAGCCAGGCCTCAACCTGGGGGTCGACGGCCTCGGAGCGCACGGCCGACCCGAGAAACACATGGGGTGGCAAAGAACCGGTGCGTGCCGGCGGATGCAATTCGGCCGGATAGTTGAGCAGCAGCACGTCGCCGACCTCCTGGAAGGCGTCGACGCTCAGCCGCGCTTCCGGATCGAGCTCGATCAGGGCCTCGTTCCACTGGGCCGTGAACGTGTCGCGCACGGCCTCGCACTGCAGTTCCAGCAGGGCCAGCTCCGCGGCGGCGGGCGAGAACACGGCGGGCCA
The DNA here is from genome assembly GCF_004404055.1 of Cryobacterium ruanii. Taxonomy (GTDB): domain Bacteria; phylum Actinomycetota; class Actinomycetes; order Actinomycetales; family Microbacteriaceae; genus Cryobacterium; species Cryobacterium ruanii. The sequence continues at coordinate 231,941 of NZ_SOHK01000015.1, forward strand.
GGCCGGCGGATAGCCGTAGACCTCCGCGCCCACGGGCAGTGCCGACGGATGCCCCAGCACGACGTCCGCGTGCGCAACACCGGCGCTGAGCAACCCCAGCCGGGCGCTGAAAGCGAGATGGTCGACGATCACCTGGTCCGGCTGCACCCGGGCGACGATGCTCTGCACCTCGCGGGCTATCTCGACGGGGTTGTAGAGCAGGTCGCTGCTGCGCGCCTCGGCCTGAAAGCGCAGGGTGTCGACCATGCCACGGCGGGTCGCCTCGAAAAAGCCGCGCAGGGCGTCGTCTTCGCCGACGGGCTGCGCTTCGACCCGAATCGTGCCGGGGTTGGAGCCGCGACCCAATTGCAGGTTCTCCCGTTCGAAGCCGAACGCGGTCACGATGTCGGCCGTGGCTGGTCCGCTGGCGACCACGACGCGTTCGCCGGCCTGCGCCCAGGCGGTGCCGAGCGTGGCGAGTGGGTACAGGTGTGAGGCGTAGTCCGGGCTGATGATCAGCAGGGTCACGAAACGCTCAGCTCCCACACGGCCGGCTCGAAGGCCACGGCGACGTCGCGGTAGACGCCGGCGAGGGTGGTCGCCATCGCCTCGATCGTGAAGTTGTCCACGACCATGGTGCGGGCCCGAGCCGCGCTGGCACCGCCGTGAACGCCGCACGCCGCGGTGAGCGCGTCGGTGACGGCGCGGGCCAAGGCTGCGCCGTCACCGGTGTTGACAAGAAAACCGGTCACACCGTGCTCGACGTACGTGGCCGGTCCGCCGCCGTCGGGTGCAACCACCATGAGCCCGGTCGCCATCGCCTCGAGCAAGGCGATGCCGAACTCCTCCTTCATGCTCGCGCAGACATACACACCGAATGGTGCTGCGAGGCCGGGCCGACCGTATCGGACCGCGGCGAGCCAGCGGGTGACGGTGTCGTTGGCGCGGTGTCCGGCCAGCAGCAGACCCAGGGCCGCCGCCTCGCCGAGGTCTCCGCTCGCCAACGACCGGGCAATGTGCGCCAGTTCCTTGCCCTCATCAGACGACGGATGCTCCAGGTCGCCCCCCACGATCAGCAGATTGCAGCGCGCCTGTAATTTTGGATCGGTGTTCCAGGTCTCGACCAGTGCGGCCATGCCCTTGACCCGGTGCAGGCGACCGACGCTGATCAGCAGGGGCAGGCCGCGCCGCTCGGGCGGAAGGGTGCCGAGCAGGGCGTCGAGCTGTTCGAAGGCTACGGCGGCTGGTTCAGCTGCGGCCCGGGCGTGGGCGTCACGGGAGACCAGCAGGCTACCGCCGGTCAGGCCAAGCGATCCGAGGGCATCCGTTCGGGAACGGTCGATCACCGAGAGGTCGATGCCTTCCGGAATGACGGAGTGCCGTTCGGGGTGCGCGTTGATGTCGATGCCGGTCAGCCGCTCGATGTCCTGTTGCAGGTGCGGGCGCGGAAACAGAACGGTGTGCGCGGCATCCGCGGCGAGCCGTTGCACGAGGCGGGCGCGAAACCAAAAGTGTTCGACCGCATCGACCGTGCCGAAGTTGGCTCGGGTGAGGGCGCCGCTCGATTCGAGCGAGTCGATCACGCCGTGCGGGTCGGGTGCCACGGTGAACACCACCGGAATGTCGAGGTCACGGGCAACGGTCGCCGCTGCGAGGCTGCCGACGTCGGCCATGCGCAGGTGAATCGCGTCGACCACGCCGGCCGAGCGCAAAATGCGGCGGATGCCACGTTGCGCTGCGACGCGCCTGGGCCAGGCGTCGGTCGAGGGCACCGGGCCGCCGACGAAGGGCACGGCTGCGAACGAGTGCCTGGGCAGGGTCGATCCGACGTCGGCGATGGCGTTGAGCGCGTCGTCGTGGGTGCCACGTGAGATGGTGATGACCCGGTCGACCCCGCCGGCAGCACGGACTCCACTCGTGCCGGCTGAACGTGTGCCGGCTGCGCTCGTACCGGCTACCAGGGCGTCGCCGAGGCGCACAAGTAGGGTGGCGATGCCGCCATTGTCTCCGGCGCCCACCTGAGACAGCTCACCGTCGATATCGGCGTGCAAGAACAGCTGGGCGATCGTGGTGCCGCGGTTCCACGGCGCGCGCGGGACGTCCGTCGCCGTGAGGTCGAACAGCGCCAGTCGCGCGACTGCGGCGAGCTCACCGGTTTCGCAAGCGGATGCCGCAGCATCCGCTTGCGAGAGCGCGCTGAGCAGCGAGATGACGGCCGGGCTCGGGGCTCGGTCGCCCAGGGCTGCGATCGCGGCAACGCGGGCGTGCAGATTCTCGGAGCTGTCGGTGGCGACGCGACGCAGCAGGCGTTCGGGAACGCGACCGGGAACGAGGCCGATGGTCTCGACCAGGCGGGCGCGGGCGAAAGTTTCGCTGACTCCCAACAGGGCGCCCTCCAGAAACAGGCCAACCTGGTCGGCGGCCGAGGAACCCCACTGCTCCAGGGTGCGCTGGGCGAGCATACCCGTGAAACCGCCCTTCCGCACGAGCGTGACGAGGCCCGCGATGGCGTCATAGCGCGGCAGGCGGGTGCCGAGGGCCCAGGCCGCGTGCTCGCGCAGAAACGCCGAGTCGTGGTGCAACAGGGCAACGAGAACCTCGTCGGCGGAATCGTCGAACACCTGGGCTAGAGCGTGTACCGCCGCGATGGCGGTGAGTTGGTCGTTCGGGTCGATGGCCGCCTGGGCCAGCATTCGCACGGCCCGAACTCCACCATCACGAGCGGCGGCGACGGTGAGGTCATCGGCGCGTCGGATACCGTCAAGAATAGTGGCGGCAGCACGCTGCTCGTCCAGGGCGGTGTGGGTGGCCACGTGCGTCTCCTCCCCGCGAAAAATTCCGCGGATCGATCGCGGCGATTCGGGCCCGCCGCGAGTGAACAGGGGTTGATTTCGGCTTGTAGCCGCTGGGAACAAAATCTAAAAATCCGAGAGTGATGAGCCCGAATTCAATTTAGCTAACTGAGTTAGCTATGTTCCCAATCGTCATCATTGCATGAATGTCGAAACTTAAGCTGAGAGAAACCGTCGCCACGCTGGAAAGACAAATAGAGTCACGCACCAATAATCGGTGCGTGACTCTATCAATTACGTTGAGGATTCCGGCTCAGCCGAACAGAGCCGTCACCCTGGTGAGCGTTTGAAATATGCCGAAGGCGAGCGGGATTCCTACCAGCGCCCACGCGACGACGAGTTTCGCTTTCTTCATGATCGATCCTTTCCGGCGGTTGCACCAACGAGAGGCTTGACGGTTTCATGAAAGTCCGTGTGCACCGGTCGTACGAACAGGTTTGCGATGAAGCCGACCACGAGCAATCCGACCATGGTGAGCAGTGCTGGCTGATAGGCAGCGGCATTCAGCTCCCCCGGTGCGCCCTGGGCGTCCAGGAACGAGTTGACAATGAGCGGTCCCGCGATACCGGCGGCCGACCAGGCGGTCAGCAGCCGACCGTGGATGGCACCCACTTGAAAGGTTCCGAACAGATCACGCAAATAGGCCGGAATGGTGGCGAAACCGCCGCCATAGAACGAGATGATGATGAAGGCCAACACCACGTAGAGGGCGGTCGTACTCGGGCCGAAGAGCGCCAACAAGAGGTACAGCACCGTGCCGACTCCGAGGTAAACCATGTAGATGTTCTTGCGGCCGGTCTTGTCCGAGGTGGCCGACCAGACGAAGCGTCCTCCCATATTGGCGAGCGACAGAAGGCCGACGAAGCCGCCAGCGACGGCTGCCGAGACCAACGAGTTACCGTCGTTCTGCCGAAAGAAGTCCTGGATCATCGGAGCGGCCTGCTCGAGAATGCCGATTCCGGCGGTGACGTTGCAGAACAACACGACCCAAAGCAGCCAGAACTGACGCGTTCGAATGGAGTTTTTGGCTGAGACGTGGTTGCTGGTGACGAGGGCTTTGGCACGCACCTTCGACGGATCGAATCCGGTCGGTAGCCAATCGGCGGCCGGAACCTTGATCGTGAAGGCACCGAACATCATGTAGGCACAGTAGATCACCGCGAGGGTGACAAACAGCTTGCCCACCGCGTCGCCGCTGGCTACCCAGTTCGCTGCCCCGGAATTCGGGTCATAGAAGCTGAGCAGCATGGTCGATACCGGGCTGGCGATGAGCGCGCCGCCACCGAAGCCCATGATCGCCATGCCGGTTGCCAGGCCGGGGCGGTCTGGGAACCATTTGATGAGCGTGGAGACCGGCGAGATGTAGCCGATACCCAACCCGATACCACCGATGAGCCCGTATCCGACGTAGACCAGCCACAGCTGGTTGGTGAATATCCCGAGGGAACCGATGAGGAATCCGCCCGACCAGAACAGGGCTGCGACGAACATGGCCTTGCGCGGCCCGTTGGTGTCGACCCAGGTACCCATGACGGCCGCGGAGAGGCCGAGCATCACGATGGCGATCGAGAAAATCACCCCGATCTGCACCAGGCTGGCGTCGAAGTGCGCCACGAGCGCAGTTTTGTAGACGCTCGTGGCGTACGCCTGGCCGATGCAGAGGTGCACGGCGAGGGCGGCCGGCGGAATGAGCCAGCGGTTGAATCCGGGTGGGGCGATGGTGCGGTCTCGATCGAGCCAGCTCATTGAGTTATCCTTGCTGCCGGGGAGGCGAATAGCGACGTTGCTGTGCGTGTCAGCGTGTTCGCGGTGACCATGAAAGTAATGGTCGACCGGGAACTCTGAAACTCTGCGAAGTACAGACTATATGAACGGTTCGAAGGATTTCTCTCTCGGATTCACCACCCATTTCGCGGTTCGGGGAAATTTCCCCTCGTCGGCAAGGCAGGATAGATCTATGACACGCTCAGCTCCGATCGAAGACATCAACGAAGATAACCTCGTTGTCACCAAGCCCAAAACCCATGCGGCGGGCGTCGAAGCCGTCGTTGTAGCGCTCGATCGGGGCATCGCCCAGGCCGGTATCGCGCGCACCGCCCGGTCACTGCTTCGCCTGAACCAGCGCGACGGCACCGACTGCCCCGGATGCGCGTGGCCGGAGTCCCAGGGACACCGCAAGACCGCGGAGTTCTGCGAGAACGGCGCGAAGGCTGTCGCGGAGGAGAGCACGCTGCGCACGGTGACGCCGGAGTTCTGGGCCAAGCATTCTATCGCGGAGCTCGCCACCAAGACCGAGTACTGGCTCGGCAATCAGGGTCGGATCGCGCACCCCGTCGTGATTCGCCCGGGCGACACGCACTACTCGCAGATCTCCTGGGATGACGCCTTCGAGCTCATCGGCGAGCAGATTCGCGCCACCGTGCCCGACCGCACCGTCTTCTACACCTCCGGCCGCACCGCTAACGAGTCGGCGTTCATGTACCAGCTGTTCGCCAGGTCGATCGGCACCAACAACCTGCCAGACTGTTCCAATATGTGCCACGAGTCCTCGGGCTCGGCGCTGAACCCCACGATCGGCATCGGCAAGGGTACGGTCTCGCTCGAGGATATCCACCAGGCCGAGCTCATCCTGGTGGTCGGCCAGAACCCGGGTACCAACCATCCGCGCATGCTGTCGGCCCTGGCCCAGTGCAAGGACAACGGCGGCAAGATCGTGGCCGTCAACCCCCTGCCCGAGGCTGGGCTGTTCAACTTCATGGATCCGCAGACTCCCAAGGGCGTCGTGGGCAAGGGCACCAACCTGGCCGATGAATTTTTGCAGATCAAGGTCGGCGGTGACCTGGCCCTGTTCCAGGCGCTCGGGCACCTGCTGCTCGAACACGAGGCGCTCGTGCCCGGGTCGGTCGTCGACCAGGAGTTCGTGGCCGCGAACACCGACGGAATCGAGGCCTATCGCGCGGCCCGCTCGGTCATCGACTGGGCGGAGACGAAGAAGGCCACGGGGCTGGACCGCGCCGCGATCGAGACCGTGGCGCAACTGCTCGTGGCGAGCAAGGCCACCATCATCTGCTGGGCGCTTGGTCTGACCCAGCAGCCACACTCGGTGAACACCCTCAAGGAGATCATCAACCTGCTGCTACTGCAGGGCAACTTCGGCAAGCCCGGCGCCGGCGCGTGCCCGGTACGCGGCCACTCCAACGTGCAAGGCGACCGCACCATGGGGGTGTGGGAGAAGCCGAAGGAGGCCATGCTCGCCGCTCTCGACGCCGAATTCGGTATCGTGTCTCCGCGGGAACACGGACTCGACTCCGTCGACACGGTGGATGCCTTCGTGCATGACCGCGTGGACGTTTTCGTCTCGATGGGCGGCAACTTTGCCCTCGCCTGTTCCGACACCGACATGCTCGAGAAGGCCATGCAGCGTGTCGGCCTCACAGTGCACGTCTCCACCAAGCCCAACCGGTCGCACGTGATGCACGGCAGGATCTCGCTCATTCTGCCGACGCTCGGCCGCACGGATACCGATGACAAGCATCCGTCTGGCCGTCAGGTGCTGTCGGTGGAGGACTCCATGTCGGTCGTGCGCACAACCCAGGGTCGCCTGGACCCGGTGTCGGAGCACCTGCTCGCCGAACCGGTGATCATCGCCCGCATGGCCCACGCCACACTCGGCGACGACCACCCGGTCGACTGGAAGGCGATGGCCGAAGACTACGACGTCGTTCGCGACCACATCTCCCGCGTCGTACCCGGCTTCGATGACTTCAACGCCCGCCTCAAGACGAAGAACGGATTCGTGCTGCCCAACCCGCCGCGCGACACCCGCAGCTTCGCCACCGACATCGGACTGGCCCGGTTCACGGTGAGCCCGATCGAGTACCTGACGGCACCCGAGGGCCACCTGATTCTGCAGACCATCCGCAGCCACGATCAGTACAACACCACGTTTTACGGGCTCGACGACCGCTACCGCGGCATCAAGAACGCCCGCCGTGTCATCCTCATCCACGAAGACGATGTCACAGAGCTGGGCTTCGCCGACCGCGATATGGTCGACGTGATCAGCACGTTCCGAGGCGTAGAGCGTCGCGCCGACACGTTCCGCCTCGTGGTGTACCCCACGCCAAAGGGATGCGCGGCTGCGTACTTTCCCGAGGCGAACGCGCTCATGCACCGCGAGCTCGTGGCCCGCGAATCCAACACCCCCGGCTACAAGGCCATGACGGTGCGCTTCGTGCCGGCCGGTACCGCCGCCTAGTTTGAGCTAGGCGGCGTGAACGCTACGCTGTGCGTCGACGATGCGGTCGCCGCCGGCGTAGATGACCATGGAGTTGCCGCGGAGAAAGCCGACCAGGGTCATGCCGACCTCGACGGCGAACTCCGCGGCCAGTGACGACGGTGCCGATACAGCGGCGAGTACCGGGATGCCCGCCATCAGGGCCTTCTGGGTAAGTTCAAAACTCGCCCTGCTCGACACCATGAGCACGGTGCCGGTCAGCGGTAGCCTGTTCTCTTTGACCGCCCACCCGATGACCTTGTCTACGGCATTGTGCCGGCCGACATCTTCGCGCAGAACGAGGAGTTCGCCGGTGGCAGCATCGAAGAGTCCGGCCGCGTGAATGCCACCGGTCTTCTCGAACACGTTCTGCCCCGCTCGCAGTTTTTCGGGAAAAGTTGTGAGCGATTCGGCAGTTACTCGCACCGGGTCATCCGCTATTTTGAAGGTTGATTTGGTGCGCACCGCATCGATGCTCTCTTTGCCGCAGAGACCACAGGAACTGTTGGTCAGCAGCGAGCGTTCCAGACTCGGTGCGGGCGGCGTGACACCGGCGCCGAGCGTGACGTCGAGCACGTTGAAGGTGTTGACGCCGTCTGCAGTCGCGCCGGCGCAGTAGCGGGCGGAGTTGAAATCGTCGCCGCGGGTAATGACACCTTCAGAGACCAGAAAACCGGCCGCGAGGTCGATGTCATTGCCCGGGGTGCGCATTGTGACGGCCAGGCGGCGGCCGTTTACTCGAATTTCCAACGGTTCCTCGACGGCGAGCAGATCTTCGCTGGCCAATGGTCGTTCGCCGACGGTAAGCCGGGTGATTTTGCGTCGCGCGGTGATTCTATTCATAACCAAAGTCTGCCACGGGTCGGCATTCGCCGGGGGTGGGTATGTAAAACCGGTAGATTTCGCAACACGCCGGGTCACATTCGCCACAGCTCGGCGTGTCGTTTTCGGCGTAACGTACCCGACCACGTTCATCAGCCGCCGATGTAGGACATTTCGATCTTCTTGGCACCGGAGGCCCTCAGCTCGCTGGTCTTGGCGCTGCGCAGCTGCGAATACCGGTCGGTGCGCTCGCGCCAGAGGTGCGCCATGACCGTGGAAAGCTCAGCGTCGGAGCAGCCGCCGCGCATGAGCGCCCGCAGGTCGTGGCCCTCGGTCGCGAACAGGCAGGTGAACAGCTTGCCGTCGGTCGACACCCGGGCACGGGAACAGGACTGGCAGAACGACTGCGTCACACTCGAAATAACGCCGATCTCGCCGCCGCCGTCCTGGTAGCGCCAGCGGCGCGAGGTCTCGCCGTTGTAGTTCGGGGCGATCTCTTCGAGCGGCAGCTCAGCGTGAATGCGGTCGATGACGTCTTTCGACGTCACGACCGCGCCCATCTCCCAGCCGTTGCTCGTGCCGACGTCCATGAATTCGATGAAACGCAGAATGTACGGGGTGTCCTTGAAGTGGCGCGCCATGGCCAGAATGTCCTGATCGTTTTTACCGCGCTGCACGACCATGTTGACCTTGATCGGGCCGAGTCCGACGGCTTCGGCCACGTCGATGCCGTGCAGCACCTTGGCAACCGGAAACTTGACGTCGTTCATGGTGCGAAACGTGGTGTCGTCGAGCGAGTCGAGCGACACAGTGACCCGCTTCAGGCCGGCATCCTTGAGTGCCTGCGCTTTCACGGCCAGCGCCGACCCGTTTGTGGTGAGTGCGATGTCGATCTCACGCCCGTCGGGAGTGCGCAGCTCGGCCAGCAGGGCGATGAGGTCTTCGATGCCCTTACGCAGCAGCGGTTCGCCGCCGGTCAGCCGAATCTTCTCGACGCCGTGCGCGACGGCGATGCGCGCAAGCCGAGTGAGTTCCTCGAAGCTGAGTAGTTCGTCGTGTTCCATGAACGCGAAGTCCCGGCCGAAGATCTCCTTCGGCATGCAGTACACGCAGCGAAAGTTGCAGCGGTCGGTAACGCTCAGGCGCAGGTCGTGCAGCGGCCGATTCAACCGGTCGGTCACTAACCCGGTCGGCGGTTCGAGGTTCAACGGAATGTCCGCGCGCTCTCGATAAAAGCGCGGCACTGGTTCTGCAAGGTCGATGCCGGTCATGTTTCCAGCCTAAACCTCGCGCCCCGAACGAGCGTGCCAGAACATCGGTTCTAAGCGGATGTTGATACAGGAATGACCCGGCCGGGAGAATTCCCGGGCGGGCCATCCGCTTGCGTGCCGCTAGGCAGTGCCGCTAACCCTTGACGTATCCGTTGGGGTTCAACACGTACTTCGTGGCTGCACCGGCGTCGAATTCGGCGTAGCCGCGCGGGGCGTCTTCCAGGCTGATTGCCTGGGCGTTGACGGCCTTTGCGATCTGTACCTTGTCGTGCAAAATAGCCATCATCAGCTGGCGGTTGTACTTCATCACCGGGCACTGGCCGGTCGTGAAGGACAGCGACTTGGCCCAGCCGAGGCCCAGCCGAATCGACAGCGAACCGACCTGCGCGGCCTTTTCCTTTGCACCCGGATCACCCGTGACGTAGAGACCCGGGATACCGAGGGCACCACCGGCCGCGGTGATCGTCATGAGCGAGTTGAGCACGGTAGCCGGGGCCTCGTGGTCGGCGTCCTTGCCGTGACCGCGCGCTTCAAACCCGACGGCGTCCACTCCGGCGTCGACCTCGGGCACGCCGAGGATCTGCTCAATCTGCTCCCCCGGCTCTCCCTTGGTGAGGTCGATGGTCTCGCAGCCGAAACTGCGGGCCTGGGCCAGACGCTCCGGGTTCAAGTCGCCGACAATGACAACGGCCGCACCGAGCAGCTGCGCCGAGACGGCGGCCGCGAGGCCGACCGGGCCGGCTCCGGCCACGTACACGGTCGTTCCGACGCCGGCACCGGCCGTGTAGGCCCCGTGGAATCCGGTCGGGAAGATGTCGGACAGCATGGTGAGGTCCATGATCTTCTCGAGGGCCTGGTCCCGATCGGGAAACTTCAACAGGTTCCAGTCGGCGTAGGGAACGAGAACGTACTCGGCCTGGCCTCCCACCCAGCCGCCCATGTCGACGTACCCATAGGCGCTGCCCGGACGGTCCGGGTTGACGTTGAGGCAGATGCCGGTCTTGCGTTCCTTACAGTTGCGACAGCGGCCACAGCTGATGTTGAACGGCACCGACACGATGTCGCCGACCTTGATGAATTCGACATCGGGGCCCGCTTCGACCACTTCGCCGGTGATTTCGTGACCCAGCACCAGGTTGCTCGGTGCGGTCGTGCGGCCACGAACCATGTGCTGGTCGGAACCGCAGATGTTGGTGGTCACGGTCTTGAGAATGACGCCGTGCGGCACCTTGCGGCCGACGTTGGCCGGGTTGACGCCCGGTCCGTCTTTGAGTTCGAACGTGGGGTAGTCGATGTCGATGACCTCGACGACTCCAGCGCTCTTGTAGGCAACTGCTCTGTTCCCCGTCATGAATTACCTTTCTCGTTTTCTTCGCGGAGTAAGCCAAACGACCTTCTCCACACTGGGTGAGCGCTGCGATTCTGCTTGCAGCCCCTTTACTTCATCACGAATCTCAGAAATTACAATCAGTCAACTCCCAGTTCGAGGCCCCGGTTCTGGCCTAAGGATCGACCAGAGCGAGGAGCGACTCAGGGCTTCCAGACCTGCACAACGGATGGCCGTGGTCCGGCCCACGCGCCCGCCGGCGCGGCCGCACCCAGCGCAACATAGTCCGGGAATCGGCTGGACTGGGCCGCCCAGCTTCCGTTCTCCCCCGGGTGCTGCACGGCAACATAGACCATCGACTGCTCCGAACGGATGACCGGCCCGCACGTCTCGGCCTGGCGCGGCACCGAGAGAAACTGCTGCACCCGCCCGCGCTCGGGGCCGGTGAGCGGAACCTTGAACAGGCCGTCGCAGAAGCCGATCGTGCTCGGTGCGCCATCGGTGGAGATCCACAGGTTGCCCTCGGTGTCGAATGCCACGTTGTCGGGGCACGAGATGGGTGACACTTTCTCGCTCGGAAAACCGGCGAAGTAGGTGCTCATGTTCGTCTTCGGGTCGCCGCAAACGAGCAGCAGGTTCCAGTCGAAGGTCACCGAGGTAGCATCCGATCCGGTTTCGGTGATCTCCACAATGTGGCCGTCGCGGTTCATCGCCCGCGGATTGGGCTCGGTGGCGCCCTCCTTGCCGGGCAGGCCGCGATCGGTGTTGTTGGTGCAGGCGACATAGATCTTGCCGGTCACCGGGCTCGGCTCGACGTCTTCACAGCGGTCCATTTTGGTGGCGCCGACGGCATCCGCTACCAGGCGGGTGTTCACGAGGGCGTCATCGGTGCTGAAGCCGGGCACCTGGCAGACGCCGTCGATGACGAGCGCCACCCACTGGCCGGTGCCGTCGAACTGGCCGTCGGCGGGAAGCTGGCCGGTGCCGGTGATCTCGGCGGCCGGGGAGTTGCCGGCGAAGCGTGCCACGTACAGGGAGCCCCGGGTGAGTAGGGCCTTGTTGTGGGTACGCGCCTTCGGGTTCTTCTTCTGATCGAAGCGGTCGTAGGAGACGAACTTGTAGAGGTAGTCGAAGCGTTCGTCGTCGCCCATATAGGCGGCGACATGGCCGGTCTTGCCGACGATCACGTTGGCGCCCTCGTGCTTGAACCGGCCGAGCGCCGTGTGCTTGACCGGGGGCTCGTTCGGTGCCTCCGGGTCGATCTCCACGATCCAGCCGAACCGGTTGGGCTCGTTCTCGTTTCCGGCGATGGTGGCGTCGAAGCGGTCGTCGACCTGCTCCCAAAGCCGACCGGTGGGGCGGTTGGCGAGGCCGTAGCGGGCATCCGCTGTGCTGGTACCCGTCGTGCGGAAGTAACCGTTGAAGTTCTCCTCGCCGGAGAGCACCGTGCCCCAGGGCGTGGTGCCGCCCGCGCAGTTGCCGAGGGTTCCGAGCACGGTGCGGCCGGTGGGGTCGGCCTTCGTCTTCAGCAGGTCACTGCCGGCAGCCGGACCGGTGACGGTGAACGGGGTGCTCGCGGTGATGCGCCGGTTGAGGCGGTCGCCCACGCGGTAGGTCCACGGTTGGCCGGCGCGCTTGCGTTCGAGGGCGACCACGGACATACCGTGGGCCATCATCGCCACGCGACGCTGCTCATCCGCTTCGGCCGGTGTCGTGGCCGGTGCGAACATGATGTTCTCGTTGGTGTACTCGTGGTTGGTGACGAGGATTCCGGAGCGCCCCTTGCGCCCCGGACCCTCGAGGATGTCGAGGTAGTCGTTGTTGTAGCCGAACTGGAGCGCCTGCGACGCGGCCGTCTGGTGCGCCGGGTCGAACCGATCGGTGGCGGCGAACAGCGGATCCCCCCAGCGGATGATGGGGTTCCAGGAGTACCCGGTGGGCACGACGAAGGAGTCGACGGCGGCTGGAACGGGCGCGATCGGGGTGAAGGCGAGCCCGCGGCCGGCCGGACCGCCGGGTGCGGCCAGCGAGGGAGCGGTCTGGCCAGACCCCAGCACGATCGCTGCGGCGCCGACGCCCACGCCGACGAGCAGGGAACGGCGGCTCAGGGCCGCGCCGACTATGTCGCGAAAATAGTCGTTCGCGCTCTCGTTGGGCACCGGGTGGAAGCAGGCATCCGCACACTTGAGGTGGCAGGTGACCGCGCTGCGCTTGCCGAGGGTGTGCCCCTCCATGGGAAGCAGCGGCAGCAACGGTCGGCCCTGCGCGGTGGATTCACGGTGCAGCATGGAGCGCTCCTCGGGTCGATGTACGTCGTCGATATTAGCCCCGAACTGGGGGTGGAACTACTCTCTCGCCGTCACCTCTCCAGCGTGAAACCGACAGGTGTCCCGGCGGTGAACCGCAGATGAACGCTTGGTGCGCGAGTTTTACCGGAACGTACGGGAGTGAACGAAGAGGGCGACGGCATGCGCGGTGGTCTCGCGCACGCGTTCGGTGGCGTGAGCCCGCAGGTCGTCGAGGGTCGCCGGTCCGCCGGCGATAGAGAAGGCGGCAGTGACACCGGATGCCGCGGTGTCGGCCGGCGACAACGCCACCCGGCCGGCGATGACGACGACCGGGCATCCTGCCGGGGCGAGACGTGCCACGGCCACGGCCACCTTGCCGCCGAGGGACTGGGAGTCGAAGCTGCCTTCGCCGGTGAGGACGAGGTCGGCGGAGGCCATTGTGCGGGCCAGGCCCATGGCATCCGCTACCAGGGTGCTGCCGGAGACCAGCTTGGCCTGAAGCAGCGGAACGAGGGTGGCCGGCATGCCGCCGGCCGCTCCAGCCCCTGGCCGGTCGGTCATGTCCTCGCCCGTTTCACCCTGCACGATGGCGGCGAGGTGGGCGAGACCAGCGTCGAGCTCGGCGACATCGTGGCGCTGCGCGCCCTTCTGCGGGCCGAATACGGCGGCCGCGCCGGCAGGGCCGCAGAGCGGATTGTTCACGTCCACCGCGATTCGCCAGCGCACCGCGCGGGCGTGCGGGTGCAGTCCGGCCAGGTCGATCGACGCGATCCGGGCCAGGCCCCCACCGCCAGGCGCCACGGGCGCCCCGGCTGCGTCGAGAAAACGCACGCCGAGGCCGGCGAGCAGGCCGGTTCCGCCATCAGTGCTGGCGGAACCTCCGACGCAGAGCAGAATCTCGTCGACCCGCTGGCCGAGCAGTTGGCGGGCGAGCAGGCCGACCCCGAAGGTGTCGGCGCGCTGGGGCTGGGGCGGGGCATCCGCTATCAGGGACAGGCCGTTGGACTCGGCCGCTTCGATGAGCCCGGTGCGCCCGTCGGCGGAGGTGGCGTAGCGAGCTTGTCGGCTGCGACCGAGCGCGTCGACGGTGAGCATGGTGCTGGGCTCGACACCCCAGACGGCCGCGATGGCGTCAAGAGTTCCCTCGCCGCCGTCGGCCATCGGGCAGAGCGTGAGGCGAAGGTCGGGCCGGCCGAGCGCGAGTCCGGCGTCGCGGGCCCCGTCGGCCATGGCGGCGGCGGCATCGGCCGCACTGAGGCTGCCTTTGAACGAATCCGGCGCGATGACGATGGAGAGCGGCTTCACTGCCGAATGATCGTGCATTGGTTCAGGCTAGCCCCGGCTACGACCACGACACGAACGGATGCCCCCAGTTCCCCTCCTCGGGCAATCGCCCGTGGCGCATGTCGGTGGCGTGACATACACTTTTATCTAGAAGACATATTCGATAAAGCTTGGTTTCGATGAGTGTTTGTTCGAACTTATCTCGAGAGTTTTTTAACCATTGCTCATCAGCTTTTTATCTATTTCCACTCGCCACGAGCCTAAGGAGCCCGCCTTGCCCCACATTATTGATGCTCAGGTTGACGTCGAGCTCTCCGCCGACGGTGACCCGCGCGCGTTCATCTGGAATCGGTTTGAACACACCGTCATCGGGCAGCCGCAGGCCGTGTTCAAACGCACCCGGTGGTGGGAGAACGAAGGAATCCCCACCCGCATCGACACCGAACTGTGGCGGCTCGACGCGAGTCGTGGCGGTGAAGAACAGCACCGCTACGACCTGCGCCGCGGCATGGACGGGTCCTGGGTGTTGGCGCTGGACTGGGGATGAACAGCGCACTGGGCACGAGTTTTGCGCACCTGCACGTCGCGAGCGCCTACTCGACCCACTATGGAGTGACACTACCCGAAGCGCTGGCCGAGCAGGCGGCCGCGCAAGGCGCGAATTTTCTTGCCGTGACCGACCGTGACGGACTCTACGGCGCCGTCAAGCACGTGCGGGCCTGCGTGGCCGCGGGCATCCGCCCCGGGCTCGGCGCCGAACTTTGCGTGCACGACGAGGAGTATCGCCCACTCGGCCGGGTGGTCGTGCTCGCCCACGGCCAGACCGAGGGTCGCGGCTACGCCGCACTCTGCCGTGCGGTCAGTGCCGCCCACGCCGGCGGTACTGATCGGCGCGGTACCGGCCAGCGCGGTACCGGCCAGCACGGTACCGGCCAGCACGGCACCGGCCAACGCTCGGCGCTCACGCCCGCAAGCACCGGCCCGAGCATTTCGCGCGCCCAACTGGCCGACCTGGCTGGCCTCGCCTCGCTTACCGTGCTGCTCGGCCCCGACTCCGACGTGGGTCTCGCGATCGCGAGACGCGACAATACGGATGCCGCGGCGCGGCTCGCCCACTGGCAGCGTGCCCTGCCCGCCCAGGCCGTCGTGCTCGAGATCGTCTGTCACCTCGCCGAGAGCGGCACCGTCGGCAGCGTGACCCCGGCCACGCGCATGCTCGCCCTCGCCGAGAAATCCGGGCTGCCCGCAGTGTTCAGCAATGCCGTGCGGTACGGCACCCCCGACGAAGCGGTCACCGCCGACCTCGCCGACGCCGCGCGCTTTCTGCTGCCGCTCGCCGAGCTCGAAACCCCGCAGACCAACGGCCAGGCCTGGCTCAAACCGGCCGGGGCGATGCGCCAGGTGGCCCGCATGATCGTCGACGCCGGCCTGCACGATGACGGGGCACTCGAACGACTGCTGCGTGATACCGAGCAGCTCGCCGACCGCTGTAGCCTCGACCCGGTGAGCGACATCGGCCTCGGCCGGCCACGCATGCCGGAGGCACGCGTGATCGGTGTCACCGGCGATCCGGTCACCGAACTCTGGCGGCGCGCCCGAAGCGGCATCGCCGATCTGTACTCCGCGAGCGGCTCGCGCGCGGTCGAAGCCGCCCATGCCCAGCTCGCCCACGAGATGAAGACGGTCGAACACCTCGGCTTTGCCAGCTACTTTCTCACCGTGTCGCGGGTGGCCGACATCATTCGCGGTATGGGCATCCGTATTCAGGCCCGCGGTTCGGGGGTCGGCTCGGTGCTCAACTACGCGCTGCGCACGTCTTCGGTTGAACCCATCGCGAACGGGCTGCTTTGGGAGCGTTTTCTCTCGCCCCAACGCCAGACGCTGCCCGACATCGACATCGACGTGGAGTCGGCCAGGCGGCACGACATCTACCGCGAGGTCTTTCGTGCCTTCGGCAGCGACCGGGTTTCGCTCATGTCGATGACCAACGCCTACCGGGGCCGCGGGGCCGTGCGCGACGCCGGCCTCGCCCTCGGCCTGCCCGACGCCCAGATCAACGTGATCGCCAAGCAGATGTGGCGGTTCAACGCCCGCGACTTTCGTCGCGCCCTCGAGGAGAAGCCCGAGCTCGGAGCCCTCGCCGCCGAGGTGCGCGAGTCGCAGCAGCTCGACCTGCTGGTCGACCTCACCGCGCGGCTCGACCGGCTCCCCCGGCACATCTCGGTGCATCCCTGCGGCGTGATCCTCTCCGACGCGAGCCTGCTCGACCGCACCCCGGTGCAGGCGAGCGGCATGGGCCTGCCTATGTCGCAGTACGACAAACACGACATGGACCCGATGGGGCTCATCAAACTCGATATTCTCGGCGTGCGCATGCAGTCGGCGATGGCGCACGCCGTCGAAGAGCACCACCGGCTCACCGGCGAGAGCATCGACCTCGACCGGGTGCCGCTCGACGATGCGAAAACTTTCGAGCTCATTCGCTCCACCCGCACCCTCGGCATCTTTCAGATCGAGTCCCCCGGCCAGATGGAGCTCGTCGGCAAGCTGCAGCCCGAGGTGTTCAACGACCTCACGGTGGAGATCTCGCTGTTCCGCCCCGGACCGATGAAGAACAATATGCCGCTCAAGTACCTGCAGGCCAGGCACGGCGAGGTCTCCCCCGACTACATCCACCCCCGGTTCGAGCCGATCCTGCGCGAGACCAACGGCGTCGTCATCTTTCACGAACAGGTCATGCGGCTGTTCGACGAACTCACCGGCTGCGGCCTCGGAAAAGCTGATGTCTTTCGCCGCCACCTGGGTAAGCCAGAACAACTCCCGCAGATTGAGGAGTACCTGCGTGAGAAAGCCCTCGCTCGCGGCTTCAGCGTGAAGGTCATCGACCAGATCTGGACGGTACTGGCCGGGTTCGGCAGCTTCGGCTTCGCCAAGGCGCACGGCGCCGCGTTCGCCCTGCCCACCTACCAGTCGGCCTGGCTGAAAACCCACCATCCGGCAGCGTTCCTGGCCGGGCTGCTCACCCACGACCCGGGCATGTGGCCGAAAGACCTCATCGTCGCCGAAGCCCGGGTGCTCGGGGTGCCGGTGCTCCCCCTCGACGTACAGTCGAGCGCGCTGGACTACCGGGTGGAGGATCTCGCCGACGGGAGCCAGGGCATCCGCTTGGCA
The DNA here is from genome assembly GCF_004404055.1 of Cryobacterium ruanii. Taxonomy (GTDB): domain Bacteria; phylum Actinomycetota; class Actinomycetes; order Actinomycetales; family Microbacteriaceae; genus Cryobacterium; species Cryobacterium ruanii. Next base: position 249,211 of record NZ_SOHK01000015.1, read on the forward strand.
CTGCCGGAACTGGTCGGCAGCACGGAGGCGGAGCGGGCGCGTATCGCCCGGCACCAGCCGTTCAGTTCGCTGCAGGACTTTCGTGACCGGGTGAACCCCCGGCGACGCACCTTCGAGGCGCTCGCCCGGGTGGGCGCCCTCGACACGTTCATCGGCTACGACCGGGCACGGCGGCACGAACTGCTCGCGCACATTCAGTCGCTGCGCGGCACTGCCGTGGTAATTCGTGCCGACCAGCTCGCGTTCGAGGTAGAGCTGCCGGTGCCGCGGTACTCGGGTGACCGCGCCGGCGCCATCACGTCGCTCGAACTGCGCGGCCGCACCCAGACCGATCTGGAGCTGCTCGACCTGAACCTGGCCGTTTCGACCCACCAGATGACGCGCTTTCACGCCCTGTTCAAAGAGCTCGGAGTGACCCCGGCGAGCGAGCTCGGCAATCTGCCCGGCGGCACCGAGGTACTGCTCGCCGGGGTTCGGCGAGCCACGAACACGCCACCGATGCGTGGTGGCCGCCGTGTGGTGTTCATCAGCCTCGACGACGGCACCGGCCCGGTCTCCAACGTCGTGTTTTTTCACGACGCGCAGGAACGGGTGGGCGGGCAGGTGTTCCAGACCAATTACATGCTCGTGCGCGGTCGCACCCGGCGTTCCGGCGCTCGCGGTGTTTCAGTGACCGGGGAGAATCTCTGGAACCTGTTCGATGTGGCCCGCCAGGTGAAGGAGCGGCATGCCGTTGAACGTGCCGCCGCGCAGGAAGCGGCCAGCGCGGCGGCCTACGCGGCTGAACTAGCCGCGCATCCGTCTGCGCAGTTGTCATCATCGGGTGCCAGTGGCACGCTGCACCAGCTCAATGCGGCGCAGAGCGCCTGAGACAGCTACCGGCCCGTGCTGTTGGCCCGCTGTTGTTGGCCCGCTGTTGGCCGGCTGTTGGCCCGCTGTTGGCCCGACGCTATTGGCCCGGCGGGGCAGGAACCGCGTCGGGCGGGGTAGGCGCGGCCGGCGGGGCAGGAACCGCGTCGGGCGGGGCAGGCGCGGCTGGTGGAGCTGGCGGGGCCACAACCACGGGCGGCGGAATGTACTTGGGGGCTAGTTCCTCGAAGGCGTCACCACCGTACTTGGCGTTGACGACCGACATCACGACCGGCCACATGCGGTGCCGGGCCGTCGCGATCTGGTCCCGCCCAAAGAACTGACGCCGCTGGCTGAGGGTGCCGGTCAGGCTCACCACGGCAACCACCGTGGCCACCTTCGTGCTCGCGCCGCTCATCCAGGTGTCTTTGGCGCCATCCGTCGTTCCTGTCTTGCCGATCATCGGGACCGACGGTCTCGTGTTCGCGTTCGATTGCTGTCCAGTACCCCCGGTCATGACCCGCCGCATGGCGTAGGCCATGCCCGCGGCAACGGTGGAATCGACCGACTGCGAGCAGACCGACGGTGGCACCGGAATCTCGACACCGCCCGGGCCGACGATGCGGTCGATTGCAATCGGCGAACAGGTCACCCCCTTGTTGGCGATGCCCGCAAACGCCACCGCCATGGTGAGCGGTGCGATCTCATTGGTGCCGATAACGGATGCCGCGGACTGCGAGAGCGGGTTGCCGTCGGCCCGGTGCACCCCGAATGCCTCAGCCGTCTTGCGAATGCCGCACAGGTCGAGCCGCTTGGCCATTCCGATGAAGCCGGTATTGATCGAGCCGACCGTGGCCTGCAGCGCACTGTAATTGGCGCCGGATTCGTTTGCATCGTTGCGCGGGTCAAAGCCCTCCTTGTTGTAGTTCTGGGGCCCGAGGCAGCTGTCCTGAAAGATGCCCCAGTTCGCTTTGCGCCTCGAGTCGACCCGCTCGTTGAGGGAATGGCCCTCCTTGAGCCACTCGGCCAGGGTGAAGACCTTATAGGTCGACCCGGGTTGAAACCCGCTCGACCCGCCCTCGGCGTAGTCGGTGGCGTAATTGATGCCGGTGTAGTTGGCTCCGGTCGCCTGCACGGCCGGATCCTGGCTGTAGTCCTTGTTCTGGGTCATGGCGAGCACCCGGCCGGTGCCGACCTGCACGCTCGTGATGACCGCGCCCACGTCACCGCCGGCGTAGACCTTGGGAACCTGCTGGTTCATGGTCGTCACGGCCGCGTTCTGCACGTCGAGGTCGAGAGTCGTGTACACGTCGTAGCCGCCACGCCGAAAGTTGAGCATGCGGGTGGCGGCATCTGCTCCGAACGTGGGATCGGTCTGCAGAATCTTGGTCACGTAATCGCAGAAGAACGCGTTGGCCACCGCCGTCTGGCAGCCCGTGCTCGGCTCGGTGATGACGGGTTCGACCGGAGCCACGACCGCGGCGTCGTAGTCGGCCTGGGTGATCTTCTGGTATCGCAGCATCTCGCGCAGAATGTAGTCGCGGCGCTGCCTGTTGGCGGCGTAGCCGTTGGCGGCCCCGTTGGTCTCGCTCGCGGGCTTGTCGAGCTGAAACTTGACCGGGTTGTTCACGATCGCAACGAGACTCGCGGCCTGGGTCAGGGTCACATTGGCGGCCGTGGTGTTGAAATAGTAGTTGGCGGCGGCCTCGATGCCGTAGACCGTGCCGCCGAAGCCGGTGATATTGAAGTACTGCTGCAGGATGTCGTGCTTGCTGTACTTCTTCTCGACCCCGATGGCCAGCCGCATTTCTCTGAGTTTGCGGTCGGGTGTGGTCTTGGTCGCCGTTGTGTAGCAGGCATCATGCGCACGTTCATCGGTGAGCAGCTCGCATTTTTGCACGAGCACGTTCTTCACGTATTGCTGCGTGATGGAAGATCCGCCCTGGGTGTCGCCCCCGGCTACCGTCGTGGCCGTGGCCCGCAGAGTACCCTGCAGATCAACCCCGCCATGCGCGTAGAACCGGGGGTCTTCTCCCGACACCGCGGCATCCTTCGCGAACTGGCTGATCGCGTCCCAGCCGACCTCGATGCGGTTTTGATCGTAGAACGAGGCGAGAAGTTCGACGGTTCCGTCGCTGCGGGTGGCGAAGATGTCGCTTTTCTGGGAGAGCGGCTCGATGTTCACGTAGCCCGGCAGGTTCTCGAACACCGAGATGGTGTTGGTGGCCGCGAGCCCCGATAGAGCTACGACCGGGGTCACCGACACGGTCACCAGCACGCCGGCCGCTACGCTCATCGCGACGAAACCGAGGAGCCCGCCGACAGCTCCGTGAAATGTCCGACGCCATGACCGGGCCGCGCCGGTTGGAACCTCGGTCACCTGCACCATGTTTACCCCCAGCTAAGTCCATCCGGTGCGAGAGCCCACGCCTGCACATCGCTCCGCGATTAAATGTCATGTTAGTCAGATGCGGGCGCTCATGGGTCGGCCGAGCGATCTAAGAATGTATCGGCTTGATACCGGTTCCCCAGCAGTATCCGGTGAAGGTGCTGGAGGTGGTGAATGCGAACGTTCGGCATTGAAGAGGGATTCATCTTCCTCAAGCCGGCGACACTGCAGCCGGCGAAGGTCGCCGACTAGGTGCATGCCGCGCTTCGCGGCCGCTCCCCGGTATCGCGGTTCGTCAGCCACGAGTTTCTAGCGTCGCAGATCGAGCGGTCCACGCCGGTCTTTAATCGTTCCGTGCCAGACCGGCACATTGATTGACATGGTGCAGCGACACCCGCAGTTCGTGCCGAGCATCGCCGCGCCCGCAGCGGCTTGCGCGGGGTGCTCCGCCGCGACCTTTGTGCGAGTCACCGACCTGCAGAATTTTCCTCGACCAAAACCAGCCACGTCTGCACCGCGAACGGCAGCTACTTCGTGGTGCACACGGTCGATTACCACGCCGACAACAGCTTCAGCGATCAGGGCTGACGCCCGGTCGAAGGCGTTGTCACCGTGTTGTCGGCCCCGTCCACGGTCGTCGCTGCGCGAGAATCGACGGTGCTCGTGGCCGAAGGCTGCAACGTCAACCCCCGCGGCTGCGGTTGCTGTCGCCGCCGATGAAGCAACCGAAGACGTTGCTGACGGTGTTGCCGATTAAGATGCCGAAGGAGTGGAGGAGCGCGTGGCTTCTGACCGCGCCGCAGAAACCGATGTCGGCGTCGAGGCCGCAGCGGCGGGCGAAGCGGGTACGCCGGCCTGCGCGGGCGCGGCGTTCCGCAGCGCGGCTCCCGCCGTGCCGCCAAGCAGCCCGCCCAGCAGGTCCTTGATGCCGATTCCCATAGTGGAGCCGAGCACGGCGTCGACCTCGCTGAAACCCGACGCGACGTTCTTGGAGAGTTGGCTTGCGCCATCCGTTGAAATGACGGTGAGGTGGTCGATGTTACCCATGGGAGCCGCGAGCTCGTGCGCGATCTGCGGCAGCATCTCGACCAGGCGCAGCTGAATGAGTGCTTCGGATTGCTGGGCGACGGCCTCGGCTGACAGACGCGTGGCCGTGGCCTCGGCGGTACCGCGGGCGAGGATGGCGTCGGCGTCGGCCTGGCCCTCGGCGCGGGTGGCCTCGGCGTTGGCAACACGACTGTCGCGATCGGCAGTGGCCTTGGCAACGGATGCCTCGGCGGCGGCGATCGCGGTCACCCGGATGCGATAGGCGTCGGCGTCGGCAATGGCGTTGACCTCGGATTCGAGCTCGGCCTTGCGCAGGCTGGCTCGGCGCTGGGCCGTGAGTTCCTGCTCCTGCACGATGGCCTGCTGCGCCTTCGCCTCGGCGAGGGGCTTCGACGCGGCGGCCTCGGCGGAGGCTTTGTCGGTGTCGAGCTGCAGCGCAGCCTTACGCAGGGCGAGCGTGTTCTGCGCTTCGGCGATGGCCTGTTCGGCGGTGATCAGGGCTTCCTGCGACTCGCGGTTCGCGACGTGCTCGGCCACCTCGGCCTGGCGACGAACCTTGGCCTGCTCGGCACGACCGATGTCGCGGATGTAGTCGTTCTCGTCGGTGATGCCCTTAATCTCGAACGAGTCGACGTCGAGGCCCTGGTTGGCGAGCGACTCGCGGGCAGTGGCGAGCACCGAGCTGCCGAGCTCGTCACGCTTCTGGATGACGGTCATGACGTCGGTCGCGCCGATGGAGGAACGCAGCGAACCGCTCAGCACCTCCTGGGCGAACCCGTCGATGTTCTTGTCCTGCCCGAGGAACCGCTGGGCGGCGGCGCGAATCGACTGCGGGGAGTCCCCAACCTTGACGATGGCCACGGCGTCGACGGAAAGCGTGATGCCATTGCGGTCCTGCGCGACGGCCGTGATCTCGATCGCCCGGCTGCGCAGGCTGATCTTGAACGCCTTCTGGAAGAACGGAGTGATGAACACGCCCTGCCCGTGCACGACGCGCTGGCCGGACTCTTCGAGGGTGGCACCGTCGACGATGGTTTTGCGGCTTTTCTTGCCGGTGATGATGAGGGCCTCGTCGGGCCCGGCGTTCTTATAGATGGTCTTGGCGTAAATCAGGCCGATGAGCAGAACGACAATGATCGTGAAAATGATCCCGGGGATCGGGCTGAACAGAAGATCGAGCATGGGGTCCTTCCGAGGCGCACGGGCGCGTACATCGTTTCCGCGATTCGGTCGCCTGACCGCGGCGCGGAGCTGTGCCTCCAGTCTCGCAGTCCACGACGCAGGATGCTAAAGATGTCGACAATCAGAGCGTAGGGTCGTGACTGTCGTTCGCCCCAGATCGGCCGGTTCGCGCCCGGTGGCCACAACCCCGCGCACCGGCGCAGCCCCCGCGGAGCTTGACGAGCTACCCGTCAATGAAGTCGGCGGCCGCGCGCAGGAATGCGGCGCTCGCGAGAGCGCGAGCGGCGGCATCCGCTTCACGAGAACCAGCACCACCGCCGCTCCCATGGCTGCCCGGGGCCAGCGGGCCGACACCACCCGCCGCACCAGATTGACCGCCACCGGCCGCCGCCGCATCGAGCAGGGCCGTGATCGCATCGGGAATGGCTCCTGCCGCAGCAGAGACCGCCCCCAGCGCATTCTCAGCCGGCGTACCACCCTCGGCACCACCAGCACCAGCACCAGCCAGCGGCGCCAGGAAGATGCGCGACTTCGCCGCCCGCGGACCGTTGAAGGCCGGGTTCTGCCGCGGCTGGCTCGAGAACACTTCTCGTACCCTGGCCAGGAATTCACCGTTGGTCAGCCGGTTCGCGCTGGGCACCACGAGCGGGCTTGCCGCCACGGTGAAGTCGCCATGCCCGCCCGTCTCGTAGGCGACCTCGGTGGGCTTGCACGCGCTGAACAGCACTTCCCGCGCCAGTGCCCGCTTGCCTGCCCGGGCGGGCGTGCCGCGTTTGACCCGATAATTTCTGCTCGTGGCCTCGTCGGGAATGATGAATCGCGCCCGACGACCATGGGGAGCGGATGCCGCACTAAGTTCGGCAACCTCGGCCGGCTGCAGCTGCAACCGGCGTTGGCCATCGCCGGAGTGGCAGGAATCGAAGAAAGCCGTGAGGCTGACACCATCGGGCAGCTGATCGAAGATCTCACCCAGGTCGTCGTCGATGATCAAGTTACCCTCGCGAAAGTCGATCGGGCAGAGCGCTTCGTCGTACTTCTTCTCCGCGTTGCCGGCCTCGGCTTCGTCGCCGTCGAGGTCGTCGACGTAGGTGCCATGGCCGGCGTACTGAAAGGCCAGCACATCGCCGGCGACGCTGCTCGCGACCAGGTCGAGCAGCCCGAGCAGAATGTTCTGCCGGGTCGCCTCCGCGTCGAGCAGGGTGCGCACCGCGAACCCTGCGGCGGCGAACTGTGCGGCCCAAGCCTCGGCATCCGCTACGCAGCCGTAAAGAGCATCGCCGCCGGGGTAGGCATTGATACCCACACAGAGTGCGTGGTGGGTGCCGGCTTGCCGGGGTGCTGAAGGCCCGGGAGCCGGCCACATTTCGTCGCTGAGGTCGCGGGTGACCGGGAACGATCGGATGCGCGAGCTACCGGTGACCCGGCGCGCGACGCTGTCCATCGTGGGAATGTCGCCGTCGAAACCGCCATGACTGGTCGACGTGCTGCGATTCGTCAACGGGCCCGTTGTCGTTTTCGACCAGACGATGTCAGCGGCCCCGCCGTTGCCGGGTGACCCGCTTGCGCCGGACAGGCCGAACAGCCGGGCGAGCACCGGGTCGGCGCGCAGGCACTCCTCCAGGCCGAGAATGGGCGAGAACTCCTCGGGCTCGAGCGAGGCCCGTACGAGGTAGAGCAGGGATTTTCCGTAGGCGCCGAGGCAGGTATCGTCGCGTTCGAGCTTTTCGGTCATGGTGAACAGGGCGAGCGATTGCACCCCGTCGCCGATTAGGGGCACGATCTGCTGCTCGAAGACGTCGGTGCGCACGGCGGGCGCGAGCAGGCTGAGCGTCTCTACGGCCGGCAACCCCGCCTTCAACGCAACAGGAATGAAGAAGGAGTGGAAGATCGACCCGGCGCTGTGCCCGACCGCGTGCACGCTGATCGTGCCGCCGTGCGCCGTGCAGTACGCGCCGAGCGCCTCGGCCACGTAGCGGGCGCCGCCGTCGCCGGCCGATGCCGCCTCGGCCGAACGCTTCATCTGGCCCCAGATGTCCTGGCCTTGACCGAATCGAGCGGCCAGTTCGAGCACCCGGTCTTTCGCTTCGTCGAGCCAGCCTCGGCGGCCCTGTGCCCAGTCGCCGACCGCGCTCGTGATGGCCCCGGCGAGACTGGTCTCCCACACGAAGTGAATCGGGTACACGCCGTTGGACTTCCACCAGTCCACCTGGACCTGGGCGATGCGCAGCCCGGATTGCTCGTCGACGAGCCCGCCGTGGGCGTAGAAGACCACTGGAACAACACCCCCATGCTCGGCTACGAAGGCGGGAAGGTGTGTAGCGAAAATGGCGTCGACATCCTTTTTCGACGTCGCGAACGCCCCGGACGACGAGAATTTGCCGCCGCTGAGGTTGATCACGTACGGCCGCAGCTTGTCGAGCTCACTCTTCGGTAGTGGCGGCTGCCGTCTCGTAGCCACCGGGTGAGCGGGGCCGGTCGACTGGGCGGGGCTCGATTCGGACATGGCACCGTTCCTTTCATGGTCCAACACGTGCGCCGCCGCAAAGATCGGCCCTGCGATTATGGCGCTCAAGCGTTACTGCGGCGTTACTGCACGCGTACTGCACCTCGTCGCCTTGACAGACCCGGTCTTCGGTTACATAGTGCAGGCACAACGGATGCTGCGGGGGCCACCATGACCACTAGTACCGACCCCGGATCGGGCAATCCGGGACATAGCGGCCTGCAGGTCAGCCTGACCGTGCTGGCCGAGGGGCCATTCACCCGCGGCCCCGACGGACCACTCACGACGACCCTGCGGGTTCCGGTCGAGCGGATCGGTCCTGGGCCGCGCAGTGCCCGGTTCGACGTGATCGTGCGGCGCCCCGGTGAGAAACCGTTCAGTCTCGAACTCGGCTCCCCCACCCCACCCTGGATGGTCGTCGATGAAAGACCCCCCGACGGTCTCACCGCCCTGCTGCAGGACAGTCGGTTTCTGGCGCAGCAGGTGTACGCGGTGGCGGCATCCACTCTGGCTCTGTTCGAATCGACGCTGGGGCGTCGCATGGGCTGGGTCGGCGGCGGCCGGCTCACCATCAGCGCCTACGACCGGGTCTCCTATCGGGAGTCTGGCTACTATCGTGACGATGGCCTGATTCGCTTCGGGCACAAACGCGACGGCCGCACCGAGAAAGCGGTGCCGCTCGCCCTGTTTCGGGATCTCGTGGCGCACGAGGTCACGCACGCGATCGTCGATGGCTACCGCCCAAAGTGGGCCGATTCCCATGCAGAAGTCGACCAGCTCGCCTTGCACGAGGCCATCGCCGACCTCGTGGCGCTGCTCTCGGTGTTTTCCACGCAGACCCTGGTCGAACAGCTGCTGACCCAGAACGGCGGTGACCGCCTCGACCTCGACACCCTCGACGAGAACCTGCTGCGCAGCGACCTATTCCGCCTCGGTGACGGCCTGTTCACCCGCGGCTCGGCCCGGCCGTCCCTGGCCGATGACCTGGCCCCGAACTGGCGCACGCTGAGCGACCCGCACCGGCGCGGCGGGGCGATCGTGCAAGTGCTGCTGCGCGTGGTGGCTCGGCTGTGGCGGAAGCGTCTCGATCTGCCCGGCGGCCGCTCGAGCCTGTACCAGGTGGCGCGTGCCGGGGCATCCGTTGGCCGCCAGGTCTTGAGCATGCTTATTCGCAGCCTCGGCTACATGCCGCCGGTCGATGTGACCTGGGAAGACCTTCTGCGCGGCATTCTCGCCGCCGACCGGGCAGTCGTGCCCGACGATGACCTCGATTACCGCGGCGTCGTCGTGGCGGCCTTCGCCGAGGCCGGAATCGTGCTGCCCACACCCACCGATCTCTACGGCGTGTCTACCTTCACCAGCCTGCGGTATCCGGTGCGACTCGCCGCCCTGAGCTCCGATCCGGAGGAGATCGTACGGTTCATTTGGGAGAACCCGATCTTGCTCGCTGCCGCGAAAATCGACCCGACGCGGCCGATCGCGGTCGAACGGGTGCGCCCGACCCTTCGGGTCGGCCCCGACGGATTCGTTGTCTCCGAAATCGGGGCCACGTTCACGCAGGAGTTTCGCCTGAGCACCGCCGAAGCCCGCCGCTTCGGGCTCACCACCCGGGCTCCCGTGTTCATTCGCGGCGGCGGGCAGCTGCGCTTCGACGAGGGTGGGCGGCTCAGCTTCGCCGCGCTCAAACCGATTCTCGACCCGGAACGGCAGCAGGCCAAGCTCGCCATCCAGCAGGCCACTCCTTCAGCGGATGCTGCCCCGCCGACCAACCCGCCAGCCCGTCCGCCCGGCACTTTGCCCGTAACCCCGGCGACCACCCCATCGGCGACCCCGTCGGCCGCTCCGTCGGCGACCCCGTCGGCGACCCCGTCGGCCGATCCGTCGGCCACTCCGTCGGCCACTCCGTCGGCCACTGTGCCGGTCGTGCCCACGCTACCCGGCGCGACCCGGAGGATCGCCGCCCCGCCCCCCGAGGTGCCCGCGCATCAGCGGCCGACGTTTCATCCCTGACAGCTTCATCCCTGACAGCTTCATCCCTGACGGCTTCATCCCTGACGCTAGAACGCGGTACCCCACGCGGTCGATTTTCCCGGAGCGGATGCCTCCAGTTGCGCCCGCTGGGCGAACTTGCGCGCGCGCAGCTTCGCGTTGACCTGCTTGATGACCTCGCCGCGGGTCGAAGCTGACCCGGACCCCAGCGCATCGAGCAGATAATACGTGAACGCCCCGTTATAGCGGCCGTCGAAGTTCGCGTCGGCGGCCGTCTGGTCGGCCCGGCAGGCGGCGAACAGCACCGGTTTCGCCGCGGCCCTCGATGAGCGCACCAGATCGCGCAGTGTGCGGGTATCGGCGCCCTCGGCCTCGGCACCGTTCCGGCCGAGCGGCGTCGGCGGCGGAACGAACCGGGGGCGTCGGTCGTCGACGGTGGGCACCAGATCCATGGCGCGCAGCCCGCTGCCGCTGTGGCAGGTGTCGAGAATCACGTCGAGCAGCACTCCCTTTGGAAGCCGGGTGAACAAATCGTGCAGCTCGTCGTCGAGGATGAGAGAGCCGGCGTCCCAGGCGGGACCGATCTGCCGCAGGTCGTAGGTAGCGAAGGCTTCGTCGACCTGGTCGGCCTCGTCGCCGCTCGTGTCGGGCATCTGGGTGCCATGGCTCGACATGGTGAACACGATGTGGTCGAGGTGCTCCCCCGGCGTATTCGCCCGGTCGAGCGCCTCGGTCATCGCCCCGAGGACGGCATCTTTCGTCGCGGCCTGGTCGGTCAGTACGGTGATACTTGAGTCGGCGAAGCCGAAAGCCATTCCGAGCAGGGCGCTGACGTCAGCGGCATCGTTCACGCAGCCGTTCAACCAGCTGGCCATCGGCATGTTCTCGAACCGGTTGATGCCCACACAGAGTGCGAATTGACTCATGGCCGTCCAATCTCGAGAGCACGTGCCCACTGAGGCTAGCGCTGGCAGCGTTACCGGCGGGTTATTGGAACGGCGGAGTCTGGGGCGGCAGAGCTACGGCCGCGGAGCGACGCGAGCCACGCGAGCCACGCGAGCGGCGCTGTCACGCTCACCGGTGCATCCATTTTGCGGTAGCGGCATTGACAACCATGCCGGGACTGGCCATTCTGGGCGATAGCGGCACCCGTCTATCGTTGCTGTGTTCTCTTTTCGCGGATCGAGCACTCATGGGATTTTCGGCGACACCGGGCTGGGATCTTCGCGTGCTGGGCTTTTGGCAGCTGCGCTACGACGGCGTACCGGTTGAGGTCGGCGCCCGCCAGCAGCGGTTGCTCGCAGCCCTCGCAGTACTGCACACCCAGCCCCGGCACGTGCTCGCCGCCATCCTCTGGCCCGACAGCCCCGAGCGCCAGTCGGCGGGCAACCTGCGCGCGAGCGTCTTTCGGATCTCGCATGAGCTGCCGCGTTTGCTCAGCGCGACCGACCCGTTACAGCTCGACTGCGCAGTGCGGGTCGATCTGCACGAGGTACGAGAACTCATCACCGAGATCACCCTGGCCGGCGCACGCTCCGTGCCGCCGGAATCCATCGATTTGCTGCAGGATGCGAATTTGTTGCCGGGTTGGTACGAGGAGTGGGTGCTCGACCAGCAGAATCATCTGCTCAATCAGCGCGTGGACGCTTTGCAGGGCTTGGCCCGCTCATTCTTGATTTCCAAAAGTTTCAGCCGTGCCCTCGGTGCGGCACGGGCGGCGACGGTCGTGGACCCCCTGCGCGAAAGTGCCCAGCACCTGCTCGTGCGGTGCCACCTCGCCGAAGACAACTATGCATCAGCGGTGCAGGTGTACCGCAGTTTTCGCGCCCACCTGGGCCGCGAACTCGGCGTCGAGCCGTCGACCCACTTCGCTGAACTGCTCGGGTTGGATTCCGCGCTCGGCGAACCCCACCAGCTGGTGCGGGCGATGAAGATGGGTTGACTGCACGTTCACACAGGAAGTTCTCACCCGGGCCCACCATATGATCGATTGGTGACTGAAACAGCCCTCCCTCGCCCCTTCCGCCCCCAGTCCCGCTGGGTGCGGAGCGTCGGCCTGATGATTTTCTTCAGCCGCTGGTTGCAGGCCCCCCTCTACATCGGCCTCATCATCGCGCAGATCATCTACGTGATCGTGTTCATGGTCGAACTCATCAACCTGGGCGGCGACGTCTGGACTTCGCTGACGGTGCCCGGCGATGACGGCGGCATTCACGTTGAAGAAGCCGCGATCATGCTCTCGGTGCTCGGGCTGATCGACGTCGTGATGATTGCGAACCTGCTAATCATGGTCATCATCGGCGGCTATGAGACGTTCGTGTCGCGCATCCGCTTGGAAGGTCACCCCGACCAGCCGGAATGGCTCAGCCACGTCAACGCGAACGTGCTCAAGGTCAAGCTCGCCATGGCCATCGTGGGGATCTCGTCGATCCACCTGCTCAAGACCTTCATCGAGGTCGGCGATTTGGCAGCGCGCGGCACCCCGGTCAGCTCGGACCCGACCGAAACCATCACCGGCAACGTCTACACCTGGGACGGCGTGCTCTGGCAGGTCATCATCCACATGGTGTTCATTCTCTCGGCGATCGCGCTGGCCTGGATCGACCGCATGTCACAGTCGGCTCACGCGGCCCAGTCGCCCATATCATCACCGGCGTCGTCGCCGTCATTCGCGCCGAGCGTCCCCCCGGAGTCGGTGGCCGCACTCGCTGCCGCACCCGCGCGCCGCGAACTCGAAGGCCACGCCGCGCCAGCCTCCACCGGAATTGCCCTGCACCTGACCCAGCTCGGTCAGCTGCGCGATGCCGGCGTGGTGACGGATGCCGAATTCCTCGCCAAGAAGACGGAGCTGCTCGCCCGTTACTAGCGCTGACTAGAACGTCGTGAGGCCTCGAGTACGAAACTGCTCGCGCACCCGATCGAGTAGTGCGGGGTGGGGCGGTTGCACCCCGTTCAGCGGATATGGGATGTTGAGGCGGTTCCAGTTGTCCTCGCCCATCTGGTGGAACGACAGCACCTCGACCCGCGAGACATTGAGCCATCGAGATGTCCCTGTACCTGCTCGTGGTGATATTCGGACCGGCCCAGCAGTGCCGCGACCATCATGTCAGACACTCGTGTGGAAGGTGCGGCTGATCACGTCGAGCTGCTGCTCCCGGGTGAGCCGCACAAAGTTCACGGCGTAGCACGACACCCGGATGATCAGCTACGGGCAGTTCTCCGGGTGTTCAGTGGCGTCTTAGAGCGTCTCGCGGTTGAGCACGTTGATGTTGAGGTGGGACCCGCGCGCGAGCGTGGAAGCGTCGATCAGTCCGACCAGGTTGGTGACCTGCGCGGCCGGAGTGTGGCCGAGGCCGGCCAGCACGACCGTGTTGGTCAGCGAGATGCCGTCTTGCGCTTCAAAGTGGGGCAGGTTGGCCACGCTCAGTGCCAACGCGAGCATACCGTGCGTGTCGCGGCCATTCATCGGGTTGGCTCCCGGGGCGAAGGGCGCACCGGCCCGGCAACCGTCGGGGATGCCGCTAGCGCTTCAGTCCCGAAAACTGGTCGTCGCGCCACTCACCGGGCAGGCGGATGCCGGCCGCCGCCGCGTCGTCTTCGCGCTCGCGCAGCTCGACCCGACGGATCTTGCCCGAGATGGTCTTGGGCAGGTCGAAGAACTCCACCCGCCGCACCCGCATGTAGGCGGGCAGCCCGGTGCGGGCGTGCCGCAGCACGGCCTCGGCGGTTTCGGCGTTCGGCTCCCAGCCCGGGGCGAGGTGGATGTAGGCCTTGGGAATGTTCAGCCGGGTCAGGTCCGGTGCAGGAACGACGGCGGCTTCGGCGACCGCGGGGTGTTCGAGCAGCACGCTCTCCACCTCGAACGGTGACACCTTGTAGTCGCTCGACTTGAACACGTCGTCGGTGCGGCCGATGAAGGTGAGGTAACCGTCGGCATCCACCGTGGCGACATCGCCCGTGTGGAAGAAACCGCCACGAATGGCATGCGCGGTGAGGTCGGGTTCGCCATGGTACCCGCTCATGAGGTTGACCGGGCTCTGCGACAGGTCGAGGCAGATCTCGCCCTCGTCGGCGGGCAGCTCGGTGACCGGGTCGAGCAGTTTGATCGAGACGCCGGGCAGTGGCAGGCCCATCGAGCCGGCTTTCAGCACGGATCCGGGCCCGTTTCCGACGATCGCGGTGGTTTCGGTCTGGCCGAATCCGTCGCGGATGGTCAGTTTCCAGCCGTTGTCGATCTGCCGGATAACCTCGGGGTTGAGGGGTTCTCCGGCGGAGAGCAACTCGCGCAGGCTCGCGGGGCGAGCACCGACATCCGCTTGGATGAGCATGCGCCAGACGGTGGGCGGCGCGCAGAACGTGCTGACCTCGGCGCGGTGCAGCTGCGCGATGAGGGCGTTCGGATCGAACTTGGAATAGTTGTAAACGAAGACGGTGGCCTCGGCGATCCACGGCGCGAAGAAGCAGCTCCACGCGTGTTTGCCCCAGCCGGGTGAGCTGATGGCGAGGTGCACGTCGCCGGGGCGCAGGCCCAGCCAGTACATGGTCGACAGGTGGCCGACCGGGTAAGAGGTCTGCGAGTGCAGCACCATCTTTGGCTTGCTCGTCGTGCCGGAGGTGAAGTAGATCAGAGACGGGTCAGCAGAGGCGACGACCGTCGTGATCGGCTCCGGGCTGACGGCGTAGGCATCGGCGAAGTCAGCCCACCCGGGGCGGGGCTCGCCGACGCCGATGCGGGTGTAGTCGCCGGGAACGTCGTCGAATTTGGCCGCGTCGGCCGAGTTGGCGATCACGTGCTTGACATCACCGCGACGCACTCGGTCGGTCAGGTCGTGCGCGGCGAGCACGGCGCTCGTGGGCATGATGACGGCGCCGACCTTCATGATGGCGAGCATCGCCTCCCAGATTTCCCGTTGGTTGCCGAGCATGAGCATGACGTGGTCGCCACGCCCGACTCCCTGGTGGCTGAGCCAGGTGGCGACCCGGTCGGACCGGTGGGCCATCTCGTCGAACGTGAACTTCTGCTCGCTGCCGTCTTCTTCGACGATCCACAGGGCGATTCTGTTGTTGCCGCGGGCGAGCACGTCGAACCAGTCGGTGGCCCAGTTGAAGTGCTCCCCAACGTCGGGCCAGCGAAACTCCTGTGCGGCGCGGGCGTGATCGTCGCGCAGAGCCAGCAGCTGGTCGCGTGCAGCGAGGTAATTGAGCGTGCTGGTGTTGGTGGTGTTCGTGCTCACCTGGTGAGTCATACGCCGCTGTCTCCTCGAACGAGTCGCCAGGTCCAAAACGGCGACAATTTATTCTGACAGGGCTCGAGGTCAACCGGAACCGGTGGCACGTTCTATCGTTGACGGGTGACCTACTCGATTCGTTCCGTCCTACCCGCCGATCTGCCGCGCCTGCTCGCGCTCAACAATGCCGCGGTTCCCGCGGTCAACGAGTTGGATGCTTCGGCGCTGGCCGCGCTCGTCGAACACAGCCACCTCGCGATTACAGTGGTGCACGACGACGCGACCGATATCGCGCTGGGCTTCGCCGTTCTGTTCGTCGTCGGGGCCGATTACGAGAGCGAGAACTACCTCTGGTTCTCTGCCCGGTCCAACGATTTTCTCTACGTCGACCGCATCGTCGTGGCCGACGGGTATCGCAGGCAGGGCCTCGGCCCGGTGCTCTACGACGCCATCTTCGGTGCGGCCCGCCGCGAGCTCCTCACCGAAGTGCTCTGCGAGGTCAACCTGGAGCCGCCGAATCCTGGGTCGCTCGCCTTTCACGACCGGCTCGGGTTCACTGAGGTCGGCCAGCTGTCGACCAAGGGCGACACCGTCGTGGTGAGCCTGCTCGCGGCATCCGTTTAGCGTGTCGTGGGTGCGTCCGTCGGAACGGGGACAGACGAACTGCTCTGCACACACAGATGGCCGAGAACTTCAAGGGGGGTGCGGTCATCGACGGTTCACCCTATGGTCATGCTGACGTGAGTTATCGCTTACGCAGAATCAATCCAAGGGACCCCCCTCGATGCGAATTACCTGCCCGTTCTGCAAGTCACGAGCCGACCTGAAACCGAACCCCGCGCAGACCCTGCGCATCACTCTCCCCCTCTACGTTCTCAAGTGCACCGGTTGTGAGCGCACCAGCATCCGCGTCGAACCCGTGCGGCTGCCCCTGGTCGTTCGCCAGACGCTCGCGACGGCCTGAGCACTCTGCCTCGGCCTGCGAGACCCGGTCGCGACTAGCGACATCCGCTTCGTGATTGGTGGGCCACCCGGTCTGGCCACGCGAGTCGAGCGGCGTACTCGGCGGCATGCTCTGGTGGCCGCGAACCACCCAACGGGTGGGTGCCCGCCTCGGCGGAACCCGCGAAGCCTGGTGCTATTCGTCGAATCGGGCGTAGGTGAGGGTCTCGCCGCGGGCACCGCCCATCCAGACGTCCTGGCAAGCGGCCTTCATTTCGGCCAGCCCTTCGATGATGGTCGCGAACACATTGCCGGGAACCCATCCGCTGTCACCGTTGATCAGCAGGTTGTTGCGGTCATAGAACACGGCGAGGTCGACGATCGTGCGCAGTTCCTTGGGCCCACCATTGGCCTCATAGCCGTGCGACGGGGTCTGCAGGTCATTGGCCGAAAAGGTGAAGTAGCAGACGTCGCCGGGAATTGGGGTGATCGTCGTGTTCTCAGCGCCGGGTTCGGCGGGAGCGAAAGCCGGCACGAGGTTGTAGATCTCATTGCGGGCATACTTGCCATGAAAGACCTGGCCGCTCAAGGGGAGGGCATCCCAGACGGCGTTGCTTGTGCGGGGCGCGTCAACGTCGAGCAGGACGGCCTTGCAGCTGACGCCGCGCTGCTCCAGGGTGATAGTGATATAGCGAGCCATGGTGGGTCCTTGTCTGGTTGGGGTTCAGCGGATCGTTGGTGTCAGGTGGGACTCGACGCGGTGCCCGGTCGGCCACTGCGTGGCTTGCTCGTAGGCCGCGGCGACCCGGAGGATGCGTGCATCCGCGTGGCGCGGGCCGACGATCTGCAGCCCTACCGGCAGATTCTCGTTCGTCACGCCGCACGGCACGGTGATCGCGGGCTGCTGGGTGAGGTTGAATGGGTAGGAATACGGGGTCCACGAAGTCCAGTCCGGCGATGCCGACCCGGCTGGAACGTCCACGCCGGCCTCGAACGCGGTGATCGGCAGCGTCGGCGTGAGTAGCACGTCGTATTGTTCGTGCAGCACGCCCATGTCGTGGCCGAGTTTCATGCGCACGGCGGTGGCGTCGAGAAAGTCGCTTGCCGAAAAATTGGCGTGACGTTCAAGCGCGGCGCGCAGGCCGGGGTCGATCTTCGAGGCGGCGGCCGGGCCGAACGGCTCGAGCACCTTGGCCGCGCCGGCAAACCAGAGCACGTGGTAGGCCCAGGCCGGGTCGCTCCAGCCGAGGTCGACTTCGGTGACCTCGGCGCCAAGATTCTGCAGCACGCTGACGGCGGTGCGCACGGCGGCCTCAACCTCCGGATCGTTCGTGCCATAGCCGAGGTCGGAGCTGAAGGCGATGCGCAGGCCCTGCACGCCGTCATGCAGCCCGGTACGGAATGAGGTGGTCGGCGGCGCGGCTGACGACCAGTCGCGCGGGTCGGGGGCGGCGAGCACGTCGAGCATGAGGGCGACATCCGCGACCGAACGGGCGAGCGGTCCGGCGTGTGCAAGGGTCCCGAACGGGCTGGCCGGATAGAGCGGAATCACCCCGTAGGTGGGTTTGAGGCCGACCACGCCGGTGAAGCTGGCCGGAATACGTACCGAGCCGCCGCCATCCGTTCCCACCGACCAGGCACCCATGCCAGCGGACACCGCGGCCGCACTGCCGCCGCTCGACCCGCCGGACGTTTTCTCGTGGTTCCACGGGTTGCGGGTCACGCCGGTGAGCGGACCGTGGGTGACACCCTTCCAACCGAATTCGGGACTCGTCACCTTGCCGAGCAGCACTGCACCGTTCTCGCGCAGCCGGGCCACCGCGGGGGCGTCTTCGGTCCAGTCGTTGCTTTGCGGCGTGATCAGTTGTGAGCCACGCCGGGTGGGCCAGCCGCGAGCGAGCATGAGGTCTTTGATCGAAGTCGGTACGCCGTCGGCGAGACCCAGCGGCGTGCCGGCCTGCCAGCGCGCTGCGGATGCACGCGCGCCGTTCAGCGCGGATTCCGCGTCGACGAGACACCAGGCATTAATCGCTTCGTCGTCGCTCTCGATCGCGTCGAGCGCGGCCTGCGTGACCTCCACCGGTGATATCTGGCCGGCGCGGTAGGCGGCCACCAACTCGGTGGCCGTGGCCCATCTGAGTGAATCCATGAGTGGCTGCTCCTTCGCACGGAATCGGGCCGGTCTTTCCGTGACAATGGCCAGCCCGCAAGATTGTCGACAATCATGAAGCTATCATAAAATAATGCCACTCTTGTAGTATTGTCTACATTCTATCAATAATTTCACGAACGTGTGACTTGCAGGGAGATCCAGATGAGCGTCACCGTCGGCATGCTTTACCCCGGCTTCGGAGCCGAAGACGACTACCCCTTTTTAGAAGATGCACTCGGCGGATATGCCCGAGTTCCGCTCGTGCACACCTCGGTCGGTGTCGACGCCCATGAGGTCGAGGCACTGCTCGATCTAGGTAAGAGCGAACGCTTGCTCGAGGGGGCTGCCGCGCTCAAAGCATCCGTTCCCGACGCGGTCATGTGGGCCTGCACCTCTGGCAGCTTTGTGTTCGGCTGGGAGGGTGCGCACCAGCAGGTTGCCGAGATCGAGGCTGCTCTCGGGGTGCCCGTGTCGTCGACCTCGCTCGCCTTCGTCGAGGCCGTGCGCGCCCTACGGTTCACAACCGTCGCCGTCGCCGCGACCTACCCGTATGACGTCGCGCAGCACTTCGCCCAGCTGCTCGGCACGGCCGGCATCGAGGTGCTCGAACTAGTCAGCCACGACATCAAGACGGCCGCCCTCGCCGGCGAGCTCGACCACGACGGCGTGCTCGCTCTGGCCCGCAGCAACGACAGCCCCGCCGCGCAGGCCATCCTCATTCCCGACACCGCACTACACTCGGCGCGCTGGATAAACGAACTCGAAGCGGCGCTCGGCAAGCCCGTGCTCACCGCCAACCAGGTCACGGTGTGGCAGGGCTTGCGGCTGGCCGGCGAGATTCACTCCACCGACCGGCTCGGCACCCTGTTTCGTGACGCGGCGGTTCTCCCCCAGTAGCGGATCCCACCACACCGCTCGATGATTTGTGAACTAGGGGCTCCGGGCAATCAGGCCGGCCACGATGAGGAGGGCTAGGAGTGCGATCAAGATGGCCGCCGCCCCGAGCAGCTAAACGCGGCGCCGTTTGCCCTTCGGTGATCGGCGCACCGCGAGCCCGCCGGCACAGAGGACACCGGCAGCGACTGGCGCGTCTCGATCCCCGAGATAGTTGTGTTCAGTACGCTCTTGCATTTGCGCGTGAGTGGGAACCTCGAGGCTAAGCCGGAACTTCACGGCGATTCCCCGATCTCTTGAGAGTGCAAGCTGTGGCTGTTGAACCGACTACGCGTCCGTGACACGTGATCGATCCTTTCTGGTGCCGCGCGAAATGCAGGATGCGCTATCGGAGAAGATAGCTGGCGTGTTGTCCCTATCGATGTCTTGCGCACACCTGACCTCATTCAGCGAGCGAATCCTACGCGAGCAGGTGCTGTCCGGGTCCGACGGCCGCCAAGCCCAGGGCCTTGAGCGCGGCCCAGACGGTGACCTGGTTCGCCGAGATGATCGGTTTGCCGAGCTCCAGTTCGAGCGGCGCGAGAATGTCGTAGGTCGGCAGGTTGGTGCAGCTCACGAAGATGGCCTCTGCCTCGGGCACATCGGCATTGCGGATGAGCTCGATCGTGGTGGCATACGGCACCTGCCATATATTCTCGCCGAGGCCGAGCGAGGATTGCGCGACGACCGAGCGGCCACTTTCGGCGAGAAAGTCACCAAGCAGCGCGGCGAGGTCGGCGACGTATGGTGTGACGACGACGAGTCGTTGCACGCCGAGGTAGTCGAGGGCGTCGACGAGCGCGCCAGAGGTCGTGATTCCGCGGGGTGCTCCCCCGCGTTCCATCGCGGCTGAGATGCGATTGGAGCCGGTGACGCCATTCACGAAGCTGCCCGAGGTGCAGGCGTAGGCCATGACCTCTGGGCTGACGCCGCTCAGGTTGCGGGCCGCGGCCAGAATGTCGGCCGTTTCGCTCACCTCGAGGGCGAGCTCGACGCTGACCGGCTCATCGACGAACACTGTGCGGGTGAAGAATAAGGAGACCTCCGGCGGCATCCACCGCCAGAGTTCGCGGTCGAGGGCCATGTCGAACGGGCAGATAACCCCGATCCCGCGCTGGCGCAGCGGCCCCTCGGTTGGCGGACGGTAGATCTGCCTGGCGGCAGCAGCAGCGTCTGGCATCAGTGCTTGAGCACGGCCTGCAGAAAGGCGCGGGTACGCTCCTCCTGCGGGTTCTTGAAGATCTGTTCCGGCGGACCGCTCTCGACGGCGGAGCCGTGGTCGAACATGACCACCCGGTCGCTGATCTCCTCGGCGAAGCGCATCTCGTGAGTGACCATGAGCATGGTCATGTCGGTGCTGTTGGCGAGGTTGCGAATGACGTTGAGCACCTCGCCGATCAGTTCCGGGTCGAGGGCCGAGGTCGGTTCGTCGAACAAGAGCACCTTGGGTCGCATGGCCAGGGCGCGTGCAATCGCCACCCGCTGCTGCTGGCCACCGCTCAGCTGCGGCGGGGTGTGGTTCATGTGCGTGCCGAGTCCCACCAGCTGCAGCAGTTCGGCGGCCCGGTCACGCGCTTCGGCCTTGTTCATGCCGAGCACGTGCACCGGAGCTTCGATGATGTTCTCCAGGGCGGTCATGTGCGGAAACAGGTTGAACCCCTGAAAGACCATGCCGATCTTGCGGCGGGTGGCGCGCATGACCTTGCTCTCGCGAATCTTGTCGCCGAGCTTTACATCCCAGAGCACATCCCCGTCAACGTTGACCTGCCCCTCGGTGGGCGACTCGAGCGTCATGAGGATGCGCAAAATGGTGGTCTTACCCGACCCCGACGGACCGATGATCGACACCTTCTCCCCAGGGTTCACGTTGAAGTTGAGTGCCTTGAGCACCTGGTTGTCACCCCAGTTCTTGCTCACGTTGTCGAACGCCACGATGGGGCCGCCGGCCACGATCGGTGCCGAACCGGTGGGCATGCCCGTGATGCGGTCGGTGCGCGGGCCGCCGGAAAGGACAGTTTCCGCAAGGCCGATATCTGAAAGGGCCGGGTCATTGTTTGGGTGCATAGCGTCGCTCCAATTTGTTGACGAGCCGTGAGGCCGGGTAGCTGACCAGAAAGAACAGGGCGCCGGCCATGGTGAGCGGCTCGAGGTAGCGGTAGGTCGAGGTGCCGATCGACTGCGCCGTCGCCATGAGTTCGACCACGGTGATGGCCGAGAGCACGGCGGAGTCCTTGAACATTTGAATGAGGTAGTTGCCGAGCATGGGAATGACGGTGCGCACGGCCTGCGGCAGGATAATCCGAAACCAGACGCGGGTCGCGGGCAGGCTCAGGGCGGTCGCAGCCTCCCATTGGCCGTTCGGCACGCCCTGGATTCCGCTGCGGTAGACCTCGGCCATATAAGCGCTGTAGTTGATGCCGATGATGACGACACCGGTCGTGAACGCGTTGAAGCTGATGCCGTAGATCGGCAGCACGAAGAAGGCGACGTAGGCCTGGATCAGCAGCGGCGTACCCCGAATAAAGATGACAATGAAGGACACCGCCGGCGAGACGACCGGAATTTGCAGGCGACGGATGACCGCGGCCACCAGCCCCAGCACGGCAGCGATAAGCGTGCCGAGCAGGGTGAGTTGAATGGTGACCCAGAGTCCCTTGAGCAGCATCGGGATGATGGAGATCGCAAAGGCGTTGTCCCAGATCACAGCGCACCTGCCTTGTCTTTAAGTGACTCCTGGCGCAGCACCTTGCGCTGCACCGCGAGGGCGCGGCGGTCGAGGGCGTACCGCTTCTCCAACCACTGGGTGAGCATGGCCAACAGCACCGAGAGCAGAAAGTACATCACGAGGATGGTCAGAAACACCGCGGCGGTCTCACCGGTGCTGCTGCGAATCATCTGGGCTCGAAAGGTGAGGTCGGTGACGGTGACGAGCGACACCAGCGAGGTGTTCTTGAGCAGGTCAACCATCACGTTGCCGAACGGCGGCAGCATGGCTGGAATCGACTGCGGGATCAGGATGCGGCGCAGCCGCAGCGCGGGTGACATGCCGAGGGCGATGCCAGCTTCGTTCTGGCCCTTGGCGCGGGAGCTGATCGCCCCGCGCACCACCTCAGCGGCGTAGGCACCCTCATTGAGGCCGAGCGCGAGCACCGCAGCGGTGAGCGGATGCAGCTGAATTCCGAAGAAAGGCAGGGCGTAGAAGAACCAGAACATCTGAACGATCAGCGAGGTGCCGCGAAAAATTTCAACGAACACCCCTGCCGGCCAGCGGATGATCCAGTACCGTGACAACCGGGCCAGGCCCATGCTGAAGGCGACAATCAAACACAGGGCACCGCTGAGAACGGCAACCAAAATCGTCGTCATCAGTCCCTGCCACAACAGTGGCGCGTACTCGATAATGGCGGACATCACTCATCCCAATTCAACGAGGCCCGATACGAGTGGGCCGATACGTATAGTCCGAAACGCGCGGCCGCCGCGGGCACCAGACCCGCGGCGACAAAAGCGGTCAGCCCTCGGTCTTGCAGAGTTCGTCGGCGGTGACGCCCTCCACGGCCGCGGCGTCGAAGCCCCAGGTATCCAGGATTTCCTTGAACTCTGGAGTCTTCTTGAAGGCCGCAAGTTCGGTGTTGTACGCCTTATGGAAGGCGGTGTCTGTGGTGCGGAAAGCCGCGCCGGAACCGGTGCGGGGGGCGTCCGGAACCTGCTCGGTCGTCTCGAAGCTCTTGTCGGTCTCGGCGAGGGCACGCAGTGACAGTGTCGGCAGAAAGAAGGCGTCGGCACGGTCGGCGGCGAGGGCTTCGATGCCGCTGCGGCCGTCGTTGACCTTGACCTGCTGGGCGGCAGGCACCTTGGCAGTGTTGAGGATGCCCTCTTCGAAGCCGCCTGGCAGCACGGCGATGCGGAGGCTGCTGTCGGCGAGCACATCGGCGACGGCGAGGATGTTCTTGGGGTTGCCTATCGGCACGCCAAACGACTCCGTCGAGACGATGACCGGTTCGGAGTAGAGCACTTCGGCGCAGCGGGACTGCTTCATGAACAGGCCGGCCGCGACGGCATCCCAACGGTTGGCCTGCAGGCCGGGGATCATGGATTCATAGGGGGTGATGATGCCCTGCACGTCGTCGATGCCGAGGCGCTTGCAGACGGCTTTGAGTACGTCGGGCTCACAGCCGGTGACGGTTCCGTCGCTGTTCACCTGCGTGTAGGGCGGCTCGTTGGCGATGCCGACGCGCAGGTAGCCCTGCTTCTTGGCCAGGGCGAGCAGGTCGCTGCCTCCGTCGACGGCCTCGCCGGCGGGGGTGACCGTGGCGCAGCCAGTGGCGACGACCGCGAAGACTGCGCCCAGCGCGGCAACGCCGGCGCCCTGCAGAACATTACGCCGAGAGATGTTGGCAATCATGATTACTCCGTTCGTGGTCACCCTGGCCCGAGGCCCAGCCTGTTCGGGCGCTGCTCGCTACGGAGGGGTGAATGAGTTCTGCGTGTATGACGAAGTTACGCAATCCGAACGATGATTGTCAACAATCTTATTGTAAAGCTCTCTTTTTATTTGGATCGCGCTGGTCGCGATCAGTGCGTTCGCGCCACGTACCCCAGATCCTTGTCAACGACATTGACCAGGTCCTCCCCGGCCAACCAGCGCCACACATTGCCGATGAATTGCTCGGCTAATCCATCGCGCCAGCCCACCACGTCGCCCGACATATGGGCCGACACGGTGACGCCCGGGGCATCCCAGAGCGGGTTCGCCGCCGGCAGCGGCTCCTCGACGAAGACGTCGAGCGAAGCCGCCGCGATCGAGCCGCTCTGCAGCGCCTGCAGCAGAGCCCCCTCGTCGATGAGCGGCCCTCGGCCGACGCTGATCAAATGAGCGGATGCCTTCATCGCGTCGAACACACCCACATCGATCATCCCGCGCGTCTCGGTCGTCAGGGGTGCGACCACGACGACATTGTCAGCCCAGCCCACCTCGTCGGCGAGTGCGGCTGACGATACGATGGTGCCGAAATCCGGGTCGCCGCTGCTGGCACGCCGCCCGGCGCCACGCACCTCGAGGCCGACGGCACGCAAGAGCCGCGCAATTTGGCGGCCGATGCCGCCGGTTCCGATGACAAGGGCCGTACTACCGGCGGTGCGCCGGGTCTCCCGGTGCGTCCACTCATGGGCCCGCTGCAGGGCACGGTTCTCATGCAGCCCCTTGTCGTGCGCCAGGATGTTCGCGAGCACGAATTCGGCGATCGGGCCATCGAAGAAGCCGTGGGCATTGGTGAGCACGACGTCGGAGTCGCGGAACTCATCGAACAGCACGGCGTCAACGCCCGCGGCGGCGACGTGCACCCACTTCAGGGCGCGGGCCCTCGGCCAGGCGTCCCGCAGTGCGGTGGAGAAGAAGTCCCAGAGCAACAGGATTTCAGCGGTCTCGATCGCCTCGGGCAACCCGGCGGCATCGGTCCACCGCACGTCGGCCACGACCTCGATCTCGTCCATCCCGGCGGGGCGCTCGGCATTGATGGATTCGCAGAGCACCACGATGCGCGGGCGGTGGCTGATTGAAGATGTCATGTGCATTCTGCCAGCACAGTGCAGAAACAGATGATTGTCAACAATGCCTCGGGCGGTCTGCCTGGCGAAGCCGTCAATATCCGTTCTTTCTGGACCGATTAACGGCTGTCCCGGCCGGACCTGGTCTGGCCGGAACAGCCATTCTTTCTGAAAGGATTGTTGACAATCCGGGTATCCGCTCGCATGATGGACACATGACGACTCTCAGCCCCTGCCTCAAGCAAGCCACACCCGTCGTAGTCGACCACGCGATCGGTTCCTATATCTTCGGGACCGACGGCGAGAAGTACCTCGACTTCACGAGCGGCATCGGCGTCACGAGCACCGGTCACTGCCACCCGCGTGTCGTCGCCGCCGCCCGCGAGCAGGCCGGCAAGATCATTCACGCGCAGTTCACCACGGTGATGCACACTCCCTTGCTCGACCTCACCGACAAGCTCGGCGAGGTCCTGCCGCAGGGAATGGACAGCGTCTTTTACCTCAACTCAGGGTCCGAAGCGGTCGAGGCCGCCATTCGCCAAGCCCGCATGGCTACCGGCCGCCCCAACATCATCGCCTTCCACGGCGGCTTCCACGGCCGCACCGTGGCCGCCGCGAGCCTCACCACGGCTGGCACCAAGTTTCGCTCCGGCTTCTCGCCGATCATGGGCGGCGTGCACATCTCCCCGTTCCCCTACGCGTTTCGCTACGGCTGGGACGAAGAGACCGCGGTCACATTCGCGCTCAAGGAGCTCGACTACCTGCTCAGCACTATTTCGAGCCCGGCCGACACTGCCGGGTTCATCATCGAACCGGCCCTCGGCGACGGCGGCTATCTGCCTACCCCTTCGGCCTTCCTCGAAGGATTGCGCGAGCGCGCCACCCACCACGGCATCATCTTAATTCTTGACGAGGTGCAGGCTGGCGTCGGCCGGACCGGTAAGTTCTGGGGCCATCAGTACTCCACCATCACCCCCGATATCCTCATCACGGCTAAGGGCCTTGCCAGTGGCTTTCCGCTCTCGGCCATCGCCGCACCGCTGGGGCTGATGGAGAAGGCCTGGGCCGGTTCGCAGGGCGGCACCTACGGTGGCAACGCCGTGTCCTGCGCCGCCGCCGTGGCCACCCTCGACGTCGTGCGCGAAGAGAACCTCGTGGAGAACGCCCGGGTACGCGGCCTGCAACTGCAGGCCGGCCTAAAGCGCCTCGCCGCGACCCGCCCAATGATCGGCGATGTGCGCGGCCTCGGCCTCATGCAGGGGGTCGAGTTCGTCGACGCCGACGGCGACCCCAACCCCGAAGCCGCCGCCGCCGTGCAGCAGGCCGCCATCGCGCAGAATTTGTTGCTGCTCACCTGCGGCACGCGCGGCAACGTCGTGCGCGTCATCCCGGCACTGATCGTGAGCGACCAGGAGATCGAGCAGGGCCTGAGTGCGTTTGAGGCCGCCCTAAATGCCTCCGGCGCCGTGCCGTTGCTCGACGCCGCTGCCCTCACTGGCGCCACAGTCTGATCCGGCCGCACAACCCGACCCGATAGCCTCGCCAAATGCCCTCGACCCCACTCACTCTGGCCTCCGATCGATTCCACCCCCTGCGCGCGGGCGGAATCGAGGTAGACACGGCCCCGCGCCGCCTCAGTGAATACAGCTATGACGCGAGCAACTATCGGGTGTCACCGGTCGCGGTGGTCTTTCCGCGCAGCGTCGACGAGGTCGTCGCGGTCGCCCGGTTCGCGAGCGCGGAGCACATTCCGCTGGTCAGCCGTGGCGGCGGCACCTCGATGGCCGGCAATGCCGTCGGTGCGGGCATCGTGCTCGACTTCTCCCGCTACCTGCACGCCATTCACTCCATCGACCTGACCGCGCAGACCGCCGTTGTCGACTCCGGCGTCATCCTCTCCACCCTGCAACGCGAGGTCGCCGCCGTATCGGGCGGCACGCTCACCTTCGCCCCCGACCCGTCCAGCCGCACCCGCGCCACGATCGGCGGCGCCATAGGCAATGATGCCTGCGGCAACCACTCGGTGCGACACGGGCGTACCTCCGACCACGTGCTTGCGCTCGACCTCGTGACCGCGGCCGGCATCCGGTTGACGGCGACCCGCACCGCCCTCACGGCGACCGATGAAACGGATGCCGCAGCCCGAGCGCTTGCCGCGACCCTCACCGCCGGGCTGCGGCAGCTCGCCGCCGACCACCTCGGGGAGTTTCGACTCGAACTCGGCCGGATCGCCCGGCAGGTGTCGGGCTACCACCTCTCACATTTGCTGCCGGAACACGGTTTCGACGTGGCCCGCGCGCTGGTCGGCAGTGAGGGCACCTGCGCCATTGTCGTCGCCGCGACCGTGCAACTCGTGCCCCAGCCGCAGGCGGCCCTGCTGCTCAGCCTCGGCTACGACGACGTCGTCGATGCCGCCCGCGACGTGCCCACTATTCTCGAGTTCTCCCCTGCCGCTATCGAGGGCATCGACGAAGCGATCGTGCAGACCATGCAGGCGCGCCGCGGCGCCGATTCGGTGCAGGGCCTGCCCGCCGGCAAGGCCTGGCTCTACGTCGACATCGACGGCGACGACCCTGTCGCTGTCGCCGCCCAGGGCGAGAAGCTGCTTGCTCGCCTGCGGGAGAACGGCCGCCTGCTGGCCGGCCGCGCGGTACCCGACCTCGCCGAACGCGCTTCGCTCTGGCGGGTGCGCGAAGACGGTGCCGGGCTCTCGGCCCGGCTGGCCAGCGGCGGGGAATCCTGGCCCGGCTGGGAAGACTCCGCCGTCGCCCCCAAAAAGCTGGCCGACTACCTCGAAGACTTTCGACGCTTGATGGCCCAGTTCGACCTGACCGGCGTCATCTATGGACATTTCGGTGCCGGCTGCATGCACGTGCGCCTCACCTTCGACCTGCGGAGCGCGTCCGGCCGCCAGATCATGGACGACTTCACCCGTGCGGCCGCCGAACTTGTGGTGCGACACGGCGGCTCGATCTCCGGCGAACACGGCGACGGGCGTTCGCGCTCCGCCATGCTGCCCATCATGTATTCCCCCGCCATGATGGCCGCCTTTGCCCGGTTCAAAGCCCTCTGGGACCCGCAGCAGCTGCTCAACCCGGGCTCGATCGTCGATCCTGAACCGACTCTCGCCCACCTAACTCTCGCCGAAACACCGAACCGCGTGTGGCGCACGAGTTTCGACCTCACCCCGGTCGGCCAGCACGGAAGCAATTCCGGCCTCGACTCGTTCAGCCACGCAGTGCAGGGCTGCGTGGGCATCGGCCGCTGCCGCAGTGACGTCGGTGGGGTCATGTGCCCGAGCTACCGGGCTACCGGCGACGAGAAGGATTCCACCCGCGGCCGCGCCCGGGTGCTGCAGGACATGATCCGCGGCGCACGCACGGTCAAGGAGGGGTGGCGCTCCGAGGAGGTGCGCGAGGCCCTCGACCTGTGCCTGTCCTGCAAGGCCTGTTCGAGTGACTGCCCGGCCGGCGTCGACATGGCCACCTACAAGTCGGAGTTCTTCGACAACTACTACGAGGGTCGGCTGCGGCCTATTTCGCACTACTCCCTCGGCTGGCTGCCGCGCTGGCTGAAACTGACCGGGCTGATGGCACCGCTGGTGAACCTCGTACTCGGTAGCACGCTCGGCACCCTCATCGCCCGGCTGGGCGGCGTGACGACGCAGCGGCGCCTGCCGCACTTCCACGCGGCATCCGCTTGGAAGAAGATGCTCCCGCCAACAACGTCAACGGCCCCGGCCGACGTAGTGCTCTTCATTGACACCTTCACCCGCGGGTTTCGCCCCGATGTGGCCGGCTCGGCGCAGCGAGTGCTGCAATCTGCCGGCAAGACCGTGGAGTGCTCGGCCGAGGTCTGCTGCGGCCTCACCTGGATCTCCACCGGGCAGCTTTCCACCGCGCGCCGCCTGCTCAGAAACGCCGCCCAGGTGCTCGACGACGGCACCGACCGGCTGATCGTCGTGCTCGAACCAAGCTGCGCGGCCGCCCTACGCAAGGACCTGCCCGAGCTCGTGCCGACCGACGCCGCCCGCCGTGTGTCGCAGCGCATCCGCAGTTTCGCCGGAGCCGTGACCGAGTTGGCCGCCGACGGTTGGCGACCAGACTGGGCAGGCGGCCAGGCGCCGGCCAGCGTAACCGTGCAGGCACACTGCCACGAATACTCGGTTTTCGGCGCCAACGCCCAAAAGGCTGCTCTCACCGCCGTCGGCGTGGGCGAGGTGCGCGAGGCGACCGGATGCTGCGGCGTGGCCGGCAATTTCGGCTTCGAGCAGGCACATTTCGACCTGAGCATGATCGTCGCCGAGCAGGCCCTGGCGCCCGCCCTGCGCGCACTGCCACCACAGCAGGCCGTGCTGACCGACGGGTTCAGCTGCCACATGCAGGTGCAGCAGCTCGACCCGGCTCGGCAGACCCACCACCTCGCTCAACTTTTGGACCCCACACGCTTACCGAAGGACACGAAATGACTTCCACCGCCACACTCCCGGTCGCCCTCGACGCGGCCACCATCATCGCCACGATTAACACTGGGCTGTTCATCGACGGCGCCTGGACCCCGGCACTCTCTGGCACCACCTTTGCGGTCGAGAACCCGGCCACCGGCACGGTGCTCGCCCAGGTCGCCGACGGCGGACCGGCCGATGCCGAACTCGCGATCCAAGCCGCCAACCGGGCCCAGAAGGCGTGGGGCAAGACCTCACCGCGCTCACGCAGCGAGATTCTGCGCCGCGCCTACGATCTGTTGATGAGCCGGCAGGAGGAACTCGCCCTCGTCATTACCTCCGAAATGGGCAAACCGCTCGCCGATGCCCGGGGCGAGGTGGCCTACGCGGCCGAATTCTTTCGCTGGTACTCCGAAGAGGCCGTGCGCGTCGGCGGCGACCACACCATCACCGGCGATGGCAAGCACCGCATCCTGGTCACCCGCGAACCGGTCGGGCCCTGCGTGCTGGTCACGCCGTGGAACTTTCCGCTCGCGATGGGCACTCGCAAAATCGGCCCGGCCATCGCGGCTGGCTGCACGATCGTATTCAAGCCGGCCGAGCTGACCCCGCTCACCTCCCTCGCGCTCGTTGACATTCTGGTCGAGGCCGGCCTGCCCAAAGGCGTGCTCAATGTCGTCACCACCTCGAAGGCCGGCAGCGTGGTCGAACCGTGGATGGACAGCGGCATCGCCCGCAAGGTGAGCTTCACCGGCTCGACCGCGGTCGGCAAGCTGCTGCTCGCCCAGGCCAGCCGCAACGTCATGCGCTCCTCCATGGAACTCGGCGGCAACGCGCCGTTCATCGTCTGCGCCGATGCCGACCTCGACCGCGCAGTCGACGGGGCCATGGTCGCGAAGATGCGCAACATGGGCGAGGCCTGCACGGCCGCGAACCGCATGTTCGTGCATCGCTCGGTCGCAACCGAATTCGCCGCGAAGCTCGCCCAGCGAATGAGTGAGCTCAGCGTCGGCGACGGCGCCGAGGACGGCGTGAACGTGGGCCCGCTGATCTCGGAGAAGGCCCTGCTGAAGGTGCAGGCGCTCGTCGACGACGCGGTCGCGCGCGGAGCATCCGTTGTGGTCGGCGGTGCGCGCACCGACGGCGCCGGCTACTTCTACCAGCCCACCGTGCTCGGCAACGTCAGCCCGGATTCCGAGCTCATGCACACCGAGATCTTCGGCCCGGTCGCCCCGGTGGTGCCCTTCGACACCGAAGATGAAGCCATCGCCCTGGCCAACAACACCCCGTGGGGCCTGGTCGGCTACCTCTACACCCAGGACATCGACCGGGCCTTCCGCCTCGGCGAAGACCTCGAAGTAGGCATGCTCGGGCTCAACACCGGCATGGTCTCCAACCCCTTCGCCCCGTTCGGCGGAGTCAAGCAGTCCGGCCTGGGCCGCGAGGGCGGCAAGCTCGGCATCGACGAGTACCTCGAGTACAAGTACCTCGCGATTCCGCGCTGACCGCGCGCCGGGCTCTTGTTCCCGGCGCACCATACCTGTAGATTGTAAACAATAGGCACGACCGACTCAAGGGGTTCCGGTGCTCTTCACCAGCAGCGAGTTTGCCGAACGACTGGCCAATGTGCGTCGCCGCATGGAGGCCCAAGGGCTGTCCGCGCTGCTGGTGACCGACCCGGCCAACCTCAACTACCTCACTGGGTACAACGCCTGGTCGTTCTACACCCCGCAAGTTCTGTTCGTGCCGCTCGCCGGCGACATGCTGTTCTTCTTACGCGCGATGGATGCCCAGGGCGCCTTTCGCACGGCCTGGCTGCCACCCGAGAACATAATCGGCTACCCGGAAAGCTTCGTGCATCGCCCGCACCTGCACCCCTTCGACTGGGTCGGCGAGGCGCTGCGCGAGCGCGACCTCGTGGAACCGAATCGGGTCGGCCTTGAGATGGACTCCCAGTTCTTCTCCCCCAAGGCCTACCGCGCCCTGCAAACCGGCCTGCCCGAGTGGGACTTCGTCGACGCCGTCGAGCTCGTCAACTGGGTGCGAGTGATCAAAACGGATGCCGAGATCGCCAAGATGCGCCAGGCCGCGTTGGTCTGCGAGTTGGCTATGACGACCGCCGTCGAACACGTCCGGGTCGGCGTACGCCAGTGCGACGCCGCGGCGGCCATCTCCCAGGCGCAGATCGCAGGAACCCCCGAGGTCGGCGGCGACTACACCGCGATCGTGCCGATGCTGCCCACCGGCGAAGAAGCCGACACCCCGCACCTCACCTGGAACGACCAGCCGTTCGAAGCCGGCCAGGCCGTCATCGTCGAGCTGGCCGGGGCCCACCACCGCTACCACGTACCGATGGCCCGCACGATCGTGCTCGGGCAACCGAGCGACCAGCTCGCCCGGCTCGCCGACGCGATCAACGACGGCCTCAGCTCGGTGCTGGACCTGGTGCGCCCCGGGGTCGGCACCCGCGACCTCGCCGAAGCCTGGAACATGACGCTCGCCCGGTACGGACTCGAAAAACCCTCCCGGATCGGCTACTCCATCGGACTCGCCTACCCGCCGGACTGGGGCGAACGTACCGTGAGTCTGCGCGGCGAAGACGACACCGTACTGCAAGAGAACATGACCTTTCACCTGATCGGCGGCATGTGGATGGAGAACTTCGGGTGTGAACTCTCCGAATCCATTCGGGTCACCGCGACCGGCGTCGAAACCTTCACGAACTTTCCGCGGCGCCTGCTCACCCCCAATTCTTAATCCTATCCACGGCCCCGGCCACCCGAACACCGACGCACGATGAACTGTGATATCCGATGAAAACGTCCACAATGCCCCTCGCCCGCCGTGCCGAAAACCTGATCGGGTCGGTGATCGATTCCAGCACCTCCCTGCTCGCCGCCCAGGAACACGACATCGTGCGCTTCGCCATGGGCTCCCCCGCCGCCGACGCCGTTCCCCTCGACGCGTTCCGTGAGATCGCCGCAAGCCGCTTCGATCACAGCTCGTTCACCTACGGCGCGACCGAGGGCGAGCCCGGCCTTCTGACCAGTCTCGTCGACTACCTGTCGACCACGCCCGACCCGACGAGCGCCGAGCGCATCACCATCACCACCGGCGGCATGCAGGGGCTTGACCTCG
Source organism: Cryobacterium ruanii (assembly GCF_004404055.1). GTDB lineage: Bacteria > Actinomycetota > Actinomycetes > Actinomycetales > Microbacteriaceae > Cryobacterium > Cryobacterium ruanii. The sequence continues at coordinate 281,554 of NZ_SOHK01000015.1, forward strand.
CCTGCAAGATCTTCGTCGACCCGGGCGACCTCGTGATCGTCGAGTCCCCCACCTATACCAACGGCTCGGCGACCGCCCTGAGCTACGGCGCCGAGCTGCTCGAAGCGCCCATAGACGAGAACGGCCTGATCGTCGAGGCCCTGCCCGACCTGGTCGCCCGCGCCGGCCGCCCCCCCAAGGCGATCTACGTCATCCCCAACTTTCAGAATCCCTCCGGCACCACCCTCTCGCTGGCCCGCCGCGCACTCCTGATCAAGCTCGCCCACCAGTGGAACGCCGTCATCATCGACGACGACCCCTACGGCCTGCTGCGCTTTGCCGGCACCGACATTCCCAACTTTCAGGCGCTCAGCCCGAACGACCCGCTTCTATTCTCGGTGCGCACCTTCTCCAAGGTCCTCGCGCCGGGACTGCGGGTCGGTTGGGTCGACACCGACCCCGCCGTGCGCCAGCTGGTCATCAACGCCAAACAGACCATGGACACCTGCACCAACATTCCCGGCCAGCACATTCTCACCGAGTTCATTCGTCGCGGCAGCCTAAACTCCCACCTCGACTTTCTGCGCCTCGAATACCGCGCCCGCAAGGAAGCGATGCAGGCCAGCCTCCATCGCCACCTCGGCGACCGCGTCACCATGACCAACCCGGAGGGTGGCTTCTTTCTCTGGCTCACCCTGCAGGGAGCGGATGCCGCCACCTCCACCCAGGCGCTGTTCGAAACGGCCCTCGCCGAGGGCGTCGCATTCATTCCAGGGCCAGCGCTCTCGCCGAGCGGTCGTTTCGATGACGCCCTGCGTCTCTGCTTCGCGTCGACCACACCGGAACGTACGGAAGAAGGCGTGATTCGCCTCACCCGCGCTCTCGACCGTGCCCGCGCGCCACACTAGAACGACCCGACCCGACCCGAAGGCACGCTGATGACCAGAACCGCCACGGACGCCGTGCTCACCGAGAGCGAGACACGCGTGCTCGCTCTCCTCAGCGAGAAGAGAATCGTCGCGCTCGCCTCCGCGCTCATCGCGGCAGCCGGCGAGAACCCGGGCGGCACCGAAGACGCGACGGTCGCGGTGCTACGCGCGGCCTGCGACGCGCACGGAATAGTGACAGCCGAAACAGAGGTCGCCCCGGGGCGTCCGAACCTGGTCGCGACCCTAGCCGGGGGCGCCGCGCCCGGCCTGATGTTCCTCGGGCATTCGGACGTGGTTCCGGCTGGCGAGGGCTGGAGCTGGGACCCGTTCACGCCGTTCCGCACCGGTGACCGCCTGTTTGGTCGCGGATCCTCCGATATGAAGGGCGGGCTCGCGGCCATCGTGCTGGCCCTTGCCGCGATCAAGGAAGCCGATGTGACCCTCGCCGGGCCGGCCACCCTGTTCTGCACCGTCGATGAGGAAGACCTGGGCCTGGGCATCCGCGCTCTCACCGCCGCCGCAACGGCCGCCGCCGGTATCGGCAGCTTCACCGCGTGCGTGGTCGCCGAACCGACCGGCCTGCAGACGGTGATCGGCTGCCGCGGCGACGCCTATATCGAACTGACCGTGCAGGGAAAATCAGCGCACTCCGGGCGGCCCTCCGACGGGCGCAACGCCATCAGCGCCGCGTCGAAGATCATCGCCCTCATTCTGGCCGACCACGCTCGGCTCCAGGCCAGCCAGGATGACCTGCTCGGCGCCGGCAGCTGGAACGTGGGCCGCATCGAGGGCGGCGACGGCACCTCCATGGTCGCCGCCGACTGCCGGGTCTGGATCGACCGGCGCCTCATGCCGGGCGAGAACCCGCACGAGATCGTGGCCGCCCTCGCCGCGCAGGTCACGGCGGCCGGGATCGACGGCGGCGGTATCACCGTCACTTTCGAGGTGACGATGGAGATGCCGGGCTTTCGCACGAGTGCTCTCGACCCGGTCGTCGCCCAGGCCGTTGCCGCCACGGCGCAGGCTGGTGGTGGCGAGAGCACGATCGGCGGCTGGAGCGCCGCCTGCGACGGCGGCTTCATCGATCGTGAGTTCGGCGTTTCGACGATCGTGTTCGGGCCAGGCGACCTCAACCGCCAAGCCCACCAGATCGACGAGTCGGTGAGCGTGACCGAACTGCTCGTGGCCGCCCGCGTCTACGCCCTGCTCTGCCTGCGCCTGGTCGGCGAGGTCATCGTCTAAGCGGTCTCAGCAGCCGTTGCGGCCCTGCCAGGGTCAGCGAGATTCTGAGGCTCTAAACGACCTAAACGGATGCCGGTGCGCTGGTCAGTCGCGCCAACGCGTCGTCCTCGTGGTCGCTGAGCCGGCTCTCGGCGAGCGGCCCGTCGCCATTGAAGACTGCCTCGGCGATGCCGCGATGCTCTGCGATCCAGTCTGCGGTGACCCGGTAGGAGTCCTGCAGCACGGTCAGGCACATACGGGTCTCGGTCATGAGCGTGCTGTGGATGCGCGCGAGGCTGCGACTGCCGCTCAGCGCAACCAGGTGTTCATGAAAGGCCATGTCGGCGTCGCTCATCGCGGCACGGTTGCCCGTGGCGGCCGCATCATCCATCTCGTTCACCTTAGCCAGCAGCTCGGTGCCGGCCGCACCGTGGTCGGCACGCACGAGGAGTTTACAGGCGGCCGACTCGATGGCGGTGCGCAGCACGTACATGTCGCGAATTTCGTCATCCGTCATTTCGATCACGAAAAGTCCACGATTCCGGATGCTCACCAGGAGGCCTTCCTGGGTTAGCCGTTGCATGGCCTCACGCAGCGGGCCCCGGCTGACGCCGAGTTCGCGGGCGAGTTCGGCCTCGCCGAGTTGCGACCCCGGGACCACCTCGCCGTGGGCGATCGCGTACCGCAATTTACGGGCGATGATCGACGGAGTGGATTCCTGAACAACGGGTTCCAATGAATATCGCTGGGGCATACCCTTCACAGTTCTTTCTCGAGTACAGATCGGATGAGTTTAAGCGGTGCATGAACAGTGCGGCCCAGATCAACCAGTCTGTCAATTGTTTACAATTCTAACTCAGGTCTAAAGGAAAATCGTCTGATTCTGTGATTCCAATTGGGGAGTGGTGGCGGGCGGGCTGCCGTGAGTGGTCGATGGTTGCGACAGTGCTCCCCCGAATTCGCACGGCGCGCAATGCGGGTGAGGAGGCTACGCTGGCGGCATGATCGATGGAGACCGCGCCCAGAATGCCGACCAGCCCGCTGATCCGAACCGCCCAGCTTCCGACCGAAGCTTGAATCCCGACCTCGCCCCTAGGCATCGGGGCACCCCGCTCCCCAGCTACGTCAACGCCTGGGTCGCGACCCAGCGCTGGTTCGGCAGCAAGGGGAACGTTCCCGCGCTGCGCAGCATCGGGTATTTCGTCCTCGACTGCGCCCAGCCGGGAGTCACCATCCGTGTGGATTTCGTGCTCGACACGGCGAGCCTCCATCTCACGCTGTACCAGTTGCCGACCACCGAACGCACCGAGGAATTGCCTGGCGCCGAAAACGCCCTGATCACCGTGCGTCACCCCGGGTCGGTCCAAGCGCGCTACATCTACGACGCAGCCTACGATCCCGCCTTCGCTGCCGCGTTGCTCGCGTTCATGGAACGGCAGGGCGTGTCCGCATCGACCAGGCCGTCGGTGACCGACCGCTCGGTCGCGAGCGCGCGCGGCGAGGACCTGCGACCGCGCTCCACTGACCCGTCCTCCGGTTCGACCGTGACGACGGAGATGTTGGTCGCATCGACTCGCGTCCTCAGCGGTGAGCAATCCAATACCTCGATCATCGTGGAACGTACCGATGCCACCGGCAACCCAACGACGCCGATCATCTGTAAGATTTTTCGCATCATCCATGCCGGTGAGAATCCGGATGTGGCGGTGCAGGCCGCGCTCGCCAGTGCCGGATCACGTCGGATCCCCCTGCCGTTCGGCGCTGTCCTCGGCCAGTGGGACGACCCAGCCGAACCCGGCAGCCGTGCCGTCGGCCATCTCGCTTTCGCCCAGGAGTTCTTGCCCGACGCCCCGGATGCCTGGCGGACCGCTTTGGTCGCTGCGGCATCCGGGAGCGACTTCACCGGCCCGGCCTTTCGGCTGGGGCAGGCCACGGCTGATGTGCACCACGACCTCGCCCGCACCCTGCCAACTCTCGACGCGACCCCCGCGGTCATCGCTGAGGAAATGGCGAAGATGCGCCTGCGCGGCGGTCAGGCCCTGAGTGAAGTTCACGCCTTGGCACGGCATCGCGACGCGATCGAGGCGGTTTTTTCCCGCGCGGAGACCGCGGTCTGGCCGAGGCTTCAGCGTATCCATGGCGATTTTCACCTCGGCCAGGTTCTCGATGTGCAGGGCCGCGGCTGGGTGCTTCTCGACTTCGAGGGGGAACCGCTGCGCACCCTGCGCGAGCGCACCCACCCCGATATTCCGTTACGCGATGTCGCCGGTATGCTGCGGTCCTTCTCCTACGTGGCTGGGGCGATGACGGTGACGGATGCATCAAGACCGGGCGCTTCAGCCCCTGTTACGTCAGCCCAGACCCTGCCCGCTGTTCTCGAGTGGGCTGCGGCCTGCCGGGGCGCCTTCCTCAGCGGCTACGCGGAACGTTCCGGCATCAAACTCGCCGAGCAGAGTGCACTGCTCGATGCGTTCGAACTCGACAAGGCTCTCTACGAAGCGGTCTACGAGATACGCAACCGCCCGACCTGGCTGCCGATCCCCCTCGCCGCGGTCGAACGACTGGTTGGCTGAGCCAGACCTGGGTTGACCTGAACTGAACCGGGCCGGGCTGACCGAACCGGCAACGAGTAACGCTCCGATAACGCCCGGCGGCGTAGCGTCACCGCCAGCGGGCGCAGTTCCAATCCCTCAGCACCCATTCCGGCCCGGCGAGTGGAAAAAAAGTACATAAGGAGCAGTTCCATGGCAGAAAACAATTCGGACTCTGGCGGGGACCAGAAGTTCACCAGCGAGGGTGAATTTCAGGCGGGCGAGTCGGCCTCTGGCATAATCTCCGGCGTCACCTTCGGGCCGACGGAAGTGGTCTATTACAAGGTCAATAATCTGGCTGTCTTCGAGGGTGACATCGTGCTGGGCACTGTCGCCGAGATGGAGCAGACCAAAGATGCGTTGGATCAAGACGACGCCCGAGCGCGGGGCGTCATCATCACCGGCGCTCGCTTTCGCTGGCCCAATGCCCAGGTTCCATTTCGAATCAACGCCGCCCTGCCGAACCAACAGCGCGTGCAGGATGCGATCACTCACTGGGAGGCGCGCACGCCCATCCGCTTCACCGAACGCACGGCCGCCAATGCATCGCAGTTTCCCAATTTCATCGAGTTCAATGATGCGGGCGGATGCTGGTCGATGCTGGGGATGCAGGGGAACGGCAAGCAGACCATCAGTCTGGGTACCGGCTGCAGCACCGGCAACGCCATCCATGAGATCGGCCATGCGGTGGGCCTCTGGCACGAACAAAGCCGCGAAGACCGCAATACCTTCGTGACCATCAACGTGGCCAATATCGAACCCGGCATGGAGAGCCAGTTCGACCAGCACATCGTCGACGGCGATGATGTCGGTGGCTACGACTACGGCTCGATCATGCACTATCCACGCACCGCGTTTTCCAAGAACGGGCAGGAAACGATCACTCCGGTGCAGGCTGGCGCCCAGATCGGCCAGCGCACCGCCCTGTCGGCCGGTGACATCGCCGCGGTCAACTTCATGTACCCGCAGACGGCCCGCAAAAGTTCGAGCCCGGTCGTATCGTGGGGCCCGAACCGCCTCGACGCTTTTGTTCTCGGATCCAACCGCGCGGTGTTCCACAAGTGGTTCAGCGGAGCCTGGGGTCCGTCGCTCACCGGGTACGAGAACATGGGCGGCATCGCCGAGAGTACGCCGCAGGCCGTGGCGTGGGGCCCGAACCGGCTCGACCTGTTCGTCACCGGAACCGACAGCGCGCTCTACCACAAGTGGTGGAACGGCAGCGCCTGGGGGCCGTCGGTGACCGGCTACGAGTACTTGGGCGGTGTCATTCTCGGTGACCCGCGCTTGGTGACGTGGGGCCCGAACCGCCTCGACGTCTTCGTCGTCGGCAGTGACCACGGGCTCTATCACAAGTGGTTCAACGGCACGTGGGGCCCCTCAGTCACCGGCTACGAGAACATGGGGGGCATCGTCGTCGGCCAGCCCGAAGTCGTCTCCTGGGGTGCGAACCGGCTCGACGTCTTCGTGATCGGCACCGACCGGGCGCTCTATCACAAGTGGTGGAACGGTTCAGCCTGGGGCCCGTCCCACACCGGTTACGAACGGCTCGGCGGGGTCTGCACCTCGTCGCCTCACGTGGTCTCCTGGGGGCCGAACCGGCTCGATGTCTTCGTCACGGGCACGGATGGCGCGCTGTACCACAAGTGGTGGAACGGCTCGGCCTGGGGCCCGTCGGTGAACGATTTCGAACGGCTCGGCGGTATCGTCGTTGGCGAACCGGAGGCCGTGTCGTGGGGGCCGAACCGGCTCGACCTGTTTGTGATCGGCACCGACAGTGCGCTGTACCACAAGTGGTTTGACGGCAACGCCTGGGGTCCGTCGGTTCTCGGTTACGAGAACATGGGCGGCATCGTGACCTCGCAGCCGCGCGTGGTCTCGTGGTCGTCGGGCCGGCTCGATGTGTTCCTGACGGGTACCAACAGTGCGCTGTTCCACAAGTGGTTCAACGGGGCAGCGTGGGGTCCGTCGCTCACCAGCTACGAGAGCCTCGGCGGCGTGATCACCTCGTTTGATGAGGCGGAGGTGCGTGCCGGTTCAGACGCGCTGAACCGGGATACGGACTGACACCGCACCTAGCAAACCCGGGTCCGGCAGCACCGGGTGCGACTGAGTAGAGACGAAGTCCCCCTTGGTGATGTCGGGCCGCCCGGTCGGGTCGAGCACACTTGTGGCCCGGGAAAGCTCCCGGGCCTCGGGGTGCGCCCCCAGCTCGCGCGAATCGGGCTCGTGGCGCACTTTCTCGACATTGGGGTCACCCACGCTTAGGCCCGGTCGCACGTGCACGCGCACGTTCAAGCGACGCGGCGCGGCGAGCATTCCGGTCGGCACCGCCACCTCGAAGGGCACACCGTTGTCGGGCTGCCCACCCCGCAATGAAGCGACGCGTGCAGACGCGGGAATCTCGAAACAGGACGTGCCGACGATGGCGCTCGGGGCATCCGCTTTCGACACGTCTTCGACCAACACTGTGACCGTGAACGAAGCCTGCGGCCGCTGGTCGGGCGCGAAGTCGATGACGCCGCGCACGGTAGCGGTCTCGCCCTGGGCCCTGGTCCCTTCGATCATGCCGCTCAGGATACCCCCGCCGCGGCGCTCCGCCCTGACCTCAACGGCGGCACCGCGACGAGCAGTGCGGGCACCGCCTGGATACCTCCACCGACAGTTACCCCGAGTGGGGTACCGACCGGCGCCTGGTACTGCTGGACTCGGCATTTGCCGGGTCGGCTGCACCCGCGGGTCGAGGTGCAGCACCTCATCCGGCTGCCGCGCACCGGTGCCGTGCTCTTCCTGGTGCGCAGCTAACTCGTCTCGCTCACCGAAATTGCGACTATTCCCGCCTGGCAGCAACAATTGGGCCAGGTATTAGCCGACCTTCCGGCAGACATGGCCGAGTACAAGGGCATCGATCGATACCGGGGCGCGGCATCGTCGTCTCCCCTCACGCGGGCTGCTGCAATGCAGCAACGTGCTGATTCAGCTCGCGCGTTTTCTGCACATCAATGTGAGCACGTACCTGCTCGCGCAGCGACACCACTGAAGCGCACGGCTGACCCGACCAGAATCGTTCAGGAGCGCGGGTCGCCGGCGGTCAGGCCGACGAACATGGAGTCGTGCAGCACCGACACGTGCTGCTTGATAACAGCCACGGCCGCCACCGGGTCGTGCTCGCGCAGGGTCGCCACCAGGCGGGCATGCTCACGGTTGACGCCGTGCAGGTAGTCCACCGGGTAGGGCAGAAAATACCGATACAGCGCGTGCAGTGCGGCCGCATACTGCGGTAACGCCCAGTCCAGTCCGCTCGATGCGGCCACATTGAGGTGAAATTGCGCATCGGCCGCATGGTAGTCACTCCACCCCCGCGCGGCCGCCGCCTGGGCCACGCACGCGTCGAGCCGGTCGAGCTGCACGGCCGTGATGTTCAACGCCGCATGATGTACGAGCGCGCATTCGAGCAGCACCCGCTCATCGATGAGCCGGTGCACGGTTGCGGCATCGGCCAGATAGGCGGTGATCGACGCGACCGAAGCGGATGCCCCCGGCTCGGCCACAAAGGTTCCCCCGTTTCGTCCGCGCTTGCGGAACAGCACACCCTCATCGGCGAGGCCCTTCAGCGCCCGGCGAGCCGTGATCTCGCTGACCCCGAGAGCGGCGGCCACATCATGATCGGACGGCAGCTGCTCCCCCACGACCATAAGCCCGAGTTCGATGGCGAGGGCGATGCGGGCGCGCACGGTGTCCGTGGCACTCAGCCGGGTAATACCCGACACCGCAGGGTTGGCGAGGGCGGTCACCGCTTCCCTGATGTCCCTTGCATCAACCATCACGCGCCTACAGTAGCTGCCCGGCCCGCAATACAGCCACGGACTGGACGAAAGCGTTCATTATGATCTAATTTATGTGTTGCAGACACGGTTGTCCAGATCGAAGGAGTCACCATGCCACGCTCAGTGCGCATTATTGCCGTCCAGGCAGCGCCACACGCCCTCGGAGCTCCGCTGGCCGATTTCGCCGCCGAGGTACACGCCGTAGTCAGAGCCGACCCGAACACACAGTTCGTGGTGTTTCCCGAGCTGCACCTCTTCGGCAGTGAAACCGAACCACCCCTGAGTCTGGAAGAGCGGAATGACCGGCTGCGGGCATCCGCCGTGCCGCTGGATGGTGAGCTGGTCACGGGACTCGGGGCGATCGCCCGCGCGGCGGGCGTCTGGTTGCTGCCGGGAAGCATCTGCGAGCGCGGACCCGACGGCAAGCTCTTCAATACTGCCGTGGTGTTCTCCCCGACGGGCGAGCTCGTGGCGAGCTATCGCAAGATTTTCCCCTGGCGACCCTTCGAGCCCTACGAACCCGGCGATCGTTTCGTTGTGTTCGACGCCCCGGGCATCGGCCGGTTCGGGTTGTCGATCTGCTACGACGCCTGGTTTCCCGAGGTGACGCGGCACCTCGCCTGGATGGGCGCCGAAGTCGTGCTCAACATCGTCAAGACCACGACCCCGGACCGCGCCCAGGAAGTCGTGCTCGCCCAGGCCAATTCCATCGTCAATCAGACCTTCACCGTGAGCGTGAACTGCGCCGGACCGCTCGGCGAGGGCCGCAGCCTCATCGTCGACCCGGAAGGGGCCATCTTGGCTGAATCCGCCGGCGCCGCCGCGGTTGCGCTCGCCTACACTCTCGATCTCGACCAGGTCATTCGGGTGCGCGAGCTGGGCACGGCCGGAACCAATCGCATGTGGGAGCAGTTTCTGCCGACCGACGCCGCCCTCGACCTGCCGCTCTACGCCGGACGCATCGATCCACATCGCTGGACTCCTCAACCCGCCCCCACTCTCGCTACTTCCCTGGAAACGGATTCCTGACATGACCGGCACCCCCGCCCTCGCGCGCACCCTCGGCCTGCGCTCCCTCGTTTTATTCGGCCTGGCCTACATGACGCCACTGATCGTGCTCGGAATCTTCGGCGTCGTCGCCGAAACGACCGGGGGTGCGAGCGGCTCGGCTTACCTCGTCGCTCTCGTGGCGATGCTGTTCACCGCATCCAGCTACGGTCGAATGGCGGCCGCCTACCCGGTGGCCGGCTCCGCTTACACGTATGTGCGACGCACCGTCGACTCGAAGGTGGGTTTTCTGGTCGGCTGGGCGGTGCTTCTCGACTACCTCTTTCTGCCCATGGTGATCTGGCTCATCGGTGCCGCCTACCTCGAAGCCCAATTTCCCGGAGTACCGGCCTGGGTCTGGATCATCGGCTTCGTCGTAATCACGACCCTGCTTAATATTCTCGGCATCAAGGTGGCCGACAAAGCCAATTTTCTGCTCATGGCCTTTCAGGTGCTCGTCATCGGTGCTTTCGTGGCGCTGTCGATAGCTTCGATCGTCGCCAGCCAGGGCGCCGGCGGTCTGATCGACGCGTCGCCGTTCGCGAACCCCACCTCCACCTTCGCAGGCATCACCGCCGGTGCGGCGATCGCCGCCTACTCCTTCCTCGGTTTTGACGCCGTCACGACCTTCACCGAGGAGACCATCAACCCGCGCAAGACCGTGCCGCGGGCCATCCTGCTGGTCGCGATCATCGGCGGCGCCATCTTCGTGCTGGTTTCCTACACGACCCAGCTGGTGCGCCCGGGCGGAGTCTTCACCGACTCGTCCTCGGCCGCGTTCGACATCGCCATGCAAATCGGCGGCAACGTGTTCGGCGCGCTTTTCCTAGCCGGCCTCGTCATAGCTCAATTCGCCTCCGGCCTCGCCGCCCAGGCCGCAGCTTCACGCCTGCTGTTCGCCATGGGCCGCGACGGCGTGCTGCCGCGCCGCGTCTTCGGCGCGGTCAGCAAGCGTTTTCGCTCGCCGGTATTTAACCTCGTCCTCATCGGCGTGGTCGGTTTCATTGCGATCTTCCTCGACGTCGCCACGTCGACCTCATTCATCAACTTCGGCGCCTTCGTGGCGTTCACGATGGTCAATGTGGCCGTTATCTTCTACTTCGTGCGCCAACGCCGCGAGGGCAACCATCTCAATCCCGTGTTCTATTTCGTCGCTCCACTGATCGGCGGCTTGATCACGCTCTATCTGCTCACCCGCCTCGATGCGAACGCCATCGTGCTCGGCCTGACCTGGCTCGCGGTCGGCGTCATCATACTCGGCGCACTCACGCGCGGCTTTCGCCGGAATCCTCCCGGAATGGACTACGTCGAAGTGGATGACGCTGCTCTCGTCAACGAGACCCGCTGACAGCGTTCAGGCTGACGAGTCAGGCGTGATCGGCACGCGGGAAGCAGGGTGAGCGTGAGAGTCAGCCTGCTCTCCGGTCCCGCCGGTCTGGTGCTCGCCGAGCTCGGCCTGGTGCCAGTTTTGGTCACCGTCGACAACGAGCCAGATCTGGTACATCAGGCGCGCCAGCGCAACGCGGCCCTCGATCACCGGTGCCACACGGTTCAGTCGCGCGCGTAGTGAATGCTCGCGCCACGCACCCACGGGACGCAACACTGTCGATTTCAATGCGCGGCTCGGCAGGACCGCCATCGATCAACAAGGGCCGGTCTCGAAATCGCGACGTCCAGTGCGAATGCATCTTCGCACAGAAGGCTCGATACATCTGAGAATCCCTCGACTTGAGCGGTTGAGTTTGGTACACTTGTACTATGAGCCAAAGCGGCGACACCCCCCATCAGCAGGGCGTTGCCGATCATCTTTCAGACGTGCTGCCCGTGAGCGAAACCGCGTATTGGTCGTTCTCGGACGAGGACCGTGCGTTGGTGGATGCGTTCCTGCTGCAGTGCTGGTCCGACTGGCAGGCAGACGACGCCGCCGCCGCGAAAGCCGCCGCGGACTCCGTCGCGGAGTTCGCGAGCGTCCCGCAGTTCGTTGACGGTCCGACGATCCCGGCGGGCCTCGACCTGACCGAGGTGTTCGCGGCGGTGCCGCCCGAGCACCTGTTCGATGAGGACCTCTGCGAGGAATTCCTCTACGCCGAGTACATCGCTCGCGGACTCCACGCTGACCGGTCCGATGCTGATTCGTCCGACGCTGACCCGTCCGACGCTGCTACCGCTGATTTGGCCAGCGCTAGCCTGGCGCACGGCAGCCCGGCGCGCGGCGATCCGCCCGCGCTGGACCCACTCGCTGGCCTGAGTCCGTTTCAACGGCGGCAGGCGCAGTTCGTTGACCGCGTTCTCTACTTCGAGAAGGTCATCGCCTGGGCCCAGGCGAGCAAGGCCGAGGTCCTCACCGAGGCATGGGACTACACCACCAACACCGCCGAAACCGGTCGGCCCCTGGCCGGGCCACAACATGAACACGACTGGGACGCCACCTTCGCCGCCCAGCAAGGGCTGGTGGCGGAGATGGCGTGCGCGCTGCGCATCCCGGCCGGCACCGCCTCGGGCCTCCTCCACGAGAGCCGGGTGCTGGTCGAGTCACGACCCCAGACCCTTGAGTCGCTCCGTTCCGGGGAGATCTCCCTGCGGCATGCACGGCGGGTACTCGACCAGCTCGACTCTGTGCCGCAGCCCGCGCGGGCCGAGCTGGAGGCGGTGTTGCTGCCGCACGCCAAACGGCTCACTCCGGCCCAGTTCGACGGCAAGGCCCGCAAACTGCGTGAACGCTTCCACCCCGACAGCATCACCGTGCGTCGCGCGAAATGCCTGGCCGACCGCCGGGTCACGCTCTACCCCGACAAGGACGGCATGTCCACGCTCTGGCTGCGCGCCGCGAGCGACGACCTCCAGGGCATCTACACCCGCGTTACCGACGCCGCCCTCAGCCTGCAAGGCCCCGACGAACCCCGCACCCTCAGCCAACTCCGCGCCGACGTCACCACCGATCTCCTCGCCCAAGGCGTCACCAACAGCGGCCTCGGGGCCGGCCCCGGTGCTTATTTCACGGCTGCCGCCAACGTCAACGTGACCGTTCCGGTACTCACTCTCATGGGAAAGAGCGAGGAACCCGGCGAACTCGAAGGCTACGGACCCATCGACCCCGAGACCGCCCGCCGCCTCGCCGGCACCGCGACAAGTTTCCTGCGCATCCTCACCCACCCTCACACCGGCATCGTCCTGGGCGTCAGCAGCACCCCCTTCCGGGTGCCGGCCGCGCTGAAAAAATACCTGCGCCTACGTGATGGAACCTGCCGCTTCCCCGGCTGCAACCGCTCCGCCGGCCACAGCGACCTCGACCACACCCGCGACAAACAATTCGGCGGGCCCACCACCGCCAACAACCTTCACTTCCTCTGCCCGGTCCACCACAACCTCAAGCACTACAGCGCCTGGACCGTCATCGCCGACCCCGATGGCACCCTCAACTGGACCAGTCCCGCCGGCAAACACTACGCCACCGACCCCGCCACCCGCATCAGCCCACGACCACCACAAATCAGCCCACCAGCTGAGCCACCACCCTCAGCCGAACCACCGCCACCCCTGAACGACCCCTGGACCTCCGACTGGAACACCACCGACCGCCACCCCCACCCGTTCTAGCGCAACGAAGTCATACTTCGGTGCGAGAAATCTTGAGTGGAGAGTAAAGCATCCGCTTTGCCGGTCGTCCGTCGCATATCGGCCATCGGAGCAGCCGGCCTGAGTGTGCTGATCGTTCTGGCTGTGCTGATCGTTCTGGCGGTGCTGCTGACGACGATTGTGCTCGTGATCCAAGGTGTCCTCGTGGCACGGGGTTGAGAAGTTGGCAGCGCATGAACACGGGCGTACCTCCCCGCACTTGCCACCCGACGGGCTGGACAGGTCAGGAGGCCGTTCGCGACTGCTTCGTCTTGGGTTTGGTTCGGTCACGGTTGGCCTCAACGCTGCGTCGCAGGGCTTCCATGAGGTCGAGCACCTCGCCGCCCTCACCCTCCTCCGCCGCCTCGCCGAACGTCGCCTCGGTCGACACGGCAGCGCCGCTTTTCAGCTTGGCTTCGATGAGGGCGCGCAGTTCGTCTTGATAATCGTCGTTGAAGGCATCCGGTGCGAAATCGGCCGCGAACGACTCGACCAACGCCGCGGACATGTCTAGTTCTTTGGCGCTGATGTTCACCCGCTCGTCGAGGGAAGCGAATTTGGCCTCGCGCACCTCGTCGTCCCAGAGCAGGGACTGCAGCATGAGCACGTCTCCGTGCACACGCAGCGCGCCAAGCCGGGTCTTCTGCCGCAGCGCGAAGTGCACGATCGCGGTGCGATCGGTGGCTTCGAGGGTGCGCCGCAGCAACACGTAGGCCTTGGTAGATTTACCGTCGGGTTCAAGAAAGTAACTCTTGTCGAGCATGATCGGATCGATCTGGTCGCTGGGCACGAACTCGACCACATCGATCTCCTTGCTGTGCTCGGCCGGCAGCGCGGCGAAGTCGTCCGCGGTGAGCACAACGGTCTGCTCGCCGTCTTCGAAGGCCTTGTCGATGTGGTCGTAGGGAACGACCTTGGCACAGATTTCACAACGACGTTGATAGCGGATGCGGCCCCCATCGACATCGTGCACCTGGTGCAGTGCGACGTCATGGTCTTCGGTGGCGCTGTACACCTTGACGGGAACATTGACGAGTCCGAAGGTGATCGCACCGGTCCAGATGCTTCTCATACGATCAGTACACACCCGAATGAGACATTTTTCGCCTAGTAGACCCATGGTTTTTGCGGCACAGTTGTCGCATGAACGCCAGCAGCCAGGTCGTCTCCATCGAAGGACACCGCATCACGCTCACCCACCTCGACAAGGTGCTGTACCCGGAGACCGGCACCACCAAGGCCGATGTGCTGGCCTACTACGCGGCAATCGCCGAGGTACTGATTCCACACGCAATGAACCGCCCCGCCACCCGCAAACGATGGGTGCACGGCATCGGTACGAAAGAGAACCCCGGGCCGATGTTTTTTCAGAAAAATCTCGAACCGTCGACGCCGAGCTGGGTCAAGCGGCACGAGATCGCACACAAGGACCACGTGAACACCTATCCGATGGTGAACGACCTCGCCACCCTCACTTGGCTCGGGCAGATGAGCGCCCTCGAAATCCATGTGCCGCAGTGGCAGTTCGGCCGCACCGGCACCCCGCGCAATCCCGATCGGCTGGTGCTCGACCTCGACCCGGGTGAGGGCGTGGGATTGCTCGAGTGCGCCGAGGTGGCGCGGCTGGCCCGGTTGATTCTGCAGGACATGAGGCTGCAACCGATGCCGGTGACCAGCGGGAGCAGAGGCATCCACTTGTATGCTGCCCTCGACCTGTCCTATACCTCCGATCAGGTGTCGGCCGTGGCGCACGAACTGGCGCGGGCGCTCGAAACCGACCACCGCGACCTCGTGGTGAGCGACATGAAGAAGAGCGTGCGTCCCGGCAAGGTGTTCGTCGACTGGAGCCAGAACAACGCCGCAAAGACCACGATCGCGCCGTATTCCCTACGCGGGCGCAGCCATCCGATGGTCGCGACCCCCCGCACCTGGAAGGAGCTGGCGTCGGCCGACCTTGAGCAACTCGACTACAAGCAGGTGCTCGCCCGCCTGAAGCGGCGGGAGGATCCGCTCGCGCTGCTCACAGCGGATTCATTCGAGCACGCTGGGCGCGACGCGGGCGTGGCGAACGGAAGCTCAGCCCCGGCGCTCGTCTCGCCGGATCGGCTGACGGTGTACCGCAGCAAACGGGACGCCAACAAGACGCCCGAGCCGGTGCTGGCCGCGACGGCCACGGCATCCGCTGGTATGTCGTTCGTCATTCAGGAGCATCACGCCCGCGGCCTGCACTGGGATTTCCGGCTCGAACACGACGGGGTGCTCGTGTCGTGGGCGCTGCCCCGCGGCGTGCCCGTCACGCCCGCGCAGAACCGACTCGCGGTGCACGTGGAGGATCATCCCCTCGAGTACGGCAGTTTCGAGGGAAATATTCCAGTCGGAGAATATGGCGCGGGAGACGTGTCCATCTGGGACCGCGGGGTGTACGAACTCGAAAAGTGGCGTGACGACGAGGTGATCGTGACCCTGCACGGTGAAGCAGACGCCGGGCTCGGCGGCACCGCCCGGTTCGCCCTGATTCGCACGAGCGACAGCCACAGCCACAGCAGCACGGCCGCGAACAATTGGCTGATTCACCGCATGAAGCCCGGCGGCGGGGCATCCGGTGGCTCACGCACGAATGCCCGCCCCTCCAGCGGCCCCGCAGCCAGGATCGCGCCTCCACCATCGAAGAACGCGTACTCCCCCATGCTCGCCGCGGCCGGCTCCGAAGCCGATCTCGGAGCCGATGAGTGGGCGTTCGAAATGAAATGGGACGGCATGCGCGCGCTCGCTTACCTCTCGCTGTCCGAGCAGAGCGTTCGCCTGGTCACCCGCAACGGGCACGACGTGACTGCGTCCTACCCCGACCTCGTGGCCGACCTGCTCTCCGCACTGGCACCGGGAACAGGGCCACCAGAAACGGAAGGCGTGGCACTGGACGTCACAGTGCTCGAAGGCGCCGTGCCGGACGGCGCAGTGCTCGAAGGCGCAGTGCTGGACGGCGCAGTGCTCGAAGGCGCCGTGCTGGACGGCGCAGTGCTCGAAGGCGCCGTGCTGGACGGCGCAGTGCTGGACGGCGAGATCGTGGCCGTCGACAAACGCGGTCGCCCCGACTTCGGCCTGCTGCAGACGCGGATGAATTTGACCGAGGCCCGTTCGCGCGTCTCGGCTGCCAGGAAGGCTCCGGTGCAGTTCATGCTCTTCGACGTGCTCGAACTGAACGGCCGCCCACTTACCAGTTTCACCTACAACGCCCGCCGCGATTGCCTGGAGGCCGCGGTGACCGCTACGGGCTCCACCCAGGTACCGCCACGTTTTCACGGCGACTTCAACGAGGCTTTCCAGACCAGCCGCCAGCTTGGACTGGAAGGTGTCATGGCCAAACGGCAGAATGGCCGCTACACGGTCGGTCGCCGTTCCAGGGACTGGATGAAGATCAAGCATTTTCGCACCCAGGAAGTCGTGGTGGGCGGCTGGCGACCAGGCCACGGCAACCGGTCCGGCGCAATCGGGTCGCTGCTGCTCGGTGTTCCAACCGAAGGGGGCTTGCGCTACGTCGGCCGGGTCGGCACCGGGTTCGGGGAACGCGACCTGGCCGACATCCGCTCACGGCTTACCCGGCTCGTGCGCAAGACCACTCCGTTCAGCGACATCCCGTCAACAGATGCTCACGGCGCGGTCTGGACGCGCCCCACCCTCGTCGCCGAGGTCGAGTTCGCCGAGTGGACCGCGACCGGTCGGCTGCGCCAGCCGTCCTGGCGGGGCTGGCGGCCCGATAAAGCACCGGGCGATATATCCTCCGAATGACGCGAGCACGACCTACCATTGCTCCATGTCGAGTGATCGGCATCCGAAGGCCTCAGCGACACCACTTGCGAAACGCATCAATCGCAGATGCGCGATATCCGGTCTGGAACGGTGTCGCGCACCCGCTACCGAAAATTTTGTCGTCGACCTGCTGCAGGCGGAACGGTCGACGACCCTGACGCTGATCATGATCGGTCTGGCCACCCACCGATTGAGCTGATGCTGTTCGGCGCCGACCACTGCCCTCGCCTCACCTTCGATCTCGCTCGTCGTGCTCGAAGGGATGATCGCCTGGGATACCCGTCATGCGTCCCGCGGATTACAACCGGGCGCGGCGGGCGCGAACGAAGCAGTACAGGCCGTAAGCGATCAGGCCGATGCCGATCAGGATCAGGGCGATGGTTCCGAACGGCAGGGCGGCGAGCGCCTTGAGCGCCCCGTCAAGCCCGGTGGATTTGCTGGCATCGTTGGTGAGCGCGGCGACACCGACGAGGACCCCGACCACGGCGAGCGCGATGCCCTTGGCCACGTAACCGACGACACCGAGGGCGATGACCGTGCGTCCAGCCGATCCGCTCGGCACGGCGAGGTCTGACCGGAACTTCTGAGCTGCCCCCTTGTAGATGAAGTAGGCGGCGATACCGAGCACGGCCACACCACCCAGAAACAGCACGATGACGCCGCCGGGCGAAGACAGCAGCGACGAACTGGCGTTCTGGGTGCTGTCGGCCGAACTGGACGAACCGCCCCGAGCGAAGATCAATGCCGTGGCGCCGATAGCGAAGTAGACGATGGCTTTAGCAATGTTGGCCAGACGACGCGACCATTTGCGCTCGGGCTCGCCCTGGATCACGAATGCGGAGACGAGCAGCCACAGTCCCAGTGCGAACATGCCGACCACGACGATCCAGAGTAGAAACACCCCGCCTGGGCTCGAGCCCAGCTGGGCGAGCGCTCCGCTCTGATCGGCAGAGCCGCTGCTCGCACCGATCGCCACGGCGATCGCGATCGACCCGATGAGGATGTGCAGCAGCCCGTTGACGGCGAACCCTAATCGTGCCAGCCGTTGCAGTGCCGAACTGTTGCTCGCGTTGCGAGCAATGTGTGTCGCCGATGCCTTCATCACGGGCTCAGCATAGGTGCACACACCGTCGCGCGCAGAAACTTTTCGCAGACGGTGTACCGACAAGTCACCGGGTGACGTCGTCTCAAAATGCTGCCTCACCGGAATCGGAGGCAGCCGCGGACTCGGGAGCAGCGCCGGCGATGTTGACCATCCAATTCGTGCCGAATTTGTCGACCAGCATGCCGAAGCTGTCGCCCCAGGGCGCTTTGTTAAGCGGCATCGTGACGGCGCCGCCCGCGACCAGCTTGTCCCAGTAGCCGGTCAGTTCGGCCTCATCCTCACCGCTGAGGGAGACTGTGACGCTGCTGCTCGTAGGGAGTTCCATGCTGTTGGGCGTGTCGGAAGCCATCAGCGAGAATCCGCTCGCTGTCGTCAGCTCCGAGTGCATGATCTTGTTCTGCTCGGCCGGATCTTCGCTTGCCTGGTACTCACCGAACGTGCTGCGGGTGACCTCGCCACCAAAGACGCTCTGGTAAAAGTCCATTGCTTCGCGGGCGGTGTCGCGAAAGCCGAGGTACGGGTTGAGACGACTGCTCATGATTGGTTCTCCGTCTTGTTGGTCGGGGATGCTCCTGTGATTATTACCCGGACCAGTCGTCAGCACGTGTCGCTGGCACCATATGCAGCCGGCGGGACACGGGGCTGCGGGTACAGTGTGGGCATGAAGCTGATTGCCATCGACCCACCCACCCGCAGCTTTTCGCGCTGGCTGACCGACGAAGAAATCGGTCGGGTGATCGGCCATAAACGCGGCTGGCGGCAGGCGCCAGACGGCAGCGTGCTGGCTGGCAAGATTCGCAAGACCCGCATCAGCGCTTCTCTCGAGCAACTCGGTGCCGCCGCCGTCGCACGCGGCTGGGCCAGCCGGCCGCGCGTCGAGCCGAGCGACAGCAGCGGCCCGACGCACATGATGTGGGGCATCATCGATGCCCGCACCGATGCCGAGCTCACGGCCGAACTGGGCAGCGAGCTGGGTGGCGAGGCTTAGGTCTACCGTGCCGGTTCGGTGCAAGTCGCGTAGCGTGGACGCATGAGCCTCCAACCCAGTTACATCAAGCCCGGCCTGGACTTCAACCGCGACACCAACTACATCGAGGACCGCATCACCCGGGATGGCCGCGATGGCTGGCCCGTGGAACCGGGCCGCTACCGGCTGGTCGCCGCCCGCGCCTGCCCGTGGGCGAACCGCACCACGATCGTGCGTCGTCTTCTGGGCCTAGAGGGTGCCATCTCGCTCGGCCTGCCCGGCCCAACCCACGACAAGAACAGCTGGACTTTCGACCTGGACCGGGACGGGCTCGACCCGGTGCTCGGCATCGAACGCCTGCAGCAGGCCTTCTTCGCCCGTTTTCCCGACTATCCGCGCGGCATCACCGTGCCGGCGATCGTCGATGTGCCGACCGGCAAGGTCGTCACCAACAATTACCCGCAGATCACCCTGGATTTCTCGACCGAGTGGACGGCGCACCACCGAGCCGGCGCCCCCGACCTCTATCCCGAAGGCCTGCGCGCCGAGATCGACGAGGTGGCGAACCTGATCTTCCACGACGTGAACAACGGCGTCTACAAGTGCGGCTTCGCCGGCAGCCAAAAATCCTACGAGCGGGCCTACGACGCCCTGTTCGCCCGGCTGGACTGGCTCGAAGAGCGTCTGGCCGGGCAGCGATATCTCGTGGGCGACACGATCACCGAGGCAGACATCCGCTTGTTCACCACCCTCGCCCGCTTTGACGCGGTCTATCACGGGCATTTCAAGTGCAATCGAAACAAGCTCAGCGAGATGCCGGTGCTGTGGGCTTACGCCCGCGACCTGTTCCAGACGCCTGGTTTCGGTGACACGATCGATTTCGACCAGATCAAGAAGCATTACTACGTGACCCATGTGGACATCAATCCCAGTGGCATCGTGCCGAAGGGACCTGATACTGCCGCCTGGCTGGCACCGCACTCTCGCGCCGAGCTCGGCGGCCGCCCGTTCGGTACCGGTACTCCACCCGACGCGCCACTGCCCGCCGAGCGGATCGTGAACTAGTCGCTTCGGGCTACTCGACCTTACGAGCGCGGCTCGGCTGTACCCGCGGCGGCTCCCCCGGCATCTTGGGAAAGTCCGGCGGAAACGGTAGCTCGCCGAGGCCGTCGGCCAGATCGCGTTCCCACCACGAATAGAGAGTGTCGATCGAGCCGGGCTGGTCGTGCATGGCGGCCCACGGGTCGCCCTGCTCCCGCAGACGGGTCGGCACGGTGAGAATCGTGAACGCATGCGGGTCGGCCTGGGCGAGGTCGCTCCATTCCAACGGGCACGACACCGGCGCGTTCGCCAACGGCCGTGGGCTGTAGGCGCCGGCCATGGTGCGGTCACGGTTGGCTTGGTTGTAGTCGATGAAGATGCGCGCGCCGCGCTCTTCCTTCCACCAATTTGAGGTCACCTGGGCGGGCATCCGTCGTTCCAGCTCGCGCGCCGCGGCAATGACCGCGTGCCGCACGTCGAGAAATTCGCGGGTCGGCTTGATCGGTGCGAACACGTGCAGGCCACGATTTCCCGATGTCTTCACAAACGCGGTCAACCCGGCCTCGGCCAGCAGGCTCTTCAGTTCGAAGGCGACGGGAATGGTGTCGGCGAAGTCCGTGCCCGGCTGCGGATCGAGATCGATGCGCAGTTCGTCGGGGTTATCCGAGAGTTCGGCCCTGGACGGCCACGGGTGGAACACGATCGTGTTCATCTGCACGGCCCACACCGCGGCGGCCGGTTCATCGATCACGAGCTGCGGATGCGTGCGCCCACTCGGGTAGACCACGGGAACGGCCCGTATATAGTCGGGCGCGCCCTTTGGCGGGTTCTTCGAGAAGAACTGCTCACCGTCGATGCCGTTGCTGAAGCGTTGCAGCGACAGTGGACGGTCACCGTTGGCCCGCACGAACGCCTCGCCCACCTCCATGAGGAAGTGGGCGAGGTCGAGTTTGGTGATTCCGGGATCGGGCCAGAGCACCCGGCTCGGGCTAGACAGGCGCACATCGCGCGGGCCATGCGGGCCAGCAACCGTCAGAACCACCGCATCAGAGATCATGCGCACACTGTAGCCAATTTTTTCAGCGCCAGCCCTTAGCCGTCGCTGACCGGAGGCTAAGGGATGTAGTTGAACTCTTCGGGGTTCGGGCCCGTGCGCTCGTCGCGGTTCAGGGCAGTGATCGCCGCAATATCCGCTTCGGTGAGAACGAAGTCGAAGAGGGCGAAGTTTTCGTCGACTCGGCTGCGGGTAACCGACTTCGGGAAGACGATGTCACCCCGCTGCACGTGCCAGCGCAGAGTGACCTGAGCGGCGGTCTTACCGACGCGGCCGGCGATTGCCAGGATCACCGGGTCGGAAAGAACTGCTCCCTGCGCGAGCGGCGACCAGGCCTCGGTTGCAATGCCGTGCGCGGAATTGAACGCACGCAACGAATCTTGCGTGAGGTACGGATGGACCTCGATCTGGTTGACGGCCGGCACGGTGTCGGTCTCGTCGAACAAACGCTGCAGGTGCTCTCGCTGAAAGTTGCTCACGCCAATGGTGCGAACGCGGCCGGATCGCTGCATTTCTTCCATGGCCTTCCACGTCTCGACGAAGTCTCCAACAGCCGGGAGCGGCCAGTGGATAAGGAACAGGTCGAGGTAATCGAAGCCGAGGGCGTCCAGGGTGCGGTCGAAAGCGTCAAGAGCGTCGGCACGGTCATGGAACCCGTTGTTGAGCTTGCTCGTGACGTAAATCTCAGACCGGTCCAACGCAGACTCTGCGATAGCTTCGCCGACCTCTTTCTCGTTACCGTACATCTCTGCCGTGTCAATGTGCCGATAGCCGGCTTCAAGAGCGGCGAGGGTCGCCGCCTTCGTCGTCTCCGGGGTGACCTGGTAGGTTCCGAAACCGAGCTGCGGAATAGTCGTACCGTTGTTGAGAGTGATGGCGGGAACTGCAGTCATTGGTATATCTCCTGGTTAGAAATGTGCGTGTGACTATATGTGAATAGATTCAGCTTTACACTGACCGTCCTTCGAATGTTTCCGGCCCGCAGTGGAGGCTGGTCGGGGAGGTCGGGGCTGTCATGGTCAACCTGCCTTACTCCTTACTCCTTACTGCGTGCACGTGGAGAAGAAACCACTCACCCCAGAAAGATATTCCGTGTGAACAATGACCGCGTTACGCTCTCGCCCCGCACACATCGGTGACGCTGCAGCGAGCGATGCTGTCCATACGGTAAGAATGAAGCGATTCGTCACCGGTCTCATCTACCGCCTCAGACCTCGCGCGCCCGCTTCAGTTAGGTTAGCCCGGCATGTACGAGGGTGCTAGGCGCGCATACCCAAAACGAATGCCCCAGTCGTGAGCGAAGCGTGATGACCTCGGCGCACGCATGACGCGTCCTCGCAGGTTGCCAACCTAGCATCGGGTCATGAATGAGCGATTGCAACGCGACCCCATCCGCCCCGGCCAGGAATCCGTCTGGGACTATCCGCGCCCGCCCCGCGTCGAACATACCGGGGAACACATAACAATCGAACTCGACGGCGTGACCATCGCCGACACGAAAGATGTCGTGCGAGTGCTCGAGACCAGCCACCCACCGGTGTACTACCTGCCGCGGAGCTCCTTCACGCCAGGGGTGCTTCAACCAGCTGCGGGCCACAGTTACTGCGAATACAAGGGCGCTGCCGGATACCTCTCGGTCGGCTCCCGCGCCCGGTCCGCCTGGTTCTATCCCACACCGACTTCGGGTTACGAATCGTTAGCCGACCGCGTCGCTGTCTATCCGGGGGCGATGGACCGGTGCACGGTCGATGGTGAAACGGTGCGCGCACAAGACGGCGACTTTTACGGCGGCTGGATAACCGCGAACATCGTCGGGCCGTTCAAGGGTGCGCCGGGCACCATGGGCTGGTAGCCCCCGGTTCGACCCAATCTCCTTGCACGGAAATTCCAAGCTTGGGGTAGCCTCGGACCAGCCAAGCATCCGACGTACTCGAAACTGAAGGAGTTGCTGTGACCCACAACGCCGAAGACGAAGAAATTCTCAAGCAGTGGATCCGCCGCCTCAGCCAAGCACTGCAGATCGTGGACCTCGAGGTAGACAACGACCTCATTCTCACCGTCGCCGGTGAAGCCGCTCACGCGGTGAGTCCGACGGCCGCCCCGATCACGACGTTCATGGTCGGCTATGCCGCCGGTCTCGCCGCAACCAACTCGGAGGTAACCTCACGCACGGCCGTTGCGCGGGCTGCGGATGTGGTCATCGCCGTCTGCCAGAAGCCCGAGAATGAACACCCCGACACAACCGGCTGGGTGAACACCGCGCAGTAACGTAAAGATTCAAGCAGCACGCTCCAATCGAATGATGACAGCCTTCGACACCGGTGTGTTGCTGCCGTCGGCGACACTATCGAGCGGCACGAGCACGTTCGCCTCTGGATAGTAGGCGGCGGCGCAACCGCGTGGTGTCGGATACGCAACCAGACGATAGCCGCGCAACACCCGGTCGACGTTGTCGCTGAACTCGCTGTGCACGTCGACCAGGTCGCCATCGGAGAAACCGAGGGTGATCAGATCCTTCTTGTTGATGAAGACCACATGGCGACCCTTCTTAATACCGCGATAGCGGTCATCGAGGCCGTAGATGGTGGTGTTGAACTGGTCGTGACTGCGCAGCGTCTGCAGCACCAGACGCCCCTGCGGTACTTCAAGATACTCAAGGGTGTTCGTGGTCAGCATGGCCTTGCCGATCGGGGTGTTGAAGGTGCGCGAGTCCCGCGGGCCGTTCGGCAACATGAATCCGCCCTCCTGCCGGATGCGTTGGTTATAGTTTTCAAACCCCTCAACCACGTGGGCGACGTGGTCACGGATACGGTCGTAGTCGGCCTCGAATCCGGCCCAGTCGACCGCGACCGAGTCGGCGAGCACGGCGCTGGCCAGTCGCGAAATAATCGCGACCTCCGAGAGCAGGTTCGGTGCGACCGGTTTGAGCTTTCCCCACGACGGGTGCACCGCGCAGACCGTGTCCTCCACGGAAACAAACTGCACCCCACCGGCCTGCTCGTCGATTTCGGTGCGCCCCAGGGTCGGTAGTATCAGAGCCTCCTCGCCGGTCACGGCATGCGATCGGTTCAATTTGGTAGAGATTTGCACGCTCATTTCGGTGCGTTGCATGGCGGCTTCGGCAACGCCGGTGTCGGACATGGCAGAGACGAAGTTGCCACCAAGCCCCATCCACACCTTCAACCTTCCGTCGCGCATCGCACGCACTCCGTCGACGGCATCAACGCCGTGCTCGCGTGGCGGGTCGAAACCGAATTCGGCTTGCAAAGCGTCGAGAAAAGCCGGCGGCATCTGCTCCCAGATGCCCATGGTGCGGTCACCCTGCACGTTGCTGTGGCCGCGAATCGGTGAGGCACCGGCACCGGGCTTGCCGATGTTGCCGCGCAGCAGCAGCAGGTTGATGATTTCCTTGACGATCTCGATGCCTTTTTTTTGTTGCGTCACTCCCATCGCCCAGGTAACGATCACCCGATCAGCGCCCAGGTAGCGTTGCGCCAATTCGTCGATTTGTGCCGCGCGCAAGCCGGTCGCGGCCAACACCATCCGCTCGTCAAGTTGGGACAGATGCTGGCGCAACTCGGTCAGCCCGTGGCAGTGTTCGTCAAGAAAAGCTTGATCGAGGACGGTTCCCGGGGCAGCGGCCTCGGCGTCGAGCACTCGCTTCGAGACAGCCTGCAGCAACGCCATGTCGCCGCCGAGGCGAATTTGCAGAAACTGGTCTGCCATGTCGGTGCCATGGCCAATCACTCCGCGCGCCCGTTGCGGGTTCTTGTAGCGGCGCAGGCCGGCCTCGGGCAGGGGGTTGATCGCGACGATCTGGGCGCCAGCATCTTTGGCTTCTTCGAGCGCGGTGAGCATGCGCGGATGATTGGTACCGGGGTTTTGGCCGATGATGATGATCAGGTCGGATTTCGCAAAGTCGTCGTAGCTGACCGTGCTCTTGCCAATGCCGACGGTCAAGCCCATGGCCCAACCGGTGGATTCATGGCACATATTGGAGCAGTCCGGCAGGTTGTTGGTGCCGTAAGCGCGCGCGAACAGCTGGTAGGCGAATGCGGCCTCGTTGGAGGCGCGGCCACTCGTGTAGAAGGCGGCCTGGTCGGGCGAGTCAAGACCTTTGAGCTTGGCGGCGATCACCCGAATGGCCTCGGGCCAGCTGACCGGGCCGTAGTGGTCGCTGCCGGCCGGCTTGTAGACGGGTTCGACCAGCCGCCCCTGCATGCCGAGCCAGTATTCGCTCTTCTCTCGCAGGTCTGTCAGGGAATGTTCGGCCCAGAAGTTGGTCGGGATGGTGATCGGGGTGGCCTCCCAGGTAACCGCCTTGGCACCGTTCTCGCAGAATTCGAAGGTCTTGCGTTGGCCCGGGTCGGGCCAGGCACAGCTCATGCAGTCGAAACCGTCTTTCTGGTTCATCGCCAATAGGGCGCGCATTCCCCGCAGGGCACCCATCTGGGTGATCGCCGGTTGCAAAGAGTGGAGCACTCCTGGTACGCCGGCGGCCCAGGCTTTGGAGTGCGTGACCTCAATGTCGTCATCGGTGACGTCGTTGATCGGGGGTTCACTGCTCATGCTGCACCGCTCTCCTGGGGTTCCTGCACGCGACTGGTCGGCCACGCACTCGTCGCTGGCACGATACACCGACGCGGGCAGGAGCATCCGTTGGTACCGTAAAAGTTTTTATACCCCTATGGGTATAGTGTGGAGTTACTTCCCCAACGAAAGGCACCCACCATGTGCAGAGCTGTCACCTGCAAGACCTGTCAGAAGACCACCTGGGCCGGGTGCGGCCAGCACGTCGACCAGGTCATGAAGGGCGTGCCGCGAAACCAGCGCTGCGAGGGCCACGTGAAAGAGAAATCCACCGGCGGCTTCTTCGCCCGCCTGCTCAGCCGATAGCCGCAGGCCAGCTTCTGGAAGGTGAGATCCGTCGGGCGGCAGCACCAGAAAGATCGCGCAGGCCAAGGGGCACGGTCGACCTAGAGCGAGCCAGACGCGTGGACGTGCTAATTCATTCCCGCGCGATGTTGCCCACCAATTCAGGCGCTACGGGCCGGTTGCTGATGACCGGCAATTACACTCGATGAAATGACTCCCCCCCAACCCGCAGAGGCGGCCGCACACTCAGGTCGTTCGCTGCCGCGACTACTAGGCCAGCTGGCCCTCGGGGCTTTTCTTTTGCTGGCGGGAATCAGCCATCTCACGTTCAATCGGGAGGCATTTCAGGCGCAGGTTCCAGCCTGGGTTCCACTGAACACGGACCTGGTTGTCATGCTCTCCGGAATCGCCGAGATCACCCTCGGGATCGCACTGCTCGCACTGCACCGCTGGCGGGTTCAGATCGGCTGGCTTGTTGCCGCATTCTTCGTCGCGATCTTTCCTGGCAACATCTCGCAATTCGCCACGGCGACCGACTCGTTTGGGCTGAACTCGGATCTGTCGCGAGGCATCCGCCTCGCCTTTCAGCCCCTGCTCGTGCTCTGGGCGCTGTGGGCCACCGGTGCCTGGCGTACCTGGCGCAAGAGCCGACACCGTGAATAGGGTGCGAGCCTAGGGCACAGTAGTAATCGGGCGTGAGCGCAACCACATGCCCGACGAGGGATGAAACGGCAGCAGAAAATGCAGGAGGAGTCCGGACAGCGCCGTAACGGTCACCGCTCCGATGGCACCGAAATTCATGAACTGCGCCTCGACGTTGACCCCGGCCAGCGTCGTCACGGTCCAGCCGAGCGCCCACAGCGTGGCCATGCCAAGGGCCCACAGCCAGCGTCGCCGTGTGCGCGGCGGTAACCCCACGGCCTGCGCCGCGCCGAGTACGATCCCGGTGATCGCTCCCATTAGAGCCAACTCCGGCAGCGTCGTGCGATAGTTGACCACCGTCGAGCCCAGGAATAGCCCCAAACCCAGGCCAATCCCGGTCAGCGGAATCCAGTTCAACGGATTGAGACGACGCCGGCTGACCAGCACCTGACCGACGCCGATGACGACCCCACAGACCGCGCCACCGATAAGGGCCGAGACGGGGTTACTGACGCGCCCACCGACCGCCGTACCGGCGAGACCCGCAATTGGGAACGCGAGAAATCCGACCAGCCAGAGCAGCCAGGTAGACAGAAAAGTGGGGTTGCGAAAGCTGGGATTGCGATGGAGTCGCCGCATTCTGGTCAAGATTCTGCTCCAGTCCTCGGTGCTGGTCGGTGAGTGCGGTCCAAGTCAGTCAGAAGAACTTTGGACCGACCTGCAGACATGCTACGCCCAAGCCCTTGCGGCCGACACCGTGCGGGGACACCCGCACGGTGTCGCACCCTGTCGGCGAATGCCGGTTCAGCAACGGCACGTGCGCTACCGCACGCAGCACTGCCCCGGGTTACCCGGCCGGCGCTTAGGCCACAACCGTCTCCGGCGACAGCAGCGGCGTGATGTAGGAGTAGCCGGTGGCGGTGTTCTTGGTGATCGACAGCACGAGCTGCATCGATGGTTCGAGGGCGGTGACCTTATCGAGCGGCGCACCCACAATGAGCTGAAAGCCAAGGCCCTTCCACGCAGCGACGGCGCGACCAGCGAACTCCGCGTCGGATTTCACGAAACCTTCGTCGAGGAACACCGGGGCGAAACGGGGCCGGGTGCGGCTCTCGTCGCCAAGCTGAAAACGCAGGGCAGCGCCGACGACGAAGGCCACGAGCTCCTGCGACTCGCCACCGCTCTTACCTCCAAGCGACGAGTAGGTGCTGCGTGCGACGCCCTCCGGCGTGACGCGTATGGCGGTGATCTCCACGTGCGCTCGCACGTCGAGCAGCAGGTCGCGCTGCGAGTCGTTGGAGTTGTTGGAGTTGTTGGAACCGTTGGAGTTGTTGGAACCGTTGGAGTTGTTGGAACCGTTAAACTTGTCCGGCCGGCGGATCAGGCTCATGAACCGTTGCAGGCGGGTGAAACGGTCTTCGGTTTCGTCGTCGGTGAGCTGCTCGGTCGACCCCGACGAGAGCGATTTAAGCTCCTTGCGAAACGCTGTCGTGTCGTCACGGTGCAGTCGGCGCAGGGAGATCTGCAGGCGGTCGCGGGTCGCGCCGAAGGGCAGGATCGCGAGAATCTCATTGATCGGCCGTAGTCGATCCTCGATCTCTTCGATCGCCGTGTTAAACGCGCCGGTGAGCGGAACGAGGTCCTGCCCGCTCCACGCCGACAGCCGGCGCTTCCATTCCTGGCGCCGCTCGGACAGGCCGAGGGTGCGGATGGCGTCGAGAATGTCGGTGTAGCTCGTCACCGACTCGAGCGCCACACCGATATTGGGGTCGGGCCAGCGGCCCTGGTAGCTCTCGAAGATACCGATCATGGTCGCGCGATCGCGGGCGGCGAGGCCCCGATCCTGCGCCGACTGGGCAATGAGCCGCTCCCGCAATCGTTTCAGGCCACCGGCAAAGCCAGCGAGATCGTTCTGATCGGTGACCAAGGCGAACTGCGCACTCAGGTGTGCGGCATGCTCGGCTGACAGGGTCAGGGCCTCACTCCGTGCGATCTGGTCGAGTCGATCGTTCACCGTGTCCTGGGCGTCGACGATGCTGCCCTGTTCCTCATTGAGTGCTGCCCCGGTCTGGTCGGTAACGTGCTTCACTTTCTGCGCCGCGTCGAGTTCGAGGGTGAGCCTGGCCTCTTCATCACTCAGGCCTCGCAGAATATCGCTGCCGGCCAGCATCCGCTCTTGTTCGGTTTTTTTGCCCTGAATGCGCGTCGCGGTCGCGTCGACGTCGATGGCCGCCCAGGTGGTATCGAGAATGTGCTGGTGAGCGCCCTGCTGGGCGCGCAGTTGGGCGAGTTGCTCTGCAACAGAGAATGCCCGCCCAGCGACAGCGTCAGCCGCCAGCCCCTGCACGGCCAGCTCCGCCGCTATGTCATCGAGCCGGGCCCGACTGGAGAACCCGATGATCGATTTCTGGCCCAGGTTCACGCCGTGGGCTCCGCGGGAACCGTTGCGGGTCTGGCCGCCCGGGGTCACCCGTGC
Organism: Cryobacterium ruanii; assembly: GCF_004404055.1. Lineage (GTDB taxonomy): Bacteria > Actinomycetota > Actinomycetes > Actinomycetales > Microbacteriaceae > Cryobacterium > Cryobacterium ruanii. Next base: position 310,727 of record NZ_SOHK01000015.1, read on the forward strand.
GGCTGTGCGTCCCGATTCGGACGGCCCCCCCAGCTCGGACGGGCTGGCCACACACAACGCGTCCAGGTTCGATGACCTGAGGCGTGCCTGCACCCAGCCACTGAACGGTGATTTCTTAACGTCGAGCTTGCCCGACACGTAGCGGGAGTCACCGGCGAGATCCTGGTGCGGCTGCAGCGCCACACCCTCGAAGTGGATGCGCAGCGGCAGCTGCAGCGGATCGATCGCCGCGCTCAGGTGCGCGAGCCGGGTCTCGTCGACGAGCAGAACCTTAACGACCGACGCGAGCGTCACCTCGGCGGCCTGCCGCCACTGTTCTTCACCGGCAGCGAGGTCGATGAGTTCGGCCACGAACGGCAATTCCTCCACCGGAATGCCCGCGGCCTCGGCAATCAGCAGCCGAGCCTTGTGCAGGGCCTGCGGCACCAGACTCTCACGCCCGGTCAGGAACGCGCGTTCCTGCTTGAGCGAGCGGATGCCTTCCTCCACCGGGTATACCTCGCGCTGCAGTGCCGAGCGGGTCGTCTCCAGAGCGGTCTCCGCGGCGGCGAACCCGGCGGCAAACAGGTCGGCACCCTGCTGGGCGACCGCAAACGCGGCGGCCGAGTCGATCGGCGTGGCCAGAGAGCGCACCCGGTCGTCGAAACCGGCGCGCTCACGAGCCACGTTGTCGTGCTGGTCGCCGAGTTGCACGAGTTCGGTCTGCAGCCGTTCGAGCACGTCCCCGCCGTTGTCGCGCTGCTGTTGTTGCAACTGCACGACCCGGGTCTTTAGCGCGGTTTCCCCGTCGCGGGCCTGCGCCTGCGCGGTCTGGTTGACTCGACGTGCGGCCCGGTTGGTGTCGGCGGCGTTCTCGAGCAGGGTCTGTTCGGTGAGCAGCTGCCAGAGTACGAACGGGGTGTCCCCTGTCCGGTGCACCCCGAAGGTGTCGACCAGGTCAGCCGTGGCGGTCGCGGCCATGTAGGACTTGTGCAGTTCAGGCAGGCGTTCAAGCACCTGGGCCTTCTGCGCCTCGGTGACCATGGCGCCGTAGGAGCGTTCTAGGTCTTCGAAGTGGTCGACCGCCTTGTCAGCGGCGGCAAAGGTCGCGGGCTCTTCAAGCACCATCGACTTGTATAGTCCGTCGACCGTTTTCACCTGTTGGCCAGCCTGGATGCGAGCGAGCAGGCGCAGGGCCTTGCCGCCCTCACCGTTGGCGCCGATGCCGAGGCGGGTGTACAGCGTTTGGGAGAACGCCGCGTAAGTGTCGAACACCTCGAGGCCCTCGAAACGGGCCTTGAGGGCACGCTTGTCGAACCGATTCTCGGCAAGCGAGGCGAGGTCGCGCAGGTCAAGGCTCCCGTCTGTCGTGGCCATTTTCATCGTGACATCGGCGAATTTGTGGGCGCCACGCGGCACGAAATAGGCCCGCAGCACGGTGAACCGTCGCTGGTTGTCGTCGATGAAGGTCATGGCGATACCGCCCCAGGTGGCTGCGTTTGCGCCGCGCAGCACCTGGTCGGTCAGCTCGTCGGTGCCGGCTTCCCGGTTGGCGTCGGTCTTGCCGCGCAGGTAGGTCATCAGGTTGCGCTGGTCGACGCTTCGCGCACGACCGGAGCCGGCATCGTTGGAAGCGCCGTTGAACGGGGTGTCGGAGGGCATCATGAGGGCGAGATAGGCGTCGAGCAAGCTGCTCTTGCCGGTACCCGACGCGCCGGAGACGAGCGTGGCCTGCCGCGCGAAGTCCATCTCGTGGTGGCCGTGGAAGCCGCCCCAGTTGACCAGCTGCATCGATTCAGCTCGCCACTGGGTGGTGCCCTCGGTGGCGCCGTCGATGTAGAAAAGCGGGGAATCGTTCATTCGAGGGGCTCCAAAAGCGGTTCGTTGTTTTCGTCGCGCAGCCAGTCGAGCAGTTCGCCGAGGCGCTCTACCGACAGGAGCACTTCGATCACGGCCGAAATGCGAAACCGGTCTGGGTCGCTGGTTTTCAGCAACACCCGTGCCTTGGCGAGGCTGTCAACCGCGGCCGACGCCTTACGGGCGTCGCCGGAGAGGTCGGTGGCGTGCTCCGGACGAAAGTGGCCGACGTTCTCGACCAGGTTGTCGCGGTCGACGAGCACGATCTCCTGGCCATTGGCCCGCTCGCTGCGAAAGCGTTGACGCAGCAGTACGAGCAGAACGGTCTCTTCGCGCGTGTAGGCGATGTCGTGCAGAAGGGTGGGAAACCGCTCGCCGCCCTCGGCGAAAGCCTGCCGTTTGAACGCGACCTCGTGGTGCAGGTCGACGTGCAGGTCAAGGAAGACGTCGTTGAGGCGCGACTTGAGCAGGCTCTGCGACTTCAGCAGGGTCTGCCATTCTGCGGGCTGCAGGGCTGCCGAGATGTATCGGTGCTTCAGCAGCAGCACGAGGGTGCGGCGCTGCTCAACGCTCAGCCCGCCCTCGTCGCCCTCGAACAGCGAGAGGCTCGCCGGGGCGCTGTCGATACCGAAATCATCGGTCATGTCATCGGTCATGCTGGGAACCCAAATTCTGGGCGGCCAGGGCCGCCGTGTCATCGTCGGTCAGTGTGCGGCGCGGCACGTCGAAGAACCGCACCGAGCCATCCGGTCGCACCGTTTCGAAGCTTTCCAAGCCGACCACGCCGGTCGGCGTCGACAGTTGGGCAGCCAGCTGCAGCAGTCCGAGAATCTCGACCGGTCGGCGCAGGCTCGCGTCGAACCCATTGAACGCGCTGCCAACGGATGCCGCCGGACCCGCCGTGGGATTCGCGCCGGATCCCGCGCCGGATCCCACGCTGAAGGCCGCGACGAGGGCGTTGCGCAACTCGTCCAGCAGCGGCCCACCCTGCCGGCGCAGGTCGCTGAGGCTCGGCGCTGCGGGTGCCGCGTCGGAGACATCGGCCAGCGCCGGCGGCCCCCGGTGGGCCACCGGATCGTAGAAACGCTCGCGCAAATGCTCGACCTCGAGGGTGCCGGGCATGAGCTCGGCGGTGACCGTGGAGCGGGGCCCGGCGGTCTGCATCCAAGTGGCGAGTTCACGGTTGATGTCGCGCAGTATCCGCTCCAGCTCACGGTCTTTCACGACGTCGTGGTTGACGATGTGCTCGCGCAGGGTGGTCGTGAGCCCCTTGCGCTGGGTGAGCACATTTTCGATGCCCGTGCGCAGCAGGGTCACCGTGCTCATGAAGCTGCGACGTTCGTTCAGGCTCAGTTCGAGGGCGAACGGATGCAACAGGATCGTCTCAAGATCGGCCTTGAGCCCCTGCATGAGTTCGTCGTTGCGCAGCAGGATGAACGCGCCCTCGAAGGCGCGACCCTCAGCGGTCGACGACATGAGGGTATCCGTTTTGGCGAGGTAGTCGTCGAGGACCTCGCTGATCGGGCGTTCCTCCCCCCGAAAATCGTTCACGATCTGCCGGTGCATGGCCGCGACCGACTCTTCGACCCGTTTGAAATCGCTCGGCAACTGCTGGATCAGGTCGATGAGGTTGGCGTAGCCCTCGTGCATCTGGTCATTCGAGGCGGCTGCAATGTCGCCTCCGCCGGCGAGCCGGTCGCGTTCGCTGGTCAGTTCTTCGATCTGCTGTTCGAGGCGGCGCAGGCGGTCTTCACGGTCGGGATTGGCCTCGGTGGCCCGGTGGCGCACGGTGTCGACGATCGTCGCGAGCCGGGATTCGCTGATCAGCGCCCTCGTGCCGGCCAGACCGTCGACGAGCAACAGGGCTTCGAGCGCGTGGCTCGTAAGCGAGTAGTGCTCTACCCGTGCTTCACCGTCGGCGTCACCGCCGCCACGGATCTCCCGGTAGAGCCACAGGTCGTTCATCCACTGCACGCAGAGGGCACGACCGGTTTTCTCGGGGGCGTCGATGCCGGTGCTGCGGAGGTCGGCGAGGTAGGCATCCACTTGAGTGTGCAGCAGCTCGCAGGAAACGCTGCGGCGCTCACGGCTGAACGAGGTCTTGAACACCGCGAGCACGAACGGCGCCCATTTGCGGTCGAGCAGGCGCAGGGTGGGTTTGTCGAAAGCTTCGCGTACGCGCGCCAATTCGCCGGCAATGTCACTCAATAGCTGGTTCCTCTCCAGCTCCCCACTTTAACCGATCGGCTGGCTCGCGCCTGACCCTGGGACCCTAACCGAGCAGGCGTGGTCGCTTCCAGTCGGCGCCGTGTACGTGCTGGTCGAGAAAGGCGAACACTGTCTCGTACCAGACCACGGCGTGCTGCGGCTTGAGCACCCAGTGGTTCTCGTCGGGAAAGAACAGGAACTTGTGCTGGGTGCTGCCGTCGGCATTTGCGTGGTGTTCGGCGAGCTCCGACCAGAGCCGCAGGCTTTCGCCGATCGGCACCCGGTAGTCGTGGTCACCGTGGATGACGAGCATCGGCGTGACGATGTCGCGCACGGACAGGTGCGGCGAATTGTCGATCAGGCCCTGCCTGGAGAAGATGCTCTGCCAGTACTGCGAGTCGTCGGTGGTTCCGTTGAACTGGTCGAGCGACCACAGGCTCGCGTGGCTGACGATGGCACGGAACCGGTCGGTGTGCCCCGCAACCCAGTTGGCCATGTAGCCACCGAACGATCCGCCCATCGCCGCGGTGTGGGTCTCGTCGATCTCCGGCAGTGCTTTGGCGGCATCAACGATCGCGAGCAGGTCGGTGTAGGGCTTGGCTCCCCAGGAATTCCAGCCACGTGCGATGAATTCCAGGCCATACCCAGTCGAGAGCGCCGGGTCGGGCAGCAGCACCGCGTAGCCGCGGGCCACGGCCAACAGCGGGTTCCACCGCCAGCTCCAGGAATTCCAGCTGTTCAGCGGACCGCCATGGATCCACAGCAACAGCGGGGCCGGATGCTGCGCCGACACTCCCGCAGGCAGCAGCAGCCAGGCGCGCACCCGCGCACCGTCCTCGGCTCGGGTCTCTACCTCGGTGATCGTGCCGGGCACGTCAGGCAGGGCCGCCGGTGTGGCGAGCATCGTGACGGCGCCGGAACGGCCGATGCGAACCGGATGGGCCGGTGCGATCCAGGAGGAGCGCAACGCCGCAAGGTCGCCGGTCGCTGCGTCGACGCAGATGTTGGTGTAGCTGAAGTCGTCGGTCGTGAGCTGTTCGGGGGGCCCGCCGTCGAGCGGCACGCGAAAAATCGGTCCGCGGCCGTCATGGTCGGCGGTGACGATGAGCGCGGTCGTAGTGCCGTCTCGTGGCGCGTCGAAAGTCAGGCTGGTCGGCCAGCGGTCCCACACGGCGGCGAGGCGACGGGGGTTGCCGCCGTCGAGGTCGGCGACCCAGATCTCCTGGTCGGCCGGCCCATCCGGTGTGCTGACGGCGGATCGCACGAAGGCGATCTGTCGACCATCGAGGCTCACCGCCGGGGATTCGAAATCGACTTTCACTTCGTCGAACAGGGTGGTCTGCGTGCCGGTGGCGACGTCGATCGACACCAGGACGTAACGGCCGGAACGTTGCTCGGCCACCCGTGCGGCCACGATGAGCGTGCCTCCGTCGGGGGTCAGGGCCTGGCCGGCTGTGTCCATGGTGCGGGCGGGGATGGGCGTGAGGTCTCGAGGACGGGGGAGGTCGGCGGGGTAGGGAGCGGGGGCACCCGCATCGCTGGTGCTGTCACTGTCACTGTCACTGTCACTGTCACTGTCACTGTCGGGGCTGTCGGGGCTGTCGGGGCTGTCGGGGCTGTCGGGGCTGTCGGGGCTGACGGGGCTGACGGGGCGTGCGATCGTGTCGTGCAGGTCGGCAAGGTCGAGCGCGAGCAGATGCGGCTGTGCCGGGCCGAGGTCGTGGTCCCAGAATCGCACCGGGTAGCTCTCGTGCAGAATGGCCGCGACCTTCTTCTCGGTGCGTTTCTTGCGGGCGAGGCTTTCCGCTTCGAGGCCGACGGGGCTGGGCAGCAGGTCGGCGGCGATCACGAGGGAGTTGGCTCCGGTGGCCACGGCGGCGATACTCGTCACTCCCCCGGCCAGGCGGGTGATCAACCGGGCCTCGCCACCGCCGGCGGGCAGCAGCCAGAGCTGGGTGGCCTCACCGTCTTTCCCAGCACCTTTCTCAGCACCCTCCTCAGCAGCTGTATCGGGCCGGCCGGAGACGAACAGCACGTCGCCCGCGGCGGTGAAGGCCGCCCCGGATTCGCCCGCGGCCGACCGGGTCAGGCGGGTCGGAACGCCGGTACCGTCGGCCGGCACCGACCAGAGCGCCCGTTCATAGCTCGTGCAATCACGGGTGAGGGTGGCCACGGTGAGCACAACCCGGCTCCCGTCGGGTGAGAGCGCGAGGCCTTCCACTCTGGGCAGCGCGATGTAATCGTTCAGGCTGGAAAAGGGCGTGGAGTGAGACTTCGCTGTCATGGTTCCACGCTAGCGGCCGCCCGCGGCCAATTCAGGAGATTCGGCCGGTGCGCAACCGAGGGCCACACTGGTCCGTGGTCCGGAAACGCCGCAATGGAGGCTTTTCCTGATTACGCCACGCCCCCCCGGACGAAACTGCGGACATCTGACCTGAGTCGGGTCAAATCCGGGGTGTTCCGACCGATTTTGGCCGACTCTCCGCATTTCTGCTCGCTCCCGAAGAGTCAGGCGGCTGCATCCCCGAGAGGCGCGTCGCCCACCAAATACAGCCTCTGCGTGGCCCGGGTCATCGCGACGTACAGCGCTCCGGCACCACGCTCGGAGGCCGCGAGGATGGCCGTCGGGTCGACGACGATGACCGCGTCGAACTCGAGCCCCTTGGCGTCCTGCGGAGTGAGCAGAGCTATCTCCCGGCTCAGGCCAAAGGCACCGACGCCGAGTAGGTCGCCGAATTCGGTCCGGAGCACGGTTTCGAGGTCGTCCAGGCCGGCATCGACGACGATCACGGCGAGGGTACCGCCAGCCTTGAGCGCGCGGTCGCGGCGCACCGCCGCTGCGGCATCCGCTACCGTTTCGACCGGCCATTCGCTCGACCGCACCGTGCGCGAGGGAGTGATCGCCAAGCGGTGCGAGATCGCCACCGTCTCGGCCGCGATGGCGATCTGGCTGGGCGTGCGGTAGTTCACGGTTAGCTCTTCGAGTCGCCAGCGGTCGGCTTCGGGCGAGCCCTCGAGCACCGGCTGCAACGCCTCTTTCCAGCTGGCGGATGCCGCGGCGCTCGCTGCCTGCGCAATGTCACCGACGATCGTGAACGAGCGACGCGGGCCGCGCCGCAGTACGAGCCGCCACTGCATCGGGGAGAGTTCCTGCGCTTCATCGATGACGACGTGACCGTAGGTCCAACTGCGATCCCGCGCGGCACGCTCGGACGTGGTGGCTCGATCATCGAGTTCGGCAGCACGAGCGGCAAGATCTTTCGCGTTGACCAGACCCTTCACCCGCATGTTCTCGATCGCCGTCTCGGCGTTCTCCACATCACGCTTGCGCTGTTCCTTGAGCGCGCGCTTCCTGGCCTGGTCGACCGCGTTGTACTCCCCGAGCAGCTCGGCCGCCTCATCGAGCAGGGGAATGTCCGCGATCGTGAACTCGGCGTCGCGCGCACGGGCCAACAGCTTGCGCTGGGCGAACCGCCAACGCGGGGTCAGTTCGGCCAGCCACTCCGGCCGCGCGTACAGATCTTGCAGCAGTTTCTGAGGGGTCAGCGGCAGCCAGGCGGTGTTCAGCGCGACCCGCACATCGTCGGCCAGGCGCAGGTCCTCGCGCAGCATCGGAAGGTCGGTGTCGTCCATCGACCGGCCCTGCTTCTGCAACTGCTCGAGCCACACCCGGGAGAGCGCGTTGATGGCGGCCTTCACGAACGTGACCCTGGCCTCATTGTGGGTTTTACCGGTGCCGCGGGCGCGCGCGATCGCGTGCGCCACGAGTTCGGGCTGCAAAACGATGCGGTCACCGTTGACGACGAGCACCTGCCCGGCGGCAGGGGTGCGCTGCCGGGAATGCACGGCCCGGGCCATGAGGTCGGCCATGAAGGCTTGCCCCTTGAGGGCCGCGACGGCGGGGGCATCCTCCCTGGTCGCCTCGACACCAGGAAACAGCTGCCCGACGGAGGCGAGCACGACGCCGGTCTCGCCGAGGGAGGGCAGCACTGCCTCGATGTACTGCAGAAACGAGCGCGATGGGCCGATGATGAGCACACCGCTGTCGCGCAGACGATCCCGGTGAGTGTAGAGCAGGTAGGCGGCGCGGTGCAGCGCCACGGCGGTCTTTCCGGTGCCGGGGCCGCCCTGCACGACGAGAATGCCGGACAGATCAGAGCGGATGATGCGGTCCTGTTCCGCCTGGATGGTCGAGACGATGTCGGACATGTGCCCGGTTCGCTGCGCCGTGAGCGCCGCGAGCAGCGCGCCTTCACCCTGGTGCGTGGTGGCCGAAGGGTCGGAGAGCAGGGTGGCGTCGAGGATCTCATCCTCGATACGGATGATGCTGCGCCCCTTGGACAGCAGGTGGCGGCGGGCCCGCGCGCCGAGCGGCGTGGCTGCGGTGGCCTGGTAGAAGGCGCTCGCCTGCGGCACCCGCCAATCCAGCAATAGGGGTTTGTGGTCGGTGTCACGCAGTCCGACCCGGCCGATGTAGCGGTAGACGGAGTCGCCCGAGTCGTCCGGCATGGTTTCGAGCCGGCCGAAGGCCAGCCGGTCGTCGACCTCCCGCAACTGCACGATGCGGTCCTCGTAGAGGCGCGCGAAAGTGTCGCGTTCACTGCGGGACTGGTGGTTGCCGCCGACGTCGAGGCGGCGCACCGCTGTGAGCTGACCTTCCGCTTCCCGGGCCAGCGCGTCCAGCCGCGCGTACAGCGCCCGGACATAGTTCTGTTCCCGAACAAGCTCCTGGTCGATCACGAACACCCCTTAGACGAAGCCCTTAGTTTAGTCGCGGTCAGTCTGGGCCATGCTGTGCGTTCACGCGTCGGATTTAGCTGCCCGCGAACGGTGACGGGCTCATACCTGCGCGGCGGGGCATCCGCTCATGTGTCGAATGTTTACGTGCCTGTTCGCTTATTCCCGGCGGCGGGAACAAGCTGTGTTCATGTCAGTCATCAAGGTCGCACCGCTGGAGCGTATCCGGCGCGAGCGCAGCAGCATCAAGTGGACTCGGTTTCCCGCCGACGTACTTCCCTTGTTCGTTGCCGAGATGGACTACCCCCTCGCTCCCGCCATCGTCGCCACCCTGGTCGAGCGGGTGCAGGCCTCCGACACCGGATACCTCGACGGTCCCGGGCCGCTCGCTCCGGCCTTCGCCGCGTTCGCCCTGAATCGCTGGGGCTGGACCGTCGACCCGAGCCACGTGCACCTCGCGACCGACGTGAGCGTCGGCATCGTCGAGGCGCTCCGACTGGCCGTGCCGGCCGGCGGCCGGGTCGCGATCACCCCGCCGGTCTACCCGCCGTTCTACGAACTCGTCGAAGAGGCCCTCGCGAACGTCGTCGAGACCCCCCTGATCGAGCACGGTGACACCTGGCTGTTTGACTTCGCGGCGCTAGAGCGCAGTTTCGCCGCCGGTATCGATGCCTTTCTCCTGTGCAACCCGCACAACCCGCACGGCATCGTCTGGGCCAGAGCCACACTCGAAGAACTCGCCCGGCTCGCGGCTCAGTATGACGTCTTCGTGATCTCCGACGAGATCCACGGCCCGCTCACCTACCCCGGCGCCACCTTCACTCCGTTTGCCCCGCTTGCCGCGGCCGTCGGCGTGCGCGCGGTGACCGTGACGTCGGCGAGCAAGGGCTGGAACGTCGCCGGGCTCAAGTGCGCCATAGTCGTCGCTGCCGATGACGCCACGAATGAATTGCTCAACACGCTGCCCGAGGAAGTAGCCTGTCGCACCAGTATTCTCGGCCTGCACGCCAACATCGCCGCATTCTCCTGTATCGACTGGCTCGACAACGCCATCGATCAAATTGTCGCCAACGATTCTTTACTTGATGAACTCCTTCGCGAACACCTGCCCGCCGTGATCTATCACCGGCCGCGCGCCAGCTATCTTGCCTGGCTGGATCTTCGCCAGATCGGGCTCGGGGACAACCCGTACCAGCGAATTCTCGATGATGCCCGCGTCGCCCTCAACAGCGGTGAGTCTTTCGGGCTCGGCGGCCAAGGCTTTGCCCGCCTCAACCTGGCCTGCTCGCCCGACACGCTGCGCGAGGCCGTCGCCCGCATCGCGGCGCTCGTCGCGCGGGCCGCCGACGGCACACCGACGGCCGCCTGATGACCACGCGCACACAAACGAATGTCCCGCTCCAGTCCCAGAGCTACTCGAAGCCCGACACAACAGGAAGTTCCATGGCCACGCCAGCACCAGCACCCGCTACTCTCCTGAACTCTGACGCCACCGAGGTCGTGACGCCGATCACCGACTGGGACGGCTTCAGCTTCGACACCCGCCAGGTGCACGTGGGCGAATACGCCGACGAGAACCGCGGAGCGCGCATTCCGCCGCTCACCCTCAGCGCCGGCTACGTCTTCGACTCGTTCGATGACGGGGCCGCCCGCTTCAACGGCGGGTCACGTGAACCCATCTACTCCCGGCAGGGCAACCCCACCAACGCGGTCGCCGAGCAGCGGCTGGCGTCACTGGAGGGTGGCACCGCCTGTGTCGCCGTGTCGAGCGGGCAGGCCGCGATCAGCGCCGCTCTGTTCGCCCTGGCCGAGTCAGGCGAGCACATCGTCTCGACCGCAAGCATCTACGGCGGCACCCGCATTCTGCTCGGCCGCAGCTTTCGCCGCATGGGCATCGAGGTCGACTACGTCTGGGATACCGACTCCGATGCCGCCTGGGACGCGGTGATCCGACCCGAAACCAAGGCGATCTTCACCGAGACCATTCCCAACCCGCGCAACGACGTCGTCGACATTGCGCGCATCGCCGCCGTCGCCCGCCGCCACGGAATTCCGCTCGTCGTCGACAACACCATCGCCACGCCGTACCTGATTCGCCCGTTCGAACACGGCGCCGACATCGTCGTGCACTCCACCACCAAGTTTCTCAGCGGCCACGGCGCCGGGGTGTCGGGCGCTGTCGTCGACGGTGGCACCTTCGACTGGGCGGCAAGCTCTCGCCGCTACCCGCTGCTGACCGACTCGCTGCGTGCCGGCCTGCCCTCGCTGCTCGAGCGGTTCGGCCCGGCCGCCTACGCCCAATACGTGCGCGAGGCCGTCGTCAACGACGTGGGCCCCTCGCTCTCACCGTTCAACGGATTTCTGTTGCACCAGGGCATCGAAACCCTGTCGCTGCGCATGGAACGCCACGTCGACAACTCCATCGCGATCGCGCACTGGCTCGAAGAACAGCCCGAGGTCGCGATCGTCGACTACGCCGGCCTGCCGAGCAGCCCGCTGCACGAGATCGCGCAGAAGTACTACCAGGGCCGCACCGGATCGGTGTTCGCCGTCACCGTCAAGGGCGGCACCGAGGGTGCCCGCGCCTTCACCAACGGCCTGCGCGTGTTCAGCCGCATGACCGGAATCGGCGACACCCGCTCGATGGTGCTGCATCCGCTCACCACCACCCACGCGTCGTTTGCCCCCGACCTCAACGCACGCCTCGGCATCACCGCCGGAATGCTGCGCCTGTCGATCGGCATCGAAGCGCTTGACGACCTCCTGCTCGACCTCCGCGGGGGGCTCGACCGAGTCGCCGGCATCCTCTAAACGCAAGGTACTCTGAATTCATGAACCTCACCGCGCCAATTTTCACCGCGCCCACTTTCTCCCGCACCTCGGCAGCACGCACCACGGCAGCACGCACCACGGCAGCACGCACCCCGGCAGCACGCACCTCGGCCATATTGGGCGCGTTCGTGCTGCTCGCCGCGCTGAGCGGATGCGCCGCCACCGATTCCGGAACCGGCTCGCCGGCATCCGCTGCCGCCACCGCCACGGCTGAAGCGGATGCTGCGGCCGTCGACTGCGCCGGCGTCAACGTCGTCGTCGACTTCGGTACGCTCGGCGCCGACCCGGTCACCGAGTGCGTCGATGCGACCGAGGCGATTGCCGCGAGCGAGACCCTTGCGTCTACCGGCGTCACAACCGAGGGAAGCGTGGAATACGGCGACCAGATCGTCTGCCGCGTCAACGACCGCCCGGCCGCCGACGAAACCGTCGTGGTCGAGGGCCAGGAATCGTTCACCGAAACCTGCGCGTCAATGCCGCCGGCGTACGCTTACTGGGCCCTCTGGGTGAAGGCGTCCCCCGACGCCAACTGGGACTACGCCCAGGAAGGCCTCGGCACCCTCGAGGTCGAACCCGGCCAGTCAGTGGGCCTCGTCTACACGACCGGCACCGAAACACCCACGCCCGGCAGCTAAGTGTTTCGCCTGCGCCTGGCCCCGCTGCGCGCGGCAGTCGTGCTCGCAGTCAGCTTCGTGCTGCTGCGGGTCGTCTACCGCGTGGTGTTCGGCGGCGCCGGAGCAGGCCTGGGGCCGGTACTTTTGGATCTTCCAAAGCTGCGACTCGACGGACCGTTCAGCCACATCACTCTCCTGGGCCCGGTCACCTTGGCCGGGCTCGGCAACGCGGCGCAAAGCGCCCTGCCGGTCGCCGCCGTCATCGTCTTCTTTGGCCTGCTCAACGCTGTCATCAACGTGCAGGCCCTGTTCGCACGCGGTGCCGGTCGCGGGCCGCTGCGCGCCATCTCCCGTTCGCTCGTGATCGCCTGGGCGACCTTTCCGGCACTCCTGGAATCCGTGCGCCGCGTGCGGGTCGCCCGCTCCCTGCGCGGAGAACGTTCGATCGCGTCGCTGCTCGTGCCCATCTTCGAGCAGACGATCGAGCGCGCGCTCGCGCTGGCCGCGTCGATGGAAACTCGCGGATTCGCGGCCACCCGCGTCGTGACCGGCGTGTGCGAGGCACCGGTGGTGCTCCGGAATGCCGGTTTGAAATTTGGTGCTGCGCCCGACAAGACGGGCTGGCACCTCGACGGGCTCAACGTCACCCTCAAGCCAGCCACCCTCACCGTGATCGTCGGCGCGACCGGGTCGGGCAAAACCAGCCTGCTCCACAGCATGAGCGGCCTGTTCCAGCACTTCTACGACGGCACCCAGCAGGGACACATCGACGTTGCCGGCGCCGACCGGGCCTGCACTCCCCCGCGCGACACCGCCGGATTCGTCGGGCTCGTCGCGCAGAACGTGCGCCTCGGCTTCGCGGCCGAAACGGTGCACGACGAGATCGGCTTCGCCCTGGCCGTGCGCAATGTCGCCGCGCCGATCGTGCACGCCCGAGTTCTTGAGGTGGCCGCCCGGCTGAAAATCGAGCACCTGGTCGACCGTCCGATCGAGCAGCTCTCGGCCGGTGAAGCCAGCCTCGTTGCGATCGCCGCCGCCCTCGTGAACCATCCCATTCTGTTGCTCGTCGACGAGCCGCTTGCCGACCTCGATACGGCCGCCCGCGACCGGGTCTGCACCGTGCTCGGCCAGCTCGCCCACGAGGCCGGCGTCTGCGTCGTCATCGCCGAACACAACACGCGTGAGTTCGCCACGATAGCGGATGCCTGGCTGCAGATTCGAGGCAGCCGCCTGCACCAGTTCTCCGCCGAATTCAGCACGACGATGACACCGGGCAGTGACGCAGACTCGTGGGGTACCACACTGCCATCATCCGGGAGCGGTCCGGGCATCGCAGCGGCGGCGCAGGGCGCTACGCGGGATATCGGCGCTGTGCCTGCGGTTGCGCTCGCGAGCATCCGTCGACTGAGTGTTCGGCACAAAACCAATCTGGTCGTCAACGACGTGTCCTTCGAAGTTCAGGCGGGCGAGCTCGTAGCCCTGCGCGGTAGCAACGGTGCCGGCAAGTCCAGCCTGCTGCGGGCGATCGCGCTGCCGACCGCTGCCGACACCGTCATCGTCGGTGGGCACGATGCTCGATCCCTCAAGCGGCGTACGCGCCGGCACGCCGTGGCGCTCGTGCCCGAGAACTTCGACGACCTGCTGTTTGCGATCACCGTGGCCGAGGAATGTCGCCGCGCTGATCGAACGCTGCGCGAACCGAATTTTAGGCACGCTTCCCCCGCCGCTACCGACACCGACACCGAACGCAACACCGCAGCCCTTTTTGCTCATTTGCTCGGCTTCAATGCCCCAGCGGATGCCGCGCGCCTGTTGCAGCGCCACCCGCGCGACCTCTCCGCCGGCGAACGGCTCTGCCTCGTTATGGCCATTCAGCTCGCCGCCCGGCCTGCCCTGCTCCTCGTCGACGAACCCACCCGCGGCCTCGACCAGGTTGCGCGCGCGCTCGTGAGTGCGGCGCTGCTTACGGCCGCCGGTGCGGCCTCAGCGGTCATCTTCGCCACCCACGACGACGACTTCGCGCAGGACCTGGCCACGCGCACCCTGCGCATGCAGGCCGGGCGGCTCGCCGCCCCGATCGAGGTGCGCTCATGACCGACGAATCAACCACGGCCCGCGAGAATGCAACCGCCGCCGGCGACGTCGACGTCGACGTCGACGTCGCCGTCGCCGTCGTCTTTGGTACGTTCGCCGATGAAGCTCCAGGTGCCCAGAGCACCCCCGACGCAGTGTTCACACTCAGCGACCGCCCCCGAGACCGCGCGGATCAGGCGCGGCCGCGCCGCAGCATCCGCTGGACGGAGTGGATTCTCGGTGCCGGCAGCCTGCTGGCCGTCGCCGCGTTCGCCTGGCCGTTCTTCGTCGGGGCCGTGCCGGCAGACGCGCAGGTCGCGGTTCCGATCGTGGCGTTCGCTCTCATCCCGGCGCTCATCGTGGCCCTCGCGCTCATCCTCGACCGCGAGATGTACACGGCGAAAACCGTCGCGCTGCTCGGCGTGCTCTCGGCCGTCGGTGCCGCAGTGCGCATCGCCGGCGCCGGCGCCGGCGGAGTCGAGGCGGTGTTCGTGCTGCTCATCCTAGCCGGACGCGTCTACGGCGCGCGCTTTGGTTTTTTGCTCGGCCTGCTCACCATCTCGGTGTCGTCGATGCTCTGGGGCGGCTTTGGCCCGTGGACCCCGTTCCAGATGTTCGCCTGCGGCTGGGTCGGCGCCGGTGCCGGGCTGCTCCCCCGCTGGCAGAACGCCGCGCAGCGAAATTCTTCCGGCCAGCGGCTGCGCGCCAACCTCGAAATCGCCCTGCTCGCCGCCTACGGCGTGGTCGCGTCCTACCTGTTCGGTCTAATTATGAACCTCTGGTTCTGGCCTTTCGCGGTGGGCAGCGGCACGGGCATCTCCTACGAAGCCACCGCCGACCCCGGCACGAACCTCGCCTCGTTCGCGCTCTACTCACTCTTCACGTCGACCCTCACCTGGGATACGGTACGAGCCATCACGACCGTGGTCGGTATCGTCTTGGTCGGCCCGGCCGTGCTCGCGGCTCTGCGGCGAACGAAAATTTCTCCCCGCAGTTGACCGGGCGGCCGCTGTCTTGTACGTGCAACCCCCTACGGGACGCCGAGTCTCAGGCATGCCGTCCTAGGCGTAACAGTCGATGCCTACCAGGCCCAGTCCTTCGGGCGGGCTATCGAATCCGAACTCGAATGACGAAGTCTCAAAAGAAGCCGTTCCGCGCGGAGTCGTACCCTATTCATTTGTACAAGCTGCTATCGGTTGGCCGAGTTGCCGCGTCAATCACCGGTCCGGAAGGGTCACTGCGGTGTACCTCAGGCAGGCTGCTGCCCTCGAGCTGACGATTTCGATAGAATGCGAACAGGCTGGTGTCGCTGGGGGGCACCAGTGTGTGGGCTCTTCCGACCCCGGCGGCGAGCGTAGTTGCAGTGTTTCCGGAGGTTAGGACTAAGACTTGTTGTACTCGCTCGTAGCCACCGATTCGGCGCCGCTTCATACGTTTGGTTGATCGTGATGATCGGTTGTCTCATCGCATTCCTCGTGCTCGTTGTGTCAGCCTTCATCGCGCTGAACGTGATGGGGTACGCGCCTCCAGGCGTGATGCTCGGGCTCATTGGCGGAGGGCTTCTCGCTCTGATAACGATCGGTCCTCTCGCTTTCGTCCTAAGACCGGTCCAAGAGCGCTGCACGATTCGCAGTACGGATCCGGTTTTCGCATTTCGTTGACCGGAACCACTCTCCGGGACGGCCATCCCGCTCACGTAGCCGCGTGCAACATTAGCGTTTGAGGACGATGCTTGATCGGCGTGGATGCGGTGGCAAGGAGCGGCCGCGTTCAGGCCGTGGTTACACAAGGTGCAGATTTCGGTTGACGACGAGGAATAGCTCGGGGTCTCACTAAACGTTTCAGGCCGAGGGCCGGGGCTTCGAGATGATGCCAGGAGAGAGTCGCGACCGCCAGGGTGAAAAGGATCGTCAGTGCCACCGAGTACACGACCGGAAGATCTGGATTCACTTGGAGAACAAGCTGCTGGATTGGATATCCCCACAAGTAGACGCCATAGGACAAATCAACCCCGGAGCGGGTGTTCTTGGAGCGCAGTGCAATGGTAAGGACGGCCGCGGGCACGACCGCCCAGGCGCAAATCGTTGCTATCGGTGCGATGAATTCGCCGAGCAGAAGCCACCCGACGACGAGGCACGCCATGAGCAAGGCCGGGAAATGCCGACGATCCACGCGGAGGTGGCAAGCGAGGGCGCCAAGCGCGAAGTAGGAGCACACCAGCAGTACACCGGACAGATAGAGCCACGTTTGCGGGGTGTTTAGGTATTCGCTGAGGGTGAGCTCGGTAGCGAGCGGTCCAATGACGACCACGGTGAGGAGCACCACTGCCGCGAGGGCGGGCAGGATGCGTAAAGCGCGATTGCGCACGAAGGAGGGGAGGTTGGGCCAGCGGTTCCAACTCGACGTGATGAGGTAGCCGCTGATCGTGAAAAAGACATACAGCCCGAGGGTGTGGAGCGGTATTCCGCCCACGCGTGGTGCCGGTGTTTCTCCGTTGAGGACGTACCCGTGCCCGACGACCACGGCAACAGCCGCGAGAAGTCTTAGCTGCCGCATGAGGCGAGCCAGTCGTTCACTGTGGTGCGCGCTTCTGCGATGTTGTGGACGCCGATGAGGTCGCGGACCTCGGCGGGCGTATAGGCGATTGAGGTGAGACGCTCCTCCACGGAGTGCTCCATGTGTGGAAGTGCAGCGGCCGGTTCCGCACCCAGGAGCAGGGCTATGGCGTACTGCACGCCCACCTCCCGCCCAGACACGGGGCCGTCAACGGAATCGGGCACTGCGCAGCTCTCGGAGGCATAGACCGCTTGGCCATAGCTGGCGAGGATCGCCGCATCCGAGTCCCCTAAACGTATGGAAACCTTGTTGATCGGGGACCCGTGCTCCTGCCCGTCGCTCAGGCCGCCGACATAGGGGGTGACTGCAGCTCGCATCGGGAGACCGGCAGCGACTCCACGTTGGAACGCCTGGGTCACCACGGGACGGATCGCTGTTATGAACTCTGCTTCCTGCTCGGGCCAGAGGCACACTTGCGGGGATGTGCCCTGGCACTGCAATTCGGTGAGGTCTCGTCCGATCTGACTGGCTTGACCGAGCGCAGGGACAGACGGCGCAACGGCCACGAGTATCGCCACAATCGACAATGCCACGCCCACGAACGACACCGATCTCAGCATGCCGGGACGTACGGCGACGAGCAGCAGGGTGATTACGGCGAGCGCCGCGCCACTGGCAATGGCGATGAGCTGAGCCTGCGGATGCGGGACGACATCGACCCAGAGGCAGCACTGCGTCAGGCCGGCGCCGGTCACATTGCGCCACGCGAGCACAGCACCATCGAAGGGCATCGAATACCACGCGCAGAGCAGCGCACCCGCGACAGGAACAGCCACCACGGGGGGCAACACAGTGCCAAGGGCGAAACCTATGGCCACCGCTCCGAGTGCAAGACCGGCAAACGATAGCGGAACGATAAGCGCGCTCGGCGATCCCGTCGCGGGGAGGCCAGAAACGAGAAGGCTCAGAAGAACAACCACCAGGTAACCGAGCAGCAGACTGGCCAGCACCGGCGCCATCGACCATGCAGCCCTGGCTACGCGCTTCCGCGACCCATCACTTGAAGCGGCTCTCCGGCCGTGCCGGTGGCCTTGCACGGCGGCGATCACCGCAGCCAGCGGGAGGGCCAACGGCGCCGCCGATCCGCCCGCCGTTAGTAGCGCTGGCCAGTAGCGCTGCACCAAGAACGGATTGGGCACCTGCCCCGACGCCCACAGCATCACGATCAGCAGGAACATCCCACCCCAAAAAGCCGGCGACGTTCGTGCTCGCAACCAGATGCCACGGCTGGCGAGATGAAAATCCTCCATTAGATCCCCGTGCCGCCGCTGGCGCAGCTCGACGAGCGTGTCAATGACCTCAGCTCCGTACTGCTCCCGCCACCACTCGGGAAAAAGTCGAATCGCCAATCGGGTCGTTGGCCCGAGTGACTCCACCGACGCCAGGGAGCTCATGCCCAGGCTCCGCTACTCCAGCCGAAGGCGAAGCCGGGGCGGTGCGCAAGGCGGACGGTCGCCCGCGCTGCAAGCTGCTCCATGCGAGCGATCTCCTGAGCGAGGGTCGCAGCGCCGTTATCTGTCAGTTCGTAATATCGACGAAGTCGACCATCAATGATTTCCTCCCCCGCGGGAGAGATGAGTCCTTCCTTCCGCAGCCGATCCAATGCTGTGTACAGCGTCGCCACGCGAAGAGTTACTCGACCGTCCGAGAGCGTCTCAGCTTCAGCGATGAGGCCGTAACCATGTTTCCGTCCCTCGGCCAAGGCCGCAAGGATCAAAAAGGTTGGCTCATGCAGGGCGCTGGAAGACATGGCACCAACATACATCACTCATTGATACATATCGACGCTTGAGCGTTCAGTGTTGACTTTCGTGGCAGCTCACCTGACAGTCGCTAGCCAGCACCAGATGCAGATGTACTGTGCTTCGAACTTAGGCTCGACCTCCGCAAGGGGAACCCTCTACGGGTCAGCTCTCTACGGGTCAGCCCTCTACGGGGCGGTGGACGTGGAACAGGGGCGCTAAGCCGCGCTTGCCCACCCGCTCGAAAGTCGATCGCGGTGCGCACTGTTGCCTTCACGCGATCGATCAATCTTGGTAGCGACGTTGTGCGGCAGGCTGCTCATCGCATGGTTTTGTTTCAGGCCGTTTCGACGGCTCTGTGCACTTCTGCGCGGGCTACTTGGTCGCGGGGAATCGTTCTTACGAGAGCCAGAACTTGGGGCGACGCCGCCCCTAAACCGGCGGTCCAGTCTTGTTTGCCGGATCGGTCCGTGTTGTTCGCCGAACTCGCCCTGTTCGGGATCGGGTCGGGCGAGTTATGGTCGGTGACATGAGCGTCCCTACCGCTGCGAAGCGACGTGTTCTGGTGCTGGTGGTCGACAACGTGAATCTGCTTGACCTTGCCGGTCCTGTCCAGTCTTTGATGCTGCGAACTTTTTGGGTGCACAGTACGAAATCGAATATGCGGGCGAGAGGGGCACTGTCTGGTCCGCGCAGAATTTGCAGCTCAAAGATGATCGGACGGCCGCGCGCCGTCGGCCAGAGAGTTGAGTCCGTGACCTGCACGTGCACGTGAGGTTGCGTGCTATTACCCGAATTCCCGCACGAACCAATGGTCTCGCCCACCTCGACTACCGATCCCACTGCGACGTTCACCGTTCCACTCCGCAGATGGGCCATGAGTACGAAGGGCCCGGAAGAAGCCATCGCGATAACCACATGATTGCCGGCGATCGCGCCGACGCCCTTCCGAACACGGCAAGCTTGAGAAAGCGCGTAAGGAATTAGCGCCAATTGTGAGCGGCGGGCCTCGTGATCAAGCTCACCGTCGATCGCGGCAACCACCGTGCCCGATGCCGGCGCGAGGATTGGTGCACCGAATCCGATAAAGACCTCAGGGGACTCTGTTGCCAGCACCGAGCGCCAGCCGCGCTTTCCCGAATGACCGCGTTCGTTGACAGCGACGAAGTCGATCGCGAATGTCGTGCCGAAAAGATGAGTGCCATGGCTAGGAACGCGGTTCGCCGGGCTGTTCCCCGCGACCCACCGGCCCCGGAACGGTAACCGGAGCACAACTGGAGAAGTTTCCAACATCCCAGCATCTCCTCCGGCCGCGCAAATGGTGTCGCCCATACAAGCGACAGGCTCAGTGTAACGAGAAGCACAAGTCTTGCCCGTGAGCCGGACGTCCACCCAATCAAGGCGGCACCGTGCAAGAATGCCCTTGCCTTCAAGCGATCTAGGGCACCAGCCGCCGCGCCGTTCAACTCGCCGCCGTTCACCTAAACCGAGAAGTACTTCGCCTCCGGGTGGTGGAAGACGAACGCGTCGGTTGACTGCTCGGGGTGCAGCTGCAGTTCCTCCGACAAGACCACGCCCATCCGCTCGGGTCTCAGCAGCTCGACCACCTTGCGGCGGTCCTCCATCTCGGGGCAGGCCGGGTAGCCGAGCGAGAACCGGGCACCGCGATACTCCAGCTTGAACATTCCCGCAATGTCGCGCGGGTCTTCGCCACCCACGCCAAATTCCGAGCGGATACGGGAGTGCCAGTACTCGGCGAGCGCCTCGGTCAACTGCATGGTGAGTCCGTTGAGTTCCATGTAGTCGCGGTACTGGTTCGCGGCGAACATTTTGGCCGTGACCTCGTCGACGTGGGCGCCGGCGGTGACCAGCTGGAGGGCGACGACATCCGTTTGTCCAGACTGGCGCCCGCGCACGAAGTCCGCCAGGCACAGATGTTTGTCGCGGCGCTGCCGGGGAAAGTTGAAGCGCAGGCGGTCGGTGCCGAGTTGGCCGCCGGAACCGCCATCCGGCGCGAGCAGGCCGGCCTGACCGAGGCGCCCGGTGGGGTCGTCACCGTGGTGCAGCACGATCATGTCGTCGCCCTCGGCGACGACGGGAAAATAGCCGTAGGCAACCGAGGCGTCGAGCATACCCTCGCCCAGGATACGGTCTAGCCAGTAGCGCAAGCGCGGCCGTCCGACGGTGTCGACCAGTTCCTGGTAGCTGGCGCCGTCTTCGGCGCGGCTGGGCTTGAGCCCCCACTGCCCCATGAAGGTGGCGCGTTCGTCGAGGAAGGCCGAGAAGTCGGCGAGGGCCACACCCTTGACGATGCGGGTGCCCCAGAACGGCGGCACCGGGATGGGGTTCTCGCTCGCGACCTCGGAGCGCACCGGCATCTCCTCGGGCTCGGTGAGGGTTAGCAGGGTCTTTTTGTGAATGCGCTTCTTGAGCGCCGGCAGACCCACCGAAAGAGGATCGGCGCCGCGGGCGATGGCCACGAGCGGTTCCATCAGGGCGAGTCCCTCGAAGGCGTCACGGGCGTACCGCACCTGCCCGGCGAAGACGCTGTCGAGGTCGTCCTCGACGTACGAGCGGGTGAGGGCGGCCCCGCCGAGCAGAACGGGCCATCTACCGGCGAGTCCGCGCGACTCGAGTTCGAGCAGGTTTTCTTTCATGACCACGGTCGATTTCACGAGCAGCCCGCTCATGCCGATGACGTCGGCGTCGTTCTCTTCGGCGACGCGGATAAACTCAGCGATCGGCTGTTTAATGCCGATGTTGATCACGTCATAGCCGTTGTTGGTGAGGATGATGTCGACGAGGTTTTTGCCGATGTCGTGCACGTCGCCGCGCACGGTGCCGAGCACGATCGTGCCCTTGCCTGCCGCTTCGGATTTCTCCATGTGCGGCTCCAGCAACGCGACGGCGGCTTTCATGACCTCGGCGGACTGCAGCACGAACGGCAGTTGCATTTCACCGCTGCCGAAGCGGGCGCCGACGACCTGCATGCCCACAAGCAGGTGCACGTTGACGATGTCGAGAGCGCTCAAGCCCCCAGCCCGGGCAAGGTCGAGGTCGGCTTCGAGGCCCTTGGCTTCTCCGTCGATGATGCGACGTTCCAGCCGTTCGCCTACCGGCAGCGCCGCGAGTTCGGCGGCGCGTTCGTCTTTCAGTGCGGCGGAGTCGACGCCGGCGAACAGGTCGAGCAGAGCAACGAGCGGGTCGTAGGTGAGGGTTCCCTCGGCGTCATACTCGCGGCGGTCCCAGACCAGGTCCAGGGCCACCTTGCGGCGGTCGTCGGGTACCGAGGCGAGCGGCACGATCTTGGCGGAGTTGACGATGGCGGAGTCGAGGCCAGCTTCGGTGGCCTCATGCAGAAAGACCGAGTTCAGCACCGAGCGGGCGGCGGGGTTGAGCCCGAACGACACGTTCGACACGCCGAGCGTGGTGTGAATACCCGGGTACTTCGCCTTGATCTGCCGAATCGCCTCGATGGTTTCGATGCCGTCGCGGCGGGTTTCTTCCTGGCCGGTCGCGATAGGAAAGGTCAGGGCGTCGACGATGATGTCCTCGACCCGCATACCCCACACGTTCACGAGGGTATCGACTAGGCGGGTGGCGATGCGCACCTTATGCTCGGCGGTGCGCGCCTGGCCCTCTTCGTCGATGGTGAGGGCGATGACGGCGGCGCCGTGCTCCTTCACGAGCGGCATGATTCGGCCGAACCGCGACGTGGGGCCTTCGCCGTCTTCGAAGTTGACCGAGTTCACGACCGGCCGGCCACCGATGAGTTCCATGCCGGCCTGCAGTACGGCCGGTTCGGTGGAGTCAACGACGAGAGGCAGCGTCGAGGCGCTCGCGAGGCGGGAGACGACCTGTTTCATGTCGGCGACGCCGTCACGGCCCACGTAGTCGATGCAGACGTCGAGCAGGTGGGCGCCGTCGCGCACCTGGCTCCGGGCGATGTCGACGCAGTCGTCCCAGTTCTCGGCGAGCATGGCATCGCGAAATGCGCGCGAGCCGTTGGCGTTGGTGCGCTCCCCGATGGCGAGAAAGGCGCTGTCCTGGTCGAAACTGACGTGCTGGTACAGGCTCGCGACGCCGGGATCCGCTTCGAGCGTGCGCGGTTTCACGGTGACCCCGCGCAAGCGTTCGACCACCGCGGTCATGTGTGCGGGAGTCGTGCCGCAGCATCCGCCCACGAGCCCCAGCCCGAACTCCTTCACGAACTGCTCATGCGCCGTCGCCAGCTGGTCGGGGGTGAGGGGGTAGCTCGCGCCGGTCTTCGTCAGCTGCGGTAGGCCGGCGTTGGGCATACAGATCACGGGCACGCGCGAAAACTTGGAGAGGTGGCGCAGGTGCTCGCTCATCTCGGTCGGTCCGGTGGCACAGTTCAGGCCGATCGCGTCGATGCCGAGCGGCTCGAGCGCGGTGAGGGCGGCGCCGATCTCACTGCCCATCAGCATTGTTCCGGTGGTCTCCACAGTCACCTCGACGAAAATCGGCAAGCGGATGCCGGTTTCGGTAATGGCCTGCTTGCATCCGTTCACCGCGCTCTTGGTCTGCAGCAGGTCCTGCGAGGTCTCGATGAGGAAGGCGTCGGCGCCGCCGCGGATGAGGCCGAGCGCCTGCTCAGCGAAGGTGGACTTGAGGTTGGCATAGGTGGTGTGGCCCAAGCTCGGCAGCTTTGTGCCTGGACCCATCGACCCGAGCACCCAGCGCACGCGGCCGTCTTTCGCTTGGAAGCTCTCGGCACTGGTGCGGGCGATCTCGGCGCCGAGCCGGGCGAGCTCTTCGATGCGGTCTTCGATGCCGTAATCGGAGAGGTTGGACCAGTTCGCGCCGAAGGTGTTGGTCTCGATGGCGTCGATGCCGGTCTCGAGGTAGACGTTGTGGATGGCTGCGATGATGTCGGGGCGGCTCACATTGAGGATCTCGTTGCAGCCCTCGAGCTGCTGGTAGTCCTCGAGCGTGGGATTGTGCTCTTGCAGCATGGTGCCCATCGCGCCGTCGGCGATGACGACGGAGTTGGTGACGGCATCCAGCAGCGCCTGGGATCGAGCCGGGCGAGCCGCATCGACAGTTGTTTCGGCGGCAGTCCTTGGCACAGTGCTCATTAGCCCAGCTTAACAGCGGGTCCGAACGGTTGGCCGCGCCGAAGTAACGTTTCTTAGCCTGAGCGGATGCGCGCGGCTGGCCGCTGAGAGTGCGCCCGACACTCGGCAGCCCATTGCGGGCGCCGAGTGTCGGGCAAGCCGCGTGGCACGCGGCGACGCCTTCGGAGAGTGACGAAAGATCCCGTGCTAGGCACAGAGATCAGAGCCCCGCATTTTTCGCCACTCACGAGCGTCGCCACAACCGCTTTCCCCCGGAAGCCACGTTAGACACGTTCAGCGTAGCCCATTGGATGACCGGTGCAACAACCGCCGTGGTCGCTCCCGGCGGAAGGACTGGGGGTGCTCGCCTACCTGGGGTGCTCGCCTACGCCGTCATCAGCCTCACCAGCGCCGCGCTCGCCGTTGTCTACCCTGACTTCTTGCTGGTTGGCTGGGCGCACCGCCTACACCCTGACACTGCTCTTTTTCCCGATCAACCGCGTTCTCGGCCTCGGGCTCCCAGCAGCCGTCGACGGCATGGCCGCCGCCAGAAAAAACTACCGCGACCGCGTGCTGCTTTGCAAGATCACACCGCTGCAACTGCTTACGGCACGTCGAAATTCGGGACAGCCTGCTTCTGCTCGAGGACACGGCCGCCCCGGAGGCCGACGCGCCCGTCTGAGCCGTGATCACCGGGCGGCGATGGAATCGCCCCTGTCAGTGCCCGGTTCCACCGGCGATCGTGTACGACCACAGTTCGCTGTTCACTCCGACGGGGCGCGCGGCCGGTTCGCCCTCCTTGGGCGCCTCGCTGCGGTGGCCGTGAGCGAAGGACGGGGAGCTGAGCCAGGCCTGGAACGATTCCTCATCGGCCCAGCGAGTCACGACGAGCCAGGTCAGGCGGTCATCGGTCGGTTTGAGCAGCTCGAAGCCTTCGAAACCGGGGCGGTCGTCGACGGCACCGGCACGGGCAGCGAAGCGCTGGGCGAGTTCGTCGCCGCCATCGCTCGGCACGGTGATGGCATTGATCTTGATGATGGTCATGGGACTGCTTTCTGTTTGAACGCGCGTGGGTAGTTCTTCCATGCTGCCACCCTCCGCTGCCAGGCCGCGCCGGGGACCCATTGCGGCCAGACAAAGCCGGTGCGGTCGGCGCATCCCTCTTCCCCGCCACACCGCGTTCCCTATGCTGGACCTGCGCGACATTTTTCCTGATCCGTCAGGGCTTGCAGGAATGCCGACGTGATCAAGCGCTCGTAACCGATTTTGCCCCGTGACCTCAACCTGTTTGGAGCTGTTGTGCCTATCACCGCTTTTCTCGATATTTATGTAAAGCCCGAGTCCCTCGCCGAGGCTCCCGCGGTGTTACACGACACTCTCCTTGCTACCCGCGCCTTCGACGGATGCCTCGGTGTCGATGTGCTCGTCGACACCGAGGACTCCACGCACTTTGTTCTCGTGGAAAAATGGGTCTCGCTGGAGCACGACACCGCGTATCGCACCTATCGTGCGGGACCGGGTAAATCGTCTTTGGGAACGATACTCTCCGGCGCGCCCGTGCTCACCAAGTTCGAGATCGCCACGGACATCTGACGCAACTGCCGGGGCTGAAACTCGAAACCCTCAACGCTGCGGCCGTCGGCGCACGCGTCTTCTATTGGCCAGTCGCGTTGCCTATGCTGGAGGTAAATGAGACTTCTCCTGATTCGCCATGGCCAGACTCCCGGCAATGTTCTCGGTCGGCTCGACACCGAGCATCCCGGACCGGGTTTGACCAATCTTGGCCTGAGGCAGGCCGCCGCAATTCCTGATGCCCTGCGCTCCGACCCGATCGACGCCATTTTCGTGTCGACGCTGCTGCGCACCCGGCTGACGGCGCATCCACTCGCCGCCCACCGCGGCCTCGAGCTTCAGGTTGCGACCGGGTTGCACGAGATCGAAGCCGGGGCGCTCGAGGGGCTGCGCGATCGGGTATCCGTTCGCACCTATTTGGAGACAGCGGTGGCGTGGGGCTCCGGCGACCTCGACAAGCGTATGCCGGGCGCTCACGACGGTCACCACTTCTTCCGTCGATTCGATGCCGACATCGCTGTTGCGGCGGACGGTTCCGACGTGGCCGCGGTGTTCAGTCACGGCGCGGCCATTCGGGTGTGGACCGCGGCCCGCGCTCAGAACGTGCCGGCGACCTTCGCGGGCGAGAACGAACTCGACAACACCGGTGTGGTCGAGCTGACCGGCTCACCCGAGGAGGGCTGGACGCTGCTGTCGTGGGCCGGCCTGCCGGTGGGCGGCATGGCCCTCGCTGATCGCAGCGCTGCTGATCCGTTGGGCGAGCCGATCCCCGAGGCCGGAGGCACGACATCCGCTCGCTGACCCGTGAGTTTCGTACGTCGACCCGTGAGTTTCGATTCGATTTAAACGACTCAACGGTGTGAGACTCACGTCGCGGCTAGGTTGGGGCCTGAAGCTCACGGCTCGGCGACTACCCCTATGGCAGGTCGAAACCGCCGTAGATGAATGCGAGCGTTTTCGATAAAACTAGCTTGGATTAGCGCGAGTCGCGCGGGGCCGCACGAGTGCATGGCTGTCGCGCAACAGCTGTTCGACGAGCTCAGCGGGTACGTTGCCGTTGAGCACGATCGTGATCCAGTGCTTCTTGTTCAGGTGATAGCCCGGCGTAATCCAGACGGAAAATTCTTCGCGGAGGGCACGACCTTCTTCGGGATCACACTTGAGCGACACCGTGAGCGGCTCGCTGGCCAGGGCCGCGAGGGCGAAGATCTTGCCGTTGCCGCTGGTCTTGAACACGCTCGTCTCCTCGCCGAACGGAAACGTTTCCACCGCCTGGGGCAGGCTCAGGAAGAGGTCGACGAGCGCGTCCGGGGTCATGCTGCCAACCTAGTGGCCCTGAGCTAGGCAGCGACGAGACTCATGACATCGGCGGTCAGTTCGACCGACCGCAGGCGACCGTCGATGAACGGTGACTGGTGGGCCAGGATGAGTTCGTCAGCCCCGGTTCCCTCGACAAAATCCTCGAGGTAGGCACGCACGTCGTCGGCCGTGCCGACCGCGGAATACCGCATCATATTGGCGATATTGCGACCCTCCGGCGTGGTCAGGAAGACGTCGATCTGGTCGTCGCTGTACTCCGGGGTCGCCGGCCCGCGGGAGAGCATGCCGCGCACCCGGGTGCGGCGGGTCGTCTCAAACTGGTGCATGGCATCCGCTTTGTCGTCGGCCGCGATCACGTTCGCCGCAACGATGAGGTGCGGCGCTGCGAGCTGCTCCGACGGCGCGAAGTCGCGGCGGTAGAGCGCGATGGCGTCGTGCAGTGCGTCGGGCGCGAAGTGGGAGGCGAAGGCGTAGGGCAGGCCCAGCGCGGCGGCGAGCCCGGCACCGAACAACGACGACCCCAGGATATACAGCGGCACATTGGTGCCGGCGCCGGGTACGGCCTGCACGCCCGGCACGACGGACTGACCGCGCAGGTAGGCCTGCAATTCCATGACGTCCTGGGGAAACTGGTCGGACGCGCGCGGGTCGCGGCGCATCGCCCGGGCGGTGTTCTGGTCGCTGCCGGGCGCCCGGCCGAGGCCCAGGTCGATGCGGTCGGGGTAGAGCTCGGCGAGGGTGCCAAACTGCTCGGCGATCACGAGCGGGGAGTGGTTGGGCAGCATGACGCCGCCGGATCCGAGCCGGATCGTGCTGGTCTGCCCGGCGACATGGCCGATCAGAATGCTGGTCGCCGACGATCCGATGGTCGGCATGTTGTGGTGCTCGGCGTACCAGACGCGCTCGTACCCGTGTTTTTCGGCCGCCTGCGCGAGTGCGACGCTCGCCGCGAAGCTCTCCCGAACGGTCTGCCCGGGGGCAATCGGAGCGAGGTCAAGAATGGAGAGCGGAATAGTCATACTGGTGGCAACACCGCCGCGCACAAATCGTTACCCGGCTCCCGAAAGGTGCCCGCAATCGCTGGGTCTGGTCAATCGCGCGGCGTCACTCGCCCGCAGCAAGCCGGCCGATACCGGGCACGAATCGCCCGACCCGCGCACCGTAGCTGCGGTAATCGGGGTGCTCGGCTAAGAGCATCCGCTCTTCCCACCGGGTCTTCATCGAGAGCAGCCCGACTAGCGCGACCCAGGCCACCACGTGCCAAGCGGATGCCCCCACCAGCACGAGCGCGACACCGCCGGTCATGAGTCCCGCATAGATCGGGCTGCGCATGAGCCCGTATACCCCCGTAGTGACCAGCTGGGCCTTCTCGCGTGGAATCGGACTCGCTGTCAACGCCGACCCCAGTTTGATGACGCCGAGAACCACGAGCACGGCGCCGACCAAACCCAACGAAATCGCTGCCACGATCACTCCGACGTTTGTGAACCAGAGTGTGCCGTGCGGTATGAAGGCCAGGGCTGCCAGCAGAAGAAATTGCCCGGTCACCAGGCTGAGTGCGAGTGCACGTTTCATGGCTTGAGGGTACGCCCGGGTGGGACTCGCACCCATGCAGGTCAACGACGGATCTTCACCGCGTAACGAAATGAAACATTTTCGCTTTTGGGCAGACAAACCACACGACGACAACTTACCCTCGTACGAACAGACCAGCTCCGCCGAGGCCGCCGGAGAGTGACATCGGGCTTCGATTCCGATCGCGTGCCGACTTATCGTGCGCGATCAATTCGAGGCACGCGCCTGCTGCGGCAGGTGCATTCGCCCGGCACCTCAGACGAGATGCCCCGCTGAAGTGGAGCCACTATGACCGACGACGAACTCCTTCTTGAAATCGACTACACCGGCTACGACAGCTCCTGCCGCGACCCGCACATCACACCGGCCGAGGACCTTGTCGAGTGCCGACGCCTGCGCGGCCACGGTGACGAACCACACGGCACCCGGGCCGGCATGCGCGCCATCCGCTGGCAGGCCGGCGCCGCTCCCCTCGCCGCGTAGATACCCGACTGCCGGCTCCACTTCGACCGCACCCGAACCTGGCGCCCCGCCAGCTAAAATCGCGCCGTCACCACCGCCGAAAAGCCCAATTGGGATAAGTAGGGACCCCCGGGAGACACCTAGATGTTTGAACGGGGAGCGGATGATTCACTGACTCCGCGAGCCCTCGCCCCCATGTCCTACCAGCCTCTCACCGACGACGAGGTCTTCGGCCTCTACCGAGCGGTCACGGCCGAGTCGACGATTCTGCTCGTCGTCTACGACAATCCGGGCACCACCCATGTCACGTTCAGTGACGAGTTGCACGGCCGCATTGCCGTGCTGCCGAACATCGGCTCGATCAAGATTCCGGGTGTACCTGCCGCTGCTGCGCCGGCAAGAATCGCCGCCCTCCGCCCGTGATTCCCGCGCGCGTCACGGTCGGCGTCGGCCTCGATTCTGCGGCCCGCAGCGAACTCGAGCCGACCCTGCGCCGGCTGGGCCTGGGCGGCTGATTCCGGTCAGCTGAGTCCGGGCGTCACGGTTGCAGCCACCATGCTGATCCGGTCGAGACTCAGGGAACAGCTTCATCCAGGCCGGTTGTCGTCGCTCGGTCCTCGGTCCTCGGTCGGCTGCCACGTTGCGCGGGTATCCTCAATGGGTGTACCCAACTGACCAGACCCGGGTGCTCGGGATGACCGAGTGGCGGGGCCTCGAGCAAGCCCACGAAGAACGCGCCGACGCGTTTACCCGTGGCCGCCGCGAGCGCGCGGCAACCGGCAAGACGCATCCGGTCGACGATTTTCTGTTCACCTACTACCCGTTCCGTCCCGGCTTGTTGCGCCGCTGGCATCCCGGAGCGGGCGTGCTGCTGCAGGGCGCCGCCGCCGAGCCTCGCGCGAACTGGAAGTGGTACCGTCGCGAAGGTAGCGACAGCCAAGTGGATGCCGCCGCCTTCTCCGAGAAGAACGAGCGCGTCATCCGCTTCATCGGTTCACTGCTCAGTGCGACTCGGCAACGCCCCGCCCATTTCGGCTGTTTCGGACTGCACGAGTGGGCCATGGTTTACCGCCAGGGTGAACACCGGCATGTTGCGCCGCTGCGCCTCGGCCAGGGCGACACCGACGCCGTCGTCGACGGCAACCGCGTGGCCTGCAGCCACTTCGACGCGTTCCGATTTTTCACTCCCGCAGCGATCCCCTTGAACCAGCTCTCGCCCTCTCGGGAGAACCAGCCGGTTCTGGAGCAGCCCGGCTGCCTGCACGCCGGAATGGACATTTACAAATGGGTGATCAAGCTCGGCCCACTCGTTCCCGGCGAGGTGTTGCTCGACTCCTTCGAACTCGCGCGCGACATTCGCCAGCTCGACATGGAGGCCTCGCCCTACGACCTCGCCGATTGGGGCTATGCGCCGGTCGCGGTTGAGACTGCCGCCGGTAAGGCGGAGTATGTGCGTCGCCAGCGCGGTTTCACCGAGCGCAGCAACGCGTTGCGTGAGCGTGTCGTCAGCCTACTCGCCGGCCCCTCGATTGAGATCGAGCGCGATTTGCCAGATTGTTCTCAGGTTTCACCGCGGTGACGAGCGGATGCCGCTCGTAGCGGCGATCCGCGCCCGTGGCGTCGACCGAGTTGCTCGTTCAGAACGATCAACGACACCCATTTGGGGCACAGTAACCAAACCGGTTGGGCCGGGGCTCCGGACCATCTGTGCGGCCCGAGAAATGATCGGGCCGGAACAGAACAACGAATAGGAGCTCTCATGAACACGATCACGAAGCACACGAACGTTCGCAAGATCACCGCGCTGGGAATCACCGGCGCCGCAGCATCGGCTCTCATCATCGGCGGTTTCGTCGCCCCAGCCCAGGCCCTGGACGGCGACAGCACCAGCACCAGCACCAGCACCAGCACCAGCACCGACAGCTCGTCCGAGCAGAATCGCCTGGACATCATCGGCGACCTGTTCAACTTCTCGGGCAACGACTCGACCGGCAACGGCGTGCTCGGCAACGACACCTCGCTCGGCGGAGTCGGCAACGGCGGCCTCGTGAACGGCGGAGTGGTAGATGGCCCGCTCGTGAACGATTCCCTCAACAGCGACATCGGTGATGTCGCCTCCGGCAACGAGGTCGGCAACGACGCGTCCGTCGCCAACGGCAACGACGTGGTCGCTCCGATCGACGCTCCCGTCACCGCTCCGGTTGACGCCGGCAACGGCACCGATGTCGACTCCGACGTCGGCAGTGTCGACGTCGAAGACATCGACGGCTCGGTCGACGCGATCGTCAACGACGTTCTCGGCGAAGTCGGTCTCGGCCTCGGCCGCTAACCAGATTGTGTTAACGAGGGCGTTTCCCCCGCGGGTGACGCCCTCGTTGTGCGTCAGGCGCGCGGGTACGACTCGATGACCTCCCGCATACGCGGCAGACCGAACTGGTCGGCGATGGCCACGCCACTGTGCGTGCCGAGGCTTGGGTCAGCATCCGCTTCGAGCAGCAACCGCAGAATGACCTCGTTGTTTCGAAAAATCGCGCAGGAGATGGCGGTCTGGCCCATCGCATTAATAGCGGATGCGTCCGCCCCGCGTCGAAGCAGCTCCGCGACGGTCTCGGCGTGCTGCTGGTAGGCAGCGACGATCAGCAGTGTGTCTCCGCGCGGGTTGACGACGTCGAGGCCGACTCCGGCATCGATCATTTCGCCCAGCGGGCCGGTCAGGCCGTCGCGGGCGAGGTCGAAGATGCCCTCGATGACCTCGGGACTGAGCCCGGATGTGTTCTCGTTCACTGATTGCTCCCGCTCGATAAACCGTGGGACCAGCTTAACCGGCGCGGGCCCGCAAGCGTCTGATGACACGATTCGGCGACCAACACCGACCGCGTTGACGACGCTTGCGGGTCGGTGCCACACTCAGAGCATGAAACCTCGACCGTTCCTATTCGCGGCGTTGGTCGCGACCGGTCTGCTCGCCCTCACCGCGTGCGCGGGCGACGCGGTTCCCGGCGCAGACGTGCCGAGGATGCTGCCGCCGTACGTCGCATTTCCGCAGCCGTTGCTGTCGGGCGACGAACTGGTCGGCCAGGGCACGGTCCTGCAGCAGGGCGACGCCGAGCCACAACTCTGCCTGGGCCCCATTATGGAGTCCTACCCACCGCAGTGCAGCGGCCCGACGATTCTCGGCTGGGACTGGTCGCAGGCACAGTATTCCGAAACCGCGGGCGCGGTGACGTGGGGCCCCTACGCGGTGTTCGGCACCTGGGATGACACCGCCTTCACCCAGACCCAGCCGCCAATTCCGCTGTCCCTGTATTCGCCGATCGGCTCTCCCGATCCGCGCCAGGACCCGGCAAACGCGGGAGCGAGCGACGACGCCACTCTGCAGGCCATTCAGGACGGACTCAACCAGCCGCAGGTGCTGACCTCGATGCCGATGAACGGCTACCTGTGGGTGTCCGTGCTCTACGACGATGGCACCATCCAGAAATTCGTCGACGAGCAGTACGGCCAGGACGTCGTCATCGTGCAGTCAGCTCTGGTTACGGCGAGCTGACCGCCGCCGCAAGCACGGCCACCGCCGTGACGTCGGTCACGAGGGACGGCGGTGGTGAGTGAATCGGGCGAACCGGCGGGCAGCATCCGTGGTGCAATAGGGAGATGTTGCATCGAAACGCCCCCGAACACCGTTTTGTTCCGTCCCTCGATGGCGTGCAACTGGCCACCTATGAGCTTGGTGACCCGGAGCATCCGACCGTGTTCGTGGTACACGGCTTCGCCTCGAGTGCGATCGCCAACTGGCACGCGACCGGGTGGACTCGCGACCTGACCCGCGCCGGCTTTCACGTGATCGGCATCGACCAGCGCGGCCACGGAGCGAGCGACAAACCGCACTCGACCGATGCCTACTCGATGGAGTTGCTCGTCGGCGACGTCGAGGCGGTACTCGACGCCTACCTGCTCACCGAGGTGCGCTACGTCGGTTATTCCCTCGGCGCACGGGTGGGCTGGCAGGCCGCCCGTGAGCTGGGCGGCCGCATCACGCAAGCCGTGCTCGGCGGCATCCCCGACGGCGATCCGCTCAAGCGTTTTCAGATAGCGGATGCCCGCGCCCACCTCGAACACGGCACCGAACTCACCGATCACCTCACGGGCACTTATCTCACGATGGCGAAGGCTCTGCCGGGCAACGATCTGGCGGCCCTCGTCGCCTTGGTCGAAGGCATGCGCGGCGGCCCGCAGCCCGTCGCCGCAAACGCGCCCAGTCAGCCGCTGCTGTTTGCCACCGGCAGCGAGGACAGCATTCTCGCTGCCTCCCGGGCCCTGGCCGCGGCCACGCCGAACGGTGCCTTCTTCGAGATTCCCGGCCGCAACCACTTCAATGCGCCGCCGTCGCGGCCGTTCCGCGAGGCGGCGATCGACTTCCTCCAGCACTGATGCTCAGCCGAGCGAGACGGTTCTTTCGTCATCTATGAGATCAGTCTTGCAGAGCTGCCCGTGCTTCACGGGGGCGAAGCGACAGACTAAACCCGGGGAGTGACCGCCGTCGACCGTTTCCCGTCCGGTCCGATACCGACCCTATTGGCCGCCGCCACATCAAAGGTGTACGCGGTGCCGTTTCTCAGCCCGGTCACGACCGCCGATTGTGCCCGCCCGACCACGAGTTTCGTGGTCACGAGTTTTCCGTCCGCGTAGGCTCGCACCCGATAGCCGAGTATTGCCGCACCGCCGTTGGATGGCGCCGTCCAGCGCACCGTAGCGGATGCCTTTCCCGCTATGGGCGTTCTAATCGTCGGTGCCCCCGGGACAGTCCGAACGGGGATGTGCACGGCGACGTAGTCGGCGTCTTCCACGCCGCCGAAGAGGAGGCCAGTCATCATGGTCATTGTGATCAATGGTGCTGCCCCTGGCTGCACGAATTCTGATGTCGATGAGGAACCGTCGCGAACGGTGACCGCGATTTTACTCCCGTCAGCAGACACCACAGAGGGCAGCGGAAGGTTGTCCAGTGAGTCCTCGTTGAGGTCGGATCCGAGAGTGACCTGCCGTGACACGAACGGTGCAGTGGTGCCCGTCCAGAATCCCCGGGGGCCCGCCACTCTGACCAGGTCGCCGCTTCGCACCGTCAAAGTGGACGTTACCCAATGCTGCTTGATGGAATACACCGTATCAACATCTCCTCGAGCGAGGCTGAGGGCCGGGGTACGCTCGCCGGTACTCGTACCACGCTCCAGAATCAGGTTGGCCTCCAGGCTGTCCCCGGAGGGAAAGCCCACCTGCGGCGGTTGCGCTGATGCTCCGGTCCCCGAAAACGTCACCCCGTAGTAACCGGCGGCATGAATTGGACCACTGTCGTCCGACGGACCGATCAAGGGCCGATGATCTGGCGTCACGGCGAAGAACCCGGCCGGCAAGGGGATCGTGACGCTGCGTTTCTGAGCGTCGAGCGATGCGGTGCCACCCACGGTGAAGTTTTCTCCATACAAGCTAAAGCGCACGGTGTTGACATTCAGTGCGGCGACGTCGGCCGGCAAGATAAAACGGATGCTTGTGCTCGATGTGGGCAGGCTCATGCGGTGATCGAGAAAACCGGCGTCGTTGTTGATGAACACCGAGTGTGAGTAGGGTGCCGGCAGCGTCACTGAATGAGTCACCGTCCCGATCGCCGTGGCACTGGCACTGGCACTGGCACTGGCACTGGCTCCGACTGTGGCAAGGCCCAGCACCGTTGCCAGCGCGGCAGCCAGAACTGCACGCCAGCGGATTGATGCTTTCTGGTTCTGACGAGAACTTTGCGCGAACATTGGCGGTGCCTTTCACCCAGCAATGAGCCCCCTCCGAGCGACGCTGCCCGGAACTCAACGAATATAGCGCGATCACGCCACCAAAAGGGGTGTTCAACTCCACCTGTGCCGGCGCTACCTGCATGCGCGCCGTTGAGCGGATGCCGCGGCCGCGGGCATCCGCTTTGCCACGCGCCGGACGAGCCTTTACACGGGGAGCGGCGGCGTCGACTACCGTTGTAGTATGACCGCACCAGACACCACTGCGCAGAACGAGGCAGACGCTGCCACTGCAACCAAGACCTTTGCCGATCTCGGGCTCAACGACGCCATGCTCAAGGCGCTCAAAGCCGTCGGCTACGAAACCCCCTCGGCCATTCAGGCCGCCACCATTCCCCCGCTGCTGGAGGGTCGCGACGTTGTCGGACTCGCCCAGACCGGCACCGGTAAGACGGCCGCGTTCGCGCTGCCGATTCTGAACCGGCTCGACCTGTCGCAGAAGAACCCGCAAGCCCTCGTGCTCGCGCCCACGCGTGAGCTCGCACTGCAGGTGTGTGAGGCATTCGAGAAGTACGCCGCCCATATGCGCGGCGTGCACGTGCTGCCGGTCTACGGCGGACAGGGCTACGGTCAGCAGCTGTCTGCCTTGCGTCGTGGGGTGCACATCGTTGTCGGTACTCCGGGCCGCATTATGGACCACCTCGCCAAGGGCACCCTCGACCTCTCGGAGCTGAAGTTCCTCGTACTCGATGAGGCCGATGAGATGCTGAACATGGGCTTCGTGGAGGACATCGAGACGATTCTCGCGGACACCCCCGACGACAAGCAGGTTGCGCTGTTCTCGGCTACGATGCCGGCGCAGATTCGCCGCATCTCCAAGAAGTACCTGCACGATCCCGAAGAAATCACGGTCAAGAGCAAGACCACGACCAGCGCGAACACCACCCAGCGCTACCTGATGGTGTCGTACCCGCAAAAGCTTGATGCGCTCACCCGAATTCTCGAGGTCGAGAACTTCGAGGGCATGATCATCTTCGCCCGTACCAAGAACGAAACCGAGTTGCTGGCCGAGAAGCTGCGTGCGCGCGGCTACTCCGCCATGGCGATCAACGGTGACGTGCAGCAGGTGCAGCGCGAACGTACGATCAACCAGCTCAAGAGCGGCAAGCTCGACATTCTCGTCGCAACGGATGTCGCCGCTCGCGGCCTCGACGTGGAACGCATCAGCCACGTCGTCAACTACGACATTCCGATCGACACCGAGTCCTACGTGCACCGCATCGGCCGCACCGGCCGCGCCGGTCGCTCGGGCGCAGCGATCAGCTTCGTCACACCGCGCGAGCGTCGCCTGCTCTCTGCGATCGAGAAGGCGACCCGCCAGCCGCTGACCCAGATGCAGCTGCCGAGCGTGGAGGACGTCAACGTGACGCGCTTGACGCGTTTCGACGACGCCATCACGTCGGCACTCGACGAGACGGACCGCATCAGCAAGTTCCGCGACATCATCGCGCACTACGTGTCCCACCACGATGTGCCCGAGGTCGACGTGGCCGCTGCCCTCGCGGTGGTGTCCCAAGGCGAGACTCCCCTTCTGCTCTCGGCCGAGGACGTTCGGGCGCAGCAGCGCGTCGAACGCGACGAGCGGGTCGAACGCTCGGAGCAGCGCGGCGATCGCCCGGACCGCGGCGGCCGTTCAGATCGGCCCGATCGCTTCGGCCGCGACGACCGGGGCGGCCGCGACGACCGGGGCAGCTACGCTCCGCGCGAAGACCGTGCGGTACGCAGCGAACGCCCGGTGCGTTCCAGCGGCAAGCCGATGGCGCAGTACCGCATCGAGGTCGGCAAGCGGCACAAGGTGGAACCGCGCCAGATTGTTGGCGCCCTCGCCAACGAGGGCGGGCTGAGCCGCGACGACTTCGGGCACATCAAGATTCTGCCCGAGTTCTCGCTGGTCGAGTTGCCCGCTGACCTGTCGGGCGATGTGTTCTCCAAGCTGGAAAACACCCGCATCAGCGGCAAGCTCATCGAGCTGCGCGCCGATAAGGGCGGCGCGTCCCGTTCCGCCGATCAGGGTGATCGCCCGCCGCGCGCTCCGCGCCGCGAGTACTAAAGTCTGAGCTCAGGAGCCCCCTCACCGTTCGCGGTCAGGGGGCTTTTGCACGTTTTGACGACCGTCCCCGGGGCTAGTCCAGAAAATACGTGCCAGGGGGATCCTCGGCGAGCATGACCACGCGGAACTCCGTCGCCACCCGGCAGGCCAAGGCCCACACCGGCGTGATTTCCTGATTTGGCCACCGCGGGTCAGCCTACTGAGACGTCGATGAGCACCTTACCCGTGACGCCGCTCTCGACGAGGGCGTGGGCATCCGCTGTGTGGGCAAGGTCGAAGCGATGCAATTGCAACCCGGCCTCGACCCCAATGGAGAGCGCACCGTCCATCAATGCTTCGTTGATGCTGGCAGCGGCCTGCTGCACGACCTCGAGGCCGACCGTGTACAGCAACACGAACTGGTATCGCACGTTCAGGCTGAAGTGCTTGCGCACATCGAGGGTTATCTGGTCGCCTCCGTTGTTGGCATAGACCGCGATCGATCCGCGGTTGCGAATGACCTCGAGGTCGAGTGCGGAGTTTTGGGCGGGGGCCACCTCGACGATGAGGTCGACGCCATCGGGCGCAATGCTTCGAATTTCGGTTGCCACGTCGGAGTCGGTGTAAATGACCACGTGGTGTGCCCCGGCAGCCGTCGCGAGGGCGGCTTTGGCTGACCCACTCACGGTCGTGATCACGGTCGCGCCCGCCCAGCGAGCGAGTTGGATAGTGGCGTGGCCGACAGCGCCGGCACCTCCCGCGACGAGCACGATCTTGCCGTCGAGCGCCCCCGGATGCAGCCGCCGGGGTCCGTCCTCAGCCACTGTGAGGGCCCGGTAGGCGGTGATGGCTGGCACGCCGAGGCTGGCTCCCTGCTCGAAACTGGCCGGTGACGGCAAGAGAAAGACGCGTTCCGCCGGGAGCACCGCGAATTCCTGGGCTGTTCCGCTGTTTGCCCGCTGGTAGGCGGCGAGGGCGAGCCAGACGCGGTCGCCGACGGACACGTTCGAGACACCGGCTCCGACCGCATCGACGAACCCGGAGCCGTCCTGATTGGGAACCACGTCGGCGAACGCGAGCGCTTCCCCCGGGGCCGACCCGCGCCGCGATTTCCAGTCGGTGGGGTTCACCCCGCTCACCACTATGCGCACGCGCACCTCGCCGGCACCGGGATCGATCACCGGCCGCTCGACAAGGTGGAGCACGGACGGGTCACCGGTTTCGCTATACACAATGGTCTTCATGTGGAACCCAACGCTCGAGGCGCCGGAATGTTTCCTTAGTGAGCGGTTCGCTCAACAGTGGCCCCCGGATTGGCGCGAATGGTGGTCATGGTCTCGCTGAATGCCCGATCGATATCGATGTCGAGCTTGCCGCGGGTTGCGCGGCGGGGTACTGCTCTGCGGTAGCAGCAGGAACATGCGGCACGTGAGCGGCGGACCGCCGACGGGTAAGCGTGAGAGTTTCAGGCCTCGACGTCGACCCACTCGTGGCCGATCGGTTCGAGCTCAGCGCCTCCGGCCGTCACTCCCGCCACAACGGCGGCGAGCCGACCGGCGTCCTCATCGGCCAGTCGCAGCACGGCATCGCGTCCGTAATCCGTGCCGAGCACGAGTACGCCCCGCTGGCGCAGCTCGGCCTCGATGCGGCCGGCATCCGCATGGGACAGGGCGAGCGTGAAGAGTTCGCGGCGTTCGCGCCCCACGACCAGCCCGCGAAACTGCGCTGCGTCGATCGTGGTCAGCACGGCATCAGAGTAGGCACGCACGAGGCCGCCGGCGCCGAGAAGGGTACCCCCGAAGTAGCGCGTGACAACGGCCACACAGTCGACGAAGCCGCGCCCGGCCAGTGCCTCGAGCATGGGCCGGCCCGCCGTTCCCGACGGCTCACCGTCGTCATTCGAGCGTCGTACCTGATCGGGGGCGCCGCTCGGACCGAGCACGAACGCCGAGCAGTGGTGGCGCGCCTTCCAGTGCTCCGTGCGGGCTGCGTCGACGGCAGCGTGCGCGGCATCCTCTGTTTGGATTCGCACCAGGCGGCAAAGGAACCGGGACCGTTTGACCTCGATCTCGGTGTCAACGCGGGTGCCAACGCCGCCGCGCAGGGTGAGATCCAACATGAATCAAGTCTCCCGCATCGACCGGTAGCTGAGTCGCGAGTCCAGCACACAGCGCCACCTCGTAGCGTTCGGCGGCTGATTTCTCAGTGAGCGGATGCCGCGGCCGTCGTCTCCCCCGAGGCGCTCGCAGCGGCATCGTGCTGAAGCGACTCGTCCGGTAACAGTGACTCAGCCGCCAGTTCCACGCGCTCCTCTCGCACGGCCGCAATGCCACCAAGAATAAGCAGGCCACCGAGCAGCTGCACCGGGGTGAGTTGTTCCCCGAGCAGCAACCAGGCGAACAGCGACGCGAAGATCACCTCGAGCAGGCCGACGAACGACGCCAGCCTCGACCCGAGCCGTCCGGCGGCGGTGATGCCGGCCGCGTAGGCGACCGCCGTACTGATGACGGCGAGCACGAGCAGCGGCACCCACCAGGGCACCACCGACTCAAGCAGTGACAGGTCGGTGAAAGAAGCCGTGAACGGCAGCACACCGAGAACACCGAGAACACCGAGCACCGCGCCGCCGACCAGCAGTCCAAACGCGGCCAGCGCGATCGGCGGCAGCCCGTCGGCCGGGCGCGCGGCGACGACGAAGAACACCGCACACGCGATCGCGGCTCCGAACGCGAACAACACTCCCACCGGATCGACGGCCCGAATCGCGCCGGGTCCGATCACGAGCACCAACCCGGCCACGGCGAGGGCCGAGCCGAGAAGAACCGTGCGCCGCGGCATCCGTTTCGTCGAGACCCATACAAAACCGACCAGGATCAGCGGGGCGAGAAATTCAATCAGCAGTGCGGTGGAGACCGGAATGGTCTGCAGGGCAGCGAAATAGGCGAGCTGGGTGGCGGCCACACCCACGATCCCCATGCCGAGCACCCGCCAGCGTCCCAGCCATAGCGCCGCCCAGCGCCCACGCAGCGAGTAGAGCGCGAGGGGTAGCAACACGACCCCCGCGGTGAGGGCGCGGGCGGTGACGGCCGCGGTCGGCGACCAGCCGGCCTCCAGCATCGGCTTGACCAGTGCGCCGGACGTACCGAAGGAGAGAGCGGCGACGGCAGCGATGATCAGGCCGCCGGGTAGTGAAGACAGCTTCATGGAAAATCCTTCGATCGAGCCCGTCATGGTCTAAAGTTGCCGATGCCACTGACAGTACGACCGAACCGAAAAGGAGTCAACTTGCATTTTGCCCCTGACACCGAAGATGCGCTCGAATTCGTGGTCCTGCTCGGCGACACCGATCCAGGGGCTTCCCGCAGCGGCCGCGACGAACTCGAAACACTCGCCGACCTCGCCACGCTACTCGCCCCGATTGCGTTCACCGGCCGCATCGACGGGGACGCCGCCGAATTGGCCGACGTTCGGCAGACCCGTGCTCTGCTGCGCCGGGTATGGACCCTCAAACGCGACGACGCCGTGCTCGAAGTCAATCGCATGCTCCGCGAGGCGAAGGCACTCCCCCAGCTCGCGCGGCACGACGTGTTGGACTGGCACCTGCACGCGACCGTGCCCGAGGCGCCGCTCGGCGAGCGGATGCGGGTCGAGGCGGCCCTGGCACTGATCGACGTGATTCGCAGCGACGAAATGGGTCGCCTGCGCATCTGCGAAGCGGATGCCTGCACCGGCCTGCTGCTCGACCTCTCCCGCAATGGGTCCAAGCGGTTCTGCAGCGTGCGCTGCGGCAACCGCATGAACATGATCGCCTTCCGCGAGCGGCGGGCTACGGCATCTCCGCCTGGACGCGAATGACGACGTTGCCGATCTTCTGGCCGGCTGCCACGTACTCGTGGGCCTCGCGAATCTGCTCGAGCGAATAGGCTCGGTCGATCACCGGTCGAAACTCCCCCGATTCGACCAGACCCTTCAGAAACAGCACGTCTTCCCGGGTGTCTTTGGGAATGGGAAACAACACCCGCTTCCGGCGCACCAGGGGCGTGGTCAGTGCAAGAACCGGGTTCTGGCAGAAGGCCCCGAATTCAGAAGACACATAGATTCCCCTGGGCTCGAGCAGGCGACGACAGCGCCCGAAACTGCTCTTGCCAACCGCATCGAGCACCACGTCGAACTCGTCATCGAGCGCCGTGAAGTCCTCGCGGGTATAGTCGACAACCCGCTCGGCGCCGAGGGATTCAACCAGAGTCAGGTGCGCGGTGGCGCAGACCGCGGTGACGCGGGCGCCCAGGTGCACGAGCAACTGCACGGCAGCTGAGCCGATTCCCCCGGTTCCGCCATTGACCAGCACGTTCTGCCCGGCCGTGATCTTGGCCGCGCGAATCATGTTGAGCGCATAGTGGGCGCCCTCGACGATCGGTGCGGCTTCGTCGTACGACAATCCCGCCGGAATCTCGGCGACGAGGCCGGTTTCAGCGATGGCCAGGTAGTCGGCGTGTCCGCCGAATTTTACGGCGTCATAGCCGAACACCCTCTGGCCGACCGTGAACGACCGCACGCCGGAACCGACCGCCGCGACTTCGCCGGCGAACTCGCAGCCGAGAATCGTCGCACGCGGCGCTCGCAGCCCACTGAACAACCGCACCAGGCGAGGCTTGCCGCTCAGAAACCCACAGTCCGTGCGGTTCACCGTGCTGGCAAAGACGCGCACGAGCAATTCGCCGGCCCGGGGCGTCGGAGGCGACGCATCCTCGACGTGCACGAAGCTCGGTGGTCCGTAGCGGCGGTACACGGCAGCTCTCATGCGGCACAGCGTACCCTTCCTGCCACGCACACCAGTGAACCGTACGACAAGCGGATGCCCAGGGAGGGACTATCAGTGCCCCCGCCAGTTCTGACAATGTCAGCCCCTTAGCGTAGCGTTGAAGCAGCGGATGTCACCGTCGACACGTGCCACGGCACGGGGTTCCCCCGCATTCCATCACCCGAACTGGAAGAGTTTCTTATGACGACCACCGTTCCCGCCCTCGCCGCCCCCGCGGCCGGCCAGCCTCTCGTACGCACCACGATCGAGGTACGCACTCCCGGCGCCCACGACGTGGCCATCGACATCAAGTTTTCTGGCAT
This sequence comes from Cryobacterium ruanii, assembly GCF_004404055.1. Taxonomy (GTDB): domain Bacteria; phylum Actinomycetota; class Actinomycetes; order Actinomycetales; family Microbacteriaceae; genus Cryobacterium; species Cryobacterium ruanii. Next base: position 352,379 of record NZ_SOHK01000015.1, read on the forward strand.
CTGCCACTCCGACATTCACCAAGCCCGCGACGAGTGGGGCGTGGGACTGTTCCCGATGGTTCCCGGCCACGAGATCGCCGGCATCGTTTCAGCCGTCGGCAGCGACGTCACCCGCTACAGCGTGGGCGACCGCGTCGGCGTCGGCTGCTTCGTGGACTCCTGCCGGGAGTGCGCCAATTGCCTCGCCGGCGAAGAGCAGTACTGCCTTAAGGGCGAGGTCGGCACCTACAACGACCGCTACTACGACGGCACGGCAACCAACGGCGGTTACAGCACCGCCGTCGTCGTCGACGAGAACTACGTACTCGGCATTCCCGAGGGCATCGAGCTCTCCGAGGCTGCTCCCCTGCTCTGCGCCGGCATCACCCTCTACTCGCCGCTCAAGAACTGGGAGGCCGGCCCCGGCAAGAAGGTCGCCATCCTCGGCATGGGCGGCCTCGGGCACATGGGCGTGAAGATCGCCCACGCGCTCGGCGCCGAGGTCACCGTACTCAGCCAGACGCTGAGCAAGCAGGAAGACGGCCTGCGTTTCGGTGCAGACCACTACTACGCCACGAGCGACCCGACCACGTTCACCGAGCTGGAGAACCACTTCGACCTCATCGTGAACACCGTGGCCGCGAACCTCGATATGGATCGGTACCTGCAGCTGCTTGCACTGGACGGCACGCTCGTGCACGTTGGTATTCCCACGGAACCCGACAGCGTGAAGATGGTCTGGCTCGCCTCGCAGCGTCGCTCCATCGCGGGCTCGAAGATCGGCGGCATCCGCCAGACCCAAGAGATGCTCGACTTCTGTGCCGCCCACGGGATCGGCGCCGACATCGAGGTCATCACGGTTGATCAGGTGAACGAGGCATACGAGCGGGTCATCCGCAGCGACGTGCGCTACCGTTTCGTTATCGACGTTGCCTCGTTCGCCAACGAGACCCGCCTCAACGCGTAAGCGCTCCGATCCGCACGGCAGACGCCTCACGGATCGATAAAGCCCCCGGCACGAACCGCCCCGGGCCGCAGAATTTAAGGCGGCCCGGGGCATCCGTCATTAAAGGAGTCCCATGAAGTACGTGAAGTTCGGCAGCACAGGCCTGGATGTCTCCCCGGTCGCCTTGGGGTGCATGAGTTATGGCGAGCCGGAACGCGGCAACCACGCCTGGACGCTGACCGAGGAAACTAGCCGACCGTTCATCCGTCAGGCAGTTGAGGCCGGCATCAACTTCTTTGACACCGCGAACGGGTACTCGGCCGGGTCGAGCGAAGAAATCCTCGGGCGCGCACTCAAGGAGTACGCCAACCGGGACGAGATCGTCGTAGCGACCAAGGTGTACGCGCCCGTCGGCGACGGCCCCAACCAACGCGGCCTGTCACGCAAAGCGGTGCTGCAGGAAATCGATAACAGCCTGCGCCGGCTCGACCTGGACTACGTTGACCTGTACATCGTTCACCGCTTCGACCCCTTCACCCCCCTCGAGGAGACGCTCGAAGCCCTGCACGACGTGGTGCGCTCGGGTAAGGCACGCTACCTGGGGGCCTCGTCGATGTTCGCCTGGCAATTCGCGAAGGCGCTGCGCCTGCAGCAGGTGAATGGCTGGACCCCGTTCGCGTCGATGCAGAGCCAGTACAACCTGATCAACCGAGAAGAGGAGCGGGAGATGTTCCCCCTCGCAGTGGATGCCGGTATCGGCCTCACCCCGTGGAGCCCGCTTGCGCGTGGAAAGCTCACTCGGGACTGGGACGAAACGACGGCCCGCACCGAGACGGATCTGTTCGGCCAGACCCTCTACGCGCAGGCGGAGGAGGGCGATCGTGCTGTTGCATCGGTCGTCGCCGACATCGCCGCCGAGCGCGGCGTGCCGCGAGCGCAGGTCGCTCTGGCCTGGGTGTCGGGCAACCCCGCTGTGACAGCGCCGATTGTGGGCGCCACCAAGCAGCAGCACCTCGACGATGCCATCGCCTCGCTCGACCTCGAGCTCAGCGCCTCAGAGCGCGCCCGACTGGAGACACCGTACCTGCCACGTCTGCCCGAAGGGTTTTGACGCTTCAGCGAACGGACTTGAACGCGGCGTCATCCGTCTGGTCTGTGCGCCGGGAGGCCAGAATGCGCAGGGTCAGTTCCGCCCCGCGGCGAGCAGGCTGACGATCTGCCCCCACCCCCTCACCCGCACCCACGCCCACGCCCACGCCCACGCGCATTTTGATGGACGCGCTACCGCCACGCTTCGGTCACGCGAGGGCCTCCTATACGCTTCAGCTCCTACTCGACCGGTGTTCCCCACCGTACGCCGGGCAGCATCAGCGCCGGTCGGCGCCAGCCCGCGGGCTAGGACCAGATTCTGGCGGCGCGGGCCGAGTAGTCGTGCCGAGCATCAAGAGCCTGATCCATCGTCACGGCCACGAAGCGGGTCTTCGTGCCCGGAGAACAGCGCGCCACCAGGTCCATATCCGCGGAGATGACCGTCGCGACCATGGCATATCCTCCGCCGGAGACGGCGTCACGGTGCAGAATGATGGGCTGGGTGCCGCCGGGAATCTGAATAGAGCCGACGGCGTACCCGGCGTCGACAATATTCGAGGGATCCTGACCGGCGCCGAATGGTTGCTCGCGGTCTTTCCATCCCACTCCGGGCCCGCTGTAACGCAGTCCCATCCGGTCGGCGACGGGAGTGAGGACCCATTCGCTCGTGAGCAGGCTCTCCAGACCTTCAGCGGAGAGGTGATGGTCATACAAGCCCAGCATGACCCGAACGTTCACGTCCCTGGAAAAGACCGGACGGTCAACGACGTCAATGGACTGCAGTGCGGGCAAGCCGTTGTCGATCGCGGCACCGACGGGAACCAGGTCACCCGCGGCCAGTGCACGCCCCTCGACTCCGCCGATTGCTCCGATGGGATAGGTCGAACGAGAACCGAGCACCTCGGGCACATCGATTCCGCCGTGCACGGCGATGAAATACTTTGTGCCGCCCTTGATCACACCGAACTTCAGTTCATCTCCCGCCACGAGCGTGATCCGTTCGTATTCGGCACGGATCTCGCCGTTGACGAAGACGTCAACGGGCGCCCCGGTCACCGCGATGACGGCATCGGCCCGGGTCACGAGCTTGGGACCGATGTAGGTGCACTCGAGCACGGCCTCAGCGGCGGTGTTTCCCACGAGACGGTTGGCCAGCGTTGCCGAATATTGGTCCATCGAGCCACCCTGCGGGATCCCAAAGCGGTAGTAGCCGATTCGTCCCTGATCTTGAACGGTAGTGGAGAGTCCCGCTTCAAGAATGTCAAATGCCATTGAGTGCCTCCAGGAGTGACAACGTGTAACCGTCGGGATCGGCCAAAGCCGTTTGCAGGTGGAAATCGATCGGCGTCTGGCGGTAGCGGAACGTTCCTGCTTCGACCTCCGCACGGATTCTTCGGTATTCCGCCTCGTCGACGGGCTTGAATTTCACGATGTCCCCTGGTTTGAAGAAGATCATGAAGTCCGCGAAGTCTTCCAGCGCCTGCGACGGATCAAAAATGGGCGCGGCCGCGATTCCGAACATCTGATAGCCGCCGGCACCCCGCACAGAATATACGCAGCTGAAGCAGCCGCCATAGCCGACAGTTAGCGCGGGAGTGTCCGTACGAGGGCTCAGATATTTCGGAACTTCAAGCTGTTTCTCGCGTTCCACCAATTGAAAGAGGAACGGCAGGCCAGCAACAAAGCCCACCATCGACACCAGCCAGGGCGACTCGTGATGCCGTTTGATGAATTCTTCGGCGTCGGCCAGGCCGTTGACTTCGGCAGCAAAGTCAAGGTCGTTGCCCTCGGGCCGCTGGTGATATCCCTCCCGAAATCGAGCTCCGGTTTCGTTTGTGTACGGGTCGTTATACCAGACCGGAATTTCGATGATGCGTGTTTCGAGTACCTTGTTGGTCGATGCCCGCACCTCGTCCTCGAGCACGTGCACCACCTGCTCGAGCTCTTGCCAGGGCAGAATGTCTGGGTCGAAGCGCACCAGTAACGACGCATTGGCCGGGCAGATGTCGACGATACCCGCGAGATCGCGCGCCTCCAGGGCGTTCGCGATGCTGTTCGAGATGAAGTTGGCTTCCAGGGACATGCCCTCGGCGATTTCAACGAAGAGAAACTCATCGCCCCCCCAGGTATATCGGGCTGTGGTCTGCTGCGTCATCCTGCATCTCCCATTGAGTCCAGAAACGATTCGATGTACTTCGTGTGGTGATTGACGTGGGCGAAGTCGGGCAGGGCGACGAGAGAACTGAGCAGACCAATCGTCGATTTGACTCCGTCGATTCGAGCTTCCTCCAAGGCGCGCGCCGCCCGGGCGATGGCCAGTTCCCGCGTGGGGGCCCACACGATGATCTTGCCCAGCAGCGAGTCGTAGAACGGTGCTACCGTCTTGCCGGCAATGAAGCCGAAATCCGAGCGCACGCCGGCTCCCCCGGGAAGGTTCATCGTCTTGATCGTGCCTGGGCTCGGCATGAAGTTGTTGTCGGGATCTTCCGCGTTGATGCGAAATTCCAAGGCATGCCCGTAAAAGCTAACGTCCTCCTGGGTGATCGAGAGCTTCTCGCCCGCAGCAATCCGCAGTTGTTCACGAACCAGGTCCATGCCCGTGATGGCCTCAGTAATGGTGTGTTCAACCTGGATTCGGGTGTTCATCTCAATGAATGCAACTTCGTGACTGATCGGGTCGTAAAGAAACTCAACGGTGCCCACTCCGACATAGTTCGCCTTGCGCGCAAGCTCCACGGAGGAATCGCGCATCCGCTCGCGAACGTCATCGGGCAGCCCGGGAGCCGGAGCTTCCTCGAGAATCTTTTGTTGCCGGCGTTGCATCGAGCAGTCGCGATCGCCGAGGTGAAGGTAGGTCGAACCATCGCCGAGGATCTGCACCTCGACGTGGCGCGCCCGGGTCACGAACTTCTCGAAGTACACGTCCGACGAGTGGAAGGCAGCGAGGGCCTCGGCCTGCGCGATGTCAACGGTGCCGCGCAACTGCGCCGGGTCTTCCACCAAACGGATTCCTCGCCCCCCGCCTCCCGCAGATGCCTTGACGACGAGCGGGAATCCGATCTTGGCAGCGATGGCATCGATGTCGTCGCCGGCCTGCAGCGCGGTTTCGGTACCGGGCAGGGTCGGCACACCGGCGTCGATCGCGGCTCGGCGCGCTCTCGACTTGTCGCCCATGAGTTCGATCGATTCTGGAGAGGGACCAACCCACGTCAACCCGGCGGCAATCACCTTGCGCGCGAACTCGGCGTTCTCCGAAAGAAATCCGTAGCCAGGGTGCACGGCATCCGCTCCGCTGTCGAGCGCGGCTCTCAGCACAGCAGCATGATTGAGATAGCTCAGTCCCGCCGGAGCAGGACCGACGATGATGACCTCATCAGCAAGGTCGGCAGCGTAGGACGTCTTGTCCGCTTCGCTGACGACAGCGACGGTCACGATGCCCATTTCTCGGGCGGTGCGAATGATTCGAACGGCGATTTCGCCGCGATTGGCTATGAGGAGTTTGTGCATTGAGTCTTCCAGTGAGTCGAGTGAAACGTTGGAAAGGCATGGCGGGCGCCCAGGGGACACCTCGAATCAATCAGGACGTGATGGCGATCACATCGCCGGGGTTGACGATTCCAAAGTCGTCGATTTCAAACTTCTCGAGGACGCCGTCGAATTCGGCGCGAACCTCGCTGAACTGCTTCATGATTTCGACGAGGCCGATCGTCTGCCCGGCCGAGATCGTTTCGCCTTCATTCACGTACGGCTCTTTGCCCGGGCCGGGTTTGCGATAGAAGATGCCGGGAAGGGGAGAGATGATCTGGTGGCTCATGCGTTCACTTTCATCGGACTGGTCAGCGTGAATCCACGCCATCGGGTGAGTGTTGTACGGCGTCGCGAACTACCGGCCAAGGGCTTGGCGGACGGCTCGGGCGACGGCCGGAGAATTCGGTGCGTCGGAGTGCACGCAGATGGTCGCGAAGGGAATGCCGAGAACGGTGTCGTCGGTGGCGAGAACCTTGCCGTCCTGCAGTACGCGGCGTACGCGAGCTGCGGCCTTCTCGGGGTCCGTGTCTTCCGGGCGCCGCAGAATGATGAGACCGCCCTGGGCGTTGTAGTTGAGATCTACGTACAGCTCGCCGACGAATTCCACGCCGTTGCGTTCGGCCACCGTTTGGTGGGCGCTTCCGGCGAGGCCGAAAATGGGCACGCCGTACGACTTGGCAACGTTGACCGCGCCCTGCATGAGTGCCTCGTCGCGCGCGAGCATCCCGAAGAGTGAGCCGTGCGGTTTGATGTGGTTCAGCGGCAGGTCGTACTTATTCAGGAACCCGACCAGCGCGCCCACCTGATAGCGAATGATGGACTCCGTCTCGGAGGGAGTGAGTTTCATCTCGCGACGCCCAAAGCCAACCAGGTCAGGCAATCCCGGGTGAGCTCCGACCCGCACTCCGTGCTCCCTGGCGAGCGCGACGGTGGTGTCCATCGCATCGGGGTCCCCAGAATGAAAGCCGCAGGCAACGTTGGCGACGTCGATCAGCGACATCAGAGCCTCGTCGTTGCCGAAGCTGTGTATGCCGAGGGACTCGCCCAGGTCGGAATTTATTGTGATGTTCGAGTTTCTATTCCCATCGTCCATGCCTCTACGCTACGGTGCCATCGGGCATGGGCCCAGTGGGCAAATGCACTAACCTTGCAACGATATTTGTGCAACTCACCCGAAAAGACAGGATTCGCATGCGAGTAGTCGATCTACTCTTGGAACGTTCGTTGCAGCTCTTGCTACAGACACCGTCATCCGAGACGCGGCTGGCGACCGAACTCAGCGGATGCGCCCCCACGGAGCTGATGGATCCGACCCCATTTCTGGATCCCGCTGCACTCCTGTTGACGAGTGGCATTGGAATGAATTTCTCCGACGAACGCACCTGGGATGCTTTCGTGGAACGCCTGGTCGACGTTCCTGTTTCAGCGATCGTCTTTGCGACGGGTATGGCTCACCACGTACTCCCGCCCGGCCTCATTGCCGCGTGCACACGGCGCGACGTCCCCCTGCTGGAGGTGCCGGCGGCTGTTCCACCGCTGCAGGTGGATCGTTTTATCGAAAGTGTCATGCAAGCCGAGCGACTCGCTGTCGTCAATCGTGGCTGGTCCCTCGCCGACGAGTGCGCTCGCCTGGCAAATCAGGATGCAGAGATCGTCACCCTGCTGGCCACCGTCTACAACGTCGTTCAGTCGCCACTCGCGGTTTACGACGCCTACGGCACGGTCATCGCGCAGTATCCCGCCCTGGCCACGTGGACCTCAGGAATCAGGACGAAACCGCAAGCCGGCGTGTTGAGCATTCCCCTGCCGATGGGGCTCAATAACCCGTGTCGCCTCGCCATCAGGGATAGGGACAGCGACAACCCCCTCGCCTCACTGCTCGGCCCGGTCGCCTCGATCATCGCGCTGCAATTGAACCGCTCGGTCAGTGTTGATGCCAGCTGGCAGCAGGAGATCAAGAGCTTTGTCCTGGCCTGCGAGTCGTGGGAAGAGGCGACACATCTTGATGTACGTCGTGCATTTCAGGACATCGGGCTGGATCCGCGGGTAGCGGCATCCGTTCTGGTTGCCGATATGAGTGGGGAATTCGCGTCGACGTCGTGGCAGCTGCGGGTGGCGCTCCACGAGAAGTTTCATACCGTTCGGGTGACCGAATTCGCCGATCGTCTCGTGGCGTTCACGCAGAATTCGCGCGAAGATTTCGACGCCGTGGCCGAGCGCCTCCTGCAGATCCACGATCGGCAACCCCTCGTGCTGACGACCGCGACGCTGAGCCTGTTCGAGCTCCGCTTGTCCGTGGTGCACTCCCTGCAACTGGTCCAGCGCATCGACCGCCCCCAGCTCGCTCCCGCGCTGGGCCTCAGCGCGGTGGTCAGCGCGACCGCCGGACGCGGAGCGAAAGAAGCGGCTCGGAAGTTGTTGGCGCCGCTTCGGGAACATGATTCGAAACGCGATGGCCCGCTGCTGCAGACACTACGCACGTATCTCGACAACGACGCGCAGCCGTCGAAGACCTGCAGCGCCCTGTTCATCCACCGGAACTCGCTCAACTATCGGCTGCGCAAAATTGAGACACTACTGCGGCTCAACCTCAATTCGGTCGAGGGCCAGGCCACCTGTCTGTTCGCCCTGCGACTGGTCGATGTCGCAGACCAATAGGCCGACGCAGAACGGCGTGGCAACGCCCTGAAGCATCCATACGCGGGGTCAGCACCGGTCGAATTGGTGCCGTGCTCGTCGGCCTCAGGCGGCCGTGGCCACGAGGGCGGCAGCTGGGGGACAAACTGCGCAAATGCAGGGAGTCGCTGCGCGCGCCGGTCAGCAGCACCGCCATCATCGCCAATCTCTTCTTAGCGTTCCAGGACGAGGTGTTGGTCTTGCACGACCAGATTGAATACCAGACCGAGTGGGTGGGTTGTCAGGCAAGTCTTTCAACCTCAACGAATTCGATGGTGCGTGACCCACGATTCTCGACGGTGTGTTCGGCACCGGATGGCCGTGTGTAGCTCTGACCGTTACGAATTTTCGCGACGACCTCTGAGCCGTCGGCGTTGATCACGTGCATGGTTTCAGTGACGAGGGGCACGACCGCATATTCAAATTCATGAACGTGCATGGGAATGGCATCTCCGGGTGCAATCGTCCACTTCGTGACGCGAAAAATTCCATTGTCGATTTGCGTCTCACCGGTGGCCATGAGTTTCCCTTGCTCGGATAGCGGACAGTGAAATGATCCTACTCAGGGCAAGATCGGAGCGAAGCGTTCTACGCGGCGGGAGCGGTGGCATCCGCTCATACGGTGTTGGTATCGGCGCGGTCCTTCTGGCGGCGGCTCGCCAGCAGAAACGGCACACCGATGAGTTCGACGACGGCCCCGATAACAAGCGAGAAGCCGTAGCCCTGCAGGTCGGCTGCACGGCCGAGGGCTGGCTGGATGAAGACCCCACCGAGGCTGCCGAACAGCGAGTCGAACGACAGCACGGTCGCGCGCTGCTTCGACGGGATCATGTCATTGAGGTACGCCTGCCGCACTGGGCCGGCGACGGCGAAGACGAAACCCCAGACCACGAGCAGAATGACGGCGAGCCAGAACAGGCTGTTCAGGCCGAGCGCCACGAGCGTGCCGACGCTGATCAGGCCTGCGACGAGTATCATGCCCGTGCGCTTGGCGAACAGAGAGCGGATGCGCGGCGCCAGCAGCCCGCCGCCGACCTGCGCCACGGACAGCACGGCCGCAGCCAGTCCGGCGACGGAGTACGCCGTCGGGTCGCCGTAGAGTTGCAAGAGATAGGGCTGTAGCGCATAGAAGGCGTAGATACCGACTCCGCCGGCGAACGGTGCCGAGAAGATGACGTACCGCACCGAGCGCCTTTTGAGACCGTGCTCGACCGATTGCGTGAGCACGTTGCGGGTCGCTTTAAGCGGGCCAATGGAGCGATCGGGGGTGAAGCCGAGATCTTTCATGACGATGTAAGCGAAGACGAACAGCACCACGAGCACTCCCGCGCGCACCAGGAACGGCACGCCGAGGTTCGTGACCTGGGCGATCACCCCGCCCAGCACGGAGCCGGTGAACATGGCGATTCCGGTCACCACCAGGCCCCGGCCAAACACCGCCTCGAGGCTGCCGGTGTAACCGGTATGGGCCAGGGCGTCGACCAGCCAGGCCTCCACCGCGCCGGAGAAGAAGGTGAAACCGAGGCCGAGCAGCACGGACACGAGCGCCCACCAGACGAACGGGGCGTGCCAAAGCCACAGCATCCAGTACAGGCCGGTCGTGATCGACAGTGTGATCGTGCCGAGCAGATACGACGCCTTGCGGCCGACCGTGTCAGCGACCACCCCGGTGGGAATCTCGAAGATCACCATGCCCACCGTGAAGAACGCGTTGGCGGCGAAGGCTTCGAAGTTCGACAGCCCCGCGTCGAGCAGAAACAACGTGTTGATGCCCCAGATGAACGAGGCCGCGAGAGTATTGCCGAGCATCAGGGTGAGGTAGACGCGCTGCACCCGTCGTGCCGCCGGGTTCACGACCCGCTCCGCAGGCTCAATGTTTTCACAGAGTGATCATCGACCCTCTCCAAGCGAATGGCTACCGCTGGCGCCCGGCTCAGTTCAGGGGCCAGGTCACCACGGTGGCACCGGCATCGCGCAGGGCCGAGGCGAACGCCAAATGCACGAGGCGACCACCGATACTTTCGCCGCCGAATTCGAGATCAGGAGCCGCGCATCCGTTCTCAATGACCATCGCGCTGCGACCGGTGTCGAGCACGGCTCGCACCGTCGCGTCCACGCACATGCTCGTCATCATGCCGACCACGACAAGATCGTCGATGTCGTTCTCGTCGAGAACGGCCTGCAGCTTTGTACCCAGGTAGGAGTTCGGCCGGGTTTTTGTGATGACTATCTCGGTCGCGAGAGGTGATACCAGCGAGTGGATGTCGGCGCCCGGCGTACCCGAGACCAGAAACCCATCAACGGAGGGTTCCGCCAGGTGCTGCACGTGGCCCACCCAGTCGCCCCGGTCGCGAGCATCGGCGAGCACCGCTTGGGCCACCAACGCCGCTGCCTCTGCTCCGACCAGCGGGTAGGCGCCGCCGGCGAAATAATCCTGCTGAATATCGATGAGAAGTACCCCACGAGCCATCTCGCAACCTCCGCTGCTCCGTGCGCCTCCGGCTGGTGACGACTGTTCACAGTCTGGCCTAGTTGAGTAGCCCGCCGGTCCCTATGATGAGGATATGTCGACGCGGGTTCTGGCTACGAAACTCTTCGTTCCGGCGCGTCGACCGCAAGCCGTTGCCCGGGCACGCCTGATTGAACGGCTCCGGGAGGGCCGGAGAGCCGGCCACAGACTCTCCCTCACCTCGGCCCCCGCCGGTTTCGGCAAGACCACGCTCCTGAGCGAATGGATCGCCGCGGAACAACGCGATGATCCCGCGAGCCGCGTGGCCTGGCTCTCGCTCGACGCCGGCGACAGCGACCCCGGCCGCTTTCTGACCTATCTGGCCGCCGTCTCGCTGCGGGAACGCTCCGACGCGACCGAGTTCATCGAGGCGTTCACCGGCAGCCACCGTTTCGTGCTCGATTATCTGGTCGAGGAGGTCTTGAAGGGGCTGCCCGCACCGGTGCGTGACTTTCTGCTGGAGACCGCCATCCTCGACCGACTCAGCGGACCGCTGTGCGAGGCCGTCACGGGTCAACCCGCCGGGGGCGCGATGCTCGAATCCCTGGAGCGAGCCAACCTCTTCGTCCTGCCCTTGGATGACCACCGCCAGTGGTACCGCTAGCACCACCTCTTTGCCGACATGCTCCGCGCCCGGTTCGCCGACGAGGCGGGCACCCGCCTGCTCGAGCTGCACCGACGCGCCAGCGATTGGTTCGAGCGCAATGATTTGCCCGAGGATGCGGTGCGGCACGCGCTGGCTGCGAAGGACTTCGATCGGGCGGCCGGTCTGATCGAACGGGCCGTGCCCGACGTGCGCCAGCGTCGACACGATGCCACCATGCTCGACTGGTTGCGCCAGCTGCCATCCGACATCATCGCGGAACGGCCCGTGCTGAGCATCTACCTGGCCTGGTCGATGCTCCTATCCGGTGACCTGGATGCCGTCGAGCTGCGACTGCAAGACGCCGAGCGGGCGCTGCGGGTGGCGACGGATGCTCACGGCGGGGCTTGCGCATCCGCTGTAGAGAACGAAGAATCTCGGCTACTGCCGGTCATGATCGAGGTGTACCGGGCCGCGCGCTTTCAAGCGCTCGGCGATGTGGCCGCCACCGTGGCCCGACCCTTGCGCTCTACTCGGGAGTGCACGATCCGAACTTTGTCGTCGGTGCCGGTCCCGACGCCCCCGTCGTCATCGGCACCATTTTGGAGATCATCGTGGCCCTTGCCGGCATCGGCACCGCTATCGTGCTCCATCCGGTGGTTCGCCGGCAGAACGAAACCGTCGCCCTCGGCTTCGTCGGTGCCCGGGTGCTGGAGGCCAGCGCCATCTTCGCTGGCGTCGTCAGCCTGCTGTCGGTGGTGCGCCTGCGGCAGGCCGGTGCCGGCACCGATGCGCTCGTCACCGCCCAGGCGCTGGTCGCCCAGTACGACGGGTTCTTCCTCGGCCAGGGCCTGCTGCCGGTCGCCAACGCCCTGCTGCTCGGCTCCCTGTTGTACCGCTCGCGCCTCGTACCGCGCATCCTTCCCGTACTCGGCTTCATCGGAGCGCCACTGCTGCTCTCGGCGCTCATCGGCACGATGTTCGGCATCAACGATTCGCAGACGGCCTGGTCCGGCCTCACCGTCATTCCGATCGCCCTGTGGGAGTTCTCCCTGGGCATCTACCTGGTCGTCAAGGGCTTCAAGCCTTCACCGATCACGGCCGGCCTGACCGCGGCGGGTCAGGGCACCGCGGCCCGATAAGCACGGCGACCCAACGGTTGACCCCGACGGCCGGGCCTACATCGGGCCCGGCCGCTAATCACGCGCCGGAGCCAGCAGCCGTCAAGCGTCAGAATCCACTCCGGGGTTCCACTCCTAGAGCACGCGCGTGCAATGGAACGTGAGCCACTGCGCCGGGTCGCCGGCCGACCGCCGGCAGAGTAGCTGACGCTGCAACAGGTTGCACCTCGAATCCCTCGGTGTTCACGCGGGCCCGGGTGGCCTCCCACACCTCGGGTGAAGCGCCGACGAGGTCGCGCTCGACCCGCCAGCGCAGGGCGGGGTCGAAGTCGAGCATCCACTCGACAAGTTTCGGGTCGCTCGCCATCTGCAGCAGGTTACCCGTCATCGACGCCTTGCAAATCCTGCACGGTCATATATGATTCAGAAAATGATAATAGAACATACTGTTCTAATATCGAACAGCCACAGCGCAAGAGACCACACAGAGAAGTGAGGAAGCCGTGCAGTTTCACCACCACGGATACGTGTCCACCGATCCCCGCCAACAGGATGCAGCCGGGGTCGGCATCGATCGCCCCGAGGAACTGCCCGACGACGTCGACGTTCTCATCGTGGGAACGGGTCCGGCCGGCATGATCACCGCCGCCCAGCTCTCCCAGTTTCCGAACATCACGACTCGCATCGTGGAACGGCGCGGCGAGCGCCTCGCGATCGGGCAGGCCGACGGCATCCAGGCCCGCAGCGTCGAGACCTTTCAGGCCTTCGGCTTCGCCGAGCGCATCATCGCCGAGGCGTACCGCATCACCGAAATGGCGTTCTGGAAGCCCGACCCCACCAACCCGGCCAACATCATCCGCACAGCTCGCGCCATCGACGACCCCACCGGAATCAGCGAATTCCCGCACCTCATCGTCAACCAGGCCCGGGTGCTGGACTATTTCGCCGAGGTGATGGAAAATTCGCCCACCCGAATGACGCCGGATTTCGGCTTCGAGTTCGTCAGCCTCACGAACACCAACGAAGGCGACTATCCCGTCACCGTGACGCTCCGGCACACCACCGGAGTCGATCAGGGCCAGGAACGCTTCGTGCACGCCAAATATGTGGTCGGCGCCGACGGTGCCCGCAGCGGAGTGCGCGATTCCATCGGCTGCACGCTCGCCGGCGACGCGGCCTTCCACGCCTGGGGCGTCATGGACGTGCTCGCCGTCACCGACTTTCCCGACATTCGCACCAAGTGCGCTATCCAGTCCGGAACCGGCGGGAGCATCCTGCACATTCCGCGCGAAGGCGGCTACCTGTTTCGCATGTACGTCGACCTCGGCGAAGTGGCCGCCGATGACAACGGCGAGGTGCGCAAGACGTCGATCGACGAGATCATCGTCAAGGCGAACGAGATTCTGCACCCCTACACACTCGATGTGAAGAACGTGGCCTGGCACAGCGTGTACGAGGTCGCCCACCGGCTCACCGACCGGTTCGACGACGTGCTCCCCGCGGAAATCGGCATCCGCTCGCCCCGGGTCTTCATCATGGGTGACGCCTGCCATACCCACAGCGCCAAGGCCGGCCAGGGCATGAACGTCTCGATGCAGGACGGCTTCAACCTGGGCTGGAAGCTCGGCTACGTGCTCGACGGTCGCAGCCCGGAGGCGCTCCTCAGCACATACTCCGCCGAGCGTCAGATCATCGCCAAGAACCTGATCGATTTCGACAAAGAGTGGTCTTCACTCATGGCGGCAAAGCCGGAAGACCTCAAGGTTCCACTCGAGGACTTCTACACCCAGACGGCGGAGTTCCCCTCCGGCTTCATGACGCAGTACCCGCCGTCGATGTTGATCGGCGAGGCCACCCACCAGGCGCTCGCCACCGGATTCCCCATCGGCAAGCGCTTCAAGTCCACCCCGGTCGTGCGCGTCGCCGACGCCAACCCGGTGCAGCTGGGTCACCACCACCGCGCCGACGGCCGCTGGCGCGTCTACGCGTTCGCCGACACCGACAACTACGCCGTCGACGATTGGGCCGAGTGGATGCGCACCGCTGGTGACTCGCCGCTGCTCGCCCATACCCCGGCCGGCAGTGACGTCGACAGCGTCTTCGACGTCAAGGTGATCTACCAGCAGCCGCACACGGAGGTCGATCTGGGCCGGGTTGACAGGGCGTTCCTTCCGACCACCGGCCCGTTCGGCTTGATCGACTACGAGAAGGTATACGCCGCCGATCCCGAACACGACGTCTTCGAGCAGCGCAGGATCAGCCGTGATGGCGCCGTGATCGTCGTGCGGCCCGACCAGTACGTTGCACACGTGCTGCCCCTGACCGCCACCGCCGACCTCGCCGCGTACTTTCGGCAGATGCTGCTCGTTCGGTCGTCTCTGGCCGTCCGCTAGTCGGCCGCCGGACGCTGCCGGTTGCGTTTCTTGGCCGAGCGCTGCTGCTTGACGGCGAGGTGTCGCCGGGCCGAGCCCCTGGTGGGTTTGGTCGGGCGGCGCGCGGCCGATTCCGCAGCCAGGCCCGCGACCACCAGGTCGGCGAGTTTGCGCAGGGCAATCTCACGATTGCGCAGCTGGGAGCGCTGCTCGCTCGCGGCGATGGTGACCACCCCGGCGACGAGGCGGTGCCCGAGGCGGGTGAGCAGCAGCATCCGCTCGTCGTCGGAGAGCACCAGTGAGTCGGCGACGTTCCAGAATAATTCGACGCGGCTGTCGGAGGTGTTAACGTGCTGGCCGCCGGGCCCCGACGATCGCGAGAACCGCCAGCCGAGTTCGCGGCCTGGAATGGTGAGCGCCGGTGACACCTCGAGATCCATGCCTCCAGCGTGGCACAGTATCTACGTTTGTCGCAGTGACCGCGCTAGAACAGCGGCCACGGCACCGCGGGCATGTCGCCGCTCGGTGCCGGGAATCGTGCTGCGGAGCGCAATCGGTCGCAGCGCTCGGCAAGGGCGTCAACTTCCCCCGCGCTGAGCAGCCCGGCGAGAGTATCGCCGAGCGCACCGTTCAACTCGGCGATTACGCGGTCGACGCCGTCGAGCTCGTCGGTGGTGAGCGCGTCGCCGAGCCACCCCCACAGCACGGTGCGCAGCTTATGATCGGTGTGAAAGGTGAGCCCGTGGTCGACGCCGTGCCGGTGCCCGTCGGGCATCGGCAGAATATGGTCGCCCTTGCGATCGGCGTTGTTCACGACGATGTCGAACACGGCCATCCGCCGCAGCGGGGCCGTGTCTTCATGGATGAGGGTGACCATCCGTTCGTTCTCGTCCCGCCCGTCGAAAACGTGGCGCCACCCGGTGTCGGGCACGGCCTCGGCGGCGACGATATCGACGGCGGTCTGAGCCGGGTCGGCGTCCTGCCAGAGCTGCACCATTCCCTCGCCCATCGGGCCGTCGCGCAGCCAGGTGCGCGGCACCACATTCCAGCCGAAAACCTGCGAGACCAGGTACGCGGCCACCTCGCGATTGGCCAGACCGGCAAAATCCCAGAGCGGATGCTCCCCTGCGACCGGCTTGTAAACGACCGCCACCCCGTCGATACTGGCGAGAAAAGTCGCGTTCGACGCCGTGTCGATACGGCCGGTGAGGTGCAGCTCGCCGTGCAGCAGGTCGGGGGTGGGCATCAGATGTCGGGAAGGGTGCAGGTGTGTCCGTCGGCGTCCACGGGGTAGCCGCACAGGGGGCACATCGGCCGCCCGGCTCCCACGACTTCCCGGGTGCGCTTCGCGAAGGCGCGGGCGGTGCCGACGGGTATGCGCACCAGCAGCATTTCCGCTATTTCCACCAGATCGGGCGAGTCCTGGTCGTCCTCATCGTCGCCGTCCTCGCCATCGCCATCGCCATCGCCATCGCCATCGATCAGCGGGTAGGCCTCGATAACGACCTGCACGGTCGACGGATCCCAACCGAGGCTCATGGCACCGGTGCGAAATTCTTCCGCAACGGGCTGCTCCAGTGGGTCGTTATCGACGAGTTCGACGGGTGTCGTGGTGGGGATGCTGAAGGGGTTGCCCTCGAACGTGATCAGCTGGTCGAGAATCTCGTCGATCTTCTCGGCGAGCAGCGCCGATTGCTGTTTCTCCAGCGCGATGCTCACGATCCGGGCGCCGGCGCGCACCTGCAGGTAGAACGTGCGCGCTCCGGGGAGGCCGACGGTGCCGACGACGACCCGATCGGGCCAGTCGAATTCATGAACGATTGTGGGCATACAAATACTCTAGGCGCGTCAGGTGGGCGGAGCCTGCGGCCCGGCCCCGCCACCCACCGGCGCGTCGGCCGGGTGGATGCTGGTGCCTAGCCAAGACAGGTCGCCCGCATCGGTGTTCGTGGCGTGAACGCTCGGCCGGCCGGCGCCGTACCGCACGATCGACACCGACGCCGGCCCCACAGTGATGCGCTGGAACAGGTCGAGGTGCATGCCAAGCGCGTCGGCCAGAATGGACTTGATGATGTCGCCGTGACTCACCGCCACCCAGACGGCGCCGGGCCCGTGCTCTGCTTCGAAGGCAGCGTCGTGGCGTCGAATGGCGGCCACTGACCGCGCCTGCATGGCGGCCATCGATTCGCCGCCCGGAAAGACCACGGCTGACGGCTGGGTCTGCACGACGGACCAGAGCTTCTCGGCGGAGAGATCGCTCAGGGTGCGGCCCTGCCACTGGCCGTAGTCACACTCGGTGAGTTCCTCGTCGAGAGGCGTGACCGGTGCGCCGGCCTGGCGGTCGATAATCAGCTGCGCTGTTTGCCGGCAGCGCTCCAGCGGGCTCGATACCACTCCCACCAGCGGCACGGAAGCGAGCCGCTCGCCCGTGAGCGCCGCCTGTTCACGCCCCGTCTGGTCAAGACTGACGCCGACGGTTCGTCCGGCCAGCACTCCAGTAGCGTTTGCGGTGGTGCGGCCGTGCCGCACGAGAATAACTGTGGCCATGTGCCCAGCCTAGACATCCGCTCGATGGGCCTCTCACCGCTCACGGGCAGATGCGGTCGGTCAGCTACAGGTTCGCGGCGGGTTCGTTGTGAATCGAGTCGCGCACGCCAGCCTTTGACTGCTGGGGCCGGCTATCACCCGCAGAGCATTGTGCCGTGGAATACCCGAGTTGCCCTCTCCCCGCCACTCGGCGCAAAATGGAGGTACCGGATCGCTACTGAGTCTTCCGCCTGCGGCTGAGGAGCTCACCATGACCGAACCGAACGACGCACGCGTCGGCCTGTACATCGACTTCGACAACATCGTCATCTCGCGCTACCAGCAGTTGCACGGGCGCAATGCCTTTCAGCGCGACGGCATTCGCGATTTCAATAAGAAGAGTCCGGAAGCAGACCCGGAGATCGCTGCACGGCTCGCCTCGGCCACGGTTGACTTCAACGCCATCATCGACTTCGCCGCCTCATTCGGCACTTTGGTCGTCAATCGTGCCTACGCCGACTGGTCGGTGCCGGTCAATGCGAGTTACCAGCGCCAACTCATGTCCCGAGCGGTGGATCTGACCCAGCTGTTCACCACCACCACCCGCGGAACCAAGAATGGTGCCGATATCCGTTTGGCGGTCGACGTGGTCGAAGACCTCTTCCGGCTGCCCGACCTGACCCACGTGATCATTATCGCCGGCGATTCGGACTACATCGCCCTCGCCCAGAAGTCGAAACGTCTGGGCCGCTTCGTTGTAGGAATCGGCGTCGCGGGCTCGACGAGCACCTCGCTCGCGGCCGCGTGCGACGAGTTCGAGGACTACGACTCGCTGCCCGGAATCGGCTCTGCCAGCCCGTCCGCTACAGAGTCGCCGCGCGAGAGCCGGAAGACCGCCGAACCGGCTCCCACCAAGGTCGACGCTGTTGCCAGTCCGGCCCGCAGGCTCACCACGATCCCCATGTTCTCGCACACCGAAGACGCGCAATACGACGAACCAGAGCCCGGCGACGACATCGACCCGCAGATACTCGCCACCGATCTGCTGGTGCGCGCCCTGCAGATCGGTCACGCCAAGGGCGATTCCGACGAGTGGCTCAACACCGGCACGATCAAGAACCAGATGCGCCGCATGGACCCGTCGTTCAACGAAAAGCCACTCGGCTTTCGTTCCTTCACCGACTTCCTCTCCTCGCGCAGCGACCAGGCGGAGCTGAAGGAAGACGGCCCGCACCGTCTCATCCGGCTGCGTCCAAAGGCTGAACTCAAGCGCTGAGTCGGCGGCGAACTGCCCAGATGCGCCTGTTTAAAAGTCAGTTGATTGACTCCGCTCCAGCTCGGCGCCGGAACAGCTGTTTCATCCCGGCTGCCACGAGCATCGCGATCCCCGCAGCAATCCTCGACGCGGCGACGATCGTTTCCGTGAACGGCGTCGTGTCGTGCGACTGGTAGCCCACTAGCGCCGGCGCGATCTGAAAGGTGGTCAAGAAATAGCCGGGCAGGGTCAGGCCGAGCAGTAGCAGGCACGCAGCGGATGCCGCCCACGAGTCCCGCAGCCACCGCGCCGCCAAGGCGATCAGGCCGACGAACCCGACCAGGGTCAACGACAGTTGCACCGGTGAGAATTGCAGGGGTGACGGAGCACCGATCAGCCCGGAAATGACGGCATGCACGCCGATGAGGCCGAACGAGTCGGCGGTGGCGACAGTGGCGACGGTAAGCATGCGTTCGACGCGACCATTGTGAGCCGCATGTCCCATGGCCAGGATCCCCAGTGTCAGGAGCAGCATCCCCTCCCGCCGAAGAACTGCGCCGTCGTTCCGAGGTTCTTCCACGGGCTGGCGGGGTGGGAGTAGTCGAAGCGATTGTCTTCGATCGAAATGTCCGTGCGCGTCCAGGAGTCGCTCAAGACAACCCACCGCTCCAGCGAGGCAACGAGCTGAATCGCGGCTGAGCCGAGAAGGAGGCCGGCCGCAGCGAGTGACCAGCCGGCCGATGTGTGGCGGGCGAGAACGATCGGCGTGGAGAAACCGGTGCGGGCGATGGCTGCCATGCGCCCACAGTAGCAACGGCGTGCGAGCTGGCTGGCTGGCTGGCTGGCTGGCTGGCTGGCTGGCTGGCTGGCTGGCTGGCTGGCGAACAGTAGATGCGTTACACCGACAGACGTACGTCGTCTCCGACCGACACTGTGCCCGGGCTGACCACCTCGGCGTAGACGCCGAACATGATGTCGTTCGATCGCAGTCGGTAGCCGGCGAGGGTTTTCAGGAGGCTTGTTCCGCGAGCACCGGTATCGGGGTCGACGTCGATGACGGCACACCGCGGAATGCCGTCATTCACGAGAAGGCGGGCTCCACCAAGCTCTAGTTCACGGCCGACCCAGGAGTCTTCGACGTGCGCGTCGGCGTCACCGGTGTCGATCGTGAAGGTGGCGCGGAATCGGCGAGTATCGACCGCCATGCCCGATTCTCGAGCCAGCCGGGCCAGTGAACTCGTCGTGCTGATCGCGACCGAATCACCGTAGACCACCGCTCCCGCGACCGCGCTTCGGGTGAGAACGACGTTGCGCCCCAACAACCGGGAGAACTGCTGAGCCCAGGGCCCGTCGACCACCTGCATAGACGTGGTCCGACCCCAATAGTCGAGTTCGAGAACTTCACCGGTCACGGTGGGCTTCTCGGCGATCCGGCGGCCGTCGATCTTCATTGAGAGCACCCCCCCAGCCCAGTTGGCCTCACACGAAACGAGCAGCGGATACTCGACCGTCTTCAAAACCGTGCCCGTGTGCCGGTCGACGATGGCGAAGTCACGATCGCCAACGGGGCCGTCGGCCGCGAGCAGAAGGTTTTCTCGAGGCTGGTGGCGGCCGCCTTTGAGTAGTGACACACCGATATCTCGAATTCGCATGATGCTGTTCACACTAGCGAGCGCGTCTGCCCGACGCTCCCCCGGCATCCGCTTAGGTCATCACGGATTGTCCTGCGCCGTTGTGTTCTTGCAGCTGGTCATAAGGCGGTAAGCTCTTACAGTTGTCTTCCGCAGGTTTTGATCGTCGAAATCGCGTTGCGGAAGTGACGGGCTGTGGCGCAGCTTGGTAGCGCACTTGACTGGGGGTCAAGGGGTCGCAGGTTCAAATCCTGTCAGCCCGACCAAAAGTCCCGGAAACTCAAGGGTTTCCGGGACTTTTTAGGTTAAAGATTTGATTAAGCCATCACTACCCCATCACTTTCAGCGTTCCAGAGCCGGTTATTCGGCCTTATCGTTCGAGTCGCCGACGTCGGTTTCGGTACCTCCCGATCGTCCGGGATCATCGTGCACACCTTCTGGGCATGAGTACCCACGACGACAAGCTAACCTCCCCTCCCACCGACGACTGGGGGCTCGAACCCCTGATGGACGTTGCCGAGCTGGCCGCCTACCTCGGCATCCCCATCTCCACCGTCTACGACTGGCGGGTGCACGGAAAAGGCCCCACGGCCTACCGGTTCGGAAAACACCTGAAGTTCGCAATCTCCGACGTAGGAGCCTGGATCGCCCAGCAGCGCGAGTCCTCCTCCAGCGAGCCCAGGCGCACCGATCGGCGGTGAGCTGAAATGGCGCGACAACGGTTGACCATCGGCACCTTCGGCGACATCACCACCCGCCAGACACCGACCGGCCGGTACGAGGCGCGAACCCGCTACCGGGACTGGGACGGCCACGCCCGCCTAGTGCAAGCCACCGGCGCCACGGCCAGCGCCGCCGAGCGGGCACTGAAGGCCAAGCTCGCCGACCGGGACCTGTTCCACCCCGCCGACAAGGCGCTCACGCCCAACAGCCTGTTCAAAGACCTGGTGACGTACTGGCTGGAAGACATCGACCTCGAGGATCGGATCTCCCGGACCACCCGCAACCTGTACGAGCGCAACATGCGCACCCTGGTCTCACCCGAGCTTCGACAACCTCGCGCTGCGGGAGATCGGCGTGGCCCGATGCGACAAATTCATCAAACAACTCGCGAAGCTCTCTTACAGCCGAGCCAAACAGGCGCGGGTCGTGCTGCGGCTGGCCTTGGAACTGGCGGTGCGGCACGAGGTACTCCCCCGCAACCCAATGGACCACGTCTCCCGCCTCCACCGCGAGCCGCACGTGCCAACTGCCCTCACCGCCCCAGAGGTGAACGTCATCCGCGCGGCAATCGCGCAATGGGAGAGCGCCGCCAACCACATCTCTGGCCCCAAACCCGATGGCCAGCTCGGCGCGATCATCGAGGTGATGCTCGGCACCTCGGCCCGGATCGGTGAGCTTCTCGCCATCCGACGCCGGGACATTGACATCACCAGTGCCGTGCCCTCCATTCGCCTGGCCGGAACCATCATCAGTCGCAACGGCGAACTGACCTTCCGGCAAGACCATCCCAAAACCGCAAAGTCCACGCGTGTTGTGGCACTGCCCACATTCACCGCCGACGCCGTGCGCCGGCGGCTCGCCAAATTCGGGAGAAGTTCTTATGCGGGGGTGATGGCGGCTGACAGCGACGACTCAGACGTGCGACGCGGTGAACGTAACTCGTCGAGACAACGTGATTCAACAACTCATCGCTGAGCTGAGGCAGGTCCACCCCGGATATTGTTCGCCCTTCTTACGGCGACCGCACGCGATGCGGCCGTCCGGGGTCGCAGTGTGCTCGGTCCGGTACGACAACACCGTAAGGGTATCGGTGGTCAGGAACACAAACTCGGCGAAAGGTAGCGAAATCGACGACTCGGGCTTGTGCTCAAAATCCGCGACTCCAGTGACCGCCCCGACTCCAATCTGAATTGCCACGCCTCTTGCAGATCGAGGGCCCGGCTGTTTCGTCGGTGACGAAACGGTGCCGCCTGGCGCTCCTCCTGAGTATGAGCGACCTGCAGAAATTCACCAGCCGACGGTTAACCTCGACCCAGTGCGTCCGGTGTGGCGCGGCGCTGCCGCCGGCCGCGAGCACCGGACGACCGCGCGTCTTTTGTGGACCCGGCTGCCGCAAAGCTGCGTACGACGACAGACGGGCTCGTAAACGCGAGGCATTTCACGTGCGAATTGTTGACCGTACTGTCGTGAAGACGGTTGAGATGATTCGGACCATCGATGAAGGGCACGACATCACCGAGTGCGTCCGACAGGTTTGCGGATCACCCCGGGCGGTTGCGAATGTCCTCGTCGCTCTGAATGGGTTGATCCGTTCGGACACACTGCTGTTGGACAACAAATGGGCTCCCGCACTGCGTTTGATCGTCGACTTGAACCGCACCGTTCAGAATGCTGCTGAGCACGCAAGCCGGCCGCGCCGTTGACGCTGAGATCGTCGCGGTACCGGAGCACGGAAAGGATGAAACTCAGGCTTGCGACATCTTGCTAGATTCCGTCTAGAGAAAGCAGGCAGGGGTGTGTTGCCGGATAGCGTCGCATTTATTTCGCGGTTCGCGGGCTTGTCCATCTGTTGAGGTGCGCACGCGCAAGCACTTCCATGGCTACGGTTGTAACGAGCACAGTGATTGAGAGCGCGTGATGACGTACAGCGTAATTCGAGTTCGCGCGACGCCTAGTGCCTCGCGCTCAGGGCACATGGGTGGCGTGCTCGTGGTTGCTGGTATCGCGGTGGCCGCGTGGATCTCTTTCGGCCGCCACCTCTTCGGGATCGGTGGCGACCTCACCATCATCTACGCGGCGACGCTGGGTGTGATTTTTGCCGCCTTGCTGGTGATCACGGGGCTCGCGGTACGACGCACGGCACGTCGAGGGTTCGAAACTCGCGCGATAACATACGTGTTTTTCTTTGCATCAGGCGTTATCGGACTCTTGTTGGGACTCACGCTTCCAGATTTAACACCTCGCGGTTTGCAGACAATCATCAGCGGACCCACACAGCCTGCGTTGGATATCGCTATTGGTATCGCGAACCCCCTGGGCGTTATCGGAATCGCGACCGCGATCATTGCGCTCGTGCTTTCGATTCGCGATTCGCGCGGGCGAATCACGCTTGTTGAGTCTTGGGGCGACGAGGATGACGGTGCCCTTGTCGACCCCGCGTAGCGGCAATTCGTTGCATCGACGCCGCTCCCGAAAGACCCACGTGCAGCGCGTCAGGCCGGAAACACCGTCTAAGAGACAGCCCCCACCTAGGCTGAGCAGTATGACGGTCGAACAGGTTGAGCAAGGGCCTCGCCAAGTCGCGCGCACTGTTGAGGTGCCGGCTTCGGCCGAAGACGTCTTCGCGTTGGTGGCTGATCCGCACCGTCACGGTGAACTGGACGGCTCGGGCACCGTCGGCGGTACGGTGTCGGGGCCGCGGCGGCTCACCCAGGGCGCAAAATTCTCGGTAGCGATGAAGCAGTTCGGCGTCCCGTATCGCATCACCAGCACGGTGACGCGCATCGAAGACGGTCGGCTTGTAGAGTGGCGTCACCCCGCGGGACACCGGTGGCGCTGGGAACTCACGCCGCTCACGCTCACGTCTACGCGCGTTACTGAGACGTTTGACTACAGCACCGTCCCAGCCGTTCAGGGAAAGGTCTACGAGCTGCTCGGCTTTCCTCACAAGAACGCCGCTGGCATCGAAGCCACCCTTCGCCAACTCAGGTCGCGCTCCCCTCGCGCTTGACGTGAGGCCACCGGGCCGGAGTCGGTTACGCGGCCGTGATTACCAGCACCACCGACTCGTCGGTCGTCCGGCTCAGGCGCCGGACCGCATGGTGCCGAAGTGCTCAGTGACTAGATCCCGCTTAGCGCATCCGCATCCGCATCCGCATCCGCATCCGCATCCGCATCCGCATCCGCATCCGCCGCAACATTCTTCTGCACGGCGAACTGGGTCCGGTGCAATTCCTCGTATCGTCCACCTACAGCCAACAGTTCCCCGTGCGTACCGCGCTCCACGATCGAGCCGTCCTCAACCACGAGGATCAGATCCGCGCTGCGGATGGTGGAGAGGCGGTGTGCGATAACCATCGCCGTCCGTCCCTCGAGCGCCTCGCTGAGCGCCGCCTGCACGGCGGCCTCAGACGTCGAGTCCAGCGCCGCCGTCGCCTCGTCGAGGATGACGACGCGCGGCTGGGCGAGCAGGAGCCTCGCGATGGTCATCCGCTGGCGCTCACCCCCGGACAATCGGTAGCCACGTTCGCCCACCATGGTGTCCAGCTGGTCGGGCAGGGACCGGATGAGCGGCTCGAGCCGCGCACGGCGGACGGCGTCCCACACCTCATCGTCGGACGCTTCCGGCCTCGCGAGGCGCAGATTGGAGAGGATGGTCTCGTGGAACAGGTGGCCGTCTTGGGTCACCATGCCCAGGGTGTGGCGCATGGAGGCGAAAGTGACATCGCGGACATCCGCCCCCGCGAGGCGCACGGCGCCGCTGTCGACGTCGTACAGGCGCGAGAGGAGCTGCGCAATCGTGGATTTGCCGGCACCGGACGAACCAACGAGGGCAACGGTCTGACCCGGCTCGATCCTGAAGGATACGCCGTGCAGCACCTCCTCGCCGCCGCGGGTGTCCAATGTGGAAACCTCCTCGAGAGACGCGAGGGACACCTTGTCCGCGGACGGGTAGGCGAAGCGCACGTTGTCGAACTCCACGGACACCGGGCCTTCGGGCACGGCGACGGCGTCGGGCTTCTCCTTGATGAGCGGGTCAAGGTCGAGCACCTCGAAGACGCGCTCGAAGCTGACCACCGCGCTCATGATCTCCACCCGTGCGTTTGCGAGGCCGGTGAGCGGCGCGTAGAGGCGGGTGAGGAGGAGCGCCAGGGTGACCACGTCTCCGGTGTTCAGCTGGCCGGCTAGTGCGAGGAAGCCGCCGAGCCCGTACACGAGCGCGAGGGCGAGAGCGGAAACGAGCATCAGTGCGGTGTAGAAGACGAACTGCAGCATCGCGGTGCGCACCCCGATATCGCGGACACGGGCAGCGCGGACGCGGAACTCCTCGGCCTCCTCGTCGGGCCGGCCGAACAGCTTGACGAGGGTGGCGCCGGGCGCTGAGAAGCGCTCAGTCATCTGCGTGCTCATGGCGGAATTGTGATCGGCGGCCTCGCGGCGGAGCGCGGCGAGGCGGCTCCCCATGCGGCGGGCGGGTACCAGGAAGATGGGGAGCATGATCACGGCGAGAACGGTCACGAGCCAAGACGTGCTGAGCATGACGACCAGGGTGAGGATCAGCGCCACGACGTTCGTGACCACACCGGACAGCGTACCGCTGAAGGCCTGCTGAGCGCCGATCACATCGTTGTTGAGGCGGCTCACGAGGGCGCCCGTTCGTGTGCGGGTGAAGAACGCGATCGGCATCTTCTGCACGTGGTTGAAGACGGCGGTGCGGAGGTCGAGGATCACGCCTTCACCGATCCGCGCCGAGTACCAGCGCGTCACGAGTGACACAGCGGCGTCGGCCACGGCCACGAGCGCGATGATGACGGCGAGCCACACAATCGTGGTGACCGCGCCTTGGGCGACGATGACGTCGACCACCTGGCCGGCGAGTACCGGCGTCGCGACCGCGAGGAAAGCTCCCACTGTGGAGAGGGTGATGAAAATAAGCAGCTTAGACCGGTAGGGCACCGCGAACGTCATGATCCGCCTCACGGACTCACGGGAGAAGCCGTGCTTGCCGTCCCTAGCACGCGAGATCTTGTGCAGCGAGCTCCAGGCCGCGCCTTCCATGCTCATGGTGGTTCCTTTCGCTCGTACTAGGACAAGTTTAGATAACGAGTTGCCCAAGCTCGGTGTTCTCCCCAGTGGCGGCGAACCAGGGCTTCTTTCATGAAACGGCTCGGCCGGCAACGAGCGCGTGGGCGGGGTTTGCAACTCGGCTGCCGAGGCGATGCGCGGTGCGCCGGTCAGCGTCATGGACCGCGTCAGGGCCGCGGTCATTCCACGACTGTGCGCCCGCCAAAAGCGGTTCACAAGGTCATCATTTACCCATCACATTCATCACTAAATGACCCAAAACGATGACGTATAATTGGAAGCAGCGAACCGCCCGGTTCCCTGTAAACACAAGGGAATCCGCGGGTTTTCGGAGACAGTCGGCAACGACATAATGTAGGCAAAAAACCTCCAAGGGGTCGCAGGTTCGAATCCTGTCAGCCCGACAGATGAAATAGCAGGTCAGAGGCCAGGTCCGCACTTTGCGGGGCTGGCCTTTTCTGTGTCTATCGGGCAGTTACGCCAACGGTTACGCCAACTGGGATTTCCCTACTGCCATAAAGGGAGCGCGCCGACGGCGAGCGACGGAACCAGGGAGCGCGGGCCAGGAGCCGCTCAAGAAACGCGCTTAGGACCGCGTCGACGACGAGGCGGCGCGTATATCCGCCATGAGCGCCGGTATGTGAACGTCTTGCGGCGTCGTGCTAATCGCGTAGCCGCGTCGCGCCGGATGTTGCATCCCAGGGAGTCAGGGGGCTCGACGAAAACCAGGCGAGGCGGTCGTCGTTCTGGCGGACTAGCCAGCCGACCGTCTCGTCGTCCGGTCCCCAGAGGCGCGATACCTTGCCGATACCTTCCCAGTCGGGGTAGGCGTAGCGGAGGGGTCCGGCGATGAAGTCCAAATGTTGTGGGCGGTGTGTCTTTACGATGGAGGTGCCAACTGTTTGGAAGATATCTGCCGTAAGCCACGCGATGGGCCACCTGATACGTTTCTAACATCAAAGGCATAAGACCAGGGGGACCAACCATGAACGAATCCGCATTCTTCACGTTCACGTCCCATATCGACGGAAAGAACGCCAAAGTTTCAGTGTTAAGCGACCGGATCGAATGGATGAGGCCACGTGGCGTATCAGGCGGGAAAGTTACGGCAGGTCTACTGACGGGCGGCATGTCGTTCCTAGCGACAGGTTTCAAGAACGGCAAGACTGGCACGGAAATGATTCCCGTCAAGAGCATGTCAAGCGTCAGAACGGCGCGAGATGGATTTATAAATACGAAGGTATCGGTTATTACTTCGGGCAATACGGTCGACTTCCGCGTTTCTCATGCCGAGGCTGCACAGGTCAAGAGTCTCCTAACTCAGTTGATATTGGGCACGCACCCCTCTCAGAAGTCCCCGAGAAGAGCGCCGGTCGCGCTTGCACCCACCCCTGCTCTTCCTCAAGTCGACGTGATGGCGCAGCTTGCAAAGCTAGGCGATCTGAAGAGTGCCGGAGTCCTGACCGAGGAGGAGTTCAGTCAGAAGAAGTCAGAACTGCTTGAGCGTCTGTAGCAAGTCGCTGAGACCGCCCACCTCCTAGACGGCAAACCACGAATAACGCCCCGCCTCGGGATTTCTGAGGCGGGGCGTTATTGTGCGGTGGCGGGGCTTAGGCAACGGCGCCGACAGGGACGGGCGCCACACTCGGCACGCTTCCAGAGAATGTGAAGTCGAGGCCGAGTGAGAGGAGCGCTGCGAATACGCCAGCGGCGCTGGTCTCTACTGCGGGGACCGACGGGCCGGTCGGCGTGAGCAGGATCGAGCCGCGCGAGGCGAGGACGGCCCCGACTTTCGCGACGAGGTCCGGCGTACCGACGAGGTGCGGAGCTCGCGCGAACCATTCGACGCTCCCTTCGGGGCAGGTTGCCCGGAAGGTGCGCCCGCGGCGGGGTTCGGAGTTCGGCATGGCCGAATTATTGCACACGCCGCGCGGCGGTCGGGGCAGCGTTAGAAGGGGGCGGGGTCGTCCTCGGGCTCGGCGACAGGCTCGGCGAAGTACGCGGCGACGTGGTCAACTCTGCGGAGGCGTTCCGCTATTTCTGCGCGTTTCTTGTCCGGCAGGAGGGCGAGGAGGTCGCGGTAAGCAGCGAGCACGAGGCGGCGGTCGCTCGCGCGCTCCGGCATTGCTGAAATGGATAGTGCTGTAGGCAGACGCGCCAGGAGCGAGTTGCACCACCTCCGGCATGCCGCTGTCTGCCGCGCGCTTCCCTACGACCGCCCGAGTAACGCTGTCCGCGAGGTTGAAGATGGAAGGCGGTCCCTCGACCCAACAGGCGTCGCCACCGGTGTTAGTAAACGTGATCTCGGACAAGAACGAACCGGCACCGCTGGCCATGGGCTGTGCGGCGATAGAAATACCCAGGTTGTCTCCGTCACACTCAGCGGCTCCGGCGGGCATCGGCGTCACATCTGCATCGATTGCGGCGACCGATGCTTCGCCAGTGGTCTCGGACTCCCCCGGATCAGGCGCTACGGGCGAAGCGAAACCCGAAGGGTAACCGGCACTAGTGGGCGACGGGGTTGAAGACGCTGCCTCACCGCTCACCTGGCCAGCGCAGCCAGTCAAGTAGAAAATGACGGCTATTCCGGAGCAGAGTGCAGAAATTTTCTTCATGATTTTCCTCGGATTATCGTGGTGTCGATTGATGCATGCACCTGCGGCGCACGACTGCTGGGGCAGCGTTCTCGGGCGTTGGGTCTAAAGGTACGAGTCCGTCTGTGCAGAGCATGGCAGCGACTTCGGTGGCAGCCTCCGTCAGATCCAAGCCTCACATGAGGACTATCTTCGCAAAATCGCAACTCTGCGACCGGGTACGCGCCGCACATAGTCGCAGACATCATCCACGGCAACCGTTACGTGTCTCGGAACCTAAGTGCCTCATAACCCATGGCTTGCAAGACGGAACCTACGATTCTGTGTGTTCACACCGACTGCAAATAGGGCCAAGAAACGGCCGCGTAAATGGCCATATTTTCGGTTGGCGTAAGCACTTCCTGGACGTCTTGCCGAGCTCAGACAACGAAGAGCGTCAGTGGATCCTTCACGCCGAAACCGTTCCGGAGCTCCGCCACGCCCCGAAACGGCTACTCGATCCGCAGTCTCAAGTGAAAAGGCTCACGCCACCTGGACCAACCAATAGTCCCACGACGATGAGCACAATACCCCAGAGAATCTGGCGTCGAAATAGCGCGAAAATTCCTGCAATTACGAGGATTACTGCAATGATCCAGAGAATTGTTGCCATGGTGCTGCTCCATTTCATTCAGCGCCGACGGGCCGTACGCCCATAGCGGTTTCCGATCTGTTGAATCGAACGTACCCCCTGCTCGGTCTCTGACCACTGTGTTTTATCCAGAATGTCGTGGAGGTGAGACGCTGTCATCATGTGTTAGCGGCCATGCGAAACGACCAAGAGAATCCGTCAGTGCCGCCGCGATCCTGTTAGGTCCGCCAGGACCAGATCGACCGCGGAGAACGCCCCGGGATCGCCATCCCGGAGAGCATCGAGCTGGCGAAAGCGAAGGAGCGGATCCGGTAACTCGAAACCGAGGTCGAGATTCTCAAACGTGCCGTGAAACTGCTCGGGGAGGACCGCCCCGACCCAAAAGGATCCACCGGTGACCGACACCCTCGCGGAGGCCGTTTTCCGGTGAAGGTCTGCTGCCGCCTGCTGGGCGACACCTGTGGAGGAAAAAGTTCCTCCCCGCGGAGGAAAACGCATTTCGCAATGTCCTGCGATCGGTGCCCTGGCGGGTTTCGCGAACAGCCCACCAAAGGGCCGTTCGCGAAACTGTTCACGAAACGGCCCGGTCGGAACAAAAAGAAATCGCTCCTGAGGATTCTCAGGAGCGATTTCTTGTTTAAGCGGATGCTGCGTGAGCCTGTGCCGGCGATTCGAGTCGTTTGGCTGCCGGGCTTGTGATTCTGTGCTTTTCAGGGCGCGTCGGATTGTCCAAAACGCTTGGGGTTTGCCCTCTCGGACGGTACAGGTGGCCTCGTTTGACCGGTTTAGGGTCTCCGGGGAGGTCCGCCGGTCTCATCGGACGCCGGGGGCTCGATGGATTTCCCTGGCGGCGTCACCCCGGGCGGGTAGGTCCCGGCCGGACGAGGCGCGGTTGTGAAGTTGCCAGTCCTGCCCCATTGCGCGTGCCACGCCCCGCGCAATGATCCGGTTCAGGTTCGCGAACTGATCGACCTGCTTCTCGGTATCAGCCCAGACCCGGGTGATGATCGCCCCGACGGCGCGCCACGCGATGCGTATCAACACAGTGATCGCCGTCTTGGAAGTCTGCGTGGCCAACCGCGCGATCTGGTCGTCAAAGAACAGCGTGTGCCCAGTTTGATGCCGAGCCCACGGGACGGCAGCGACGGTGACACAGTGCTCACCACAACTCACCCGCGGTGCCGCGGCTTATAACTGGATTTGCACCGAGTCAGCGTCCAGCGACCGCCAGTGGCGGCGACCGTCACCAGCGTCGTAGAGGGGGCAGCGTTTTCGGCAGGATCCACAGCGGTTCCGCATCGAAGCCGTTGGCCGCACCTTTGTCAGTAAGAAACCAGGACAGAAAGCGGCGTGCACTCGTTGAGGCGCTCGGGAACTACCCACGGTTACGTCAAGAGAGCCCAAATCTCTGGTGCTCTATCCAGTCCAATTGGAGACCTCTACAAAGCCACGGACATGGCGATTCTAAAGAGCCGATTTAATCGCAGAGCCCCGTATGCTCGCACGCACAAAGATGCCAGGCGCAAGCACGACGGTCCGATGCTTTTTGCGAGCTTAGACCTCGTGTTTGCCGAAGTCGGCAGCAGAGAAATCGAACGTCGCAAGGTGTATCCCTACGTTTTTCGAGGTCTTTCCGCTCCAATTTTGGGCATAACGATTCCGCCCCGATGCAGACCTCAAGCCCCGGTGGACTCGCGAACGACCAGTTCGGGCTGAAACACGATTTGTTCGTGCTCAAACGTGTCGCCGACCTCGGCCTCGCGCAGCAGCAGGTCGACTGCGGTGTAGCCGATCAGCACGCTCGGCTGACGGATCGACGACAGCGGCACCACGGCCGCAGCGGCGAAAGCGATATCGTCGTAGCCGATCAGGGCAATATCGCGCGGCACGTGCAGCTCGCCGCGCATGTTGAGCGCCTGCAGCACACCGATGGCGAGCAGATCGTTGGCGGCAAAGATGGCATCGGGGCGGTCACCGGGTGCCCGCTCCAGCACCAGCTCGCCGGCGGCACGGCCGGCCAGCACCGAGAGGGCATCAGTTTCGATGATTTCCAGAGACACCGACGGATGTTTAGCAACGGCTTCCCGCGCACCCTCCAGCCGATCGACCACCTGCCGAATGCTGATTGGTCCGCCAACGAAAGCGATACGAGTCTTGCCGATGGACACCAGGTGATGCGTAGCGAGGCGCCCGCCCGCAACGTCGTCGACGGCGACGGAGGAAAAGCTACGGTCCTCCGTCTGGCGATCGACCAATACGGTCGGTGTACCGCGAGCGCGCAATCGGGTGAGTCGGTCGCCGACGTCACCAAGTGGTGAGATCAATACCCCGTGCACGCGCTGTTCCTCGAACAGGTCGAGGTAAGCGGCCTCACGGGCGAGACTGTCGTCGGTGTTGCCGAGTAGAACTGCGAGCCCTTCTTCGGCCGCTCGATCTTCGGCACCACGGGCGACATCGGTGAAGAATGGGTTCGCGACGTCGAGCACGATGAGCCCTAGACTGCGGCTCCGACCGTCCCGCAACTGACGGGCGGCGTCGTTGCGAACGAAGCCGAGGTCGGCAATGGCAGCTTGAACTCGCGCGACCGTACCCGGTGACACTTTTTCGGGTCGGTTCAACACGTTCGACACCGTACCCACCGATACGCCGGCGGCGGCGGCGACGTCGTTGACGCTGATCGATGCCACGCTGACTCCCTTTTCGCTGGGACGCCTCCGGCGGCCCAGCCCTCAGCCTATGGGCCATGGGCTCCCACAATGAAACGAATCAACACAGGTGGCCGGGTTTTATGTCGATTGGGAAACGATGATGGAAAGTGCTGTTGACGATCAGGTGGCCGCCACCCTAGTATTCACTGAGTAGCCGAAATGAAACGTTTCATTCAGGCATTTCCTCGACGCGGAGGCACGACCTCGAAATGATCAACAGTCCCGAACCGACCATCGGACGATCGATTACACCGCTCCTTTCATTGCGCGGGGCTGCCAAAGCATTCGGCCCGGTCATCGCCCTCGCCGACGGCGTGGTCGAGATACTCCCCGGTGAGATTCACGCCTTGGTTGGCGAGAACGGAGCGGGCAAGTCCACCCTGGTCAAGATTCTGGCGGGGCTTTACAGCCTGGACGCCGGCGAATTTCTGGTTCAGGGGAAGCCGGTGACCTTTCGCACTGTGGCCGACAGCAAGGCTGCCGGCATCTCCGTCATATACCAGGAGCCGACGCTCTTTCCCGATCTCACAGTCGCGGAAAACATCTTTATCGGGCGACAGCCCAAGAACGCACTCGGCCTGATCAACCGGTCGGCAATGCGCAAAGAGGCTCGTGCCCTGTTCGAGCAGCTCGGCGTGCGCATCGATCCGGACCGCATCGCCGAAGGACTCTCGATCGCGGACCAACAGATCATCGAGATCGCCAAAGCGATCTCCCTCGATGCGAACGTGCTAATCATGGATGAACCGACGGCGGCACTCTCCGGCCTCGAGGTGGAACGACTCTTTCAAGTCGCACGGGCCCTGCGCGCGAACGGCGCGGGCATTCTGTTCATCTCGCACCGGTTCGACGAGGTATTCGCGCTGTGCGACCGCATCACGGTCATGCGCGATGGCGAATACATCACGACCCACCAAACCAACGAGGTGACCTCGCCCCAGATCGTGCGTGAGATGGTCGGTCGGGACATTGGCGCCCTATTCCCCAAGGTGGTCGCCGAGGTCGGAAAGACCGTGCTGAAAGTGTCTGACCTTTCGCGCACCGGCGTCTTTGCTGATATCAGTTTCGCGGTCAAGGCCGGCGAGATCGTGGCACTGGCCGGCCTGGTGGGTGCCGGTCGCACGGAGGTGGCTCGCGCCATTTTCGGTATCGACCCCTACGATCACGGCTCAGTAGAACTGCACGGCGCTCGCGTCAAACCGAACAACCCGCAGGCGGCGATCGACGCCGGCATGGGTTTTGTTCCCGAGGACCGCCGGAAGCAGGGACTCGTCATGGACCTCTCGGTGGCACGCAACGCCGCCCTCACGCTGCGCAACCGCCTGTCGCGTTTCGGCCTCATCAACGCTGCAACCGAGCGCCGCGCGGCGGAGGATTGGACGACCCGCCTGCAGGTGAAGACGAGGTCCCAGGAGTACAAGGTCTCCACCCTTTCCGGCGGCAACCAGCAGAAGGTCGTGTTGGCCAAATGGCTGGCCATCGAGCCGACGTTCCTCATCGTCGACGAACCCACGCGTGGCATCGATGTCGGCACCAAGAGTGAAGTGCACCGTCTACTGTCAGATCTCGCCGGGCGAGGCATTGCCATCCTGATGATTTCCAGCGAACTGCCCGAAGTCCTGGGCATGGCCGACCGAGTACTGGTCATGCACGAGGGTCGTCTCACCGCCCAACTCGATCGAGCGGATGCGACGGCCGAGTCGATCATGCACGCGGCAACCGCAAAACTGGAGCGCTCACTATGACCATCGGTACCTCGCCACCCAACACGGCCGGCACCAGGATGCGGCGCACCTCGGGCGGCCTGGCCTCCGTGCTGCGCCTTCGGGAGCTTCCGGTCACGCTGGCCCTCATCGCCCTGGTCGCCCTGACCTATCTGGCCAATCCGCTCTTCCTCGGCCAGCAGGGCATGAAAGACCTGCTTCTGAACGCGACGATCGTCATCATCCTCGCCGTCGGGCAGGCGATGGTCATCATCACCCGCAACGTCGACTTGTCGGTGGGGTCGATTCTCGGCATCGTTGCCTTCAGCACCGGGACCCTGTTTGTGGCCGTTCCGGGTATTCCGATCGTGCTGATTTTTCTCGCGGGAATGGCGCTCGGTGCCCTGCTCGGCAGCGTCAACGGTTTTCTCGTCACCGTCGCCAAAGTACCGTCGCTCGTCATTACCCTCGGCACCCTGTACATTTACCGCGGTCTCAACAATGCGTGGGCCGGTGGTACGCAATACTTCGCCGGAGACCGGCCCGACAGCTTCGGCGCCCTGTCAGTCGACACCATCGCCGGCTTTCCCCTGATCACCCTGATCGCAATCATCGTCGTCATCATCGTCGCAATTTTCATGGCGTCCACGCGGCCCGGTCGTGATTTGTACGCCATCGGCTCCGACCCGGAAGCGGCCAAACTGTTCGGTATCCCGGTCACTCGCCGCGTGCTCCTCGCCTTTCTCAGCAACGGCGTGTTGGCCGGTCTCGCCGGCGTGCTCTACGCCAGCCGGTTCAACTCGGTTGGAGCGACGACCGGAACCGGCCTGGAATTCGACATCATCGCCGCTGCCGTCGTCGGCGGCGTTGCGATCTTTGGCGGCAGCGGCACCGTTGTCGGAGCCGCCATCGGCGCACTGCTGCTGACCACCATCACAAGCGCCCTGACCGCCATACGTGTCGACAAATTCTGGCAGCAGGCCATTGTCGGCCTGCTCATCCTGGCCGCGATAGTCATAGATCGAATCGCGCGCATTCGAACAGCGAAGAAGCTCCGACACAGTGAGGCACGCGATGTCTAATCCGCCGACCGAACTGCTCCCGACCGCGACGAACAAATCCGGAACCCGCTCGGCCGGGGTACCGACCGCCCGCGGTCGCACCGGAATCGCCCGCATTCTGCTTGGCCGCGACACGGTCATGATCTACGCGCTCATCGTGTTCATCATCTACGCCGCGCTGTTCATTCCGCGGTTCTACAGTCCTGTCTCGACCGGCTTTCTACTCCTAGACGTAATTCCAGCCCTGCTGATCGCCCTACCGATGACGCTCATCATCATCACCGGCGAGATCGACCTTTCAGTGGCTAGCATCGCCGGTCTCACAAGCGCACTGTTGGGGGTACTCTGGGCAGCTGGCCTCGATATCGGCCTTGTGCTCATCATCAGCCTGCTCGCCGGAATGCTCGCCGGGGCTTTCAACGGTCTGCTCGTAGCGGTTCTCGGGCTGCCCTCCCTCGCTGTAACCATCGGCACCTTAGCGCTTTTTCGCGGCCTGGCGCTCGTCGTCATCGGCGACAACGCGGTGGCCAATTTTCCGCCGGCACTCACGAGCTTCTTCACCTCTAAACTGGGCGGCACCGGAATACCGACGGTCATGATAGGCGTGGTTCTGGTCGCGATCATCTTCGGCGTGGTGCTGCACCTCACTCCGTTTGGTCGTGGCCTGTTCGCCCTCGGGTATAGCAAGGAAGCGGCCATCTTCGTGGGCATCAAGGTGGTGCGGTCCAAGTTCTGGCTCTATGTCGCGTCTGGCTCCGTCTCGGCCCTGGCCGGAATCTATTGGACCCTGCGCTATTCGAGCGCCCGCAGCGACAACGCTAGCGGCCTCGAACTCACGGTGATCGCTGCTGTGCTGCTCGGCGGAGTCTCCATCTTCGGCGGCAAGGGATCGATCCCCGGTGCCATCGCCGGAGTACTGCTGATCGGAACGATCAACTTCACGTTACGGCTGGGCCGCACCTCCGACGTGGTGCTCATCATCGTTACCGGTACCCTGCTCATCGCCTCCGTGGTGGCCCCCAGCATTATCGACGGCATCACGAAATGGCTACATACCCGGCGACACCGCCGCACTCTTCCCCAGGCATCGGCCTCGGGAGCAACCCGCGCCACAGCATCCGGCGTTCAGGAAGGGAAATGACAATGCAGTTCATTCGCCACACCAAGACGAGGCGCACTCGCCGCTTCCTCACCCTCGCAGCAGTCGCCGTGTCCGTTGCGCTCGTCGCGAGCGGCTGCGCCGCAGGTAATGATGCCGGAACCGGCACCGCCGCCGAGGGAGATCTCAGCATCACCTTCATTCCCAAGCAGCTTAACAACCCGTACACCGACGTCGTTCTCGGCGGCGGAAAGGATGGCGCGACCGCCGCCGGCTTCGCCGCGACCGAGGTCGTCGGCCCGCTCGAAGCGAGTGCGTCGAGCCAGGTGTCGTTCATCAATGCTGAAACTCAAGCCGGAACCAGCGTCATCGTGATCGCTGCCAACGACCCGGATGCCGTCGGTCCGGCCCTCGAGGAAGCCCGCGCCGCCGGCGCCAAGATCGTGGCGTTCGACTCGGACACCAATCCGGACTACCGTGACGTGTTCATCAGCCAAGTCGTCGCTAAGGACGTCGCGCTGATTCAGATCGAGCTACTCGCCGAGCAGATCGGCGGATCGGGAGAAATCGCGATTCTCTCGGCCACGGCCAATGCCACCAACCAGAACGAGTGGATCAAGTTCATCGAGGAGGAGCTCGCTTCCAACCCGGAATACGCGGAAATCTCCCTCGTTGCCAAGGTCTACGGTGATGACGACGACACCAAGTCGTTCCAAGAGGCTCAGGGTCTGCTGCAGGCCTACCCGAACCTCAAGGGCATCATCTCACCGACCACGGTCGGCATCGCGGCCACGGCACGCTATCTCTCCACCTCGAACTACAAGGGCACCGTCGCGCTGACCGGGCTCGGGCTGCCCAATGAAATGCGCCCGTTCGTCAAGGACGGCACCGTTACCGCGTTCGCCCTCTGGGACCCGGCACAGCTCGGTTACGTCGCCGCGTTCGCCGGCAAGGCTCTCGCCGACGGAACCATCACCGGAGCCGAGGGCGACACCTTCGAAGCCGGCGACCTCGGTGAGCGCAAGGTGGGTGCCGACGGGATCGTCATCGTCGGCCCGCCGACCACGTTCAACGCCGACAACATTGATGACTACGACTTCTAAGTAGTCCTCGCAGGCAGCGGATGCTGTGGGACGGATGCTGCGGCATCCGTTCCACGGCCCTCGACCGCCCAACTTCACGAACTTCAGAGGCAGGAGTGCCACATGACGAACACGACGACGTCGAACGCCGCTACGGTGACCGGTGGGCGCGCCCTGCCGACCGGCCTGCTCGAGCCCAAAACACGACGCAGCACCCGAATCGGCCTGGTCTCCGGCGGGCTTGGTGCCTACTGGCCGCAATTTCCCGACCTTCTCTCCCTGCTACAGGACTCCGCGCGGTATGTCACCGATCGATTCAGAGCTCTTGACGCCGACGTGATCGATGCCGGATTCATCTCCGACGCCCAAGATGCCCAGATGGCCGCCGAGAAGCTGCGGGTCGCGGACTGCGACCTCATCGTGGTCTTTCTTGCCACCTACCTCACCTCGTCGATGGTGCTGCCGATTGCTCAGAAGTCGCACACCCCGGTGCTGGTCATCGATCTGCAGCCGACCGAAGCGATGGACCATGCCACCTTCGATACCGGCCAGTGGCTCGCCTACTGCGGCCAATGCCCTGTTCCCGAGGTCGCCAACGTATTTCGGCGGGCCGGGATTCCGTTTCGTTCGGTATCGGGATACCTGCGGCAGGAGCTCGCCTGGGACCGCATTATTCAATGGGTGCACGCGGCCGGTGTCCGAGCGACGCTGCGCACTGCCCGCCACGGTCTCATGGGCCACGTCTACCCCGGCATGCTCGATGTCTCAACCGATCTCACCAGCGTATCGACCACGTTCGGCTCCCACGTCGAGGTGCTCGAGTTCGACGATCTGCGTGTGCGGGTCGACGCGGTAACGGATGCCGCGGTGCGGGAACGCATGCACCTCGCGTCGCAACTATTTCAGGTCGACGATTCGGTCCAACAGGAGGACTTCGCCTGGGGCGCAAAAGTCTCGGTCGGGCTGGACCGGTTGGTGGCAGACTTCGCCCTCGACTCCGTCGCCTACTACCATCGCGGCCTAGCCGGCGAACAGCATGAACGCCTCGGCGCCGGTATGATTCTCGGATCGTCGCTGCTCACCGCCCGCGGAATTCCGATGGCGGGTGAATACGAGCTGCGCACCTCGATCGCGATGCTGGCGAGCCAGGCCATCGGAGCCGGCGGGTCATTCACCGAAATTCAGGCGCTAAATTTTTTCGACAACGTCGTTGAGATGGGGCACGACGGGCCCGCCCACCTCGCCGTGAGCGCACGGGAGCCCCTACTGCGTGGGCTCGGCGTCTACCACGGTAAGCGCGGCTGGGGCGTGTCGGTAGAATTCGACGTGCAGCCCGGACCGGTAACGACCTTCGGTGTCGGACAAGACCCCGACGGGCACTACGTCTTCGTGACCTCAGAGGGCACGGTCGTACCCGGTCCGCTGCTCTCGATCGGCAACACCACCTCCCGTGTCGACTTCGGTGGCGATCCGGGTCGCTGGGTTGACGAGTGGAGTCAAAGCGGCATCGGCCACCACTGGGCACTTAGCCTCGGCCACCGCGCCGCCGACATTAAGGCTGCCGCGAGCCTGCTGGGAATCGAGCACCGCCATGTCGCGCTCGTCTAGCGTCTGAACCGCGCGCCGGAAGCGGGCTCCGCTCGATCCGGTCTTGCCATCCGGCATCCCACGCTCCATAATTGAAACGATTCATTTACTCCTGGAGGAGTCACCGATGACGAACACCGCCGCACGCCGCGTGTGCTTTGCGTTACAGGTCAAGCCGGAACGCATCGACGAGTATCGCGAGCGCCACGCGGCAGTCTGGCCCGAAATGCTCCGGGCGCTCAAAACCACCGGCTGGAACAACTACTCGCTGTTTCTACGGCAGGACGGACTGCTGATCGGCTATTTCGAAACAGCGGATCTGGCATCCGCTCAGGCCGGCATGGCGGCCACCGCCGTCAACGCGCGCTGGCAGGCTGAGATGGGCGAATTCTTCGTCGCCCTCGATGGCTCCCCCGACACGG
The DNA here is from genome assembly GCF_004404055.1 of Cryobacterium ruanii. Taxonomy (GTDB): domain Bacteria; phylum Actinomycetota; class Actinomycetes; order Actinomycetales; family Microbacteriaceae; genus Cryobacterium; species Cryobacterium ruanii. The sequence goes on from NZ_SOHK01000015.1 coordinate 391,289, forward strand.
GGTTTCTGCAACTGACCGAGGTCTTTCACCTCGAAGACCAGCTCGACGCCCTCACCACAACCGCTACAGAAAGAAGTACCTCGTGACCATCAGTGCTGCCGTACTCATGCAACTCGAGGTGCAGGCCATCGAGCTGCCCTCCTGGGCGTTCGGTAATTCCGGAACACGCTTCAAAGTGTTTGGCACCCCGGGTACCCCGCGCACCATCGAAGAAAAGATCTGCGATGCGGCCCAGGTCAATCAGTACACCGACCTCGCGCCAAAGGTGGCGCTCCACATTCCGTGGGACAAGGTCGACGACTACGCGGCGCTGCGCACCTTCGCGGCCGATCAGGGCCTCGTGCTCGGCACCGTCAACTCGAATACCTTTCAGGACGACGCCTACAAGTTCGGCAGCCTGACCCACACCGACGCGGCGACGAGGCAGAAAGCCATCGACCATCACTTTGAGTGCATCGAGATCATGCACCAAACGGGCTCGAACGACCTCAAGATTTGGCTCGCCGACGGCACCAACTACCCTGGCCAGGGCGATATTCGCGGCCGTCAGGACCGCCTGGCCGAGTCGCTTGCCGCCATCTACGCCCGCCTCGGCGATGAGCACCGCCTCGTGCTCGAGTACAAGTTCTTCGAGCCGGCTTTCTACCACACCGATGTTCCCGACTGGGGAACCAGCTACGCGCAGGTCGCCGCCCTCGGCGAGAAGGCGAGCGTCTGCCTCGACACCGGTCACCACGCTCCCGGCACCAACATTGAATTCATCGTCGCCCAGCTGCTGCGCCTGGGCAAGCTCGGCTCCTTCGACTTCAACTCGCGGTTCTACGCTGACGACGACCTCATCGTCGGCGCGGCCGACCCGTTCCAGCTGTTCCGCATTCTGTACGAGGTCGTTCGGGGCGGCGGCTACGGCCCCGATTCGACGGTGGCGTTCATGCTCGACCAGTGCCACAACGTTGAAGACAAGATTCCCGGACAGATTCGCTCGGTACTCAACGTGCAGGAGATGACCGCCCGCGCACTGCTCGTCGACCGGGATGCGCTCACCTTGGCTCAGGACACCGGTGACGTGCTTGGCGCCAACGGCATTCTGATGGACGCCTTCTATACCGACGTACGTCCAGGCCTCGCTGCCTGGCGGGAGGACCGCGGCCTCGCCGGTGACCCGATGTCCGCCTATGCCGCCTCTGGCTATCAGGCGAGAATCGCCGCCGAGCGCGTGGGCGGAAGCCAGGCCGGTTGGGGAGCGTAAGCAACCCTTCAGCGTCACTCCCGACATCCGCTCTCACCCTGCAAGGAAGCCTCATGACTCTGAACCCCGCAGCCGCCGCGCTGATTGCCCGGTCGAACCGCCTCGGCGACGACCCGAAGAATACGAACTATGCCGGCGGTAACACCTCGGCGAAGGGCGCGGAGACCGACCCGGTCACCGGTGAAGCGGTGGAGCTGCTGTGGGTGAAGGGCTCTGGCGGAGACCTCGGCACGCTCACCGAGAAGGGGCTCGCGGTGCTGCGGTTGGACCGGCTGCTGGCGCTGAAGAACGTCTACCCCGGCCTCGACAGTGAAGACGAGATGGTCGCCGCGTTCGACTACACCCTGCACGGCAAGGGCGGCGCTGCGCCGTCGATCGACACCGCCATGCACGCCCTCGTCGACGCGGCGCACGTCGACCACCTGCACCCCGACAGCGGCATCGCCGTTGCGACCGCAGCCGACGGTGAGGCGCTCACGCAGACGATCTTCGGCGAGAAGGTGGCCTGGGTCGGCTGGCGTCGACCCGGCTTTCAGCTCGGCCTCGACATTGCCGCCATCAAGGAGGCCAACCCGCAGGCTATCGGCTGCATCCTCGGCGGGCACGGCATCACGGCCTGGGGTGACACGAGCGAGGCTACCGAGGCGAACTCGCTGTGGATCATCGACACCGCCGCCACCTACATAGAAAAGCACTCGCGGCCGGAGCCGTTCGGCGCTCTGCTCGACGGCTTCGACGCGCTCGAACCGGCCGAGCGCCACGCCCGCGCTGCCGCTCTCGCGCCTACAATTCGCGGGCTGGTTTCCACCGACGCTCCCAAGGTCGGCCACTACACCGACGCGCCCGAGGTGCTCGACTTTCTCGCCCGCGCCGAGCACCCGCGGCTCGCCGCCCTCGGCACCAGCTGTCCAGACCACTTTCTGCGCACCAAGGTCAAGCCGATGCTGCTGGACTTGCCGGCCGGGGCATCCGTTGACGAATCGCTCGCTCGCCTGGTCGTGCTGCACGACGAGTACCGCGCTGACTATCAGGCCTATTACGACCGCAATGCGACGGCCGAGTCGCCCGCGATTCGCGGCGCCGACCCGCTCGTCGTGTTGGTTCCCGGCGTCGGCATGTTCAGCTACGGCGCGAACAAGCAGACCGCCCGCGTCGCGAGCGAGTTTTACATCAACGCCATCAATGTGATGCGCGGCGCCGAGGGTCTCTCGACCTACTCCCCGATCGATGAGGCCGAGAAGTTCCGCATCGAGTACTGGGCGCTCGAAGAAGCCAAATTGCAGCGAATGCCCGCCGCCAGGCCGCTCGCCACCCGCGTCGCGCTCGTCACCGGCGCCTCCTCCGGCATCGGCAAGGCCATCGCCACCCGCCTGGCCGCCGAGGGCGCCTGCGTCGTCATCGCCGACCTCGACCTGGCCAAGGCACAGGCCGTGGCCGCCGAGATCGGCAGCACGGACGTTGCCATCGGCGTGCAGGCCAACGTCACCGACGAGGAGCAGGTGCAGGCCGGTGTCGACGCCGCCGTACTCGCCTTCGGCGGTCTCGACCTGGTCGTGAACAATGCCGGACTGTCGCTGTCGAAGTCGCTGCTCGAGACCACCGTCGCCGACTGGGACCTACAGCACAACGTGATGGCAAAGGGCTCCTTTCTGGTGTCGCGCGCGGCGGCCCGGGTGCTCATCGACCAGAAGCTTGGCGGCGACATCATCTACATCTCCTCGAAGAACTCGGTCTTCGCCGGCCCGAACAACATCGCCTACTCCGCGACGAAGGCAGACCAGGCGCACCAGGTGCGGCTGCTCGCGGCCGAGCTCGGTGAATACGGCGTGAAGGTCAACGGCATCAACCCCGACGGCGTCGTGCGCGGCTCGGGCATCTTCGCTGGCGGCTGGGGCGCCAAGCGCGCCGCCGTCTACGGTGTCGACGAGCAGGACCTCGGCAAGTACTACGCGCAGCGCACCCTCCTCAAGCGTGAGGTGCTGCCCGAGAACGTCGCCAACGCCGTGTTCGTGTTGTGCACGAGCGACCTCAGCCACACCACCGGGCTGCACATTCCCGTCGACGCGGGCGTGGCCGCCGCGTTCCTGCGGTGATGGGCGGCATCCGCTTCGGTCTGGTGCGACGGTGGTGACCAGCGCGGGCACGGTCGCGGCGATCGACCTGGGCGCGTCGAGCGGACGGGTCATGCTCGGGCATGTCGGGCACAACGAGCTGAAAATGCGCTCGGTGGCCCGGTTTGCCAACGCCGCGGTGCGCACGATCGATGGGCTGCACTGGGACATTCTCGACCTTTATCGCGGCGCCATCAGCGGCCTGCGTTCGGCAGTGCGCGATGAACCAGAGTTGCTCGGTGTAGCCGTGGATTCGTGGGCGGTCGACTACGCGTTGCTGCGCGGGCAGCGGATGCTCGGCAACCCGTTTCACTACCGCGACACCCGCACCGCGGCAGGGGTGACTACCGTGCATGCGATCGCCCCACCGACTGAGCTCTACGGACGCAACGGGTTGCAGTTCCTCCCCTTTAATACGCTGTACCAACTGGCCGCTGACCAACTCGACGGCGCGCTCAACGACGCCGATTCGATGCTGCTTATTCCAGATTTGATCACGTATTGGCTGAGCGGTGAGAAGATCGCGGAGCGCACGAACGCCTCGACGACGGGGCTGGTCGATGTTGCGGGCAGAGAATGGGACGACGAGCTGATCGACCGGCTCGGGCTGCCGCGCGGGCTGTTTCCGCGGTTGGTCGATGCGGGAAACCGGGTGGGTTCGGTGCTTCCCGAGATACTGGCCGAGATCGGAACCGGCCACAGCATCGACGTGATGACCGTCGGGTCGCACGATACGGCATCCGCTGTGGTAGCTGTGCCAATGATCTCGGGTAATGCCGCCTATATCTCGTCGGGGACCTGGTCGCTCGTCGGTGTTGAACTAGCCGAACCGGTACTCACCGAGGCGAGCCGGGCGGCGAACTTCACCAACGAGGGCGGCGTCGACGGGCGGGTGCGCTACCTGCGCAACGTCATGGGTTTGTGGCTGCTGAGCGAGTCGCTGCGCACTTGGGAGCTGGCCGGGCAGACCTTTGATCTGCCCGGGCTATTGGTCCAGGCTGGCACCTGGAGTGGGCCGGTGACCGTGTTCGACGTGGACGATCCGCGCTTCCTACCGCCAGGTGACATGCCGAGCCGCATTTGCGCGTATTGCCGGGAGCACGATCTGCGCGAACCTGTGACGCCGGTCGAGCTCGTGCGCAGCATCGTCGAAAGCCTCGCGGAGGCCTACGCGCACACGCTGCGGGTCGCCGCCGAACTCTCGGGAACCAGCATCGACACCGTGCACGTCGTCGGCGGCGGGTCTCAAAACGAACTGCTTTGCCAGCTCACCGCCGATCGCACGGGACTGCCCGTGCTGGCCGGTCCGGTTGAGGCGACGGCGATTGGCAACGTGTTGGTGCAGGCCCGCGCGCAAGGCCTGGTCACGGGAAGCCTCGAAAGTCTGCGTGCTCTGGTCGCCCGTGCGTTCGCGCCGAGGCGCTACGTCCCTCGCGCCTGAAAAGCACGCGCTACGGACACGAGTTGGCATAGGACCCCAGAGCCTTGGTAGTCCGTCGACTCCGAAAGGCCAGACAACGTTGTGTAACGCTAGCGGCCATCATTAACCCACCTGAATCAACCGTGACCGACCGAATATAGATGCGTACACTCGGAAGAAGTGAACCGCCCGGTTTCCCGCAATATCAAGGGAATCCGCGAGTTCCCGCGACATTCGGTCACGTCTAGAATCGGCCTGATTCTGCAAGGGGTCGCAGGTTCGAATCCTGTCAGCCCGACCAAAAGTCCCGGAAACTCAACGGTTTCCGGGACTTTTTAGGTTAAACAATTGATCACCCCACCGAAAACTCACCTTTTTCCCCTCTTTAGACACCCGTAGCGGACCTGCCGTTCGAGGGGCAGGTCAGTATCAGTCGTCTTTGATTGCTTAGGTGCGTCCGTCGCACCTACGGAATATGAACACGAACAAATCAACTTCAGTAACCGTCTCGTTAGAGCCTTTGATGGATGTCGCCGAGCTGGCGAACTACCTGGGCATACCGGTCTCGACCGTCTACGACTGGCGGGTGCACGGCAAAGGCCCGCCCGCGTACCGGTTCGACAAACACCTCAAGTTCGCCGTCTCCGACGTGCAGGCATGGATGGCCCAGCAGCGCGAACCGTCTGCGCCTCCCAGTACCTCTGCTCGGCGGTGAGCTGCTGTCGCGGCCGCGTCTAACAATCGGCACGTTTGGTGACATCACCGTTCGGACTATGCCGTCCGGCCAGTTCATGGCTCGCGCCATGTATCGGGATTGGGATGGCCAGGGCCGCCACGTGCAGGCCACCAGCAACACGGCCAAGGCGGCCGAGCGCGCATTGAAGGGCAAGCTGGTAATCGCCGCGGTCACGCCGCACCTGTTCCGCCGCACCGTGGCCACCGCGGTCAACGACAACGCAAACGTCGAACTGGCCGCGGAGCTGCTCGGTCACACGGACACGAAGATCACGGTGCAGCACTACATCCGGCGGAGCGAGGTAGTGAACCCGGCAACGGCGGAGCTTCTCGACAAGGCATTCGCAAGAGACGAGGAGTGAGTATTGAGCGCCCATACGCACGGCGACGTCCGGCGTTGAAGCAGAACGTCACGCGTTGCGACCCACCAGAGATCAGACACTGAGCGCGAACCTGGACACGAACCAAGAACAAATGATAGGCGCCTTGGCCTTGTCGCCAACCTGCGACAGGGGCAGAATACCGCGGAATTCCACAGTTTTCATGAGAGGTTTTTTACGCACTTTACCGTGGAATACGGACTGAATCTGGTCAGATTCTGGGGTTTATGGTGCGTTTATGGTCACGTTCTCCCGGTGTCGCAATTGCCCCCGTCCCGGGGGAAAGAAAGCGATGCGGTGGTTCGGCCTGCGAGCCCCCCGCGCGGACACCGGACCGTTCGTGAGCAGGTTCTCTGCGCATACCGCGACTGAGCGGGTCACGATCCGGTGTCTGCAGCGGCGGGCTTCACGCCGTAGGGCTTTACACGGATACCTACTGTCGAAGGTCCTGCCGAAGGTCCTGCCGAAGGTCGGTCGTCGCGGGACCGGCTGGGACGGCGGGGGTTCGAGGCCATGTCCAGGCGGAGCGCACGATGAAGGCCAGCAGCAGCACCTCGAGTCCGATGGAGAGGCCGTAGAAGAACGCCCAGTCCCAGGACGCCCCTGCCGCGTTGAACACCGAGTAGGGGATGTAGAGCAATGCCACAACGAGGTTCGTGGCGCGGTTCACCCGGGCGGGCAGCGTCATGGAGAGCATCACCATCAGGGCCGGGATCGCCACGGACGCGAGCATAATGGTCAACAACGTCGGGCTGATGTCGAACTTGAAGACGACGCCAACCAGGATGTCGTCGATGGCGCCGGGCTTGTAGAGGTGGAAGTAGTCGACGTAGATGTAGAGGAACATGAAGCTGGTCCATGCGGCGGCGAGCTTGGCCTGCACGGGGATCGGCGGGTTGCCGAGCAGGTTCGGGGTTTTCGTTTGGATGGTCATCGGTTCTTCTTTCAAGAGGAGCGGTCCGTCCGCCGGAGTGGCGGCAGGTTTGGGCGTGCATACGCACGGTTGGGTCGTTCTCGTCGGTCCGGCCGTCAGACGGTGATCACGATCTTCCCTCGGGTGTGGCCGGCCGCGACGTAGCGGAGGGCGTGGGCTGCTTCTTCGAGGGGGTAGGTGCGGTCGATGACGGGCGTGACCTGCCCGGTCGTGAGCAGGTCGGCCAGGGTGAGCAGGTCCTGGCGCTTCTCGACCGACACGAAGGGCTTCAGCTGCTGACGGGTGAACCCGGACAGCACGCGCGCTTTGACGATCCGACCGAGGGGGCCGAGCCAGCGGCCGCCGCGGCCGCTGTTGGGGATGAGAGTGCCGGTGGGCGTCAGCGCTCGGCGGACAGCCGCCAGGGGCTGGGCTTCCACGTTGTCGAGGATGACGTCGTAGCGCTTCTCGGTGCGGGTGAAGTCGGTCCTCGTGTAGTCGACGACGTGGTCGGCACCGAGTGAGCGGACCAACTCGACGTTGCGGGTGCTGCACACACCCGTCACCTCGGCGCCAAACGCCTTGGCGATCTGCACGGCGAAGGAGCCCACGCCGCCCGACGCGCCCGTGACCAGCACCGTCTGGCCCGGTCGAACGTTCGCGATCTGGCGCAATGCCTGCAACGCCGCCAAGGCCGACGTGGGCACCGCTGCCGCGTCCACAACCGACAGGTTGGCAGGCACGGAAACGAGGTTGTCCGCCGGAACGCAGGCGTACTCCGCGAGCGTTCCAGCGGCGCTCCAGCCGAACACTTCGTCGCCGGGGCGGAGAACGGTGACGTCCTTCCCGACCGCTGCCACCACGCCAGCGAGGTCCCTGCCAGGGATGCCGTGGCGCGGCCGGCGGAGCCCGAACGCCAGGCGCACCACGTACGGCTCACCGGTCATGACGAAGTAGTCGCCAGGATGTACCGAGGCCGCGCCCACCTGGACGAGCACATCGCCTCGACCGGGCAGTGGTAGCCCGACCTCGGACAACCCAAGCACTGAGGGCGGGCCATAGCGGTGGTGGACGGCAGCCCGCATCGTCGCCGCCCCGGCCTGACTCGCCCGCGGCACTGGGCGTGCTCCGGCACTCGATCGCTGTTTGATTCCCACAGAAGCCTCCTCACGTTCGAGCTGCGACTCTCGCTGGCTCGTACACTGTACGTCGTACGCTGTACTAGCAGCGTACACTGTACGATGAAGAAGCGCTAGACGATTGTCAAGCCGTTCGAGCGAGCGAGGAGACCCGTGTCTGCGAGGGAACAAGACCAGGTCGCGTCAGACGCGGGCCTGAGCAAGCAGCGGGTGGTGGTCGAAGCGGTCCGGCTCGCCGACCGCGAAGGGGTCGACGGGCTGAGCATGCGCCGGCTGGCTGGCGCGCTCGGCGCGGGCGCGATGTCGCTCTACCACTACGTGGCGAGCAAGGAGGAGTTGCTTGACGCCATGGTCGACATCGTGTTCGAGGAGATCGAGCTCGCGCCCGAAGAGACCGACTGGCAGTCGGCGATGCGACGGCGGGCGGTATCCGCCCGCCAGGTTCTCGCACGCCACCCGTGGGCGATCGGTCTGATGGAGTCGCGGACATCGGCGGGGCCCGCGAACCTTCGCCACCACGAAGCGGTGACCGCCTGCCTGCGGAGGGCTGGCTTCCCAATCTTGATGGCGACGCACGCCAACTGGTTGCTCGACAGCTATGTCTACGGTTTCGCCCTGCAGGCAGCCAACTTGCCGTTCGACACCACCGATGAGTTCGCGGACATGGCCGAGAACGTCTTCCTGCCCCAGCTTCCTCCTGACGAGTTCCCCTACCTCAACGAGTCCGCCGCGGCGCTCGTCGCTGCCGGCTACGACCCAGCCGAGGAGTTCATCTTCGGCCTCGACCTCGTCCTAGCCGCCCTCGAGCCCCTCAGAGCCCCCGCGTAGCGACGCTCACAGACCGTCGCGCGGCCCTCTGCACCGCCGGTCCGCTTTCCGCGACGGGTCATTGAAATACGCGTCGGCCTCGCGCTCGTCGGCCCGGCGCTCAGCCGCTGTCGTCGCATGCAGAAGTTTCGGCGGGAACCCGGCCCGACTCAGGCTCCGCTCGAGGCGTCTCGCTGCGGACTTGGCCTCCAGCGCGGCCCGGTAGACCTCGGGATCGCTGCTCCGGTTGCGCTGCAGATCGGCCCGGCGCTCCGGGTCAGCATCCCGCCTTGCGGCCGCCCTAGAATTCACTTCGTCGCGATGAGCTTCGTAGGAGCGGTTGTAATACTCGCGCACCTTCTCGCGAGTCTCCGCCACTCACCGCTGCTGATACTCACGCCTGCGCTCGGGGTGCTCCTCCCGCCAGCGCTTCGCCGCCACATACTGGTGCCGCTTCTCGGCCTCTTCATCAAGAGACGGATGCTCCGCCAGCGCCTTCCGCAGCACGGCGCCTTCCTCAAATGGGTCGCTCATGATCGCTGCTACTCGACAGGCGGCGGGGTCAACTCGATGACCAGAGCGAGGAGTTCAGACCGATGCGCAGTCGGATTCGTGACAAACCCGAGCGGGTCGTCATATCTAGGAGGTGAGCGTTGAGTGAGGAAGACGACGTGCGGTCACTTGTGAGCCGCGCGGTAGATTCTGACCCCGACGCTTGGGAGGAGATATATCGGCGATCGCATGGACGACTCTTTTCCTACGCCAGGCGACGGACGTTCTCAGTGCACTCGGCCGAGGATGCTGTAAGTGAGACCATAGTGCGGGCGATGGAGCAGATCGACCGTTTCAGCTGGAGCGGTGCAGGTTTTGACGCGTGGCTGTTCGGCATAATGCGCAATGTAATTTTCGAGGGTTACCGTGCCGACGCGAAGGCTCGTCGCGATCGATATTTCGTGCCGGATGGTGGCGTGCGGCTTGACCCGCTCGAGACGGTGGTTGCACTCAATGATGCCGAGCGCGTGCGCAGGGCTTTTTCTCAGCTTTCGCCGAGTGAACAAGAAGTGCTCGAACTCCGAGTTGTCGCGGAACTGACATCGGATGGCGCTGCCGAGGTGTTGGGAAAGAAACCAGGTGCGGTGCGCATGGCCCAGGCTCGCGCCCTCAATAGGCTTAGGAATTTTATGACGGAGGTGGACCGTGGCGACTGACGACGAACTGATCGACCGGCTCCGTCGGGCCCTGGCCGATGGTTTGCGGCCCGAACCCCGACCAGCGGATATCGCACGGGTCCGCGCTATCGCCGCCGCGCACATGGCCGAGATGACATCCTCCGGCGCCGACGCTGTTCACGAGGCCAAAACTGCGCGCGCGGTAACCCCGCTGCGTTCACGTCGGATCTTGCAGGTCGTGGCGGTCGCCACGAGCCTGGGCGTGGGCTTTGCGATCGGCGCGCAGGTTCAGTCCACCGTCATTGGGGATGCGGCCTCCAGGGCGGGCGTGGTCGAGTTCAACCAATCCATCACTGCAGCCGGCAGCGGCAGGGTCAACGTCGAAGGGCGTCTGGTGGGCATCGGCCGCATCGTCAACCTTTCCTCGAGCGATCTCCCAATTCTGCCCAAGGGCGAGTTTTATGAGGTCTGGTTCGTCGGCTCCGGCGACACCCCCGAGTCACAAAATCGCATCTCGGCCGGCACATTTCATCCTGATACGGAGGGGAAAACGGATGTCGTGTTAACGGCGGCCGTCGACCCCCGGCTGTATCCAATTCTCGTCATCACAGCGGAGCCGGGCGACGGGGACCCCCGTCCGTCCGACACGGAAATTCTTCGGGGAGAGCTCGACATCATCGACTGACCGTTTAGGGCGTGGAGTGAATGGAAGGGCGGGAACTGCGTTGTGCAATTCCCGCCCTCGTCCTCAAGGGTGCAGGTGTGGCCGCGGATGTAGCGGCTGTGCTGGCAGCATCCCGGGGGTATTACTAGCGTCCGTCGTATCCGCCGCTGCTGTAGCTTCCCTTGCCGTCGGCGCTCCAGTCGATGCGGATACTGCTTTTGTTCCACTCGTCGGAGCATCCGTCGGCGTCCTTATCGGAGCACCAGGTCACGTACTGGGTTCCTGCCATGCCCGTGTTGTTCAGCCGGGCGTGGAATTCGAAGTCACCGGCCGTGCCCTTGGTCTGATATCCGGACTGGAAGCACAGGTCAGCGCGCCCGTCCCTGTTCTTGTCCCGCAGGCTCGCTGTCTTGGGTCCGGCGTTGTCGGGGTCGGGACACGCGGAGATAACGCCAACGCCCCGCGACTCGAAGCTCGCCGGGCCGTCGAGCTTCTTGCCGTTGCGGTCGAGGAAGCATGCGTCGTTATGGACGTTCTTCGTGGCTGTTCCGGCGGGGCTGAACATCTGCATGTCGTACTGGTCGGCGCGGAAGCAACTCGAGTTCGGGTCAACGTCGTTGTTCGCTGTCGCGGCGCCCGTGTCGGGGTTGATGTACGAACTTGCCCTCCCATCGCTCGAACCGTAGCTACCGCCGCCCCAGCCGTCATAAGCGCTGGCTGCGCTGACCGGACCGGCGAGGAGCACTGCGGCGGTGAGGCCGACCAGCAGGCGTCGTGTTGTGTGTCGCATTGTGAATACCTTCCATTCATTGGGAGTTGGTGTCACCACGCGAATCGGCGTCAACACGCGTGCACTATACCTATGACGGTCTCCGCGCCGGTGTCACAAAATCGGATATTGATGCCCGGTGACAAGTCAAACCCTTGCGTGACCGCTTCCATACAAGGTCCACAGGCATAAGACCCCCGGCGGTCAAAATTTCGACTTCAGAGACGTAGACCATGACGATCAAGAAACGAGCTTCGGTCGGTCGGCCGTCTAGCCGAGCCGGGCAAAGAGCAACACCACAAGAGGTGCCCGACGGCACTCCGAAGCCCATCATTTACCCACCTAAATCGCCCGTGACCGACCCAAGCTAGACGCGTACACTCGGAGCAAGTGAACCACCCGGTTCCCTCCAAATCATGGGAATCCGCGAGTTCCCGAGACATTCGGTTACGTGCAGAATCGCCCTGATTCTGCAAGGGGTCGCGGGTTCGAATCCTGTCAGCCCGACCAAAGGTCCGTTCGCGAAACTGTTCACGAAACGGCCCAGTCGGAACAAAAAGAAATCGCTCCTGAGCCTTCTCAGGAGCGATTTCTTGCTTAAGCGAATGCTGCGCGAGCGTCCGCCGGTCATTCGAGACGTTTGTCAGCCTAGCGGGCAGTTCCGGGCCGTTCAGGGCGCGAAAATGACCGGCTCGAACTAGCCGCCTAAACTCCCACTGGCCTCATCCACCTTGACAAATTCCGATGCGGCAGAAGGTCCGAAAGCTCACAGCAATCATTGACAGAAGTTACCCACTCGAGCACATTGCCGAGGCCGATGACTATGTCGAATTTGGGATGAAAACCGGAAACGGCGTAATACGCGTGTCAGACAACTGCGCGAGCAGTCGAAGGGCTCGATCCAGGAGATCGTCCATGCTCCCCTTGGCCGCGCCCGCAACGGCTCGCCGGGCCACGCCCTCAGCGCGATCGGTGTCCCCGAAGTCCAGCGCGGCCTGGGCCTCTGCGAGGAGTATCTCCACCTCCATCCAGGTGTACGAATCCGTCACTCGTCGACACAGGGTGCCCGCGTTCTTTATCCATTCCAGGGCGGTTTCATGGTTACCCTCTGCCACGTACGTGAGGCCGATGGTCTTCGCGGCGAGCCCTTCCCAACAGGGGTCCTGAAGTTGTCGTGCCAGAGCGAATGTCGCCTCCGCCGCCTCGCGCACCACACTCGGGTCGTCCCCGCTGGCAAGGCGAGCATGAGCGAGCCAGGCTTCGGGCCACGGCCGGAATGCCGTCCAGCTTTCGCGCCCGGCCAACTCACGCGAGCGGCGGGCCCACTCCATCGCTTCGTCTAACCGCCCCAGAATGAAAAGGGTGCGTGCTCCAATACCCAGATTCCACGATTCGCGGCGAACAGCGCCGGCGCTGCGGCTCAACTCCACGGCCGTGGTAAACCGTTCTGTGCTCGCCTCGAGCCTGCCCCAGTCGCTGAGGTTCATAGCATCAAATCCCGCCAGGGCGGCAACGAGGGACGGGTCGGCGGTTGCCAGCCCGCCAGCCGCCCGCAGGTACTCCGCTGCGCTCGCTCGTCGTCCCGCCAGCACGTCGACGTACGCCAACTCCGAGAGGGCTTTGGCCGCGATCAGTTCTGCTCCGGCTGCCGTCGCCAGGTCCACAGCGGTTGCAAGAATTACCGCTCCCTCGTCGTCGTAACCGCGAATCGAGTGCACGAGAGCCGTGCCAAGTTCAGTCAGGCACCGGGCCAGCAGCTCGGTGTCACCGGATGCCTCGGCCGCCGCCGACGCGCCGCGCAGGCATTCGATTCCCGCGTCGGCCGCTCCGGCCGAGACCGCAGCGAGACCCGCCTCGCACAGTGACACCGCCGAGGCATGCGCCGAGACCCCCGGTATCGGTGCGGCGATGTTGGGTCGAGCCGCCGCTCGGATCGCTGGGGTCGCCGTGACGCCGAGCTCGGCAGCAAACATCGCCTCGCTGGCGTCGGCCTGACGGATGGCCGCGTCCGCGTCACCTGACGAGGCGAGGGCTTTGACCAACAGAACGTGCGGGGCCTCCTCGAATGGAGCTCGCCGCACCATCGCGCCGGCGAGCGCGACGGCGCGGTCGAACTGGCGTCCCGACAGGGCGCGAAGGGTCGCCTGGCGCAATGCCGACAGGACCTCACTGTCAACCCGCTGGCGCTCGATCAGAAGCCACGACTCGAAGCCCGGCGATCCTTTGACCTCAATGCCCTCCAGGAAGTGCCCCGCGGGGATGTCCTCGGTGACCGCGCATCCCGCTCCTGCGGCAACATCCGTTGTCACCTCATCGCCGAGCGCGATCGAGACCGGGTTGCCGCCGAACGCATCGGCTAGACCCGTTCGCCGGCGCAGCTCGGCCAATGACCACCGAAGCGCTCCCATCGGATCATCGGCGTCGCTAAAGAGCTCGTCGACGAGAACCTGGCGAGACACCGGCTCCGACGAACGGACCAGCCTGCCCAGTACGGCCCAGGTCTTATGCCCCCTGGGACCGGGAATCGGCTGGCCGTCGCGTTCGAAGCCCGGTATCCCGATCAATCGCATGCGCAGCACGGTGAAAGTGTAGCCACGATCACGCCGCGAGTACTAGGGCCGAGGTGCCGAGCAGTTGTGTCAGAAGTTCTGCCTGCGCGTTCGCCGAAAGATCTCGAAGCAACACCCCGTGCACGATACCGAACGCCCGTAGTCGGGCAATCTCCGAACCGTTCCAGTCGACGAGCGCCGCTGCTGCGCCGGGGCTCAGGTCCCGAGCGGCGGACTCCATCGCCTGCAGAGTGCGCGATTCGGCATGAGTTCCATCGGCAACGATGCGGTCGGCGGTACGATTGAGAATCTCATTTAGTTCCATTGTCAGTCTCCTGTCCGTTTCCATGACTGAAGACTGCGCCGTTGGCATGTGACGAGGCGTGTGCGCCTTCGCCTGTCGCGTAGCAGGGTCGTCACACGCTCGGTCACACGCCTGATGCGTAGCTGCAGAATTGCGTCAACCCGCCCTCACACTCGACGCAGGCAATCAACAATTTGATCGGCAGTTCGTTTCTCCCGAACCGAAACCGCAATACGGACCTTCCGCGGGCATCGGCATAGCGTTGAATCAGCGGGTCAGTTAGCATGGCAACATGGGCGAGATGCAACCCGGGCAGGGCCGGGGTTCCAGATCAGGCCTCTCGCGTTGGGTGAGCGTCTTTATTGTCATCCTCGGCGCAGTGACAGCCGTCGTCGGACTCGTGCTTGTTCTCCTGCCCATTGGCTCAGCGAGCTTCGGCTGGTTCGCCTTTGCGCCGCTCAGTAATACAGCCTTCTTTCCGTCAGGCGTACTACTTGCTCCACGGAGTCAGATCGGGATCGTGTTGCTCATTATCGGATTTGCATTGCTCGCATTCGGTGCCGGTTGGGCGCTCGGGCAGCACCAAGGTGTAGGCCAGCGACGGTTGCCCGATTCGGGTAGTGCGCACACCTGAAATGTCTCCCCGCTTCGGCCGCAAACCGGACGGTGACCGGGCACTCCCCCACCGTTCCCGCTTTCGTGGAGTTCTGCAATCTCGGGTGACGCGTTTGCCCCGCCCGACCTTTGGCCCGATGACCGGGCGTCATACGCACGAGATTGAGCCAACGCTGAAGTGGACACCTGATGGTTGAAGTCAACGCACGTTCCAGTCGATCCCAGCGATTGGATGCGCTTCCGTTCACCCGGGAGCACCGCAGGGTGCTCGTTGGTTCCGGCCTGGGCTGGGCACTGGATGCGATGGACGTTGGACTCATCTCCTTCGTCCTTGCCCAATTGGCGGTGCAATGGAATGCCACAGACGCGGAGCTGTCCTGGATAGCGTCCGCCGGGTTCATCGGCATGGCCATTGGCGCAGTTCTCGGCGGCTTGCTGGCCGACCGCATTGGTCGACGCCAGGTTTTCGCACTCACATTGCTCGTCTACGGACTCGCAACGGGAGCGTCTGCATTGTCCGGGTCCGTGGCCATACTCATTGCCTGGCGATTCGTCGTGGGGCTCGGTCTCGGTGGTGAGCTTCCGGTCGCCTCGACGCTCGTGAGCGAGTTCGCGCCGCCACGAATTCGTGGCCGAATCATCGTCTTCCTCGAATCGTTCTGGGCCATCGGCTGGACCCTTTCTGCCGTGATCGGGTTTCTCGTTGTACCGTTTTCGGCCGACGGATGGCGCTGGGCGCTCGCTATTGGAGCGGCTCCGGCCGTGTACGCGGTGGTCGTGCGGCTGCGGCTGCCGGAGTCGGTTCGCTACCTCGAGTCGCGTGGCCGCTTCCAGGACGCGGAGTCGACCGTTCGACGCTTCGAAAAGTCCGCCGGAGTCACCGCTGCACCCGATGATTTGGCACTGCCTGCGGCGACGAGTCCAGGACCGACCATTCCCGCGGCCAAAACGCGCCTCACCGCGCTGTGGTCGCGCGGCTTGCGTCGCCGAACCGGTGCGTTATGGCTGGTCTGGTTCTGCGTGAACTTCTCCTACTATGGCGCCTTTATCTGGCTTCCGACCATCCTGGTCGCGTCGGGATTCTCCCTGGTTCGCTCCTTCGCGTACACGCTCATCATCACCGTGGCTCAACTGCCGGGATACGCTGCCTCGGCGTACCTGATCGAACGGTGGGGGCGGCGCCGGACCCTCGCCGTGTTCCTCATCGGATCGGCACTTTCGGCGGCACTTTTCGGGGCCGCCGGAGACGCCACCCAGGTGATCGGTGCCGGAATGATGCTCTCTTTCTTCAACCTCGGTGCATGGGGAGCGCTGTACGCTGTGACCCCCGAGCTCTACCCCACCCGCATCCGAGCCACCGGGTCCGGATGGGCGGCCGGCATCGGGCGGATCGCCGCAATCCTGGCGCCGCTGGCCGTGCCGTCGCTTCGCGAGACGGGCGGGACCGCCCTCCTTTTCGCGGTGTTTGCCATGTTCTTCGTGGTTGCGGCCCTCGGCGCTTTCGGACTCCCCGAGAAACAGGGCGAAGCCCTCGAGGATTGAACCAGTATCCACGCCCGCCAACGGGTCGCTTCGGGCGCGGTGGCGGGCTTGATCTGCGATGGGCGTGACTCACACAGTGTTAGAGGGATTGTGGACGTTGCCGGAGAAATCCCAATTTGGAGCGGCCCGCGGAGCATCCGCAGCACCCTGAAGGCATACATTGCACTGACGAAACCTCGGGCAATTGAGTTGCTTCTCCTGGTCACCGTTCCGACCATGTTCTCGCTGAAAACGGTGCTCCGAGCCTTTCGCTCGTGCTCGCGACGCTCGTCTCCTTGCGGCCTTCGGTTTTTTCCGGTTTTGAAGATGCACATCCTGTCGAACTTTTCGGGGGCATGCCCCTGCGCACGGCCTTGCTGCGCCACTTTTAGACGGTTCTCGCGCGGAGAACCTGCTCGGGTGGCAATGGACAGTTGGCGCCGAAACCGGCAAACCCTGCGGATTCGTGCGGTGGCAGGTCGAGAAACGCGCGCCTCAATAATGCAGTTTGCCCTCTCAATCGCCTCTGTGTCAGCGACGGTGAAGAAGTAGGCCAAATACGACGGTGTAAAACTAGGCCACTGTTGTCTTATTATTGTGCCGCGTTCTGGGCTCGGACTGAAGGCAGGGATTCGATTCCGGTGTTCC
>NZ_SOHK01000008.1 GCF_004404055.1 Cryobacterium ruanii
CGATGCCGTCCCGCCGAATCATGCGGTCCGAGAGCTTCCGGTCGAGCCAGACGGAGTAGCCCGATCGGGACACCTCAAGCAGGCGAACCATGCGGGTGATCGTGAAATTGATCTTCTCCGCCAGTATCAGTTCGAACGCTTTGCGCTCGTATCCGACGCTTCCTGGGCGAAGAAGATAGACGCTTTTTTAGAAACGCCCGATCAAGTTTCAGGTCCGCGTTCTCTTTCCGCAACCGGAGGAGGTCGGCCCGTTCCGACTCGGTGACTCCGGTCTCGCCGGTGTCATTTCGGGCCTTGAAAGCGCTGACCTACCGGCCCAGCGATGCTTCGTTGATACCGAGGTCGCGGGCCACAGTCGCGACCGCCCTGCCCGTGTCGATCACCAGCTTCACGGCCTCGTTTTTGTACNGCACTCAACGGGGGCAAGGCCAAGGTCGGCTATGCGCCGCATTGCCAGGCCGACGAGGACTCCTTCGGCTTGGGCGACGGCGATCGGCAGGGCGCCGATCGTGGCTGGCTGGTCGACGGTGACAAGCACCGCGCCGGACTGTTTCAGCTTCTGCAGCACCGTCCGCATCTCGCCTTCGTCGTTTGGTAGTGCTTTATCGAAGAGGACCTTGCCGGCCCGGTTCAGAGCGACGGCGTGGTGTGCGCCTTTGCCGACGTCGACACCGACGAACACGTCGACGTTGTCATAGTTTTCGATCATGACTGCTCCCATCCACTCGCTGTCCGGCGGCCTGGTTTACGGCGTCAAGTCTCGGCATCCACGTCAAGAACGACCTCGGCTTTACGCCTAGTCGAGCCCCCATTTGCGATCACCCTACGCCAATGGAGTCCGGTGACAACACCCCCCGGATCATTAACGACTGGGGTCAACAATCATGCCGGACTGGACAGGGCAACTCTTTCAGATATTCACACCATCTGAGGTTACGAATAAGCTAACGGGGCAGCACGAAAGGCCACTCGAGCCACTGATGGGACCCCTCGGACTTAAATTAGGGTCGCAGCACCGGGGGACCGACTGGGCGCCCGTTCTTGAGCTTGTCCACAACACGGTGGCTTGGGATGATGGAATTACGTTCAGCGTCAGCATCCACAGTGCCAGCGATGAGCGCCGTGAAGTGATCGAGTTGAGCGGCGAGGGGTTCCTGAGAGGTTAAGAGTTCAGGGATTTCGATCACGGTCTGTTGCTTGTATCCGCGACCGTCGTCGTCGGCTTGACCGGAGACGTGATGGTACACGGTGACGTCACGTCGCAGCAAATCGACTTCTACCATTCGATCCAGTTCGTGGATGCTGAGCGTGCGAATTTTCCGTTGGCCAATCCGGCTGGCCGAGATGTGGGCAGTTCCACCCGATTCGAAGCCAAGCACGACTTCGGCAACGTCTTCGGCGCCGCTGATGGATGATGGGTGAAATTGCGAAAGCGTGCCGGTTACCAATGTCGGGGTGCCGCCGAGAATGCCAATTGCCAAATCAATGTCATGAACCAGAAGATCCCAGCTCACGCCGGTTCGTATGCGGGGGACATACGGAGAGTGACGGGTCGCTGTCACATAAAGGGGCGAGTCGAGGAGCGCTTTGGCCGTGACGACAGCTGGATTAAAGCGTTCCAATAGCCCGCACATTATCGGAACGTTCAGCGTCTCCGCGCGGTCCAAGATCGCCATGGTTTTTTCGAGACCATCTGACATGGGCTTCTCAACTAGGAGTGGAATTCCAGCTTCGATGACTTCCATTGCTAGTTCAAAGTGCGCTTCCGTTGCGGCCGCAACAACGACGCCGTCGACTCCGGCGAGGCTCGAGAAAGCGGGTGCCCAGGTGGCACCGAAGCGGTCAGCAAGTGCACCACCCACGTCTTTTCGCGGGTCAATCACTGTGGCCAATTCGACAAGCGGCGACTGGCTGATGACGCGAGCATGTAGCGATCCCATTGAGCCTGCACCGATCAAGAGGATGCGGGGTTTTGACATGTCGAAGATTCTCTTTCAGTTGGTAGAGGCCGCGCGTGCGACGGCCTCGATAATGCGGTCCATGTCCCCGGTCGACAGGTTCTGATGAACGGGCAGTGAGACAACTTCCTTCACAATGCGCTCTGCGACCGGGTAGGCCCCGATCCGCACGTCAGCGCGGTTGCGGTAGGTGTCATAGTCAAAGACCAGCTTGGGATAGTAAATGCCCGCACCGATTCCTTGTTCGTCGAGCTTCGTCACAAATTCATCACGAGATATTCCAGCACTCGGCGTAACGCGAATGGTGTACTGGTGCCAAACATGACTCCGACCGGAAAGTTGACGTGGGACGACAATCCCTGGAATTCGTTCGATGCCGGCGCTAAGATACTGCGCATTGCGTTGCCGGGCGGCAACGGTTCCACCGTACCGAGCAACCTGAGGTATACCGACAGCCGCCTGAAGATCCGTCATTCGGTAGTTGTGTCCGGCGACTTCATACTGATACCGCGCACGCATTCCCTGATTGCGCAGTACACGGAGGCGACCGGCGAGAACGTCGTCGTTCGTGGTTATCATTCCGCCCTCACCCGTGGTGATATTCTTCGTGGCATAGAAGGAGAACGAGCCGAGCCCAAAAGAACCCGAGCTGCGTCCATTCTGGCTGGAACCGTGCGACTGGGCTGAGTCTTCGACGATGGCGTACCCGTTATCCGCAGCGAGCCGAGAAATTCCATCCATGTCCGAAATCTGGCCATACAGATGAACTGGCATGAGGACGCGAGTGTGATCGGAAGCCGAGGCGGCCAACGTGTCCGCCGTGACGTTGAAGTCGTCTTCCGAAATATCCGCAAACGTTGCAGTGGCGCCCGCTTCGAGGATTGCATTGAGCGTGGCAACAAAAGTGAAAGGGCTCGTGAGGACTTCGTCGCCCGGCTTGAGATCGAGAACCTCGATCGCGGCGACCAAAGAAGTTGTTCCATTGCTCACTGCCACAGCGTGTTTGACACCGACTAGCTCTGCGAACGAGTCCTCGAGTTCCTTGACCTTTGGACCCTGCGCGATGTTGCCCGAACGAAGCACCTCGAGAACGAGTTTCTCTTCAGCCTCACCAAACTCGACGACCGTGATGGGTATCATGAGACCTACTTCTTCTACTCGCTTTGGATGCAACTCTGGGAACAAACTCCCGTTAATCCTAGTGGCGTAACGAAACGCGGCTCGTTACGCCCACTCTCGGCAGGGGTCGAACCAACATAGGGCAAGGAGTCTGTCACCGATGAATTCAATCCATCCAACCGCCATTGTAGGCCCATACGTCACCCTCGGAACAGGAAACACGCTAGGCCCGTTCACTGTTGTCGGTGGCGTCGTCGACATAGGAAACAACAACTGGATCGCGTCGGGAGTCAGCATTGGTTGTCCGCCGGAAGTGAGGTCGTTCCCACACATGAACTGGGTCGAGTCCAGCGACGGTCCGGGTGTGTCCATTGGCAGCGACAACGTTTTCCGGGAGGGCGTGCAGATCCACGGCGGTTGGCGAGATCGAACCAGGCTGGGCAGCCGGCTGTTTGTTATGAACCAGGCCTATGTCGCGCATGACTGCGTAGTTGAAGATGATGTTACTCTGGCTTCTGGCGTTGCCATCGGTGGCCACGTACGGATTGGTCGGGCGTCAAATCTAGGGTTGGGGACGACTGTCCACCAGCGTCGGGTCATTGGTGCACTCGCTATGGTCGGTATGTCTTCGGTCGTAACTCGCGATATTCCGCCGTTCATGAAGGCGTTCGGCAGTCCGTGCCGCCCTAAGGGAGTGAACACTGTGGGCTTAGCTCGAGCGGGACTAAGTGCCCAGACCGTCGCCCAAATCGAACAACTCGCCGGTGTACCCAACTACCCCGAAAATCTGGCAGATTTGAACGAGGTCGAATCGGAACTCATTTGGTACCGTGAGGCGCTCACTAAATGACGACCTTTAAATCGATCGCCCCGCGCATTTTTCTAGTAATGCGCTATGTGCTCCTCGCTGCCGTTGTTGGGTTCGCAGTCTTATACCTTGTGAATCAGTGGAGCGCCGTGTCGGCGGCTATGGCTGAGATCTCTTGGCAATCGTTCACCCTTTCCTTCGTGGTCTTGCTGTTCGGGCTCGCCGCTGGCACGATGAGCTGGGTCTCTGTCCTAAATGGGCTGGGACCGAGAGTTCCCGTCGCCCGTGCCGCACAAGTCATGCTCGTGGGCCAGCTCGGTAAGTACGTTCCCGGTTCCGTGTGGTCATATGTCATGCAGATGGAACTCGGGCGTCAGCACGGCATTCTTCGACCTCGAGTGCTTGTGGCGGGACTTTACGCGGCGGGGATTGGTGTCGTGGCGTCGCTGATTCTCGGTGCGCTGGCGCTACCGGTTGTCTTGGATGGGCATTCCGAACTACTGTGGCTCTTCCTTCTGCTGCCAATCGGGCTGGTGTGTCTGCATCCACTGGTTATGACCTGGTTGGCATCACTGGTGTTGAAGATGTTTCGCCGTCAGCCGCTGGAACATAAGGTGACTTTTCGTGTAGTGGGCCAGGCAGTCGGTTGGGCGCTTGTGTCCTATGCCCTCTACGGCGTGCACCTGTGGATTTTGGTGAACTCGCTGGTTGATCCGGATTTCGGTACGCTCGTCCTACTGACGGGAGCCATGGCGCTTGGCTTCACGGTGGGCCTCTTCGCGTTCGTGTTCCCATCAGGTGTCGGTGTGCGCGAAGCCATCCTTGTGGGGGTTATGACTCTTCTGTTGACGATTCCGCAGGGCACAGCAATGAGCCTTGTTTCGCGGATGATGTTCACTGCGGCAGACCTCCTCGCAGCTGGAGTCGCCGTGCTTTTCGTCATTACATTGCGAAAAAAGATTGCATTGGACGCCGCCCGGTTCCACTCAGACGAGGCTTATGGGTTTGGGCCGGAGGGTGGCAGCTTGGAACGGGAATCCTCGGCAGTCCGGTCGTAGAATACAGGTTTCGGTTTAGCGGCCCTCTTAGGTTCAGCGCCCTTGGCGCCAAATGTGAAAAGCGCCCCGGCTCACCATTTGGCGGCTCGTAGTGGTGCACTGAAGGGGGGCGCTGGTTACCTCTGCGACACCTAACACGTAGGGACATCGTGTAATGGTGTCGGAAGGTCATACGTTAATGTTTGACGCGAATCAACTGTTTCGTATCTGGAAATCGCGGCAATTGCGGTGCGTCGATTTGGTAAGTGCAAGAGGCCAGGGATCATTGGCACCAACGGTCATTTCAGCGTTGAGCCGTGGGCTTATGCTCGCTCGCGTCAACAAACAATTTTGTTGCTGGACTCGGTAACAGCAAGCCAGTGAGTAAACCGCCGTGACTTCCGTTGGCACATCGTTTTTGTTCTTGAGGGAGCAACTCCCCACTCGAAGGCAACTAAGCATTGGGGCCGGTGCGGCACAAGATAAAATTCGGCCGGTGCTTCTCAAGATCGTGCTGCGTATTGAATGCCAACGCAACTATTACGCTTAAGCACAAGACTCGGAAAAACTTCGAAGCCGCCATCAAGACGGACTTCTAAATTCTGCGATGGTCTATTCATAGGGAGACACCACGTGCATGAAACTGCCGCACTGCCTGACGCGGAAGCCAACATGAATCAAAGTCGGCGAGTGACTGCATATACGCGCCACATCTTCGGGGTCGCCTTCCTGATCTTGGCTGCACTCTCTACCCTGTGGTCGCTGGCGAGCCCGATCTTTTCGGTTCCGGACGAGAATGCCCATGCGACCAAGGCCATCGCCCAGGTGCATGGTCAGGTCATCGGGTATCAAGTGCCAGGTATCAAGCACACCGTGGTTGACCTTCCTGAGGGGTACTCCTACGCGCCGCACATTCTTTGTTTCGCCTATCACCCTGATCAGCCTGCAAACTGTGGCGTTGAACTTGGTGACGAGGGTGGAACAGACTGGTTCAATACCTGGGTCGGCGCCTACAACCCCCTGTACTACTACGCGGTCGGATGGCCAAGCCTGATCCTGGACGGGTCGGCCGGCATCTATGCCATGCGTATTGTGAGCGGCTTGCTCGCGGCAGTGTTCGTTGCTTGGGGGTTTCAAGCAGCGATGTCTGTGCGCAGGTCGCGGTGGATGCCGCTGGGCCTGGCCTTTGTGGCAGCCCCGATGGTTGTCTATTTCTTCGGGTCGGTCAACCCCAATGGCATAGAAATCGCCTCGGCTGTCGCCCTCTGGGCGGCCCTGCCGCGTCTGCTCGAACGGTTCGACACCCGACGAGGCGCAAGAGAGGTGTCGTCGCTGTCGCGCTGGTATCTCTGGATGATCGTTGCCATCGCTTCCGTGACGCTCGCGACGGCTCGCGCAACGGGCCCACTGTGGTTGATCATTGTCGTCGGCATCTGTTTCATCGCGACTGGGTGGAATCCGGTCAAGGCGCTGTTCACAACCGCGCGCTCATATATTCCGCTCGGGATCGTCGCGGCCGGAGGTATCTTCTCGATCGTGTGGACGCTGAGCGGCGGCAGTCTCTCAAGCCAGGCTGACAAATCCGACGCGCCGCTGGTGGGTGCCTCCTCCCTTCAGGGCTTTGTGCACGTGCTTCGCACCACCCCGGACTTCTTTCAGCAGGCAATTGGATACTTTGGCTGGTTCGACGCGCCACTGCCAACATCCGCTTATTGGCTGTTTGTCATACCGTTTGGCATTCTGATTGTTCTCGCCTTTACCGCCTCCAGGTGGCGCGGCCTGGTCACCATCGCTGTGATGACTGCCGCTGCCGTCTTCGTGCCTGCCCTGGTGCAGGGCTACAGCGTGAGCCAGACGGGCATTATCTGGCAGGGACGATATGGCCTCTTCCTCTATCTCGGCGTGACGATTCTGGCTGCCTGGCTGCTTTCTGCCAAACAAGGGAATCGCGTGGCGTTCCTTTCAACACGAGTCACGTGGATCAGCTCAGCGATGATCGCGTCGTACGGTCTGCTGGCTTTCGTCGTTGTGATGTGGCGTTACGTAGTTGGCAGCGGCGAGCCGATCAGCGAGATGTGGAAAAACCCGGCCTGGCAGCCGCCGCTTGGTTGGCCGACTTTGGTCGCCCTCTATGCCCTGGTCTCGATTATGTTCGTTGTCTGGACGCGGTGGATGGCCGCCCGCGCCGCCCGGCTCGACGATGCCGGCGACCGGACTGTGAGCGATGCAGCGGCGGATTCATCGACTAAGCCCGCTCTTCGTGGCTGAACCACGCGTAGCGATCGCCTACGACTGCCTGTTTCCGATCAACTCGGGCGGTGGTGAGCGTGTGTATCGGCGAATGGCCGAGTTGCTCACCGAACGGGGGAGCGAGGTCGACTATGTAACGCGAGCCCAGTGGGATGGCCCGGCCCCAAAAGCGGGCTTTTCGGTCGTGCCAGTGTGGCGCGGGGCCATCTACGACAGTTCAGGCACGCGAACACCGGTCAGCGCCGTCAAATTTGCGGTTGCGCTATTTCGCCACTTCCGCGCGCGGCGCGGCGCTTACGACGTGGTTATTGTCAGCGCGTTGCCCTTTCTCAACGTGTTTGCCGTGCAGCTAGCCCTGACCGGGAGCAAGACCTTCATCGTGTCTGACTGGCTGGAGGTGTGGGGCTGGCGACAGTGGCGCGCGTACTCGGGCGCGCTGATGGGCACCGTCGCCTCGGTGCTTCAGTTCGTAGCCATTCGCGTCGGAAACCTGCACACCGTCAACAGTCTCTTCACCGGCTCACGTATTCGGGGCTATCGGCGGGGAGCCACTCCGGTCACGCTGGGGCTGATCGACCTGGTCGGTGCGGCACCCGATGTCACCACCGAACGCGGCGACGAGCCCTACCTGATTTTCATCGGCCGCCACATCGCCGACAAGCGACTCATCGACCTGCTGCCCGCCCTGTTGGAGGCGCGTAGGCAGATTAGTGACCTGCGGCTCATCATTGTCGGTTCCGGGCCCGAAACGGCCGCCGTGACCGCGCGCATTACGGAGTTGGGCCTCGACGAGATTGTCACTCTGGCGGGTCGAGTCAGCGATGCCGAGCTTCACACCCTGCTCGCCGGTGCGCGCGCGCTGGTCAACCCGTCACGCCGTGAGGGATTTGGGCTGGTCGTCGCCGAGGCAGCTGCCGTTGCCACGCCGAGCGTCGTCGTGGCTGGCCCCGACAATGCGGCGGCCGAACTTGTTCACAACGGAGTAAATGGGTTTGTCGCCGCCTCTGTGGCGCCACACGACCTTGCATCCGCCATCGTCACGGTCGTGACGGCCGGTGAGCCGCTGCGACGGTCCGCGCAGGTTTGGTTCGAGCAGGAACGCACGGCGGGTGGTCTCGGTCGATCCATCGACGAGATCTTGCAGGCCTACCGCTCGGCCAAGACCCGCTGAAACGACTCGAGCGTCTGCTGCGCAGTGCGGTCCCAGGTGAACTCGGCGGCTCGAGCGAGCCCACTGATCGTAAGACGCGCCAACTCATCGGGCGACGATATGAGCTCGCCGATGCTTTCGGCGAGACGGGCGGCGTCGTGAGCGTCAACGTACCCGGCCGCATCACCGGCGACCTCGTGCAGCACTGGAATGTCGGAGCAAAGCACCGGGCAGCCATGCGCCATCGCTTCGAGAACAGGCAGCCCGAAGCCCTCGAAGAACGTTGGGAACACGAACAGGGTTGATTCGGAATAGAGCGCGTCAAGTTCTTTCGGCGTGAGCCAGCCGCGCAGCGACACCCACCGCTGCAGACCTAGTTCGGCCACGAGTGGCGACAACGGGTCGTCGCCGTGGCTGCCGGTGACGACCAAGTGCGGTCGGGTGCTTTCGGGGAGTCGCGCGAGCGCCGCGAGCAGCGTCGAGAAGTTTTTGTGCGGCATCCGGTTGCCGACGGCCAGCAGCTGGTCGGCGCGGCGCACCCTGGTTGGGATTGCGCCTGTGGCCGGCGTTTCTCCGGCCAACGGGATGACGTCGATGGCAGTGCGCGTGATGCGCAGGTAGCGCCGAATGTCGGTGCGGGAAGCTTTGCTGACTGTGAGTACGCGGTGGGCGGTGCGCGCACCCAAACGAATCAATGTGCGGAGGATGAGCGAATAGGCGCCAGGGACATATTCCGGATGCCGAAAAGGCAGTAGGTCGTGAATCGTCATGACGACCGGAATCCGTGAATATAGCGGGCCCAGGTTTGCCGGGCAGTGAATGAGGGAGGCGCGGCGGCTTCGCGCGAACCCGGCAACGCTGAACAACTCGCCTCGTGCCCAAGCGATGCGGTCCTCGCCGCTGATGCCGGAATCGATGACGTCGCCGGGAAACCACGAGGTGTCGCCGGCGGCGAGTTCGCTCGACGCGAGGGCGATGAACTGCACGCCGGAATTTTCACGCGGCATTCGACTGTAGATCTCGCGAACATACGATTCCATGCCCCCCTTCTTCCCCGTGAAGAAGAGCAGGTCGACCAAGATAAGTGGTATCGGCATCGAGTTAGTCCTTGAATACCAGAGCGGTTCGGGAGCGGTGTGCACCTTCGTAGATGACCGCGGAAATCAGTTCGGCCACGAGCATTCCGGCGAAGACCCAGACTATGTTCTGAGTTACGAGGCCCAGTCCGGCAAGAGCAAATGTGATGGCGGCGACGATCGCACGCAATCCGGTCAGTAGGCGTACCGCGCCTATGCGGCGCAGGGCAGCAAAGGGGATTGTCGTAAGAATTGATGTGGCTCGCCAAGCGCAGGCGACGGCGAGCGGCAGCGCGGTGTCGGAGAGCGACCAGGCCGACCCGAAGATGAAACCGAACGTTCCGGTCGCTTCGAAAATGCCGAGCGCGACGATGGCCGCCAGCAGAGCGAGCGCGGAGACCGCAATATCCAGTCGAGAGTGCTCTTTTAGCAGCCGGAGCCGCAGAAAATTGAGCGGTATTGCCAGCAACCCTGACACCGTTGAGATTGCGGTGAAGATGATGGCCTGAGCCGGGCCGATAAACGCGAGAATCATCACGTTTAGAAGTGGATAGATGACGCCGGTGATAGAGGTGTCTGCAACCACCCAGCCCATGACTGCCGGGTCGGGCCGACTCGGCTGGTGTGAAACCGGAAGGGAGCGCACGCAGGTGGCCGCGGCGATCCCGGCTACCAACGGAATCATTCCCCAGGTCTGTGCGGTGAAGGCCACAAGTACGCCAGCCAACGCCCCCGAGCCGACCAGAACGGATGCCCAGATTTCGCGAGTGTCGAGGCGCTCGGCAACGGAAACCCCACGTCCAACCTCGAGTGAGGCCAACAGAATCGGGAGGGCAACACAGAGCACCACCGCATTGCTCGAATTGAATCCCACGATGATCGCCGTCAAGACCGAAAGCGCGGCCAGCCAGAGTGGAAAGGTCACCCGGCGAGCGGTCGCGGCCGAACTGAGTCGTGATTCGACGACGACAGCAAATGTCACCTGGCCAACAAATGTGGCTAGCATGACAGCGACGGCGATGGCACCTTGTTCGTCAAGGGTGAATTGGCGGGCTGAGATCGCTACCGTGGCGGCCGGAATCACGGCCAGGGAGACGCCGCCAAGCAGCGTGATGAGGGACATTGCTGCGCCGCGCAGGCGAATATGCGGCGAGAGGGAGATACTCACCGATCGACCGCAATCGACATCTTGTTGCCGAAGCAGCGACCGGTAAGGCCCTCGAAACGGCCCACGAAGACCCACCAGCCATCCGCTGCGTGAAACGATGACCGATTTCGCACGCCGAAGAGCAGCCCGCCAGCCAGCGCGGCTGCTCGCCAGTACAACGGGTAGCGCCAGACGCTAAGCAGACGACCGAAGCCGCGGGCGTAGGTGCGCAACTTGCGTCGGCGCTCTCCGTCGGAGAGCCCGTGCGGGTCGGAGATACCGCCGATCGCTATGTCTGCCGGTAGCCAGGCAAAGGAATCAGCCTGGCCAGATTTGATCAGGCGCAGAAGTAGATCGGTGGCCTCACCTGACTGCCACGGCGTGGATGCTCCGGTTCCGATCGACTCCGTGAACCCGCCGATCTCTGTGAACACGCTGCGGCGAATGACGAGGCCCATCTCGATAACGGTCCAGACGTTCCATCTGTCCAAGGGGGTGCCCGGCACCGGGAGCTTGAACTTTGGGCCGTTCTCGTCGGTGACCGTGAGAGCGCCGGCGCCGGCTTCCGGGGAAGTAGAACGGATGCCAGCGATGGTGTCGGGCGGAAACCAAGTCGTGTCATTGGGAAAATGCAAGCGGTAGTCGACCCCCGCGGGGAGAGCCGCCACGCCGGCGTTGCGTCCGCGTGAGGCTCCGAGTGGCGAGGTCGTCACGACGATTTTGCAGTCGATCGAGGCGAACTCCGTTGCGAGACGTTCGACGGCTTGGAGATTGCGTTGAGCGACCATCACGATAACGTCCCCGCGTGTGACCTGGCCGACCAAAGACCGCAGAAGACGGCGCAAACCCTGCTCTCGACCGAGGGTGGTGATGACGAGGCCAATATTCATAGTGCACTAAGTCTGTACGATTGGGGGCGCACTACAGAACATAGACAGGACCCATACTCACATGCAGCAAACTTCGGCAATCGAATTGACGATCCTCATGCCCTGTCTGAACGAA
Organism: Cryobacterium ruanii; assembly: GCF_004404055.1. Classification (GTDB taxonomy): domain Bacteria; phylum Actinomycetota; class Actinomycetes; order Actinomycetales; family Microbacteriaceae; genus Cryobacterium; species Cryobacterium ruanii. Next base: position 11,551 of record NZ_SOHK01000008.1, read on the forward strand.
GCAGAGACGCTGGAGATGTGCGTGAACAAGGCCCTCGGTTATCTCGCGCGGAGCGGCGTGGTAGGCGAAGTGTTGATTGCAGACAACGGGAGCACCGACGGATCGCAGCAAATCGCCGAGGCGCTTGGCGCTCGGGTCGTCGCCATTGCAGAGAAGGGCTACGGCAGCGCGCTCAACGGCGGTATCGAGCATGCGCGCGGTACCTATGTGATCATGGGCGACGCTGACGACAGCTACGACTTCAGCAGTCTCGACGGATTCGTCGAACGCCTGCGCGCCGGCGACGAACTTGTCATGGGCAACCGCTTTCGGGGCGGCATCGAACCCGGCGCCATGCCGCCGCTGCACAAATACCTTGGAAACCCCGTGCTGTCCTGGATCGGCCGCATGCTGTTTCGCTCGCCGATCAAGGACTTTCACTGCGGACTGCGCGGTTTCAACCGTCAGTCCATGCTCGACCTGCACCTGCAGACCACCGGCATGGAATTTGCCAGTGAGATGGTCGTAAAATCCACCCTTGGCGGTTCCCGGGTCAGTGAGGTGCCGACCACGCTCGCGAAAGACGGCCGCAGCCGACCACCGCACCTGCGCAGCTGGCGAGACGGATGGCGCCACCTGCGTTTTCTACTCATCTTCAGCCCGCGCTGGCTGTTCCTGATTCCCGGCGCGGCCGCGTTTATGCTGGGCTTTGTCGGCGTCATGCTGCTGAGTTTTGGCCCTGTCGTCCTCGGGCGCATCGGTTTCACCTACTCCAGTCAGCTCTATTTGGCGGCGCTCACAGTGGTCGGTTATCAATCAGTGCTGTTTGCGGTACTCACCAAGATCTACGCACAGCAAGAGGGATTCCGCATTCCGCGAAGTCGAAATTTCGACCGCCTTCAGAAACGCATCAGCCTGGAGAGCGGGGCCATTGTAGGGCTGCTGCTTTTTCTAATCGGTCTTGGCATTGCCATCGCGCAATTCATCGGCTGGGCCTCGAACGACTTTGGCCCCCTCGAAGCCGGTGCCACTCTGCGCGCGGCGATTCCGGCTGCCCTGCTCATGATGCTCGGCTCCCAGACGATCATGGCCGGAATGTTTCTCGGTGTTCTCTCGGTTGGCGTGAAGCGCAGCTAATGGTAACGAGGGTCTCCGTGGCGTTGTGCACCTACAACGGCGCCGCCTATCTCGAAGAGCAGCTGCTTAGCATTTTGGCGCAGTCTCTGCCCGTGAGCGAGATCGTTTTATCCGACGACGGATCGACAGACGATACGCTTTCCACTTTCGAGCGGATCGCGGCTGGGCGGCCTGATCTCGACGTCGTGGTGTTGCGGAACACTACCGCGCTCGGAGTGACGGCGAACTTCGAGCAGGCGCTCGCTGCTTGTTCAGGCGACCTCATCGCGCTCTGTGACCAGGACGACGTCTGGTGGCCGGAGCGGGTGGAGCGCATGGTGACCGAGTTCACCCAGCGGCCTGCACTGCGGATGTTGCACGCAGACGCCCGACTCGTTGATGCTGGGAAAGAACCCCTCGGGCTCACACTGCTGCAAACCCTGGGTGTGTCAGATGCCGACCGTGCTGCCGTACACGCCGGCCATGCCATCGACGCCTATCTGCGCCGCAACATCGTGACCGGGGCGACGATGATGGTGCGGCGCGAGCTGGTGGAGCGATCACGTCCGTTTCCGGCCGCGTGGGTGCATGACGAGTGGATGGCCATGGTCGCCGCCGCGACCGGTCTGGTCGACCTGATCGACGAGCCGCTCACCGACTATCGGCAGCACGGCGGCAACCAGATCGGCGTGACCAGCCTCGATGCCTCCAGCCGACTCGGCCGGCTGCGGGCGCCGCGCACGGCACGGAACGCGCGGCTGTTGGCGCGAGCTGCAGTGCTGCAGCAACGGGCGTCGGGGTTCGAGCCGGCGGCATCCGCTTCTGTGCTGGCGCTGATCGATGCGAAACTCGCGCACGAGCGGCGGCGCAGCACGCTGCCAGCGGCACGGCTGTTGCGCGTGGGGCCGATCGTGCGCGGCTTGCGCGCGGGGGACTATTCCCGGTTCGGGCTAGGCCTGCAAGACGTGCTGCGGGATCTGGTGCAGCCGGTCTGACCCGAGTGCTGTCGGCGTGTCTTGCCCCTACGGGGCGTCGGGGTGGGGCTTGTGCGGCAGGGCGCTGCGCCAGCTCAGGCCCTGCGCGGCCTTGACCGAACAGATCACCAGCAGCAGCCAGCCGAATTCGAACAAAATCGTGCTCTCCGCCGCGCTGGTCACCAGCAGGGTCACGAGCATGAGCGGCGCCCAGACGTAGACCAGCGAGCGCTTGTTCGAAGCGAGCAGCCAGGAGCGCACGAAGGCCAGCAGTACCAGGACCAGAAAGGCGAGAAAGCCGATCAGCCCCACCTGAAAGTACACGTCGAGGTAGGCGTTGAGGCCGGTGGCGTGCAGGCGCCCGGTGGTGAATTCGAGCCAACCGTAGGGGGTCACGTCCTGCGGCCAGAATCCGGCCCAGCCCCACCCCTCGAGCGGATGCAGCTTCACCAGCCGCCACATCTCGTTCCAGAGCGAGTAGCGCGCCTCGAACTCGCTGCCAGCATTGAGGGTGTCGATGATGGTCGTGCGACCGAGCCAAGCCGCGCCGACGGCAACGAGAGCCGCACTCAGGAGGCCGAGCTGCAGCTTCCACCGGCCTTCAACGGGCGTGCGGCGCAAACGGTAGAGGGCGAGCGCAGCCACGATGACGCAGACGGCGACGACCACGATGACGGGGGAGCGGGTGAGCACCAAGCAGATGCCGGCCAGCCACATGGAGCCGATGCCGAGGTCGCGCGGAATGGACCGCGCGCGGAGCTCCACGTAGAAGGTGACGGCGGCGATGAGGGCGATCAGCCCGAAGACGTTGCGCGAGCCGAACACGCCCTGGATGGGGCCGAGCTGGTCGATGCCGCCGACCACGCCGAGGAACGCGATCGGCAGGTCGAGCAGTAGCCCGGAGAGCACCTCGAGCACGATGGAGAGGCCGAGCAACACCCGCAGCACGTCGCCGATGGCGCGCACGACCTGGAACGTGTCGCGCACGAGGGCCACGTAGATGGCGAGGAATCCGACGGTGACTTGGTAGCTGACTCCGACGATGGTCTCGGTGACGTAGCCGCTCCACACGCCGGAGAGCGCGCACCAGGCCACGAACACGATAATCGAGATGGGCAGTAGACCGTGCCATTCCACGATCGGGCGGCGGGCCAGCAGCGAGAGCACCGCGAGCACGACGAGGCCGCCGAGGATACCGATGAGGCCGGGCCAGCCCATGACGCTGCGCAGCAGGTGGGTGCTGAACGCGGTGGCCAGAATGGCGAGCGTGAGCGCGGCCGCGAATTTCGGCGACGCGAGCACGCGGCGCAGGGCGTCGTGCAGGGTGGGCATCCTCTAATTTACCGCGCCGGGCCTAGGGCATTGGTCGAGGCGCGTGTTGCTGACGTTTGGTGACGACGGCGAGCACGATGAGAATCACCCAGCCGCTCTCGATCAGCAGGCGGCTTTCGGCCACGCTCTGTGCGATCAGCGCGGCGATCAGCAGCAGCGGCAGCAGCGCCGAGACGGCCAACGGTTCGGTGTCGTGCACGGCAAGACGGGGGCGGTCCACGGCGAGAAACCAGGCCCGCCACAGGGTCGAGAAGACCAGGGCGGCGAACAGGACGACGCCGACAATGCCGAGCTGCAGCCACACGTCGAGCCAGGCGTTGTGCGCCTGCAGGTAGGTGACGCCCTTGCGCACAGCGAGATCGTTGAACGGTTCCACCCACGGCACCCAGTAGCTCACCCAGCCCCAGCCGAACACCGGGCGTTCCCGGGCGAGCTCGGTGACGCTGGCCCAAATGTCGAAGCGCCCGGTGAGATCATCGCTGCGGCCGAGCAGCCCGAACAGCTGCGAGGAGAACAGAGCGAGCGCTACTCCTACCGCTAAAACGGATGCCGCCGCCACCGCATACAGCGGACGCCGGTGCTGGTCGTGCACCCGCCTGGCCCAGAGCGCGAACAGCAGGGCGGCAACGACCGCGACGAGCGACACGGTGACCGTGGCGGAGCGGGTGAGCAGCAGCATCCCCACGGCCAGCGCGAACCAGACCAGACCGGCGTTGCGCTTGACGGTATTGGCTCGCAACTGCACGATGAAGACGATGATGGCGAGAAGGGCCACGAATCCGAGCAGGTTGCGGTTGGCGACGATGCCCTCGATCGGGCCGCCGGACAGCAGCAGCCCCCGCGACCAGTAGAAGGCACCGGGCACGTCGCTCGTACCGTAGTCGACGAAGAACGGCAGCACTTCATGCTGGATGATGACGGCCACGAACAGCTCGAACACGAGGCTGAGCGCGAGCACCCAGCGCAGCGCGCCCGCCAGGGTGCGCAGCAGTTCCGACCAGGTAAGCGTGACGGCCAAAAACAGGGCGGCGAGGGTGGTGATGAGCTGCAGGGTGATTCCCAGAGCGGATGCCCCCGGGTAATACGACCACGCGATCGACAGGGTGGACAGCAGCAGGAACGCGGTGATGGTCTTGGGAAACTTACGCCAGTTCAGCGGCGGGGCGAGGGCGGCGCGATAGGTGTGGCCGCGGGCGACATCGCGGTCGGTGGGCGTGTCGTCGGAAGGCGGTGGTGCGGTGGCGTGTGTGTTCGTGGTTGCGGCGCCTGCGTGTGCCGGGACAGACGCTTGCGCTTCAGCGGCGGCCCGGTTGCGGGCATTGGTGCGCTGGGTGCTCAGGCCGATGATGCTGCCGACGACGACGATCACGGCGATGGCGCCGAAACCCCACCAGCCGCCGAGGTTGCGCCAGAACTGGCCGGCCAGAACGGTGAACCAGACGAAGGTCGCGAAGAGTCGAATGACGAGGCGACTCTGAACGGCGGGCATGGCTTCAGATTACCGGTGTTGATCTGATGGGTTTCGCGAGAGCGCACAAAGTGCCCATTTGGACCTCGCAATCGGGCACTTTTTGCGCTCTCGCGGCCGGGTGGGTTATTGCAGGGGAGAGAGGTCGGGCGGCTCAACGATGTTGTATTCGTGGCGGAGAGCGCTGAGGGCGGCGCGGTAGCCGCACATTCCGTGCACGCCTGGGCCGGGCGCGGTCGACGAGGAGCACAGGTAGACACCGTCGAGGGGGGTGCGCCACGGGTCGTTGGAGAACACCGGGCGGCGCACGAGCTGAGCCATGCTGATCGCTCCGGCCGCGATATCGCCCCCCACGTGATTGGGGTTGTGGTTCTGCATCTGCGCGGCGGTCTGGCTGTAGGAGGCGAGAATGGTGTCGCGAAATCCCGGGGCGAAGCGTTCGATCTGCCGGGTGATCTGCTCGGTCTGGTCGCGGGTGGAGCCCGCCGGCACGTGCGTGTAGGCCCAGAGCGTGTGTTTTCCGGCAGGAGCGCGAGTGGAGTCGAGAATGCTCGGCTGCGCGGCGAGCACATAGGGGGAGTCAGCGTGCCGCCCGCGGGCGACGGCGTTCTCGGCGCGGGCCTGGTCGGCGCGGGTGCCGCCCACGTGTAGGGTCGGCGCTCGCCGCAGCTCGGTCGCGGTGAAGGGAACCGGTTCGGAGAGCGCGAAATCCACCTTGGCGACCGCGTTGCCATAGTGAAAACTTTTGAGCGATGCCGCATAGCGGTCCGGCAACGCTCCGTCGGCGAGGTCGACGAGTGCGCGCGGCGTCACGTCGAGCAGCACGATGCGGGCCGACGGCAGCTCTTTCAGGCTGGTGATGTCGGCATCCGTCACGATTTCACCGCCGTGCGCGAGCAGGTCGTCGGCGAGAGCCCGCACGATGGCGCCGCTTCCGCCGATCGGAATGGGCCAGCCCCGAGCGTGCGCGTGCGCGGCGAGGGTGAGCCCGGCACCGGCGGTCGAGGGGCTCGGCAGCCGCCCGATCGAGTGGGCGAACGTTCCGGTGAGCAACGCCGGCGCGGTCTCGCCGGTGAATCGCCAGTTCCAGGCCGGGCTGCCCTGCTCGAGGGTGCGCAGCCCGAAGCGGGCCAGCGTGAGCGGATGTCGCGGCACGCGCAGCAGCGTATCCCCGGTGACCTCGGCGATGGCTTGGATGTTGTCGACGAGCGGCCCGAGCAATCGCAACCAGGCCGGGCCGTCACGGTCGAGGCCCGCGGCCGTGCGTTCGATGTCGTGCCAGGCCACGCCGGCCCCGCCGCCGGGCAGGGGATGCCCGAAGGAGATCTCGGGAACTCTGAGTTCGATGCGGTCCTTGAGGCCGAACTTTTGAAAGAATTCTGAGGCGAGCGCGAGCGGATGCACGGCCGACCCCACGTCGTGGCGGAACCCGGGCAGGGTGAGTTCGGCGGTCGCCGCCCCGCCGCCGATGGCCGGGTTGCGCTCGTAGACGCGCACGCTGAGGCCGGCGCGGGCGAGGGTGACGGCGGCGGCAAGGCCGTTCGGGCCGGATCCGACGACGATCGCGTCGAGCCCCTGCTCGGTCGTCACGCGGTGACCGGGCCGAAGCGATGGGATGTCATTTCGACACCGTATCCCGGGGCGGGGCTGCGCGCAGCCAGCGGGGCAGTTTCAGAGGCGGCGCCAGCGGTGTTTTGGAGGCAAGGGGGGGGCATCCGCTGGCATCGCTGGCGCCGGTCAGACGAAAGCGGCCTGGCCGGTGATGGTGCGGCCCACGATGAGGGTGTTCATCTCCTGGGTTCCCTCGTAGGAGTAGATGGCCTCGGCGTCGGCAAAGTGGCGCGCCACGTTGTACTCGAGGGTGACGCCGTTGCCGCCGAACAGCTCGCGGCACCAGGCCACGCTTTCGCGCATGCGGCTCGTCGTGTAAGCCTTGGTCAGCGCGGAGTGCTCGTCGCGCTGCACGCCCTCGTCCTGCAACTGCGACACCCGCACGACCATGCCGAGGCTCGCGGTGATGTTGCCGAGGCTTTTTACCAGCAGGTCCTGCACGAGCTGGTGCCCGCCGATGGCCTTGCCGAACTGCTCGCGCCGTTTCGCGTAGGCGACGGCCGCGTCATAGGCGCCGATGGCGTTGCCGACGGCCGCCCACGACACCTCGGCGCGCGTGGCCCGCAGCACCTTGGCGGTGTCTTTGAACGAGTTGGCGTTCTGCAGGCGCAGGCGCTCGGGCACCACCACGTCGGTCAGGGTGATATCCGCGTTCTGCACCGCGCGGAGGCTGATCTTGCCCTCGATCTTGGTGGCGGAGTACCCGGCGGTGTCGGTGGGAACGATGAAGCCCTTCACCTGGTTGTCGGCGGTGTCCTTGGCCCAGATGATGGTCATGTCGCTGAAGGTGGCGTTGCCGATCCAGCGTTTGGCGCCGTTCAGGGTCCAGGTGTCGCCGCTGCGGGTGGCGGTGGTGCGCAGGCCCTGCGCTGCGTCGGAGCCGCTTAGCGGCTCGGTCAGCCCGAACGCCCCGACGATTTCGCCCGAGGCGAGTCGCGGAATCCACTCGGCGCGCTGCTCGGCGGAGCCGCAGGCGGCGAGCGACCCGGCCGACAGTCCGTTCTGCACACCGACGAAGGTGGCGACGGATGCGTCCACTCGCGCCAGTTCCAACGCCACGAACCCGCGGAACACGGCCGAATTCGCGAACGGTTTCGTCTCGTCCCAGCCGAACGAGTACATGCCGAGCTCGGCGAGCGGCTTGATGATCTGGGTGGGGAATTCGGCGCGGTCCCAGCATTCGTTTGCGATCGGCCGCACCTCGTCTTCGAGGTAGGAGCGCAGCTTCACGATGGCCGCCTGCTCGGGCGTGGTGAGGAGGTTTTCGTAGCCGAAGAAGTCGCTGCCGAGTAGTTCAAAGGTCATGGATGCTCCGTTGCAGATTGGGCGATCGGTACGCGACCGGGCTGGCCGCCAGCCTAGGGTCGTTGGCGTAACGCTCGAAGTCGGTTGGTAGTTTGGTCTAAACAGTTGAAGAGGGAGCCGAAAATGTTTGTGGGCATCACCAACACGCCGCGCAATTACGCTTGGGGGTCCACGCACTCTATCGCCGACCTGCTCGGACGCGCGCCGTCGGGTGGACCTGAGGCCGAGTTGTGGCTGGGCGCCCACGCCGGCTCGCCGTCGGTGATCGAGGATACGGCGCAGGTTGGCGGTTTTTCGAACCTCGCCGAATGGATCGCGGCGGTGCCGGAGCTGGCGCTCGGTAATGGGTGGGCCGCGCGCGAGGCGGATGCTGGCGGCTCGGCTGCTGCATCGGCGACCTCGCCGGCCGGTCAGGGGAACGGCGGCGTGGTTTCGGCCGCGGCGAGCCCGGCACCGCGTCTGCCGTTTCTGTTGAAGATTCTGGCCGCCGGCCGCCCGCTGTCACTGCAGGCGCACCCGACGACCGAGCAGGCCCGCGCCGGATTCGAGCTTGAGAACGAGGCCGGCATCGCCATCGATGCAGGCAACCGCAACTACCGCGACCCGTTCCACAAGCCCGAGCTCATCTTCGCGCTAAGCGACACCTTTGAAGCGCTATGCGGATTCCGCCCACTTGCCGAGGTGCGCGGAATCATCGCCGAACTGCGCCTGCTCGATTTCGCGACAGAGAACCCACAGGCGGCCGCACTCGACCTGCTTGAGAATCACCTTGCCCAGGGCCTGCGCGACACCGTCGACTGGTTGCTGCGCGATGGCCGCGGCGACGACTCCGGCGAAGTGGAATGGCTGGTCGAGCGGGTGGTCGCGCTCGCCGAGCACGCCGAGTTCTTAGCCGGCGGGGGAGCAGGCATCGGCTATGCGCTGGAGTTGGCGACGGTGCGCGCGCTCGCCGCTGAATACCCGGGCGACCCGGGAATCGTGATCGCCCTGCTCCTCAACCGGGTCTCGCTGCGGCGTGGTGAGGTGTTGTATCTGCCGGCCGGCAACATCCACGCGTATCTGTCAGGGCACGGCGTTGAGCTGATGGCCGCCTCCGACAACGTGCTGCGCGGCGGGCTGACCCCCAAACACATCGACATCGACGAGCTGCTCTCGGTGCTCGACTTCACCGCCGGCGTGGCGCCGTACCTCGCGCCGGTCAGTCTCGCGGATGGCGTCTCGCGATATCGCCCCGGCGTGACCGACTTCGAGCTCGTGCACATCGAAGCGGATGCCGACGCTGAGTCTTCGACGCCCGTCCCGATGCGACAGATCACCCTGACCGGTCCGGCCATCGCCATCTGCACGGCGGGCGGATTTCTCGTGGCCGGAGGCTCGTCGTCGCGGCCACTCAAGCGTGGGCAGGCCGTGTTCGTCACTCCCGACGAGGGCACGCTGACCTTCGCCGGCACCGGCGAGGTCTTTCTGGCGACGACCGGCGCCTAGCTTTCGGCACGTCCCGTGGTGTCGCCCGCTTCCTGCGGCTGGCGGCAGCCAAGCGGGAGCCGGGTCACGCGGAGGCTAGCCGACCTTGCGGGGGCCGAAGGCCCGGCGGTAGGCCGTTGGCGTGGTCTGCAGAACTTGCAAAAAGTGGTGACGCATGACCGCGGCCCCGCCGAAGCCGGTGTCCGCGGCGATCTCCTCGAGGCTGCGCGCGGAGTCCTCGAGCAGTTCCTGCGCTCGGAGCAGGCGCTGACGATTGAGCCAGCGGGTCGGCGTCGTGCCGAGCTCGGCGCGAAACCGGCGAGCGAAGGTGCGCGATGACATGAGCGACTTGCGGGCGAGCAGGTCGACCGGCAGGTCCTGGTCGAGGTGGCGCAGCATCCACTCGGTGACGGCGGCGAAGGATTCGTCCTGGCAGTCGACGACCGGTGCCTCGATGTACTGCGACTGGCCGCCGTCGCGCTGGGGCGGCACGACCATGCGGCGGGCCATGACATTGGCGGCGGTCACGCCGAGCTCCTTACGCACGATGTGCAGCGCAGCGTCGATGCCGGCGGCGGTGCCGGCGCCGGTGACGACGTGGCGGTCGTCGACGAACAGAACGTCGGGGTCGACGGTCGTGTCGGGGTAGGCCCGGGCGAGGGCGTCCGTGTACATCCAGTGGGTGGTGCTGCGGCGCCCATCGAGGATGCCAGCCTCGGCCAGCACGAACGCGCCGCTGCAGACGCTGAGCACCCAGGCTCCGCGGGCTTCGGCGTCGCGCACGACCTGCAGCACCCGCGGGTCGATCGCCGCGCCCGCCTCGTAGGCGGGAATGGCGATGAGGTCGGCATCGGCCGCAGCCGATAGGTCGTCGTGCACGACGATGTCGAATCCGATCTTGGTGCGGATCGGGCCGGGTTCGGCGGCGACGACGTGAAAGTCGAAGGCGGGCCCGCCGTGGGCACTGCGGTCGATGCCGAAGACCTCGCAGATGACGCCGAATTCGAACGGCGCCAGACCGGGGAGGGTGACGCAGACGATTTTCTGGAGCATGGGCATCCGCTCTGCTGGTGGTGTACGAATTTGGCAGGAATGTGTCGAACAATGCCGATTCTGCCACTCGCGGCAGAAAAGCACAATACATAGAGTTTCTGCCATGACCATCTTGATGATTCTTCTCACCGTCCTCGCCGTTGCCGGTATTGTCGCCACCATTCGCGCCACTCGGTGCGACGGCTACCGTCGTCAGCCCGCCCGGGTCACCCACGACCATGACTCGCTCATTCGCTGGCGCTAGCCTGTAGCGGTGGCGCAGAACGTGCCGCGCAAACGAGCGGGACGTTATGGCGTGGTTGGTAACCGGCGGAGCGGGCTACATCGGCTCGCATGTGGTGCGGGCATTCCAGGCCGAGGGCCTCGACGTGGTCGTGCTTGATGACCTCTCGAGCGGCCACGAATCGTTCGTGCCGGCAGACGTTGCGTTCGTGCGCGGCAGCGTGCTCGACGGTAGCCTGCTGGTGCATGCCTTTGACGAGCACGCGGTGCACGGCGTCGTGCACGTGGCCGGATTCAAGTACGCCGGTGTCTCGGTGCAGCGCCCACTGCACACCTACGAACAGAACGTGACGGCCACGGCCACGCTGCTCGCCGCCATGAACACGGCCGAGATCGACCGCATCGTTTTCTCGTCGAGCGCCGCCGTCTATGGAACTCCACGCACCGACCTCGTGACCGAAACCACCGCGAAGAGCCCGGAATCGCCCTACGGCGAATCCAAGCTGATCGGCGAATGGCTGCTGCGCGACCAGGCCGTGGCGACCGGGCTCCGGCACACCTCGCTGCGGTACTTCAATGTCGTCGGCGCCGGCGACCTCGCCCTGAGCGATACGAGCCCGCACAACCTGTTTCCCCTGGTTTTTGCCGCGCTGCTCGACGGTCGCACCCCGCGCATCAACGGCGACGACTATGCCACGCCCGACGGTACCTGCGTGCGTGACTACATTCACGTGGCCGACCTCGCGCTCTCGCACGTCGCCGCGGCCCGCCGCCTCGACGCCGGTGAATCGATCGAACCGGTCTACAACCTCGGCAGCGGCGACGGCGTCTCGGTCGGGGAGATCATGGCGACCGTGCGCCGCGTCACCGGCATCGACTTCACGCCCGAAATCGGCCCGCGCCGGGTCGGCGACCCCGATCGCATTGTGGCTTCGGGCGCGCTCGCGGCCCGCGACCTTCGCTGGAGCATGCGCCACACGCTCGAGCAGATGGTGCAGAGCGCCTGGGATTCGTCACGCGCCGCCGCAAAATGAGCGCGCGACACGCCGTCGCGTACGGCGATCGAGCTACGTTTGCAACGTTGGCACGCACGCGGGACAACCCCCCAAATGGCCGACTTTGTCGCCATCGGCGCGTCGCAACTCTCCAGCCCGTATTGAGGGTTTACGATCTGCGACTTGACGATATTGAATTACACCGGTGTAATTAGCTGAGGCACCAAACGGTGCGTAAGCGGGCGCTGGGAGACGATGTGGCTATACCTGACTATCGTTCCGGAGTACCAGAGGACTGGTTCGTTGACCCCGTCACCCTCGGTGTTCCGGGAGTACGACAAGATCTCGGCGACGAGAACCTTCTGGCCTGGCAGGCCGACTCGCTCTGCGCGCAGACCGACCCCGAGGCGTTCTTTCCCGAAAAAGGCGGCTCCACCCGTGACGCCAAGAAGATTTGCTCCGGCTGCGAGGTGCGCAACCGATGCCTCGAATACGCGCTCGGCAACGACGAGCGGTTCGGCATTTGGGGCGGACTCTCCGAGCGCGAGCGCCGCAAATTACGCAAGCGCGCGTAGATCGCATGCGACGGCGTGAGCGCATGCCTGCGCCGCCTCTCAACGTGCCGCCCCTCTGAGCGGATGCTCGCGCATAATACGACGCTGCCTTCGCGAGAATACTGACGCATCCGCTTGACGGGGTCGTTTCCCGGAGCGGATCCCGTGACATCCGCTTATTGCCGGCCCAATATCGGGGGCGCGCCCTCTCGGTTCAGGGCCCCCGGCCGATACCGACCTAGGCTGGGGCTGTTATGCAACCGAGAGTCACCGCCATCCTTGTCGCCCGAAACGGCGCGAAACACCTTGAGCGAACTCTCAGGGCGCTATCGCTGCAGACCCGCCAACCCGACATTGTCATTACCGTGGACTGCGGCTCGAGCGATGCGACCGCGAAGATGCTCGCCGACTTCGGACCGACGCAGTTCATCGCCTCGGACGCAGACCTGAACTTCGGGCAGGCGATTACCGCCGCCGTGCGCGTGACGACACCGCCCACGCACGATCGCGAGCTGCTCTGGCTGCTCGCACAGGACAGCGCGCCCGAACCGAACGCCCTCGAAATACTCGTCGACGCGCTCGAGATCGCTCCATCTGTGGCCGTCGCCGGACCCAAGGTGATGGAGTGGATCGCCGGCGAATACATCCACAACTTCGGCGAATCGATGACGCCGAGTGGCGCCACCGTCACCCTGGTCGAAAGTGAACTCGACCAGGGCCAGCACGACGGCCTGAGCGACGTGCTCGCCGTCAGCGCCGGTGGCATGCTCGTGCGCCACACCGTCTGGGAACAGCTTGGCGGGTTCGACCCGGCCCTTTCGGTCGTTGACGACTCACTTGACTTCTGCGTGCGCGTGCGCCTGGCCGGCCATCGCGTGTCGGTCGTTCCGGCCGCCCGCGTCGCGTCGGCCGGTGACGGTGTCGCCGGGCCGAACCAGTCTTCCCGGGGCCGGCTGCGCCGCCGCCGGGTGCGGGCCGAACGCTCAGCGCAATTGCATCGACGCCTGGTCTACGCGCCTGCCGGGGCCCTGGTCTTTCACTGGCTGTCGCTGCTGCCACTCGCCTTCCTGCGCTCAATCGGCCAACTGCTGCGCAAGGAACCCGGCGCGATCGTTGGGGAATTCTCGGCCGCGTTCGGCGCAGCCTTCAACGGCATGCGCGTCGGCAACGCTCGCCGCGCCTTCGCCAAGACCCGCACGCTCGGCTGGGATGCTATCTCCACCCTGCGGGTTCCCTCGGCCGAAGTGCGTCGACGCCACTCGCTCAAGCGGGAAGCGAGCCTGTTCGGCCTGCACGGCGAACGCCCCGAAATTCGCTTCTTCTCCGGCGGCGGCGCCTGGACCATGTTGGCCGCTGCCGTCGTGGGCATCATCATGATGGTGCCGCTGCTCGGCGCCGACACCCTCACCGGCGGCGGAGTGCTGCCGCTTTCGCCGAGCCTGCCCGAACTGTGGGCGAGCGTCGGCTACGGCTGGCGCGACCTGGGGCTCGGCTTCGTCGGCGCGGCTGATCCGTTCGGCGCGGTCGTCGCCGTGCTCGGCTCGATCGCGTTCTGGTCGCCGTCGTTCGCCCTTGTGCTGGTCTACGCGCTCGCTTTTCCGCTCGCTGCCGTCGGCGCGTGGATGGGCGCGTCCCGCCTGACCGACCGCGGCAGCCTGCGAGCCCTGGTGGCCGTCCTCTGGGTGCTCGCCCCGACCTTCCTGATTGCCCTCGCCGACGGTCGCCCGGCCGCGATCCTCGTGCACCTGCTGCTGCCGTGGCTGTTCTTCGCCTGGTTTGCCGCCGCGCGCACCTGGTCGGCGTCGGCATCCGCTGCCCTGCTGTTCGCGGCGGTCGTGGCCTGCGCGCCGTCGCTGGCCCCGGCCCTGCTCGTGGTCTGGGCGCTCAGCGTGGCCGTCGCCGGCCGCCGCGTGATGCGCTTCATCGGCATCCCGCTGCCGGCGCTCGCGCTCGCGCTGCCCCTTATTGCCGACCAGGGCCTGCGCGGAAGCTGGCTGGACCTCATCGCCGACCCGGGCCTGCCCGTGCCAAGCGCCCACGCTCCCAGCCTGCAACTGCTGCTCGGTCTGCCAGGCTCCGACGGCTGGGCCGGGGTACTCGACCGGTTCGGGGTCGTCGGCCTCGACCCGCAGCTGTTTGTGCCCATTCTGCTCGCACCGTTCGCCGTGCTCGCCCTGCTCGCGCTGCTGCTGCCCGGCGCGCGCCTCGCAGGCGGCGCCTGGCTCGTGGCGCTGCTCGGATTCGGCACCGCCCTCGCCGCCAACCAGCTCGTGCTCGCCGCGATCGGTGCCGAACCGGTGCGCGTCTGGACCGGCGCCGGCCTCAGCCTGTACTGGCTCGGCCTGGTCGGTGCCCTCGTCATCGGCCTGCGCTCCCTGCACCGTTTCGCGTCGACGCCCGGAGTGGTCGCTGCCCTCGCCCTGACCGTCGTCGTGCTGCCCCTCCTCGCGTCGCTGCACCTCGGCACCGCCGCCGTGCGCAAGGGCACCGGGCAGACCCAGCCGGCTTTCGTCGCCGCTGAAGCCCAGATCGACCCCCGGGTCGGCACCCTGCAACTCGTTCCGCAGGCTGACGGCGGCCTGCTCGCCACGATCGAGCGTGGCATCGGCGCCACCCTAAACCAGCAATCCACCCTCGACAGCACCGACCAGACTGTCAGCGCCCGTGAGAAAGCGCTCGCGGAGCTCGCCGGCAACCTGGCCTCACGCAGCGGGCTCGAGACCAGCGCGGATCTGGCCGAGTTCGGCATCCGCTTCATCGTGCTGCAGCCGGCCGAAACCAGCGTTGATGCTGCCGACACTGCCCTGCGCACCGAAACGGCCCTCGACGGCAACGCGGCACTGGCCCCGGTCGGCGACACCGAGTTCGGCCGGCTGTGGCAGTTCGGTGAAACGGATGCTGCCGCCTCCACCCCGATTCCGGCTCGCGCCGGCGGCGTTTTCGGTCTCGTGACCCTGCTGATCGTCCTTGCCGTGGTGGGCAGCGCCGTGCTGCTGTCGCTTCCGATCGGCGCCGGACGCGAAGCCGTGCGGCAGGCCAACCGCGATGCGATTCGCCGGGCGGCCCGCGCCGACGCGAGACAGAAGCCGAAACGCGTGCGGCGGTCGAAGGTTGTCTCTGACCTCGATGCCGATCTGGACGTGCCGCTCGGCACCGACCTCGAAGCAGACCTCGCCATCGACCGGAAAAGCGGTGTCGGCACCGGGCTGGAATCCACCGACGGGTCCACCGATGACGTTGCTGCCGAGCCGGCGGAGTCCGGTGCAGTCGAGACCGCGGGCGCCGAGCCCAGGTCTGCCAACCCCGCTGCCGCGGAGCCCGTGGAGGACGACAATGCCCGATAGAAGACAACTCGCCCGCATCGGCGGCCGGGCCGGACGCGGTGTGCTTGGCCTTGTCGGCATCGCCGTCGTTGTCGCGACTCTTGGCGCGGCCGCCCTGGTGACGCTGCCGAGCATTGAACGTGACCCGCAATCGAGCGAGATCGAGCCGCTACCGAGCGAGCAGCAGCGGGTCTGCCCCGGACCGGTGATGACCCTGGCCGAGGATTCGACGCAGGCGCAGGCGGCGTCGAGTGTGGGGGCGGCATCCGCTGTGTATGGTGCGGTCGACGCTCTCGCACTGGAGCAGATTCGGCCGCAGGTGACCGAGATCAGCGCGGTCGACGATTCGAACAGCCGGCAGCCGCCGCTGCTGCTGACCGTGCCCGTGGAGGATGGCGCTTCGCTGCCGCCGCTCGTGGCCGGCAGCCAGTCGCAGGTCGCCGCGACCGACACCATCGGCGGGCTCGCCGTCGCCGCGTGCGCCGAGGCGGTCAGCGACAGCTGGATCGTCGGCGGCTCCACCGACATCGGGCGCACGAGCCTGCTGCTGCTGAGCAACCCGACCACCGTGCTCGCGACGGTGGACGTGACCGTCTCCGGTGAGAGCGGCCTCGTCGACGCGCCCGGCGCGACGGGCATTCTGGTGCAGCCGGGCGAGCAGCGGGTCATCTCGCTCGCCGGCCTCGCCCCGAACCTGAAGTCACCGGTGCTGCACGTGCAGTCGCGCGGCGGGCAGGTGGCGGCGTCGCTCGAGCAGAGCAGCATCCGCGGCATTGAACCGGGCGGGGTCGAGATTATCGGCACGACCGCGACCCCCGCCACGAACCAGATCATTGCCGGGGTTCGCGTCATGGCGGCCGTGACCGAGGAGACCGTGACAACGGGCGAGGGCTTCAACGCCGACACCCCGTCGATTCGGGTATTCGTACCGGGTTCCGTCGCGGCGACCGTGCAGATCGGCGTGACGAGCGCCGACGGAACCGCTGAGGGAACGTCATCGCAGGTGGAGGTTGAGCCCGGGATCGCCACGGAGATTCCGCTCGCGCCGTTGGCCGTTGGCAGCTTCTCGGTGCAGCTGCGCTCCGACGAGCCGATCGTCGCGGCTGCCCGCACGGCCACCGACAGCGCGGGCGGCAAGGACTTCGGCTGGTTCTCGGCGTCGGCGCCGCTCGAAGGATCGTTTGCGGTCGCAGTGGCCGACGGCCCGTCGCCGACCCTGCACCTCGTCAACAGCCGGGCAGCGGATGCCTTGCTCACCCTCACGCCGTCCAACGGCACCTCGGTGGAACTTCGGGTTAGCGCCGGGGCCAGCGCCACGGTGCCACTGTCGAGCGGAGCCGTCTACGTCGTGAGCGGAGGCGCGCAACTATGGGCGCTCGTCGACTACTCCGGCGATGGAGTGCTGTCGTCGTTCGCGCTGAACCCGCCCGGGCCGCTGGCTTCGTCGATTCAGGTCTACACGCACTAGTCCCTCTTCTTATATGGGGCCCGGGCCCGGAACGCGTGAGGGGGTCCGCGGGCGGGTGTCCGGGGGTACGCAGGTTTCGATGGCACACTGAATATTCGATTTGTAACCCGCTGGGAGCCGCTTGTGACACCTGACCCGACTGCCTCGTTGGTCGACCCGACCGCGCGCGCGGAGATCGCCGTGATCGGCGGCTCCGGACTCTACGAGCTCCTCGACCCAGCCGGCGCCGTGACGCACCAGGTACCGACGCCGTATGGAACCGCCCCGGTCACGATCGGCCTGCGCGCCGGTCGCCGTGTCGCGTTCCTTCCCCGACACGGCAGCGGACACAGCGTGGCCCCACACCTGATCAATTATCGCGCCAATATCTGGGCGCTCGCCTCGATCGGTGTGCGCGCGATCATCTCATCCTCGGCGGTGGGCGGCGTCACTCCGGAGTATCCGCCGGGCGTGCTCGTCGTCACCGATCAGTTCATCGATCGCACCAATGGCCGGCCCGACACCTTCTACGACCGGGAATCGGTGCAGCATCTCTCCGCCGCCGACCCGTTCGACCCGGCGCTGCGCGGGTACGCCCTGGGCGCGCTCGAGGACCTCGGCGAGAATTTCGCGCCCACCGGAACCGTTGTCGTCATCCAGGGACCGCGGTTCTCGACCCGGGCAGAGTCGGTCTGGTTCCGGTCGATCGGCGCGCACATCGTCAATATGACCGCCTATCCCGAGATCGTGCTGGCCGGCGAGCTCAACATGGGCACGGTCAACGTCTCTTTCGTGACCGACGCGGACGCCGGTCTCGCGTCGGTGCCTGGCGGCACGACCCGCGAAACGGATGCCGTCACCGCCTCGTCCGTGTTCCGTCGCCTCAGCGACGCCCAGCCGCGCATCCTGGCCGCGATCGACGGGATCCTGCGTGCCCTGCCGACCGACTTTGCCTCGCGCGAGCTGATCGACCCGGCCCAGGTAGACGCCGTGCTCGCGCGCGCCGTGGTGTCAGACATCTCATGACCGGCGAACATCTCCTCGTCACCGGGGGTGCCGGCTTCATCGGATCCGCGATCGTCGACGCCGCGCTCGCACGAGGCTATAACGTGCGGGTGCTCGATTCCTTGCGCGCCGACGTGCACGGCTCTGCGCCGGTACCCCAAACCGTTCCGGGCCCGGGCGCAAGCCCGGAAACCGGGCTCGGGTTAGAACATGGGCCCACATTCCGGGCCCGGAACAATGCTCCGGCGGGGCTCGACTTACGGGTCGAGTTCGTGCTCGGCGACGTCACCGACCCGCAGACGGTCGCCCGCGCCCTCGAAGACATCGACGTGGTCTGCCACCAAGCCGCCAAGGTAGGACTCGGCGTCGACTTCGCCGATGCCCCCGACTACGTGCACAGCAACGAGGTGGGAACCGCGGTGTTGCTGGCCGCGATGGCGGAGCGGGGCATCCGTCGCCTGGTTTTGGCGTCGTCCATGGTCGTCTACGGCGAGGGCAGTTACCGCGGCCCGAGCGGATTCACCCGGCCGGGACCGCGGCTCGTGAGCGACCTCGACTCCGGGCAGTTCGACCCGCTCGACCCGGCGACCGGGCAGCCGCTCGAGCCTGTTCTGGTGAGCGAAACGGATCCGCTCGACCCGCGCAACGTTTACGCGAGCAGCAAACTCGGCCAGGAATACCTCGCCACGGCGTGGGCCCGCTCGACCGGTGGGCGCGTCGCCGCGCTGCGATACCACAATGTGTATGGCCCGGGCATGCCGCAGAACACGCCGTATGCGGGGGTGGCCTCGTTGTTTCGCTCGGCGATCGAGCGCGGTGAGGCTCCGCGTGTCTACGAGGACGGCGGGCAGCGCCGCGACTTCGTGCACGTACGTGATGTGGCCGCTGCCAACATCGCCGCGCTCGAGTTCACCGCGTTCGACTGGGTGCCGCGATCGGTCAGGCGACCGGCTATGACGGATGCTGCCGCCCCTGCTACGCCGGATCCTGCTTCACCCCCGCAGACCGCGCATTCCCATTCGGGAGTATTCCGCCCGTTCAACGTCGGCAGCGGAATCGTGCACACCATCGGCGACATGGCGAGAGCCCTCGCCGAGGCGTCCGGCGGCCTGGATCCGATCGTGACCGGACAATACCGACTCGGCGATGTGCGGCATATCACCGCATCCTCGGAGCGCCTGCGCCACGAACTCGGCTGGTCGGCCCAGGTATCCTTCGAGCAAGGCATGGTCGAGTTCGCCACGGCACCCCTGCGCGCCGCCGTGACCCGGCGTGCATAACTGCGCAGATTTCAGAAGAAGAGTGTGAAATTCACTATCCGAAAACGACGGGTCACCGCAACCAATCTCAGCGGATTTGAACGAAAAACTGCGCAGTTCTGAGTAACGCCCTGGCTATCGGGCGCACGCTGGCGGCCGCCAGGTAGCGATCACCCCAGTGGATGCTGCGGCAGCAGCAACTCAAACCGGCAGCCGTCCCCCACATTGGTCACGGTCACCTGCCCAGCATGGGCCCGCACGATTCCCTCGACGATCGCGAGCCCCAACCCGGCGCCGCCGCTTTGACCGGCCCCGGTTCCCCAGGTGGACGCGGTGCGCGGCTCGCTCGCCCGCCACCCGGCCTCGAACACCCGGCCGAGGTCCTGCGCGGGAATCCCCCCGGCCGCATCGACGACCGAGATCACCGCCCGCCCGTCGTCGTGCCGGGTGACCGAGACGACGATGACGCTCCCGGCCGGGGAATGCTGAATGGCGTTCATGACCAGGTTGCCGACCGCGCGGGCAAGCTCGCGGGCATCCGCTTGCAGGGTGAGGCCGCGCTCACCCTCGAACCGCAGGTCGAGCGATTTGGCGAGCGCAACCGGCGCGAGGTTGGCGACGATATCGCTGATCAGGTCGTATAGGGCCACTCGCTCAAAGCTAAGCTTTAGCGCCCCGGCGTGGATCTTGGACAGCTCGAACAGGTCGTCGACCATGCCGCTGAGCCGGTCGACCTGCCCACGAATCTGCACGTAATACCGCTCAGGGTCGGGCGTCATGCCGTCTTCGAGGGCCTCGGCCATGGCCCGAATGCCAGCGAGGGGCGTGCGCAGGTCGTGCGAGATCCACGCCACGATCTCGCGCCGGGACGTCTCGATGCGCTCCTCCCGCTCACGGGATTCGGTGAGCCGGTCGGTCGTCGCTGCCAGCTCCCCGGCGAGGGTGGCGAATTCCGTACTCGTATGCCGATCCGGGGATATGACCGATTCGCCCCGACCGATTCTCGCCGTCGCAGCCCGAAAATAGTGGTTGTGGTGCACCAGCGAGCGCACCAGCAACGATGCCATGACGAGCGACACGATTCCGGCCACGACCGCAACGGAGTAGAACACGGTCAGGTCGTGCGCTGACAAGTACATGAGCGAAACGACAACTGCCGTGCCGCTGACCACCGACACTACCGTCGCGAAGGCGACGACGATGAGCTGCGCCGCGAGCGATCCCCGCGACAGCAGACGCAGCGCAAGCAAACCCAGCGCTCCTGCGACGAGCGCACAGCCGAGCGCGATACCGGCAACGGTCGCAAACACGGCCGCACTCATTCCGCGCCGACCGCTGAGGAATCTGCACCGGCCCCGAGCGGAACCGGATCGAACCGGTACCCGACGCCCCAGACCGTGTTCACGAGCAGCGGATGTGCCGGGTCGGCCTCGATCTTCTCCCGCAACCGCCGCACGTGCACGGTGACCGTCGAGAGGTCGCCGAATTCCCACCCCCAGACCGATCGCAGCAGTTCTTCGCGGGTGAGCACCTTCGACGGGCGCCAGATCAGATAGGCGAGCAGGTCGAACTCCCGCGCGGTGAGCACGAGCGGCTTGCCGCGCAGTCGAATTTCATGCGCGGCGAGGTTGAGCGAGAACTCGCCAGCGTCGAGAATCCCTTCCGGAATGGACTCGGTGCCGCTTCGCCGCAGTACCGACTGCACCCGCAGCACGAGTTCCCGCGGCGAGAACGGTTTCACCAGGTAGTCGTCGGCCCCCGCCTCGAGACCCTCGATGCGGTGTTCCTCCTCACCGAGCGCCGTCAGCATGATCACCGGCAGCGCGCCCCAGTTCACGCGGATACGTCGGCACACCTCGATGCCGTCGAGCAGTGGAAGCATGCGGTCGAGCACGACGAGGTCGGGCTGTGCGATTTCGGCCTGGCGCAGTCCGGCGAGCCCGTCAACGGCTTCGTCGACGATGAAACCGGCGGCGCGCAGGTATTGCCCGACCACCTCGGACACCATCGGATCGTCCTCGATCACGAGCACGCGGCGGCCGGCGAGGGCATCCGCTCGGGGCGGCGCAAAATATTGGGAGGGGGACACCCCCTCAGACTAGGTGCGCGACCCCGGCACCGCGAAGAAACCCCGACCACCCCGATTCCCCACGACCGCCGGTATCCGTCTCGCACGACGATGACTCACACCGACCTCCCAGCTTCTTTCAGTGGTTTGTAACCTCTTTCGCCCCGAAGGCCCAGACCCCCCGCTTAGGGTCGATTCATGATGAACATTCGGGTAGACGTGGTGTTGCCCTGCCTGAACGAGGCGCAGGCACTTCCGTGGATCCTTGAACGCCTGCCCATGGGATACCGCGCGATCGTCGTCGACAACGGGTCGACCGACGGGTCCGCCGACATCGCCCGAGCCCTCGGCGCGCAGGTCGTGCATGAAAGCCGTCGCGGTTTTGGCGCCGCCGCCCACGCCGGGCTCCTCGCCGCGACCGCTCCGATCGTGGCCTTCTGCGACGCCGACGCCTCGATGGACCCCCGTGACTTGCCCCGGGTGGTTGACCCGATCAGCGACGACACGGCCGATCTCGTGCTCGGCCGCCGTCGCCCAACCACTCGCAACGCCTGGCCTCCGCACGCCCGTTTGGCAAATACCTATCTTTCTTGGCGACTGCGCCGAATAACAGGTGTGAACATTCATGACCTCGGTCCCATGCGAGCGGCCCGCCGCGACCACCTCCTTGCCCTCGACCTGATCGATCGCCGTAGCGGCTACCCGCTCGAGATGTTTCTCGGCGCGGCCGCGGCCAATTGGCGCATCCTCGAAGTCGACACAAGCTACGCGCCGCGGGTCGGCCGTAGCAAGGTAACCGGAACCATGCGCGGCACCCTCACCGCCATCAAGGACATGTCCGCCCTGCTCGCCACCGACCGCGCAAGCCGTAATGCTGCACCGGGCACCGTCGGAACAGCAGACAGCGTCAGCGAGGCACGCGCATGACCGCGATCGTCGTCATCGCCAAGGAATGCCTGCCCGGCAAAGTCAAGACCCGCCTACACCCGCCGCTCTCGCTCGAGCAAGCCGCCAATCTCGCCGCCGCCAGCCTCGCCGACACCCTCACGGTCGCGTCACGGCTGCCCGCCACCCACCACATCCTCGCGTTCGACGGCATGACGCCGCCGCTCGAGGCTGCCGATTGGGAGATTCTGCCACAGACCGGCGGCGGCCTCGACGAGCGCCTCGCTGCCATCTTCGACCATCAGGACGAACCGACTTTGCTGCTCGGGATGGACACCCCGCAGGTCAGCGCCGCAGCGCTTGCGCCCGTTTTCACCGGCTGGGGTGAGGAAACGGACGCCTGGTTCGGTCCCGCAGACGACGGCGGTTTCTGGGCGCTCGCCCTGAAAAAACCGACCGGCGCGCTGCTCCGCGGCATCCCAATGAGCCGTTCCGACACCGGCGCGCACCAGCTGCAACGCCTCGACCGGGCCGGCCTCACCGTCGGTTTGCTGCCCTCGCTCACGGACATCGACACCATAGCGGATGCCCGCACCGTCGCCTCCATTGCCCCCCACACGCGCTTCGCGCGTGCTTTCGCTGACGTGCGGGCATCCGCTCTGCGCGATCCCGCCGATCTGCACGCTGCCGAGATTCGCGCCCTGAGTGGGGAACGCTCATGACCCTCGTGTCGCCGCGGTTGTGGGATCAGCCTGCGGATTGGGCGAACGGCGACGCAACCGCAGACACTTTCACGCCTGACTTCGTCGGCCAGTCAGTGGAACGCTTTCGCCACGCGACCACGTTCGGCGCGGGCGGATCCGAACCATACGCCCAGGCCCTGCAGAGCGATGACAACGTACTGTACCTGCACGGTCATCGGGCCGACGCGGATCCGGGAACGCCGGCGCGCGTGTCGACCATGCATGCCGGGCGCTGGAGTGCCGGTGCCGATGCGATCGACCGATCCCTGGTCGCCGGCGTCGCCGGGCCGGTGCTCGACATCGGCTGCGGTCCGGGTCGCATGATCCAGGCCGCGATCGACGAGGGACTCGACGCGCTCGGAGTGGACGTCTCGCCGACCGCCGTGCGGATCGCGCTCGCGGCCGGACTTGCCGTGCTGCACCGCTCCGTGTTCGACTCTATTCCGCGAGAGGGAACCTGGGCCACCCTGCTGCTTGTCGACGGCAACATTGGCATCGGAGGTGACCCCGACGCGCTGCTGGAGCGCTGCGTGTCGCTGCTCGCCGCCGACGGTGTGCTTGTCGTCGAGGTACACCGTGACCCCGAGCATGACCTTGTCTACGAGGGTACGCTGCACGACGCAGCCGGACACACGAGCGACGCATTCCCGTGGGCTGAAATCGGGGGCGGCGCGCTGCGCCGTCGGGCCGAGAGATCAGGACTCGTACTGGTCGCCGAGTGGACCTGCGGCGGCCGTTCCTTCGCCCGACTGACCCGCGCCTAACCCCCCTACCGCCCGGGCTGCGGGTACGACACGCACCGCAGTTCCGACGAGGACCGCGTCAGAACTTCACCGCCCGGAGTCGTCCGGGAAAGCCTCGACCGGCTGTCGCCAGCGCACGAACGCCAATACCGACAGCCCCACGGTGACCAGAGCGAGTACGACCCAGAAGAGCCCCAGGTTCAGGCCGTAGTTCAGCGGCAGCACCGTCGCATTCGCGGGCGCGAAGTTCTTCGCCACGATCAGGGGCACTGCCACGAGTGACACGATCGACCCGACGACGATGCCGCTTTGTATGATCGCAATCACCGTTCCGGTCGCCCGGCGACCCACCCGCCGCAGCGCGATCCCGAACGCGAACACGATCGGCGCCAGGATCGCGTCGTGCAGCGCGATCGCGGCCGCGATCCACAGCGCCACTCCCGGTATGCGAGTAAGTCGCACCGAATCGAACATCACAAACGTGCCCCAAGCGAGCAGCAGCAGTCCGATGCTCACCAGCACCAAGCGAATGCCGCGCATCCGTTGGCTGGTCGACGCCGCAATTCCTGCCGGCGGTGGATTCAGCAGGCTGATCCCGGCGCCACCCACTCCCACATTGCCAGGTCGGCCGAAAGCAGGCCCGCCGAAAGCAGGCCCAAGCGACCCATTCGTATCCGCGCCCATCAGATCGCCTCGATTCGGCTCAGCCATTTGGTTTGCAGCACGCCGGGACGCCCGGGCGCGATCATCCGCGCCGGATACCCGTGCTCGAGGTCGAGCGTTTCGCCGTTGAGCTCGAGCGCCACCAGCGTCAGCGGGTCGCGCACATATTCCCGGCCCATCTGGGTTTTGCTGAAGCTGCCGCGCTCTTCGAGGCTGATCAAGCGAAACGAGGTTTCCGGGTCGGCGTCCATCAGATCGGCGAGGTCCCGCAACCGCACCCCGCGCCACGAAGCCATCTGGCTCCAGCCCTCGACGCAAGCGATCGGCAACCGCACGGACGTCTGCGGCAGCGCGAGCAGCTCAGCCCGGGTGAAGGCGCGTTCGGTGCCGGCGACCACGAGGGTGAGGGCCCACGCCGGCGCGAGGGCGGCATCCGCTACCTGGGCCTGCTCGCTCGTGCGGTTCACCGGAACGCCCTGCTGGCCTACGCCCTTCTTGCGCGGCCCGAACAGGTTGACCGCGTTCAGCGGGGTGAAAGTCTGACCGGCGGTCAGCCCCACGACCGCCGTGGTGGCCACGCCGACCGTCGTGAGAAAGCCGCGGCGGCTGACACCGTTGGCAACGCGCGGTGTTGCATCGATGTAGTCGAGAACCCGCCCGGTCACGCCGCTCGGCCGCGTCGAACCCCACAGCCGCACCGCTTCCGCATTAAAAGCCCGGTTGCCCGACACAGCGGCGACCAGATGGTCCGCGTCGCCCGAACCCATGCCGTCCCCCGAAGAACCCGAACCGTTCCCAATATTCGGAGCAGATTTGCTCCAGTAGCGCGTGATCACCGGCAGCTTCACCCCGATGTGAATGACCAGCAATCCGATCAGCACCCAGCCGAGCGCGAAGTGCACCTGCCGAAACGGAAACGGCCACGGATACCACTGGTAGGTGTTGAGCAGTCCGATCGTGATCTGCACGAGCGAAGCGCCCACGAATAGGGCGATCGACGCGCGTTCGAGAAAATGGACCAGGCCGCGCACCGGCGGAAACGCGAATAGTTCGGGAAAAACGATGTACAGCTTGGCCAGCAGCAGCGGAAGACAGGCGATGCCGGCCACGATATGCGTGCCCTGGGTGACCTGGTAGAGAAACTCCGGTCGGGTCGCAAAGCGCATCCAGCCGAGCGGTTCCTGCAGAAAATGGCTGTACAGGCCGGTGCCGAAACAGATCAGAAAGGCGGCGCCGAGCAGCCGGCCGATCACTGTCGCCATGCGCGGATTGCGCACCGGCGACGCCAGCGCCCGCTGGGCCTCGTACATTAATCTCCGCATACCTCTATTGCACCACCGCAACGCGGTCACAACCGAACGAAACTCCTTACAGTGTGCGGGTGTCTCGGCGGCGGATTCCTTGCGACACAGCACCATGAGACAGACTGAATCGTGCGCACAATGATCATCGCGGCCCTGCTGGCGCTCAGCGCTGCCCTCACGGCGTTCAGCGTCAGCGCCCTCGACCTGTTCGAACCCGACCGCGACGAGGTGCAACTCGTGCTCGTCACGAGTGCGCTCTGGCTGCTGTTCGGCCTCGCGTACTGGCTGCTGCGCCGGGTCAACGGCCGCGCCGTCATCGCCCTGGTCCTTGCCGGCTCGGCCCTCATCGGCGGCGCGGCGCTGATCGGCCCGCCCAACACGAGCACCGACTCCGCCCGCTACGCCTGGGACGGTATCGTGCAAAATGCCGGCCTCAGCCCCTACGCCCTCACCCCAGCGGATGACCGCCTCGATTCCCTGAGACCCGACTGGCTTTTTCCCGCCCCCGAGACCACGGCCGCAGGCAACGAGGTGTGCGTTGGCGAACGCATCGCCACCACCCGATCGACCGACGGCGACCGTCTCTGCTCGGCGCTCAACCGCACGACCGTGCCGACGATCTACCCGCCGGCCAGTGAAATTCTCTTTGCCGGCGTTCGTTTTCTCACCGGCCCCGAGCCGACCTACTGGCCGTTGCAGGTCGTCGGGCTGCTGCTGAGTCTCGGCACGACGGCCATGCTGCTGGTCGGCATGCGCCGCCGCGGCCTCGACGAACGAAACGCGGCGCTCTGGGCCTGGTGCCCGCTCGTGGCGACCGAGGCCATCACCAACTCCCACGTGGACATGCTCGGCGTCATCTTCGTCGTCGCCGCCGTGTTCCTGGTGTCGTCGAAGCAGGTCTGGCGCGGCGGCATCATGCTCGGCATCGCGATCGGCACCAAGCTCATCCCGGTGCTGGCGGCGCCGGCTCTGCTTCGGCGCGGCGGGTGGCGCATGGTGGCGGCATCCGTTCTGAGTTTCACCGTGCTCTACGTGCCCTATGTGCTGGCCACCGGCATCGGGGTGCTCGGCTACCTGCCCGGGTACCTCAGCGAGGAGGGCTACCAGGACGGCTCCCGATTCGCGCTGGTGTCCCTGGTCGCACCGGGGGCATCCGCTGTGATCGTCGCCGGCCTCATTTTGGCGATCGTCGCAGTGCTCGTCATTCTTAAGACCGACCAGAACCAGCCCTGGGTGGGCCAGCTCGTCATGATCGGCGCGACTCTGCTCGTGCTCAGCCCCCGCTACCCCTGGTATGCGCTGCTGCTGCTGCCGTTCGTGGCGCTCAGCGGCCGCTGGGAATGGCTGCTCGTGCCGATGGCGCTGACCCTGCGGCTGCTCGTGCCGAGCGTGCCGCTCACCCGGGCGTCGATCGCGATCGCGGTCATCGTCATCGTTGCCGTCTCGCTGCACCGCGCCGGCCACGGCAACCTCGAGCGGATGCTGCACCCGCTGCGCTCCCGCCCCGCCTGAGCCGTGCCACGAGGCGTGTGCTAGCACAGCGCTCATCCACCGGACGGCTGCCCAGCGGGTGTCGGCCACCTCACCAAAAGCAAATGCCGCGGATGCCGCGTCCCGCACCGACCCGGCATTCCCTTACGCTGGCGCAAGAGTGCGTGCACCGTCCCTGGCTCAGATTCAGACCCTCGATTGCGGCTACCGGCAGCTGCCCGGCTACCCCGAGCAGCAGAACGTGCCCGAGCAGCAGAACCTGCCCGAGCAGCAGAACCTGCCCGGCACTAGCATCGCCGAACTCGCCGAGGGCGGCCTGAAACTGCGGGACTTGGTGCGGCGAGTTCGCCGCCGTCATGGGCAACGGCATCGACGGGGTCTTCGTCGACCACCCCGACCTCGCCGGCATCGTGCGGGACGACCGGCGCAGCCGGCTGGGGGCATTTGTTTGAGGCGCTGAGCGGATACCGGCCAGGTACAGAACGTTCCGCGAGCCCGCCGGGCACGCGAAAAATCGGGGCCCGCCGTGCGGCGGGCCCCGATTTGTGTTGTGAAGTTGGCCCTCTTCTGAAGAGCCGACTGATTACCTTCCGATCGACTACTTGGTCGCGGCGGTGATGGTCGCGATACCAACGAGCATCTGGTCAGCGACGGCGTCGGTGCTGAACGTGGAGTTCAGCAGGCCGGCGGCGACGGAGGAGATGTGAACCGTGGTGCCGGTGAGGATGGCGTTGTCGCCGTCCATCTGGAGGGGCTCGAGGGTTCCGCCGTAGAGGTTGAACAGCAGGGCCTGGGTCGCGGCGGACTCACCATTGACCGAGACGTCACCGAAGAGCTCCGAGGTACCCGGGTTGATGGTGAAGTTGGTCAGCTCGACAACGATGTCGCCGGCCGTCAGCGAGAAGCCCGATCCCTCGTGCTCAATGGAGCCCTGAACGTAGGGGCGGTAGTCTTCCTGCGGGTCGTAGTAATCAACGTTCCCACCGGTGATCGGGAAGTGCAGGCTGCCCTCCTCAAGGGTGGCCGTTCCCACGGTTCCGGCGGCGAGGCCGAGGCTCGTGAGGGCAGCGCCAAAGTCGGCGTCGAGCAATACGGCGGTGTCGACACCCGACAGGCTGGGGATCGAGGCGAGAGGCGTCGGCTCGGCTTCAGCCGAGCTGGACGAGCTTGCGGCGGGCGCCGGGGCCGGAGTCGCTGCTGGGGTCGAGCATCCGGCGAGACCGGCGATGAGAATTCCAGCAGAGGCGAAACCGATGGTGGCCTTGGTGAATGTGCGCATGGGACGAATCCTTTTCTGTAGATCGAACAGGTGGTGTTGGGGTCTGCATGGTGTTCGGTTCCACCCCTGAAATGGTTTGGAATTGCCCCAATCCGTTACCGTTCTGTTACTCAATACAGCAAACGTTCAGACAAGCTGGCGCGCCGAATATCCTTCGATCGCGCTCGAGCACAGGGATCGACGCCGTTGATCAGCGCATGCTCACCGCACGTGTTGCGCAGGTCGGCCCTGGTTCGAACGCGTGCCACGATGCCCGCGCGGCAACTTTAGAAGTGGCGAAAGCGATCCGGCGCGAGATCCCAGGGATCTTTGCCGAGCAGTTCGGCGACGCCGCGAAACACACAGGTCTCGATCATCATGCGCTGGTGCATCTCATCGTCTTCGTGCAGGCGCGACAGGCGCTGGATCGGCAGGCGGTAGAACACCACCCGATTCGTCGCCGGCGTCACCATCCAGCGTTCGACCCCGACTCCGGGTATGACTGCGGAGGGCCCGGAGGCGACCTCGAACACGGCCTTGCCCAGCTCTTCGGGCCAGACGCCGCGCAGATACTCGATCGTCGAGGCGATCGTCATTTCGAACAGGTCGATGCGGGTGCGCAGCGGCGGCAGAAACGGGCCGGTCGCCGAACTGCGGATGCCGCGGCCGTGGCGGTCCCGTCCGCGCCCGCGCACGGTCGGTTCGGGCGCTGCGGAACGACGGGATCGAGACATGCTGCCATCCTACGGCGGGCCGGCAGCCGGTACCCTTGGAGGCAATGACATTCCGCCCGTGTTCTCGCGTCGCCTGCCTCGAACCCTCGGTTGCCACGCTCACCTTTGACTACGGGGAGTCCCTTGCAGTGCTCGGCCCGCTCTCCGGTCGCAAAGAACCGCACAGCTTCGACCTGTGTTCACGGCACGCGGAACGCACGCGCGCTCCCCAGGGCTGGCAGCTGATGCGCCACCGTCTCCTGGCCGACGACCCCGACTCGGTCCGCTGATCGTCGACCGATCCCGGCCGGCCAGCGGTATCCGCTGTTTTGCATACTCGACCCGCGAACGAAACAATGTGGAGGTTGTCCAGACGGGACTGGCAAGATAGCACCATGACTGTCGCTTCGGCCACCGCGCCCTCCACCTTCACCTATAAGATCGCCGATCTGTCGCTCGCCGAGGCTGGACGCCACCAGCTGCGCCTGGCCGAGAACGAGATGCCCGGACTCATGGCCCTGCGCACCGAATTCGGTGCGTCCAAGCCACTCGCCGGCGCCCGCATCGCGGGATCCCTGCACATGACCGTTCAGACCGCCGTGCTGATCGAGACCCTCGTGGACCTCGGCGCTCAAGTGCGGTGGGCGAGCTGCAACATCTTCTCCACGCAGGACGACGCGGCGGCCGCTATCGCGGTCGGCCCCACCGGCACAGCGGATGCCCCCGCGGGCGTTCCCGTGT
Source organism: Cryobacterium ruanii (assembly GCF_004404055.1). Classification (GTDB taxonomy): domain Bacteria; phylum Actinomycetota; class Actinomycetes; order Actinomycetales; family Microbacteriaceae; genus Cryobacterium; species Cryobacterium ruanii. The sequence continues at coordinate 41,267 of NZ_SOHK01000008.1, forward strand.
TCGCCTGGAAGGGGGAGACCCTCGAGGAATACTGGTGGTGCACCGCGCAGATCTTTGACTGGAGTGCCGAAGCCGCTGCCGCCGGAGCCAGCTGGACCGGCCCGAACATGATCCTCGACGACGGCGGTGACGCCACAATGCTCGTTCACATGGGGCGCGAGTTCGAATTGGCTGGCGCCGTTCCAGCGGATGCCGCCGGTGACAGTCACGAATACGGCGTCATTCTCGCCGCCCTGCGTCGGTCGCTCGCGGAGTCGACTGAGCGCTGGACCCTGGTCGCGGCCGACCTGATGGGCGTAACCGAAGAGACCACCACCGGGGTGCACCGCCTCTACGAGCTCGCCGCGAGCAAGGAACTGCTCTTCCCGGCCATCAACGTGAACGACTCGGTCACCAAGAGCAAGTTCGACAACAAGTACGGCATTCGCCACTCGCTGCCCGACGGCCTTAACCGGGCCACAGACGTGCTGATCGGCGGCAAGGTTGTCTTCGTCGCCGGTTACGGCGATGTCGGCAAGGGCGCCGCCGAGGCGATGCGCGGACAGGGTGCTCGCGTGATCGTGAGTGAGATCGACCCGATCAACGCGCTGCAGGCCGCGATGGACGGATTCCAGGTCGCGCGCCTCGACTCCGTCGTCGAACAGGTTGACATCTTCGTCAGCGGCACCGGGAACTTCAACGTCATCGGCGTCGACCACATGCTGCGCATGAAGCACCTCGCCATCGTCGCCAACGTCGGTCACTTTGACAACGAGATCGACATGGCCGCGCTCGAGTCGCTGCCGGGCGCCGTCAAGGTGGAGATCAAACCGCAGGTCGACGAGTGGCGTCTGCCAAGCGGGCGCAGTGTGCTCGTGTTGTCGGAGGGGCGCCTGATGAACCTCGGCAACGCCACCGGGCACCCTTCGTTCGTGATGAGCAACTCCTTCACCAACCAGGTGCTCGCACAGATCGAGCTGTTCGTCTCACCGGAGAAGTACCCGGTCGGTGTGTACGTGTTGCCGAAGCTGCTCGACGAGAAGGTGGCCCGTCTGCACCTCGACGCCCTCGGCGTCGAGCTCACCGTGCTGACCCCCGAGCAGGCCGCGTACCTCGGCATTCCCGCTGAGGGCCCGTACAAAGTAGACCACTACCGCTACTAGCCCCCGCATTCATGGACGGGGCCTTGGCCCGGAACGTGGGCGCAGTTTCTAAACCGGGCCCACGTTCATAGGGTGGGCCCGGTCGCCGTGGCAGATGCTGGCTGGCGACACGCCCGGGTGGGTGGCGTTTTGACGGGTGGGCGTGGGGACCGTAATGTATCTATACGTACCCCAAAGGTGCGGAAAGCCGCAGTGCTTCCCGGCCTCATGTGGGACCAGATTG
>NZ_SOHK01000005.1 GCF_004404055.1 Cryobacterium ruanii
GCCCGGCTCCTGCCGTTCGCGCCGGGCTCTGACGGCGGGGGGTCCATCCGCATTCCCGCGGCCGCCTGCGGGCTCGTCGGGCTCAAGCCCAGCCGCGGGCGCGTGCCGGCCGCCTCCGGCATCGACAAGCTCGGCGGCCTCGCCGTCGGCGGGCCGCTCGCCCGCACGGTAGCGGATGCCGCCCTCCTGCTCGACGCAATGATCGCGCCGCGAGACGGTCACCCCGACCACCACTACGCCCTGCGCGCCCCCGGCGATGAGACACCGCTACTCGCGGCGGCGGTGCGCGGCGAGGGCCGGTTCCAGCTCGGAGTGATGACGACCTCGGCCTGGGACGACGACTACGACATCGCGATCGCCCCCGAAGCTCAGGCCGCCCTCGACCTGGCCGTCGCCGGATTCGCCGCCCTGCACCACGGGCTCGAAGAGACTGCTCTCCTGCCCGATGCGAGCTACGTGCCGGCCTTCCGCGCGATTTGGCAGGCCGGAGCTGCGACCATCCCAGCCGACACCGACGACGAGATCGCTTTGCTCGAGCCGCTGACCCAGTGGCTGCTCGCCCGCGGCCGAGCGCTCAGTGCCAGGGACCTGGCCGAGGCGCTCGCCGCGTTGACCGCGTTCGAGCGGTCGTTCATTCGTCAGCTCTCGAAATTCGATGCCGTGCTGACCCCTGCCATGGCTCTCACCCCGCGCCCGGTCGGCTGGTACGACGCGCACGACGCCGAAGCGAACTTCGCGCAGCAGGTGCAGTACACGCCATTCACGTCGATGATCAACGTGAGCGGGCTGCCGGCCATCGTGCTGCCGGTGCACCAGACAGAGAACGGCCTGCCGATGGGCGTGCAGCTCATCGGCCGGCCGGGCGGTGAGGCCACCCTGCTCGCGCTCGGTGCGCAACTGGAGCGGAGCATCCGCTGGCAGGATCGGGTGCCGCCCGAGCCGGCCTAGACCCGTTCGGCCGTTGTTGGCACGGTCTCCGACACGATCGGAAACTCTCGGGTAGTGACCGGCTTTGACGGCCACCAGAACCGGTCGTCGACCAGAAAAACCAGGGCTGGCACGAGCACGGTGCGAACGACGAGGGTGTCGAGCAGCACCCCGATGCAGACGATCACGCCGATCTGGGTGAGTGCCACGACGGGCAGCACCCCGAGCACGGCGAATACGGCCGCGATCAGGATTCCGGCGCTCGTGATCACCGCACCGGTTGACGACAGGGCCCGCACCATGCCTTCCCGGGTACCGTAGCGCCGCGCCTCTTCGCGGGCCCGGGTGGTCAGGAAGATGTTGTAGTCCACGCCGAGGGCCACGAGGAATAGAAAAGCGAACAGCACGACGTTGGTGTCGAAGGCCTTGAAGCCGAGCAGGTTCTGAAAGATCAGGTTCGAGGCGCCAAGGCTGGCGAAAAAGGTGCCGAGCACGGTGGCAATGAGCAGCACCGGCGCAACGAGCGAGCGCAGCAGCAGCGCGAGAATCAGAAAGACGACGCCCAAAATGAGCGGCAGAATGAGGGCCTGGTCGCGCTCGGCGCTGGACTTGGTGTCGAGGGCCGTGGCATCAATGCCACCGACGATCGACTGTGAAACCGCGCCAGAGGTATCCGCTAAATCGGTGCGCAATTCGGCGATCGTCGCAAAGGTGTCGTCGCTGCCCGGTTCGCTGTCGAGCGTGACGTCGATGCGGGTGAGCCCGCCGGCGTTCTCCCCAGCAACCGCCGAGGACACCCCGGTGGTCTGGAGGGCGACGGCCACGGCGTCAGCGGATGCCGCATCCGGCGCCAGCACGACCGTCTGGCTGGTCAGCCCCGCCGAGAACGACGCATCCACGATCCCCTGCGCCACGACCGACTCCGGTTTGCCGAGCAGCTGGTCGGCCTGGGACAGCCCGACCGCGGCGCCGTTCAGCCCGAAGGCGAGCGAGCCGATCGCCAGAACGGACACGATCGTGACGATTGCCGGGTGCCGCGACACGCCGCGACCGAGCCGGGTCCAGAAGCCGGTGCGCACCGGCGCTGACTCGGCCGCTGCCCGCGGAATGAACGGCCAGAACAGGCCGCGCCCGCACACCACGAGAGCGGCTGGCAGCACGAGCAGGGCGAACCCGATGGCGATGAGCACGCCGATGGCGCAGGCGATGCCGAGCGCCCGGTTGCCGGCCAGTTCGGCGAAGACCAGGGTGGCGAGACTCAGCGCGACCGTGCCGCCGCTCGCCGCGATGGCGGGACCGGCGCTCGTCACGGCGGTACGCATCGCGACATTGCGATTCTCGGTGTGCAGCAGCTCTTCACGGTAACGGGCCACAAGCAGCAGCGCATAGTTGGTGCCGGCACCGAACACGAGCACTGACAGTATGCCCGAAATGGACGCGTCGAGGACGAAACCGAGCGGTTCGGCCAGCGCGCCGGCCACCTTGCCGGCGAGGCCGTCGGCGAGCCCGACCACGGCGAGCGGCACGATCCAGAGCACGGGACTGCGGTAGGTCACGATGAGCAGCACCGCGACCACGACCACGGTCACGAGCAGCAGTCGAAAGTCGGCCCCGGCAAAGGCGTTGGTGATGTCGGCCTGAAAACCTACCGGCCCGGTGACGTAGGCGGTCAGCCCGCCCGGCAGCCCGGCCGACGCCGTCGAACGGATGTCGGTGGCCGTTTTCTCGATATCAGTCGTCGCCCCGAGGGCTTCCAGCGGCATCACACTCAGTGCCGCCCGCCCGTCGTCGCTGAACTGGGGTGTTGCAGCTCGAGGGGCGATCGACGCGGCGCCGAGGTTCTCGGCCGCGGCGGTGATCGCAGTGCGGTCAGCCATGGTCAGGTCGTCCCCGTCCCGGCTCCAGACCACGATCGCGGCGGTCTGGTCGGCGGAGGGAAACTTTGATAGCAGTTCGGTGACCTGGGCGGCCTGGCTGGTCTCGGGCAGCCCGGCGGCCGGAAAATCCTCGGATTCATTGGCTGGCAGCAGGGCGAACAACAGGCCGACGGCGATGACGGTGCCGAGTAGTACCGCCCACGCGGTGCGTTTGCCGGTGATGAGGCGGATGATCGCGAGCACAGTTCCTCCAGATCCTTAATATTCGCTATCCTAACCAGCTAAACCGGCGAGAATTGTCTTGAATTACTCAAAACAAATGCTAGGGTCGAAGCATGACGATGACCGATTCGAGCAACGACCACGCGGGCCTCCGCCAAGCCGAGGCCGAGTCATTCGAAGGCAGCATTCGCTCGGCCGGTCTCAAGGTGACCGCGCCCCGTCTAGCCGTTCTGCGAGCCCTCACCGATATGCCGCACTCCAACGCCGACGCCCTGTTCGGCGCGGTGCGCGCAGGCCTGCCAGGCACGTCGCTGCAGGCCGTCTACGGTGTGCTCGGCTCATTCACGACGGCCGGGCTCGTGCGCAGGATCGAACCGGCCGGCTCGCCCGCGCTGTTCGAACGCCGGGTCGGCGACAACCACCATCACATCGTGTGTACCCGCTGCAACGTCGTGCACGATGTGGACTGCGCCGTCGGCCACGCCCCTTGCCTCACCCCATCGGATGCGCTCGGTTTCGACGTGCGCGCCGCCGAGGTTATCTACTGGGGTCTCTGCGCACAGTGCCAGCTCGACACCGCCAGCCAGCTCGACACCGCCAGCCAGCTCGACACCGCCACACCCTAAACTTTCTCCGTCAACCTCGCGTTGCTGATCCACCCTCAAGGAGCACCATGACTATCAAGCCCACTACCGACCAGACGGGAACGCCCGTCGCCAGCGACGCGCACTCCCTCACCGCCGGCGCCGACGGCGTCACCGCATTGCACGACCGCTACCTGGTCGAGAAGCTCGCCCAGTTCAACCGCGAGCGCATTCCGGAGCGCATCGTGCACGCCAAGGGCGGCGGAGCGCACGGCGAGTTCGTCGTCACCGGCGATGTCTCAAAGTACACCCGCGCGGCCGTGTTCCAGCCGGGCACCGTTACCCCCACCCTGCAGCGTTTCTCCAGCGTCGCCGGCGAGCAGGGCAGCCCCGACACCTGGCGTGACGTGCGCGGCTTCTCAGTGAAGTTCTACACGACCGAGGGCAACTACGACATCGTCGGCAACAACACCCCGGTGTTCTTCATCCGTGATGGCATTAAGTTTCCCGACTTCATCCACTCGCAGAAGCGTCTGCCGGGCACCGGCCTGCGTGACGCGACCATGCAGTGGGACTTCTGGACCCTCTCCCCGGAGTCGGCCCACCAGGTCACCTACCTCATGGGCGACCGCGGCCTGCCGCGCTCTTGGCGTGAAATGCCCGGTTTCGGCTCGCACACCTACCAGTGGATCAACGCTGCTGGCGAGCGTTTCTGGGTGAAGTATCACTTCGAATCCAATCAGGGAAACGTCGAGATGGAAGGGGCTGAGGCCGAGCTCATCGCCGGAGCTGACGCCGACTACTACCGTCGCGACCTCTCCGACGCCATTGCCGCCGGCAACTTTCCGTCCTGGAACGTCTCCGTGCAGGTCATGCCCTACGAGCAGGGCAACACCTACCGGTTCAACCCGTTCGACGTGACCAAGGTCTGGCCGCACGCCGACTTCCCGCTCATCCCGGTCGGCACGCACACCCTCAACCGCAACCCCGAGAACTTCTTCGCCGAGATCGAGCAGTCGGCGTTCTCGCCGGCCAACTTGGTGCCCGGCATTGCGGCGAGCCCCGACAAGATGCTTATGGCGCGCATCTTCTCCTACCCCGACGCACAGCGCTACCGCGTGGGTACCAACTTCGCCCAGCTGCCGGTCAACGCGCCGCTGAGCCCGGTGAACAACTACTCGCAGGATGGCGCGCAGCGTCACCACTACAACGCGCCGAGCGAACCGAACTACGCGCCGAACTCCCTCGGCGGCCCCGTTGCCGACCCCGCAGCCGCGGGCGAGGGCTCGTGGGAGAACGACGGTTCGCTGCTGCGTGCCGCCGCGACCCTGCGCAGTGAAGACGACGACTTCGGCCAGGCCGGAACGCTGTACCGCGAGGTCTATGACGACGCGCAGAAGGCGCGTTTCCTGGACACCATCACCGGTGCCATCAGCGGAGTGACCCGGCCCGAGGTCACCGAGCGTGCCATCGGCTACTGGACCAGCGTGGACGCCGACCTCGGCGCCAAGCTGCGCGCGAACCTCGCCGTCTTCGCCGAGGCTGCAGCGCTCGACGCGGAGTACGTCGCCGCGCAGTAGCACGTCCCGCTAAAGTACCACCGCCCGGCCTGTTATCAGGCCGGGCGGTCGTGCATACAGGGGGGCCATGCCGAACTGCGGAGCAGCTCGACCACGGATGTGTATTTTCAACCGACCGGTGCGCTGGCACCATATCTACCGCTGTTCTGCACGCATCCGCTGGGGCTAGCGAATATAGCCGCCTTTTTTCAAGCCGGCCTCGATCTCATAGCGGTTTTTGAGCGGGTTGCGCCCGGCGAGCGCGTAGAGGAGCGGAAAGATCATGCCGTAGCGCTGCCACTGGCGTTTGTGCACGGCCTCGTGCTCGAGCACGTTGGCGCCGACGTTCTGGCTGGTGAGGTAGCAGCCGCCCACGCAGGAGCCGCCGCGCCCGAACGTGAACGAGGGCATGCCGCGAAAGACATACAGACCGGCTCTCTTCTCGACGCGTCCGGTGCTCCAGACCGACCCCCAGACCAGCCCGAACGCTGTCGCATAGAGATAGCCGGCCCGGCTGATCGGTGAATCAAAAAGGATGCGACGCATCCGCTATTTTTCCTCATCCGTGTCGCTGTCGGTGAACCCGGGGCGCCCGTATGCTTCGAGCAGTCGCAGCCACACTTCGCTGAGCGTCGGGTAGCTCGGCACCGCGTGCCAGAGCCGGTGGATCGGCACCTCGCCCACGATGGCGACGGTGGCCGAGTGCAGCAGTTCGGCCACGTCCTGCCCGACGAAGGTGACGCCGAGCAGCACCTCCCGGTCGAGGTCGACGATCGCCCGCGCCTTGCCCACGTAGCCGACGGCGAGCACCGACGCACCGCCCAGGTTGGCGAGGTCGTAATCGAGAATGCGGATGCGAAACCCCGCCTTCACCGCGTGCGCTGCGTTCAGCCCCACCGAGGCGACCTCCGGGTCGGTGAAGGCCACCTGCGGAACAGCAGCGTGGTCGGCGGTCGCGACGTGGGCGCCCCACGGGGCGTCATCGACCTGCACGCCGGCCGCGCGGGTCACGATCGCGTCGCCTGCTGCCCGTGCCTGGTACTTGCCCTGGTGGGTGAGGAGAGCCCGGTGATTGACGTCTCCGGTGGCGTAGAGCCAATCGCCGGCCAGTGCGGGGGAGTCGCCCTGCACGAGGAGGGTGTCGTCGACGGCGAGCCAGTCACCACCGTCGAGACCGACCACGTCGAGCCCGAGGTCATGCGTGCGCGGGGTGCGACCGATGGCCACGAGCACCTGGTCGGCCGCGACGGTGCTGCCGTCATCGAGGGTGAGGGTGACCGTGCCGTTATCGCGGCGCGCTTTCGTGGTGGACGGGCCGACGAGCACGGTCACCCCGTTTTCCTCGAGAGCTGCGGTCACGAGTTCTCCGGCGAAGGGTTCCTGCCCGCCGAGCAGGGGGCTGCGGGCGATGACGGTTACCGCAGACCCGAGCGAGGCGTAGGCGGTGGCCATTTCGGCGGCGACGACTCCGCCGCCGATCACCGCGAGGCGCTGCGGGATCTGCTGGGCACTCGTGGCGTCACGGCTGGTCCAGGGGTCGACCTCTTTCAGGCCGTCGACGTCGGGGAGCAGCGCCGCCGACCCGGTGCTGACGACGACGGCATGGGCGGCGGTGAGCACGGTCACGGTGCCGTCGGCGGCGGTCACGGTGACCTCTCTGGTGCCGGTGAGGCGGGCATGGCCGCGCACCAGGCCAATTCCGGCCGAGTCGAGCCATTTAGCCTGACCATCGTCTTTCCAGTGGCTGACGATGGAGTCGCGCTGTTTGAGCGCGGCGCGCACGTCGACGGTTCCGGTGACGGCCTCGGCGGCGCCCGGTACCCGCCGCGCCGCGGCGAGGGCTCCGCCGCTGCGCAGCAGGGCCTTCGACGGCATGCAGGCCCAGTACGAACATTCGCCGCCGACGAGGTCACTTTCGACGACGACGGTGCGCAGTCCGCCCTGCGCGGTGCGGTCGGCGACGTTCTCCCCGACAGCGCCGCCGCCGATCACGATGACGTCGTAGTTCTGACTCGACATTGAATCTCCTTGCCTCGCTGTGGTGGCGCGTTTGGAGCATCTTAGCCGGGGTCGCTGCTGTGTGGCAGAGCGGATTGCAGTGGGTCGCACCGGGAACGGGTCGTCCACTCCTCCCTTAGACATTCGGGTGTTTCGGGGTTCGGCGCAAAAGGCGTGCGCAGAACCCCGAAACACGCGAAAACTCGCAACCCGCTGACGATCAAGACCACGCGGGCCGGTCGCGCCCAGATGACCAGGGAGGTCAATGCGCTGCGTCATGTTCGGGCCGAAGAACTGACTATTCGGCTGGAACGCGCGGAACAGATCGAACTCGACGGGACGGTTTCGGGAAGCACCACGATTCGACGTCCGGGTGAATCCCGGTGGCCTGACCCTCAGATTTCCCCGAACTCATGACCACTCCGGCATCCCGCAGTCGTTGGGCACCGGGGCGGATCGATTTGGAGGGGCGCCGAAGATCCAGCGCATACGAATTGACGGTTTCGAGTTCGGCGTGCAGTATTCACCGTTCCCCTGCACCCCGCTCTCGCAGCACGGCACAACCCCTACTCGGTCGATTTGCCAGGATTTTGGCGGGATGAGCACGCCGAAACACCGATTGTGGGTCGGGTCGAAGGGCGCGGACCCGTTCGACGAAGAAGTCAGCGGCCCACGAAGACGGCGGGGGTTCGAGTGAGGAAGGACTGCATGCCGATGCGGCAGTCCTCGGTTTGCACCAGGCGGGCGAGGGCCGGCTGCAGCTCCTTTTCAGCGAATGCTGCCCCATCGCGCTGCGCCAGCCGCGCGTTGGCGAGTGTGGCCACGATGGCGAGGGGGGCCTGGGCCGCGATCCTCTCGGCGAGCTCAAGCGCGCGGTCGAATTGGGCGCCGTCAGGCACGATCTCCTGCACGAGGCCCAGGCGGTGCGCTTCGATGGCATCGAACAGGTCGCCGGTCAGGAGCCAGCGCATGGCGTTGCCCCAGCCGGCCGCACGCGGAAACCGGATCGTCGCCCCGCCGAACGGCAGAATGCCGCGGGAAACCTCGATCTGCCCGAACCGGGTCGATTCGGCGGCGACGACGATATCGCTCGCAAGCATCAGTTCGATGCCGAGGGTGAGGCAGGTGCCCTGCACGGCGATGACGACCGGTTTGCTCAGGGATACCCCATCCACTTGCCACGGGTTGATGCCGCCCTCCGGCACCATCTCGAGCCCGTTCGGGCCGAGCCGCGGACCGATGTCGGCGAGGTCGAGTCCGGCGGTGAAGTGGTCCCCGACCGCGTACACCAGGCCGACGCGCAGCTCGGGATCCCGGTCGAGCTCACCGTAAGCGAGCGCGAGCTGCTGCAGCAGCGAGAAATCGGCGGCATTGCGTTTCTCGGGCCGGTTGAACCCGATCAGCAGAATGTGTCCGCGGCGCTCGGTGAGAATGCGGGGCTGGTCGGTCATGGGGCCTCCATTGGCTGTGGTGACGGTGTGTGGAACGGTAAGCGGATGCCGCGGGGCTGGCTCAGAACTAATCATCGGCTGCGACGGGATGGCTGCGACCGCGGCTGGGTTCGTGGCGCATCCAGCCGTCAGGCCGAATGAGCGCCGCGGTGTACCCCGGGCGCCCCGTTAGCGGGTGAGCGCCCCGATGATGCGCAGGATGCTCGGCAGGTCGTCGGTCGCTGCCTCGGGCGAAGCGGGTGCGAACCCGGTGATGGTCGCGCCGGCCACGGTGAATTCGGCGCGCAGCGCGGTGATCGCGCCGCCGAGATCGGCCACGCTCAGTCCGAACGGTATCAGGTCGCTGAGGCCCTCCAGCGCCGCGGGGTCGAGCACGTCGAGGTCGATGTGCACGAACACATGACGCGCACCGGTCGCAGCAATGGCCGCGACGAGGGAGGTCGGGTCGGCCAGCTCGGAACACGACACCCTCATCAGTTTGCGGTCGTGCAACAGCACGTCCTCGGCATCGTCGACGTCGCGAATGCCGGCGAGAACGACGTTCTGCAGTGGCACGCTGCTTGCGGCGGCCAGCTCGAATTCAGCGGGCCCCTCGCCGCTGATCGCGCGGAGCACCATGCCGCAGAATCCGCCCGACGGGGAGGATTCAGGGGTGTGCAGGTCGGGGTGGGCGTCGAACCAGACGACGGCCAAATCGCCGGGATGCGTGCGTGCCGCGTGTTCGACCGCAGCGAGGGCAATGCCGCAGTCGCCGCCGATCGAGAGCGCCCAGTCGGTGGTGTCTTTTAATACCCTCGCGTGGCGCTCGCGCACCACCTGAATCGCCGAGAAGCGGTGCACCCCGGTATCGAGCGCGTCACCGGCCTCGACCGGCACGTCGACCAGGCGGGTGGCCGAGAAGGGCAGATCGCCCTGGATGGCCGCCGCCCCGTCGACGAGGCGCATCGCGCGCGGAGAAATAGAACCCTGCCACTGCGGCACTACAACGAAGGTGGGAGCCATACCTCAGTATGGCGCAGCGGCCCGGCAGGTCGGCATCCGCTTCGCCATCAGCGAATTTCCCGCGAAGCGGATACTGGGTCCCCTCACCCAATCAATTTGGTAGGCGTCATGGGTTCACAACCCTCATAGTTGTCAATCCAGTTCGACTACCCCTCGATGGCGGCGGTGTTGCTGGCTTTCAGGGCCGCGAGGCGGGCATCCACTTCGGTGAGTTCGCCGAGGTCATCGAGGCTTTCGAACTGGGCGTCGAGGCTTGACGCGGCGAGCTCCTGCGCGCCGCGCACCCGGGCTTCCTCGCGACGGATCTTGTCTTCGAAGCGGTTGACCTCGCTGGTCGGGTCCATCATGTCGATGCTCTTGACGGCGTCCATCACCTGCGCCTGCGCCTGCGCGGTCTTCGAGCGCGCGACGAGCTCGGCGCGCTTGTTGGTGAGCTGCACCAGCTTCTCTTTCATGGCGTTCAGGCCGTTCTTGAGCTGGTTGACCACAGCGGTCTGCGCCTGTATCTGCGGTTCGGCGGTCTTGGCCTCCTTCTCGGAGGTGAGCTGCCGGCCGAGTGCGACCTTGGCGAGGTTGTCGAACTTGTCGGCGTCAGCGGCGTTGCCGACCATTCGCAGTTCGTCTGCCTTGCGGCTCGCGGCGAGGGCCTTGTCGCCCCACTCCACGGCGGCTTCCTGGTCTTCGCGATAGTCGTCTTCGAGCAGGCGCAGGTTGCCGATGGTCTCGGCGATCGCGCTCTCGGCGTCGGAGATGCTGCTCGAGAAGTCCCGCACCATCTGGTCGAGCATTTTCGCGGGATCTTCCGCCGAGTCGAGGATTGCGTTGATGTTCGCTTTCGCGAGCTGGGAAATACGGCCGAAGATGGACTGCTTGGTCATTCGGATGTCCCTTCCATGAGAGTCGACCTGGCCCAGAAAATTCGCCAGGAAAGTGCGTGCATGCTCAAAGCTTAGGGTGACCGGCAGTCCCGAGTCTGGGAACCTCATAAAATCCGCGACAAGGGGACATTGCCCAGTGTTACAGGGCGGTTCGCGTGCTACACCCGCGCCGCGCACAATTGAAACAGCGCAGCAGGATCGATACCGACGGGAGCCCGGCATGAACGAAGAATTCACGAACCGCATGCTCGCCGTCGTCGAGGTCACCACGGCGCGTCCCGACCGTCCCGCCTATCACGCCAAGGTGCAGGTGCTCAATTCTCGCGTGGTCGCCGACGCCGAAACGGCCGGCTGGGTCGTCACGCGGGTCGCCGCTGCCGACGTCACGGCCGACGAATTATTGCGCATCACAGCGGATGCCGACGCCGTCGTCATCGTCGGCGGCGAAGACGTCACACCCCACTTCTACGGCGGCAGCTCAGGCTACGAGGGCGAAACGGCGCACTTTGCCACCGCCGACGAGGGCCAGATCGCCCTCGTGCAGCGAGCCTTCGCGCTCGGCACCCCGCTGCTGGGTATCTGTCGTGGCCTGCAGATCATCAATGTCGCCCTGGGCGGCACCCTCGTGCAGCACATCGACGACGGCATCCACAAGAACATCGACGTGCCGATCGACCAGATCCTCTCCACCCATGACGTCACGCTCGCTGCCGACAGCACCCTCGCGTCGAGCCTGGGTCGGGTCGACATCACGGTGCAGAGTGCCCACCACCAGATCGTCGATCGCCTCGGTGTCGGGCTCGTGCCCGCCGCCCACGCCCCCGACGGCTTGATCGAAGCCCTCGAACACGTGACCGCGCCGATCACGGGGGTGCAGTGGCACCCCGAAGCGCCCGATTCCCCCGCCGATCAGCTCGCCCTGCTCCTAGCCGGCCTGGCTGACCAGCACGCCATCCGCGCGCTCGCCGAGTCCCTCGCCGCCGCCTGACCTTCAACGCCCCTCTCGCTACCCGTCCTTTGAACAGGTCCCGGAACGCGGGTCCATGATGGAAACTGGTCCCCGGTTCATAGGGTGGGCCCGGTCGCGCAAGTGTCCCGGCCAGAACAGAAGCGGCAAGAACGGGTGACCCGTTCCCGCCGCGAATCCCGATCCGCGAATCCCGATCCTTAGAGCCGAAAAAGCCCCGGCACTTCTCGCCTGGGGGGAGGTGAGAAATATGCCGGGGCCAATCGTTGGAGTGGGGGAACTCCGTGATTAAACGTACGGGGGATGGCCTGAGAAGAGGCTGGCAAAAACCATCTGAGCCCACCCCGCTGAGCGACCAGGCTCTCCCGGTCGGTCGGTTTGTTATGAATCCGTTGCAACCTGCAACTTGCAGGCCAAGGTCGGTGCCGAGGTCGAAGACTTTCTCGTGCACCGGGACAAAGCCGACGTCGACGGGCTCGATCAGGCACGCGACGCGGGGACCCGTGCGGTCCGCGGGAGTCTCGTGAGGCCTCCGCCGTACTTCCGCAGACCCGGCTGCACGCCGTCGAAGCCCTGCGCGCTGACCGGGCTGCTCGAGGCGTTCGGCATCGAGCATCCGGTCGGGGCGTATCTCGCCTTGGCCAAGGAAGACGAGTTTCTGACCTGGCACAGCACGGTCACCGACCGGGAGTTCAACTCCTGCCGCATCGCCTGTTACCTCGAAGAGACAGGATTAACTATGTGGCTCGGTACCTGCCAGGTCTCGACCCCACGCCGTACGCTGAGTTCACCTGCCTGTTCACGAACACGCCGACGGAGGACTTCATCATCGACCGCGTTGACAACATCACCCTGGTCCCGCCGTGCTCCGGGCACGGCGCCAAGTTCGCGCTGGTGATCGGCCAGCTCGCCGCGGACCTCGCCGCCGACCTCGCAACCGGCGTCGGGTCGGAGCCGCCCCAGTCTCGGATCAAGCCGTGACGGTTCCCGCTCCGGCCACAACGCCCCGCTGTGCCGTACCCGCCGACACCGTCGCCGGGCTGCTGGCCGAGATCAGCCGGATCGGTGCCGATGCGCACCGCGGCGGCTACTCCCGGCCGGTGTTCTCGATCGCCGAATTCGATCTTCGCGCCTGGTTTCGCGCCCACGCGGCCAAACGCGGGCTCGACGTCACGACCGACCGCAATGGGGTCATTTGGGCCTGGTGGCACACGCCAAACGGTGACGCCGCGAATGCCGTCGTCACCGGCAGTCACCTCGACTCGGTCCCCGGCGGCGGAGCCTTCGACGGCCCGCTGGGAGTCGCCTCCGCGCTCGTCGCCCTGGATATTCTGCAGGCCGGCGGCTTGCGCCCAAAACGCCCGCTCGCCATCGCGGTGTTCCCAGAGGAGGAAGGGTCGCGGTTCGGTGTGGCCTGTCTCGGCACCCGGGTGCTCACCGGCGCGATCGACGTGAACCTGGCCCGCGGACTGCGCGACCAGAACGGTGACACTTTCGCCGAGGTGGCTGCGAAAAGCGGCTTCGACCCGGCCTTTCTCGGACCCGACCCGGAGGCGCTCGCCCGCATCGGCACCTTCATCGAACTGCACGTCGAGCAGGGTCGTGAGCTCATCGATCGCCACCAGCCGGTCGGCATCGGCTCGTCGGTCCTCGGCCATGGTCGCTGGCGGTTGAGTGTCACCGGCCAGGGCAACCATGCCGGCACCACCCTCATGACCGACCGGCACGACCCGATGATCGCGGCGGCGGGAATCGTTGTGGCCATCCGCGACACGGCCCGCGCCCAGCCGGGTGCCCGTGCTACCGTCGGCCGGCTCGAACCCGTGCCGGGAGGCACGAATGTGATTGCCTCGCGGGTCGACCTGTGGCTCGACGCGCGGCATCCCGATGACGCGGTGACGGCATCCGTTGTAGCGACGATTCTCGGGCAGGCACGCCTGATCGCGGCGTCCGAGGGCTGCACGGTGCAGCTCACCGAAGAGTCGGTCAGCCGCACGGTCAGCTTCGACCCGGCGCTGCGCGATCACTTGAGCCTGCTACTGCCGGATGCCCCGGTGCAAGACACCGGAGCCGGTCACGACGCGGGAATCCTCACCCAGTTCGTGCCGACCGCGATGCTGTTCGTGCGCAATCCCACCGGGGTGTCGCACTCCCCCGAGGAACACGTGGAGGACGACGACGCCGAGGCCGGGGCTCGCGCTCTCGCCCTGGTCCTGGCCGACCTGCTGGTGCCCGCCCCTGCCTGACTTCACGCGAAAGCGGGTAAACGGCTACTTCAGCGGGGCTGAAGCAATCGTTTACCCGCTCTCGACGAGTAGACAGCTGGCATCGATCGCTCGGGTTGATCGATGACATCGTGCGGTGGGGTCAGGCGGCCTTGTGTTTAACAGCGACACCGGCCGGGCTCGTGGAGTGGGCCCACGCGAGCAGATCGGCCTGCGCACGCCGCCGGCTCGCGGCAGTCTGCTTGGGGGGTACCGGAACGGTCATTCGGGAGCCGGGGCAATCCTCGGTGGAGCTGGCCAGGGAGTGATAGGTCGCGAAGCGGGTATCCGACGTGATCCACACCATTTGCTGGCATTCTGGGCACTCTGTCTGCAACATTTTCACGATTGTCCGTTCCATCGCCGACTCGGGTAATCGGTTCGATAGCTCCAATGTAGTGGGGATAGACAGGTTGATGTCCTCCCCCTTCGTGGGGACAGCAGAAAAGCCGAAACGGTGGTATTTTGCTGCGGGGTTAGCGACCCGCGGCGTACCCCTGGGCCCCGCGCGGATTGGCCGCCGCCTGCAGCAGCCCGGACTGCGGGTCGCGGGTGACCGCCGAGATGCGACCGAGCGCCCAGTCGCCGGCCCGGTTGATTCGGTGGCCGCGCCGTTCGAGTTCGGCGATGACCGCCTCGCCCAGTCGGTCTTCCACGACGGCGCCGCCGGGTTCCCAGGTGCGCGGCCAGAACGAGCCCGCAAACGAGGTGCTGTGAAAGGCCGGCGCATCGATTGCCTGCTGCGGGGTGTACCCGCCGACGATCGTTCGCAGCAGGTAGAGCAGCTGCCATTGGTCCTGCTGGTCGCCGCCGGGGGAGCCGAGCGCCGTCACCGCTTGCCCGTCCTTCAATACCAGCGTCGGGGTGAGGGTCGTGCGCGGGCGCTTGCCGCCGGTCAGGGCGGAGGGTGCGCCAGGCTCGAGCCAGGTCATCTGCAGGCGCGAACCGAGGCAGAACCCAAGCTCGGCAATGGTCGGCGATGACTGCAGCCAGCCGCCCGACGGCGTCGCCGAGACCATGTTGCCCCACCGGTCGACGACGTCGATGTGGCAGGTGTCGCCGCGCAGCTCACCGGTCGACAAGGTTTCAGGCTCCGCGTCGGCGCGAGCGGGCAGCATGACCGTCGGTTCACCGACAGCAGCGGATGCTGCCGCGCCTTGCGCGGACAGCGCCTGCGTCGTGTAGTCGGTGCGCAGCACC
Source organism: Cryobacterium ruanii (assembly GCF_004404055.1). GTDB lineage: Bacteria > Actinomycetota > Actinomycetes > Actinomycetales > Microbacteriaceae > Cryobacterium > Cryobacterium ruanii. The sequence goes on from NZ_SOHK01000005.1 coordinate 14,930, forward strand.
GGGTAATACGGGGCACGCCCGGGCACGACGCCCGGACGATATTCGTGTGAGGCCTGCTCGGTGATGAGCGCCCGCCGGATGGCCGCGTAGTCGGCCGACAATAGGTAATCCAGTGGAACGTCGGCGTCTCCGTAGTAGGCATCGCGGTCGGCAAAACTCAGCTTCTGGGCCTCGAGAATGGTGTGCGCGCCGAGCGCGGTCGACGGGTCGAGGTGTTCGTCGCTGAAACCCTCCAAAATCATCAGGGTCTGCAGCAGCGCCGGTCCCTGGCCCCAGGCGCCGGTTTTGGCGATGGCGTGGCCGCGAAAGACGACGGTCGTGGCCTCCTCGATGCTCGCTTCGAAACCGGCGAGATCGGCCAGCGTCATAACGCTGGCATGGTCGGTGCCGGAGGAATGCCGGTGCGCCGTGAGCCCGAAGTCGACGATGGCGCGGGCCACGAACCCCTCCCGCCATTCCCTTCGGACCGCGTCGATGCGCCCCTCACGGGTGGTGACGGCCGAGTCCGCGCTCGCGGCGAGCAGTCGGTCGAGGCTCCTGGCCCAGGCTGAATTGGTCACGAGGTCGCCCGCCTCGGGAAGGTGGCCGTTCGGCATCCACTGAGCCGCCGAGGTCGGCCAGTGCTCGGTAAACAACGCCGCGACCGAGCCGATCGTGGCGACGACCCGGCCCAGAACCGGATGCCCGTCGCGCGCGTACCCCAGGGCGAAGGCGAGCACCGCGGCAAGCTCCCAAGTGCCGTGATCGCGCAGCAGTACCAGCCAGGCGTCGACCGCGCCCGGTACGGCCGCGGCGAGCACGCCCGACCCGGGCACCAGGTCGAGGCCCTCTGACCGGTAGTGCTCGATGGTGGCAGCCTGCGGGGCCGGACCCTGCCCCATCAAGACGCGCGGGGCATCCGGTTCGGTCGCCGTAACGAAGACGCCGGTCATGTCGCCACCTGGCCCATTCAGGTGCGGTTCCACCACGTGCAGCACGAAGGCGCCGGCGACCGCTGCGTCGAAGGCGTTGCCGCCGCGCTCGAGTACGGCCTGGGCGCAGGCCGTTGCGAGCCAGTGCGTCGAGGCGGTCATGCCGAAGGTTCCCTGCAGGGTCGGACGGGTGGTGAAGGCGTTCGGAGCGGTATAAGTCACTCGTCCACCCTTGCACGCGACCGGCAGAAAGGTGTGGGTTGGTCGGGTCGAATCGTGCAATGATCAGGCCAAGCGACCCGCCCGCCCAGCGGGGGGCCCAAAAGCACAGCTTTGAACCGGAGACGCATCGTGAACATTGATTGGGAATTCAACGGACTGCCGTTGCACGTGCTGATCGTGCACGCGGTCGTGATTGTGGTGCCGCTCGCCGCACTGTGTACGCTGCTGACCGCATTCTGGCCGGCCGCTCGGCGGCGACTGGGTATCGTGACGCCGCTCGTAGCCCTCGCCGCGGTGGTGCTGGTGCCGCTCGCGGTGCAGGCGGGGGAGTGGCTCCAATCAAGGCTCGTCAACGTGACCCCGCTGCTCGGCGCGCACACGTCCCTCGGCACGACTCTGCTGCCGTGGGTGATCGGCCTATTCCTCCTGGCCGTGCTGCAATGGGTGTGGTACCGCTACGTTGTCGCTGAGGGCGCCCGTTTCTCCTCCGCGGTGCCGAGCCGATCAGCCCGCCTCGCGGTTCGGATCGTTCTCAATGCGATCGCTGTCGTGAGCGCGATCGGAGCGGTGGTGACGGTGGCCCTGATCGGCGAGTCGGGTTCGCGAGCGGTCTGGACCGACCTCTTCACCTCGTGAGGGTGTCGCACGGCGGGTGCGGCACCCTCACGAGATAACAACCCGGGTCAGGTGCGCGGCCTTGGCGGCTGCGGCTTCTGCACGGACAGTTCGCCGCCCACGCGTCCGCCGAACGGACGGCCGTGGTCGGCGAATTCCTCCCGAAAATAGCCCATGCGCCATGGGCCCATCTCGAGCCGCGAACCGGTGCGCAGAATCTGGCCGTTGCCGATGCTGCGGCCGTCTTCGGCAGGGCGGGAGCTGCCCGCAACCTCACCGATTGCGAACAGACGATACTCGTCGTTGTTGTCGTGGCGAATTTCGGCGTGCAGCGGCTTCAAACCGGCCAACTGCAGGTCGGCCTCGGGCGACGACCCAATCGTGGTCGTGCCCGGCAACAGGTTGAATTCCCGGGGCATCTGCCCGTTCCAGTTCTGCGACCCCACGACGAAAATGAGGCGCGGACGCCCGCTTCCCGGCGTGTAATGCGTGGTCGTGACTTTTCGGCGGTTGCGCCGGTCGAAGGTCGGTGCAATCGGGAACACGGTTGACGGCGGCAGCGGAATGACCACCGGCATGCGTGCCTGCCCGCGCAGGCGAGCCTGCACGAGCGGGCCCAGCGCGTTTCGCGACCCGAGAACAATGTGCGGCGACCGCGTCACAAGCCGTTGCGTGACGGATGCCTGCACGTCGCCCAGGCGGGCGATCAGGCCGACCGGCCCGGTGATCGACACGGTCAGTTTTCGAGCCGCAAGCTCGGCGGCCAGCGCACGCAGCGGTTCCAGGTTGAGGGCACGGCCCTGCACGAACATTTCCGGGTTACTCGTGAAGATGGTGATCTCCGTGCCCTCCGCGGTCACCGTACCCTGCATGGTGTCCCGTGCCCCGAAGGTGTCGCCGGTGGAGCCGTCAGAGGAACCGTCCGGCCGGACCGACGGTTCCTCCAACGAGAACGCCAGATCGATGTGTAGGCGAACCGGCGAGGTTGTCGTCACGCTCGCCGAAGGGCTCACTTCAACCCCTGAAGGGATCAGAGCCGAGGGACTTCTCGTCGCTCGTGGTGACCCGTAGGGTTCCGTTGAGCTTCCACACGGCGCGCGGTGCGTCTGGGCCGATGTCGCGCGGAACTTCGACGACCATGTCGATGAAGCTGTAGTTGATGGCCGCGCCCTTGCCGGTCAGGTAGGACCACATTTCCTGGCCGAGATCGGCCCAGTCCTTGATGGTGTGCTCTTCTTCGGTGGCGCCAGCTTCGACGTTTCCCAGGTAAGTCTGTCGTTCGGTCACAGTAGATTCCTCACTCGTCGCACGCAGGGGTGTTCGCGGGGTGTTCAGGACGATTCTCCCGATCGGATCGTCATCTGAGTGGATGCCGGCCGATTTACCTAGCTTAGGTACCCAGTTGCGAGCGGTAAAGGTTTTTACGTAACTGGCCCGACTGACTATTCGGCGTCGAGCTATTCGGCGTCGAGGTCGGTCTCGAGAATCTTGACGAGCGAGTCGAGAGCTTCATCGGCACCCTCGCCTTCGGCGCGCAGCACGACGGTGTCGCCGTTGGAAGCGCCGAGGCTCATGATCGAGAGGATGCTCGAGGCGTCCATGGCATCGTCGGCCGGTTCGCCGGCCATCGCAATGGTGACTTCGAGGGGCAGCTCGCCCACGGCGGCGACGAAGATTCCCGCTGGGCGGGCGTGCAGGCCGACGCGGCTGGCAATGACGGCGGTACGTTCGGGCATGGGGTCCTCCAGGGTAGACAGAGTGGGAAGTGAGTGTGGTGGTTACAAACCCAGCGTGCTGAGTATGGGCAGTTTCTCGCGAACGATGCGACGGGCATCCGTTGCTGAGTGCGCCGTCAGGGCCAGCGCAGCGAGCTGCTGCGCCTCGGCGAGCGTCACGCTGGCGAGCACCGCGGCGACGGGGGAGAGGGCCCGCGCAGTCATCGACAGCGTCGACACGCCCAGTCCGACCAGAACGACCGCGAGGGCGGGATCGGCCGCGGCCTCGCCGCAAACACCGACCGGCTTGTCGTGGCCCTCGTCACGCGACCCGGCCACGGTCAACCGAATCAACTGCAGCACGGCGGGCTGCCACGGAGTGTTGAGGGCCGCGAGTGGGCCGAGCTGGCGGTCGGCCGCCATAGCGTACTGGGTGAGATCGTTGGTGCCGAGACTCACGAAGTGCACGTGCCCAAGAATGCTCGCCGCGGTCAGCGCGGCCGAGGGAACCTCGACCATGACACCGGGCGTCTGCAGCCCGGCGGCCTGGCAGAGGCCAGCGAAGTGCTCGGCCTCCTCGGCGGTGGAGATCATCGGGGCCATCACCCAGACCTCGGCTTCGGTTCCCTCAGCCGCCAGCGCGATGGCTGCAAGCTGACGCTCGAGCACCCCAGGAGACGTTAAATCGGTGCGGTAACCGCGCACACCGAGCGCCGGGTTCGGCTCGGAGGCATCGGTCAGAAACGGCAACGGCTTGTCGGCGCCGGCGTCGAGGGTGCGCACGACGACCTTCTTGCCGGGGAAAGCGTCGAACACGCCGCGGTAGGCCTCGACCTGTTCGGCGATGGTCGGCTCGGTGTCGCGTTCCAGAAAACAGAACTCGGTTCGCAGCAAGCCGACGCCCTGCGCGCCGGCCGCGGCGGCCTTGACCGCATCCGTGGTGCCGCCGACATTGGAGAGCAGCGGAACGAGGTGGCCGTCTTTCAGTCGTCCGGTGCCATCGAACACGGCAAGCGCGGCCGTAGTGGTCTCCCAGGCCTTGGCGAGGGCGACCTCGTCGGCGCCGGGGTCGACCAGAACGGTGCCGACGGCCCCATCGACGAAGACAACGGTGCCGTCGGTGAGGCTGTCGACACCCACGGCGGCGACCACGGCCGGCAGCCCGAGGGCCCGGGCGATGATAGCCGTGTGCGATTGCGGTCCACCGCTCGAGGTGACCAGCGCGAGCACCTTCGCCGGGTCGAGGGTGGCGGTGTCGGCCGGCGCAAGGTCCTCGCCGACCAGAATGAACGGGGTGTCCGAATACGGAATTCCAGGGGCCGGAACGCCGCGCAGCTCGGCGACGATGCGCCCGCGCACATCAAGAACGTCGGTTGCTCGCTCGGCCATATAGCCGCCGAGGTTGTGCAGCATCTCGGCGACCGAGGCGGCGGCGTCCCAGATTGCTCGTTCCGCAGAGGCGCCGGTGGTGATGAGCTTGACGGCCGCTTTGATCAGCATCGGGTCGTTCGCCATCAGAGCCGTGGCCTCGAGTACCTCCCGGCCGGCGCCGGAGGCGCCGACCGAGCGAGTGGTGAGGTTGATCTGCACGGCTTTCGCAGCGGCACGCAAGGCAGTGGATGCTTCCTCCGGCGACGTTCCCTCGGCCAGACGCTCGCCCATGGCGGGTTCGCGCACGGCCTGGGGCATCAACAAAATGGGGCCGATGATGCGTCCGGGGCTGACTCCGACTCCAGCGAAGGTGCGGCCGGTTTCGGACTTGTCTGTACTGGCCTTGCCTGGGAGCGTCTGCACGATCGTCCTCATTCCTTTGATCCCCAGCGGGCGGCTGGCGTCACTGTACTGCGTGTCGTTCCGCGCGGGTATCTAGTGCTTGTCGGGTCACGCGTTCACGAGAACGGCTTCCGGGGCATCAACCGGGCGCTTCCGCACCGCGTAACGCTTGAGCCCGACGACCGCGAACGCCGATACAACAGTACCGATCACGATCGCGAGCAGGAACAGCAGGAAGTTGTCGATGGCGAAGAACACGAATACTCCACCGTGCGGCGCCTTGCTCGTGACATTCCAGGCCATCGACAGCCCGCCGGTGACGGCGGCGCCGAGCATGGCAGCCGGGATCACCCGGAAGACGTCGGCGGCGGCGAACGGAATGGCGCCTTCGGAGATGAACGAGGCACCAAGCAGCCAGGCCGCCTTGCCGTTTTCACGCTCGACCAGGCTGAACAGCTTCTTGTCGAGCACGGTGGCGAGGGCCATTGCGAGCGGCGGCACCATGCCGGCGGCCATGACCGCGGCCATGATCTGCCACGGCGCCTGGTTGGCCAGGCTTGCCGCGCCGAGGCCGGCGACGGCGAAGGCATAGGCGACCTTGTTCACCGGGCCACCGAGGTCGAAGGCCATCATGAGGCCCAGGATGACACCGAGAATCACAGCGGATGCTCCGGTCATGCCGTTCAGCCAGTCACCGAGACCCACGGTCAGCAGCGCGATGGGCCCGCCGAGAACGATGAACATCAAACCGGAGGCGACGATCGACGCGATAAGAGGAATGATTACGACGGGCATCAGGCTGCGCAGCCAACGCGGAACGTTGAGCTTGGCGAAGCTCGCGGCCACGACACCGGCGAGCAGGCCGCCGACGATACCGCCGAGGAATCCAGCACCCATGAAACCGGCGACGGAGCCGGCGACGAAGCCCGGTGCGATACCGGGACGGTCGGCGATGGCGAAGGAGATGTAGCCGGCCAGCGCAGGAACCAGGAAGCCCATCGACAGGGCACCGATCTTGAAGAAGACCGCCCCGAGATAGACACCCAACCCGCCGAGAACGTTCGCCCCACCGTCCGGCAGATTGAAGAGGCTGTTGTTCAGCACCACCTTGTCGGCTACATCCGTGATCGCGTAGCCGCCGAGCAAAAAGCCGAGGGCGATGAGCAGGCCTCCGCCGGCGACGAAGGGAATCATGTAGCTGACACCGGTGAGCAGCGCGCGCTTGAGCTTCTGGCCCAGGTGCTCGCTCTTCTCCGTAGCGTCATTCTGGTCAACGGTTCCGCTGACCCGACGGGCATTCGGGTTGAGGGCAGCCGCGAGGGCCTCCTCGATCAACCGGCCGGGTTCGTCGATGCCGCGCTTGACCGGGGCGTTGATGACGGGCTTGCCAGCGAAGCGTTCCCGGCCGCGCACGTCAACATCGACGGCGAAGATCACAGCGTCGGCCGCAGCGATGACCGCGGGGTCGAGCGGGGTGAGGCCGGCCGACCCCTGCGTCTCCACCTGGAGGTCGACTCCAACCGCTTTAGCCGCGGCAATCAGGGAGTCGGCGGCCATGTAGGTGTGCGCGATGCCGGTCGGGCAGGCGGTGACGGCGACGATTCGCTTCATGCCGGTCCGTGCTGGACCGGTGCCGGTATTGGCACTGTCACCGGCAGCGTGGGCGCGAGCGGCAACCGGTACGGGGGCAACGACGTTGTTGACGAGTTCGACGATCTGCTGCGTGTTCGATGCATCGCGCAGCGCAGCGGTGAAGTCCTTCTTCATGAGCGACCGGGCCAGCTTGGCCAAAATCTTCAGGTGCTCCTGGTCGGCACCGTCCGGTGCTGCAATGAGAAAGACCAGGTCGGCCGGGCCGTCTTTCGAGCCGAAATCGACCGGGGTCGACAGGCGCGCGAGCGCGAGCGTGGGCTCCAGCACCGCGGTGGAACGGCAATGCGGGATAGCCAGGCCACCGGGGATGCCGGTGGCGGTCTTCGCCTCACGGGCGAGGGCATCCGCGTACAGAGCCTCGATCTCGGTGGCACGACCCGACGCGACGACGAGCTCGGCCAGGTGCCGAATGACGTCCTTCGGCTCGGTACCTACATGGGTCTCCAGAGCAACGAGCTCCGGGGTAATCAGTGCACTCACTGGATATCCTCCTGTGGATATGAGACCAGGACTGGCCGGGGGACCGGTGCTGGGGCAAGGTCCGTCACGGTGACGGCGCTGGGGTTGGTTTGGTGAAGAGCGGGAACGGTGGAACCGGGCAGGGCGGCGGCGGCGGCGCCGTGGGCGGTGGCTTGGCGCAGGCAGTCTGGGGCGCTCGCTCCGGCATTGCTCTGCAGCAGGTAGCCGGCTAGGGCGGAATCGCCGGCGCCGACGGTGCTCACGGCGATCATCGGGGGAGTGGTGGCGATCCAGCTGCCTTCGGCGGTGACGAGCACGGCACCCTTCGCACCGAGGGTCGCCAGCACGGCACCGACGCCGCCCGCGATCAGAACGCGAGCCGCGTCGACGACTCGCGCGGGGTTCGCTTCGAGTGTGTCACCGTCGAAGAGTCCGCTGAGCTCGGCGAGTTCCTCACCGTTGGGCTTGAGCAGGTCGGGGCGGGCGAGCGCCGCGGCAGCGAGCGGGCCACCGGAGGAATCAACGGCGACCTTCGGTGCGTCACTGCCGAATCGGGCGCGCAACTCGCGGATGATCCGGGCATAGAAATCATCCGGCACGCCGGGTGGAACCGAGCCGGCCAGCACGAGCCAGCTCGCTCCGACCGACTGGTCCAGCACGAGGTCGACGAGGGCGTCCTGCTGAGCGAGGGTCAGTACCGGACCGGGTTCGTTAAGCTTGGTCGTGGTGCCGTCGGGTTCGGTGATCGCCACGTTGCTGCGGAGCGGCGCTGCAATCGGCAGGCCGAGATGCGGAATTCCTTGGCTGGTCAGGGCGAGAAGTACTGGATCGTCGGCGTCGCCGGGCAGGATGGCGAGGCTCGAAATGCCGCTGGCTTCGAGGGCGCGGCAGATGTTGACGCCCTTACCGCCGGGCTCGCTGTGGGCAGCCACGGCCCGCTGTACCTCTCCGCGCTCGAGCGGGCCGGCCAACTCGATGGTGCGGTCGAGGCTCGGGTTCGGGGTCAGCGTGACGATCATGCGATCACTACGTCGACGTCGGCCGCAGCGAGGGCAGCGGCGAGATGAGCGGATGGCGCAGCATCCGTTATTAAAGTATCGATCGCCGCGAGGGTGGCGAAGCAGACCAGCGTTTCCTGGTCGAGCTTGCTGGAATCGGCGAGCACGACGACGCGTCGGGCCGAGGTGACGATCGCCGATTTGACAGCCGCTTCGACCGAGTCCGGGGTGCTGAGACCGAAAGCGGTGCTGATGCCATTCGTACCGATGAAGGCGATGTCGGGGCGGAGGACCCCGAGCTGCGCGACGGTGCCGGCGCCGACGATGGCGCTGGTCAGGCCGCGTACGCGGCCACCGAGAATGTGCAGCTGGATGGTCTCGTTGCGGGAGAGTTTGCCGGCGATCGGTACCGCATTGGTGATCACGAGCAGCTGGTCACCGGTGACGGCGGGCGTCCATCCGGCCAGCCGGTCGGCGAGGCGCTCGGTGGTGCTTCCGGCGTCGAGCACGATCGAACCGGTGCGGCTCGCGGGGATCATGCGCATCGCCGCGTCGGCAATGCGTGATTTCTCGTCGAGATGCTGGGTCTGGCGTTCGTCGAGGCTCGGTTCCGACAGGCTCAGGCGGTCGATAGCTACGGCGCCGCCGTGCACGCGACGCAACTGGCGAGCGGCTTCAAGGGTGTCGAGGTCACGGCGCACGGTCTCGGCGGTGATGGCGAATCGCGTGGCGAGCTCGCTCACGGTGACCCGACCCTGGGTTGCCACGAGTGCGGCGATCAAAAGTTGACGTTCTTCGGCGAACACGAATGCCTCCTCGACGGTGAGTGATTTTGACTATTAAGTGGTTTTTATTGACTTTAGCTGTGTTTATTTTTGTTTGTCAAAATTTATGAAGATAAACAAAGAAATGCGATGAGTGGTACCCGCGAGCCCTGCCGAGCGGATGCCGCCGGTCGGCACTGTCGGTGCGCCCCGGTACCGTGAATAGCATGAAGATTCTGCACACCTCGGACTGGCACATCGGGCGCACCTTCCACACCCATTCCACGCTCGCGCACCTCGGCATCGTGCTGGATGCGCTCGTTGAACTGGTACGCGAACGCGGCGTCGACGCGGTGGTCGTGGCGGGAGACGTCTTCGACTCGGCGATGCCCTCGAAAGAGAGCTACGCGCTGCTCACCGGCACGCTGCGGCGGCTCAAAGAAGCCGGGGCAGCCGTCGTCATGACGAGCGGCAACCACGACTCGGCGACCCGTCTCGGCTTTCAGTCGGAGTGGGCGGCCCTGGCCGGCATCCACGTCGTGACCCGGCCGGAGCAATATCTCGAGCCGATTACCATCACCGACGAGTACGGTCCGGTGCATTTCTACGGCATTCCCTACCTCGAACCCGTTCTCATTCGCCACCTGCACCCTGGCGTGTCGCTCAAAACCCACGAGCAGGTGCTGAATTTCGCCATGATGCGCATTCGTGACGACCTGGCGGGCCGCGGGGGGCGCAGCGTCGTGCTCGCGCACTGCTTCGCGGCCGGAGTCGCTCCGGCCGCCGAGTCGAGTGATGTGGAGCGCGACATCACCGCTGGTGGGCTCGACGTCGTGCCGCTCGGTGTCTTCGACGGCTGCGACTACGTCGCGCTCGGCCACATTCACGGGCGGGCCACCCTCACCGAGCGGGTGCGCTACTCGGGAGCCCCCCTGCACTATTCCTTCTCCGAGGTTGGCAAGCCGCGCGGGGCCTGGCTGGTCGAACTTGATGCAGAGGGTCTCGGTGGGACTGAACACAGTAGGGCTGAGCACGGTGCGGCTGAGCACGGTGCGGCTGAACACGGTGCGGCTGAGCACGGTGCGGCTGAAGAGAGTGCCGCCGGACACCCCGCCGTCGAGTGGGTCGACCTTCCCATTCCGCGCCGTCTCACGGTGCTCACCGGCGAACTCGCCACGCTGCTCACTGATGAGACCCTCGCTCACAACGAGGGCGACTGGGTGAAGGTCGTCCTCACCGACCGGGTGCGCCCGCTCGATGCCATGCGCTCGCTGCAGACCAGATTCGCGCACTGCGTCGCGCTCGAGCATCGGCCAGCGATCACGCTCGAAGCGGGTGGCTCCACCTACGCCGAGCGCATTCGCGCGGCCACGAGTGATGCAGAGATCGTGGCGGGCTTCCTGTCGTTCGTGCGGAACGGAGTTGGGCCCAGCGAGTTTGAAAGCGCGTTGATTGCCGAGCTTCAGACCGAACAGGGTGCGCAGGAGGCGAACGCATGAAGATCAAACGACTGCGCCTGGCCGGGTTCGGACCATTCAAGAACGAACAGATTGTCGATTTCGAGCGTTTTGACGCCGACGGAATCTTTCTCATCACCGGCAAGACCGGTGCTGGTAAGTCCAGCATCCTCGATGCAATATGTTTTGCTCTCTATGACCAGGTGCCGCGTTTCAGCGACGCGGAGAAGCGTTTGCGCAGCGACTACTGCGAGCCCGATGATCCCACCTTTGTCGAACTCGACTTCAGCCTGCGCGGGCGCGACTACCGTCTGTTGCGCAGCCCGGAGTATGAGCGAGCGAAGAAGAACGGTGCCGGAACGACCACCGCAGCGCATACCGCTGCACTGTATGTGCTGCACGGCACGCACTGGCGTGGCGTCGCGGCCAAGCCCAAAGCCGTCGGCCTTGAACTGAGCGCGATTCTGCCCTTGAAGGCAGACCAGTTCCTGCAGGTGATCCTTCTCGCCCAGAACCGGTTCCAGTTCTTCTTGCTGGCCAGGACCGACGAACGACGTGCCGTGCTGCGCAGCCTGTTCGGAACCACCCGGTTCGAACAGCTGGAAACCGCGCTCGTTCAGCGCCGCAAGTCTCTCGATGAGAGCCGTGCTGCCGTGCAGCGCGATGTCGCTGAATATGCCACGGCGGCCATGCACCAGCTGCGACTTTCCGTGCCGCCGGTCGCGCCCGACCTGGGCTGGTTCCTCGATGCCTTGGCCGGCCTGAAGCGCGAGGTCGACGTCGCCGCGCGAGGCGTGGAGACCGCAGCGGCGACCCTGGCAACCGCGACCATACAACACCGAGCGGCAACCGAGACTCAGCGGCGTCAGGCCCGGCGCGCTTTTGCCGAGGCCACCCTGGCGACCCTCGACGCAGGCTCTGCCGAGGTCGAGGGAGAGCGAATTGTGCTCGGCCACGCCGTGCGGGCAGCACGGGTGTGGCCGCACATTCGCAGCAGCCGGGCCGCGACTCTCGCGTGGCAGGCGGCACTGGCCGATGAAACCTCGGCCCGGGCCGCGTGGCTGCCATTCGACGCGGCGTTCAGCGAGAAAGACGTGGGCACGGGCGGCGTCGACACGCAAGACGATGCCGAGCCGGCACTGCGTCCGATCATGGATTCCCTAGTGGGGCGGCTCGGAGCGCTCGCCGAGGTGCTCGCGGAGGAAGAGCGGCTCCCCGCCCTTGACCTCGAAATCACGGCCTTGTTCGACCTGCTCGCTGTTCAGACCGAAGACCTGACGCGTGCCGAGCAGCGACTCGACGAACTGCCCCAGCAGATCGATTTCGTTGGCGTGCAACTCGCGGCAGCGACACTCGCCGCCGCCGGTGAGAGCGACGCCGACGCGGCCGTGCGCCGGGTCGAAGCCAGGCTCGGGGCGGCTGAAGACGTGGTGTCCTCACTGGCCGAGTTGGTCGGTGCCGACCAGCAGCTGCTGGTCCGCAGTCGTGACAACGCGGCAGCCGCCGTCGACTACGAGGCGCTCGTGGCCCGGCGGATCGCCGGGCAGGCGTCTGAACTGGCCAGTTACCTCGTCGACGGTGCAGCCTGTGCGGTCTGCGGGTCCGTCGAACACCCCGACCCGGCGGCAACCCGGGGCGGGGTGATCACCGCGGCCGACCTCACCAAGGCGCGCGAGCATATGCAGGGTCGGCAGCAGCACTTGTCTGACGCCCAGCAGGCCGCGACCGCCCTGACGAACCGGCTCGCGCAGGCGCAGGCGCTGGCCGGGGAACGAAGTGTCGATGAGCTCCGCGCCGAATGCGCTGCCGCCGGTGCCCGCTTGTCGACCGCGCGCTTGGCTGCCGATCTGGTCGATGGGCTTCGGCAGGAACAAGCCAATCTCCGACAGGGCTTGTGTCTCGCTCAGGCCGCAATGGTGGCCGTGCGGGCGACACGCGATGCGGCGGCGGACACCCACAGCGTGCGGTCCGGGCAGCGCGACCTGCTCGTGGCACGCGTGGGCGCGCAGCGCGGAGCGAGCGACAGCGTCACCGACCAGGTGCGTGCCCTGCAGTACGAACTGGACTGCGCGCGGGCTTTGGACGGCGCGCTCGCCCTCAGTCGACGACGCGCCACCGCCAACGATGACGCCACCAGCCGGGTTATGGGACAAATGAGGGAAGAAGGCTTCGGCGACGAGGAGACGGCCGTCGCGGCACGCATCGACGAACGCGAGAGCATACGGTTGGAGACCGTGGTGCGGTCCTATGACGACGAATGTGCAGCAGCGCGCGCGGCAGCGGCAGATCCAGAGCTGATCGGTCTAGCGTCAGCACCGGTCGATCTTGAGCCGTCCCAGCGAAAGGTCGACGCTGCGAGCAGCGCGCGCGATGCCGCCGTGAGCGAGCACAGCTCGCTGGCCGAGCGGGCCGGCCAGCTGGCCGAACTCGTGCGCGGAGTCACGACGAGATTTGCGGCATCCGCTGACTTGCTTAGCGTGCACTCCCAGGTGCGCGAGCTGGCTGACGTCATGCAGGGCGACGAACCGAACACGAAACGGATGCGGCTGGAGACCTATGTCCTGGCCGCCCAATTAGAGGAGATCGTCGCGGCGGCCAACCTGCGCCTGCGCACGATGACGAGCGGACGGTATGCGCTCGAACACGACGACTCTCGCGTGAAGGGCGGTGCGCGCTCTGGACTGGGCCTGATGATCCGAGACGGGTTCACCGGCCGTGCGCGGGCGACGCAGTCCTTATCGGGGGGCGAGACATTCCTCGCCTCCCTGGCCCTCGCGCTCGGGCTGGCCGAAGTGGTGACCGGGCAGGCGGGCGGCATCACGCTCGATACCCTGTTCGTCGATGAGGGCTTCGGCTCGCTCGACAGCGAAACCCTCGAGACCGCCATGAGCACCCTGGACACGCTGCGTGCCGGAGGCCGCACGATCGGCCTGATCAGCCACGTCGATTCCATGAAAGAGCAGATTCCGGCCACGCTGCGTGTCTGGGTTACCGACCAGGGGTACAGCCGAATCGAGGCTGACACGGCCACTGTATGACCCCGGGCAACGGCCTCCAGCCCTGATGGAGTTGACCGCAGGCATTGCCGATCCGGGGCGACCCTGTCACCATCGGAGCGTTGCCGCAACGAAGCGAGCCGCGTCAGGGAGCCCCAATTGAAGAAGATCCTCTATATCGACCTCGACAACACCCTCGTCAATGTGCAGTCGGGAATCGACCGACTCACCAACGCCGAGTACATCCGCTACGAGAAGCGGCTCGACGAAGTACCCGGCATTTTCGCCCGGATGGAACCGATCAGTGGTGCCATCGACGCCTTTCACACCCTGGCCCAATCGTTCGATACCTACATTCTGTCGATGGCCCCGTGGGCCAACGCGAGCGCCTGGCAGCACAAGCTCGAGTGGGTGCAGGAACATCTCGGAGCGGATGTCGGCGGGCCGGCCTACAAGCGGTTGATCCTCTCGCACCACAAGCACCTCAACCGGGGTGACTTTCTCGTCGATGACGGGTCGGCTATCGGCGCTGACCGGTTCGAAGGGGAGCTGATCAAGTTTCTGACACCGTTGTTTCCAGACTGGAATACCGTGACGCGCTACCTGCTCGAGCGCGCCCAGACTGCTCCGCACCCGGAGCAAAGGCCCCGATCGCTGCACCGCCCGGCACTGCGGGGTGGGGCCGCACTGTCCCACTGACCTGTTCGTGAATTATGCAAGACAAGGTGCGAGTTTGGTGCTTGAGCGCGTGCGAGAGGGGCTGTATATTAGTAATGCCTAGACCAGTCCGATTGCCCTGCCGACCGGACTGGTCTTTCCTTGTGAGCGTGCCTATCGCACGCGCGCGCGGAATACCATAAACCATCCAAAGTTTTTGTCTAGGGGTTTACCCACATGTAAATCTGGGGTAATCTCATTTTCAGACAGGCTCGAATCGGTCCCGGTGAATCCCCCCGGACGGGTGCGCGCCGCCAGATGATTGGGCGAAGACGATGGTGGAACTGAAGAAGATGACGGAACTTAAATCGGACTTCGTTCCGATGGGTGAAGTCAGCGCCGATGAGCGCTCCCGCATGGCGTTCGGTAAAGCTGGTGTGCACCGCGACGATCGTTACGCCGTCGCCGTGAACGCCGACGGAGAGATTCTGCTGACTCCGCTCGTCTCGATCCCGCGCCGCGAGCTTCTGGTCTGGGATGATGAGGGCATCCGTGCCGCCCTGGTGCGAGGCCTCGAGCACAGCAGCAAGGAAGAAACGAGCGAGGGCGGCGACTTCACCCGGTACGCCGATGAGGAGCATGCGGCCGATGATTCGACCGCACCGGCCGAGACCCAGTCATGAGTTTTACGCTCCTCCTGACGAGAGAAGCGGCTTCGGGGCTGTCGCTCCTCGAAACGAAGCCACAGCTGGTCGGCCGTCTTAAACGAGTGCGGACCGCTCTCGGTCGCCTGCAGTTGAACCCCGATGACCCCGCGTTGCGCTCGCACAAGTACGTGTCGCTCGCCGGCAAGAAGGGTGAGGCGGTCTGGGACTCCTATATCGAGCACCGCACGCCGACAGCCGGTCGCATCTACTGGCACTACGGTCCTGGCCTCGACCGGATTACCGTCGTGATCATCACGCCGCATCCGTAGTTCTTCCCGTGCCGGCTGCTGTGCCCTAGAACGGGTGGAGCAGCCGGTGCAGAAATTGGCGGGTGCGCTCCTGCTGCGGGTTCCGTAGCAGCTGTTTCGACTCGCCGTGCTCGACGATGGTACCGCCGTCGACGAAGGCAATTTCGTGCGCGACCTCGCGGGCGAATTCCAGTTCGTGGGTGACGATGACCATACTCCAGCCCTCATCGGCGAGCTCCTTGATCAGGCGCAGTACGTCGCCCACGAGCTCCGGATCGAGAGCCGAGGTCGGCTCGTCGAACAGAAGCAACTGCGGTCGCAGCGCGAGGGCTCGCACGATGCCGACCCGCTGCTGCTGGCCGCCGGAAAGCTCGAACGGATAACTGTCCCGTTTGTCGGTCAGGCCGACCCGCTCGAGCAGGGCAAGCGCCTCGGCCGTAACCTCGGCGACCGGGCGATGCTGAACGACGACCGGTCCTTCGATCACGTTTTGCAGCACGGTCTTGTGGGGAAACAGGTTGTAATGCTGGAACACCATGGCAGACCGGTCACGCAGGGCGGCAAGCTGTTTCGCTGTGGTCTTGGCGGCAAAATCTATGGTGACCAAAACGGCCGAGTTGGGACCGCGGCCGGGCGTGTGGCCGACACTGGCGCCGCGAACAGTGGTCGACGCGGCGACCTCGATGGTGCCGCCATCAGGCAGCTCCAGCCCGTTCAGGCAGCGCAGAATAGTGGTCTTACCCGAGCCGGATGGCCCGATCAGAGCGAGCACGCGGCCGCGGCCCACGGTGAGGTCAACCGATTCCAGCACCCGGTTGCTGCCGAAACTCTTCTGCAGACCGCGCACGCGCAACAGGCCAGCGAGTGCCGCGGCATCCGCTTGGCCGGTCGTCTTGGGGGGATCAGCGGGCGACATAGCGGTCCAATCGCTTTTCAAGAAAACCCTGCCCGGTGGACAGCACCAGGCAGATGACCCAGTAGATGAGGGCTGCTTCGAGGTAGATCAGCATGAATTCCGTGCTGAATGCCGCGATCTGCTGCGCCTCACGGAACAGTTCGGTGACCAGAATCAGCGAGGCGAGGGAGGTGTCTTTGACCAGGCTGATGAACGTGTTCGACAGCGGAGGCACCGAGACCCGGGCTGCCTGCGGCAGGATGATGCGGGTGAGGGCCCGACGGTGGGACATTCCGATCATGTAGGCGGCTTCCCATTGGCCCTTGGGCACCGAGAGAATAGCGGCCCGGATGACCTCGGCCGCGTAACCGCCGACGTTGATCGAGAACGCCACGACGGCGCTCGGCCACGGCTCGATGGTCACGCCGATCGACGGCAGCCCGTAGAAGATCACGAACAGCTGCACGAGCAGTGGAGTTCCGCGCACGATCGAGATGTAACCGCGGGCGATTCCCGACAACCATCGCTTCGCTGACAACCGCATCAGGGCGAGGGCGAGAGCAAGCACGAGGCCGATCGCAAACGACGTCAGGGCAAGGGGAATCGTGCCTCGCACCGCGCCATCGAGCAACGGCCAGAGCGAGCTGAAGAACAACTCCCAATCAGGCTGGATCATCGAATCAGTGGGTTACTGGCTGACGTCTGCGCCGAAGTACTTGTCGGAGAGCTCGGCGAGCGTTCCATCTTTTCTGAGAGTCGCGAGCGCTTCGCTAACGGCGTCGGCCAGCGCGGTGCGGTCCTTCGCGAAAGCGAAGGCGCTCTCCGAGCGATCCTCGGTCTCCGCGGCAATCTTGAGACCTTCGGCACCGGTGGATTTCTGGTAATCGAGAAAGGTCAACTTGTCGTTGACCGTGGCATCCACTCGACCCTGCTCCACAAGGGTGACCGACTGGGCCCAGCCCTCCACGGCTTCGACGGTTGCGCCGCTCTCGGTGGCCAGGGTGTTCCAGTTGCTGGTGAGCGATTGCGCCGTGGTCAGGCCGTCGAGGCTCTCGAATGAAGTGATCGAGGTGTTGTCGGTCGGAACGACAATGACACCGGTGGAGTAGGTGTACGGCGTGGAGAACTCATACGCCTCGAGGCGTTTCGGAGTGATCGATACCTGGTTGGCAATGGTGTCCCAGCGGCCGGCGGTGAGGCCGGCGAAGATGGCGTCCCACTGGGTCTCTTCGAACGCGGCGTCGACGCCGAGCTCGGCGGCGACGGCGCGAGCCACCTCGACGTCGTAGCCAGTGAGTTCGCCCGAGCCGTCCTCGTGGAACGAGAACGGGCGGTAGGTGCCCTCGGTGCCGATCGTGAGGGTGCCCGAATCGAGGACGCTGCTCAGCGAGTCGTCAGTGCCGGTTACGTTATCGCCATTCGAGGCGGAGCAGCCGGTGAGGGTGAGTGCGACGACGCTGAGCAGGGCAGCCGGAATGAGTCTGAACTTCATGACAAGAATCGCCTAACGTACTAGTTGGGGCGAGCGGGTCGTGCGGGTGTTGCCCCAGAAATGTGCGGAGGCCGCAGGTAGCGACATTCCCTCCGTAACAAGGCGTTGCAACCGCATATTATTCCGGTCGCAACCGACAACGCGCTGCATGCGGGCTACGAGCGCAGGGCCAGGGTGAATGGCAACACCGCTGAGGCGCCGTGCTGGCGCAGCACCCGTGCCGCTACCGTCACGGTCCACCGGCTGTCGGCCAGATCGTCAATAAGCAGAATCGGGCGGCCAGCGAACGGGGCGAGCGTGGCGGCCAGTTGGGGGGCCACGGTGAAGCGGTCCCAGACGCTCGACAGTCGGTAGGCGCTGTTGCCGCCCGGCTCGCCGGTCGGGCCGCCGTTGGCCCAGTCCACGGCGCCGAGCCACGGCAGCCGGCCAACTTCTGACAGGGAGCTGGCCACCGAATCGATGAGAAGCGGATGCCGCCGCGACGGCATCGATATGATGGCCGCCGGTCGCTCGGCCCACCCCCACTCGGCGAGCACACGCACACAGGCGGCGAGCATTGCCGGCGGGGCGGGGGCATCCGCTGCCTGGGTGTCGAACAGGTCCCGCAGAGGGCCGCCCCAGCCGAGATCGGTCAGCCGGGCTAGCGCGCGGCCGGGTTCGGCGCGTTCGGTGAGCGGGATCTTGCCCGTGGCCGCGACGCTAAGGTTGCTCATGCCGGTGGGCCACTGAGCGCGCACGTCGATGGCGACACCGACCCGGTCGAGCGATTGCGCGGCCGTGGCCGCCGCTCCCTCGGCCACATCACTCGGGTACCAGGCGCCCCGACAGTTGTCGCAGCGGCCGCAGGCCACGGCGGTGTCGTCGTCGAGGGCGCGCTGCAGAAATTCCATGCGGCAGCCTGTGGTGCTTTCAAATTCGAGCATCGCCCGCTGCTCGCCGCGCCGGGCGGCTGCGATGCGCTCGTAACGCTCCCCGTCGTAGACCCAGGGCTGCCCGGTGGACTGCCAGCCGCCCTTGACCCGGTGCACGGCGCCGTCGACGTCGAGCACCTTGAGCAGCAACTCGAGCGGCGTGCGCCGCAGGTCCACCCTGGCCTCGAGGGCCGGGGTCGACAGGGGAGCGCCGGCTGCTTCGAGCGCGCCGATAACGGCGAGGGCCTTGGCCTGGTTGGGCATCGAGGCTGTCGCGAAATAGTGCCAGATGGCTTCGTCTTCGGCGCCGGGCAGGAGAAGCACATCGGCCGAGGCGGTGGCGCGGCCGGCTCGCCCGACCTGCTGGTAGTACGCCACTGGGGAGGACGGCGCGCCCAGGTGCAGCACGAAGCCGAGATCGGGTTTGTCGAATCCCATGCCGAGGGCGCTCGTGGCGATGAGTGCCTTGACCTGGTTGTTCTTGAGCAGCCCCTCGGATTCTTCGCGCTCGCCCGTGTCGGTCTGCCCGGTGTAGGCGCGCACCGCGTGGCCGGCCTCCCGCAGCAGCCGGGCGGTGTCTTCCGCGGCCGCCACGGTGAGGGTGTAGATGATGCCGCTGCCCGGCAGGTCGCCGAGGTGGCTGAGCAGCCAGGCCAGGCGGGCGCGCGAATCGGGCAGGCGCAGAACGCCCAGCCGCAGCGAGGATCGGGCGAGCGGGCCGCGGATAGTGACGACCTCGGCAATGCCCGGGGTGGCGGTGGCGCCCGGGAAACCGGCGGCGACCATGCCCACCTGCTCGGCGACATCCTGCACGACGCGACTGTTGGCGGTCGCCGTCGTGGCGAGCACGGGCACGCCGGCCGGCATCTGCGCGATCAGGTCGCGCAGCCGGCGATAGTCCGGGCGAAAGTCGTGGCCCCAGTCGGAGATGCAGTGGGCTTCGTCGACCACGAGAAGGCCGACCCGGGCGATCAGGGCAGGTAGCTGTTCATCGCGAAAAGATGGGTTGTTCAGTCGTTCGGGCGAGACCAGCAGCACATCGACCTCGTCGGCGTCGAGCAGGAGCCGCACGTCGGTCCACTCGTGTGCGTTCGACGAGTTGATCGATACCGCCCGCACCCCGGCGCGCGCGGCGGCCGCGACCTGGTCGCGCATCAGGGCCAGCAGCGGCGAGACCAGAATGGTCGGGCCGGCACCCTGGCGTCGCAGCAACAGGGTCGCCACAAAATACACGGCCGATTTGCCCCACCCGGTGCGCTGTACCACGAGCGCTCGGCGGCGCTGGTCGACGAGGGTTTCGATGGCCTCGTATTGTCCGTCGTGAAAGTCGGCGTCCTCCCGACCCACGAGGGTGCGCAGAATGGCCAGAGCGGATGCGCGGGTGTCGGTCATCCTTCAAGGGTGCCAGATACCGCCGACACTGCCCGCCCTTCGTTCTTCGCATGCGCGCAAAATCGCTGGGGACTCTGCATCGAGTTGCGAAGCTAGGCGGCGACCATCGTGTCGCCGAGGAGATCGGCGACGTCGTGAGGCCCCACTCGCCGTTGCCGCCAACGAGCTCCGCCTTGCAGACCACGTACCCATGCAGAAACTACGCCACCGAGAGATGCAACACCTCACAAAAATCGAGTGCTGCGACGACCGGTTGAATTCGCCGTTCCCATCAGGGCACTTCGTGGTGTCCTGATGCTGTTGTGTGCGCGGACAAGCTGTTGGGCAGCTCCGCAGTGCGTGTCGCGGGTCATCCGTCGCCCGCGAGCGGGATCGCTCAGTAGGCTCGGTGGGTGAATGTGATTCGGGAGATCGAAACGCGACTGCCGGAGCAGGCCGTTGTCGGTTTTCGCCGACTCATCGGGCAGGCTCGGGTGAATGATTCGATCCTGCTGCAGGAACGCGCAATGGCGCGCATGGTCGCTCCGGCGCAGTGGATCCTGACCCGGGTCGGGGCCGACGGCATCCGCTTAACCAAGGCCGGGCACCTGCCGCCGAGTGTCGTCATCGAGGCCTCTGCCGAGCTCGACTGGGGCTGGCCGATCAGCGTCAACCGCGAAGTGCACCTGCGTCCGCTGCAGGAACTGCGCGGGCACCTGCGCGACGTGGGACTGTTGCGGGTCAGCAAGGGGATGCTGGTGCTCACCAAAAAGGGCAGCGCACTCTCCGGGACACCCCGCAAGCTCTGGTGGCACCTGGCCCGCACCATCCACCACAGTCGTACCCCCGCCGTGAGCGACGCCACCCGCCTGCTGTTGCTGCTCGTCGCGACTCGCGGCCTGGCCCGCCGCGAGGACTATCTCACGACCCTGACGCGCGCGCTCGGTTCGCTCGGCTGGGTGCAGTCCGACGGCCAGGAGCCCACGATGGAGTCGGTCTGGCACCTCGTCGATACGAAATGGCACCTGCTCGACCGGCTCGGCGCATTCGAGCAGACCGAGGCCTGGCACGGCGACCGCGGCACGGTCACCGTCGGCGGCGCAGCCTTCGCGCGAGCCGCGCTGCAGTCCGACGCACCGAACGACGCCCCCGCCGATTCGTAGCCGCACGGCGGCATCTGCTGGCCCCGTGCGGGTGGTTGGATGGGTGAATGGATGCCTACACCGCCGATTTCTCTGCCTTTCTACAAGCGTCACCGTCGTCGTACCACGCGGCGGCGGAAGTCGCCCGGCGGCTCGACGCGGCCGGCTTCACCCGGCTGAGCGAATCGGAGAGCTGGACCGAGGCTGCCTCCAACTACGTCGTCCGCGACGGCGCCGTCATCGCGTGGTCGCAGCCGGCCGGCGCCGGGCCAACGACGCCGTTTCGAATCCTCGGCGCCCACACCGACTCCCCGGGTTTCAAACTCAAGCCGAAACCGACCATCGGTTCGCACGGCTGGCTGCAGGCCGGTGTCGAAGTGTACGGCGGCCCGCTGCTGAACTCGTGGCTCGACCGCGAGCTGGAACTGGCCGGCCGTCTGGTCACCCGGAACGGAACCGAGCACCTCGTGCGCACCGGGCCGTTCCTGCGCATTCCGCAGCTGGCCGTGCACCTCGACCGCGAGGCGAACAACGGCCTGACGCTCGACCGGCAACGTCATCTCACTCCCGTCTTCGGTGTTGGCAACGCGTCCAAGGCCGACCTGGTGGCCCACCTGGCCGGTCTGGCCGGCCTGCGGGCAGCGGATGTCGCCGGATACGACATCCTCACGGCCGACACCCAGCCGCCCACCACCTTCGGTCTCGGCCACGAGCTGTTCGCGGCCGGCCGGCTCGACAATCTCTCCTCGGTCTATGCTGGCCTGTGCGCCCTGATCCAGGTGAGCGGGCGGCCCACCGAGATCGGCCCGATCAGCGTGCTCGCCGCCTTCGATCATGAAGAACTCGGTTCGCAGTCCCGCTCCGGTGCGAGCGGCCCGCTGCTCGACGATATTCTCACCCGCATCGGCCACGGCGCGACCGGGCCCCAGCGCATGCAGGCTTACGCCGAATCCTGGTGCCTGTCCGCTGACGCCGGTCATGCCGTGCACCCGAACTATCCCGAACGCCACGATCCGGCCAACACCCCCATTCTCGGTGGCGGCCCGCTGCTCAAGATCAACGCCAACCAGCGCTACGCGACGGATGCCCACGGTGCCGCCCTTTGGGCTCGCACCTGCGCGCAGGCGAACGTCGAGTACCAGGAATTCGTTTCGAACAATACCGTTCCCTGCGGTTCGACCATCGGGCCGCTGACCGCGACCCGGCTCGGCATTCGCGTCGTCGACGTCGGCGTGCCGCTGCTGTCGATGCACTCCGCGCGGGAGCTGTGCCACGTAAACGATCCCCAGGCGCTGAGCGCGGCCGCGGCCGCCTTCTTCGCGCCGGAGGCGTAGCGGTCAGACGTGCCGTCTGAGAGCCATCGGCTCAGGTAGCCGCGTCGGCGGTGCGGGTGATGCGCGCGAGCCGCGCACGGGCGGCATCCTCTGAGGTCGAAGACGGGCCGAGCAAGGTGCGAACGATGGCGAGAACGAGCCGGGTACCCCAGATGACGGGCAGACGGGACCGTTTGAGTCCGAGCATGTCGCGATATTCGCGCGGAATCGATGCCACGGCGCCGGCGAACATTATGCGGTAGAACGGCAGCATGCCGCGACTGAGTGGCGGGTAGCGGATGAACCGCACCGCGTCGGCCACGCGGGCGTCACTTTTGAGCGTTCCGGCCCGGCGAAAAGCCTCGAGCTGAGCGGCGAGCTCCGCCGAGGAATGTGGGGCATTCTGCACCCCGATGAGTTCGCCGGCGATCGCCCATTCGCTCACGTAGCGGTCGGCGCCGCCGGGAATGGCGTCGCCCCAGAGCAGGTGGGATTGCAGAAATGCGTCGGTGAAGACAACGTGCACCCACGACAGCAGTTCGGGATCACCCGCGGCGTAGGCGCGGGCCTCGCCGCGCGCATCGAGGTAGGTTCCGGCAACGCGTTCGTGAAAGTGCGCGACCCGGCCCGACTCGCGCTCGGCCACCACCGTGTCGGCAAAGGTCACCGTGACGAGCCACTGAATCGTTCCCGACAGGCGGCCGAGGGGGTCTTCGTGATAGCGGGACCAGTCGTGCACGCCGGCCATGGCGCCCGGGTGCAGGGTCTGCATGAGCAAGGCGCGAATACCGGCGACCATGGTCGCCATGCCGCCGTGAACCGTCCAGGCAGCACTCCCCGGACCGAAGAATCCGGCATTGTCGCCGGTCTCGATCTGCTCGACCCAGTTGGGCCGTCCATCGTTTTTCCCCGAGAGCGTCACCAGGAGGTGCGAACGCCAGCTGTTCGTGAATCTGCCCATCCAAGATGGTAGCCCGACCTCGCTGAACGCCGGCCGCGAACGGCCCGGTCACGTCGACGATGACGCCGCAGCGGCGAGTTCAACTGCGACCAACTTTCGCATCGGATGACACCCGAAGTAGGCTAGTCCGGTACACAAATCCGATCCAGGGGGCGGCACTTGACCGACACAGCATTATGAGCCCGTCCACGACGGCAACCGATTCCGGCGCACCGAGCACCAACAGAAAAGTCATCGCGCTCGCCGTCGCAGGTGCTCTGGGCGGCTTTCTGTTCGGATTCGACTCCTCGGTTATTAACGGAGCCGTCAATGCGGTGCAGCAGGAATTCGGGCTGAACGCTACCCTTACCGGGTTTGCCGTGGCCTGTGCACTCCTCGGCGCCGCGGCGGGCGCCTTCTTCGGCGGCCGGTTCGCAGACCGCTACGGACGCATCCCCATGATGGTGCTCGGCGGCGTGGTGTTCCTGATCAGCTCGATCGGTTCCGGCTTCGCGTTCAGCGTCGTCGACCTGATCATCTGGCGGGTGGTCGGCGGACTCGGTATCGGTCTCGCATCCGTTGTCGCTCCGGCCTATATCGCCGAAATTTCACCGCGCCAGATGCGTGGCCGCCTCGGCTCGCTGCAGCAGCTCGCGATCACCCTCGGCATCTTCACCGCCCTGCTCTCCGACGCCGTGTTCGCTGCAAGCGCGGGCGGAGCCGGCAGCGACTTCTGGTTCGGCCTGGAGGCCTGGCGCTGGATGTTCCTGGCCGGCGCTGTGCCGGCCATCGTCTACGGCGGCATCGCATTCATCCTGCCGGAATCCCCCCGGTTCTTGATTTTGAAAGACAAGGAAGCGGATGCCCGCGCCGTCTTCACTCGGCTCTGGCCGAGCGGCGACGTCGACCGGGAGATTCGCGACATGCGTCGTTCAATTGAGGTCGACGCGCGCTCGCAGAGGTCCGGATCCTTACGCGGCAGCGCCCTCGGACTCAAGCCGATCGTCTGGGTCGGCATTATTCTGTCGGTATTCCAACAATTCGTCGGCATCAACGTGATCTTCTACTATTCGACGACCCTGTGGGAGGCGGTTGGTTTCGAGGAATCCAATTCGCTGACGATCTCGGTGATCACCTCGGTGACCAACATCTTGGTCACGCTCGTCGCGATCGCTCTGGTAGACCGCATCGGTCGACGACCTATCCTGCTGAGCGGATCTATCGGAATGACGGTGTCGCTCGCGACGATGGCGGTGGCGTTCAGCCAGTCGGTGACGGTCGGCGGGGAGCTGAGCCTGCCCGGAGCGTGGGCGCCGATCGCCCTGGTCGCGGCGAATTTATTCGTGATCTCGTTCGGTGCGTCCTGGGGACCCGTGGTCTGGGTGTTGCTTGGCGAGATGTTCCCCAACTCGATTCGAGCCAAGGCCCTCGGTCTCGCCGCAGCCGCCCAGTGGATCGCCAATTTTCTCATCACCGTCAGCTTTCCGCCGATGGCCGATGCCTCCCTGCCCATCACCTATGGCCTATACGCCGTTTTCGCCGGACTCTCCTTCTGGTTTGTGCTGCGCAAGGTGCCCGAAACGAACGGTATGTCGCTCGAGGAAGCCGACACCTTGTTGCCGCCAAAAAATTCAGCCAAAAAGGCTTCCGCAGCCGGGGCGCACATATAAGCAGGATCAGGCGATACCCACAAGCCCCCGAACGGGTTGTCGCAACGTGACGGGTTTGCGGATAACTTCACAGGACAAGATTGTGGAGTGTGACCATGCCCGAACGTGGATACGCCGTTATATGTTTGAAAACCACCGGACTGTTCCCGTATCAGCGGGACCGGGTCGTCGAGGTCGCCGTGGTGCACCTCGACGAGGGTGGTCAGATCACTGCGCGCTGGCAGACCGTTGTCAACCCGGGCAGCAACGCCGGTGACGTCGCCGACCATGGCGTCAGCACGGTCGAGCTGCTACGAGCGCCGACCTTCGAGCAGATCGCACCGCGACTGGTCGACCTGCTTCGCGGCCGAGTGTTGGTAACCCACAACGCCCAATTCGTCACCGGATTCCTGATGCGCGAGTTCGAGCTGATCGGTTACGCCCCCGGGCGTGGACTCGAGGCGGTCTGCACCATGCATCTGGCCCGCAGCTACCTGCCGGGGGCCGGCCGGCTGCTCGTCGACTGCTGCGCGGCCTACGACATCGAGATCGAGCCCGGGCCCGGTGCGCTGGTGCAGGCCGTGGCGTGTGCCAGTCTGTTGGCGGCCTATGTGCACGGTTCGCCCAGCGCTGCACCGTGGATCAGCGCTCTCGATCGCGCCGAGCGGTGCGACTGGCCGAGAATCGTGGGCGACGGCATGGCGCCGTGGGTGCAGCGTGACCCGGAGACGATAAACGACGTCCTGCCGGCGCCGAGCTTCCTGTCCAAAGCGGCCGTGAAACTTCCCGACTACACGGGCCCGGAGGAACACCTCGACTATCTCGCCCTGCTCGACCTGTGCCTGCTCGATCGTGTGCTTTCGCCTCACCAAACGCGTGAACTGCGAATTCTTGCCGAATTGAGCGGCATCTATGCGGCCGATCGTGCCGCCCTGCACCAGCGGTACTTTTACGACCTGGCGCGAATAGCCCGGTGCGACGGTTTCCTCAGCGTCTCGGATTGCGCCGACCTGATCAAGGTCGCGCAGATGCTCGACGTCGCTCCCGAGGCCATCGCCGCAGCGCTGGTTGCGCCCGCATCGGCGGTGCTCCCGCCGATCGCCTCGATCGACACGGTGCTGCTGGAACAGGGCGACATCGTCGTACTAACCGGTGACATGGCCCGAGCCCGCTCCGACTGGGGCCGGGAACTGGTCGCCCGCGGGCTCTCACTCGGCACGGCGGTCACCCTGCGCACCCGCCTGCTCGTTGCCGCCGACCCGGAGTCGTTCACCGGAAAGACCGGCAAAGCCCGCGACTACGGCATTCCCATCGTCTCCGAATTCGGCCTGCGGTCTCTCATCGGGGTGCGCTGACGTCAGATCAGGCCGCGCAGGTACTCCTCGACGGTCACACCGCGGGCCGCGGCCCGCTGGTGCACCCGCCGATGTTCGTCGGTGCTCAGCGATAGCGTCACCCGGTGCAACTCGTCTTCGCTGCGCATCACGTCAGGACCGTGCGGGTCGGTCAGGTCGTGGCGATCCTCGCCGATGTCGTCACCGAGGTCGTCGAATGAGAACAGTTCGTTGTGGGCGTAGGCACCGGCCCGCTCAGTGACCCGGTCCGTCGTTAAGGTCGGCAAGCTGTGCCCAACGGATGCGGACCCGCGAGGGGGAACCACCGGTTCCACTGCGGCTGGGCCGCCCTGAAAACCCGGTCCGGCCGGCGCGGACCGCCCGCGCTGGAACGCCTCGGCCGCACCGCGCGCGCGCGCGTCGGCGGCCTCGTTGAGCGGATGCCCGACGTGACCCTTCACCCACTCGAACCGGTACCGACGCCCGGCGATGGCCTCGTCGATCTCCTTGAGCAAGTCCAGATTCATGACAGGCTTGCCGTCGCCCTTGCGCCAGCCCTTCGCCTTCCAGCCCTTCATCCACTTGGTCACCGAATTGATCACGTACTGGCTGTCGCACAGCACGAGCAGGTCGTCGTCGAGGTGCGCGGTGGCACGGAACAGCTCCAGTACGGCCTTCAGCTCGCCCTGGTTGTTGGTCGCGTGTTTCCAGCCGCCGGCCGCCCAGCAGGAGTCGTCGACGTACCAGGCCCAGCCGGCCGGTCCGGGGTTTCCGAGGGCAGATCCGTCAGCGGCGGCGGTGATCGTCATGTGCGGGCCTTCCAAACAGCGTCCGTTCGGGCGCAGGTCGTTCCAGTCTGCCACCCCCGGCACCCGCTCACCGAACTGTCGGGCGTGAGCGCGGATTGTGTCCGTCATGTAACAGCGCCCCAACAACCCCCGAACAGCCTGTGATCATCTGGTGATCGAAAGGTAACGGCTGCCACGGTTGTCGGAAACATGCGCTGGCTAACGTCGAAGGCAGGCCAGTCGCCCTGGCTGCCTGCCGTTTCATCCCGAGGGGGACTTCGATGACAGCCGTCACCGTCGCCGCCTTCGGTGTGATGGCCGTTGGAGCGCTCCTGGTCGTGGCGGTGCTGCCGCTCGGCTACTCCAAGACCACCACCGGCGACTATTCCAGTGCCATCTACGCCTTCGCGATCGCCCACGTCGTCATGATGTGCGTCACCGCCTTCGTCTACCTGCGCCGCGGTTCGTCGGTTGCCGGCCGGGCCTTCCCGACCAACCGGGGCGGCCTGTGCAAGAAGGGCTGGACCGCCGCCGAACTGATCGTCTCGCCGGATCGCATCCTCGAACCGCTGGTGAGGCAGCCCGACGGTACCTTCGAGCCGGCCTCGTGGAGCGACGCGCTCGACCTCGTCGCTGCGAAGCTGCGCGTCACTCGCGCTGAGTTTGGCGCCGACGCGGTCGGCGTGTTCGCCGGCGTGGGACTGACCAACGAGAAGGCCTACCAGCTCGGCAAGTTCACCCGGGTGGCGCTCGGCTCGAGCCGCATCGACTACAACGGCCGGTTCTGCATGTCGAGCGCGGCGGCGGCGGGCAACCGGGCCTTCGGCCGCGACCGGCAACGGGACCTACATCCTCACCGGCCGCGGCCTCGAGCAGCACGCCGACGTCGTGCTGCCCGTCACCCAGTGGGCAGAGGAGGAAGGCACGATGACCTCGCTCGAGGGGCGGGTCCTCCGTCGCAAGCTCGCCGTCGATGCGTCAAACGACGTGCGCAGCGAGCTGTGGATCTGGCAGCAACTGGCCAGCCGGCTCGACTCGCCGTCAACGTTCAGCGCTCAGACCAGCGAGGTCGACGAACTCTGCCGGGCGTCGGAGGGCGGCCTGGCTCGGCTCGTGCCGGTCACGGCGCGGCACCGCGGCGCGCCCGCCCAGGTCGGTGGCACGCTGACCCTGATCACCGGCCGCCTGCTCGAGCACTACCAGAGCGGCACCCAGACCCGGCGGGTGTGGGAACTCTATGACGCCCAGCCAGAGGCCCGCCTGCAGCTGCACCCGGCTACCGCCGAACAGCTCGGCATCGGCGACGAAGCCTGGGTCGAAGTCAGCAACGACCGCGGCACCGTGCGGTGCCGCGCCCAGGTGAGCACCGACATCCGCTTTGACACGGTCTTTCTGCCGTTTCACTTTAGTGGCGACCAGCGCTCCAACGTGCTGACCAACGATGAGACCGATCCGATCAGCGGCATGCCCGAGTTCAAGAAGACGACCGTTCGAGTGCGTGCACTCGTGAAAGCAGGCGCCCTTGTCTGATGACAGCACCTCTGGTGCGCGTTGGCCTGAGCGTATCGTGCTGGTTGGCTACGGCCCGGTCGGTTCCCGCTTCGTCGAAGAACTGCTGCCGCTCGTGCGGCAGGGTGTAGCCACCCTCACCGTTGTCGGGGCCGAAAGCGCCGACGCCTACAACCGGGTGCTGATCGCCGAATACGCCGTCGGCAACGCCGACCGGGCCAGCCTCGAGATCACCGACACCGTCACGGCCCGTGAAGCCGGGGCACCTGTGACTCGGCGTGAGCGTCATGGCCATTCTGCGCAGCCGCCGCGCGGTGTCCCTCAGCGACGGCACCCTGCTGCCCTACGACCGGCTGGTGCTCGCCACCGGTGCCCGCGCCAACATTCCCACCCTCGATGGCGTTACCCGGGTGCGTCGCGACCGAATGATGCCCGCAGTGGATGCCGCCACCCTCGACACGAGCCGCGCCCCGCTTCCGCGCGGGGTCACCGTGCTGCGTGACCTCGACGACGCGGAACGGGTACTCGCGGCCTTAACGGCGGGCCAGAGCATCGTCGTGCTCGGCGCTTCGACCGCGCTTCGACCGCGCTGCCGACCGCGCTGCCGACCGGCGGGCCGAGCGGCCTGATCGGGCCGGGCTGGCGTCAGGCAGATTGGCTCGCCGCGCGCTTCACGGTCGACGTGCTCGGCCGAGACGCCGGCGCTGGTTTGGCCAGTACCGGTGCGGCCGTGGTCATGCTCAAGGCCGAGGGCATCGACGTGGTGTCGGTTGGTAATACCTCGGCCGATCCGTGGGATCCGGGTTCGGATGATCACGCCGCGGGCTGCGCTGTCGCTTTGCTGCGCGTGTCGCAGTGGGCCGATCCGGAACACGGCCGCTACGTGAAGATGGTCACCCGAGACGGCATCCTCGAGGGCTTCGTCTGCGTCGGCATGCTGCGCACGGCCGCCGAACTGACCCTGCTGTTCGAGCGCGGCAGTGAACTGCCCGCCGATCGCTCGGTGCTGTTGCGCTATGACGGGCCGGACTATGAGCCCTCGGCCGGCAGCGCCTTCGCCCTCGATGCCACCGTGTGCTTGTGCAACGGTGTCACCGTTGGCGCCATTGCCGATGCGACTGCGGCCGGTAGTGCCAGCGTCGCCTGTGTCGGCGCGGCGACCCGTGCGGGAACCGGATGAGGCGGCTGCAAAACGCGCATCTCGGAGGTTCTCGAGCGCTTCGCGTCGGTCGAGCCCGCCCCCCGGCTAGGCATCCGTTTCACTGGTTTTGACGAGGATGTTACAGCCCCGGTATAAGTTGAGTTTAACCCGGTTATGTCGGGCTGCGGCGGTTACAATTCTGCTCGACCGATACAATTCGAGGGAGAGTTCGTATGCTTCAAAACCTTACCGGCTGGCATTTTCTAATCATTCTCGTCGTAATTCTGCTGTTGTTCGGCGCCCCGAAGCTGCCGGGACTCGCCCGCAGTCTCGGCCAGTCCATGAAGATCTTCAAGAGTGAGATCACGCCGAACCGCACCGATGACGCAAAGTCAGGCGAAACCTGGTCGGGGGAGCCGCCGGCTGACCGGTCCGACCGCGCCGGCACCGACCCGAGCAGCGCACCACAACACCCGAGGGCCTAGGCCTTTGGTGGTCCAGGGTGTGCGAAGCGCGCCCGACAAGGGCAAGATGTCGCTGCGAGAGCACCTTCTGGAGTTGCGCAAGCGTCTCTTCCTGGCAGCGGCAGGTCTTCTGATCGGTGCGATTGCTGGCTGGCTACTGTCGAGCTACGTGTGGGACGGCCTGCGCGAGCCGATCTATGCCATTGTCCGGGCTCAAAACCGCAACGCACAGATCAACTATCCCGATATCACGAGCGCTTTCGACCTGAAACTGCGCATCTCGTTCTATGTGGGACTGATCGTCTCGAGTCCCGTGTGGCTGTACCAGATATTCGCGTTTCTGGTGCCCGGATTGTCTCGCCGAGAGAAGCAGTACACCTTCGGATTCTTCTTCTCCGCCGTGCCGTTGTTTCTGGCCGGGTGTGCGGCAGGCTGGTATGTGCTGCCCCACGTGGTCGAGCTCATGACGAGCTTCGCTCCGCAACAGGATGCTGCGCTCATCAATGCGCAGAACTATTTCGACTTCGTACTCAAACTCATGATCGCCATCGGAATCGCCTTCGTGCTTCCGGTGTTCGTCGTGCTACTGAACTTTGCCGGGGTGATCAGTGCCCGCTCCATCATCAAATCCTGGCGGGTGGCCATTTTGACCATCATCCTGTTCACGGCGATCGCCACACCGGCGGCCGATGTCGTATCGATGTTCCTGCTCGCCGTTCCCATGGTGGTGCTCTACTTCGCCGCCTACGGCATCGCCGTGCTGCACGATCGTCGGGTCGCCCGTCGGGTACCGCCGGTCGGTGTCGACGGGCTCCTGCTCTGATTTATCGCCGTGAGCGCGACCCCATCCCGGAGGGGGGGCTCAGGCTGCAGCCGCTTGACGAGCACACGATCCTTATCGTTTGCTTACGTGCTTTGTCCAGCCCTTCGAACGATTGCTTTGTGCGGGTACGTTGACGACGTCTTTTCAGACATACCCGGCACATTCATACAACGTCAGGAGAACAAGAATGTTCGATCAGGGTTTCATTACCAACGCCATCAACCGCAGCGCCGAGAATTCCTCGGACCGCCGAAACTTTCTGCGCGCCGCCGGTGTGGCCGGTTTCGGAGTGGGAGCGGCGATGCTCGCCACCGGCGGCCCCGCGCTAGCCGCGGAAGCGGCAGAGGCGCCGGCGGGCGCGCCGAGTGACGCGTCCATCTTGAACTTCGCCCTCAACCTCGAATACCTCGAGGCCGAGTTCTACCTGCGCGCGACCACCGGCAGCGGGCTGCCCGACAGCCTGACTACGGGAACGGGCACCCGCGGCGGCGTGACGGGCGGTCGCATGGTGCACTTCAAGACCGGGATCATCAAGAAGTACGCCGATGAGATCGCCGCCGACGAGAAGGCCCACGTGGCTTTTCTGCGGTCCGCACTTGGCAGCGTGGCGGTCTCTCGCCCGAAAATCAATCTCGACGCGAGTTTCACCGCTGCCGCCCAGGCGGCCGGGCTGGTCAAGCCGGGGCAGAAGTTCGACGTGTACGCCAACGAGGCGAACTTTCTGTTCGGCGCGTTCATCTTCGAAGACGTCGGTGTAACCGCATACAAGGGTGCGGCTCCGCTGATCTCGAACAAGACGTTTCTGGAGGCGGCCGCCGGGCTGCTCGCGGTCGAGGCCTACCACGCCGGGGTCATCCGCAGCACGCTCTACGCGCTCGGAATTGCACTGCCCTCGGTGTACACGACCGCGCAGGCCATATCCGACGTACGCGACTCCGTTGACGGCCGGACCGACCTCGACCAGGGCATCGGCAACGCGTCGAAGGCGAACCTGGTTCCCACCGACGCCAATGGCCTGGTCTTCAGCCGCAGTGCCGCCCAAGTGCTCAACATCACCTATCTCAATGCGGCGCCGGTACGCTCGGGCGGATTCTTCCCGGCCGGAGTGAATGGTGTCATCAACATGAGCGGCGCCAACGGCTAGCTGCACTGAGCCGACGGGATCCGGGCGCGGGTTCGGTGGCTGAGCGCATGATCCTTCATGCGCGCGGCCACCGAACCCGCTCCCAACCGGGCCGCCACCGTAGTGGCCAAACACACCGGATCGATGAACCACCTCAAGACCGAGCAGGGCGGTGCCACGGCTTCGCAAACGGCGCTGCAGTCTCGGGCGCAAGGTGTCTCGCAAACCGACGAAGCGCTCGTCGATGCACACTATGGCGGCCCGAAAGCCGGCCAGTGCCAAGTGCTGGCAGCTGAGCATCAATCTGACGGATGCTGCGCCAACCGACCGCCTGCTGCTGGCTGGCGGAATGCGAACCCACGAAATGTCGGTGACCAGGCTGATCGAGGTTTATTACGACCTTCCCGGCTGGCTGCGCGCCGCGTACCAGGGTAACTGACCTGGGTCACCCCGAGACGGACACCGAGATTTCGTGCAGCCCGGTGGCGCCGTTGGGGGCGACGTCGGCGGTGGCAGACGTCTGCACGAGACCCGCGGCATCCGTTGCCCGCACCCTGACGGTGTGCGCGCCGCGGCTCGCGTCGTCCCAGGTGTAGGCCCACTGACGCCAGGTGTCGACCGAAATGGCGTCGGCGAGGGTGGCGTCTCGCCAGGGGCCGTCGTCGACCTGCACGGCGACGGCGCTGATCCCCACCTGCTGCGACCAGGCCACGCCGGCAATGACGATCGAGCCGGCGGGCACCGAGGTTCCCTCGCGGGGCACGTCGATGCGGGAGGACAGCTTGACCGGCCCCAGCTCGGACCAGCCGCGGGGAGTCCAATAACCCTGCTCCCGGTCGAACCGGGTGAGCCTGAGTTCGACCAGCCATTTCGTGGCCGAGACATAGCCATACAGCCCGGGCACGACCATGCGCACCGGGTAGCCGTGCTCGAGCGGCAGCGGTTCACCGTTCATACCGACGGCGAGAATGGCGTTGCGGCCGTCGGTGAGCGCCTCGATCGGGGTGCCAGCAGTGAAGCCGTCCTGGCTGGTCGAGAGCACCATATCGGCGCCGCTCGTGGGCTTGGCGCGGGCCAGCAGCTCGCGAATCGGGTAGCCGAGCCAGGTGGCGTTGCCGATCAGGTCGCCGCCGACGTAATTAGAGACGCAGGCCAGGGTGGTCACGCTCTCCTCGAGCGGCAGGGCGAGCAGTTCGGCGAAGTCGATCTCGACCTCGTTCTCGACCATACCGGTGACGCGCAGCCGCCAGGTAGTCGGGTCGATGCGCGGCACGCTCAGGGCTGTGTCGATGCGGTAGAAGTCCGCGTTCGGGGTGATGAGGGGAGTCATTCCTGCCACGTCAAGGCTGGCCCCTACGGGAATGGCGGCCGCACGAACAAATGCCGCTGGCAGCGTGAACAGGGCGCGAGCGGCATCCGCTGCCCGGGTGGCTGCGGCGCTGAGCTGGCCGCCGGCAAGGGCGAGTAGGCCGATACCCGCGGCGATGCCGGTGTAAACGAGAAAGCGGCGACGGTCGGGACCAGGCGCATGTGCTGCTGGTGCTGGTGCTGGTGCTGCTGCGGGGCCGGTCGCAGGCAGCCGGGTGGTGAGAAAGGTCAGTGTGATGGCCGCGACGCCCATGGCGACGACGGCAGGCACAGCGTCGAGGGTCGAGGCGCTGGAACGGAAGAGCGCGGCGAACAGGGCGATCGCGCCGATGAGCACGACCAGCAGTCGACCGAACGGCGGACGTCGGCTTTCGAGGATGCCGGCGCCGGCGGCGGCCACGAGCAGTACGAGCACGATGGTCGCGATCAGGACGATCTTGTCCGCAGTGCCGAACAGGCTGATGACGAGGTCTTTGACGGGGGCCGGAACAATGTCGATGACGAGGGCGCCGACCGTGAGTACCGGGCTCGCGCCGGGAGCGAGCCACGCCGCGGTCGACTCGGCCAGGCCGAGGCCGGCGAGGGCGGCGGCGAGACCAGCGGCCACCGGGCGCCAGAGTGCCCGGGCAGGGCTGGGCGTGGCGACTGCAGCGGTGTCGGGAGTGACGTAGACCATTCCACCAGAGTAAATCCGACACCTGTGATTGGCACCCAGTCTTAGCCCCCGGCCGGTTTCGTCAGACATCCGTCACATCTTGCTGCTTCGGTAGTGCAGTCTTGAGTGACTATGTCTGTGCTTGAACGCCTCGAAAACGAAACCGACCCCGACGTTCTCTTCGAGGCGTTCGAAAGCTGGGCGACTGAACAGGGGCTGGCGCTTTACCCCGCCCAGGAAGAGGCGGTCATCGAGATCGTCTCGGGTGCCAACCTCATCCTCAGCACCCCGACCGGAACCGGTAAGTCCCTCGTGGCAGTCGGTGCTCACTTCGCGGCGCTCTCGGCCGGCAGACGCAGCTTCTACACCGCGCCGATCAAGGCCCTCGTGAGCGAGAAGTTCTTCTCCCTCGTCGAAACCTTCGGCGCCGAGAACGTCGGCATGATGACCGGCGACTCGAGCGTCAACGCCGACGCCCCGATCATCTGCTGCACCGCCGAGATTCTCGCCAACCTTGCGTTGCGGAACGGCGAAGACACCGAGGTCGACCTTGTCGTGATGGACGAGTTCCACTTCTACGGCGACCCGGAACGCGGCTGGGCCTGGCAGGTGCCGCTGTTGCTGCTGCCGCGGGTGCAGTTCATTCTCATGTCGGCCACGCTCGGCGACGTGAAATTCATCAGCGACGACCTCACCCGGCGAACCGGGCGGCCTACGGCGGTCGTCACCGGTGTGGAGCGCCCGGTTCCGCTCAGCTATTACTACGAGCAGACTCCGGTGCACGAAACCGTCGAAGAACTTCTGCACACCGACAAAGCGCCGGTCTATATCGTGCACTTCTCCCAGGCCGCCGCCCTCGAGCGCGCTCAGGCCCTCGCGAGCGCCAAGGTCGCCACGCGCGAACAGCGTGACGTCATCGCCGAGCTGATCGGCGAGTTTCGGTTCACGACAAGTTTCGGTAAGACGCTGTCGCGGCTCATCCGCATGGGAATCGGCGTGCACCACGCCGGCATGCTGCCGAAGTATCGCCGACTGGTCGAGCAACTCGCCCAACGCGGCTACCTGCGGGTGATCTGCGGCACCGACACCCTCGGCGTCGGTATCAATGTGCCCATTCGCACCGTGCTGTTCACCGCCCTCACCAAGTACGACGGCGTGAAAATGCGCCAGGTGAACGTGCGCGAGTTCCACCAGATCGCCGGACGGGCCGGCCGGGCCGGTTACGACACAGCGGGCACCGTGGTCATCCAGGCCCCTGAACACGAAACCGACAACCTCAAGGCCATTGAAAAGGCCGGCGACGACCCGAAGAAGAAGCGCAAAATCGTGCGCAAGAAAGCGCCGGACGGTTTCGTGTCCTGGGGCGAGCCGAGCTTTCGTCGCCTGGTCGACGCCGAGCCCGAAACCTTGTCATCGAGCATGCAGATGACCGCAGCGATGCTCATCAACGTGATCGGACGCGGCGGCGACGCCTTCGCCCACGTATACTCGCTCGTCTTCGACAACCACGAACCGTGGCGGCGCCAGCTGGTGCTGGCCCGACGTGCCCTGGGCATCTACAAGACCCTGCGCGAAGCGGGTATCGTGGAGCAGCGTTTCGACGAACTCAACGACCGAATGATCATCCGCCTGACCGTTGATCTGCAGGCGAACTTCGCGTTGAATCAGCCGCTCTCACCGTTTGCCCTGGCTGCTTTCGAACTGCTCGACCCGGAATCGCCCACCTACTCGCTCGACATGATCTCGATCCTGGAATCGACCCTCGACGACCCGCGGCCGGTGCTCATGGGGCAGCAATTCGCCGCCCGGGGTGAGGCCGTGAATGCGATGAAGCGTGAGGGCATCGAATACGACGAGCGGATGGCGCTGCTCGAGCAGATCACGCATCCCAAGCCCCTCGAAGAACTGTTGAGCTACACCTTCGATACCTACAAGGCCTCCCAGCCGTGGATCGCCGACTTCGAGCTGAGACCCAAGGCCGTCGTGCGGGACATGTACGAGCGTGCCATGTCGTTCGGCGAGTTCATCGCGTTTTACAAGCTCGCCCGCAGCGAAGGCGTGGTGCTGCGCTATCTCTCTGACGCCTATCGGGCGGCCAGGCAGACTATCCCCGACGAGGCCAAGAACGAAGACTTGCTCGACCTCATCGAGTGGCTCGGCGAACTTGTGCGCCAGGTGGACTCGAGCCTGCTCGATGAGTGGGAAGAACTGCTGCACCCCGACCTTGCCGTGCACGAGGCCGAAGCGCACGCCATTCTGCCGCCGCCCCCGCGTCGACTCAGCACAAATGTGCGCGCCTTTCGCATTCTGGTGCGCAACGAGCTGTTCCGGCGGGTGCAGCTGGCCGCGCTCGAACACTACGACGAGCTCGGCGAACTCGACCGGGAGCACGGCTATTCAGCGGATGTCTGGGCCGACGCGATGGACGGTTACTTCGCCGAGCACGATGAGCTGCTCACCGGCGGCAACGCGCGCAGTGCCGACCTGCTCATGATCGAGGAGGGTGCCGGGGAGTGGACGGTGCGCCAGATTCTCGACGACCCGGCCGGCGACCATGACTGGGGAATCAGCGCGACCGTGAACCTCGCCGACTCAGACGAGCTCGGCGCGGCGGTCGTTCGCGTCACTGGCGTCAACCGGTTGTAGCGCGCCCTTGCACGATTTCGGCAGCCACTCCGGAAACCGGCGGAGCGGCTGCCCATCGGGCGTGCTCGTTTACTGTCTATTGTCGGCTACACGCCGGGCGCGCTCAGCGGAGCCGAGGCGTCGGCGGCCCACTCGTTGAGCGAGCCGTCGTAGATTGAGACGTGCTCGTTGCCGGCGCGGACGAGCGCGAGGGCGCTCGCGGCCGCGGCGATACCACCGCCGCAGTACGTCACGAGGTGGCCCGATGATGCGACTGCCGCGACGGCTGGAGCGATTGTTGCGGTGAGCCGGTCTCCGCGTAGGAACGCATTCGTGGCCGGGTCCACGAGCGTGCCCGCCGGCAGGCTGATACTGCCGGGAATGTGCCCGGCGCGCGGCCGTGAACCGGCCGTCCCGGAGAATTCCGCTGGCGGCAGCGAGCAGACGAGGGCGGCATTTGCTTTGCCGGCAACGATCGACTCGACGAAACTCTTGTCGACCCACAGCTCGGGACGCGGCGTTGCCGTGAAGCCGCCGACGACCCGCGGGCGCACCCTGCCGGTCGCGAACGGACGTGTCTCGGCGTGCCACTTGGTGAGACCGCCGTCGAGCACGGCGACATCGTCGTAGCCGAACGCTCGGAACAGCCACCAGATGCGCGCCGCCCACTGGCCGACCACGGCGTCATAGACGACGATGGTGGTTTCGTTGTCGATACCGACGGATGCCGCAGCCGCCTCGAACAGGTCGGTGCCCGGGCGGGAGAAGTCGAATTCGCCAGCCGGGTCGGAGAAGACGTCGAAAAGGTCGGCGAACACGGCACCGGGAATGTGTCCTTTGGTGAGGTAGTCGTCATGCCCGCTCAGATAGCGCGGCCCGGCTGCGCCGGTTTCGGTCGTGGCCGGTGCCAGGGCGAACACGGTGGCGTCAAGAATAACCAGGTTGTCGGTACCGAGGTGATCGGCCAGCCATTGGGTTGAGACAACATGGCTGGAGAGAACGGGGGTGGAGACGACGGGGGTGGAGACGACGGGCGAAGACGGAACGGATGAACTCATAATTCAAGGCTAGCCGGGGCCGCCGACTGCGGGCGGAATCTGGGGTCGGTGCGAGTCATCCGGAGACACACACAGGCAGTCCAGGCAGCGCAACGCGGACAGCCCGCGTTGAAGGCTAGCGGGTGGTGGTCCAGTCCAGGTTGATGATCTGCTTGATATAGATGTTCTCGCCGAGCCCGGGCACCGAAGGATTCATTGTCAGCATCAGCTGTACCGGAACATTGAATCGTTGCGCGATGTCGAAGAAGGCGTCGCCTTCGACGACCGTGTACGTGAGCAGGGCTCCAGCACCGTCAGAGGTCGTGGTGCCCCGGGCCCCCGGGGTACTGCCGAGGTCGGCGGCCGGTCCCTGCGGCAGCGGTACCGGTTCCGCGTTGGGAACGAGGTCGGGCACCTGTGGATTTGGAATCAGCGCTGCCCCTTCGGTGGGCGACGGCGTCGGTGTGGGGGTTGGCGTAGGTGTCGGGGTGGGGGTGACTGTCGGCGTGATGGTCACGGTGACCGCCGGTGCCGGTTCGCCGGCACAGCTGGTCACCGTCACGAGGAGGAGAGCGGCAACGATGATGCCTTTCGGTCGACTTGCGAGTGTGCTGCGAATGGTTCAACCCTTCTCTGAGAGGCGCGCTGCGACCTCGTCGATGCACGCATTCAGCCAGCCTAGACCGACAGGGTGGCGCAACAACCATACGGACTACCCCCGTTCAGGGGTCTCCGGTCAGCACTCGATGACGTTCACCGCGAGCCCACCCTTGCTGGTCTCCTTATACTTCGTCATCATGTCGAGCCCGGTCTGGCGCATGGTTTCGATCACGGTGTCGAGCGAGACCAGGTGCGTTCCGTCGCCGTGCAGCGCCAGCCGGGCCGCGGACACTGCGGTCGACGAGGCGATCGCGTTGCGCTCGATGCACGGCACCTGCACGAGGCCGCCGACCGGGTCGCAGGTGAGTCCGAGATGGTGCTCCATGGCGATCTCGGCCGCATTCTCGACCTGGCGCGGAGTGCCGCCGAGCACGGCGCAAAGCGCGCCGGAGGCCATGGCGCAGGCGGCGCCCACCTCGGCCTGGCAGCCGCCCTCGGCCCCGGAGATCGACGCATTGGCCTTGACCAGGGAGCCGATCGCGACGGCCGTGAGCAGGTAGCGGCGGATGCCCGCCGCATCAGCTCCAGGGACAAAGCGCAGGTAGTAGTGGCCGACGGCGGGAATTATGCCGGCTGCCCCGTTGGTCGGGGCGGTGACGACGCGCCCGCCCGCCGCATTCTCTTCGTTCACGGCAAGCGCGAAGGCGTGCAGCCATTCGGTGGAGGTGTCGCGGTCGTGCAGGGGTAGGCCGTCATATTCCTCCAGGCGCAGGCGTACTGCAGCCGCCCGACGCTTGACCTTGAGGCCGCCCGGCAGCACGCCGGTTGTGGTGAGTCCGGCCTCCACGCAGGTGTGCATGGCGTCCCAGATAGCATCGAGTCCCGCGTCGAGCGCTGCGGCGCCGTTGATCGCCTCCTCGTTGCGTCGGGCGACCTCGCAGATCGACAGGTCGTGGGCGTCGCATAGGGCGAGCAACTGCGCGCTGGAATCGTAGGGGAGTGGCTGGGTGACGCGGGTCTGGGCGCTCGAGCGTTCGGTGCCCCGGCGGATGAACCCGCCACCGATCGAATAGAAGGTCTCCTCGAGGAGGGGGACGGCATCTGCTTCGCTGTCGGTCGCCCAAGCGGTGAGCGTGAGCGCGTTGGGGTGGCCGGGAAGCCGAATGCGAGGCTCGAAGCGCACGTCGTTCACGCTGATCGGAATGGTTTGCCCGCCGAGCAGGGTGAGGGTGTCGCCATCCGAAAGCCCAGACCAGGCGGCACGTACCTCGTCGGGGTCGCAGGTTTCCGGGCGCAGGCCGGTCAGGCCGGCAAGCACGGCATCGGGGGTACCGTGGCCGAGACCGGTCGACCCCAGAGACCCAAACAGCGAACAGCGGATGCGCGCCACCTGATTCAGACGGCCGGTCGCGGCGAGGTTTTCGGCGAACACGCGGGCAGCACGCATCGGACCCACCGTGTGGGAACTGGACGGGCCGATTCCAATGGAAAACAGGTCCAGGGCTGAGACGTACGCTGTCACGGTCTTCATCGTACGGCACCCAGACGTTGCGAGCTGTGGATCGATACGGGTTGTCAACACGGCACTTAACCCAACAACGCCCCGCACCGTAAAGTGCGAGGCATTACCCGAGCGGTTCAACCGGAGGACCCGGCGAGAACGGTGGCTAGGCGATGGTGAACGTGATGGTCGACACGTACGGGTTGATGGCGGTTGTGCCGATCGCTTTCGAGAAGTTGGAGCGGTAGGTGTTGGCCGGGACGCTCAGGTCGAAGGTCGGGGCGAGTGTGAAGGTGCCCTTGCCGAGGGTCGTCGTGTAGACGAGCGACTGGGCGACGTTGCTGATCGTGATGGCTTTGGTGCTGGGTGCCGCGTCGGAACCGACGCCGGCAATGACGGCGCCCGGGGTGATGACGAGGTTGGAGGCCGGCAGGGTGCGGGCGGTCGTGTCGATGGTGCCGGCAGCGCTGACGAAGTCGGTGGCGCTGGCCGAGAGCGACCAGGCCGTGTTGGTGCCGCGGGCGTTGGTGATCGTCCAGGTGGGCGCGGTTCCGGTGGATGCCTGGGCGTTGACGCCGTCGAGCACAACCTCGGTCATGGCGTCGGGCGCGGTCGGGTTGGCGGTGAGGTTGCCGCCGCTGATGGTTGCGTTGACGGAGTCCGTGCTGTCGGCAGCCTGGGCCGGGGATAGGGCCACACCGAGCAGGATGCCGGTGGCGACGATGATTCCGGCGGTTTTCGTGAAAGCGCGCATGATGTGTCCTCTGGGTTGGTGCTGGTGGGGCGGGCGCGCGAATAGCGTGTGCACGCAAAGTGTGGGAGAAGCGGATGTCGCAGGCTGTGAACCGAACTCGTTATCCGCTGTAAACGAGTTCCGGTGGCGATGAATCAATCCTCACACGGGGGCCGCGCGAATTGGTGGTTCGTCGCGCAGGGTTGAATCAGCGTTGGCTCAAGGTTGGCGCAATGCCCGGGATGGGGTTAATACAGGCCGCAACGAACTAAGAAATGGTGAAAGTCAGAACGGTGATGTAGGGGTTCATCGGCGAGTTTTCGATGACTCCCGAATAGTTCGACCGGAAGGCGTTTGCAGGAATCATCAGGCTGAACGTCGGGGTCAGCAGGTAGGTGCCCCGCTGCGGGCCCACGGCGGCGATCAGGGTCTGCGGGGCGTTCGACAGCGCGAGTTGGGGCGGGGTGATACCGGTTCTGGCATCAGTGTTCGGGCCCATCGTGATGGTGCCTGGCGTGATGCTCAGGTTCGCCGCTGGCAACACGCGTGCCTCGCTTTCGACCGTGCCGGCCGCGCTCGTCGGCGCGGTCGCGCTCACCGAGAGGGTCCAGGCTGCACCGGTGCCGCGCGCATCGACGATCGACCATTGACTGGACACACCGGTGGCGAACTGGGGCTCCGTGCCGAGCAGGGTCACCCTCGACAACGTCGCGCCCGCAGTCGTCGCGGTGAGGTTACCCCCCGGGGGTGCCGGACCGGTGGAATGAGCCGCGTGCGTCGTGACGGCGCCGTTGGCGGTCAGTGCGCGTCCGAGGTAGTCCACGTCGGCACCGAGAGTGATCGCGGCCAGACCCAGGATCGTGCCGGTGAAAGTGGATCCCGCCCCCAGCATGACTTCTCCGGCGACCTGCCAGTAGACCCGCGCGGCCTGCGCCCCGTTGATGAGGATGATCCGGCTGACCGCGGCGGTATTGAGGGCGGCATCCACCTGAAAGATGAAGATGGCGTTCGGGTTGCCTTGGCCGTCGAGGGTAAGCGTGGTGCTGATGTCAATCGCTGCGGCGGCTCGGTACACCCCGGAGGTGAGGGTTCGACCGGCAAGGTCGCCGTCGATCACGGTGTTCGCTGGTCGCGCCGCGGCATCCTTATACGCTGCGGCGAGGTCGGCCTGCGCGGCCGCCGCGACGGCGTCGCCGCCGTGAATGACGCCGGTGAGCACTCCCGGCGGAAACCCGGCGACCGCCGTGCCGGGGCTCACACCGATGTCCCCGTCGAAGGAGGAATATCCGGTGTTGGTGATCGACGTTGTCGCGAGGATGGCATAGCCGCTCGCGCTGCCAAGGTGCACCGCAGGTTCGGTCGTGAAGGTGTTGCCGGCGAGGGTGATGGACCCGCTGCTAGTGAGGGCGCGGCCCGTGAAGGTAGCATTGGCGCCCACGAAGATCGCAGCCTGGCCGAGGACGATGCCTGAAAACGATGATGATGCGCCGAGCTGCACCACACCGTCGACCTGCCAGAACACCCGCGACGGCTGCGCACCGTTGATGAGGCGCACACTGCTGGCGGTGCTCGTGGTGAGGGCGCCGTCGAGCTGAAAGATGAAGACGGCGTTCGGGTTGCCCTGGCCGTCGAGGGTGACCGTGGAACCAAGGGTCAGCGCGCCCGGCGCGGAATAGACACCGGCGTTGAAGATCTGGCCGGCCAGGTTGCCACTCACTGTTGCAGTGGGCGTGCGCGCGACCGCCTCGTCACTGGCGGTCTGCAGGTCGATCTGGGCCTTGGCGCTCTCCGCCGTGCCGAGGTGGGTGCTGCCGGTGACCAGGCTGGGGAGAAAACCCGACAGGCTCGTGCCGGGACTCACTCCGAGGCCGCCGCTCAGCGTGGTTCCGCCCGAATTCACAACGGATGCCCCGGCCAGCACCGAATAGCTGCCGGCGGTTCCCAGCGCCACGGGTGGTTCCGTCATGAAAATGGTGCTCGCCATGGCGATGGTGCCGTTGGACGTCAGGGCTCGGCCGATAAAGTTCGTGCCGGCTCCAATGGAGATGGCGGCGAAGCCGAGAACGGTTCCGCTGAACGCGGAGGCAGCGCCGAGCGAGACCCCGCCGACCACCTGCCAGAACACGTTTGAAGCCTGGGCGCCATTGGCGAGCACGATGCTGCTGGCCGCCGCCGTATTGAGCGCCGCGTCGATCTGAAAGATGAACACCGAGGTGGGGTCGTTCTGTGCGTCGAGGGTGAGGGTCGTGCTCACAGCAAGGGCCGCGGAGGCTTTGTAGACGCCCGCGGTGAGGGTGCGCCCGGCGAGATCGCCGGCCAGCAAACCGGTCGGCACGCGGCCGGCGGCGTCGGCGTAGGCCAGGGCGAGGTCGGCCTGGGCGGTCAGGGCGTGGTCGTCGCCCGCGTGGATACTGCCGCTGAGAATGCCGGGCGGAAATCCGGTGATCGCCGTGCCAGGGCTGGTGCCGGCGTTGCCGCTCAGGGCGCTGTTACCGGTGCCAGCAATGGCGTCGGTGGCGAGCACGGAGTAGCTGCCGGCCGTTTTGAGGTCAACCGACGCTGTGGAGGCCTGCGCCGGAGGCAGTGGTACGAGCAGGCCGGAGAGCAGCAGCAGAATCGTGAGCGCCGGGAGGGCGATGAGGTGTGTTCGGCGCCCCCCTGCGTGCAGTGGGCGACGTCGCGGTGGGTGCGTGCCGTTCATCGCCGTGGTCGACGCAGGGGAGCGTCGGCGTCTGAATCTGCGGAATCAGCAGTGGTGTTCCCGGCCTGGTCGGTCAGGTCGTCCGAAGCGGCGGGCACGGCCCTGGCGACCTGGGCGAGCGCGCGGCGGGCGCGTCCCACGAACAGGGCCGCGCGCCAGACGGCGAACGCGATCGCCAGCACGAGCAGCAGAATGATCACGATGATCCACCACGGCACGTAAATGAAGGAGGCGCTGACCTGCTGGGTACCGGCGTCGGAGACCAGCTCTGCGTCGGCGCTGCCGAGTTGGATGAACGCAGCCTGGGGCAGCGTCGCCTCGAGGTTGAGGGTGGCACCGGGGAGAATGCTCTCCGGCGCCCCGAATTGCAGCTCGGTCGTCGCGCCGATGATGCTGGTTACGCTCAGTGCCGCGGTGGGATACAGGATGGTGTTGCCGGTGTTCTGGAGGGGAAGGGTGAACGTTACCTCGTCGCCTGAGCGCTCCCAGCTCAGGGCACCGTGGCTCAGCTGGGTCGTCGCGGTACCGGCCACGGTGAGGTAGATCCGCACGCCCTGACGCTGGATTACATCCAATCGCAGTGCCGCATCGCCGCCGGACGTCGTCGTTTCACCCTGGACGGGCGGGCTCTGGATGATGATCCCGCCGGCATAGTCACCCGGCGTGGCGGTCAGGGGAACGCTCAGCCGAAACGGCACGGTGAGGTCGGAGTTGGCCGGGATGGTGATCGATTCGGCACCGAGGGTGACCCAACTGCCCACCGCCGTCTGCGCGTCGGCCTGGGCGGCAAGGGCGAAGGCACCCTGCTCGGTGCTCTGCCCGTCGACCGCGTAGTTCAGAAGCGTGACCGGGGCATCCGTGTGGTTGCTGACGATCGCGTTGGCCTCGGTTGCGGCACCGGGCGCGAGATTGATGTGAAAGAAGTCCGACTCCAATTCCGGGCGGATGCCAAGGGTTCCGTCGTCGATAGCGACCGCCGGCGCGGCAACGACGAGGGTTGCCAGCACCGGAGCCAGCACCGCGACGGCCA
The DNA here is from genome assembly GCF_004404055.1 of Cryobacterium ruanii. Classification (GTDB taxonomy): domain Bacteria; phylum Actinomycetota; class Actinomycetes; order Actinomycetales; family Microbacteriaceae; genus Cryobacterium; species Cryobacterium ruanii. Next base: position 59,250 of record NZ_SOHK01000005.1, read on the forward strand.
CGAGGAGCGCGAGGCGGAGCAGCACGCGGGTGCGCGCCGGCCGAAGGTTCCACGAAGATTCGGCCGGAGCGGCGTGCGCTGGGCGACGTGCGGTGGTGGAGCGGTGTGGCATGGGGGTGGACCTTTTTGGTATCCGGTACGACCCCCGAATGAGGCGATAGCGCTATTCTCACACGGGGCTGGCGATAGTGGCGAGTGAGGGAGTCAGTATTGCCTCAAGGTTGGCGCAGGACTGCGTCAGGCGATCGTGAACGTCAGAATCGAGACGAAGGGATTCACCACGGATCCGTCGATGGCGCCTGAGAAATTGGACCGGTAGGCGTTGAGCGGAACGTTGAGGCTGAACCCGGGCGTCAGGGTGAAGGTGCCCTTGCCGAGACTGCTGGTCCAGACCAGTGCTTGCGGCAGGCCGGAGACGGTGACCGGCTCGGTCGTGGGTGCGGCATCGGCTCCCTCACTCGTGCGGGCGGTGACGATTCCGGGCGTGATGGTCAGGTTTTCGACGGCGACAGTGCGCTCGAGGGTATCGAGTGTTCCCGGTGCGCTGACGAAGTCCGTAGCGCTCACGGACAGGCTCCAGGCGGCACTGGAACCGCGAGCGTTCGTGATCGTCCACACGGCCGGGCGGCCGACCGAGGCATGGCTGGAGCGGCCGTCGAGAATGACGGGGGACATCCGAGTCGGCGCGGAGACGACCGCAGTGAGCGCTCCGCCGAGAATCGCCGAGCTCATCGTGTCGGAGGAGGTATCGGCGCTCGCCGACGGCGAGAGAACGACGCCCAGCCCGACGGCCAGTGCGATACTCGTTAATCCGATCAGACCGGGCTTAGTGCTACCTGCCACGAATATCCCCAAAGAAATGCCGACGGTTTCGGCGCGGACTGACACCTATCGGTATCGACGACCCGAATGGAAGGAGTTTTATCCTAACAACTTCACCCCGCTGTGGGCACCAATACCCGAATACCCACGAAGCAAAAAACAGGCCGCCTCCCGAGGGGAGACGGCCTGACGACTGGTGCGGGGGCCTAGTGTGTGCGGAAGCGCTGCGCCATGGGGCAGTCGAACGGGTCGCGTGCTGCCAGGCCGACCCTGTTCAGGTAGGCGATGACGATGCCGTAGCTCTCGAAGACGCCGGTCTCGGTGTACTTCACATCGTGCGACAGGCAGTACTCCTTCGCGATTTCCTGCGCCTTGCGCAGGTGCGGGCGGGCCATGTTCGGAAACAGGTGGTGCTCAATCTGGTAGTTGAGACCGCCCATGTAGGTGTCGATGAATGTGCCACCGCGAATGTTGCGGCTGGTGAGCACCTGGCGACGCAGGAAGTCGACCTTGCTTTCGGCCGGAAGCTGCGGCATCCCCTTGTGATTGGGAGCAAACGATGCGCCCATATAGACGCCGAACACGGCCATCTGCACGCCGATGAAGGCGAATGCCATGCCGAGCGGCAGAAAGTAGAAGATGACGGCGAAGTAGGCAGTGAGGCGGGTGACGAGCATGGTGATCTCGACCCAACGCTCATTGACCTTGTTCTTGCCGAACACGGTCTTGAAACCCTGGATGTGCAGGTTGATGCCTTCGAACATTAAGAGTGGAAAGAAGAAGTATCCCTGCTTGCGGGTGACGATGGCGCCCAGCCGGCTAACTTTTTTTGCGTCTTCCTCGCGGAACACGATGAAGTCGGGCTCGATGTCCGGGTCTTTTCCGATGACGTTCGGCTGGGCGTGGTGACGGCTGTGCTTGGTCATCCACCAGGCGTAGCTGATGCCGACGAAAAGGTTGGCGAGAACGCGGCCCGCGCGGTCATTGGCCTTGCCGGAGGTGAACACGGCGCGGTGTGAGGCCTCGTGGGCCAGAAAGGCGAACTGGGTGAAGATGAGTCCGAGGGCGCCGGCGATGATCAGCTGGTACCAGGTGTCACCGAGCAAAACGAAACCGGCGGCAGCTCCGAGGGTGGCGGCCACAAGAATGGAGAAGACCATCCAGTAGAAGCCGGTGCGCCGGCCGAGAAGGCCGAGATTGCGCACGGTGTGCAGGAGTGCCGAATATTCGGTTGTGGGATTCTTCGTGTCTCCACCCGGCCGGGTCCTGATGATGCGAACCGAGGGTGCGGCTAGTGCTTCCGACATGAGGCCTTAGTGGATCGGGACTTCTCAGTCCGGACATGAGCAATTACTCGTGGAGCAGATAGCCGTCAGTCTACGTTCGGGAACCCCTCCATCGTGCCCAATTCACACGCGTTTCCCAGTGATTATATGCCAAAAATGGAATGTATCTGACCGATCTATCGCCAACTTGGCATCCATATGTGGAGCTGCCAAAACGCGAACGGAGTCTGCATTCCGGTCCATACCGGGAAGAAGAATGCAGTGAGTACCAGCGCGACCCCCAGGCCGACGGCCACGCCGGCCAGGGCTCCGGAACGTGGTTGCACGTCATATTCGTGCGCCTGCGAATGTGCTGAATGCCGTCCTTCCGGCCGTGCCGGAGCGGCAATTCGCCCGAGTAGCAGCCCGATGACGAAGGTGAGGCCCAGCAGCAGGTAGGGCTCGAACGCGATCGTGTAAAACTGAAAAACCGTGCGGTTCAAATACATCAGCCACGGCAGGTAACCGGCAACCATTCCCATCAATATCAGGCCGACCCGCCACTCCCGGTATCGAGCCAGGCGATAGACGAGGTAAAACAGTGCGGCCGTCGCCGCCCACCAGATCAGAGGATTGCCGACCGAGGTGATCGCCGCGGAGCAGCTCTGAAACTGGCAGCCGAACTCGCCCCCGTTCGAACCTTGGTAGTACATGCTGGTCGGGCGGGTCATGAACAGCCAGGTCAGCGGGTTGGCCTGGTACGGATGCGGGGTGGCCAGCCCCACATGGTACGTGTACGCCGCCGCCTGGTAGTGCCAGAAACTTTGCAGGGTGTGCGGAACCCAGGCAAGCGGCCCGGTCCAGGCTGCGCCCGACCCATCGGCCCAGTCCCGGTAATATCCGCCGCGGGTGACGAACCAGCCCGTCCACGACACCAGGAAGGTCGTGACGGCCACGGGAACCAGGAGCAGGAATGTGGCCGGGGCCTGCTTGAGAATGGCGGCGCTCAGCCAGAAGGAAACGCCGTTCCGCCGCCGCGCGAGCGCGTCGACCACGACGAGGTAGAGGCCGAAGGCCGCCAGAAAATACAGGCCAGACCATTTCACGGAGCTGGTCAAGCCGAAGGCGAGGCCGGCACAGAGCAGCCAGGGGCGCCACCACAGGGTAGGGCCCCAGCCAGGATCGGTGAGGCCGACCAACCGGGTGGCGAGTCGCGCGGCGTGCCATGGCCGGTCCATCAGAACGGCGCCGAACCCGAGCAACGCGAAGAACATGACGAAGTTGTCGAGCAGGGCCACGCGGCTCATCACGATCGCGTGGCCGTCGATCGCGAGGAGAAAGCCCGCGATCAAGGCCAGCAGGCGGGACTGGAACAACCGTCGGGCCACGAGCATGATGAGCAAGACCGCGAGCACCCCGACCACGACGGTCGCCAAGCGCCAGCCCCACGGACTGCCGGGGCCGAGCAGGTTCATGCCGAGGGCGATGAGCCACTTGCCGAGCGGCGGATGCACCACGAACGAGGGTTCCATCGTGAAGATCTCGGTCTGCCCGGCCTCGAACAGTGGGTTGGCGTCGGCCGGCCAGGTGGACTCGTAGCCGTTGTTGAACAGGCTCCAGGCATCCTTCACATAGAAGGTCTCGTCGAACACGAGCGCGTGCGGCACGCCGAGGTTCCACAGACGAAGCACGGCGGCCAGCAGGACCACGGCGAGGGGGGCGCCCCAGCGAACCCATCGACAAGTTGCGAGCACTTGACCATCGTACTGAGCGTCGCGCGACCGCACTCTCCGCCCGGGCTGCGAGAATTGCAGCATGATCATCCTTGCTGCCACCCCGATCGGAAACCTGGGCGACGCCTCCCGGCGTCTGATCGAGACCCTAACGACCATCACCATCGTGGCCGCCGAGGACACCCGCGTCACCGTGCACCTGCTCAAAGCCCTCGGCATCGAGAATCGGCCCAGGCTCATCGCCCTGCATGACCACAACGAACGCGGCAAGGCTGCCGAACTGGTCGAACTGGCCCGCGAGGTGGACATCCTGGTGCTGAGCGACGCCGGTATGCCCACCGTGTCCGACCCCGGCTTTCATCTAGTGGATGCCGCGGTGGCGGCTGGCGTGCAGGTCACTGCTCTGCCCGGCCCGTCCGCCGTGCTCACCGCCCTTGCGGTCTCTGGGCTGCCGACCGACCGGTTCACCTTCGAGGGGTTCCTGCCGCGCAAGCACGGTGAGCGGGTCAAACTGCTGCGTGACCTCGCCGCCGAACGCCGCACTATGGTGTTCTTCGAATCGCCCAACCGGCTGGCTGATTCGCTCGTTGACCTGGCCGCCACACTCGGCGCTGACCGCCGCGTCGTGGTTTGCCGGGAACTGACCAAATTCTTTGAGGAGGTCAAGCGCGGCACGGCGAGCGAGCTGGCCGTGTGGGCGGCGGCCGGCGTGCGCGGCGAAATCTGCGTCGTCGTCGCCGGCGCCGAAGTGCGCGTGCTGGACCTGGCCATGGGTGTGGCGGAGGTGCTCGAGCTGGTGGCCGGCGGCATCCGCTTGAAGGAGGCTGCGGCGGACGTGTCGGCGGCCAGCGGACTGGGCAAACGCGAACTATACGAGCACGCGCTGCAGGCCAGGACCGGCGCACGGGCGCCGAAACCCGACCGTTCGGCCTTTCCCCTGGGTTGATCCTCCGACTTGATCGGCGCCACGTCGAACGTAACCGGGCCAGACCGGAAGCGCTCGCCGCATAAGATGAACGCATGTCCGCAGGCTCTTTCTACATCACCACGCCCATTTTCTACGTGAATGATGTGCCGCACATCGGTCACGCCTACACGGAGGTGGCCGCCGACGTGCTCGCACGCTGGCACCGGCAGTCGGGTGACGACGCCTGGCTGCTCACCGGCACCGATGAACACGGCCAGAAGATTCTGCGCACCGCCATCGCCAACGGCGTCACGCCGAAGGAATGGGCTGACCGCTTGGTCGAGACCGCATGGAAGCCGCTGTTGCAGACCGTCAACATCGCCAACGACGACTTCATTCGCACTACCGATGAACGCCACGAGGTCAACGCGCAGAAGTTTTTGCAGCACCTGCACGACGAGGGCCACATCTACACCGGTGAGTACGAGGGCTATTACTGCGTCGGCTGTGAGGAATACAAGCAGACCGGTGACCTCGTCGACGGCACCGGCGATTACGCCGGCCAGCTGGTTTGCGCGATCCACTCCAAACCGGTCGAGCTGCTGCACGAGAAGAACTACTTCTTCAAGATGAGCGCCTTCGCCGACCGTCTGTTGGCACTCTATGAGGAAAACCCCGATTTCGTGCAGCCGGAAGCGGCGCGCAATGAGGTCATGTCCTTCGTCAAGCGCGGCCTCAGCGACTTGTCGATCTCCCGGTCGAGCTTCGACTGGGGCATCAAGGTGCCGTGGGACGAATCGCACGTCGTCTACGTCTGGTTCGACGCGCTGCTCAACTACATCACCGCGGCCGGGTACGGCCAGAACGACGAGGAATTCGCGAGCCGCTGGCCGGCCACGCACATCGTCGGCAAGGACATTCTGCGCTTCCACGCCGTGATCTGGCCAGCCATGCTCATGGCCGCCGGCATCGAGGTGCCCAAGCAGGTCTTCGGCCACGGCTGGCTGCTGGTCGGCGGAGAGAAGATGAGCAAGTCCAAGCTCACCGGCATCGCTCCGAGCCAGATCACCGACACCTTCGGCTCCGACGCCTTTCGCTACTACTTCATGCGCGCCATCAGCTTCGGCCAGGACGGCTCGTTCAGCTGGGAAGACCTCTCGGCCCGCTATCAGTCCGAACTCGCCAACGGCTTCGGCAACCTCGCCTCCCGAGTGATCGCCATGGTCGTGCGCTACTGCGACGGCACGGTGCCGGCTGCCGGCGCGTTCACGGCCGACGACCTGGCCATCCAGGCCACCGAACGGCGGGTGACGGATGCGGCCACATCGTTCATCGCGACCCTCGCCATTCACGACGCCCTCGCGAGCGTGTGGCAGCTCGTCGACGAGCTCAACGGCTACATCACCCTGCAGGAGCCGTGGGCGCTCGCCAAGAACCCGGACAGCCGCGAACGCCTCGATACCGTGCTGCACACTGCGGTGCACGGGCTCGGCACCCTCGCCGTGCTGTTATCCCCGGTCATTCCGGTCGCGACCGGCAAGCTGTGGACCGCCCTCGGCGGTGACGGCGCCCTCGCCGACCAGCGCGTCGACCGGGCGTGGGAGTGGACCGGCGGCGCCCGGGTGAGCGCGCTCGAACCGTTGTTCCCGCGCATCGAATCGATCGTCGAGCCTTCCGATGGCTAATGACCTGTCCGGACTCGACGGCGTCGACGGCTACGGCAGCGCCATTCGCAAGCGTGAGAACACCAATGGCCGCGACCTGAGCTACCCGCCTCTGCCGGAACCGCTCACGGTGCCCGTCTACGACAACCACACCCACCTTGAAATAGCCGATGGGGAGCATCCGCTCAGCTATCGGGAACAGCTCGACCGCGCCTCGAGCGTGGGCGTGCGCGGTGTGATCCAGGTCGGCGGGGACGTCGAAACGTCACGCTGGTCGGCCGCCGCCGCGCTGATCGAGCCTCGCATGCTCGCCGCCGTCGCGATTCATCCCAACGAAGCGCCCGCGCTCGAGTCAGCCGGAACCCTCGATGACGCCCTCGCCGTGATCAACGAACTCGCCGGGCAGCCGCGCGTGGTTGCGGTCGGCGAGACCGGCCTCGATTTCTTTCGTACTCCCGAAGAAGGCCGCGCCGCCCAGTTTCGCTCCTTCGAAGCGCACATCCGCATCGCCAAGGAGCACAACCTCGCGCTGCAGATCCACGATCGCGACGCCCACGAGGCCGTCATCGAAACTCTTCTCCGGGTCGGCGCCCCGGAACGCACGGTCTTTCACTGCTTTTCCGGTGACGCTGACATGGCCAGGCTCTGCGCGGGTCGCGGCTGGTATATGTCCTTCGCCGGCAACGTCACGTTCAAGAACGCCGACAACCTGCGCGCCGCCCTGTACGCCGCCCCCCGTAATCTGCTGCTGGTCGAAACGGATGCCCCCTTCCTTACCCCGCTGCCCTACCGCGGCCGGCCCAATGCGCCGTACCTACTGCCCAACACGCTGCGCGGTATGGCCGCCCACCTCGAAACGGATGTCTCCCTGCTCTCCGCTCAAATCACCGCCAACACCGAGCTGGTCTACGGCCGCTGGGACGCCGAGCCGGTCACCGCCGCCTTCGCTGGCGCGGGCGACGACCCCCGCCCGGAGCAGACCCCCCGCGGAGGCCTGGCATGACCGACGATGCAGTTGACGCGGCCAAACCCGTCAAGACGCTCCTCGGCCCGGCCGAGATTCGCGACCTGGCCGAGATGCTCGGCGTCAACCCCACCAAGAAGCTCGGCCAGAACTTCGTCATCGATGGCAATACCGTGCGGCGCATCGTCAAGGTCGCCCGGGTCGCACCCGACGACACCGTCGTCGAGGTCGGCCCCGGCCTCGGCTCGCTCACCCTCGGCATGCTCGAAGTCGGCGCGAGCGTCGTTGCCGTCGAGATCGACGACCGCCTCGCCGAGCAGCTGCCTCTCACCGTCGAACTGATGCAGCCCGGCGCCCGGCTCACGGTCATCCGCGCCGACGCCCTGAAAATCACGGAGCTGCCCGGCGATCCCACCCGGCTCGTCGCCAACCTGCCCTATAACGTCTCGGTGCCGGTGCTGCTCTACCTGCTCGAACACTTCGCGTCGATTCGCGCCGGTGTCGTCATGGTGCAGGCCGAGGTCGGCGAACGCCTCGCCGCCCCGCCCGGAAACAAGATTTATGGCAGCCCGAGCGTGAAAGCCGCCTGGTACGGTGATTTTCGCACCGCTGGCAAGGTGAGCCGCCAGGTGTTCTGGCCGGTTCCGAACGTCGACTCGATCCTCATCGCCTTCGACCGGCGGCCCCGGCCGCTGGAATCCGACGAGCTGCGCCTCAAGACCTTCGCGCTCATCGATGCCGCTTTTCAACAGCGCCGCAAAATGCTCCGCCAGTCTTTGTCGGTCGTGCTGGGGGACTCGGCGGCGGCATCCACTGTCATGGGCGCGGCCGGCATCGACCCGACAACGCGGGGCGAACAGCTGACCGTGCACGACTTTCTCGCCATCGCGCGCGTCTGGGCGCCCGCCTAGCAGCTGCACGCTGTCCATGCGGGCCGACGGGCTGGGCTAAGTTAAAAGCATGATGATGACCGCCGGCACCACCGTCCAGCACGCGCGGGCACCCGGCAAAATCAACGTCTTTCTCAAGGTCGGTGCCGTCATGGAAGACGGCTACCACGACCTCGCGACCGCCTACCAGGCAGTCTCACTGTTCGAAGAGGTGCGGGCGACGACGGCCAGTGACTTCTCGGTCGAGTTCAGCGGCAGCATCGATACCTCCGGCCTGGCGACCGGCGGCAGTAACCTCGCCATCAAGGCGGCGCGGGCTCTCGCTCGCACGGCCGGCTATCGCGGCGGCGTACACCTCGAGATCGAGAAGAACGTGCCGATCGCCGGCGGAATGGGCGGCGGCTCCGCCGATGCGGCAGCAACTCTGCTCGCCTGCGACGCACTCTGGGGCACGAGCGCCACCAAGGACGAGCTGCTCGCCATCGCCGCCACCCTCGGCGCCGACGTGCCCTTCTCCTTCACCGGCGGCACCGCCATCGGCACCGGCCGAGGCGACCAGCTCAGCCCCGCCCTGGCCAAGGGTAAGTTCCAATGGGTGCTCGCCCTCGCCGACTTCGGCATGTCGACGCCCGGCGTGTACCAGGAACTCGACCGGCACCGCGACCGCCACGCCCAGGACATTTTTCCGGCCGAGCACCAGCCTTCCGTCGACGCTAACGTGCTGCAGGCGTTGCGGGCGGGTGACCCGCACATGCTCGCCGATGTGCTGCACAACGACCTGCAGGCCCCAGCGCTGCACCTCGCGCCCGGTCTCGGCAAAGTACTGCAACTCGGCGAACAGAACGGCGCCCTCGCCGGCATCCTCTCCGGCTCCGGCCCGACCGTGGCTTTCCTTGTAGCGGATGCCGACAGCGCGCTCGAATTGCAGGTCGCGCTCTCTGCCAGTCGCCTGAAGGTCGTGCGTGCCACCGGTCCCGTGCACGGTGCCCGAATCATCTGACCCGACCCGGCTGGTTCGTCTCCTCTGGTCAGAAATCGATCGCTCGGGCGTGCCGTAAACTTGGAGGCTATGGCACATCTTCTCGGGGCTGAGTCCCTGCACCTCGAATTTCCTACCCGCGTCATCTTTGACAGCGTCACCGCCGGCCTCAACGAAGGCGACCGCATCGGCGTCGTCGGCAAGAACGGTGACGGCAAGTCGACTCTTATGCGCCTGCTGGCCGGCCGGATGGAGCCCGACGAGGGCCGCGTCACCCGTCGGCGCGGTGTGACCATCGGTATGCTCGACCAGTCTGACGACCTGGCTTCTGGCCAGACCGTCGGTCACACCATCGTCGGGGGCATCGAAGAACACGTCTGGGCTGGCGATGCCAAGGTGCGCGACGTCATCGGCGGCCTCGTGCGTGATATTCCATGGGACGCCCTCGTCGACGACCTTTCCGGAGGCCAGCGCCGCCGGGTGGCCCTCGCCGCCGTGCTCATCGGCGACTACGACGTCATCTTTCTCGACGAGCCCACCAACCACCTTGACGTGGAGGGCATCTCCTGGCTGGCCGGTCACCTCAAAACCCGCTGGGCTGCCCAGAGCGGTGGCCTCGTGGTCGTCACCCACGACCGGTGGTTCCTCGACGAGGTCTGCAACATCACCTGGGAGGTGCACGACCGCCTGATTGAACCATTCGAGGGTGGCTACGCCGCCTATATCCTGCAGCGCGTCGAACGCGACCGCATGAGCTCCGTCGTCGAGTCCAAGCGGCAGAACTTAATGAAGAAAGAGCTGGCCTGGCTGCGCCGTGGCGCCCCGGCCCGCACTGCGAAGCCCAAGTTCCGCATCGACGCCGCCAACGTGCTCATCGAAAATGAGCCGCCGCCCCGGGATACCGTCTCGATGCAGTCGATGGCCATGCAGCGCCTCGGTAAAGACGTCGTCGATCTCATCGACATCGGCGTGAAGTTCGGCGACAAGACCGTGCTGAACGACGTGACCTGGCGCATCGCGCCGGGGGAGCGCACCGGCATCATGGGCGTCAACGGTGCCGGCAAGTCCACCCTGCTCAACCTCGTCGCTGGCACCCTGCAGCCGACGACCGGGCACGTCAAACGCGGCAAGACCATCAAGGTGGCCGTGCTCACACAGCAGCTGTTCGAACTCGACGAGATTCGCAACGACCGCGTGAGCGACGTCATCGGCCGTCAGAAGACCAGCTACATGGCCGGCGGCAAGGAAATCACGCCCGGCCAGATGCTCGAACGCATGGGTTTTCTGAGTGCCCAGCTCACCACGCAGGTCAAGGACCTCTCCGGCGGGCAGAAGCGGCGCCTGCAACTGCTGCTGATCGTGCTTGACGAACCCAACGTGCTAATCCTCGACGAGCCCACCAACGACCTCGACACCGACATGCTCGCCGCCATGGAAGATCTGCTCGACTCGTTCCCCGGCACCCTGCTCGTCGTCTCGCACGACCGGTACCTCATCGAGCGCGTCACCGACAACCAGTACGCAGTCATGGACGGCGGCTTTCGCCACCTGCCTGGCGGTGTCGACCAGTACCTCGAGGTGCGCCGCAAGGCAGTTGCTGGCCCTGCCTCCGGCTCCCCGACGGATGCCGCCGCCGCGAACAAAAAGATCCCCACCCTCGGCGGCGCTGAACTGCGCAACGCCCAGAAGGAGCTCGGTTCGATCGACCGCAAGGTGGTCAAGCTGCAGGAGCGCATTGCTCAAAAGCATGAGAAGCTCGCCGCCCACGATCAGTCCGATTTTGCCGGTCTCGGCGAACTCGGCGTGAAGCTGACCGAACTTGAAGAGACCATCGCCACGCTCGAAACGCGCTGGGTCGAACTTACTGAGCTGATCGAGGGCTAGCGTCGCAGAAGCTGTGACGTTGTGTGTCGGAGTCGGCCGCGCGTCGCAGCTTCGGCGCGTATCGTTAAGGGGTACCTGCGCAGCCGCGGTACCCAGCTCTTCGAGAGCGCAGCCCTCTGGCAAGACCGGTCGTTGTTGTGTGCCCGGGAGCGACCACACCCCAGATCGTTCGAAGGAATTATTGTGAAGAAGAAACTGCTAGCCGCCCTCGCCGTGGCACCCCTCGTCGCCCTGTTGGCTGGCTGCGCCGGAGCCGCATCCGAGGGGCCCGCCGCCGGCACCGACGGCGATGCCATCAAGATCGGCGTCGTCGGCGCCAGCGATCCGTACTGGGCCGTCTACACCGAGGCCGCCGCGGCCGAGGGCATCGAGGTCGAGATCGTCGACTTCGCGCAGTACCCGCAGGTGAACCCGGCCCTCGCCGCCGGAGAAGTCGACCTCAACCAGTTCCAGCACATCGTCTACCTGGCCGAGTACAACGAGGCGAGCGCTGAGAACCTCGCTCCGATCGGCGCCACGGCCATCTACCCAATTGCGCTGTACTCCTCTGAGTACAGCGACGTCGACGACATCGTGGCGGGCGACACCGTTGCCGTGCCCGACGACGACAGTAACCAGGCCCGCGCGCTCGTGCTGCTGCAGTCCAACGGACTCATCGAGCTGACCGACGGCGGCACGATCTATTCCAGCATCGCTGACGTCGACGAGAAGACCTCGAAGGTCAAGGTCACGGCCCTCGAGGCCTCGCTTACCGCGAGCTCGCTGCCAGACGTCGCCGCCGCGGTCATCAACAACGACTTCGCCGAGAAGGCGGGACTCAAGTTCGAGGACGCCATCGCCACTGATGATGCGACCGACCCGAAGGCCCTGCCCTACGCGAACATCTTCGTCGCACGCGACGAAGACAAGAACAACGAGACCTTTCTAAAGCTCGTCGAGATCTACCAGACCACCCAGAAAGTACAGGACGGCGTCCTCGCCGTGTCCGGCGACACCGCCGTCATGCTAACGACCCCGGTAGCTGACCTCGTTGAATCCGTGGCCGGAATCCAGGCCGAGATCCAGGCCGCAGAGTAAGCACCCACTGTAGGAATATACGCAGTACGAACAGCGCAGTCCGGGGGAGTACAAGCCCCGGACTGCGCTGTTGTGTCCGGCGGTACCCGAACGAAACGAGCGAGGCAAACGGATGGCTGTAGTCAGTCTGCGCAATGTGGGCAAGGTATACCCGCCCACGACCAAAGACGGTGCCGGCGTCACTGCCATTGACGACGTGAGTCTCGACGTCGAGGCCGGCGACATCTACGGAATCATCGGCTATTCCGGTGCCGGCAAGAGCACTCTGGTGCGGCTCGTCAACGCGCTGGAACGGTCCACCTCGGGCGAGATCTGGGTGAACGGGCAGAACATCGCCGCCCTGCGCGAGCGCGAGCTGCGCCGGGTACGCCTCGGCATCGGCATGATTTTTCAGCAGTTCAACCTGCTCGGCTCTCGCACCGTGTCCCGTAACGTGGCCTACCCGCTCGAAGTGGCCGGGTATCCCAAGGAGCAGCGCGCCGCCCGGGTGGCCGAACTGCTCGACTTCGTCGGCCTCGCCGACAAAGCCGGGTCCTTTCCCGACCAGCTCTCGGGCGGCCAGAAGCAGCGCGTGGGCATCGCCCGTGCCCTCGCCACCCAGCCGAGCATCCTGCTCGCCGACGAGGCCACGAGCGCGCTCGACCCGGAGACCACGCACGAGGTCCTCGCGTTGCTGAAACGGGTGAACGCGGAATTCGGGGTCACCATCATCGTGATCACCCACGAGATGGATGTCATCCAGACCATCGCGACCAAGGTCGCCGTCATGGACCACGGTCGGGTCATCGAGCGCGGACCAGTCTTTGACGTGTTCTCGAACCCGCAAGCCGCGGCATCCGCTCGATTCGTCGCGACCGTGGTCAAGGGGGTGCCGTCTGTGGCCGAACTCGCCGTTCTGCGCGAACGGCACGCCGGCCGCATCGTCACGCTCGCGTTTCGCGACAGCGCGGTCGACCAGGGTGCCGTCTTCGGCGAACTGGCCCGGGCAGGCATCGCCTTCGAGGTTGTCTACGGCGGCATCAACGAGATCCAGGGGCGCCCGTTCGGGCATCTCACCCTCGCCCTCACGGCCGCCGATCGGGTGATCGACACGGTGCTCGCCCACATTCGCACGCTCACGACCGTCACGGAGGTGCGCTGACATGGATGCACTCATCGACCTGCTGCCCGAATTGTGGACGGCCACCTACGAGACCCTCTACATCGTCGCGATGACCCTGTTCTTCGGCGGCCTCGGTGGCCTGCTGGTCGGCCTCGGACTCTACCTCACCCGCGCCGGTAGCATCCTTGAGAACAAGCCGCTGTTTTTCGTGCTCAACCTGCTGGTCAACTTCATTCGCCCGATTCCGTTCATCATCTTTCTCGCGGCGGCGCAACCCCTCGCTCGAATCGTCACCGGCAGCGGCATTGGCAACAACGCGATCATCTTCACGATCGCCCTCGCGGCGTCCTTCGCGATGGCCCGCATCGTGGAGCAGAACCTGCTCACCGTGACCCCCGGGGTGATCGACGCCGCGCGCAGCGTCGGCGCCGGGCCGATCCGCATCATTTTCACTGTGCTGCTGCCCGAAGCGCTCGGTCCCCTCATTTTGGGGTATACCTTCATCTTCGTGGCGCTCGTGGATATGTCGGCCGTCGCCGGGTACGTCGGCGGCGGCGGCCTGGGAAACTTCGCCCTGCTCTACGGCTACCGCCAGTTCAACCCGGTCGTCACCTGGGCGGCCGTGCTGCTGATCATCGTCTTCGTTCAGTTCGTGCAGTTCTTTGGCAACTACCTGGCTCGCAAGGCCCTGCGTCGCTAGGGCCTCAACACACACGACAGCCCCGAATGGACGTGCCTTGTTCACGCGTCGTTAATCCGCACCACACCTGCAGGTAACCCCTACCGCTCAATGTTCTGGTCTAGCCACGTGCACGCCACTTGCCACTTCGACGCGACAAGTAGGGGTTCACCCTTTTCTCCAGGAGCGCACGTGCCCGGCACCAGTCAAGTCGTGTTCTCCGCCTTTCACTCCCTGGCTGATCCCAAGCTGCACGGCTGGGCGTCCCTGCGCGGTCAGATCAAATCCGTGTCGGATTTCGCAGAGCGGGCGGCGCAACCCCGCACGAGCCCACTAGCGGCAGGGATTCGTCCCGATCTGGCGACAGTGCAGGCCGGCGTCTGGCGCCTCCTCGCGCCCAACAAACGCGAGCTCGGACGCAGCGCATCTGTGTATAGCTCCTTCAACGTCGCTCGAGGGCACGTGGTGCGCTTGCAGAGCCTGGCGGCGGAGCTGGATTCTACCCCTGTCATCGGACCAGCCCCGGGAACTCATGGTTTTTACATCACCCTCGGGGACCTGATCGTCATGACCAACGGTCGATGGTACGGCGCCGCCTCCGCGAGCAGTGAGGCGGCGGCGGCAGCAATTCTCGCGCTCGGTGCAGCCACCGTCGCCACCGGCGTGCGTTCGCCGCTGCCGGTGCGCAAGGGCGCTCACGGCGCACTGCCCGGAACCACGAAAGCTCTGTCGTGGTGACCATTCGACGTTTGGGACGGTAGACGCCGGTGACGGATGCCTCTGTCGACGGGTTGGTGTCGGGCCGATACCGCCTCGGCGACCTGCTGGGCACGGGCGGGTCGGCGTCGGTCTTCGCCGCGATCGAGATCAGTACCGGGCTGCCGGTAGCGCTGAAGATTCTGCATCCTCACCTGTCCGGGTCCACGGAGGCCAGAACGGCTTTCTTTGCCGAGGCGCGCACCGCCGCTGAACTGAAGCACCCCAATGTGATCCGCGTCCTGGACCAGGGCGAACACGCGCCCGCCGGGGGAAGCGACGAGTCGCAGGCGTGGATTGCGCTGGCGCTGGTTCCCGGCATGAGCCTGGCCGACTGGATTGAGGAGCGCGGGCCATTGGCGGTCAGCGATGCGCTGGCCGTCGCCAGGGGCGTTTTACAGGCTCTGATAGCAGCCCATGCCGTCGGGCTCATCCACCGGGACGTGTCGCCCGCCAATATAATGGTGGCGTTCCGTGCCGACGGTTCGCTGTCCGAGGATGCCGTCGTGCTGCTCGACTTCGGCCTGGCGGATGCCGCCGGGCGAACCACCGTATCGGCTAGCGTGCTGCTCGATGTCGAATCAAGCAGGGGCGGTGACCCGGAGGCGCTCGGAGTTCTCGGAACGGTGGATTACCTGTCCCCGGAACAGGCCCGAGGCGTGGCTGTCGACGCCCGCGGAGACGTCTATCAAGTCGGCGGGGTGCTCTACTTTGCGTTGACCGCACAGCCGCCGTTCGTACGGCAATCGGAGGCGGCGGTCCTGCGCGCCCACGCACAGGCCCCGCCGCCCGTACCGTCGGTGCTTCGGGCGGGCATTTGCCGCCGGCTCGACGGGATCGTGGTGAAGGCTCTGCTCAAGGACCCGGGCAGTCGTTTTCCAAGCGCTGCCAGCATGCTTTCTGCCATTGAGGCTGTCACAGCAACAGCCGGCACGTCGACAGCGACAGCCGGATCGGCGACATCGGTTATCGATGGGCCAGATTCCCGCGCCAACGCGAAAACCAGAATTTTGGCACCACAAGCTTTTCTTCAGGCTTGCGCCGACACGACCGTACCCTTGCGGCCAACCCGGCCGATGCACGCGACCGATGTGTCCCAAAGCGCCCATCCACCCCAGTCAGGGGGGCGCCGACGGCCCGTTGGCGCCGGGTTGCTCGCTGGAGTGCTGGTCACCGTGGCCATCGGTGGAGGCTGGGTTCTGGCCGCCCAGGGAGCAGCGGACTCGTCGAGAAGTATTGGCACGGCGCCTGCTGCCGTTGCCGCGGCAAGCCCAGAGCAGCAGTCCGCGACACCGATCGATGCAGCGGCATCCGTGCCGGTGCTCGTGCCTGAACTGCTGAACCTGAATTTGATGGCGGCAACTGCTGCCCTGCAGGCGGCCGGTCTGCCGTTGGGAACGCTCACCATTGAGAATTCGCCAAGCCCGGGCGATACCGTCCTGCACATCTCGCCGGCGGCAGGCACTCGCCTGCCCACAGGCCAGGTCGTCAACCTGACGGTAGCTTCGGGATTCAATGTGATCCCGGTGGTGCGGGAGCTGACCCAGGTCGACGCGACCCGAACACTTCGAGCGGCCGGATTCGCCGCCCAGGTCGCCCTGCGCACGAGCGAAACCCAGACAGCCGGATCGGTGATGGGAAGTGATCCGGGGGATGGGGTCGTGCACCGGGTTGCCGACGTGGTCACCCTGCTGCTGTCGACCGGTCCGGCGGCACCGACTCCAACCGGCACCCCGGCACCCACCATGACATCGTCGGCCACGCCGCGCCCGACAGCTACCCCCACGCCCACCGGCTCGCCCACAGCGCCGCCCGCCGCACCGCCCACAGCGCCGCCCGCCGTGGCGACTGCCGTGACCCGGCCCGCTGCCTGACGAAAACGCCTGCGCTTAGTGCCTGGTCGGCACGCAGCGGCCTGCCGGTCCGAGCAACGACGCGGCCCGCTGGCCCGAGCAACCACGCGGCCTGCCGGCCTGAGCAACGACGCGGCCTGCCCGAACAACGACAGAGTCGATGAGCGCGGGAGCGCAGCCCCAATTGGACACACTGCCGTTGCCTGTAGTTCACCTAATTGGCGCCTGCCGTATTCCCTCCCCGCAAAATATCAGCTTGGGCCACACCGGTCCAGCTGTTTCCGCCACCACTTGTCTGAGGACTCCTTGACCACGATCTACCCACCTGAGCCATCGGGCCAGGCCCCGACGTCGGCGGGCTGGACGCCGGGATTCGATGACGGCCCCCGCCGTTCCCTGACCCCCCGGCCCTCATCGTCTGACACGATTTTCAAATCCGTGGCTGTCTCAGCCGGCGCCACCACGGTGGGAATCATGCTCGCGGTGGGACTTTTCCTCGCTGTCAGGGCCAGCAGCGCTCTGCAGGTATCCGGCTTCTCGTTCCTGGTCGAGCAGCAGTGGTCACCCGAATCGCAGGTGTTCGGAATCGCCTCGATCCTGTTCGGCACGATCACCATCGCCCTCATCGCCATGTGCGTCGCCGTTCCGCTGGCCCTCGGCACGGCCCTGCTGATCTCCGAGATTGCGCAGGGGCAACTTCGCAAAACCCTCATCACGCTGGTCGACCTGATGGCCGCCGTTCCGAGCGTGGTCTTCGGCCTCTGGGGCGTCTTTTTTCTGCAGGCGAACGTGATCCCCGTGGCGTCGTGGATCTCCACCTACTTCGGCTGGATCCCCTTCTTTCAAGTAACGGATGCGTCGGGGCAAGCCCTTACCGAAGCCAGCGCGTTCACATCGTCGGCCTTCATCGCCGGAATCGTCGTGGGCCTCATGGTCGTGCCGACCCAGACGTCCGTCATGCGTGAGGCGTTTTCCCAAGCTCCGAACGGTGAGCGCGAGGCGGCTTTTGCCCTCGGTTCCACGCGCTGGGGCATGATTCAGTCCGTGGTTCTGCCCTTTGGCCGCGGCGGTATCATCGGCGGAATCATGCTCGGTCTCGGCCGTGCCCTCGGCGAGACCATCGCCGTCTACATGATTATCTCGCCCATCTTCACCATCAACTGGCAGGTGTTGAAAACAGGGAGCAACTCCGTCTCCGCGCTGATTGCCTTGCGCTACGGAGAATCCAGCGAGTTTGGATTGTCTGCACTCATGGCGGCTGGCCTCGTGCTGTTCCTGATCACCCTGATCGTCAATTTCACCGCCTCGTCCATCGTGGCCCGTTCGCGTTCCGGCGCTGACAGCGAGGGGTGACATGTCCACCGATTTGCTCAACGCGCCGGAATCGACCACAACGATTCCCTCCTCGGAGGGCATCGAGGTGGGGCCGCGTCGTCGCGTTCGCTCCGTTCGCGTCGACGACCGGTTCAATCTGCTCGGTGCCGCCGCTGCTGGCGTCGCCGTGGCCACTCTGCTGTTTGGGTGGTTCACACCGCTGTCCGGTCTTGTCGGGTGGGTCGTAGTCGCCTTCCTGACCTTTCTCATTTTCTACGCGGTGCTCGTGGCGATGAAGTCCGATCGCCAGGAAGTCAAGGACCGGGTGATGTCGGTTCTGCTTTCCAGCGCCGGTGTCATCCTCTTCGGCGCCCTGGTCTTCGTCGTCGCCTACACCCTGGTGCGCGGCCAGGAAGCGCTTCCGCACCTGAACTTCTTCACCGAGAGCATGGAACTGGCTGGCCCCCTTGACCCGCTCTCGGCCGGCGGTATTTTGCACGCCATCCTTGGCACGCTGATCCAGATCAGCATCGCTCTCACGGTCACAATCCCGCTCGGCATCGTCACAGCTCTGTTCCTGAACGAGATCGGGGGGCGCTTTGCCAAATTCGTTCGCACCATCGCCGACGCCATGACCGCGCTGCCATCGATTGTGGCCGGGCTGTTCGTCTACTCGGCCATCATCGTGCTGATCACTCACCAGCGTTCGGGATTTGCCGCGGCCATGGCCATCACTGTCATGATGCTGCCCATCGTCATTCGAGCCTCGGACATCGTCCTGCGGTTAGTCGCGGGTAACCTGCGCGAGGCGGCTTATGCACTGGGCTCCACCCGATGGCGCACTGTGTGGCATGTGGTTCTACCCACGGCCCGACCGGGGCTCGCCACGGCCGTGATTTTGGGTACAGCCCGCGGCATCGGCGAGACGTCACCGGTGCTTCTGACCTCCGGAGTCACCGCGGTGACAAATCTCAATCCGTTCTCCGGCCCGATGATTTCGTTGCCTCTGCAGGTCTTTGACTTCGTCAAGTCGCCGGAGCCGAACATGATTGCGCGCGGTTTCGGTACCGCGGCCGTTCTGATCCTTCTGGTGCTCACCCTGTTCGCGGTAGCACGGCTGATTGGTGGCCGTGGCCCGGGGGAGCTTTCCTCCGGCCAGCAGCGTCGCGTGCTGGAGGCATCCGTCCGAGATGTGCGGCGTATCACGATTGCGGCGGACCGTCGTCGCTCTCCGGTCGGAGCGCCAACTTCCGCAACGGATTCGGGTCCAGACCGTCCCGCGACACCAGAACGTCCCGCACTACCGAAAGAGGAGTCGTCATCGTGACGCGGAAAAATTTCTGGGCGCGCGCAGCCCACACGCTGACTGCGGCGTTCGTCGTGGCATTGAGTGTGGCGACCGTGGTTCCGGCCCACGCAGTCACCTATGACCCGATCACCGGATCAGGTTCGACGTGGTCGCAGAACGCCCTCGACCAGTGGCGCAAGAACGTTGCCGCCAACTACGGAATGACCGTGAACTACTCGGGAGTGGGGTCCTCGGCCGGACGTCGCGACTTCGCCGCCGGCAGTGTGGACTACGCCGTCAGTGAGATCCCCTTTCAGTCGAAGCCCGAAGACGGTTCGGCCCCTGAGGTGCCAGCCCGCGGCTTTGCGTACATGCCCATTGTTGCCGGTGGTTCGTCCTTCATGTACAACCTGAAGGTCGGTGGGGTGCGGGTATCGAACCTGCGATTGAGCGGTGAAACGATCACCAAGATCTTTACCGGGGTCATCACCAAATGGAACGACCCGATCATCGCCACCGACAATCCGGGACTAACCATGCCCGACAAGGGCATTGTGCCGGTCGTGCGCTCAGACGGCTCCGGCTCGACGGCGCAGTTCACCCTATGGATGTCGAAGCAGCACCCGAACCTGTGGAACTCTTACTGCGCATCCGTAGGGAAGGCGACCCCGTGCGGGCTCACCTCCCAGTATCCGCTCAGCGGCAATATGAAAGGTCAGAGCGGTTCCTCCGGCGTGGCCGGTTATGTCAGTCAGGACTACGGCGAAGGCGCTATCACCTACGTCGAGTATTCCTACGCCCTGGAATCGGGTTATCCGGTGGCCAAGGTCCTGAACGCCTCCGGTTATTATGTCGAACCGACCGCGCCGAGCGTAGCCGTCGCCCTGATGCAGGCTCAGATCAACACCACCCCCGGCCCCGACTACCTCACCCAGATTCTGGAGGGCGTGTATAACAACACGGACCCGCGCACCTATCCACTGTCGAGCTACTCCTACATGATCGTGCCGACCGAGGTTGTCGCCGGGGGAGTCTTCACCGCGAAGAAGGGCGCCACGCTCGGTGCCTTCGCGAGCTACATGCTGTGTGAAGGCCAGCAGCAGGCCGAAGCCCTCGGCTATTCGCCATTGCCCATGAACCTGGTATTGGCAGGATTTGACCAGATCGGCCGGATTCCGGGCGCAGCGCCCGCACCGGATCCCAACGCCTGCAACAACCCGACTTTCAAACCGGGCGATTCCCCGTCGAACAACCAGCTCGCACTGACAGCGCCACAGCCGGCTGCATGCGACAAAATTGGCGCAAACCAGTGCACCACAGGCACGGGCGGATCCCTGGCTGAGACCCCCATTTCTGGTGCGGGCACCGGTGGAACCGCGTCCAATGCCGTAGCCGGATCAGCGGATTCAGCAACCGCTGCGGCCACCGGCGCAACCGCTGGCGTGATGGCAAGCTACGACGAAAACGGAGCCCTGATCAGCGGAACCGGTGTCACAGGGTCTGCGGTGGCCTCCCCATTCACCCTGGCATCCTCCGCGTGGGGAACCGGCCAATCGACGATGCTCTTCGCCGCAGTCCTTCTCCTCGCTGCGGCACTGCTTCCACCACTGATCTGGCCTCGACTGAAGCGCACTCCGGCGGAGGTCGTAACCAAATGAGCGCGAGGGGGTACCGCCAACGCCGCCTGTTTTTGGGTAGGTCGACGGTGACTCGCGCCGGTGCTACCGGAGTGGTTGTGGGATTGATCGTCGGAATGGGGGTGTCATTGGTGTCAACGCTGCTCCCCACACCGGCCGAGGCTTCGACCTCGAGTGCGGTGACCGTTGCCGCCCGGGGTTACGACCTCGACTACGGTAATGCGCCCTTTCCCGACCTCGCGGTGACGGTGTCGAAGACCAGCGAGCTGGTCTCCCAGGGAATTTTGGTGAGTTGGACCGGAGGCAAGAAATCCGTGCGACCGCAGGGGAGCGTTGGCGGCGAGAACTTTATGCAGATCGCCCAGTGCTGGGGCGAGGACCCGCTGAATCCGGGACATCCGGACCGTACGACGTGCCAGTACGGCGCCTTCCCCAATGTCGGCCGTGACTCCAATGTCCTCGACAACGTCACGGACCCCAACGACGAGGCGTTCAACCTCAAGAGCATCGCGCCCGAGGACGAGCAGTACACGGCGAAGGGCACCGGCGGGTTAGTGCCAACGTACACTTCCATTCCGTTCCGGGCCGTGAGCGGTGAAACGGTCGCGTCCGTGGGGCCAAATGCCGCAGGCGTGCTCAAACACGATACGTCGATTGACGTGAACACGAACGAGTTCTTCACCCAGTTCACCTCCAACGAAATCAAATGGGCCGGCGCCGATGACACCGGCGCTGGTTCCGTAAAGTTCGAGGTTCAAACGTCCATGCAGTCGCCGGGTTTAGGCTGTGGCCAGCCGATTATCGTAAGCGGTCGTCCAATTGTCGGGCAGACCTGCTGGCTCGTGGTGATACCGCGCGGTACGGGCGACTCCGGAGTGAAGAGCATCACCAGGCCGGGACTTTTCTGGGATGCCTGGCAGCATCATGTCGCCGTCAAGCTGGATTTCAAACCGGTAGGCATCCGCTGTGAAATCGGTGGGGCTGAGGCCGCACTTTCTGGCAGCGAACTGATCGGCGGCGCGATCGCATCGTGGCAGCCCAACCTCTGCGCGGGTACCACGAACTCGGCCTTCGTCTTGAGCACGGGCAATGAAGCGGATGCTGCGGTCAAGGCAAGCAAAACCGTGCCCAGTCCGCTGGCGCTCACGTCCCGGCCCCTGGACGCCGACTCTTTGAACGGAGCGGCTGACCCCCTGCAGTACGCTCCCGTCGGAATTTCAGGGCTGTCCATATCGGTTGCCGTCGACCGCCGTGTCACACCCGTAGACGGCATCAAACAAGAATATAAAGACCGGGAAACGCAGGCTTTTTCCAGCCTCAAGCTCACCCCACGCCTCGTGGCGAAGCTCTTGACATCGTCCTATATTTCGTCTCTGCCACCGGGGGCTGACCTAACCCACGTGAACTACCGCAGCTTTGCCGATCAGGGGAAGAATCCGGCCAACCTCTCGCGAGATCGTGACTTCCTCGCGATAAACGATGAGGAATGGGCTTCCCAGGACCTAAATAGTACGTCGTTGGCTGACCTCCTGGTTCCCTCCGGCCGGTCAGACCTGGCCGTGGCCCTGTGGCGCTACGTTCTGAGCGATCCAGACGCCGTCGCTTTCCTGTCCGGAACACCGGATCCCTGGGGCATGATCGTGAACCCGTGGTATTCCACGAGTACAACGGTCAACCCAAGCACGGTCGGCCTGAGTCTGCCGCGAGAAAATTTTCCCAAGGCGGACCCCGTCGAGAAGGCCGGAACTACCGGGTCCAATGGGGAGGGTCCGGTGAATCTTGTGACCTGGCGTCCTTATACTTCGGACTTTGAGAATGGCGCCTACCTGACCCTCCGTGGTGACGGCCAGCTGCTCGGCGGTTGGGATACTTCCTACACCCCGCCCAAGTATGCCAAGACCGCTCGCAGCCTGGTCGGTGAACAGGGCGTTCTCGGGTTGACGACGACGGCTTCCGCCGCCCGGTATCAAAATGTCACCGCATCGCTGTTGAACCCAGCCGGCGAGTACGTCACACCGACGCAGGCGTCTCTGACCGCCGCCGCCGCGGCGATGACCCCTTCTAAGGCCCAGCCGAAGGTCTTGGAATTTGATCCGGATTCATCCGCTTCGATCGCGGCATCGAATGCGTATCCTCTGGCCATGCCGGTCTATGCAGCTCTTAACCCGTTGCAGACCGATGCCGTCCTCCGTGCCAAGTACGCCAATATGATTCGCTACGCTGTTGGTGCCGGTCAGGTTTCCGGCCCGGAGATAGGGCAACTACCCGAGGGATATGCGCCGCTGCCGGCCAGCTGGGTATCCCAGGCCCAGACCGCGGCCACCGCCATCGAGAAGGGCATCAGCCCGCTCGTGGCGCCCGTCGCGAACATCACTCCGGCAGTGATAGCGGCAGCCAGCCCGGTTCGATCAGGCTCGGTCCGAGCCGCTGAAGGAGCGTCGCCTGTGGCAGCGCCGGTTACGACGACTCCGGTGGTCACCGGGGATACCGCCGGACCTTTGCTCGGATTTGCCACTCCCCAGGATCCTCCGGCAGGACCGGCGGGTTTGGCCGTTCCCGCTGGCCTGCTTTCCGGCTTCGCGGCTGCCGGTGCCGTCCCCATGATTTCGCGCTTCCGAAGAAGACTCTGAGGCGTTGAGGCTTGACCGTTCGACCTCCACAATTTAGGTCGGATCGGTTAGGAAAAACAGACTCGATCGAGTCCGTTCCAATGTAAGAGACCGAAAGGCATCACAGTGATTTCGAAGAAGACTATTGCATTTTGCGCAACAGTCGGCGTTGTCGTTTCCGGCATCGTCATCTCCGCTCCGGCCCACGCCGAGCCCGTTTCCAACAGCTACTCGGTTGTCGGTTCCGACACCCTCGAAGACGTCGTCAACGCGCTCGCCAATGGGACGGCCATCACCGGCTCGAGCGTTCGTTCCACGGTGAATAACACCACTATTGGTTCGTTTGACGCCACTGGTTCTCCTTACATCACCACAAAATCTTCCGGAACCCGCTTTGGCCGACCCAACGGTTCCGGCGATGGCGTGAAGGCACTCAGCCGCTCGATCGACGGTGCCGCGTACACGTCCGCCACGGCCGGGAGCCCGGCCAGCGTGGTTATCACCGGCCAGGTTGACATTGCTCGCTCGTCCAGCGGTGGCACGGCCAACGCGTCTGGAGAGCTCCTTTACGTTCCGTTCGGGCGCGATGCTATCGCTTACGCCTACAAGGGTTCGGCAACCGGCATCGACACTCTGACCGCATCACAAATGAAAAGCCTCTACGAGTGCTCTGCTGGCTTCCAGATCGGTGGTGTGTCCGTCACTCCGATCATCCCGCAGGCGGGCTCGGGCACGCGCAAGGACTTCCTGAACAAGATCGGCTCCACGGAAACCCTGATGAAGACGATCAGCGAAAGCGGTTGCGTCGTCGAAGGCCAGGAGCATGACGCGACGACTCTAACGGCCGAGTCGGTCATGCCGATGGCCGTCTCCCGCTGGATTGCCATGAACACTGGTGCCAGCTACGACAAGCGAGGCGCCGGCACGCTCGGCTCTCTCGTGGCCGGCGTTGTGCCGGTTTCTGGAACCGGATCGTTGATGGTGCCCAATGCTGATTATTATGCCGACACTACCTGGGGTCGCGACACCTTTCTCGTCGTGGAAAATGCTCGGGTTGACCCGGCAAACCCCAAGTTTGACGCCGGCTTGGCCACGTTGATGGACTCCAGCGTGTCGAATGCCCTGACCAATACCAATACCTTTGCGTCGCGTGCCGGAGCGGTGAAGAAGAAGTACGGCTTCCTCGCGCCCACCGCCGGGGTAGTTGCGTACCGCGTTGCCAAGACCGCTTAATCCAGTCCCACTGAGCATCGGAAGGATAAGAAATGAAAATGAATAAGAAAATGCAAATCGCAGCAGTCGGCGTCATCTCTCTGGCCCTCGTGGCAGGCGCGACCGCGGTCGCCTCGGCCGTGGTCCAGCCGAATGGTTCTGACGCAGCGCTTTACAGTTATGACTCAAACATTGCACTCGTTACCGATCCGTCCACGGTCTTCACCTGGACCTCCGACAACTTCGGTTCCGGTAGCAAGACGAACGCCGTGGGGCCATCAACGTGCCCGACCGCAGCCGATGACGCCTACATCTTCGTAGCAACGGCCGGAAACGAACGGACGAAGGCTGCGTGGAGCGCCTACGGTGATAGCGCATTTGCACCTGGAACCAAAGACGTGATCGCCGCAACACTGACCCCCGGTGTTGCACTGACGTCGGGTAACTATGGCACGGTCAAGTCCAACGGTGGAACGTACAGCCTCGGCATCGCGTGCACGAACAACAACGGCAACACCATCGTCGGAGCCTTCTACCGCACGGCATCCATCACCGCCGGCACCGGCTCGTACACGATGAGCGCAGTGACGGAAGGCACGCCGCCGCCGCCGCCCGCCAACACCGACACGACCGGTAGCGTCGCGCTGTCGCCGCAAACCGTCGGCGCCAACGACGGAGTGCTCAGCCTGAGCGTTCCCGTTGGAGCCGCGGCTGTGTTCGCCGCGCCAACCCTGGTCAACAACAAGTCCACCACCACGGGTACTTTGGGCAACGTGACCGTCGCCGACGGTCGCAGCGTCACCCGCAAGGGGTGGGACCTGAATGCCAGCGTCACGGACTTTGTCAACGCCAGCGACAACACCAACACGATCAGCAAGGCTCAGCTCGGTCTGATCCCGAAGGTCGTGTCCTCCGAGGCGACGGGCGTTACCGTCGGTCCTGTCCAGGTCGCCGGCTCGGCAACGTACTCCTCGCTCTTCGCGTCGGGAGCAGCGGCAAACACGGTCGGCAACACGGTGCTCAACGCAGACCTCACGTTTGTGGCGCCCGCTAACAAGGCTGCGGGCACCTACGTCTCGACCCTGACCCTCACGGTCGTCTCGAAGTAACGTTTTCTCGCTAAAAGTGAGTTCCCGATACCAGGGGGAGAGGTGGCAGGGACGCCTCTTCCCTTGCTTTCACTCCTCGAAATCTGTGCAGAAAAGAGAAAGTTCCGCGTGATGATCCATCGCTATATCCGCCCTCTCGGTCTGGTTGCCACCGGCGCACTTCTCACCATCGGATTGACCGTAGGAACGGGAGCGGTGCAAGCCATGAGCGCCTCGGCAGCCGAATCCGACGGTATTGCAGGTGCCCCATCAGCCGATGGTGGGGTCGACCAATCCCGCTCGCGATACAGCTATCAAATGGATCCAGGGCAGGCGGTTTCCGATGAGTATTTAGTGCAGAACACCGGAACGACCACCCAGTCCGTCACCGTCTACGCCACCGACGCCTTCAACACTGACGACGGTGTTTTCTCCCTTTTGGACGGAGGCGTATCCCCAGTAGACGTCGGTCGCTGGGTAACGTTTGCCAGCGGCGCGGACCAGATCACCGCGACGTTGGAGCCTGGAGCGTCCAAGGTAATCCCCTTCACCGTGACGACGCCCGCTGACGCCCGTCCCGGGGACCACGCGGGCGGCATAATCGCTTCGGCATTGTCCCCATCCGGACAAATTTCGCTGGACCGACGGGTGGCCATTCGACTTTATGTTCGCGTCAAGGGTGAACTCCAGGCTGGTCTGACCATAAGTAGCATTGCTTCGTCGTACCAAGCCGAATTGAACCCGTTTTCCGGCAAGACCGAGCTCCACGTGACGCTCAATAACACCGGCAATGTGGCGCTCGGCGCTACGACCGTGTCTCGAGTGCGGGGCATCTTCGGTATCCCGGTATCCGGAACCAGCCGAGAAGAAATTCCCGAGATGTTGCCCGGCAGCACGCGCACCCTGACCATGACCGTGCGAGGTGTTGGCTCGTGGGTTTACCTCAACCCACAGGTCAACCTCGCCGCAACGATCGACACGGAAGCCATCAACCCCGGGGTTCTACCCACCGCGAGTCGAGAGACTGACCTGATCGTCGTTCCTTGGGGCGCTGTCATCATCCTGTCGCTCGCAGTCCTGATCTATTTCATCGTGCGGTTCACCCGCTCGAGAAGCGCACAACGTGCTGCTGCCTGGAACGAATACACCGAGGCCGAGGCGCGACGCCAGGCTCGGGAGGAGTGAGATGACTGTGCCCAACCAACGCTTAGCCCGTCGAGTTCGCGTCGTCGGCGCTCTCGCCCTTGTCGTTTTCTTCGGCTCGAGTACCGGAGAATCTGGCGCCTACGCATCGAACGATGACAGCGGTATCGGCATCAGCGTTCCCGTCGTCGATTCGTCGGCGGCGACAGAGCCGCAGTCCACCGTCGCCCTGCCGTTTGGGTCGTCCGCGACGAACGCGCCGGTGGTCATCACCCTCTCGGGCCTCAAGCCGTTCTCTTTCATAGAAATTTTCGTCAACTCCACACCGGTCCTGCTCGCCAGCGGTCACGCTGACGCTGCCGGATCCTTTACGGTTTCGGTGGCTCTGCCGGCCGGGCTGGAAGGTGGCAGTCATACCATTTCGGCGACCGGAATGAAGGCCGACGGAACGGCCTTTAACTCGACCATCGCGCGCTTTTCGATCACTGCCGGCGGGCTCCTCGCGCAGCCGGAAGCCACCTCTATCCCCTCCGCGACGTCCAAGGCGCCGCCAGCCAGAAGCAACACCAGTCCGACAACTGTCGTGAGCGAGGTTGCTCTGACTACTCCGGCGGCGGTCGCCGATGCGCTGGGTGAAGACCCCTTCGACTTGGGCGGTGTTTTTTACCTCAGTGGCTTGGTTGCTAGCGCAGCGCCGGTCATTGGCCCAGAGGGGGGAAATGTGACTCTCGCGTTCACGGTCAAGAATGCTACCTCCGGGCCCCTCAGCGCTGACCTTCGATACTGGCTGGAGAACGCTGCCGGAATGGGAGTCGCCCAATCCGATGACATCAGCGTGATCGAGCTGGAGGCTGGGCAAACGAAGACCCTCAGCGTTACCCTGCCCGACGTCGGTCAGTGGGGAATTCTCAACGCCCAGATGACCTTCACTCCGCCGGATACCGTGCGCGGAACCGTTCTCACGCCGGTCACCCGCGACACCCTCATCATCCTGCCTCCCTACTTTGTCATGCTTGTTGTGGGCAGCCTTGGCGCACTTTTCTTTGCTGCACGCTATGTGCTGGCATGGCAGCGGGCTCGGCGTCAGAACGCGCCAGCCTTCAGTGCGTCCAAGGTACCCGTCGAGGTCACAGCATGATGAGTGCCAAGCGCAGTCTGCCGTCGACCCGACACCTGCTACGGGCGATTCGCCCAGCGCAGGCGCGCCCGCGGATCGCGCCTCCTCGCGGCTGGAAGCCCGGTCAGGCCCTTCCACCCAAGCCGCCCCGCTGGGCAGGGCCGGCGCCGAGCCCACGGGTCGTGCTGACCGTGCGGGAACGTCGCATTCGAGGCTCCTTGACGATGATCGCCGCCCTCATCTTCGGCTTTCTGCTGCAGGTGACCGTCGTCGGACAGCTTCAGCACATGGTCGCGCAACAACAGCTCACCGACACATTTCGCCTACAGCTGGCCGAGGGAACCGCCCCGGTGAGCGAGGGCACGGTGGATAAGGTCCTGCTCGCCGATGGCGCACCGGTTGCGCTGATCGACATTCCCGCTCTGGGCGTTCGCGAGGTCATCGTGGAAGGAACAGGCTCTGCCACGACTCAGAGCGGCCCAGGTCACCGCCGCGACACGGTGCTGCCTGGTCAGGCGGGAGTGAGCGTGGTCATGGGGCGTGCGGCGGCCTACGGTGCACCCTTCGCGCGCATCCAGGAGTTGCGCCCCGGACAAAAGTTCACCGTGCTCACCGGTCAGGGAACGTCGACCTTCTCCGTCATCGGGGTGCGGTATGCCGGCGATCCGGCTCCGGCCTCGCCGCGTGCCGACCAGGGCCGTCTCATTTTGGAGACAGCTCGCGGACCGGCGTTTGTCCCGAGCGGCATTGCCAGAGTGGATGCCGAACTGGTGAGCGAAACTTATCCAGCGGGTCAGCGCCAGACCTCGTTTGCCACTCTCCGACCGGCGGAACGGGAACTAGCCGGTGATACATCCACGGTGTGGGCGCTGGTCTTTGCCCTGCAATTCTTCCTGCTGGTCGAGTTGGCTGCGGTCTGGTGCATTCCGCGGGTCGGCGCGCAGAAGACGTGGATTGTTTTCATCCCGGTGGGCGTGCTGAGTGGTCTCGTCGTCGCTGATCAGGTTGTTCGACTGCTGCCCAACCTGCTCTAATTCGCTCGGCCGCATTTGTCTTTCTTATTGTGTTATCCAATTCGTCCCGAGTCACGGGGCATTACAGAAAAGATGTGGGCATGACTCCAATGAATCGCGACGATGACCGGACCGCCATATTGCCCATACAAGAAGATACCCGTCCACGCTTGACCGGGCGGTTACACGCACCGCTGTCTCGACTGCGCGCTCGCGTACCCGGGAGTCGGCGTTCGGTGGATTCCTCAGGATCAGCAACGGGAGCCCCGGCAGCTGCGGAAGTATTTGCTTCGGAAGCGATAAGCACCCTGCCGCTGGCCACCCTCGAGGGTCGCAATGTATCGGCGTGGTTCGGCGAACGCCAGGTGCTTGACCGGGTCTCGCTCACCATGCCGGCCGGCATCATCACCTCGTTGATCGGCCCGTCAGGCTGCGGGAAATCCACTTTTCTGCGCATCCTGAACCGCATGCACGAGCTCGTGCCCTCGGCAAGCCTCGCCGGACAGGTACTCCTCGACGGTGAGGATATCTATGACGCCGAACGCAAGCTCGTTGATGCCAGGAAGAGCATCGGCATGGTGTTTCAGAAACCGAACCCGTTCCCTTCGATGTCTATCTACGACAACGTCATCGCCGGCCTGACCCTCACCGGCACGCGGGCGTCGAATGCCGAAAAAGACTTCCTCGTCGAAAGCTGCCTCACCAAGGCCGGGTTATGGAGGGAGGTGCGAGACCGACTGCGCTCACCGGGCAGTGGACTCTCGGGGGGACAGCAGCAGCGCCTGTGCATCGCTCGCTCACTCGCGGTCACCCCGCGCATTCTGCTCATGGATGAGCCGTGCTCCGCACTCGACCCCACCTCGACCCGAGTGATCGAAGAGACCATGCTCGAGCTCGCCCACGAGGTCACAATCGTCATCGTGACGCACAACATGCAGCAGGCCCAGCGGGTCTCCCAAAACTGTGCGTTCTTTCTGGCTGCCCAGGGCACGCCCGGCGGTATCGTGGAGCATGGTGCGACCGAGGCTATGTTCAATGACCCGATCGATTCCCGCACCGCCGACTATGTCAACGGTCGGTTCGGGTAGCGGCCAGCCACGCACCCGGAGTCGACGCTGAAGTCAGTCGAAGTCGAGGCTGAGCTTGCGCAGCAGGCCGGCCAGCCGTTCCTGATCGGTCACCGAAAGGGTGTCGAGCAGGTCGGCTTCGGCGTCAACCAGTCGAGTGATGGCGGCATCCACTCGGGCGAGGCCGGAAGGCGTCATGCCCACCAGGATGCCGCGACCATCGTTGGGTGCGGAGCGGCGCGTGACCAACCCGCGGTCGACGAGCCCGTCGATGCGGTTCGTCATGGTGCCACTTGAGACGAGGGTCTGCTGCAGCAGGGCTTTCGGGCTCAACTCGTAGGGGGTGCCGGCCCGGCGCAGGGCCGAGAGCACATCGAACTCCCACGACGCGAGCTCGGAGCGGGAGAACGCGGTGCGGCGGGCACGGTCGAGGTGCTTTGATAACCGGGCGACCCGGCTGAGTACCTGCAGCGGCGCAAAATCAAGATCGGGCCGTTCGCGCAGCCAGGAATCGACGATTCGGTCGACTTCATCATGGCCAGGCATTGCTCCATTATCCCGCTTACCGGGGGGTTTCTTTGCCCCGGGGCCGTCTGACCGCTGGAGCGGTGCATGCTGGCCGCCGGAATCTGGCAGACTTGACAAGTTGCTGGCCCCGGTCAGCATGGTCCGCCATAGTGTAACGGCAGCACGGCAACCTTTGGAGTTGTTCGGTCCAGGTTCGAATCCTGGTGGCGGAGCACTACTTTCTTCACCAATGCGTTAGGAATCTTGTGACAGACGCCCGCCTCGCCATCATCGTGTTGGCCGCCGGCCAGGGCACCCGCATGAAGTCCAGCCTGCCGAAACTGCTGCATCCGCTCGCCGGAATGCCGATCGTCAGCCACGTGTTGGCCACAGCGCGCGCCCTCGACGCCGCCCACGTCGTGACCGTCGTGCGGCACGAACGCGACTTGCTCGCCGCCGTCGTGGCCGACGACCTGCCGGAGAGCACGATCGTCGACCAGGACGAGATTCCCGGCACAGGGCGCGCCGTCGAACAGGCCGTCGCCGCCCTGCCCGCCGATTTCGACGGTGACGTGCTCGTCATCAACGGCGACGTGCCGCTGCTGAACGCCGCCACGCTCGCCTCCTTCATCGCCTCGCACCGCAAGGGCGCTGCGGCGGGCACCGTGCTGTCTGCCTACCCGGACGATGCGACCGGCTACGGCCGCATCATCCGCTCGGTCGAGGGCGCGTTCGACCGCATCGTGGAACAGAAAGACGCGACGGATGCGGAATTGGCCGTCACCGAGATCAACGCCGGCGTCTACCTGTTCGGGCTGGCCGCGCTGCGTGAGCAGCTCGCCGAGCTCACCACCGCCAACGCGCAGGGCGAGAAATACCTCACCGATGTGATCGAACTGTTGCGCCGAGCTGGCTCCGAGGTGAGCGCCGTTCCCGTCGCCGACGCCTGGATCGTCGCCGGCATCAACGACCGGGCCCAGCTCGGCGACACCGCCCAGAAACTCAACGCCCTGATCGTGCGCGGCTGGCAGCTGGCCGGCGTGACCGTGCAGGACCCCGCCACCACCTGGATCGACCTGAAAGCAGTGCTCGCGCCCGACGTCACTCTGTTGCCCGGCACCCAGATCGTCGGTGCCACCGTGGTGGCGACCGGCGCCATCATCGGCCCGGACACCACCCTGCGCGACTGCGAGATCGGCGAGAACGCCCGCGTCAATCGCACCGATGCGACCCTCGCGGTGATCGAGGCCGGAGCATCCGTCGGCCCGTTCTCGTACCTGCGTCCGAACACCGTGCTGGGTGCCGACGGCAAGATCGGCGCCTTCGTGGAGACTAAGAACGCTCAGATCGGAGCCGGCAGCAAGGTGCCGCACCTGAGCTATGTGGGGGACGCCACGGTCGGTATCGGGTCGAATATCGGCGCCGGAACGATCTTCGCCAACTATGACGGCGTGGCCAAACACCACTCGGCGATCGGGTCGCATGTGCGCACGGGGTCGCACAACGTGTTCGTCGCGCCGATTACAATTGGGGACGGAGCGTACACGGGGGCAGGCACGGTCGTTCGCAAAAGCGTTCCGGCCGGCGCACTGGCCATCAACGTGGCGCCACAGCGCAACATGGACGGCTGGGTCGAGACCAACCGTGCAGGCACGGCTGCTGCCACAGCAGCGTCAGCGAGCAGCAGCATCACAAAGACTGGAGAATAAGTGTCGGAAATCAAGAGCAGCGGCGACAAACGACTCGTACTGGTTTCGGGGCGCGCGCACCCGCAGCTCGCACTCGATATCGCCACGGAGCTTGGTTCAGAGCTGCTCCACACCGACGCACGTACCTTCGCCAACGGTGAACTGTATGCCCGGTTTGACGAGAGCGTGCGCGGCTCGGATGCCTTCGTCATCCAGTCGCACACCGCGCCGATCAACGAGTGGCTGATGGAACAGCTCATCATGGTGGACGCGCTCAAGCGGGCCTCGGCTAAGCGCGTCACGGTGGTCGCGCCCTTTTATCCCTATGCCCGGCAAGACAAGAAGGGTCGGGGTCGCGAGCCGATTTCAGCCCGCCTCGTCGCCGACCTGTTCAAGGTCGCCGGAGCCGATCGCATTATGTCGATCGACCTGCACGCCGCGCAGATTCAGGGCTTCTTCGACGGTCCGGTCGACCACCTGTTCGCGATGCCAGTGCTTCTGGAGCACTTCCGCGAGAAGCTCGACCCGGCCACCCTCACCGTGGTCTCACCCGACATGGGCCGCGTGCGAGTCGCCGACATCTGGAGCGACCGCCTCGGCGTGCCGCTCGCCATCATCCACAAGCGTCGCGACCCGTTGGTGCCCAACCGGGTCTCCGTGCACGAGATCGTCGGCCAGGTGAGCGGCCGTGTCTGCCTGCTCGTCGACGACATGATCGACACCGGACGCACCATCGCGCTTGCCGCCGAGGCTCTGCGCGAAGCCGGCGCCATCGGCGTCGTCGTCGCGGCCACCCACGCCGTGTTCAGCGACCCGGCGGTGGACATGTTGCAGAACCCAGCCATCAGCGCCGTCGTGGTGACCGACACGCTGCCGATCCCGCCGGAAAAGCGCTTTCCGACCCTCACCGTGCTGCCGATCGCCCCGTTGCTCGCCCGCGCCATCCACGAGGTCTTCGACGAGGGTTCGGTCACCTCCATGTTCGACGGCGCCGCGTAGCCATTGAGGTGATCAGCCCCGCGAGTGGCTGGTTAGGGAGGCGGCGGCTGCGGCCGCTGTCTCCACTCCTTCAACTGCGCCAAGAGTGGATGCTTCACTTTCGTCTCGCGATCTTCCCGCCGCCGCCTCAGCGAGCCGTGAGTTTTGATCGTTGAGCGTGAGTTTGTGGGCGATTTCGGGTTGAAACTCACGGCTCGGCGATGCGAGGTCGTCGAAACTCACGGCTTGGCGGCCATGAGAGGTTCGAGAACTCGCTAGGTGGGCGTTCCGGGGGCCAGCTGGCGCGGCGCGGAGGGAATGAGCCCGAGGGGCGTCACGAAGGTGTCGCGCTCGTTCACGTCGATGGCGTAACACTGCCATCCGAACCCGCCCGGTCCGGCGAAGTCGAACCGGGCGTCGAAGTCAGCGGCCACGGGGTAATACTGGGCTACCGCGGTTGCGCAGGCGTTCGCGGCGGTGTCGGAGGCGACGCGCATGGTCGTGAGCACGCCCGGCACGACGAGGGCGATCAGCCCGAGCACCACGACGACCCGCAGAATCGACGAAAAGTGTTTGCCGCGCAGCGGGCGATAGTTGTCGTTCGGCTCGTAGCCGGAAAGCTCGGGGTGATTGTCAGTCATGGGTGCGTACAGTCTTCCAGACCCGGGTGTGAAATGACCGGTTAACCGAAGCCGGCCGACGGCATCCGTTCTGCCCGACGTGGGTGAGCGGATGCTGCCGGCCGGCAGACGAGTGCGTTAGTGCGTGGATGCCTCGGTGGCGATTTCACTGCGGTCGCCGGACCACAGGGTGTGGAAGGTGCCGGGCATGTCGACGCGGTGGTAGGTGTGGGCTCCGAAGAAGTCGCGCTGGCCCTGCACCAGGGCAGCGGGCAGGCGCTCGCTTGCGAGCGAGTCGAAGTAGCTCAGGCTCGAACCGAAGCCGGGAACCGGGATGCCCGACAGTGCGGCGGTCGAGACCACGCGGCGCCAGGCGGCCTCACCCGAGGCGACGGCTTCGGCGAAGTACGGGTCCACGAGCAGGCTTGGGATGGACGGGTCGTTGTTGTAGGCGTCGACGATGCGGTTGAGGAACTGCGCGCGAATGATGCAGCCGCCACGCCAGATCGTGGCGATAGCGCCCTTGTCGATGTTCCAGTTGTACTTAACCGCACCAGCGATGATCGCGTCGAACCCCTGTGCGTAGGCGACGATCTTCGAGGCGTAGAGCGCCTGGCGCACGTCTTCCTGAAAGGTGTGGCCGACAACGGCGATCTCGGGGCGCGCCGTAATGGTGGCGCGTACCGGTCCACGCTGCTCTGGGTGGCTCGAGACGGCGCGAGCGAAGACAGCCTCGGCGATGCCGCCGACAGGAATACCGAGGTCGAGGGCGTTCTGCACGGTCCAGACGCCGGTTCCCTTGGAGCCGGCCTCGTCGAGCACGACGTCGATGAACGGCTCGCCGGTCTTTGCATCGACTTGGCGCAGAATTTCTGCGGTGATCTCGATCAGGTAGCTGTTGAGCTCCCCGCCGTTCCAATCGGTGAAGACGTCGGCGATGGCTTCGGGGGAGTGCCCACCGACCTTGCGCAGCAGGTCGTAGGCCTCGGCGATGAGCTGCATGTCGGCGTATTCGATGCCGTTGTGGATCATCTTGACGAAGTGGCCAGCACCGTCGGTGCCGATGTGGGTGACGCAGGGCACACCGTCGACGACGGCGGCGATGGATTCGAGAATGGGGCCGAGCGTCTTATATGCCTCGACCGAGCCGCCGGGCATGATGCTCGGGCCGTTGAGTGCGCCCTCTTCGCCGCCCGAAATACCGGCGCCTACGAAGTTGAGGCCCTTAGCGCTCTGCTCCTTCTCGCGACGGATGGTGTCGGTGAATTCGGCGTTGCCGCCGTCGACGATGATGTCACCGGGCTCGAACAGTTCCGAAAGTTGTGAGATGACGGCGTCGGTTCCGCGGCCAGCCTGCACCATGATGATGGCGGTACGCGGCTTCGTGAGCGAGGCGACGAAGTCGGCGATGTTCTCCGAGGCGACAAAACTGGCCTCGGGGTGCTCGGTCGTGAGCAGGCGGGTGCGCTCGGGGGAGCGGTTGTAGACCGCGACGGTGTTCCCCTCCCGACCGGCGAGGTTGCGGGCGAGGTTCGAGCCCATCACCGCCAGACCGACGACACCAATGTTTGCCTGTGCTGAACCGGACTCTGACACGTGTTCTCCTTCGGGGCTGTGATCAACAGACCACTGTCAAGGGTAGTCCACGAGACTGTTCGGTCCCACATTGAGGGTCAGCTGGAGCGCCACACGACGCTCAGATGGCAGATTTGCCGTACCAGACGGCGTATCTGTCCTTCAACCGACTGGCCGACGGTGCCGTCCACGACTGGTGAGCACGGCCGAACGACACGCCCGGGCTGCACGTGCGGCTCGAACTGTGTAAGCTTGCCAACGTACTTCGGCGAGGGATAGTGCCGGGCCAGACTATCGGACCGGCGGTATCCGTTATCGACGCGGCGGACGAGGCCTTGGGCTTTTCCTCACGCTGACATGCGTTCGAGTTGAATCAGTACCCCTCTTTCTCGGGCTTCGGCCCGCGAACCACGACCCGGGCCCACGCCCCGCAAGGAGAAATACCATGGCTAAAGAAGTTACCGCCGTCGACGCTGAATTGCGCGAAAGCTTTGGCAAGGGCGCGGCCCGCAAGCTGCGCGTGCTCGGCAAGATCCCCGCCGTCATCTACGGCCACGGCACCGAGCCGGTGCACGTATCGCTGCCCGCCCACCGCATCGCGCTGTTGCTGCGTCGCGCCAACATGCTCCTCGAGCTCGACATCGAGGGCACCAAGCAGCTCGTGCTGGTCAAGGACGTGCAGAAGGACCCGGTGAAGGCCATCATCGAGCACATCGACCTCGTCGTCGTGCGTAAGGGCGAAAAAGTTCAGGTTGAAGTTCAGGTGCACATGTCGGGCGAGTCCTTCGCCGGCACGATCGCCGACTTCGACACCAAGACCCTGCTGCTCGAGGTCGAAGCGACCGACATCCCCGAGAACGTCACCGTGTCGATCGAAGGCCTCGAAGATGGCGCCCAGGTTCACGCCAAAGATGTTCCGCTGCCCTCCGGCGCCGTGCTCATCTCCGACGAAGACGCCCTCGTCGTCTACATCCACACCCCGCGCGGCGAAGATGAAGAAGAGGCCGAGACCGAGGTCATCACGGCTGGAACCCCGGCCGCCACGCCCGCCGCTTAGTAGCAGCACTCATCAACTGGTTCCGTCTGGGCTTTCACCCCCGCAAACGGAGAACTCCCCTGGATACGAACCTGTGGCTCGTAGTCGGGCTCGGCAACCCCGGGCCCGACTACGCCGGCAACCGGCACAACGTCGGTCAGATGGTCGCGGCGCAGCTCGCGGACCGTCTGGCCGCAAACTTCAAGCGTCACAAAACCGCAGCCCTGGTCGCCGAAGGGCGGCTGGCGCCCGGGCAACCCAAACTGGTGCTGGCCAAGCCCACCACGTTCATGAACGTCTCCGGCGGCCCGGTCGCCGCACTGCTGCGCTTCTACTCGCTGCCCGTGTCACGGCTCATCGTTGTGCACGATGACCTGGACCTGCCCTTCGATACCCTCAAGATCAAGGTCGCCGGCGGTCACGGCGGGCACAACGGTCTGCGCGACATTATCGCCGCCACCGGCAGCAATGACTTCATCCGCATTCGCCTGGGCATCGGTCGCCCGCCCGGCCGCCAGAATGCGGCCGACTTCGTGCTGCACGACTTTGCGGCCGCGGAGCGCAACGTTCTGCCCAACCTGATAGCGGATGCCTCCGATGCGATCGAGCTGATCGCCACCGACGGCGTTGTGGCGGCCCAGCAGAAGTTTCACTCACCGTCCTGACGCCAGTTCGGCGCTGTCAGTGCCAGTGCGTAGACTCATTGAGTGATCCTTCAGGGCTTAATCGCAGCGCTCGCGCGCGCCTCCACGTTCGACAATGCCCTCGCCTATGCCAGCCGGGATGCTGATTTCTCGCTGACAGAGGGCCTGCGTGCCCCGCTTCTCGCCGCGCTGCTCGACCTGCGCCGGGACGATGCCCAGGCGCTGTTCGTCATCACCGCGACCGGGCGGGAGTCGGAGGCGCTGCGCGAGAATCTCGGCTGCTTCGCCACGAACGCCGAAATCATCGACTTTCCGGCTTGGGAAACCCTGCCGCACGAACGCCTCAGTCCGAGTGCTGAGATCGTCGGTAACCGCCTGCACGCCCTGCGCCGCATGCGTGAATGGCAGGAGGCGGACCCGGCCACGCGGCATCCGCTTATCGTCGTCGCCTCGGTGCGCGCCGCGCTGCAGCCGGTCGCCGACAACCTCACCGACTACGAACCGATCGAACTCACCGTCGGCGCGCGCGGCCACGACCTCGCGGCGATCGTGCTGCAGCTCGTCAACGTTGCCTACAACCGCGTGGACATGGTCACCCGGCGCGGCGAGTTCGCCGTGCGCGGCGGAATCCTCGACGTGTTTCCGCCGGTCGCCTCGCATCCGTTCCGGGTGGAGTTCTTCGGTGACGAGGTCGAGCAGATTCGCCTTTTCAGCGTCGCCGACCAGCGTTCCCTCCCCGAACCGATTACCTCGGTAAGCCTGCCGCCGAGCCGCGAATTGCTGCTGAGTCCTGCAGTGCGGCAGCGCGCCCGGGAGATGCAGCACGAATTTCCGACCCTGGCCGGCCTGCTCGCCAAGATCGCCGAGGGCATCCCGGTGGAGGGCATGGAGAGCCTCGCGCCGGCCTTGGTCGACCGGCTCGTGCCGGTCACCCACTACCTGCCGAGCAACGCCGCCGTCGCTGTGATCTCCCCGGAGCGGGTCGCGAGCCGCGCGATCAGCCTCGCCGAAACCAACCGGGAGTTTCTCGGCGCAGCCTGGAGCGCCGCCACCTCCGGCGCCGACGCGCCGATCGACCTTGAATCCGGCGATTTTCTCACGCTGGGGCGCCTCCGCGACAGCGTGAAGTACTCGGCACCCGGAGCGCCGGCCTCCGGCCACAGCTGGTGGACCCTGAGCACGTTCCAGGCAGCACCGACCGATGCGCCGGTACTGCCCGAACACCGTGAGATGGACGAACTTCTGACCATTCGCATCGAAGCGGATGCCGTTCCCACTTTCGCCGGCAGCGTCGACGGCGCTGTGGGTCACGTCGCCTCCCGGCTGCATGACGGCTGGGTCGTCGGCATCGTCGCCCAGGGCGCCGGCCTGGTCGAGCGGGCCGCGCAGGTGCTCGCCGAGCGCGAGCTGCCGGCGCGGGTGGTAGACGTCTGGCCGCTCAAGCCGGAACCGGGTATCGCCTACCTGCTGAAGGCATCCGTCGATCACGGTTTCGAGCTGCCGCAGAGCAAACTCGCCCTGATCAGCGAGAGCGAGTTCTACGGCCGAACAGTTGGGTACTCCGCACGCCAGATCAAGAAACTCGCGAGCCGCCGCAAGAACGTCGTCGACCCGTTGCAGCTCGTCGCCGGCGACCATGTCGTGCACCAGACGCACGGCATCGGCCGTTTTCTCGAACTCACCCAGCGGGAGGTGTCGAGCGGGGGCCGTAACCCGGTCAAGACCACCCGCGAATACCTCGTGCTGGAATACGCACCGCTGAAGCGCGGGCACGCCGGCGACCGGCTTTATGTGCCAACCGACCAGCTCGACCTTGTCACCCGGTATGTCGGTGGTGAAGCGCCGGCCCTGAGCAAAATGGGAGGTAGTGACTGGTCGAGCGCTAAGACCAAGGCGCGCAAGGCGGTACGCGACATCGCCGTGGAACTGGTCAAACTGTATTCGGCGCGCATGGCCAGCAAGGGGCACGCCTTCGGGCCGGACACCCCCTGGCAGCGCGAGCTCGAAGAGGCCTTCCCGTTTGTCGAGACGCCCGACCAGCTCACGACGATCGACGAGGTCAAGGCCGACATGGAACGGCCCATTCCGATGGACCGGCTGCTCAGTGGCGACGTCGGCTTCGGCAAGACCGAGGTCGCCATTCGCGCCGCGTTCAAGGCGGTGCAGGACGGCAAACAGGTGGCCATGCTTGTGCCGACCACGCTGCTGGTCAGCCAGCACATGGAAACGTTCAAGGAACGCTTCGCAGGGTTTCCCATTCACTTGCGCGCCCTGTCGCGGTTCCAGACCGACAAGGAGTCGCGGGAGACTATCGCCGGTATGCTCGACGGCACCGTCGACGTCGTCATCGGCACGCACCGGCTGTTGTCGACGTCAATTATCTTCAAAGACCTCGGCCTTGTCATTATCGATGAGGAGCAGCGCTTCGGCGTCGAGCACAAAGACGCCCTGAAGAAGCTCAAGACCAACGTGGACATTCTCGCAATGAGCGCGACACCCATCCCACGGTCGCTCGAGATGGCTGTCACCGGCATCCGCGAGATGTCGACCCTGGCCACCCCGCCGGAAGACCGGCACCCTATCTTGACTTTTGTGGGACCGTACTCGCAGCGGCAGGTGGCTGCGGCCATCCGTCGGGAGCTGCTGCGTGAGGGCCAGATCTTCTTCGTGCACAACCGGGTCACGAGCATCAACCGCATCGCGTCGCAGCTCGCCGAACTCGTGCCGGAAGCGCGCATCGCGATCGCGCATGGGCAGCTGCCCGAGGCGCAGCTCGAGCAGGTGGTCGGTGATTTCTGGGAGCGCAAGTTCGACATCCTGGTCTGCACGACGATCATCGAAACCGGCCTCGACATCAACAACGCCAATACCATCATCATCGACCGTGCCGACAAGTTCGGCCTGAGCCAGCTGCACCAGTTGCGCGGCCGGGTTGGGCGCGGGCGCGAGCGCGCCTACGCCTACTTTTTGTACGACGAAAACAAGCCGCTGTCGGAGACCGCGCACGACCGGCTTGCCACGATCGCGGCGAACAACGAGCTCGGTGCCGGCATGCAGGTCGCGCTCAAAGACCTGGAGATTCGTGGCGCCGGCAACCTGCTCGGCGGCGAGCAGGCCGGCCACATCGCGGGGGTCGGCTTCGATCTGTACCTGCGCATGATCGGCGAGGCCGTGAGTACCTTCCGCGGCGATGTCGCCGAGGGGCAGACCGAACTGCGGCTCGAATTGCCCGTCGACGCGCACATTCCGCACGATTTCGTCGACAGTGAACGGCTGCGCCTCGAGGCGTACCAGAAGCTTTCCAGCGCGAGCTCGCCCACCGCGACCGACGACCAAATCGACCTCGTACTCGAGGAGCTCACCGACCGCTACGGCGAACCGCCCGTGCCGGTGCAGAACCTCGTGGCCGTATCGCGGCTGCGCTGGCAGGCCCAACAGGCGAACCTCAGCGAGGTCGTCGCCATGGGGTCGAACTTGCGTGTCGCGCCGGCCGACCTGGCCGACTCGATCCAGGTGCGGCTGCAGCGGATGTATCCCGGCTCGCGTTACGTGTCCTCGACCGGGGCGCTCAGCGTGCCGATGCCTCGGCCGAACGGCGAGCCGCTCGACGACAACGCCCTGATCGAGTGGACCAAGACCCTACTGGGCGCGATCTTCCCTCCCGCCGTGCCGAGCGTGCTCCCGGCTGGCAGCTAGAACGCACGTCGCCCTCTGCTCATCTAGCGGATGCTTAGCCTTTCGATGCTTCCGGCCGGTAGACATCCGGGATGCCGTCGTTGTCGCTGTCGATGGCTTCCGCCTCGGCAATGCGACCGTAGTGGCGATTGCGGGCCCGCAGGATCACCGTGGCCAAAAGGGCGGCGAGGAGCGAACCGACCAGGATGGCTACCTTGGCATGGTCGTCGTGCGCGCTGCCCTGGCCGAAGGCAAGTTCGCTGATCAGCAGTGACACGGTGAAACCGACGCCAGCCAGCAGCGCGACACCAAACACGTCGATCCAGGCCAGGTCGGGGTCGAGCGCTGCCTTGGTGGTTTTGGTCACGACGAAGGTTGCGAGCAATACTCCGATCGGCTTGCCGATGACGAGGGCGACGACAATGCCGATCGCGACCGGGTCGGTAAGTGCCCGATGCAGTCCCTCTGCGCCGCCGAGGGTGACGCCGGCCGAGAAGAAGGCGAACACCGGAATCGCGAATCCGCTGGAGAGTGGGCGAATGCGATGTTCCAGGGTTTCGGCCAGGCCGGGCCCGGCGTCGGGCCCGCCGCCGCGCTTGCTGCGGAGCACCGGCACGGCAAAGCCGAGGAGCACGCCGGCTACGGTCGCATGAACTCCGGAACCGTGCACGAGCGCCCAGACAACGAAGCCGAGAGGCAGCAGCACCGTCCACGCTGCCCAAGCCCGCGTACCGAAGAAGTAGGAGAATTTGTGGGTCAACAGCCAGAACATCGCGAGCAGGACGAGGGCCAACAAAAGCGGCAGCACGGCGATATTGGTCGTATAGAAGAAGGCGATGATCGTGATGGCGAGCAAATCATCGACTACCGCGAGGGTGAGCAGAAAAATGCGCAGCGCCGACGGAAGTTTTGACCCGATGACGGCGAGAACGGCGACGGCGAACGCGATGTCGGTCGCTGTGGGAATTGCCCAGCCGCGCAGAGTGTCGGCGCCGGAGTCGAAGTTGATCAGTACGTAGATGAGGGCGGGGACGATCACGCCCCCGATCGCGGCGGCGACGGGCACGATGGCACGGTTCAGGCTGCGAAGGTCGCCAGCAACGAACTCGCGTTTTAGCTCGAGACCAGCCAGAAAGAAGAAAATCGCCAGGAGGCCGT
Source organism: Cryobacterium ruanii (assembly GCF_004404055.1). Lineage (GTDB taxonomy): Bacteria > Actinomycetota > Actinomycetes > Actinomycetales > Microbacteriaceae > Cryobacterium > Cryobacterium ruanii. The sequence goes on from NZ_SOHK01000005.1 coordinate 101,194, forward strand.
CAGCCGCCCACGCGCCGAGGCTCAGTTCGAGGTGCCACGGCTCGTAGCCGATCGTGAAGTCACGCAGTGCATAATATGCCTCCGAAAATCCCGAGTTGGCCATGATCAGTGCGGCCACGGTCGCAGCGAGCAAAATCGCGCCGCCGACGGTCTCCTTGCGGAGAATGGCAGATATGCGCACAAATTCGTTGTGGCTGCCACGACGCAGAATGGTGGCGGTCGGGGGGTTGGGCAGGCGGGATGGTTCGGTCATAGAGTTCCTCTGGTCTTTCGGGCGCGCATAAGTCGTTGCCGACCAGACTTCCCGGCTCACCCCCGGCCACAATACACGACGCACGTGAGCGACCCGTGGACGGTGCGCCACCCTACGATGGAAACGACCACGGAACCGATCGAGGAGTGCCGACCATGACGAATCCACTGTTTTCCTCTGCCCCCGCGCCGGAGCCCGACCGTTCCCTCGCGGCTTCGGAGGCCCCGGCGGTCGCCACGGAGCGGGCATCCGATCGCGCCCCGGCAGCGGAAGTCCCGGCGGTCGCCACGGAGCGGCCATCCGATCGCGCCCCGGCAGCGGGGCGGTCGGCAAGCTCCCTCGACACCCTCATCGCAACGGTTGCGCGGCTGCGCGCGCCCGGCGGATGCCCGTGGGACGCCGACCAGAACCACGCCTCACTTGTGCGCCACCTGGTCGAGGAAACCCACGAACTGATCGAGGCGATCGAAGAGGGCAGCCGCGATGACCTGCTCGAGGAACTCGGCGATGTGCTCTACCAGGTGCTGTTCCACGCGGATCTGGCCGCGCACACGCCCGAGGAGAACTTCGACATCCAGGATGTCGCCGCTCGCCTCACCGAGAAAATGGTCGGTCGACACCCGCACGTGTTCGGCGACGTCACCCTCGACACGGCGGAGGAGGTCTCGGCCGCCTGGGATGGTTTCAAGGCCGAGGAGAAGCCGGGGCGCACGAGTGTTCTCGACGGCATTCCAGCTGGTATGCCGGCCCTCGCCCTCGCCGATAAGGTGTTGGGTCGGGCCGAGAAGATCGGCTTGATCGAAACGGATGCCGGCTTCCCTCTTCCGATCGAATCCGAAGCCGACCTCGGACCGTTGCTGCTGGCCATCGTGGCATCGGCCCGAGCGCAGGGCCTCGATGCCGAGCGTGCCCTGCGCGGCGCCGTGCGCGACCTGCAGGGGGAGATTCGCGGAGCCGAGTCCCGTGAGGCCCCCGATGACGATGCCTTCGACGCCGGAGTGATCGCCCTCCCCGCCTGACCTCTTTGAACCACCGCCAACTGGTGGCGCTTTAGGCTATTCGACTTCCGGCGGCGAGGTGTCGGGCGGGGGTTCGGGTGCGGCGCCAGGCCCAAGTCAGGGCTCCAGTGCCGAGCAGCAAGTGAATGACCAGGCCGATGAACCAGCTCGGTACCGCGCCGTCGTAGGTTTCCTGGGGTGTCGGGCCGTCCGCGAATTCCTGGTCGCGGTACCCCTTCGCGGCCTCATCGCATTCGTTGTATTCGGTGTACAACTCCGGGGCTGCCTGGGCGCTGCGCACGCCGACGGCGATTTGCCCGAACAGGTCGGTCGGGTAGCCGCCGTCGTCGAAGCTGCCGGGTGCGGCATCCGCTACGACCACGTAGGGATTCGCGGCGAGGACCCACCAGAAATAGTCGAATCGCGGCACGTCGTGGGTCGAGGTCTGTGCCGTGGAGCAGACGATGTCCGACTGTTTACCGGTCTGCTCATCGTAGGCCGATGACACGACCTGGTAGTTCACGCTCGTCGCCTCCTGCTGGGTCGCCGTGCCGAGCAGCGCGAACGCGATGAGCGTGCCGAGGCTGAGGGCCGCGACCACGAGGTAGGTCAGCACGATCGAGAACAGTGGCCGGGTCAGGATGCCCGACAGCCCGACCCCGACCGCCGCGATGACACCGAGTTCGGCCGCGAGTACGAGCACCGACACCGCGATGGTGCCGAGCGAGACCTGGCCGAGCACGACCGCGAAAATGAGGAACGGCAACGCCGCCGCGAGAAAGGCGAGCGCCGTGATCCAGGCTGCCAGAAACTTTCCGAGTACGAGCTGCCCGGTGCTGATGAGCGTGACCTGCGTGGTGGCGAGGGTACCGGCATCGCGGTCGCCGTTGATGGCGTTCCCCGACAGGGCCGGCGACACCAGGGTGCCGAGCAACAGTACGAAAAAAATGATCGTCGAGAACACGCCGCCGCCGCCCGACAGCCAGGCCGCGGTGGCCAGCCACAGGAGGAACGTGACGATACCCACGAGCAGCATGAATACGCCGAGCAGCACGTACCAGGACACGCCGCGTACCCGCTGGCGCAGTTCGAGGGTGACGATCAACCAGAGTCCGCTGAGGAACACGCGTGAGTCGGTCATTTCGTTGCCTCCGCATCGGGGCCGGTCGACCGGGTGAGGTCGAGAAAAGTGTGTTCGAGCTTGCCGACGGCCGGGCCGAAGTCGCACACCGGAACCCCGCTCAGCACGAGATTGTGCAGCAGGGCAGCGGCGGAGGCTTCGTTCTCGACCTGCACGAGGGTTCCGAGCTGGTCGACTCCGAGAACCTGCACGAGCGCGCCGACGACACCGGGCGCCGCCAGCGCACGCTGCAGTGCTGCCGTATCAAGAGAGCGGATGCGCCACGCCCGGGCACTCGCGCCCGCCGCGGCCACCTGCTCCGGGCTGGCCGTGCGGCCGGCTGCGAGGTACACCGCGGCATCTGCCATTTCGTCAAGCTCGGCCAGCACGTGACTGGATACCAGGATGGCGGCGCCGTCGCCGGCCAGGCGGCGCAGCAAGTGACGAAGCGAGGCGCGAGCTGCGGGGTCGAGGCCGGAAGCCGGTTCGTCGAGCAACAGCACCCCGGGGGAGTGCACGAGCGCGCGGGCGAGGCTCAAACGTTGTTTCTGACCGCGCGACAACACTCTCGACGGCCGGTCGGCGAAGTCTCCGAGGTCGGTCAGCGCGATGAGTTCGTCGGCGCGCACGGCGGCCTGCTCGCGGGTCATGCGGTACATGCGTCCGGTGGTCTGCAGGGCCGCGCGGGCGCTCAGGCTCGGCCAGGAGCCGAGGGTGTCGGGCATCCAGCCCATGACGGCGCGCACCCGTTCCGGCTCGGTGACCGGGTCATGACCATTGATGCGGATGGTACCCGTGACGGGGGTGAGCAGCGTCGCGAGCATGAGCAGCAGCGTCGTCTTACCCGAGCCGTTCGGCCCGATCAGGGCCGTGACCGACCCGGCCGGAACGGTCAGTGTCGCGTCGATCAGCGCGACGACACTGCCGAACGATCGGCTGACCCCGGTCACCGCGATGCCGCTCGGCCCGATTCCCGGCCCCACGGCCGCGTCGAATTCTGTCGTCACCGACATACTCATACCCCCAACGTGTTTCCCCGAGTCTAGGGCGCACCCTCCTCGGGGAGCTGTCGGTGCGCCGCCCCCACCGCACCTGAGAGACCACGGCACCTGAGAGACCACCGCACCTGCGAGACTGGCCCCATGGCTATTGCAGTGACCCCGCCGCGCGGCATGCGCGATTTCCTCCCCGCCGACAAGGCCATACGCGAACGTTCCCTCGGTATCATTCGCGAGAGTTTTCGGGCGCACGGCTTCGACGAGATCGAAACCCCGGTCATGGAAGATTCGGCCCGCCTGCACTCCGGACTCGGCGGCGACAACGAGAAACTTGCCTTCGCGGTACTCAAGCGAGGACTCAGTGCAGCGGATATCGCGGTGGCGGCCGCGCACGACGACCTGCTGTCCCTGGCCGACCTCGGCCTGCGGTTCGACCTGACAGTTCCGCTCGCCCGGTTCTACGCCACGCACCGCGCCGCGCTGCCGACCGTGTTCCGATCCATTCAAATTGCGCCGGTCTGGCGAGCCGAACGCCCGCAGAAGGGGCGGTACCGCCAGTTCATGCAGTGCGACATCGACATCATCGGCGAGGCCGGCGCGCTCGCCGAGATCGAACTGATCACCGCAACGGCCGCGACCCTCGATCAGCTCGGCCTCACGGGCTGCTCCATCCGCATCAACGACCGCCGTATCCTCTCCGCTTTGCTCGCCCACTGGGGCGTCACGTCAGAACTGACCGAGCGGGCGCTGATCGTGATCGACAAGCTCGACAAGATCGGTGTTGACGGCGTCGCCACCGAACTCGGCACTCTCGGCATCGATGCCCCCGACCTGGCCGCCCTGCTCACCGAGCTCGGGACCGGCGGCTGGGCCCTCGGCGACAGCGCGCCGGCCTGGCTCGACCCGGCGGCCTTCGCCGACCTGACCGCATTGCGCGCCGCCCTGCCCGGCGTCGACCTGGTCTTCGACCCCACCCTGGTGCGCGGCATGGGCTACTACACCGGCACCATCTTCGAGATCTCGCACCCCGATCTGGCTTATTCCCTCGGCGGCGGCGGGCGTTACGACGGAATGATCGGCCGGTTCCTTGGCACCGACGTACCTGCTTGCGGATTCTCGATCGGGTTTGAACGCATCGTCGACTTGCTCGAAGCGGATGCCGCATCCGCTCTAAACGCGGTCGTGCTGGTGCACGAGAAGGACGCCGATCTGGCCGGCCTGGTCGCCCTCAAGCGCGATCTCGTCGCGGGAGGCCTGCGCGTGCGCCTGGAACGCCGCACCAAGAACCTGAAGGCCCTGCTCGATCGGGCCGGCGAAGCCGGCTACGGCCGCTTCGCGTTCGTGACGGCCGACACGCAGGCGGCCGCCGATCTCGACTTCAAACCGCTCGGAGCGTGAGGCGGCCCGGCCGATTCAACGAACGGCCGACGGCTTTGGTTAGACTGAATTCGCCCTGATTACCGGGTACACCCCTACTCTTACCCCGACGTCTGCAGAGACGTTCACCCCGACAAAACAGGAGACACTTGTGGCCCTAATTGAGGCAGTAGACGCACGCGAAATTCTCGACTCCCGAGGCAACCCGACCATTGAGGTCGAAGTTCTACTCGGCGACGGAACCGTCAGCCGTGCCGCTGTGCCGTCCGGCGCGTCTACCGGTGTGTTCGAGGCCTACGAGCTGCGCGACGGCGACAAGGCGCGCTACCAGGGCAAGGGTGTTCTGAAGGCTGTCGAAGCCGTCATCGACGACCTCGGCCCGGCGGTCGAGGACATCGACGCGACCGATCAGCGCATCGTCGACCTCGTGCTCATCGAAGCCGACGGCACAGACAACAAGGAGCGCCTCGGCGCCAACGCCATCCTCGGCGTGAGCCTGGCCGTGGCCAAGGCCGCCGCGAGCTCGGCCGGCCTGCCGCTGTTCCGCTACCTCGGCGGCCCGAATGCGCACACCCTGCCGGTGCCCCTGATGAACATCATCAACGGCGGCTCGCACGCTGACAACGATGTCGACATCCAGGAATTCATGATCGTTCCGCTCGGTGCCGAATCGTTCAGCGAGGCCCTGCGCTGGGGCGTTGAGACCTACCACTCCCTCAAGGCCCTGCTGCAGTCCAAGGGACTGTCCACCGGCCTCGGTGACGAGGGCGGCTTCGCCCCCAACCTGCCCAGCAACCGGGCCGCGCTCGACCTCATCGTCGAAGCCATCAAAAACGCCGGCTACGTTCCCGGCAAGGACATCGCTCTCGCCCTCGACGTCGCCGCGAGCGAATTCTTCAAGGACGGCAGCTACAACTTCGAGGGCAAGAAGCTCTCGGCCGCCGAGATGAGCGCCTACTACGCCGAACTCGTGACCGACTACCCGCTCGTCTCGCTTGAAGACCCGCTCGAGGAAGACGACTGGGACGGTTACGTGCACCTCACCGCCGAGCTCGGCGATAAAGTACAGATCGTCGGAGACGACCTGTTCGTCACCAACCCCGTTCGACTGGCCAAGGGCCTCGAGCTCAAGGCCGCGAATTCCATCCTGGTCAAGGTCAACCAAATCGGCACCCTGACCGAGACAATGGATGCCGTCTCCCTCGCCCAGCGCGCCGGCTATACCGCTATTATCTCGCACCGATCAGGCGAAACCGAAGACACCTTCATCGCCGACCTCGCCGTCGCGACGGATGCCGGCCAGATCAAGACCGGCGCCCCGGCACGCAGTGAGCGCGTCGCCAAATACAACCAGCTGCTGCGCATCGAAGAAGAACTCGGCGAGGCCGCGGTCTACGCCGGCCGTACCGCGTTCCCCCGCTTCAGCGCGTAACCCTCGCACCACCAGCACGAACGGGCTCCCGACCAGCGATCTTTCGGTTTTCGGGGGCCCACAGCTACACTGCGTACCATTTTTGAATGGTGAAAGGAGTTGCCATGGACCACAAACGACCCGGTTCCGCCCCACGGAAATCCCCCCCGCCATCGTCGGCCCAGCGGCAGCCGGCCGTCTCACAAGCCGAGACGCCCACCGGCGGGTGGCTGCGCAGCATCCGCTTCTCAGGATTTTCCCTCGTGATGATGGTCGTTCTCGTACTTGCCGTCGTGGTACTCGCGCCCAGCCTGCGCACGTACGCCGAGCAGCGGCAGCAGATCAGCCAGCTCAGCACCACCGTCGCCGACCAGAAGGCGGAGGTCGACCAGCTCACGAGCCAGCGCGAACGCTGGAATGACCGCACCTACGTCACGACGCAGGCACGCGAACGACTCTCGTACGTGCTGCCGGGCGATATCAGTTTTCTCGTCATCAACGACCTGCCCGTCGTCGCACCGCTCGAAGCGGACGCGAGCCCGGTCAGCACCAATATTCAAAGCACCACAATTGATTGGCTGGGTTCCTTGTTCGCCTCCACCATGACCGCCGGCCTGGCTCCGCAAGCCGCAGCACCCGCGAACCCGAAAACCGTGGCCCCGTGACCCGGCCGCCGTTCGACCCGTTCACACCGGCCGACATCGAACTTGTCTCGGCTCAGCTCGGGCGCCCGGCCCGCAACGTCGTCGGCATCGCCGCCCGCTGCGTCTGCGGCGCGCCGACCGTGGTCGCCACCGCGCCTCGCCTTGCCGACGGCACCCCGTTTCCCACGCTGTACTACCTCTGCCACCCGGCGGCGACCGCAGCCATCTCCTCGCTCGAGGCCACGCAGGTCATGAACGAGTACAACGATCTGCTCGCCGCCGATGACGACGTTCGCGCTGCCTATGAGCGCGCGCACAAGAGTTTTCTGCTCGATCGCGCCCAGTTCGGCAGCGTGCCGGAGATCGCCGGCATCTCCTCCGGCGGTATGCCCGGCCGCGTGAAATGCCTGCACGCACTTGCAGCCCACTCCCTGGCCGCAGGTTCCGGCGTGAACCCGATCGGCGACTTGGCGCTCGAGCGCGCGACCTGGTCGCCCACGGTCTGCGTCTGCCTGGATTATTCCGGTGAGGCGTCCACGGACGAACCCGGGTCGGCTCCGGCGTGACTCTGACCACCCGTCGGCTCCGCACGAGCGTTGGGCTCGTGCTCGCCACCGTGCTGTTCGGCGGTACCGTCGCCGGCTCCGTCGTTCTCGACGCACCCGCCGCCCACGCTGACCAGATTCGGGACCTGCAATACTGGCTCACCGACTACGGGTTCCTCGAGGCTTGGAATACGACCAAGGGTGCCGGCGTCACCGTCGCCGTCATCGACTCGGGCGTCGACGGCACCGTTGCCGAGCTGAACGGTGCGGTGATCGGCGGAACGGATGTTTCCGGCCTCGGTTCCGCCGATGGCCAGACTCCGGTCGCCGGCGACGACGATGATGGCGAACATGGCACTCTCGTGGCGTCACTGTTGGCGGGTCGGGGCACCGGCGACGGCACGGGCCTCATCGGCGTGGCCCCTGAGGCGTCCATACTGGCCGTCTCGGTTGGGTTCGGCAGTACCCGATCCACAGTGAGCAACGATGACCAGATCGCGCAGGGCATCCGCTGGGCTGTCGACAACGGCGCCGACGTCATCAACATGTCGCTGACTCGCAACACGCTGTACTGGCCGGAGAGCTGGGACGACGCCTTTCTCTACGCCTTCGAGAACGATGTCGTCGTCGTGGCCGCGGCCGGCAACCGGGGGAGCGGCACCACCGAGGTCGGCGCGCCAGCGACGATCCCCGGCGTGCTGGCGGTCGGTGGGGTGGATCGCAATAAGACGGCGAGTTTCGACGCCTCGTCACAGGGCATCACGATTGCCGTGTCGGCGCCGAGCGAGAAACTGGTCGGCGTCATGCCCGATTCGACCTATGTGCAGTGGGACGGCACCAGTGCTGCCGCGCCGATCGTGTCCGGGCTCGTAGCCCTGGTGCGGGCCGCGTACCCCGATCTGGACGCGGCGGGCGTCATGAACCGGGTCATCGCCACCGCGAACGCGAACGGTCAGGCGGTGCCGAGCCCGATCTACGGCAATGGCTTGATCGATGCCGCCGCCGCAGTGACGCGCTATGTTGCTCCGGCGACGGATGCCACCCCCACCGAACTGCTGACGGAGTGGATCACGCTGCATCGTCGCGCCGAGATCGAGGTCGTACCCACCGAGGTGCCCGTCGCCGAAGCCCCGGCTGCCGCCCACGAAGATCCGGCGCTGCCAGCGCAGAACGCGCTCACCGCGTGGCTTCCCAACCAGCTGACCTTGACTTATATCAGCCTTCCGCTCGCCGTTCTCGTGGGGTTTGGTATCCTAGTAACGCTGTTCGGCATTGGGGCCACTCGGCACATCAAGCGAATTCGGCGCAACCCCAAAGATTTCGCACAATCATAATCCTGTAGGAGGCTTTCTCATCGTGCCCAAAATTCTCATTGTTGGTGGCGGCTACGCCGGTTTTTACACGGCGTGGAAGCTCGAGAAATGGCTGCGATCCGGCGAAGCCGAGGTCACCATTGTTGACCCGCTGCCGTACATGACGTACCAGCCCTTTCTGCCGGAGGTAGCTGCCGGGTCAATCGAACCGCGTCACGCGGTCGTGTCGCACCGTCGCCACCTCAAGAAGACCAACGTCGTCTCGGCCAAGGTCTCGTACGTAAACCACGCCGAGAAGACCGCAACCATCACCCCGCCGACCGGTGAGCCGTACGAGTTCAAGTACGACATCGTCGTGGTCACCGCCGGCGCAGTGTCGCGCACCTTCCCGATTCCGGGCGTCGCCGACCAGGCCATCGGCCTCAAGACCATCGAAGAGGCCGTCGCCATTCGCGACCGCGTGCTCACCAACTTCGACAAGGCTGCGGCCCTGCCCGCCGGCCCTGAGCGCGAGCGCCTGCTCACCTTCGTCGTGGTCGGCGGCGGCTTCGCCGGCATCGAGGTGTTCGCCGAGCTGCGCTCCTTCGCGACCTCGCTGCTCACCCTGTACCCAGAGATCAGCTTCGAAGAGACCAGCTTTCACCTGATCGAAGCCATGGGTCGCATTATGCCCGAGGTATCGCTCAAGACGAGCCTGTGGGTCATCGACAACCTGGCCGGTCGCGGTGCCCAGATTCACCTCGACACCCAGCTGACCAGCGCCGTCGACGGCAAGATCGAACTCTCCACCGGCGAGACCTTCGAGACCGACCTCATCGTCTGGACCGCCGGTGTCATGGCGAACCCGACGATCGTGCGCCACACCGACCTTCCCATCGAAGAGCGTGGTCGCCTGCAGGTTCGCGCCGACCTGCGCGTCGGAACCGAAGACGACATCATCACTGACGCCTGGAGCGCCGGTGACGTGAGCTGCGTCCCCGACCTCAGCGGCGGCGGCGTCGGCGGCAACTGCGTACCCAACGCCCAGCACGCTGTGCGCCAGGGCAAGCTGCTCGCCAAGAACCTGGTCGCGGTGCTGCGCGGCGAAGAACCCGTGCAGTACCTGCACAAGAATCTGGGCGCTGTCGCTGGACTCGGTATCGGAGTCGGCGTGTTCCAGAGCGGCAACCTCGCCATCACCGGTCTGCCGGCCTGGTTCGCCCACCGCGGTTACCACGGCCTTGCCATGCCGAGCTGGGAGCGCAAGCTGCGCGTCGTCTGGGGCTGGGTCAACAACGTGTTCCTCGGCCGCGATATCGTCTCGCTGAGCGCCACCGAGAGCCCGCGTGCCGTGTTCGAAGAGTTCGCGTCGCGTCCGAAGCCGCCGGCACCGGCCGCAGTCCCCGCGGCTCCCGCAACCAAGGCACCGTCTGCTCCGCGCGCGCCCCGTGCGCCGCGAAAGCCCGCGGTCAAGGCCGCCGCGAATGCCGCCGCTTCCGTCACTAAGGCCCCCACGGCCAAGGCCTCGGTCGCCGAAAAGGCGGCCGCTGAGGCATCCGCTTCGAAGTGAGTTCTTGGTAGGCGCTGCCGGGCGACCGTGTCGCCCGGCAGCGCGTACGCTGTAGCTGCCCGTCTTCGGGCACGCCCCCATAGCCCAATTGGCAGAGGCAGACGACTTAAAATCGTCACAGTCTGGGTTCAAGTCCCAGTGGGGGCACGACGAATATTTTCACGCTGATCTGGGTTTTAACTCGGCAACGGGTGCCTCAGGTACCCTCCATATCTACATTTTGCCCACATTTGAAATCATTCGGGCATGATCGAGGGCCACTGCAACGCTGTCCAGGTCGTCCTAGCAGAGGTCTGCATACACGTCGAGGGTCATCGCGGCCGAGGCGTGACTCGCGGGAAAGTCGGATCGACTTCCCGGACACACTTGAGGGCGACCAGCCAGCCGTCTCGAGTCGACGGCGTGCGTTGGTGGGACAGCCCGTTGCCGAACAGGATCAGGTCGGGTGTCTTATCGGCGCAGAGCGCTGCCCATCGTTCCGACAGGAACGGTGGGAACGGAACCGTGCGTGCCTCGTGCGACTTGGGTGTGCCGATGAGAATCTTGCCGCCAACCCGCATGGCGTTTTTGCGAACTGCCAGACGCCTCCGAACGAAGTTGACGTCTCGCACCCGCAATCCGGCCACCTCACCCCAGCGCAGGCCGGTGTAAGCGAGGGTCAGCACCACCGTTCCATGCGTGGCGTTACGAACACCGAGCGTGGGATGCAGGGTTATTGCTGTGCCGGCACGGAGTTGTGACATCGTTCCCATGACCTCACCTCGTGGAGTTCGCCGTGATCGGTGTCGACGAGTCGGGATTGCTGCTGACTGACATCACCCTGCACCCTGCCGCCGATAGTCAGGGTTGACCAGCGTGCCGAACGCTGGATGGCGGAAATGTCGCGAGGGGGACGGCCGTTGATCTGTGGTTAAGTCGAGTGGCTGCGTGGTCGCAGGGGGGTGCCCCTATGTTTTTGTCAAGCGGCGAGTTGGTGTTTAGTTTCGTAGAGGGTGTCGTCTCGGAGCATGGCGAAGAGAACATCACGGCGGCGTCGGGCGAGTGCGATGAGGGCTTGGTTGTGGCGTTTGCCTTGGGCGATTTTTCGGTCGTAGTAGGTGCGGGGGACGGGGTCTCGGAGTGCTGCGAAGGCGGGCAAGAACAGGGCGCGTTTGAGGATCTTGTTTCCTCGGCGGGAGGGATGTTCGCGGCGGATTGAGCTGCCGGAGCGTCGGGTCACGGGTGCGAGGCCGGCGTAGGAGGCGAGGTGGCCGGCGGTTTCGAAGTGCTTGCCGGTGACCTCGGTGAGGAGCCGGGCTGCGGTCCTGACGCCGACTCCGGGCATGCTCGTCAGGACGGGCGAAAGAGGGTGGTCGTTCACCAGCTTCTCGACCTCGACGGCGATGTCGGACCGCTGTTGGCGTAGGGCGGCGAGTTGTTCAGCCAAGCGCGGGAGGACCGTCGCTGCGGCATGGGTGCCGACGACCACGACAGTTTGTTCGCCTAGTGCCTGGGTGATTTCTTCTGCCAGGCGGCGGCCCATCCGTGGGGCCAGCTTTAGCAGCCGGGTGGCCATCCGCGTGGTGCCGGCTGTTTTCATCGCCGCGGGTGACGGGTAATGCTGGAGCAGATCTAGCATCGCTGGGTGGTCCAGGTGCGGGCCCACGACCCGCTCCGACCGTCGACGCGGCCCGGGCGGCGTTGGATGATCTGACCGAGATCTGGGGCAAGAAACACGGTGCGATCATCCGGTTATGGGAGTCGGCGTGGGAAGAGTTCACCCCGTTCCTGTCCTACGATCCCGAGATCCGCCAAGTGATCTGCTCCACAAATGCCATCGAGTCACTCAATGTCCGGTACCGGCGGGCGGTGCGTGCTCGAGGACATTTCCCCACCGAGCAAGCCGCTCTAAAATGCTTGTATCTGGTCACTCGAAGTCTCGACCCCACCGGTGAGGGCCGAGCTCGTTGGACGATGCGCTGGAAACCAGCTCTCAACGCCTTCGCCATCACCTTCCACGACCGCTGGCCGAACGCAAAATCATACTAATGAAAAACGCCGGAAACACCGTTACCGAGACACACCCGGGTGATACACATCGGAGCCAGGGATTCGTACCCAGATTCTCGTTTGCGGTCAGGATCCGATTCGATCGTGCGGGGAGGGTGAGACTTTGCTAGCCGCGGGGTTCAAGACCGAGGTGGGGTCCGCAAATAGGGCTGCGATGGAGTCCAACGGACCGTCATAATCGTCTCGGGACCGGTGGTTCTCTGCAATATTTTTTAGGGACCTACTCAAGGACACTCGCCGGGATCTGACAATTAGACGGGAACAGGAGACAAGGAATGAAAAGCTCCATAACGCGGCGGGTCCACGCGGTCGCGGGTGCACTTGTCGTACTCGGCGTGGTGTTCGCTTTCACCGCTCTTTTTTCTTATTTCATTCGCTACTCACAAGTCGATTCGCTCATCGGCAGCATTGAAAGCGACCTGTACCTCAGACTGAGTCAGATGTTCGCTGCCGAGAAGGCGCTACTGACTTTGAGTGGGATCACTTTAAGTGCGGGCATCGTGTTAGGTATCATCGGCGCTGTCACATCCCCGAGACATACCGCCGGGGTCTGAGCAATTCGATCATCACGGCACGTGTCAACTTGTCCGTCATGTCTGTCATGTCCGTCAACACTGCCCGTAGGGGGTTCCTCATACGGAAACGCGGTGAAGGCATATTTGAGTGGAGTGACTGTTTCCATCGAGCGGCGCACCACAACCGTCGAATGGGGTCACAGAAACTCGTCGACTTCTGGCGCTGCTAGCCTCGCCGTATGGAAAGTGCGGTGGCAGTCCCTGGGAATCGAGAACGTCCGCGCGCACTGTCAGCTGTTGGTCTCGGGCGCCTGCCGGGACTAATCAGTGCAAGTGTGGTCTGGGGTCTTCTCACGTCCCTCGGGCAGACCTACCTTCCAGAGCCCCTCGTTCAGTTGACAAACTGCTACTCGGGCTGGCTTATCATCGCCTATTTCGTCGGCTACCTGTCGGTCACGGGCGGCTTAGCGGCAGTCACTGGGCTTCTCTCGGTTCTCGCCGCTGATGTCGGCTTCTACACAGGAATGTGGGTGCAATTCGGGATCATCGGAAGCTGGACCGGTGACACGTACTACATGATTGGCGCTCTCATGTTCGGCCCCCTCCTCGGGCTGGCTGGGTACCTTTTCAAAACACGGTCTCGTTGGGCGACGTACGGCGTCGCTCTCATGGCTTCGCTCTTCTTCTCGGAAGCGCTCTACCGGCTCAGCAAGACTGACGTAGTGACGTCAGGATTCTCGGACGGTTGGTACGTTTTCGCAATCCTCGGCGTTGGGTTTCTACTCGCTACCCTTCCTCGTACGCGACACCAACCGCTGCCCCTACTCAGCATCATCCCGCTTACTGCATTCGCATTTGTAGGCGTTGCCTTAGTTCTACCCGTCGTTCTGTCGCTGTTTTAGACACAACCAAGGCTCAGAACGCATCCAGATTCCGGATCAAGGTTCGGCCGTCCACGGGGACCAGCCCCTACTCGATCGACCCGAGCTTCGTCGTCGAGGCGGTGCGGGCAGGCGCTCTGACACGCAATCAAGCGTCCCGTATGGGGTTCTGCGAACAGGACAAGGACGCTACCTTCCCATTTGATCCGCGTCCACAGTGCGACCATCGCAGATCTTTTGGGAATCGTGGGGGTCGAAGCGGACGCCGCAACAAACCGTCGCAGCCGGGCCATTGCGACCTGTCATAATCTGTCATGCTTCAAATACGCCCTAACTGCGAATGTTGTGATCGAGAACTCGCCGTCGACGCGGAAGACGTATGGATCTGCACCTTTGAATGCACCTGGTGTGCCGATTGCGTGAATACGTTTCCTGACCGGGCTTGCCCTAATTGTGGTGGAAACCTTGAACGTCGACCCGTGCGTCCGCCACAAGCTCTCATTAAGAATCCTGCTTCGACGACCAAGGTCACAGCAACAAACTGCGTGGAACGTATGACAGCCCACGCCTCTGTCTGAGTCGCCCGCTCACCGCGAACGTACTAGATGGTGTTTGGGCCAGCCGTGTCCCATTCAGGGTCCGGCTTAAGGGACCACGGGGCTGGACGTTTGTGAGGGTGGGCGAACCCTTCAGCAAGACTGCGGTCAGTAGGATTTATCCATGCAGCTGGGTGTGGGTACGAGAGCGTCTGTGACGTTAAAGCCTGTTCGCTATGAGTTCGCGAACCCTGCGCGCGATGAGTGGGATGACAACTGGCTGGTCATCAGTGGGGACGTATCGGCGGCTGACACGAAGTGGCATTTTGCCGTCCCGTGCCTGATGACGTTCGAAGCGAAACAAATTTCGACCTGGCTGCGCAGCGTGGCCGATGGTGGCATCCCCGTAAGCGTCATTGGAGACGCCGGGGTTGTGGCGTCGCTCGAATTTACCGAACCAAATCTTGCGTTCAGCGTTGGCAGCTATCAGGACGGGTCGATATCGGTCAGGGTGCACTTTGCGCTTGAAAGCAGGCCCGTCGGCCAGAGCTGCGATGGCCGTGATCAGTTTTGGGTCGAGGTCGCAGCGACGGCTGCAGATCTTGACTTGTCGGCGGCCGAGTGGGACAAGGCGCTCTTAGCCTTTCCGGACCGCTAAGCGTTCCCGTCGGCGGGGCCCTCGCATTCCGCCATAAGCTGTGGGAATGCGAGAAAGCACAAAGCAGCGCACGGCGCTGCGCATTCTCATTGCCGGCGTTGTCGTCCTGATCCTCGCGGGAGTTCTCGTTACCACGAGCGGCGTTCTAGCGACGTGGTTGGATCCTGAACGCGAGACGAATACTCATCTCACGCAGTGAAGAGGCCGGCTCGGCCCGAGATCGCACCCTGTTACGCTTCGACTCACGATCAACCCGCAAAACCGGGAACAAGTCGTGATATCGGTAGCCGACGAAGCCTGTCGGCGAGTTGAACGCAAAGTGTCTGGTCGAGCTCTCGCTGACCACTGGAATTTGCGCGATGCTTCAATTCAGAGACCACATGAACCGGAAGAGAAGGCATGACCGAGGAACGTGTCGTTTCCCTGCTCACCGCGGCCAGAGCACATTACGCGGTGCCTGCGGCCACGACTCTGACGGAGGTGGCGGCGTTATTAGACACATGGGGCGGTATCGAGCTGCCTTTCGAACGCTTTGCGGCGAATCTTTTCGACGAGTTCGTTGACGCGTCGCTGGCTATCTCCATGTTCACCATCCTGGATGCACCACTGCTCAAAGCCCGTGCAACTGCCGAAGAACGGCACATCTTCAGTGCAGATCCTGACGAACCCTTTGACCCGAACGAGTACGGTGCGGATCAGGCCGACTGGACGACCTACTCGCATCAGATGGAAGCCCTCCAAAGAGCCGTCATTATTCTTGAAGCTGCCCCGGCAGACCCTGCCCGTGTCGGCAATTTTCGGGTCTACGGTGCTGCGCAGTGGTTGCGAGAGAGCCTCTGGGCCGCGACAGGAATTGTGCCCCGCGATTCAGGATCGCCCGACGCGAATTCTTCCCTTTTTGGCGAAGCATTCACCTTGGCTGGACGAGACCCATTCGCTGCGGCGCCAATATAAACGCGGACAATGAGTAAGACGAGGTAGCCAGTCTGCTCGAGTGCTCACAGTGCCAGCATCCTGTTGGGAATCGTCGAGGCTCTCACATCCCCAAGGCATACCGCCGGGCACTAAGCAATTCGATCATCACAACACGTGTCAGCTCGTCCGGCATGTCCGTCCACACTGTCCGTTCGAGATTCCCCATACGGGGCCACACAATCCAACGGATCTCCGACTCACACCACTACGGTGATGGGCATGCGCCCAATGGAAACAGTTCATGCGGAACCACGGATTTCAGTCGAGTTTCCTACTTATCGCGTGAACTTCTGGCAGCGGCAGTCACCGAGGATGGGGTGGAACCTGGACGCCTATGTCCTCACTGACGTCGAAGACGTCGAGGAGGTGCTCCGATGGGTCGAGGAGCAATCGCGTGGGCGTCGTTTCGAACTGTTTGCTGAGACGGACGACGAACCGATAACTTCCTTCGAATCGCCGCGAACAACCGGGCTCATCCGCTTGCTTGGAAGTAACCCGAATGTCGGCGTGCCCGCCGAAATCGGACGGTTCGACCAGATCTAGCTCGTGGGACCAGAGGGTGCTTGACAGCATTCCTGGCTCGTAAATCCGGGGCCGTATCGATTCGGCGGCCACGATCCAAAAGCGTCCCGTGGCGGGTTCCCCAAACGGGAACGGATGAAAGTCGCCGATCGGCCGTTTGCGTGTCCCAGTCGCCGTCCGGCTTGCGGGACGCCCAAAACGGATCACCTGACAGCACCACGCCTAGGCATCTGTGTCGTCAAACGCTCATTCATTTCGGGCGAAGGTCCCAGACCGAGGCTGACGCATAATTTTCCACGTTTGTGGGGTAAATCGGATGCTGAGGAGCCTCGGCGCACGTTCGCTGAAAGTGCTGATCTTGGGTTGCAGGCTGGTAACGCTGATTTATCCACGGTGGAGAAATGCGAGGAGGACATTTCGCTCGATCTCGGGCGGTCTCGGTTAGGGCTTGGACATCGGTCAACAGCCTGTCACCGCGCACAGTGGCCTCAAGGTTCGGATTCGCTGCCGAAGGGATCGAACGGCAACAGCTTCGCTACGGAGGCGTGCGCTTACGCGCGCCGGTCAGCGTGGCTTTTCGTCGGTAGTGGGAATGACGACTACGCCAACGCCTAGGATCGTGTGGCAGTCGAATCCGGCGTTGTTCTCTTCCCGGTCGAGCTGCCAGTAGGCTCGGCCGAACCGGTCGCAAATGAGGCCGCCCACGTCGCCTGCGACCGTCGTATAGCGGATAGTGCCCTCGGCATCCGTCTCGGTTTCCCCCATCGCTCCCTTTGCCGGCCCGGTGTCGATGATCGGGTCGGGCGTTGGCGTGGGGATCGGGACTGTCGTTGGGCTCGCTGGCGGCATGGCCGGCGGAGCAGTGGTGGGGAAGGTGCAGCCTGCCAAGAGAAGGGCGCCAATCAGTGCGACCCCCGCGACGCTCAGCTGACGGAGCGACATCGTGCAGGATGAGAGGCGAGGCATAGCACTTTCGTGTCTTGAGTAGTCATCAGAATGAGCCGTGACCGCTTCGCGACCACGTACTCTCAGCTTGCCTAAGGACGCCGAGCAGCGCGAGTCGGCTGTTCGGAGGACACGGCCTCGTCGTTGCCTGAAACCGCGATGGCCTGAGCCAGTTGAACGCGCTTCAAGTGCAGGTGGGTACGTGGGGCGTTCCCCTTGTGGCACCGGCGATCCGCCTATCGAGCCGTGCTGGCGTCTGCATAACGAAGTGGCCAGACTGTTCTCATGCTCATTGATAATTGGCCGTTCGTTAAGTCCTGACTACGCAGTACGGAGCGAACCAGCCTCGGCCCTGTTCAGCTGGAGGTTCGGCTTGTGGGACGCCAAAGTTCAGGACCGAGAGCACTCTTGAGGTGCAGGCCAGTCGTTGCTCAGAATTCGTAGTTCGTGGCGAGCTCATCCGACAGCAGCACTGTGTGCGGAAGATCCCGCAGTGCCTCGGCGTCAACCGAGATTCCCCTCAGCTGTGCGGCCTCCGCATATGCTTCCCACGGAAAGGAATCGGGTTTCGCAGCGTCATCCCCCGCATCAGGTTAAGAACTTCTGCGATCACGTCGGCTGCGGAGCGTTTCCAAGAGACAGCCCCGACGTGCCCATACTTGGACGAGGCCACTCCACGATCCATGTCGAGACGAATCATCGATTCGTCAGATAGGCGCAAATACTGGGTCATCGTCATGGTCATAGTTGGCCTGACGTTTTCTGGAACCGGATCACCGAGTTCGCAAATGATGACCAGACCGGTCACCGACAGCCGGGAAATGTCGAACGGCAGGCGCTGAGCGCGCTCAATACCGACCGATCCTCGTTGCATCGGTACGTATCGACCCCGCTCATCGCTATCCGTCATGCTGGCAGCTCAGGTTCTTCGCTGTTCCCCTGAGACGCGGTTGGCGAGCCACCCTGTGACCCGTCAAGGCGACGTTAACCTGTTCCGCTCATCGTTCCCCGTTCGGGCAGCGTTGGGAGCTCATGGGATCGGCCTGAATGAGTACCGACTGCAGCGCTCGTGCTTTCGCCCCGGTCGCTACCGGTTCAGTCACCGCTCTTCTTTTTGTTTTGCACTTGCAGTCCGCCGGCAGACCAAGTCTCGATGAGGAAGAGTTCCGTCGCTCGAACCAGGTCGGAAAGTTTTGTGTAGCCCCAGTTTCGTGAGTCGAAGTCGGGCTGTTGCTTCCGCATTAGTTGGCCCACCGTGGCAAGGTTCGCCCATCCGTCCTCTCCCGATGCGGTGGTGACGCTTATCCGTAGCCCGGAGATAAGCTTCGTGTCGCCGCGCAGTTTTGGGGGCGGAACGCGCGTGATCGCCGCAGCGGCGCTCTCCGCTGCGGCCTCGTCGAGCACTTCGAGCACATCGAGGTATGTGAATCGGTCGCACGCGTTGCGGAACGCTTCGGGCGTCTTCCGCTCTCGGAACCCATAGACGATGACGCCTTCTTCGCGGATACGGGACGCGAGACGGGTGAAGTCGCTGTTGGATGACACGATGCAAAACCCGCGGAATCGACGCATGTATAGCAGGTCCATGGCGTCGATGATCAGTGCACTATCGGTCGCATTCTTGCCGACCGTGTTGGCAAATTGCTGCATCGGCTGAATCACGTGCTCGCTCGCGACGGGCTTCCAACTGCTCAAGTTCGGCTTGGTCCAATCGCCGTAAACCCGCTTGACCGACGCAGTGCCGAACCGTGCGACCTCGGCGAGGACGGCACCGATCTTTGCAGGCGGCACGTTGTCAGCGTCGACAAGGACGGCGAGGAGATCGTTCGGCTGCACCATGTGACAAGCATGGCAGTCCGCGCCCAACAATTGGTCCTGCCCGCTTGGGGTTCCCCTTGCCGCGCCGAATGGGTGGGAGGACTGCGTCTACTGGCAGACTCAGGACCGTAAAACTCTCAAGCGAATCAACCAGCTATTTACCGACGCACTGCGCGATCCGTTCGCGGGTACAGGCAAACCCGAGGCCCTCAAGCACATCCTCTCCGGCGTGTGGTCCCGTCGCATCGACGACACGAACCGCCTGGTCTATTACGTCACGGACGACCACATCATCATCCTGCAAGCCCGCGAACACTATTGACCCGAGGTCCACGCGTCCCGTAGGGAGTTCTCCATACGGGGACGGTCCAGGCGAGCCGTCTGTTAGCAGCCTTCACGCGTTCCAGATAGAAATGTGAACCGTTCGATGCGTGCGCAGGAGCAGTTTTTTGCCGGGATCGTCGCCGAACAAGAGGTAAGTGTTCGCGTGATCCTTCAGTCGTCTTGCCATCCATCTAGCCCCGAACTTCGGCCCAGACCTCGCCCACAGTTCGGCTTGAGTCCAGCCGGAGAGCGATGTCGAGACGCTTTGCTTCGAAGCGTTCTCTCTCAAGTTCAGTCGCGCCCACCGCGTCGAGGAACCGATTTCGTGGTGCCGGCTCTTCAAAATAGGCGGCGGGCCTGTCCACGAGCAGATGGACGGGGGCGTTGTCGTGGAGGGCAATCTGAGACGCCCACTCAGGGTGGACGGCAGCTGCCGCGGTCAGCACCTCTACCGACGCGAGGTGTTGCATCAGCGCCGCTTTTGCGACCGCAGGCGCAATATCCATTGCCAAGACGGATACTAGATCCGCCGGGAGATCGTACATCGCTGCGGCGAGCTGGCGTTCGTCGGGATCGGCTGATCTCGCAAGGGCAAGCAGCTCATCGGCCGTTCGCGTGGTGCTTGAGTTCCAATATGGGTCCACGGTCCCTCCAAACAGGTTAGAAGTGACGAGTGCCAAGTGCGCGCTCAGTACTCGGGAAAGTTTTACCTACGTGGGGCAGTACTTCTTCAAGCCTCGAAACAGATGGAGTTGAGTGTCCGTTATTTCCCGATCTGCTCATTTCTGACGGTATCGGCGAACTGCTCAATTTCGAGGATCATTATTATTCCATCGCAGACTAGTGTGTGCCGCAAGGGGTTCCCGTTGCCGGACCAGCTAATCCGGCAACGAGATTTCAATTGAGGGCTCCTCTCAACGGCTTGAGTCGAACTGACGTTGAATGGTGCGATAGACGGTCGACCGAGCGACGTTGAAAAGCTCCGCTAATTCCGCGCTGGAGTGTCGGCCGGCGTTGTGTACTTCGATCAAGTGTTTCTGCTGCGCCATCGACAGTTTGGGCTGCTTACCGCGAAGACGCCCTTTCGCCTTGGCCACCTGCATTCCTTCGCGCGTTCTGGCGCGGATCAGATCTGACTCGAATTCGGCGACCATCGCTAGGACGTTGAAGAGGAGACGCCCGACCGGGTCGTTCGGATCGTGCACCGCTCCGCCGATACTCAGGTTGACGTCTTTGGCCGCCAGCTTGTCAATGATGTCTTTCGCATCCCTGAGTGACCGTGCGAGTCTGTCGAGTTTGGCAACGACGAGGGTGTCTCCAGCACGGCAGGCGGCCAGCGCTTCCCGAAGCCCCGGCCTGGCCCGGTTCGTTCCGGTCAGACCATGATCGGTGTAGATGAGTGACGATCTAACGCCCAGTCGTTCCAGGGCATTTTGTTGGGCGGTGAGATCTTGTTCATCTGTGGAAACGCGTGCGTATCCAATCAATAATCCATCCATGGCGAAACCATCTCGCTCGGCTGTGAGTGAGTAAATAATCGTCGCAGTCGGGGTCCCCCTGTGAGCCGGCCGGCTGACCTCAGAACGGAGAACACGGGAACCGCGATCTGCGTCGCACATCATCTCCACCACGAACGCCTTGATCGAAAACCCCTACGGGGTGAGTATTTCGCCCAACAGAATCTTTTCACCGAAAAAAGCGATGAAATGTCCTATCACTTCACTGCTGTTCTATCTGCCGAGGAGAACCCCGTGCACGAAGATGATCGCCGGAAATGTCGCGGTGAAGGCCCAAAAGAAAGTGTCGAGGCCAATCAGCACGGCTGTTCCGAGATGGAGCATGGCCCCGGCAAAAAGCAGCGCTACCAGTACGCCAGGGGGAGCCACAAGGGCTACGGGAAAAATGATCTCCACGACGATAACTGACCATCCGACGAAGCCTCCAAGCCAAGGTCGTCTACGAAGTACGGCTGCGGCCGTGGAGTGTCCATAAGTAGCGGTGTTGAGAATGCTTTGCAGCGCTGTTCCTTGACGCCACTGTGCGTTGGATATCTTCGATATTCCCGCAGCGAAATATGCCAACAAAGCCTGCGCCGCGATGAAATACAAACCCACGGCTTGAAAAGGACTCGACGTCGGGAGCAGGAAGGTGAATGCCAAGCCCGCAAGGATGATGAACGATATTTGATTGGAGCCATCTTTGCCATAGCGAATTTGATAGGCCAAGAAAAGGCTTGATAGCAAAATGATCGTTGCGTAACTGGCGTAGAACAGGTTGCTTTGAAACGGAGTGATTAGCGCTATGGAACAGACGATTCGAGCAATCACGACAATACGTAGCCACACTGAGCCGCTGTGCCCGACCATCCATCCACGTGACGCACGCTGTGACCTAGCGAGGATCTGTCTGCTATTCCAGTCAAACAGCCCGCTCGAGCCGAATTCCTTCAAACTCAAAAGCAATTGCAAAGAACCTTGAAGAATGCCTATGCCCACGATGACGGCGGTAATTCGTGCGGCGCTTTCGATTGTCAACATGGCTTATGACACCGGGTGAGTCAGCGAATAAAAACGAACGCGTGGCACAGAAGCTCCGCTTGGACCGCGTGTTTCAACCAAAGCAAACTGGTAGAACGCCTGCGACGATAATGAACCTCCGAGTCGCTTGCGCGCAGCATCAAGCAAGATTATGTATGGCGCGGTGAACTGAAGCCGCTCTGCAGAGCAGTTGATACTGGAAAGCGCCAGCAGCTGAAACAATTCGATCATGCCCTCTCGATAGCGTTTTCGAGGGTTCCAAAGGGGAAATAGAATTCCTCTCGGGGATAAATTCAACTCCAACCATGGACTGACGCTCGTTTCATCGTCGCGACTGCGATAAACAAAGTGATAGTTACTCGCACCGGGATCTGGCGTAAAAAATGACCATTTTGGTATGAGTGTGAACCGGTCAAACCGTGTAGTTAGCCGGCTGAGCTGATTATTTTTCTGAAAAGCGATCGTCAGTAAAAACCAGACAGAGAAAACAACGATTCCAATAACGCCGAATACGGAGCTTGCAATATCAATCATCATGTGATCTTCCTCAGATCGAATCGGTCGGCGAACAGTTTGTAACGGAAGCGACTTGACGAACGAACTCGTGGCGGGATCGTTTACCGATTCTGGTAGCAGGCAGCTGTTGATGATTTGAGAATACGAAGCAGAGTTCGGGTCATTTCGATCGGGCGGCACTTGCGTCCGCTTGGTACGCCCGAAGGACCTCCAGTGTCTGTGCCGATCGGTGCTCTACAGGAACTTCTGCAAGCTCTTCGCTCATACCTTCTATGTCGCAACGGATAGCCGAACCGCCGTCCGTGACGATCCAGTCGTCATTGGGGTCGACAGGGGTGATGAGGCTGTCGAGGGTCGAGAGTTCGAGATCGGTGAGGCTGATAGCCATGTGCGTTCCGTCTTTCGGGCTCGGAGAAATCGTGTCGACGCTCTCTCACTATGAATCCAGGATGACTTGCGGCCGCTCATTATCAAGCGGGCCGGCCCACAGAAAGGCGAGCCGTATCGGTTGAACTACCTAATGTCTATTCTGAAAATCATCTTTCGTCAACTATGAAAACAAAGAGTATTACAGACATATCAGCCTGTTATGGGAAGGCCCTGCAGCGATGTGTTCTGGGGTAGCGGAGCATCAACCCGCCATCCCTGCTTGGTGCGATTGCCTCCTGACGGCCGGGAACCTTTGGCATGCCGTTCAAGGTTCCGCTTACGGACGCTTGGTGTGAGTGACTTACCGTGAGCTGCTTCAGCCGTTCTGGCGCGCGCATTGTCCGTCAGGCGGTGAGCAAGGCGAGCGGGATGACCGCCACGCCATCCTGTCGACGATACGCATGGGTACCCGTGTTGATGACGACGAGGTCGACGATGTGGTCGGGGAGCGACTTCTTCAGCCAGAGCAGGTGGCGAACGTCGCGGTCGGTGATCGCGGATTTGAGCTTGACTTCAATGCCGACAGCTTCCGCGTCTCCTCGGTGGATGATGAAATCAATCTCGTGCCGCCCGTCATGGTCGCGGAAGTGTGACACCTTCGCGTCGTTCGCTGCCGCATAGGTCTGGAGGCTGAGGGCCACGAGTGCCTCGAAGAAAGCGCCGAGGCGAGCCCGGTCGCCGGTGTTGGTCGCGGGCGCAGCGGCTGACATCAGTTTGGCCTCGTTGAGACCCAGCAGGCGTGCGGAGAGTGCCGGATCCGCGAGAAAATGCTTCGGCGCGAGGGCAGTTCGTGACAGGATTTTCTGATTGGGCGACCAGGCGTCAACTTGGTCGAGCAGGTAGAGGCTGCTCAGGACGTTCCGGTAGGTGATCGACGTCTTCTTTGTCGGTCCTGTTGGTTCACCTGGGTCGAGACTAGCGCCGATCTTCGCGAACGTGGTCGCGGAGGCAGTGGCCGAGGCATAACCCCGCAACCAGCCGCGCAGTAATTTAGGCTGGCGGATGCGGTGTCCCTGTTCGGTGAAGTCGTGCGAGATGACTCGCTCGATGTAGTCATCGAGCCACACTGAGCGGGCACGATCGGTCATCTGCCGGGGCTGTGGGAATCCCGAGGCGGTGATTTCGCGGACGTAGTCACGCAGCTCGACGTCACTGGAACCGTGGATGTCCGGGGTGTCTGCGCTGAGCAGATCGCGGACGCGGACCGTGGGCGTCGCCAGGCTACGTTCCGCGATGGAGAGGGGTCGCATCCGGAATCTGATGATGCGACCAGCTCCGGAGTGGAGGTGGGTGCCAACGGGTGCGGCACTGCCGGCCAAGATGAACCGTTCGCCGGTCGAGTCACTGTCGACGAGGCGACGAACACGGTCCCAGACCTCGGGGACATGTTGCCATTCATCGATGAGGACGGGGGTGTCTACTCGGCTCAAGTATTTCGGATCCGCACTAATCAACTCCCGCATTTCGGGGAGGTCCAAGTCGAGAATTGTCTTCGCTCGCTGCCGCCCGGTGGAGGTCTTGCCGATCGCGCGAGCCCCGTCGATAGAGATCGCCGCGAAGGAAGGGAACAACTCGTCGAGCGTCTCGTCGATGATCCGTCTCTGATACCCGTTCATTGTGATGACCTTTCCACGCACCTCGACTAGTACACCATTCTGAGCGTTTTAAAGCTACCATTTTGAGCAATATGAGTCCACCGTATTGAGCGCTCGATGAGCGCGATCGCTCCACCGTTTTCAGTGTGCCGCAAGGGGTTCCCGTTGCCGGACCAGCTAATCCGGCAACGAGATTTCAATTGAGGGCTCCTCTCAATGGCCTGAGTCGAACTGACGTTGAATGGTGCGATAGACGGTCGACCGAGCGACGTTGAAAAGCTCCGCTAATTCCGCGCTGGAGTGTCGGCCGGCGTTGTGTACTTCGATCAAGTGTTTCTGCTGCGTCATCGACAGTTTGGGCTGCTTACCGCGAAGGCGCCCTTTCGCTTTTCAATAATCCATCCATGGCGAAACCATCTCGCTCGGCTGTGAGTGAGTCAATAATCGTCGCAGTCGGGGTCCGACTTGCGGTCTGGGTCAAGCCCGTCGGATTGGTGCGAACCCGTTGGTTCTGTCGGCGTGGTGAAAGTCGCGGATCAGCTGCGCGAACAAGGCCGGTTTCTCGACCGCGAGTCCGTGGGTAGCACGGGGCAAGACCGCAAGCTCACCGTCCGGAAGCGCGCGGTACATAGCGACCGCATGCTCGAACTGTACCTCGTCATCGTCTCCGAGTATCACGAGCGTCGGCATGGTGAGGTTCGCGAGGTCGTCCACAGTCAGCACCGGTGAAACCGCGTGAAGAGCGTCGAGCTTCTCGACGACCACGGACCAATGCTCCCGCCCGTCGGGTGAGACTTCTCCATAGGAATCGCCCATGAAGTTTGGCGCCTCGCTGTCGAGCACGCCCGGCAACCATCCCTCGTGATGAAACACTGCGGCAGTGAACACCAAACTCCGAACCAGGTCCGGTCGCGCCAGCGCAACGTGAAGCGCGACGATCGCGCCGTCGCTGTAGCCAAGAAGATGCACTGGCGTGTCGACGGAGTGCTCTAGGAAGGCGACCGTATCGCCCGCCATGGCCTCAAAGGTCAACGGTCCAGGGACATCCCGAGTGCGCCCATGAGCGCGCTGATCCGGCGTGAAGCAAACGTATGTGCCGTCGAGCTCGGCGATCAGTGGGTCCAGAGCGCGCGAATCAGAACCTCCCGGATGCAGCAGCACAAACGGTTCGCCATGTCCTCGCTTATTGAACCAAAGATCAGAAGGTTGCTGCTCGTCTGTCACCATGAGGACACCGTATTCAAAACCCCGCCGCATTTCTAAGCGATTGCCGAAGTTGCGTTCCAGACCGGGTTGGTTAAGTTGTCCTCCATGACTCAAGCATCGGCATCGGCATCGGCAGCCGGCACCGGCACCGTCACAGCCGCTTCGTCCGAAGAAGGTTCCCCGTGCAAGCACGGTGCTTGCCTCCGGCCGAGAGCTTGTGGAGGCGCCTGATGGACAGCCGGGCGCACGATCGTGAAACCTCCGAACAGCAGCACCGCTTCAACGCCGACGATGATCCAGTAGCGGCCGGTGACGCCGCGGATTGCCCAACGCAGAAATAGCCATTCACCTGTTCATGAGCGTCGCGACCGTGAAAGCAACGATCACACACATTTTTCAGAAGATCGACACCACCAACCGAGTGCAGCTGGCGATAATGGTGCGCAACGCAGGACTGCTCTGATCCCCCTCAAATTCATCCTGTTCGTTGGAGGTGGTTCCCCTCCCGGGCAGCCTTTGTCCAGCGGATCTGTTGGTCGGGGTGGGTCAGGGCCAACTGCTGCTCTGCAGCGCCAACGCTCATGCCCTGCGGATGTGATTCGAGATCCGCGAGCACTTACCGTATCGGGCGCAAACAGGGATCGTGAACCCGCAAAGCACCTCCGTCTGGGAAGTGACGCTCATGAAAGCACCTTTTCCTGGGGGCCGCACGTCGAAACCCAGGTGATTGCTGTGGGAACTCGATATGTCACCTCGGCCGCTCCAGTGGAGTCGTTAGTTATCGTGCTCGGCGTTCGGTATGAGCAAAGGCATGTCGGCTGGGGGCGGCACGACCACGACCGGGCACGGCATACTGATCAGCAGGTCGTGAGCTACCGAGCCGAGTAACAGCCCAGCCATCATCCCCCGTCCGTGGGTGCCGACCACGACCATTTCAGCATGCTCAGCCGCGTCGGTTAGGACCAAAGCAGCAGATCCGTGTTCGAGGGTGTCTCGAACCATCACGGTCGGATGCTCGGCGCGGACCCGTGCGACCACTCCTGCCAGAATTTCGGCGTGTGCCATTCGTATCTCGTCATAAGGACTAGCACCGGCGCTCAACCATCCGAGAGCGAGCAGGGTGGGGATGCGCCACGCATGCACGACCGACAGTTCACGGCCGAGCCGCTCGGCTTCCCGAGCAGCGAAGTCCACCGCAAGGTGAGAGGTTTCGTCGTCATCCACGCCGACGACGACGGAACCGTTATACGGCACCCAGTCTGTGGGCACGATAACGAGGGGGCAGCTCACCCCCGCTGCGATCTGGTGGCGCAATGTTCCATAAAGGGAGCCCGCGGCCTCACGCGTACCGATAACCAGCAGATCGGCATCCGCGGCGGAAATCAACAGCTCCTGGCGCGGCGCGCCTCGTCGTACCGACGTCATCACCTGCACGGCGGGCGCGTCGCGTCTCACCCGACTCGCGGCATCCATCAACATCTGTTCGTAAGCCGGAAGAACCCGGTCCTTCGTGAGCGTCGTCGGCAATCTGGCTAGATCGATGACAGTGGTGAGTTCGAGGGATACGTGAATCGTGCGGGCACGCTCGATCACCCAGTCGAGCGCAGCGCGGCTTCCCGTGCCGCCGTTCAGCGCAAGAACAATTCTCTCGGCCATGCCGTCTCCTCTCTCCGCGATCTCATAGAGAATCAGCGTTTGGGCTATCACCGCACGTTCTTAGTGAAATGTAATTACCGAAAGAATCGAACAATTCGCGTAACCGATCTGCGGCGTCGCAAGCCGATCCGATGACAGTATCGTCACTGCGTGAACATGCGATCTCGAGGTCTGTCGCCGACGGGCTGACAAACGACCTGCCTGAACAGGCCTCCAGTGTAACGGACACGGCTCGCCAGAAGTGCGGTCGGGCCCCAGAGTCGTCGGTGGTGATTGCAGAGGATTTCCGAAAGTGATTCGGGCCCTGAGAATGACTGTGGCTCAAACGCTTTCGAGTAGCCAACGTCGCTCTGCTCAAGAATTAGCGCGCCTGCGCTGAGTGAAATTGACATCGTCGCTCCAGGATTCGCCGTTTTCCCTGGATCGGTTCTCCCAATATTCGGCGGGGCACGGTGCCGACTGATTCGCTGGGCGACCTTCGTTCTGGATAGGGGTGCGGGTAGGTTTCAGCGCAGTCGGTCGAGGTAGCGCAGAATGACGCCCTCGCGGAGCGCCCACGGCGACACCTCGAGTTCTGCAGCCCCGAACGCGGCCATCGCCGCGCCGAGCACGATGCCGCCGGCGACGATCTGGAAGGTGCGGTCGGCGGTGATGCCAGGAAGGGCCGGGCGGGCTTCTGCCGGAATGCGAGCGAGGCGGGGCACCCAGTCATCTAACTCCGTGCGGCCCAGTCGCAGCCGATTCGCGGCGCCGACGCCGTCCGACGTAGTGCCGGCCAGGCGCGCCAGCGAACGTATCGCCTTCGACGACCCGACGATGTGGTGCGGAGCCGGCAACTGCGCGAACGCGCCGACCGCATCGCGCAGAACGGATGCCGCATGCTTGCGCAGCGCAGACACCTCCTCCGGCAGCGGAGGATCGTGGTGCAAAAACCCGATCGTGCTGCGCCCGGCACCGAGCGGGAGCGACAGAGCGACGTCGGGAAACTCGCTGCCGCCGGCCGCGATCTCCAACGACCCGCCGCCGATGTCGAACAGCAGGATATTGCCGGCCGACCAGCCGTACCAACGCCGCACCGCCAGAAAAGTCAGCCGGGCCTCGTCTTCACCCGACAACACCTGCAGGGCGACACCGGTCTCTCGTGCGACCCGGTCCAGCAACTCCGGGCCGTTGGTCGCGTCGCGCAGTGCCGAGGTGGCGAACGGCAGCAGTTCATCGATATCGTGCCGCTGAGCGACATCCGCTGCGTGTTGCACGGCGGACAGGACCGCCGCGACACCCTCGTCATTGATGGCGCCCTCGGGCGTAATATAGCGCATGAGGCGCAGCACGCTCTTGTCGGCGGCCATCGGCACGGGCGGGGCGCCTTCGTGCGCGTCGACAACCAGCAGATGGACGGTATTCGAACCGACGTCAAGAACTCCTAGGCGCACATGTGAACGATACAGCCTGCAGCGAGCTACCGTTGGCTCGGTGCCACAAACCGCTGCCAGACCCACGCGCTCGCACACAGTGCGGCGAAGGTTGCGGCGGCGATCCAGAGCGCCATCCCGATGCCCTCGCTCTGCCATTGTTCGACCATCGGGGCGAGCGCCGCGAACAGAATGCCGCAGGAGACAACGGTGAGGCCGGTCCACAGCACTGGCGACCAGGCCAGAATGCGCCGCCCGCTGGTATGCCCGATGGGCACCAGAATCAGCACCGCCGAGCCGATGGCGGCGAGAACGATCGTGTTGCCCGTCTCCGCGGCAAGTGAGGTGGCGAAATCGGTCGCGGCGGGCAGCAGCGATCCGAGCGACCAGGCGAGGGCGGCGACCGCTGCGAGGGCGCTCACCCGCACGGCGGCGAGTTGGCCGCGCTGCGCGGCCGAAGGCCGCTGGGGCTGGGCACCGCCCGGGCCCGGAGTATTCGCTCTGGTGGTGAGGGTGACGCTGCCGAGCAGCCCGAACAGCAGGGCGGGGTGCACGTCGAACAGTCGGGACGCGATCGCGGCGGCCGCGATGAGCAGCAGATAGCGCGGCAGAAAAGTGACCGTTCCGCGCAGTCGCAGCACGCGTGAGCTCCACCACAGCGGCACCAGAATGCCCACAGCGTTGACCAGAACGAGCCCGATAGTCACGGCCACGAGTAGGCGCAGGTAAGCCGGCTGGTCTACGACCGGACCGGACAGCATGACGAACGTCGCGGCGGCCAACAGCGCTGCGCCACCGCGCAACCAGCGGTTGAGGCGTACCGTCGGGGCGACCTCGAATTCTTCGCGTACCCGATTTCGTCCCGCCAGCGACGGAAGCGCCCGCAGCGGTCGGCCGCCGCGCGAGCGGGAAATTGTGCCCGCGAGCAAGCGCAGGGGCACCGCAATCAAGAGCAGAGCCCCGAGGGCCAGCAGGCCGGCCTGCAACAACGGAAACGGCGAGCCATTGCCAGTCGGGCCGATGGCTGCGGCGAACCGGGTCGGGTCGTTCCACTGGCCAGGAAAAGCGGATGCCCCGGCCGCCGCTTCCGGCTCCGCCGCTTCCGCGTCGGGCGCGCTGGTACCCGGTCGCCGCGTCGGCGAAGGCTCCGCCGTCGGGGCGGGAAAGGCTGCTGCACCACGCGGCGACGACGAGGCCGCGGGGCTCGGGGTCGGCGTGACCGATGGTGTTGCCGAGGCGGACTCGGTAGGCGTCGGCGTGGTCTCCGCGACGTAGCTGACCGACAGGGGAGTGCTGCCCGGGCCGACGTTGCCGGCGATGTCCTTCTGCACGGCGATGACGGAGTATGACCCGGCGGCCACACCGCCGGCCGTGCAGCTCCAGGATCCGGCGGTCACTGAGGCCGAACAAACCGAATAAGCACCGGCGAACACCGTCACGGTGGCTCCCGTTTCCCCGGTGCCGGTGTACTGCGTACCGACGACCGGAACCTGCGCGCCGGCGCTCGGAGCCGTTAGGACCGGAGCATCCGGTTCGGTGACGTCGAACACGATGGTGACCGGCTTGCTCGAGTTCGACGATGACGGGCGGCTGAACGATGCAAGCTGGTTCGCGGTGACCTCGCGGCTGCCATTCGTGAGGGTGCCCGAGAACAGGCAGGCCCAGGCGCCGGATCCATCGACCTGACTGGTGCAGGTGTCATTGTTCGGCAGTGACGCGGTCACGGTGGCCTGGGGGTGCCCGGTTCCGCGCACCCAGCCATTGGATTCCGACGCGGTCAGGCCGCCGAGCACCGTGGGGGCACCGAGGACGGCAACGCCAATCTCATCGCTCAGCCCTGGAGTGCCGGTCACGACCACGCGCAACGTGATAGTGGGACCGTTCTGCAGGTAGACGTTGTTGCAGCTCCACGAGGTCGATGAATCGTCGACGATGCACAGTGGGTCTCCGCCGCGCGGCGACAGCAACTGGATCTCCTGGCCGGCGGCCTTCGACCCCGAAACGGTAGTGCGGTTGCTGCCGATGAATTGCCCGTTGCCGGGGGTTTCAATCTGCGGACTCGACGCGGGCGCGGTGTTCGTGTTCGGAACGGGTTCCTCGGTCGCCGAAGGAATCGATTTCGTTGCGGCAGTCGCCGAGGTCTCTTCGGCCCGGACCGTCGACAACGCGGGAGCGGTGAGGGCGATGGTGCAACCGAGCAGCAGTGCCGCGATCGCCGCCACGGTGCGGGAGCGTCGCGGGCGCGCCGATAAGCCCACTACCGCGATACGAGCCGATCCGGACACCCAACTCACCCCCTGCCCCAATTTGAGGGGCAGACAGGGGGAAAGTCAACCTCCCGCGCCCGGAATTTTGTAACAAACCGGGGGAATTCTTCACGGCGCCACCACACGTCCGTAAACGTGACACCCTTGACGCGAAGCGGATGCCCCGCGTCGCCGCCGAAAAGAGTCGCACCCTGATGAATCCCACGCCCAGATCACCCTCGGCTCGCGCCGTTGCCGCCCGCGATTGGGAACACCGTGCCGGTGAGTTCGGCGATCGCCTGCCGACCGGGTTCGAGGTGGCCGTGGCTACCTCTGCCTTTCAAATCGAAGGGGCCGCTCGTGACGGTGGCCGGGGCGACAGCGTCTGGGATGATTTCAGTCAACTATCCGGGCGCATCCGCGACGGGTCGAACGCCTCGGTCTCGGCCGATCACCTGAAAAATTATGCCGCCGACGCTGCCCTGTTGCGCGACCTCGGCGTCGACTCCTATCGGTTCTCTTTCGGCTGGACCAGGCTGCAGCCAAACGGTCGCGGGTCCCTCAACCGTAATGGACTTGCTTTCTACGATCGCTTGCTCGACGCGTTGCTGGCCGACGGCATCCGTTCGACGGCCGCGCTCTCGCACTGGGACACGCCGGCTGCCCTGCGCGGCGGCTGGCTGAACCGTGACACTGCCGGTCGCTTTGCCGACTACGCCCATGCGGTGGGGGAGGCGTTCGGTGACCGCATCGACGCCTGGGTCACCCTCAGTGAGCCGGCCACGGTCACCACGAAGGGGTACGCGCTCGGCACCCACGCGCCCGGGCGTACCCTGCTGTTCGACGCTTTGCCGACCGCGCACCATCAGCTGCTCGCGCACGGACTCGCCGTACAGGCGCTGCGCGCCGCCGACGTGCGCGGACGCATCGGCCTCGTCAACTCCCATGCCCCGGTGGAGTCCTTGACCGACCGAGACCAGGACCGCTCCTATGCCGCGCTCTACGACCTGCTGCAGAACCGCCTGTTTGCCGACCCGGTGTTGCTCGGCCACTACCCCGACCCGCTCGAACCCTTCGCCGTGGAGCTGCGCAGTCTGCTCGAGGCCGACCCCGAGGACCTCCGCACGATCAACCAGCCGCTCGACTTCTACGGTGTGGGCTACACCGAGCCCGCCCGCATCGCCGCCGGCCCGACGGTACTGAAAACCCCCGATGGCCAGCCGATCCCGGTCACGTCGTGGCCGTTCCATTTCGAGCCGTTTCGCGAACACCCGACCACCTCGACCGGCGCCGTCAACGCCCCCGAATACGTCGCCGTGGCGCTCGCCGAATTGGCCGAGCGCTACCCCGCCCTGCCGACGGTCCACTTGTCGCTGGCCGGCGGTGCCTTCTTCGACCAAGCGGATACCCGCCACTTTGTGCACGACCCCGTGCGCATCGACTACCTTGCCGAACACCTCGTCGCCGCCCTCGACGCCACCGCGCCCGGAGGCCCGGCCGCCACCGTCGATCTCGCCGGCATCACCGTCTGGTCCCTACTCGACGCGTTCGAGTGGAACGATGGCTACTCCCAGCCGACCGGCCTCGTGCACGTCGACTTCGCCGACGACCGTCGCACCCGCACTCCCAAGCAGAGCTACCGCTGGCTCCAGCACGCCCTGGCCAACCGCTAATTCGATTCCTCGGTACCTAACGCCGATAAAGTTCGCTATGCGCCGTCACCACAGCACGATTTGCGCGGCATGTCGCACACGTACCGGTGTTACGTACACGCTCGTAGACAAAAGTCTGGGAGCGCGCACACAGCCACCTGCAGTAACTTCAGAGCGTGACCGAGCAGCAGCCCTATGATGTCGTGCTGAGCTACGACCAATTCGAACTACGCAGGTACCCCGCACACCTCCTGGCCGAGGTCACCACCGATGGCCCTTTCAAGGACGCCGGCAACCGGGCCTTCCGGTACCTGTTCGCTTACATCGGCGGGGCGAATCAATCCCGCCGGGAGGTCGCGATCACGGCGCCGGTTGTGCAAACGGATGCCGCACAAAAGATCGCGATGACCGCGCCGGTGCTGCAGCAGGGCCTGGCGGATCCCTCCGGCCCGGATGCCGGTGGACGGTTCCGGGTGTCGTTCGTTCTGCCAGAGGGCTTCACTGCCGAAACCGCGCCGCAACCCACTGACCCCAACGTCCAACTGCGAACGGTGCCCGCGAGCCTGACCGGCGCACTGCGCTTCAGCGGAGGCTGGAGTCAGGCCCGGTTTGAACAGCATCTCGACGAGTTGCGCGGGGCCCTCTCCGTGGCCGGATTCCGCGTCGTGGGGGCGCCGAGATTCGCGCGATTCGATCCACCGTTCAAGCCCTGGTTTCTGCGCCGCAACGAGGTACTGCTCGACGTCCAAGAGGCCGTCTGACCATCGCTCGTCGCTCCGATGCGGCGCTTTCCACCCGCCCAGAGCTTGCTTGGAGTGTCATGAGAAGCGGGTGGGAGCCTCCGGGGTCGCGGTTAGTATGGGCAGGTACACACGGGGGGTCGTTTTGGCCAGTTCACGTCTCCGTGCCAATGTACACATCGTGCCAATTTGCAAGGAGACGCTGCCATGGAATGGCTCATCCCGGTTTTGATCGTCGTCGTACTCGTCGCCATAGTGGGTATCTACCTTTGGTCGACGTACAACTCCCTCGTGACGCTCAACGTGCGCGTCGACGAAGCGTGGAGCGACATCACGGTGATGCTGAAGCGTCGTGCCGACCTGCTGCCCAACCTGATCGAAACGGTCAAGGGCTACGCGGCACACGAGAAGAGCGTGTTTGAGAACGTGACCAAGGCGCGAGCGGAAACGCTGTCTGCGCAAGGCCCTGCCGACGCATCCGCTGCCGAGAATCACATGCAGACCGCACTCAAGAGCATCTTCGCTGTCGCCGAAGCATACCCGCAGTTGCAAGCCAGCCAGAACTACCTGCAGCTGCAGGGCGCGATTGTCGACACCGAGGACAAGATCCAGGCCGCGCGCCGGTTCTACAACGGTGGAGTACGTGAGATGAACACCAAGATCAAGGTGTTCCCGAACCACCTGTTTGCCGTCAACCTCGGTTTCACCGAACGCGAATTCTTCGAGGTGGCCGACTCCGCAGCGATTGCTGAGCCGCCCCGCGTGCAGTTCTAACGGAGCACTAGATGTACAGCGCGATCGCCAAGAACAAACGCAACACCGTCTTCATCATTATTTTCTTTCTCGCCCTGATCACCGGCCTTGGCTGGCTTGCGGGGGTGGCCTACGGCATGAACGGGTACACCGCACTTATCCTGACACTCGTCATCGCCTCGGCTTACGCGTTGTTCCAGTACTTCGCGGCGGGTCGCCAGGCCATCTCAATGAGCGGTGGAATCCGGGTCAACAGCCAGTCCGACCACCCCCGGCTGTGGCGCACGGTCGAGAATCTTTCCATCACGACCGGCACTCCGATGCCCGAGGTCTACATCATCAACGACCCGGCGCCGAACGCTTTCGCCACCGGCCGTGACCCTAAGCACGCGATCGTCGCCGCCACCACAGGCCTGCTCGACATCATGGACGACGCGGAACTCGAGGGCGTGATGGCCCACGAGATGGGCCACGTGCGCAACTACGACATTCGGCTGTCGATGATCGTGTTCGGACTGGTCGTCGCGATCGGATTCGTGTCCGACATCTTTCTGCGCATGGCGTTCTTCGGCCGCAGCAACAACAGCAACGGTAACCCCGTCGTCATGGTCTTCGGCCTCGTCGCTATGATCGTGGCTCCGCTGATCGCGACGGTCGTGCAGCTCGCGGTCTCCCGGCAGCGTGAATATCTGGCGGATGCGACGGGTGCGTTGACTACGCGCCACCCAGACGCCCTCGCATCGGCGCTGGCCAAGCTTGGCGAGTATGGCCGCCCGATGAAGAAGCAGAACACCTCGATGGCGCACCTGTGGATCGCCGACCCGCTCAAGAAGGGCGCCATGGCAAAGCTGTTCGCCACGCACCCGCCCCTTGAAGACCGCATCGAGCGTCTCACCGCGATGGGCAGCAAGTTCTGACCTGACTGACAGAGCTCGAGTCGAGGCGGCGTGGGTGACCCTTCGACGCGACGACCCACCTCAAGCAGTTCGGTGGGTGCGAGGAGCGGGTGACCCTTGGTCGTGACGCCCCCGCTTAGAGCAGTTCCGCAGCGAGTCCTGCCGCCAGGTTACCGCGGGGCGCGACGACGATTTCTGAGAGCCCCTGCCACCCAGCAGCCTCCCGCAGCACCTGTGCGAGCCGACCCGCCGCATCCGCTGGCGCGGCCGGTTCGGCCCAGGCCGCCTGCACCCGCAGCACGCCGGCCTGGCGATCGTTCTTCAGGTCGATCCGGCCGACGACCGTGTCGCCGAGCAGAATCGGCAGCGAATAATACCCGAACACCCGCTTCGGCTCCGGCGTGTAGATCTCGATGCGATAATGAAAGTCGAATAGGCGCAAGGCCCGGGCGCGTTCCCAGACCACCGGGTCGAACGGCGACAGCACCGCCTGCGCGTCCATCGTCCGGGGCAGCCGGGCATCTCGGTGCAGCCACGCGGCACCTGCCCCGCCTCGCGGCCCCCAGCCCGGTACCTCGACCGGGATGAGTTCGCCGGCCTCGACTAGCTCGCGCATCGCCACCAGGGTCGGCGCCGATTTCAGCCGAAAGTAGTCGGCGAAATCCTTCACGGTTCCGATGCCGTGTGCGCGGGCGGAGCGGCTGACCAGCTCGCGGTGGGCGGCTACTGTCGAAATCTTACGTCCGAGTAACTCGGGAGGAAATACCTGCTCGGGCAAGGCGTACACCCGTTCGAATCGATTGCGCCCAGCGCTCACCACATCGCCCCAGCGGAACAGGATTTCGAGCCCGATCTTCACGTCCGACCAGCCCCACCAGGGTCCGCTGCGCTTGTTGGCGTCGTGTTCGATCGCGCTCGCCCGCATCGGCCCATTCGCGGCGAGTTCGGCCATGAGCCAGTCGAGCATCGGCCTGTTCGCGTGAGACCAGTCGCCCGGGGTTTCGGCCGAGCGGTCACGATAGTGCTGCATGCGCCAGTAGAACAGCGGCCACACGTCGATCGGCAGAAAGGATGCCTCGTGCGCCCAGTATTCGGTGAAGCGGGCCTCCCGCCCGGTTGTGAGGCGGTCGAGCTGCGTCTTGTCGTAGGGGCCGAGCCGGCTGAAGGCTGGCATGTAGTGGCTGCGTTCGAACACATTGACCGAGTCGATCTGCAGGAGTTCGAGCCGGTGCACGAGGGCGGTCAGCTGGCGGATGCCGACGGGACTCGCCGAGCGAGCACCGAAACCCTGCGCGGCGAGCGCAATTCGTCGCGCCAATGCCGCAGAGACCGTGTCGACCATTCGACTCACTCTAGTTGGGCCGCGTTCACGTGTCGTTCAGGGACTCATGGTCTGACGGCCATGTGGCCTTTGTACTGTCGGGCGACCGGCAAGCTCCGCCCACATTCTGTTCATCCGGAACGGCTGCCATAGGAATCAGACATTCCGGGACCAACCATGAGGGAGAAATAATGTCTATTAGACGCACCCTGACGATGTCTTTGGCAGCAGCAGCGGCCCTAGCGCTCACTCTCACGGCGTGTTCCACCGCCGCTGAGGCACCCGCGTCGGGCGTGGACGCCGCGACCGCCACGAGCCTGAGCGCCTTCGGCGACCTGGCCGGTCTTGAGGAAGCAGCCATCGCGGAAGGCGCCCTCAATGTGATCGCGCTGCCGCGCGACTGGGCCAATTACGGCGCCATCCTCGATCTGTTCGCCGAGAAGTACCCCGAAATCACGATCACCGAGGCATCCCCGGATGGGTCGAGCGCCGAGGAAATTCAGGCCGCTGACAACCTCAAGGGCCAGGACACGGCGCCGGATGTCTTCGACCTCGGCCTGGCTGTTGCCCTTGCCAGTACGGACCGGTTTGCCCCGTACCAGGTCTCGACCTGGTCTGACATTCCGGACGCGCTCAAGGAAGCGTCCGGACTCTACGTCGGCGACTACGGCGGATACCTGTCGGTGGGCTACGACCCTGATGCTGTGCCGGAGCCGAAAGAACTCTCCGACCTGCTCGGCGCTGACTACAAGGGAAAAGTCGCCGTTAACGGTGACCCGACCCAAGCCGGTGCGGCGTTTGCCGCTGTCGGCCTAGCTGCCGTGCAGAGCGGCGGTACCGCCGACGATTTTCAACCTGGCATCGACTTCTTCTCCAAACTGAATGCGGCCGGCAACTTCTTGAAGGTCGACCCGACGACTGCAACGGTCGCCTCCGGTGAGACTCCGGTGGTATTCGACTGGGACTACCTGAACGTCGGGTATGGCGCTCAGCTTGAAGGCCAGCGCAACTGGAAGGTCGTGGTATTCGACGGCACCGGTTATGCGGGCTACTATAACCAGGCCATTAGCAAGGATGCGCCGCACCCGGCGGCCGCGCGGCTCTGGCAGGAATTTCTGTATGGTGATGAGGCACAGAACCTGTGGCTCGCTGGCGGCGCCCGTCCGGCGCGGGCCGAGGCTATGGCCGCGGCCGGTACCATCGAGACCGAGCTGTTCGACGCGCTGCCGCAGGCGCCGAGCGACACTGTCGTTCCGACCGAAGATCAGAGTACGGCGGCCGCCACGCTTCTCGGCGAGAAGTGGGCTGCGGCTGTCCAGTAGCATCCGTGGTCGGGCAGCAGCCTTCGGGCTGCTGCCCTTCGCGGTGTACGTGGTGTTGTTCCTGGCCGTGCCGACCCTGATAGCCATCGGAACGGGCTTTTTCGACACCACCGGCGCCTTCACTCTGGCCACGGTCGCCGCCCTCGGCGACCCGGTGGTGCTGACCACCTTCTTCAACTCCTTCTGGTTGTCGGCGTTGACGGCAGTTGTCGGCGCTGTCGTGGGAGCTCTGGTCTGCTACGCCATGCTCGGTACCCGCCCAGACGGTGCATTGCGCAGCACCATTGATTCCCTCAGCGGTGTGCTGGCCCAGTTCGGCGGGGTCATGCTCGCCTTCGCCTTCGTCGCGACCATCGGCATCCAGGGCATGGTCACCCTGTACCTGCGCGATATGTTCGGTCTGGACATTTTTGAGAACGGCGTCTGGCTGTACTCCACGACCGGCCTCATCCTGCCCTACATCTACTTTCAGGTGCCGCTCATGATCATCACCTTCATGCCCGCACTGCAAGCACTAAAGCCTCAGTGGGCCGAGGCGAACGCCACCCTCGGCGGCACCACGGCAAGTTATTGGCTGCGCATCGCCTTTCCCGTGCTTGCCCCATCCTTCCTCGGCAGCCTGCTGCTGCTCTTCGCCAACGCGTTTTCCTCCTACGCCACGGCAGCCGCGCTGGTCAGCCAGGGATCACAGATCGTGCCCCTGCAGATTCGCGCAGCTCTGACGAGCGAAACCCTTCTGGGCCGGGAAAACCTCGCCGGTGCGCTGGCCCTCGGCATGATCGTGGTGATGGCCGTCGTCATGATCGGCTATTCAGCGTTGCAATCACGGGCGGCACGGTGGCAGCAGTGACCGGCAGCTTCACGGCCAACGGAGTCGCGCACGCGCCGTCGCGTACGGTTCGCGTTACTGTTCTCAGTCTCATCGGGCTGATCTTCGCCCTGCCGATCGCGGCAATGATCGAATTCACCCTGCGCGCCGGGCTGGTCGGGGGCTACAACGTCGACCGCTGGGTGGCGCTGTTCCAGAGCGGTTTCACCGGGGTGTACCGGCCGGTTCTCGTCGCGCTCGGCAACTCCGTGGCGCTGGCCATCGGCACCGTCATCATCGTGATGCTGTTGCTCGTCCCCACGATGCTGCTCGTCCACATCCGTTTTCCCTACCTGCGCCGGGTGCTGGAATTCATCTGCATCCTGCCCATCACCATTCCGGCCATCGTGCTCGTCGTGGGGCTCGCGCCGATCTACACCGTTGTGGCCCGAATGCTGGGCAGCGGCGTCTGGACGCTTGCCTTTGCCTACGGCATCACCGTTTTGCCGTTCGCCTACCGGGCCATTCAGTCCAACCTCGACGGAGTCGACGTGAGGACTCTCACCGAGGCGGCGCGAACCCTGGGGGCGGGCTGGGGGAGCGTGCTGGTGCGGGTTCTCGTACCCAACCTGCGCCGGGGCATCCTCGCTGGAGCCTTCATCGCTGTGGCCGTCGTGCTCGGCGAATTCACCATCGCGTCCCTGCTCAACCGGGTCAACTTGCAGACCGCGCTCGTTGTGGTCAGCAAAGTCGATCCGTATACGGCTGTCATCCTGTCGCTGCTGGCCCTCGCCTTCGCTTCTATGCTGCTCCTCATCATCGGACGGCTGGGTGCACCGCGTAACCAGACGCTCCGCCGTCGCACCACCGTGAAAGGCCCCGCATGATGTCGCAGTCGCCCGTACTCCAGACCCGATCGGGAACCGTCGTTGAATTCACCGGAGTGGTGAAGGAGTTCTCCGGTCTGCGAGCCCTGGACGGCTTCAGCCTCACCCTGCACGCCGGCGAGTGCGTTGCTCTGCTCGGCCCGAGCGGAAGCGGCAAGACCACCGCATTGCGTGTCCTGGCCGGGTTGGAATCGACCGATGCCGGCAGCATAACCATCGACGGCATCGACGTGTCAGCCCTGTCGACGAGCAAACGCGACATGGGCATGGTGTTTCAGTCCTACTCGCTGTTTCCGCACCTCAGTGTCGGCGAGAACGTGGAATTCGGATTACGTATGCGAAAGATCAAGCCGGCCGAACGGCGGAGTCGGGCTTCCGCGGCCCTGGCCCTGGTCGGTCTCGGGCACCATTTCGATCGTTTTGCCCACCAGCTTTCGGGTGGCCAGCAACAGCGTGTTGCGCTCGCCCGCGCGCTCGTCACCGAACCGCGTGTGCTGCTGCTTGACGAACCACTCTCCGCGCTCGACGCAAAGGTGCGGGTGCAGTTGCGGGACGAGATTCGCCGTATTCAGACCGAGCTGGGTATCACGACGCTGTTCGTGACCCACGATCAGGATGAGGCTCTCGCAATAGCCGACCGGGTGGCGGTCATGCGTTCCGGAAACATCGAACAGGTCGGAACGCCGGAGGAACTGTATTCTCGGCCGGCCACACCCTTCATTGCCGACTTCGTCGGACTCAGTAACGGCATTGTCGGAATCGTTCGTGACGGCCACGCCGAGGTGCACGGAACACGCCTGCCCCTCATCGACCCGGCAGTGGCGGAGGGCCCGGTGCGCGTCTCGGTGCGTCCGGAGGACATCGAGTTCGCGCCCGAAGGCCTGGCGACAACCGTCGTTTCGTCGAGCTTTCTCGGCTCGCTTCGCCGCACGACGGTGCGCCTTCCCGACGGCAGTATCGTGTTCCTGCAACACGGCGTGCGCATGCACCCGAAAACGGGCGAGAGCGTGTTTCTTAAATTTACCGGGGTCCCGGTATCGACCGAGCCGCTGGAGGCAGCGAGGGTGGCGCTGCACCAGTCCTGATAGCAGTCCTAGACTGGTCCGGTGAGCGAATCAACCGGTAATCCTGGCGCGCGCGCGCGGCTACGGCTGCAGCGTCGACGTTCCGCCGCGCAAACGCGTGACGGAGTTATCGAGAGTGCTGATCAGACCGGTACCGAGCTCGTCGTGACGCCGGTCGATGTGCTGGCACCGGCGTCGAATGGCGTCGACGAGAACCTGCCGTCGGGCATCCGTTTGGCCGGTGCGTGGTCCTGGCGGTTGATTGTGATCGCCGCGGCCATTGCCATCCTAATTTTCCTGGTCATTCAGTTGCGGCTCATCGTCATTCCGCTGCTCGTCGCGGTGCTGGTGTCAGCCCTGCTCGTTCCCTTCGTCGCCTTTCTGGTGCGGCACCGCTGGCCCAAAGGCCTCGCCGTTGCCGTGGCCATGGTGGGCACGCTCGTGCTCGTCGCCGGGCTCGTCACCCTGGCGTCCACGCAAATCGCCGAAGGAACGGTTGGGCTCAGCGATCGGCTCACGACATCTTTCGATGCCTTCAAGGCATTCCTGGCCGGCTCGCCGCTGCAATTGTCCGAAAGCGAGATCAACACCTACGTGAAGCAGGCCTGGGAGGCCATCCAGAACGATAGCGCTGTGTTCATCAGCGGCGCCCTGTCGGTGGGTACCACGCTCGGACACCTGCTCACCGGGTTGTTGCTCGCCCTGTTCAGCCTGCTGTTCATTCTGATTGACGGCAAAGCGATCTGGGGCTGGATCGTGCGATTCTTTCCCCTGCGTGCCCGTGCAGCCGTCGACGGCGCCGGTATCGCCGGCTGGACCACCCTGGGCAACTTCGCCCGAGTGCAGATTCTGGTCGCGTCGATTGACGCGGTCGGCATCGGAGTTGGCGCCGCTTTGCTCGGGGTGCCGATGGCCATCCCGATTGGCATCCTGGTCTTCCTCGGCTCCTTTGTTCCCATCGTCGGGGCGGTAGCCACCGGGTCTGTTGCCATCGTCATC
This sequence comes from Cryobacterium ruanii, assembly GCF_004404055.1. Classification (GTDB taxonomy): domain Bacteria; phylum Actinomycetota; class Actinomycetes; order Actinomycetales; family Microbacteriaceae; genus Cryobacterium; species Cryobacterium ruanii. The sequence continues at coordinate 142,664 of NZ_SOHK01000005.1, forward strand.
GCCCTGATCTTCAACAACTGGGCCGTCGCAGTCGCCATGCTCGGCGTCGTGCTGCTCGTGCAGCAGGTTGAAGGGCACGTTCTGCAGCCGCTCATCATGGGAACCGCCGTCAAGGTGCATCCGCTTGCCGTCGTGCTCGTGGTCGCCGCCGGCGCGCTGCTCGCCGGAATTCCGGGGGCACTGTTCGCCGTGCCGATCGCGGCGGTGTTGAACGCCATGACGACCTACATCGCCGGCGGCGGCTGGCGGTCGAGTCCGCCGGCGGCGGTGTCGACAATCGGATCAGCGCTGTGGCAGACCGTGCCGCAGAGCCGACCGGGTTACCGACCGACCGGAGCACCGGCCCGCACCGCACGAATGCGGCCGCAGAGCATCCGAACGACCCGGAGCGGGCCCGCTCGCAGCACACCCTCAGATTTGAGCGCACCTCGCGCCTCGCACGATGGTTCGGAGAACTAAGACATGCCAGAGACCACCCTCGCCGCACCCACCCTCGCCGAATTCGAGGCCGCGCGGGCGGTTGTCGCCCAGGTCGCCGATGTCACCCCAATGGAGAGCTCGCGGTACCTTGCTGATGTACTGGGCGCGCCGGTCTATCTCAAGTGTGAGAACCTGCAGCGCACCGGTTCGTACAAGATTCGGGGCGCCTACAACCGACTGTCCAAACTCACCGACGAGGAGAAGGCCCGCGGCGTCGTTGCGGCCTCGGCCGGCAACCACGCCCAGGGTGTGGCCTTCGCCGCCCGCGAGCTGGGCATCAAAGCCACCATCTTCATGCCGGTCGGCGTAGCCCTGCCCAAGCTGTCGGCCACGCGTGACTACGGTGCCGAGGTGATTCTGCGCGGCACGACCGTCACCGAACCGCTCCTCGCCGCGGCCGAATACGCCCGAGAGACCGGCGCGATTCTCATTCCGCCGTTTGATCACGCGGATGTTGTTACTGGGCAAGGCACCCTAGGACTGGAGATCCTCGACCAGGTTCCCGATCTAGAAACCGTCATCGTGCCCATCGGGGGCGGGGGGCTGATCTCCGGTGTCGCCAGTGCGCTCAAGCAGCGGGCCGCCCGGGACGGGCGTCACATCCGGGTTATCGGGGTGCAGGCCGAGAACGCCGCCGCCTACCCGCCGTCCCTCGAGGCCGGTGAGGCCGTGATGATCAGCATCCTGCCGACCATCGCAGACGGCATCGCCGTAGCCAAGCCCGGTCTCCTCAACTTCGAGATCGTGCGTGACACCGTCGATGAGATCGTCACCGTCACCGAAGACGACACCGCTCGTGCGCTGCTCGTGCTGCTCGAACGTGCCAAGCTCGTCGTCGAACCGGCTGGAGCCGTGGCGGTCGCCGCCATCCTGGCTGGCAAGGTCACTCCGACCGGGCCGACCGTGGCCATCCTCTCCGGTGGCAACATCGATCCGCTGCTGATGCAGCGTGTGATCAGCCACGGCCTCGCCGCGTCGGGTCGGTACCTAACCCTGCGCATCATGCTGCCGGACCGCCCCGGCCAACTGGCCCGCATCTCGGAACTGCTCGCCGAGGCCACCGCGAACGTGATCGAAGTGCTGCACACCCGGCACGGTGTCGGTTTGCGGATCAGCGAGGTCGAACTCGATGTCAGCGTTGAGACGCGGGGGCCCGAGCACCGCCAGCACGTCGTTGACACGCTGCGCGCGGCCGGCTACGACCCGCAGATTGACTAGCCGCCCGCTTTCGGGCGCCCGTGACAGGTCGGGGCGCAACTCTCGCACTTCGTGACGGTTGCCGAGCAGATGCCCGGAATTTCGGGGAACTTTTCTGCCGCGGCTGCAAAATGCAGCAGCTGTCGTGCGGGGACCTGCTGTATTGGTGGGTCAGGCGCCGGTGAACGTCTCCACGTTGGAGATGTGCACGGTGATCTCCTTGCCGTTCGGCGTGGTGTAGCTCGTCTTCGCGCCGACCTTCAGACCGATGATGGCGGCGCCGAGCGGGCTCTGCTCGCTGAACACGTCGAGGTCACTGTTTGCGCCGATCTCCCGGCTGCCGATCAGAAAACGGCTCTCGTCGCCGGCGATGGTCGCGGTGATGACGGTGCCCGGAACGACGATGCCGTTGCTCTCGGGGGCGTGGCCGACCTCGGCGGTGCGCAGCAGCACGGTGAGGGTGCGAATGCGCGCCTCCATCTTGCCCTGTTCCTCCTTCGCCGCGTGGTAGCCGGCGTTCTCCTTGAGGTCGCCCTCTTCCCGGGCCGATTCGATTTTCTTCGCGATGTCGCCCCGGCCGAAGTTGCTCAGGGACGCCAGTTCTGCTGCAAGGCGGTCGTGCGCCTCCTGAGTCAGCCAGGTGACGGTTGTGTCCGTTGTCACGAGTGATCTCCCTTATTACGCTCGAGCGCAGAAGGCCCTGAGGCCGCGCGGGTATAGTCGATGGCCCGGTGATCTGCCGAGGCGAATACGTCAGTTTAGGTCAGCCAGCACTCGTAAATCAAACCCGTGTTGCTCAGGTCGGTGGTGCGCAGAATCTCGGTGAAAGACCGGTTGTACAGCGTCGATGGCGGCAGATCGACGATCTTCCAACCGACCACGGAATAGCTCTCGTTGAGGGCCTGCACCGCGCAACTCGCCGTGCGATTCACCGGAAGTGCCACCTCGAACGTAACGCTCACCGTGTGCGCATCGATGATGGTGTGACCGATATTGCGCGCCTCGATTTGAGTGGATGCCCCGTCTAGCCCTGTCCACAGCACCCACGCTCCCAGCACCAGCACAAAAATGCCGCCAAGCCCCCACAAGATGCGACGATCCTGCACGCGGCGAGCCGGCGTGCGACCGTAGCGCGATTGGATCACGGCGCTCTCGATCGGTGCCGGGGCCGTTGAGCCGTCGGATTCGTCGAGACGGTAAGGCTCAAGGCTAGGCGGAGCGTTGGCAGGCGTGCTGTTGAAGGGCACTGGTGATTCACACTTTCACGAGAGCGATTAGGCTGGTATCTAGGTTATCTGGCCTAAGGTTATCCGGCATTCCTGAGGAGTATGGTGACGCTGCGATTGATGGCTGTGCATGCCCATCCCGACGACGAGTCGAGCAAGGGTGCCGCGACGTACGCCTTCTACCGCAGCCGCGGCGTTGAGGTGCTCATCGTGAGCTGCACCGGTGGCGAACGTGGCAGCATCCTGAACCCGGCGCTGGACGGTCACGCGATGGCCGAACGCGACATTGCCGGCCTGCGTCGCTTGGAGATGCAGGCCGCGCAGACGGCCCTCGGCGTGCAGCACCGCTGGCTCGGCTTCGAAGATTCCGGCATGAACGACGACAACACGGTGCCGCCGAACTCGTTCGCCGACATTCCGCTGGAGTATTCGGCCGAACCGCTCGTTACCCTAATTCGGGAGTTTCGCCCGCAGGTTCTGATCACCTACGACGAAAACGGCGGCTACCCGCACCCTGACCACATTCGCTGCCACGAGGTTTCCCTCGAAGCGTTTCGCGGGGCCGCTGAAGCCGATCGGTACCCGGATTCGGGCAAGCCGTGGCAAATCGACAAGCTCTACTACGACCGTGTCTTCAACCTCGAACGCATCGATGCCATGTACCTCGCGCTCAGCGTGGCGGAGCCCGATTCTCCGCTGCTCGAACCGCTTGAGGCGGCGCGGGAGCGCATGGAGAATTACCCGAAGCTGGCCACCACCCATGTGCCAGCCGGTGAATTTCTCGAGGTGCGCGACGCTGCCCTGCGCTCGCATGCGAGCCAGGTCTCACCCGACAGCGGCTTATTCTTCTGGCCCAATGACCTAGTACGTGAGGCCTGGCCCTATGAAGACTTCCAACTCGTCGAATCGAAAGTAGACACCGCAATGCCCGAATCCGATCTCTTCGCCGGAATCGAGGACGCCGAATGATCTCCTTGATCTCCGTCGTGCTCGCCGCCACCCCGACCCCGGACCCCGACTTCGACCCGAACACCGTCACCCCGGGTGTCGTCGGGTTCGTGGTCTTCTTCCTGATCGCGGTCGCCACGCTCTTGCTCTGTCTCGACGTGGTGCGGCGCATTCGTCGTACGACCTACCGTGCAGAGATCAAGGAACGACTCGACGCCGAACTGGCGGCGCGCGACGCCGACCCGAAGGCACCGCGAGACGACAAGCCGGAGTAGTCGCGCCTGGCCCGTCACGGGTAGAGCGGATGCGTCGCGATCAGCAGGATCGCCGCAAAGTGACATAGAAATGCCACAACCGTAAGGGTGTGGAAAATCTCATGGAAGCCGAACACGCCCGGAACCGGATTGGGCTTCTTCAGCCCGTAGATGATCGCGCCGACCGTGTAGCAAAGCCCGCCGACCAGAATCAGCGTCATCATGGTGGCATTCGCCTGAAAGAAGTCCACGATGAACAGCAACGCACCGTAGCCGAGCAGCAGGTACAGCGGCACGTACAACCAGCGCGGGGCGTGGATCCAGAACACCCGAAAGAGGATGCCCAGCCCGGCTCCACCCCACACCAGCCAGAGCAGGAGCGTTGCTTTCTCCGGCGGCAGTGCGAGCACCGTAATCGGCGTGTACGAACCGGCGATCAGCAGAAAGATGTTGGCGTGGTCGATGCGCTTGAGAATGATGCGGGTGCGCGGCTGCCAGTTGAAGCGGTGGTATAGCGCCGAATTGCCGAACAGCAGCACCGAGCTGAGCACGAACACGGCCGAGCTGATCGTGGCTGCCGACCCTTCGGCGAGGAGGAGCAGCACGATGCCGGCCACTATTGTCACGGGAAAAGTTCCGGCGTGAATCCAGCCGCGCCACGTCGGTTTGACGTCCTGCGGATGGGTGTCAGCCGCCTCGATCAGTGGCAGATTGGGGATATCGTGCTCGGTGGCCATGCTGCAAGGATACGACAGGGCAGCCCGCGTGCCCCGAAGCTTCAGGGAGTGGACTAGCGTAATTGTGTGCATAAACCCCAAGTCCCCCTAGCGCGCGGCCTCCTCTACAGGCTGTATCAGCGCCGATTGAGGCGCGGACTGACTCCGGAGCATTTGCCCCGCCACGTTGCCATGATCATCGACGGAAACCGGCGTTGGGCCCGGCAATTGGGCTTTCAGACGGCCGCACACGGGCACCGCGCCGGCGCGGCCAAGATGCGCGAATTTCTGGAATGGTGTGACGACCTCGGAATTTCGGTGGTCACCCTGTACCTGCTCTCCTCCGACAACCTCACCCAACGCCCCAGCGGGGAACTCGCCGATCTGATCGAGATTATCGCCGACCTCGCCGAAGAACTCTCGCACTATCGAGATTGGCGGGTGCAACAGATGGGGTCGAAGGCCGGACTGCCTCTGCCGCTCGTCGCAGCGCTCGATGCAGCGGATACCCGCACGAGCGACCGTAAAGGCCTGCACGTGAACCTCGCGGTCGGCTACGGCGGGCGTACCGAGATCACCGACGCGATGCGCAGCATCGTCGCCACCCACCACGCGCACGGCGGCTCGCTCGAAGACCTCGCGGAAACCCTTACGCCCGAACTGATCGGCCAGCACCTGTATACCGGCGGTCAGCCCGACCCCGACCTGGTTATTCGCACCTCGGGCGAGCAGCGGCTGAGCGACTTCATGCTGTGGCAGAGCGCGCACAGCGAGTTCTACTTCGTCGAAGCGCTCGGCCCCGACCTGCGGCAGATCGACTTTCTGCGTGCCCTTCGCGACTTCTCCCGTCGCCAGCGTCGGTTCGGCGGCTAGACCGCTCTCCTGGGGAGATCAGCTGGGGGGAGTATTTCCGATAACCGATTGGACCCGCTTTATGAATTCGCTCCTGAGCTTCACCGACGGTTTTCGTGACGAGCCGGGGTACCTCGACTTCGGCCGGGTGGGCCCGCTCTCGGAGGCCGTCGTGGCGGAGACCCTCGGCCAGACCGAGGTGCTCTCTCGGGCCCGGTATGGCAGTCTCGACCACCTCGACGAACAGGATGCGCGGGCCCGCACCGCGGTATCCGCTCTCACCGGTTTCACGCCGGACCAGATCGTGCTGCAGCCCAATACCAGCTCGGGCCTGATGCAGGCACTGTTCGGGTTGACCGGTGGCGTGCTGCTGTCTGCCGGGGACTTTCCGAGCGTGCCGTTCGCGGCCGTGCGGGCCGCTGAGGCCCTGCACGTGGTCACGCCGCTTTGGCTGGAGACCGTGCGAGGCCGGGTTACCCCTGGCCAGATCCGTGGTCAGCTCACCCCGGCCGTCGCTGCGGTTGCGGTGTGCCTCGTCGATTCCCGCACGGGCTACCTAACCGATCTCGACGGCATTCGCCAGGTCATTGGCGACCGGCTGCTGATCGTCGACGCTATTCAGGGCTTCGGCGTCATCGACGCCGCTTACGGGGCGGCGGATGTCGTCGCCTCCGGTGGTCAGAAATGGACGAGGGCCGGCTGGGGCACCGGCTTTCTCGCCCTGAGCGAGCGGGCGATCGACCGCCTCGTGCCGGTATATTCCGGCTACGTCGGAACCGACACCGACGACCCGTGGGACGATGTTCCCCCGCCCAGCCAGGGCGCTCGAGCCTTCCGGGTGACCAACGGGGACGCCATCGCCCAGGCCCGGTTCGCCGCAGCCCTCGAGCAGACCGCCGACGTCGGGGTGAATGTCATCCAGACCGCCATGAACGACAACGTCTCCCAAATCATCGAACTCGTCGATGAATTTGCGATCAATATCGTTTCGCCCCGCGATGCCGGGGAACGTGGTGGCATAGTGGTGCTCGAGCCGCCGGCGGAACTGCTGACCACCCTCGTCGCAAGCCTCCACAACCACGGCATCACCACGACCGCCCGCGGCACCACGGTGCGATTGAGTGTGCACGCGGCGCTCGACCCTGACACAGTCACCATGTTGAGGGGTGCCCTCGCCGCCTACGCGCTCGCCGCCGCCTACTAGCATCCCCGCGAGTGCAGACGTCGCGTCGGCCCCAACGTCAGGTGAACGACAGATTTCAGTGGGCGTGTCGGGTTTCTTTTTGCAGCCGTACGTCGTAGCGTCACATGCATCAGGTACGGCACCTGATCGAGACGGCCATATAAGTACGGCTCGAGAATTGCTTGATGGCCAGCTCGCCAATGAGATCCGCGTCTTTTGGACGCAGGGTGGGAGTGGCTGTGACCGCTAATCGAACCGACGCCAACGCGACTGACCAGGTGGAGACATCCGCTGTGCAAAGCGAGCGCACCTATGTGTTGGACACCTCGGTGCTTCTGTCAGATCCGAAAGCGATTTTCCGCTTTGCCGAGCACGCCGTTGTGTTGCCCGTGGTGGTGATCAGTGAGCTGGAGTCAAAGCGCAATGACCCAGAGATCGGCTATTTCGCCCGGCAGGCCCTGCGCAACCTTGACGAACTGAGGCTCAAGCATGAACGCCTCGACTTTCCGATCCCGGTCGGTGAGGGCGGCAGCCTGCGGGTGGAACTGAACCACTCCAACATGTCGGTGTTGCCGTCCGGCCTGCAGTTGGGCGACAACGACTCGCGCATCCTCGCCGTTGCACTCAACCTGGCCAACGACGGAATGACCGTGACCGTGGTCTCGAAAGACCTGCCGCTGCGCGTGAAGGCCGCGTCACTCGGCCTCGCTGCCGATGAATACCGGCACGAACTCGCCGTCGATTCCGGCTGGACCGGCATGGACGAAATTACCCTCAGTGCCGAGCAGATGAGCGTGCTCTATGACAAGGAGACGCTTGACTCGCGCACGGTGCAGGACATGCCGATCAACACCGGCCTGGTCATCCACTCCGATCGCGGATCAGCCCTCGGTCGGGTGACCAGCCGGGGCACGCTCAAGCTCGTGCGCGGCGACCGGGACGTCTTCGGACTGCACGGCCGGTCGGCGGAGCAACGCCTGGCGATCGACCTGCTGCTCGACCCGGAGATCGGCATCCTGTCGCTCGGCGGTCGGGCCGGAACCGGCAAGTCGGCCCTGGCCCTCTGCGCCGGCCTCGAAGCGGTGCTGGAACGTCAGCAGTATCGCAAGATCATGGTATTCCGGCCCCTGTACGCGGTCGGCGGCCAGGACCTCGGCTTTCTGCCCGGCGACCAAGGTGAGAAGATGGGGCCATGGGCGCAGGCGGTCTTCGACACCCTCGGTGCGATCGTGTCGGAGAATGTGGTTGAGGAAGTGATGGAGCGCGGCATCCTCGAGGTGCTCCCGCTCACCCATATTCGTGGTCGGTCCCTGCACGACGCCTTCGTGATCGTGGACGAAGCCCAGTCGCTCGAGCGCAACGTGCTATTGACCGTGCTGAGCCGCATCGGTCAGAACTCGCGCGTGGTGCTCACCCACGACGTCGCCCAGCGTGACAATCTGCGCGTCGGCCGCTTCGATGGCGTGGCCAGCGTGATCGAAACGTTGAAGGGGCATCCGCTGTTCGCGCACATGACCCTGACCCGTTCGGAGCGCAGCGCGATCGCGGCGCTCGTGACGGAGATGTTGGAGGGCAACGAGGTTATGTAGCTGTGCGAGGGGGGAGCGGATGTGTGCGGTCGCGCTGGTGGCGGCCTAGCAGCAGGTCATTCGCTCCTCAGCTCAACACTGGCTGGTGGGGACCGGCTCTGCGGTGCGGCATCGCGATTTGGTCACGATAGTCGCCTGCCGCCTCGGCTCGTTTCCGAGGCCGAGGCGGCAAATGCGGTTTGTGGTGCTAACTACTTCTTCTGCGGGGGACGCGTCATGCTCAGCACGTCGAGGGCAGTGTCGAGCTCGATGAGCGTGAGGTCACCGCGCTCGATGTGGCCGAGCGCGATGACGGCCTCCCGCACGGTGAGGCCCTCGGCGACGGCCTTCTTGGCCACCTTGGCGGCGGCTTCGTAACCAATGACACGGTTGAGCGGGGTGACGATGGACGGCGACATCTCGGCCAGCGCCCGAGCGTGCTCGAGGTTGGCGACGAGGCCGTCGACGGTCTTGTCGGCGAGTACACGGGTCGCGTTGGTCAGCAGGCGGATCGACTCGAGCAGGGCAGTTCCCATGACGGGGATGCCGACGTTGAGCTCGAACGAGCCAGAGGCACCTGACCAGGCGATCGTGGCATCGTTGCCGATGACACGCGAGCACACCATGAGCACGGCCTCCGGAATGACCGGGTTGACTTTGCCGGGCATGATCGACGAGCCGGGCTGCAGGTCGGGAATGTTGAGTTCACCGAACCCGGTGTTGGGGCCAGAGCCCATCCAGCGCAGGTCGTTGCAGATCTTGGTCAGGGAGACGGCGATGGTACGTAGGGCACCGGACGCGTCGACGAGACCGTCGCGATTGGCCTGAGCCTCGAAGTGATCGCGCGCTTCGGTGATCGGCAGTTCGGTTTCGGCCACGAGCAGTTCGATGACGAGCTGCGGAAAGCCGTACGGGGTGTTGATGCCGGTGCCGACCGCGGTGCCGCCGAGCGGAACCTCAGCGACGCGGGGGAGTGCCGTGCGGATGCGCTCGATGCCGAGGCGCATCTGACGCGCGTAGCCGCCGAATTCCTGGCCCAGGGTGACCGGGGTGGCGTCCATGAGATGGGTGCGACCGGCTTTGACGGCGTCTTTCCAGAGTTCTGCCTTGGCCTCGAAGGAAACGGCCAGGTGGTCGAGCGAAGGGATGAGCTCGTCGATCAGGGCGCTCGTGACGGCGATGTGCACGGAGGTGGGGAACACGTCGTTCGAGGACTGGCTTGCGTTGACGTGGTCGTTCGGGTGTACCGAGCGGCCAAGGGCGCGGGTTGCGAGGGTCGCGATGACCTCGTTCATATTCATGTTCGACGATGTTCCGCTGCCGGTCTGGTAGACGTCGATGGGGAATTGGTCGTCGAACTGGCCGGTGATGACCTCGTCGGCGGCCGCGGCGATCGCGTTGGCTACATCCTGGTCGAGCATGCCGAGCTGAGCGTTGGCAAGGGCAGCGGACTTCTTGATGCGGGCCAGCGCCGCGATCTGCGCGGACTCAAGCACGGATCCCGAGATCGGGAAATTCTCCACTGCTCGCTGCGTCTGGGCACCGTAGAGTGCGTCCGTCGGAACGCGGACCTCACCCATCGTGTCGTGTTCGATTCGGTAGCCGGCATTTGCGGAGGTATCCACCACTGTGTGCGTTCCCTTTCGGTGCTGTTTGAGAGTCGTGCTGTGCGCAACGGGTGCGCAATCACTGCCTGGCGGGTCTAAATGACACCCACCACGATGCTGAGGTCGGCGTGCCCTTCGCGAAGAACGTAGTTCGCGCCGACGATAGCCAATGTACCTTCTGCGATGGCCGCGCTGATCAACTCGGACTGCTCGAGCAGCTCGGTGACCGTGTCCTTGAGATGTTCCCGGCCGACGTCGCCGGCATCGACCTGCGTCGGATTCACGAAAGCGGATGACGCCTGCCCGCTCGCTCGACGCACCGCCGGTACGATCTTCTCGATTAGGTGCGCGATGTGGGCCGGCAGAGCCGGGGCATCCTCTGATTGAGAATCGATGGCGGCGCGCACCGCACCACACTCGTCGTGTCCGAGCACGAGGATCAGCGGAACGTGCAGTACGGCGACCGCATATTCGAGCGAGCCGAGCACGGATTCCGAGATGACCTGGCCGGCATTGCGCACGACGAACAGATCGCCGAGGCCCTGGTCGAAGATGATCTCGGCGGCGAGACGGGAGTCGCTGCAGCCGAACAGCGCGGCGTGCGGGAACTGCTGGCTGACGAGCTCGGCCCGTCGATCGACGTCCTGCCGATGCCTTGGAGTGCCGGCGACGAACCGCACGTTTCCCTCGCGCAGTTCGTTCCAGGCCTTGGCCGGAGACGGGAGAGCCGTCGACGTCCGGTTCATGCGGCTGCGTTCTGCGCCACGTTGGCGGCCAACGCGGTGGCGAGGGTCTCGAAATCGCCGGTGGGTGCCGTGCCGATCAGCACGTAGGTGCTGGGACCGGCGGTAGTCACGAGGGCATAGTCGAAATTGCCGCGATCGGCGGCTGGTGCACTGTTGCGGTACACGTCCCAGGTCACGCCGGCGATGCTGACGGTGTCGACGACGGGCGAGTCGGGCAGTTTCTGGGCGAGCCAGGTGGGGTTGGCATCGAAGGCCTGGTTGAAGCCGATGTACTGGTTGTCGGGCGTGAGCAGCCCGATGTACCAGGACGGTACCTGGCCGTTGGTGCCGGCCTGCCACTCGGCGTCGTTGGCGCTCCAGCCGCTGGGCAGCTCGGGGCTGGCGAGGGGGTGATCAACGACCGGCTGCAGCTGGGCGGCAATGCTCGCGTAGTCGACGTCGCGATTGATCGGGTTGTCGTTGCGCGGCACCAGCAGCACGAGCACGAGCACGGCGCCCACCGTCACGAGCAGCGAGAGCACGAGGTTGTTCACGGTCTTGTGCGACCGGTATTTGCGCGAATTCTCGGCGAGGCGATCGGCGGTTTCCTGCGGAGTCTCCGGCCGACCCAGCTCGGCGACGACGCGCGGGGGCCTGGGTACGCGACTCATTTGGCGGACGTACCGTCTGCGCCGTCTGCAGCAGCGGGAGCCGTTGCGGCCAGACGAGCGGCATCGAGTCGGGCCTTGGCGCCGATCAGCCATTCTTCGCAGCGCCGGGCGAGGGCTTCGCCGCGTTCCCACAGCGAGAGCGATTGCTCCAGGGTGCTCGAACCCTGCTCGAGCTCGTTCACCACGCGAATGAGCTCATCACGGGCCTGTTCGTAACTGAGTTCACTGATAGCGGTTGCAGGCGAGGTCATGGTATCCAGTCTAATTATTTCGACACGCTCGTGGGCGCGGCGGCGATCGCGGCCACGGGCACCGTTCCGCTGGCCAGGGTGAGCAGCAGTTCGGTGCCGGCCGGAGCGTCGCCCGCGCGGCGCAGCACGTGCCCGTCGGACAGTTGAGCGATCGCATAACCACGATCGAGGGTGCCCTGGGGCGACAGGGCGCGCAGCTGGGAGCGCAGTTCCAGCACGGCGGCCCCGGCGCGCTCCACGATGCGCCCGGTCAGTTCGACACCCCGCGCAACGTAACGAGTGAGGTCTTCGCTGCGGGAATCGATGATCCACCGCGGGTCGACGAGCACGGGTCGGCTGCGGAGCTGCGAGATGCGGTCGATTTCCGACGAGAGGATGCCGGTGAGTCGGCTGCTGAGACGCGCTCGGGCCTGCTGCACCCGGTTCAGTTCGTCGCTGACGTCGGGGACGACGCGCTTGGCCGCATCGGTCGGGGTGGACGCCCGCAGGTCGGCCACTTCGTCGAGCAACGGGCGGTCGGCCTCGTGCCCGATCGCGCTGACCAGCGGCGTCAGGCAGGCGGCAGCGGCGCGCACGAGGCCCTCATCGCTGAAAGTGAGTAGGTTTTGAAAGTCGCCGCCGCCACGCGCGACGATGATGACGTCGACTTCCGGGTCGGCATCGAGCCTTTGGATCGCGCTCGTGACCTCGCGGACGGCGCGATCACCCTGCACGGCGGCGTGCGCGATGCGAAAGTTCACGGCGGGCCAACGCAGTTGCGCGTTGCGAATGACGTCTTTCTCGGCGTCGGAATCTTTTCCGGTCACGAGACCGATGCAGTGCGGCAGAAACGGCAAGCGCTTCTTGCGGGAAACGTCGAACAGGCCCTCACTCGCGAGCTGTTTGCGTAGTCGTTCGAGCCGTTCGAGCAGGTCTCCGAGCCCGACGTGGCGCATTTCGAAGGCCTGCATGGTGAGGGTGCCGCCCTTGACCCAGAAATTGGGTTTGACCAGGGCGACGACGCGGTCGCCCGCCTTGAAATCGGCGGTGAGCTTGGCGCGCACCGACGACCAGATCGTGAAGCTCACGGTGGCGTCTTCGGAGAGGTCTTTGAGCTTGCCGTAGACGTTGCCGCCGCTCGCGCCCCACTGGGTGATCTCGCCTTCGACCCAGACCATGCCGAGTCGTTCGATATAGCCGCGTATCTTATTGGAGAGCAGGGCGACCGGCCATGGTGTTTCGACGGTGGCGGGGGCATCCGTCATGCAGTGGTCCTTGGCGGTGCGCTGGCGTGGGGCACAGGCGGGTCCTCCCAGAGTTCTTCGGTCGTGCGTGCGTAGACTGAGGCGGTGAACACCAGCATGCACGCCCAAAGTAAGCCGACCGCTATCGGCCTGGGTATGCCGCGCATTCCCAGTGCTCGCAACAGGCTCAAGGATACCCCGGTCGTCGGACATAAGCGGGTGCTACTCGCCGCCCCGCGCGGTTACTGTGCCGGAGTCGACCGGGCGGTCATCGCCGTCGAGAAGGCCTTGGAGCACTACGGTGCGCCGGTCTATGTGCGTAAGCAGATCGTGCACAACATCCACGTGGTGTCCGAACTTGAGAATCTCGGCGCCGTCTTCGTCGATGAGGTCGACGAGGTGCCGCACGGCGCGCACATCGTCTTCAGCGCCCACGGCGTCTCCCCGGCCGTCGTGAACGCTGCCGCCGAACGCGGTTTGCAGGCTATCGACGCGACCTGCCCGCTCGTGACTAAGGTCCACCGCGAAGCCGTACGATTCGCCCGCGACGATTTTCAGATTCTGCTGATCGGCCACGAAGGCCACGAAGAAGTAGAGGGTACCGCCGGTGAGGCCCCCGAGCACACCACACTCGTCGGCAGTCCCGACGAAGCCGACACGGTCGTCGTGCGCGACCCCGACCGTGTGGTCTGGCTCTCCCAGACCACGTTGAGCGTCGACGAGACCATGGAGACCGTGCGTCGGCTGCGGGCGCGTTTCCCGAACCTGCAGGATCCGCCGAGTGATGACATCTGCTACGCCACCCAGAACCGTCAGGTGGCCATCAAGAAGGTAGCCCGCGATTCCGACCTGGTGATCGTGGTCGGTTCTGCCAACTCGTCCAACTCGGTGCGCCTGGTGGAGGTCGCGCTGGAATACGGCGCGAAGGCGGCCTACCGCGTTGACTTCGCGAGCGAGGTCAAACAGGAGTGGCTCGACAACGCGACGACCGTCGGGGTCACGAGCGGGGCATCCGTTCCCGAAGAACTCGTCGACGAACTGCTCGAGGCACTCGCCGACGCCGGATACAGCGACGTGGAGCAGGTCAAGACCGCAGAAGAAGACCTCATCTTCTCGTTGCCCAAGGAGCTGCGCAAGGACCTCGCCGGCGAAACGGATGCCCGTGCTTTCGGTGGCCGCGCAGCCCCGGCCGAGTAACCAACTCGGCCGCAGCGGCTACTGGCGGCTGAGGAACTCGATCAGTGTCGGGTCGCCGAGCATGGCCGCCAGCATGAAAGCGAACAGCGCTACCGTCGACACGGCGCCGCCGATCAGCGGCACGTAGAACGCGCGGCGGCGCCGCAGCAGCAGTCGCACGGACACCGCGGTGGTGGCCAGCCAGACGAAGACCACAGCGATAGCCCCGACCGAGGTCAGCGGGGCTATACCGGCTGTCGGCGTATAGGTTCCCAGCCCCTGCTGGGTGTAGATCAGCTGCATGGCGTCGGGAAGTGCGCCGAGTGAAAACGCGCCGTACAGGGTCGCCAGAAGTCCAAAAGCCAGCAGTCCGATGGTCAACGGCCGGTCCCAGCGTGGCGCGGTGCGCCTGGCCGGCTGGGAGGCTTCCCCCTGCTGGTAAGGCTGACCCGGCTGGTACGGTACCGGCGGAACGAGCGGTTCGTTCGCTCGTGGCGGCGCCCCCGCCCCGACGGTGGGGGAGGGAGCCGGGTCGACCCGGTCTTCGTCCTGCTGCGGTTGCCAAGTCCAGCCCTCAGGGGCGAGTTCGCCGTACTGCGGGCGTGGGCGTGGGTCTTTCGCGGGGAATGGAACGGAGTCCGGGTTCTCTGACATTGCTCTAACTGTTTGAGTGCCCGGCGGAGCCGAGCTGGCGGGTGGAATCGACGACGCGCGCGGCCATGGCCGTCTCGGCCACTTTGCCCCAGGCGCGCGGGTCATAGACCTTCTTATTGCCGACTTCGCCGTCGACCTTGATCACGCTGTCGTAGTTCTTCAGCATGTAGTCGGCGATGGAGCGGGTGAAGGCGTACTGGGTGTCGGTGTCGATGTTCATCTTGACGACGCCATTGGCGACGGCTTCAGCGATTTCGGCATCCGTTGAGCCGGAACCACCGTGGAAGACCAGGTCGAGGGGCAGCGCGGCGAGCCCGAACTTGGCGGAGAGGCCGGTCTGGATGTCCTTGAGCAGTTCCGGGCGCAGCTTCACGTTGCCGGGCTTGTACACGCCGTGCACGTTGCCGAAGGTGAGCGCGGCCATGTAGCGGCCCTGCTCGCCGAGGCCGAGGGCTTCGACCATTCTGATCGCGTCATCGAGGGTCGTGTACAGGTTCTCGTTCACGTCGGCCTGAACCCCGTCTTCCTCGCCACCGACGGCACCGATCTCAACTTCGAGAATGGCGTTGATCGCGCCGGTTCGCTTCAGGATGTCGGTGGCAATCTCGAGGTTCTTGTCGAGCGCGATGGCCGAACCGTCCCACATGTGCGACTGGAAGATGGGGTGGCCGCCATCGGCCACCGCCGACTCCGAGGCTTCGATGAGCGGAATGACGAAATCACCCAGTGCGCCCTCTGGACAGTGATCGGTGTGCAGCGCCACGGTGATCGGATAGTTGTCGGCGACCGAATGCGCGAAGCGAGCGAAGGCGAGTGCACCGGAGGCCCGGTTCTTCACGGTGTGGCCGGCGAAGTAGTCGGCACCACCGGTGGTGACCTGGATGATGCCGTCGGATCCGGCTTCGGTGAGGCCCTGGAGAACGGCGTTGATGCTCTGCGACGATGACACGTTGAACGCCGGGTAGGCGAACCCGCCTGTCTTAGCTTTGTCGAGCATGGCGGCGTACTGGTCGGGGGTTGCGATGGGCATTGCTTCTCCTCGAAAGTTTGCGGGGGTTTGTCCCGAGTCTAGCCAAGCCGGCCTCGGTGCGGTCGGTCGCGATAAGGTGACTCGGGCGGACAATCCGCGCGACCCGCCGCGCATCCGTCGTATTCGAAGTCGAACTTATGTCCGGGAGGACCTTTTGAACAGCACCGAGACCGCCACTCTGTTTCAACACCCCGACCGTAACCTCGCCATGGAGCTCGTGCGTGCCACCGAGGCCGCCGCGATCCGCGCCGTGCCCTTCATCGGCCGCGGCGACAAGAACGCCGCCGACAAGGCAGCTGTTGACGCCATGCGCGCCTTCCTCGGCACCGTCAACTTCGACGGGCTCATCGTCATCGGCGAGGGCGAAAAAGACGAAGCGCCCATGCTGTTCAACGGCGAGCACGTCGGCAACGGGCGCGGCCCCGCCTGCGACATCGCCGTCGACCCCATCGACGGAACGAGCCTCACTGCTGCCGGCCGCCAAAACGCCGTTTCCGTCATCGCGGTCTCGGACCGCGGCACTATGCTCGACGCCTCGTCGATCTTCTACATGGACAAGATCGTCACGGGTGCGGCCGGTCGCGGTGTCGTCAGCCTCGACCAGTCCATTGCCGACAACATCCGTGAACTGGCGCAGGCTATGAAGAAGCCGGTCGGGGAGATGACCATCGCCGTCCTCGACCGCCCCCGACATGCCGGCCTGATCGACGCTATTCGCGGCGCCGGCGCCGGAACCCGCCTCATGCTTGACGGCGACGTGGCCGGCGGAATCAACGCCGCCCGTTACGAGACCCGCATCGATATGTGCGTCGGCATCGGCGGCAGCCCGGAAGGCATCACCACGGCCTGCGCCCTCAAAGCGCTCGGCGGCTACATGCAGGGACGGCTCGCCCCGAAGGACGACGCCGAACGTGCCCGTGGCGTCGCGGCCGGCCTCGACATCGACAAGCTGCTCGAGATCGATGACATGGTCAGCGGTGACAACACCTTCTTCGTAGCCACCGGAGTCACCGACGGCGGGCTCGTCGACGGCGTGCGTCGCAGGGGCCCGATGATCCGGACGGAGAGTATCGTCCTGCGCTCGCGTTCGGGCACGGCCCGTCGCGTCATCGCCGAACACCTTGCCGAAAAGTGGCTGTAAGCGCTCAGTCAGACTTACAGCCTGACCGGAAACTGCACGCCCGGGTCTGTTCCTTCAGGCTCGTGGTGTGCCGTTTCTGTCTTCGGGGGCCGTGCGTCACACGCGAAGCTCGGAATCAGAATCGTCGAGATCAGCGAGACGCAGTTTGACGGTACTGTGCTTCGCCTCGTTCAATTTGGCACCATCCAGTTCTACGGGTAGGTCGAGCGTGTCGACTTGCGCTGCCGGTGCCTCCAGCTCGGGCGCGGTCAGCTTGCGTGGGGAATCGTGGATGATGGCCGGTTCGGTGAGCAGCCCGATCTTGGTCTGGTCGATCCCCGGAAACTGCCGAGCGGTCACCAGCACCCGCGACTCCAGCGAGTTGGCGAACTTGTTGTAGCTGTCCACCGTGCGCTCGAGTGCCTTGCGCAGCGACTCGGCATGGCCGCTCAAAGCACCAAGCCGCTGGTATAGGGAATTGCCCAGGTCGAACAGTTTTTGCGCCTCGTCGGTGACCGCCTGCTGCTGCCAGGTGAAGGCAACCGTTTTCAGCACCGCCCACAGGTTTACCGGTGATGCCAGGGCCACCCGTTTGCTGAACGAGTAGTCGAGAATCGACGGGTCTGCTTCGAGCGCTGCCGACAACAGCGACTCGCTCGGAATGAACGCGATCACGAATTCCGGGCTGGCATCGAAGCCTTCCCAGTAGGTCTTCTTGGCCAGGGAGTCGATGTGGGCGCGCACGGCCTTCACATGCTTGTCGATCAGTATCTTGCGCCGGGCACCCTCCTCGCCGGTGGCCGTGAAGGCGATGGTGCTTGCCTCGATGTAGTGCTCGAGCGGAACCTTGGCGTCGATCGCGATCGACTTGTTGCCGGGCAGGCGCACGACCATGTCCGGCCGGCCGAGGCCGGCATCTGTCGAGATGTTGGTCTGGGTGTTGAAGTCCACGTACTGGGCGAGGCCGGCCGCTTCGACCACGCGCCGCAGCTGCGTTTCACCCCAAACTCCTCGGGTGCTGTTGGAGCGCAGTGCGCTCGCGAGGGACTCGGTGGTCACCCGCAGCTGCTGGTCCGAAATCTGCGCCTGCTTGAGTTGCTCCGAGAGCGAACCGTACTGTGCGCTGCGCTGTAATTCAAGCTCGGTGACCTTCTCCTGCATAGTGCGCAGGGTCTCCCGCACCGGGCTGAGAGCCTCCAGTACGAGGTGTTCGCGCTTCTCCCGCTCGGACTGCAGCTGCTGGTCGGAACGTTGCCGCTCGACGGTCTCACGTGCCGTGGCACGGTCGTGGTCGATCTGAGCGCTGAGGCCGTCGACGGTGGCCAGCGCGGCAGAGAGCTCACTTTGCAGGGCTGCGCGAACGCTCGCCTCGCTCGCCCGGACCTCGACGAGAGTCACCTGGTGGCGTGCCTCGACCACAGCGGGGTCGGTGGCCCCGGCGGCCGGGGTTCCGGCGCGGCGACGTTGCAGCAACACGATAGTCACCAGGGCGCCCAGGGCGGCACCGATGACGAGACCAACGATCAAACTCAGTAGTGGATCCATGGTTTGAGTCTGCCAGAGCCCACCGACATTGGCTAAATGACACTCGGACCGGCCTAAATGCTGCGATGCGTCACACTAGGTGAGCGCCATCGGCCCGTGCGTCGACGCGTGCTCCTGGGTGGCGACCGGTCCGATTACTCCGACCTTGACCCGGGTCACGTGGGCGAGCTGCTCGAGCGTGTCGACCTCGTGGCGTTTGGCCGCGTGAATCATTATGGCCGCGCACGCCTCGGCGTCGGCGAGCGCATTGTGGTGCGAGAAGTCCTCAAAACCGGCCGCCATGGCAGCGACCGGCAGCCGATACGACTCCAGGTGGTAGGTGCGGCGGGCAACCTGCAGGCTGCAGACATAGCGAAAATCTGGAACCGGCTGACCGGTCACGAGCGACGCCGTCTTGACCACGCCGAGATCGAAACCGGCATTGTGGGCGACCAGATAGTCGTCACCGACGAAGGCGACCAGCTGTGGAAGCTGCCTGGCCCAGGTGGCGGCACCCACGACATCCGCTGCGGTGATGCCGTGAATGCGGGTGTTCCATTCGGAGAACGCATCGTGGCCGGGCGGCGGCTGGATAAGCCAATAGGCCGAATCGACGACCACGCCGTCATGCACTTTCACCATCCCGACCGAGCACGCCGAGGCGCCCGAGGAGTTGGCGGTTTCGAAGTCGATCGCGGTGAAATTCAGCACGCCTTATAGTCTCACGGGCCGCTGACACGGGCCGACGACACGGCCCGCAGCGGCGTGGCCGGTAGAATGGACTCTCGTGGCTCTTACAATCGCAATCGTCGGACTCCCCAACGTGGGCAAGTCCACCCTGTTCAACGCCCTGACCAAGAACAACGTGCTCGCGGCGAACTACCCGTTCGCGACGATCGAACCCAATGTCGGAATCGTGAACCTTCCCGATTCGCGCCTGGCCGACCTGGCAACCATCTACGGCAGCAAGGCCCTGCTGCCGGCGCCGGTGTCGTTCGTCGACATCGCCGGCATCGTCAAGGGCGCGAGTGAGGGGGAGGGGCTCGGCAACAAGTTCCTCGCCAACATCCGCGAAGCGGATGCCATCGCTCAGGTCATTCGCGGATTCGCCGACCCCGACGTGGTGCACGTCGACGGTAAGGTCAACCCGGCCGGCGACATGGAGACGATCAATACCGAGCTGATCCTCGCCGACCTGCAGACCCTCGAGAAGGCCGTGCTGCGCTTCGAGAAAGAGGTCAAGGGGCGCAAGCTGCCCGCCATCGTTCTGGAGACCGCTCTCAAGGCGCAGGCTGTCCTCGACGGTGGCCAGCCGCTTTCCTCCGCCACGCTCGATATCGAGCCGATCCGTGAGCTCGGCCTGCTGACCGCGAAGCCGTTCATCTACGTCTTCAACGTCGACGAGGCCGTGCTGCAGGATCAGGCGAGGCTCGACACCCTCGCCGCGCTCGTCGCTCCGGCGAACGCCGTTTTCCTTGACGCCAAGCTCGAGAGCGAACTGAGCGAACTCGACGCCGAGGACGCCGCCGAGATGCTCGCCTCGACCGGCCAAGCCGAGAGCGGCCTCGACCAGCTCGCCCGCATCGGCTTCGACACCCTGGGGCTGCAGACCTATCTCACGGCCGGTCCGAAAGAGTGCCGCGCCTGGACTATCCACAAGGGCTGGACCGCCCCGCAGGCCGCCGGAGTCATTCATACCGACTTCCAGAAGGGGTTCATCAAGGCCGAGATCTTCTCCTTCGAAGACCTCATGGCCGCCGGTTCGATCGCCGAGGCCCGCTCCAAGGGCAAAGCCCGCATCGAGGGCAAGGAATACGTCATGCAGGACGGCGACGTGGTCGAATTTAGGTTTAACGTCTAATCAGGCCGGCCAAGGCCGCTTCTTGCAGGTCGAGGAGGTCCGCCAGAGCCTTTTCTGATGGTCGAGGAGGCCCGCGAGGGCCGTCTCGAGCGCGGTGTCCGTCGGTGTGCCGCCTCGCCGCATCAACGAGGTCGTGCACGGCCAGCGTCGAATCACCGCGAACACGGCTCTCCGCCTGGCCAGGTACTTCGGCACCTCGGCGCAATTCTGGTTGACGTTGCAGGACCGGCATGACCGCGATATTGCCGAGGATCGCATGGCTGAGCAGATTGCGGCAATCACTCCGCGCCGCCCGCGGGACAAAGACCCTTCTTTCGAGGCACGGCGAACCTGGTGGGCGGAGAGCGGACTAGCATTCGGTTATGCTCACGGTCGACTCGCTCAGGAACCTCCTCGCAACGGGCCGTTCGGGTGACCTTGCGGCCCGACTCGCTTCCGTTGAGCCGTACGAGCGCCGCGCGGCGTGCAAGCCCCTGGTTGGTCAGGCCAAGGCCATCCTGTGCGCGAGTTCAGCATCGACGGTGACTTCGTGGCTTCGCGATCTGCGAGCAGACTATTCCGGGGGGTACGCGCAATTCGTTGACGCCTGGACAGGGCCATTGGAACTAGGGCACTGGGATGCGGCGACCACCGTCCTGCTGGCCTCCAAAGTGCCCGCTCAGGCCGCGAAAGTCTGGCCGATACCAGAGGACCGTTCGTTTGCGCAGTGGGTGTACCCGGCCTTGTTCCCCAACGACCTCATCGCGTTCGTCGATCAATGGTCTTCGGATTTCGCAGCGAATCCCAAGAACTGGGACCGTAACCGGGGTCGGGCCGTGATGTATGAGTGGATTGAAGAAGGTCTCGTCGAGGCACCACATCATGATGGAGCTGTCTTGATGCTGATCAGCGGTTGGGCTGACAGGCCGGGGAAGCCGCTTTTGTACTGGCTGCTTGCGAGACCGAAAGTCACCAGGGTGCTCTTCGCTCGTCTCTTCACGACGCGTGGCATCAAAGGTGCTTCTTTGAGGCAGAGCGACCGGAGTGATGTCACCGATCCACTTCGAACAGTGGTCGTGCCCGGGCTCGTGGAGGCTGGAGTGTGGAGTCGGAGCTTCGTCGTTCAAGGCGTCGAGTCAGCCTTGAGAAGTGATCTGCCCGCCTACCAGCGCCGCTGGTTCGTTCAGCTCGGTGCAGACCTGGGTCTGCCGGCGGCGGGGACGACCGCACTCGCTCGCTCACCCGGTTCAGGGGTTGTTCTGTAACGTAACGTGGTGGAGTTCCGCTTCAACGTGTAGAGGGCATGCCTTTGGCGGCAAGAACGATACGGTCGGGGTGCCGATTCTGATCGGTGGTGCCGCATCCCCTCTAAACGACGTGGTACGTGTCAGAGTGAAGACGGGTCGGCGTGGTCGGGCCGGGATCGAGTCGGTTCAAACGCAGAGCGGAGTTCCCGTCGGGTAGCGGCGTTCATCGGCCGCGGCCGTGACCGCGCCAAGGTGGCGGACCTGCTCGCGGAAATCCGCGTGGTGACGTTGACCGGTTCGGGTGGTTACGGAAAGACGCGGCTGGCAATGGTGGTCAGCGGGGGATGTAGCGGCACGCTTTACCGCCGGGTCCGTTGGGTCGATCGGCAGACGGTGAGCGAACCCAACCGGGTGGCGCCGGCCGTCGCTGAGGCCGTGGGCGTTCGCTCCGGCTCGCTGGTTGCTTCAGCGGAGGCGGCGCGGCTGTTCGAGATGCAGTCCCCGCCCCCGGCGACCCTGCTGCACCGCTCGGCGCGATCTCGGTGCCGGTAATGGTGCTTCGGGGATCGGAGTCCAAACCTATCTTCCCCATCAGCGCACAGCACGTGGTTGACCACGTTCCGAACGCACTACTCTAGGAGATTCCCGGCGCCGGGCACGCGGCCCCGCTCACGCACCCCGAGGCACTTACAGAGGCGCTCCTCGGGTTCTTCGCGCGAACCCGGACGGACGCGTAATTCAGGGAGCCCAAAACTTGGCCCTGCCGGGCCGGGTGCGGGTGAGCGTAGGTAATAAGTCGAGTGAACACCGATCCCAGCAAGGTCCAGCCCCAGACATGGATGCTGATCAAGCCACCGGCGGTTCAGATCCGGGTCGCGGGGCCAGCCTCACCCCCTGACTTACACGGTTCAGGCGGCCAAACGCGGGGAGGTGCGACTTGCGGCGTCTCAGGTTGATTGACCCTGATGCCACATGGTTCTCTGGCGCCACCTCTGGGTTCGTGACCTAAACGCTGTGGATGTGCGTCTGCAGGCGGTGTCACCGATCGATGCGCACCACCGAGTAGGGAGTGTCGGGCGCCGGGGGAGTGCCGAAGCGGGCGTTCGGCAGGTAGAGCCCGTCACCAAACCTCGCGATCGTCGTGGGCACCTGGAAGTCGGGGTCCGTGTACCGGTCGATGAGTTCGCCGCTGATCCCGGCTGCATCGAGGCGGATAACGGCGACGGTGTTCAACTGATTCTGCACGACATACAGGATGCGCCCGGCGACGAGCAGCCCGTCACCGTTGGGGAGCAGGACCCCACCCAGATCAACGACCGATGCGACGCCGGTCTCGGGGTCGACGTGGAACAGAATGCCCGTGGAGGACTGGATGACCAAGAGCGCTTGATGGTTGGGGGTCTCCGCGATGCCGTTCGCGTTGAAGCCCGGCTGCTGCATCCAGCTGCCCGACAGGGGGACGACTTTGATCGCATCCGTCCTAGGGAGCGCGCCGCCCGGTCCGAGGGGGAGCTTATAGAGCTGCGCTTGCTGGCTGTCGGTGAACCATGCGGCGTCGCGAGTCATAACGACGTCGTTCACGAACGTTGGCGTATCGGTGAGGGCGTAGCTCTGCAGGAGGTCGCCCGTGGCGGCATCAACGACCCGCGCCTCGCCGGTGGGCCCGCCCGCAATGAAAAGCCGACCGCGGTTGTCGATCTTCAAGCCGACCGACGGAGTGCCCGGGCCCTCGAGGGTCCTGATCTCCTCGCCGGTGCGCACGTCGAAGACGTAGACGTCGCCGTCGGCGAGTGAGCCGACGTAGGCAGTGCCGCGCGGGCCGATCGCGATTCCCTCGGGCTGGAATCCGTCGGGAAGCGCGATAACATCCTCGAAATGACCGGGCCGTGGCTGCGGTGCGGCGTGGACTGCGGGTATCCCTGAAACAAGGAAGAGAGCACCCAATGCGGCGGCGGACAGTTTACGTGCGACGATGCGACTGATCATGGCGGTTACAATAGTCCGGCTCGGGCGCTGCCAATAGGCCTGATTGGCCTCGGGCGAAAATCACCGGGCCGGTCGCGGTTGTGGCGTCGTGAGCGTGTGCCATCGCTGGATCCACGGTCGACTTGCGCGTGCCGGGCAACCGGCTTGAGCGGCTCAAAGGTGAGCGAGCCGGCCAACACAGCATCAGGGTCAACGACCAGTCGCGGATCTGCTCCGTGTGGACCGACGCTGGCCCAGAGAAGGTAAAGGTCATTGACTATCACTGACAAGAGAGACAAGCTCGCGCCGATTCACCCAGGCGAGGTCCTCAACGAGCACTTCATTGAGGCGCTCGGCATCACCCAGAACAAGCTTTCTGTATCGATTCGTGTTCCGCCGCGACGGATCAACGAGATCGTCCTTGGAAAGCGCGGTATCTCGGCCGATACCGCCCTGCGCTTGGCCAAGTACTTCGGAACATCAGCGCAGTTCTGGCTCAATCTGCAGTCGCAGTTCGACCTCGATGTCGCTGAAGGACCGTGCGGCAGAAGAAATCAACGCCACCACCCCGCTCCGCGTCGCCTGACCCTCCTGTCGCATTACCCTGCAGCAGCACAATCCCTCGCGCACGCCATAAATTTGGGGGTGACATGCTTTAGGCACCGGCGAGATTTCGATGTCTGTAAACGACTGAATCCCGTGGAGTTCAGATTCAACGATTAGAGTGAACCCTTTCGAGTTGATCATCACAGCAGCATCAATTGAAGGAGACCATCGTGCCTGTCATCGCCATCATCGGAGCCGGACCGGGACTCGGAGCAGCAGTTGCGCGAAGGTTCGGGAGCGAAGGCTATTCAATTGCTCTGATCGCCAGGAACCAGTCGAAACTAGACGCGCTGGCTGCCGAGCTCACCGCTGCCGGCTTCACCGCGAGTGCTTACGCTGCGGATGTCCGCACGCCGGCGTCGCTCGAAGCTGCCCTTGCGAACGCCGCGGCAGAGCTCGGGCCCATTACCGCGCTGCAATATAGCCCGCTTCCGTCACGCGACTACCTGAAGCCGGTGCTTGAGATGACGCCCGAGCTGGCGTTAGAGGCACTGCAGTTCTCGGCCCTCGGGCTCATCCACGCGGTGCGAGCAGTGCTTCCGGCGATGCGGCAGGCAGGTAGCGGCAGCATCATCATGATCAACGGCGGAACCTCGGTCAAGGCCCGCGCCGGCTACGCCGGCACATCGGTCGCTTTCCCGGCTGAGAGCGCCTACGGCGAGATGCTCCACGAGGCCCTCGGGGATGAGGGTATCCGTGTCAACCAACTGGTGATTCCCGGCGGCATCCCGCAGCTTCAGCTTGCCAACGGCATCGACGGGGTCGCCGATCGCATCTGGGACCTCCACACCGTGGCCGGTCCGTTCCGCACCATGCTCATCCCGCTTGAGGACGGTCGGGAGTAGGGCGGAGGCTGCCCTCGTTCTCAATTGGACTGTAGGGCGAGAGCACAGTCATATATTTGACGTTGATCGGTGGGGAAACATGGTGGAGTTCCGCTTCAACGTTTAGGCGTAGGATTCGCCCGCACGTCGTGACGACGATACGCCGTCACGACAACACGTGTCACGACAACATCATCAATTGGAGGAACCCACTGTGGCTGTTATCGCCATTATCGGAGCCGGACCGGGTCTCGGAGCGGCAGTTGCGCGAAAGTTTGGGCGCGAAGGCTTTTCGATCGCCCTGATTTCGAGGAATAAGTCGAAGCTTGACGCACTGGCCGCGGAGCTCCAGACTGCCGGCCTGACCGCGATTGGTTACGCGGCCGACGTGCTCGTGCCGGCGTCCCTTCAGGACGCTCTTGCACGTGCCGCCGCCGAGCTGGGACCCATCACTGCGCTGCAGTACAGCCCGCTTCCGTCGCGTGATTACCTGAAGCCGGTGCTCGACCTGACCCCGAAGTTGGCGCTGGAGGCATTGCAGTTCTCGGCTCTCGGACTCATTCACGCGGTGCGCACGGTGCTGCCGGGAATGCGTCAGGCAGGGCGCGGCAGCATCATCCTGATCAACGGCGGCACCTCCGTGAAGGCACGCGCCGGCTTCGCCGGCACCTCGATCGCGTTCCCCGCCGAGAGCGCCTACGGCGAGATGCTCCACGATGCACTCGAAGATGAGGGAATCCGTGTCAGTCAACTCGTGATCCCCGGCGGCATCCCCCAACTTCAGCTGCCCAATGGCATCGACGATGTCGCCGCTCGAGTGTGGGACCTTCACGCCGGTACGGGGCCGTTTCGCACGATGCTCATCCCGCTCGAGGACGGCAAGGAAGCCTCTGACTAGGACGCCTCGGGGGACTGATGTAGACCAACGAGCTACCCGGCTCGGTCTGTGCTTGACACCGATGCTCAGTAGACGGGCAAGGTGCACGAGATGTCGATGAGTGACGAAATCCGGTGGAGTTCCGCTTCAGCGCTTAGCCACTGCATCGAAGAGGGTTCTGTGGCTTTCGTGAATGAACAGCCCCTTCACCTTCAACGGACTGTCGTCACGGTGCCAGTGCCACAATGAGCCAATGACAACCTTGCACCTCACCGGCGATGCCGCCGCCGACACACTCCTCAGCGAGAACCCGTTCGCCCTGCTCGTTGGCATGCTGCTCGACCAGCAGATCGCCATGGAAATAGCTTTCGCCGGCCCGGCCAAGATTCGTGACCGCATCGGGGTGCTTGACCCGGCAACGATCGCCGCCTACGAGGCCGACGCCTTCGCCCTGGTGTTCCGCCAGTCGCCGGCCGTGCACCGGTTTCCGGGTTCGATGGCCAAACGCGTGCAGGAGATTGCCGCGGTCATCGTCAATAACTGGAACGGCGACACGGCCTCGATCTGGACTGCCGACAACCCCGACGGCGCCGACATCATAGGTCGGCTCAAGGCCCTGCCCGGGTTCGGCGAGCAGAAAGCGAAGATCTTCCTTGCGCTCCTCGGCAAGCGGCTCGGGGTTGACGCGGCCGGCTGGCGCGAAGCATCCGCTCCCTACGGCGAAGAAGGCGCGTACCGTTCGGTAGCCGACATCGTCGACCCCGAGTCGTTGACCCGGGTGCGCGCGACCAAGCGGGCCGCAAAGGCGGCAGCGAAGTCGTAGTCTCGCGTGATGGTGTCTTCGAGTCGAAAGAAAAGCTGCGACCTGCCGCGCGGTTTGACACGGGGTTCTCTGAATGAACGTTGCGCATGGGGAATTAGTTCCGGTGCACCCAAAAGAGTTGACCACCTGTTGAGCTTCGTTGGCCCGCGGAAGGAAGCCTGCAGCGACTGGCCGACGGGAGCGTCATAACCGGCATCCGCCCAACTGTGTTCCTCGGTGATCACCTCGATCGGGGAATGGAGCGGATGCCGGCCGTCGACGAGAGCGCCTGCTCGGCCTCGGTGTCCACCTTCGGAAGATGATCTGCGGAGACTTCTCGGACGCCGCGGTGAACGTCGGGGCGAACATGCGGCACGGTCCGCACCAGCCGGCCCAGAAGTCGACGAGCACGATGGCATTGTCGCTGATGGTCGCGTCGAAGGTTTTCTCGATGATATCGATGGTGGCCGTGCAATGACTTTATACCCATGGGGGTGTATTGCGCAGGCGGTCAGGAGTGCGTGGCACGCAGCCGCAACACCGACCACACGACCACAACCGCGACAAGCGCCATGGCCGCGAGGCCGAGCCCGGAGTATCCGGCCCAGGCCAGAATCGGCCCGGCGATCGCTCCGCCGAGCGCTCCGGCCGCGTTCATCGACAGGTCGGAGAAGCCCTGCAACGAGGAGCGATCCTCAATGTCAACGGCCTCAGACACCAGTGCCGAACCCGCCACAACGGATGCCGACCAGCCCAGTCCGAGAAAGATCAGGCTCACCGTCATCGTGCCCTGCGACCCATCGCTGAGCCAGGCGACAGTGAGCGCGACCAGCAGCATCGCCTGCCCGCCGAGAATGACCGGCAGGCGGCCGAGGCGGTCGGAGAGAGCGCCGAACATGGGGGAGAGGGCGTACATGCCGGCCACGTGCAGGCTGATGGTTAGCCCCACGATCGTGAGGGTCGCGCCGTGGTCGCGCAGGTGCACGGGTGCCATGGACATCAGGGCGACCATGGTCATGTGGCTGAGCGCGATGGCGACCACGGCATGCCGGGCCGCCGCGTTGCCGCGCAGAATAGCCAAGCCCCCGGTGGCCCGGCGGATGCCCGTGCTCACCGTGCGTGCCGCCAACGCGGTCAGCAGGGGGTCGGGTCTCAGCCCGAGCGCGTAGACGAACGCGGCAGCGACCGTGGCGGCAAGCGAGAACGCGAACGCCCCGGTCATCGGCGGCAATCCGAGGGCGGCGCCGAGCGCTTCGCCCGGTCCGAACAGGTTGGGGCCGAGCACGGCGCCGATCGTCGTGGACCAGACCACGATAGACAGGTCCCGGGCGCGAAAGCGCGAGGTGGCGAGATCGGTTGCAGCGAAGCGGGCCTGCAGGTTGGTCGCCGAGCCGGCACCGAGCAGCATCAGCGCGATCAGCAGCAGGGCGAAATTATCGATCGATACCGAGACGATAGCCAGCACGGCGCCCGCGCCGGCCGCGAGCGAACCGGTCGCGAGCGACACGCGACGCCCGCGCGCCTGCGCCAGGCGTGCGAGCGGAACGGCCACGACTGCGGCCCCGAGGGTGCTCATTGTCGCGGCCATGCCCGACCAGGCGCTCGACCCCGACAGCTCGGCGGCGAGCAGTGCGCCGAGGGACAGGGTCGCTCCCATGCCGATGCCACCCAGAATCTGGCCGGTGATGAGTACCCGCACGACGCGCTTCTGCAAATCGGAGTGCGCACTGGGTGGTGCTGCGGCTTCGACGCGTGTCGTGTCCTTGTTCACAATCATCCCCCTTGGTTGCAGCCCTGATGGGCCAGCGCCTCGACCGGTGGCGAGCGCCTGAAAACACTCTAGCGAGCCGTGTACGCTCACGAACTTGCCTCTCTGTTGACATACCCCATAGGGTATTAAGGATTGAGGCACCAAACCGTACCAGCCACCGAAGGCAGCTCATGAAGAAGACCCTCGCCGCCTTGACCGACGCCCACGGAATATCGGACGCCGCGGCATCCACTGGCCTGGCCATCGTCGTCGCCCCGTAACCACACCCAGAAGTCGCCCCGTCAATGAGACTATGGAGTAATGACCGGAACACTCGTGGCCAGGGGCCTGGCCGGCGGCTACGCACACCGCACCCTCTTTGAATCGCTCGACCTCACGGTCGCCCCCGGCGACGTCATCGGCGTGGTCGGTGCCAACGGCGCGGGCAAATCCACCCTGTTGAACCTGCTGGCCGGACTGGGCGAACCGCAGGCCGGCACGATCACGCTCAACCCAGCGGATACCTTCGTCGGCGCGCTCCCGCAGGAGCACGAACGCGTTCCGGGGGAAACCATCGCCGGCTACATCGCCCGCCGCACCGGCTGTGCCGAAGCGACCCGCGAAATGGATGCCGCGGCATCCGCTCTCGGAGACACCCAGCCACGTGTCGATAAAATCGACCCGGCCGACACCTACTCGACCGCGCTCGAGCGCTGGCTGGCCAGCGGAGCCGCCGACCTCGATGAACGGCTGCCGATGGTTCTCGCCGACCTCGGTCTAGCCCTCGGCGAGAATCTCACCGCCGACAGCCTCATGACGGCGCTCTCCGGCGGGCAGGCCGCCCGCGTCGGGCTCGCCGCCCTGATGCTCTCCCGCTTCGATATCGTGCTGCTCGATGAACCCACGAACGACCTCGACCTCGACGGACTCGAACGCCTCGAAGCCTTCGTCACTGGCTTGCGCGGCGGCGTTGTGCTGGTCAGCCACGACCGCGAATTCCTCGCCCACTGCGTCACCCGGGTGCTCGAACTCGACCTCGCGCAGGGCGCAAACCGGGTGTTCGGCGGCGGCTACGACTCCTACCTTGAGGAACGTGAAACGGCCCGGAGGCACAACCGGGAGAACTACGACGAATTCGCCGCGAAGAAGGCCGATCTTGTCGGACGGGCCAGAACCCAGCGCGAGTGGTCGAGCCAGGGTGTGCGCAACGCCATCAAGAAGGCGCCGGACAACGACAAGATCCGGCGCAAGGCCTCGGTCGAGTCGAGCGAGAAGCAGGCGCAGAAGGTGCGCCAGATGGAGAGTCGCATTGCCCGTCTCGACGAAGTCGAGGAACCCCGCAAGGAGTGGCAGCTCGAGTTCACCATCGGTTCAGCCCCGCGCTCGAGCGCGGTCGTGGCCACCCTGAACAACGCCGAGTTTTGGCAGGGCGACTTCGTGCTCGGCCCCGTCTCGCTGCAGGTCAACGGCGGTGAACGCATCGGCATTACCGGCCCTAATGGTGCCGGTAAATCCACCCTGCTGCGCGCCCTGCTCGGCCACCAACAAGCGGATGCCGGCAGCGCCCACCTCGGCCCCAGCGTCGCGATCGGCGAAATCGACCAGGCCCGGGCGCTTCTGGTCGGGGCGCGGCCCCTCGCCGCGAGTTTTGATGTTCTCGTGCCCGAACTCTCGCCCGCAGAGGTGCGCACGCTGCTGGCCAAGTTCGGGCTGAAAGCCGACCATGTGAACCGCCCGGCCGACGAGCTGTCG
The DNA here is from genome assembly GCF_004404055.1 of Cryobacterium ruanii. Lineage (GTDB taxonomy): Bacteria > Actinomycetota > Actinomycetes > Actinomycetales > Microbacteriaceae > Cryobacterium > Cryobacterium ruanii. The sequence continues at coordinate 172,732 of NZ_SOHK01000005.1, forward strand.
CCGGGGGAGCGCACGCGGGCCGGACTGGCCCTGCTGCAAGCGCGTGGTGTGAACCTTCTGGTGCTCGACGAACCCACCAACCACCTCGACCTCGCCGCCATCGAACAGCTCGAACAGGCGCTCGACAGCTATGAAGGCACGCTACTGCTGGTCACCCACGACCGGCGCATGCTCACCAACGTGCGCACCGACCGGCATTGGAACGTCGATGCGGGCCGGGTTTTCGAGATCTGACGGTCACGCAGCAAGACCCAGCGGGGTACGCCAAACGCCGGCCCGACGCGTGAGCAGCGGATCGAGGGCATCGGCAGGCCGAGCGCGAGCAAGGCCAGCAAGGTGAGAGCCAGACCAGAAAACACCATTGTTTCGATGGGAACGTGGCGGAGCCGGGCCGTTGCTCGGGGTACGAGCCGGCTGCGACAGATAAATAAATCAGCAGGTGAATAACTGCTCATAATCGCGACCCTTCGCCATGGATTTGGAGTAAGTTTCCTCATGTACCGAGCCGAGTTACCCAGTTATTCGTTCTAACTCCTGTACCGTCAGCGATTCTCTCGAGCATCAGAGGCTATTTTGATACCTGATTCCCTAACCCAAGTGCAGTACGACACCATCTATAACGTTTTCTCCCTCGTGATTGCTTCGCAGCTTTTCACCTCTATCTTTCTGGTCATCAGCCTGCCACGCGTGATGCCGCGATATCGTCAGGCATTGACTGTCGCGGCGATCGTTTGTGGTATCGCGGCATATCACTACTTCCGCATTTTCAATTCCTTCACCGAAGCATTCGTGACCGAAGCTGTCGGCGGCCGCGGTGATTATGTTCAGATCGCGGGAGCGTCGTTCAACGAGGGATACCGCTACGTCGACTGGCTGCTCACGGTTCCGCTGCTCCTCCTTGAACTCGTGGCCGTTCTGGCCCTGGCCCGCAAGGTGCAGAGCAGCCTGCTCAAGCGACTCATTCCTGCCGCTGCCCTCATGATCGCTCTGGGCTACCCCGGCGAAATGGCGTCGGACAACCTCACCCGCGGTATCTTCGGTCTGCTCTCCTCGATTCCCTTCGCGTACATCCTCTACGTGCTCTTCGTTGAACTGACCAGGTCGCTCGACCGCCAACCCGCCACCGTGCGCAAGACCATCAGCTTGTTGCGACTGCTCCTGTTGGCAACGTGGGGCGTCTACCCGATTGCCTACCTGCTGCCCGGACTGGGTATCGACGGATCCGACGCATGGGTCGGCCTCCAAATCGGCTACTCTGTGGCAGACATCCTGGCCAAGTGCCTGTATGGCTTGATCATCTTCCGGATCGGGCGGATGAAGTCCTTCTCGGATGATCAGGCCTTTGCCGATGTCGAACTTTCTCTGGAGGAGGCGACAAGCCTCAAGCAGCCTATCGTTCAGAATCGGCATAAATAGTCGGCGAAACCTTCGCTATGAACGGGGCCTGCCAGACCGATATTCGGTCGTGCAGTCCCCGTTTTGTTTGATCAACCAGCGAGTTGGGAAGGCGACGCCACATCGATCGTTCCAGATCAGCGCGATTGGCGCTTCTTGCCGAGCTTCGGCTGGCCTTTCACCGCGGGGGCGCGGCCCTTCCCCTTGTTGGCTTTGGCTTTGCCGCCGCCGGAACCGCCGCCAGTCTGTGCACCGTGCCCGGTTGCCTGAGCCAGCTCTCGGCGTGCGTCATCGAGGAAGGCGACCCCGATCTCAGTGAGGGTCGTGCTCTCGGCGGCCCGGTCGAACAGGGCGTAGCCGAGTTCGGCCTCGACTCGCTTCACCGATGTGCTGATGGTGTCGCGGGAGACACCGACTACCCCGGCAGCGCGGGCGAAATCGGGTGCCTCAGCGGCGGCGACAAAGTGTGTCAGCAAGGTGATGTCCACGAACGGCCTCTCGTTTGTTGCGCGGGTTGCAAGCCGCCTGTCTAGGCTACGCGTCGAAAACATCCGAGACCTCCGCTGTACCCGCCGAATTTCCCGCCGCGAACACGCGCCGGGGCTTGGCCGGACGCCATCGACGTGGTTCGCTGGGGGTATGACGACCCTGCCGATGTTCCCCCTGGGATCCGTGCTCTTTCCCTACATGCCGCTGCAACTGCGTGTGTTCGAGGAACGCTATCTGATCATGCTGGCCCGGGTACTCGATTCCGAGCCCGCCGAATTCGGCGTCGTCCTCATCGAACGCGGCCAGGAGGTCGGCGGCGGCGAACGTCGTTTCAGCATCGGCACCGTCGCGCGGGTCACCCAGCTCGACGCCCCGGAGGGCTACCTCGGCTTGGTCGTTCAGGGCGAGCGCAGAATCGAGGTGACCGAGTGGATGCCGGAGGACCCGCACCCGCTCGCCACCGTTCGGGAGCTGCCCGACCTGGAGTGGGACGATGCGCTGCTGCCGAGACGAGAACAGGCCGAACACCTCGTGCGCCGCACCCTCTCGCTCGCGAGCGAGTTCGCCGATCAAGAGTGGTCGCCCGATGTGGAACTCTCCCACGACCCGACCGCCGCCGCCTGGCAGCTCGCCGCGATCGCCCCGGTCGGCCCGCTCGATCAGATCGCGCTCCTGCGCTCCGACACCATGGCAGCACTACTCGACAACATCATCGAGCTCACCGAGGCGGCGGCCGAATCCCTGTCCTGGTGACCGCTGCCCGCGGAAGCGGTATTTAATGGTTTGTGTGGAACACTTGCCAGTCTCCGACGCGATCGTCGGGCCCGACGGCCTCGCCCGCCCGCGCTGGGCCTCGGTCGATCCGATGTTGCGCGACTATTACGACACCGAATGGGGCGTTCCGGTTCGGGACGAACACGCCCTATTCGAGCGCATCAGCCTCGAAGCCTTCCAGTCCGGACTGTCCTGGGCCATCATCCTGCGCAAGCGTCCAGGGTTTCGCGCGGCGTTCGCCGACTTCGACCCCGACCGGGTCGCCGCCTTCGCCGAGGACGACGTGGCCCGCCTGCTGAACGACGAGAAGATCGTGCGCAACCGTCTCAAGGTGCGCGCCACGATCACCAACGCGCAGGCGACCGTTGCGCTGCGTGAGCGCGGCGGACTGGTCGACTTCGTCTGGTCGTTCCAGCCCGACGACACTCCCCGGCCGCGAACGCAGGCCGACGTGCCGACGAGCTCCGCGGCATCCGTTGCCCTGTCGAAAGCGCTGAAGCAGGTCGGCTTCGTCTTCGTCGGTCCGACCACTATGTTCGCGCTGATGGAGGCGATCGGCATGATCGATACGCACTTGCTTGACAGTCATCGTCGCGGCAGCAGCGGGGTGTGGGGCTAGGCTGGCACCACGTCATAACTGAATATTGGGCCATATGGACGATGCGGGAGAGTTCGGCGCGAAAGCGTGCGAACACCGAAGGAGCAATCCTCCCCGACAATCTCTCAGGTACTCGTACCGCATCGAACTGGCCACTCTGAAAAGTAGATTGGACGCGCTTTGCGTGTTTCACGGTCTCGCCCACGGTGAAAATCAGCGCACGCGCTGGTGAAGCTCTCAGGCACGAGCGACAGAGGGGGAGTTCCCACGAGGCTCAACCGAGCCCCGCATACACGCGGCCGTCCTGTTCGGCCCTGTCACCCGGAGAACTCATGACCTCGGCCGACTCCAACACCCCCGCAGCCGCGCCCGCCGCCGGCATCGAGCGTTTCTCGCCCCTGCACCAGGCCCACGTCGACGCCGGTGCAAGTTTCACCGACTTCGCGGGTTGGCAGATGCCGGTGCGCTACTCGAGCGATCTGGCCGAGCACCACGCCGTGCGCAACCAGGCCGGCCTGTTCGATCTGTCGCACATGGCCGAGATCCTGGTCGACGGCCCGGATGCTGCCACCTACCTCGACTACGCGCTCGCCGGCAAACTCTCGGTCATCGAGCTCTGGCAGGCTAAGTACAGCCTGTTGCTCGCCGAGAACGGCGGCATCATCGATGACCTTGTCGTCTACCGCCTCGATGAAACCAGGTTCCTGGTCGTCGCCAACGCCGGCAACCGATTCGCCGCTTTCGACGCGCTGCTCGCGCGTGCTGTCGACTTCGACGTAGCCGTTCTCGACCAGAGCGACGACTACGCGCTCATCGCCGTGCAAGGCCCGAACGCCCTCGCCATCCTCGACGCCACCGCGGGCGTCACCGACCTGGGCGCCGACCTGCACTTCATGAAGTATTACCGAATCACGGATGGCTCCTTCCGCGGCCACCCCCTGCTCGTCGCCCGCACAGGGTACACCGGCGAAGACGGCTTCGAGCTCTACCTTGCGGCCGACCAGGCCCGCGAACTCTGGCACGCCCTGTTGAGCGCCGGCGCCGACCAAGGTCTGGTTCTGGCCGGGCTGGCCAGTCGCGACACCCTCCGCCTCGAAGCCGGCATGCCGCTCTACGGTCACGAGCTCACCCTCACGACCTTCCCGGCTCAGGCCGGACTCGGCAAGGTGGTCAACCTCAAGAAGGAGAACGACTTCGTCGGCCGGGCCGCGAGCGAAGCCGGGCCGGAGGCGGGGGCATCCGTCTTGGTGGGCCTGATCGCCGCCGGCAAACGGGCCGGGCGGGCCGAGTATGCGATCTTCCGCAGCCTCGATGCCGAGGCGCCCGACGGCGTGATCACGAGCGGCGCCCTTTCGCCGACCCTCGGCTACCCGATCGCCATGGCCTATGTCACCCCCGACCTCGCCCGCCTCGGCACCGAGGTGTACGTCGACGTGCGCGGCACCCGCCTTCCGGCGACCGTCACGTCACTCCCCTTCTATAAGCGCGTCGAATAGCCCCTCTAGAATCCGTGCAACCTGCGAAAGGCAACACCATGACAGACACATCAACACTCCACTACACCGCCGAGCATGAGTGGGTTTTGGTCGAGGGTTCTATCGCGACCGTCGGAATCACCGCCTACGCCGCTGAAAAGCTCGGCGACGTCGTCTTCGTCGAACTGCCCGAGGTCGGCAGCACCATCGCCGGTGGCACGGTCGTCGGCGAAATCGAGTCGACCAAGTCGGTCGGGGAACTATTCGCGCCGGTCAACGGCACCGTCACGGCCACAAACGACCAGGTGGTCGAGAGCCCGGAACTCGTCAACAGCGACCCGTTCGGCGCGGGCTGGCTGATCAAGGTCGAGTTCGAGACCCTTCCCACCCTGCTGACGTTTACTGAGTATTCCGCCCTGATCGGGGAGTAACGTACAACATGACGCAGGCCTTTTCCCAGCGCCACATCGGTACCGATGTCGACGCCCAGTCCCACATGCTCGAGACGCTCGGCTACGACTCGGTGGACGACCTCGTCTCCGCCGCTATGCCGGCGTCGATCCACGCCGACCTGTTTCGGCAGGACGCAGGCAGTGCCCTACCGCCCGCCGCGACCGAGAACGAGGCCGTCGCCGAACTGCGCGCCCTCGCCGGGCGCAACACTGTCAAACGATCGATGATCGGCCTCGGCTACTACGACACGTTCACGCCCGCCGTGATCAAGCGCAACGTGTTCGAGAACCCCAGCTGGTACACCGCTTACACCCCTTACCAGCCCGAGATCTCCCAGGGCCGGCTCGAAGCGCTCATAAATTTTCAGACCATGATCGCCGACCTCACCGGGCTGACGACGGCCAACGCGTCGATGCTCGACGAATCCACCGCGGTGGTCGAGGGTATGCTGCTTGCCCTGCGCGCCTCCAAATCCGGCTCGCGACGGTTCATCGTCGACACGGATGCCTTCCCCCAGACCCACGCGCTGCTCACCAATCGCGCCGCCGCGCTCGGCATCGAACTGGCGCAGGTGGCTTTGACCGAGCAGAGCACGGCCGAAGACCTCGGCGACTATTTCGGTGTCTTCGTGCAGTACCCCGCTGCCTCCGGACGCATCTGGAACCCGCAGGTCGTCATCGACCTCGCGCACGAGAACAAGGCCCTCGTTATCGTGGCCGCCGACCTGCTCGCCCTCACCCTGCTGAAGTCGCCCGGCGACCTCGGCGCCGATGTCGCCGTCGGCACCACCCAGCGCTTCGGCGTGCCGATGGGCTTCGGCGGACCGCACGCCGGCTACATGGCCGTGCGTAAGGGCCTCGAACGCCAGCTGCCCGGCCGCCTGGTCGGCGTGAGCGTCGACGCCACCGGTCACCCGGCCTACCGCCTCGCCCTGCAGGTGCGTGAGCAGCACATTCGCCGCGACAAGGCCACTTCGAACATCTGTACCGCCCAGGTGCTGCTCGCCGTGATGGCCGGTATGTACGCGGTCTACCACGGGCCGCAAGGCCTGAAGGCGATCGCCGAACGGGTGCACGAGCGGGCCGGGGCCCTGGTCGCTGCGCTGCGCGCCATTGACGTCGGCGTGCTCACCGACACCTTCTTCGACACGTTCCAGATCAATGTGCCGGCGGGCGCCGCCGAGGTCGTGGCGAAGGCAGCCGAAAGCGGCTACAACCTGCACCAGGTCGATGCGAACACCATCAGCGTTTCGGTCGACGAGACCACAACGCTCGCCGACCTTTCATACGTTGTCGGAGCGTTCGGCGGCCGCGACGCCTTCGGCCACGTCGACTTCGATGCCGTGCAGCACGGGCTGCCGGGCGATCTCGATCGCACGAGCGAGTACCTCACCCACCCGGTGTTCAACACGCACCGCTCTGAGACCAGCATGATGCGCTACCTCAAGCGCCTCGCCGATTACGACTACGCGCTCGACCGCGGCATGATCCCGCTCGGCTCCTGCACCATGAAGCTCAACGCCGCGAGCGAGATGGAGGCCGTCAGCTGGCCCGAATTCGCCGGGATCCACCCCTTCGCGCCCACAGCGGATGTCGAGGGTTACCTGCACCTGGTGCGCCAGCTCGAAACCTGGCTATCCGACGTCACCGGATACGACTCCGTGTCGCTGCAGCCCAACGCCGGCAGCCAGGGCGAACTTGCCGGCCTGCTCGCCATCCGCGGGTACCACCAGTCCAACGGTGCGATCGACCGCACGGTCTGCCTGATCCCGTCGAGCGCGCACGGCACCAACGCGGCATCCGCTGTCCTTGCCGGTATGCGCGTTGTCGTCGTGGCCTGCGATGACCTCGGAAACGTCGACCTCGCCGACCTGCACGCCAAGATCGCCGAGCACGCCCACACCCTCGCCGCGCTCATGATCACCTACCCGTCCACCCACGGTGTCTACGAGCACGAGGTCGCCACCATCTGTGCGGACGTGCACGCGGCCGGGGGCCAGGTGTACGTCGACGGCGCCAATCTCAACGCGCTGCTCGGATTCGCCCGCTATGGTGACTTCGGCGGCGACGTCTCGCACCTGAACCTGCACAAGACCTTCTGCATCCCGCACGGCGGGGGAGGCCCGGGCGTTGGCCCGGTCGCGGCCAAAGCTCACCTCGCACCGTTCCTGCCTGGGCATCCTCTCGCCCAGAGCGACGAGCACTACCTGCTGGGCAGTGGGGGAGCCACCGCGAACGTCGTGCACGCCGGCGGGCCGGTCTCGGCGGCGCCGTACGGCAGCCCGAGCATCCTGCCCATCTCGTGGGCCTACGTGCGCATGATGGGAATCGACGGCCTCAAGCAGGCCACCGGCGCCGCCGTGCTCGCCGCTAACTACGTGGCCAAACGCCTCGAGAACAGCTATCCGCTGCTCTACTCGGGCGAAAACGGCCTGGTCGCGCACGAGTGCATCCTTGACCTGCGCCCGCTCACTGCGGCCACCGGTGTGAGCGTCGATGACGTGGCCAAACGCCTTGTCGACTACGGCTTCCATTCACCGACCATGAGCTTTCCGGTGGCCGGCACGCTCATGGTCGAGCCCACAGAGAGCGAAGACCTCGGCGAAATCGACCGTTTCGTCGACGCCATGATCGCGATCAAGGCCGAAGCGGATGCCGTCGCCGCCGGCCGCTGGCCCGCCGACGACAATCCGCTGCACAACGCCCCGCACACGGCGCAATCGGTGATCGAGGGGGAGTGGGAGCATCCATACGATCGGACGACCGCCGTGTATCCGGTCCCTACGCTCGTGCGAAACAAATACTGGCCGCCGGTGCGGCGCATCGACAACGCTTACGGTGACCGCAATCTGGTCTGCGCCTGCCCGCCGCCCGAGGCGTTCGAGTAGGAGCTAGCTAGCCGGGGCGAGCAGCCCCGGCCACCAGGCCAGCGCGAGTGGGTAGCCGACGAACGAGAGAATATCGAGCAGCCAGTGGGTCACCACGAGCGGCATGGTGCGCCCCCAGCGGGAATAGCACCAGCCGAACACGACGCCCATGGCCACGTTGCCGAAGAACGGCCCGACGCCCTGATACAGGTGATAGCTGCCGCGCAGCGCGGCCGAGCTCAGAATGATCGTCCAGGTCGACCAACCCAGTTCCCGTAGCCGCGTGAACAGATAGCCGACCACGATGAGCTCCTCGACCAGCGCCGCCTTGAGAGCCGCGAACACGAGGATCGGAATTGTCCACGAGAAGCTGTCGAGCGGCGACGGTACGACGGCCACGGTGAAGCCGAATGCCCGCCCGGCCAGGTATAGCGCAAGCCCCGGAACACCGATCACAAGCAGCAGTCCGAATCCGCCGAGCAGGTCTCGCCCGGGGCAGGTCAGGTCGAAGCCGAGACGGGTGAACGGGCTCTGCCCGGGCCGCCACAGTAGAAACAGCACCAGCGCCACCGCTGCGAGCCCGAACGCGATCCCGAGGAACTGATAGGTGAAGTCGAGCCACTCCCGCGGCGACTGCGACCCGTTGAGGGTCGCTGACTGGTCGGCGAGGGGGGTCTTATCGGTCAACCTGGCCACGATCGACACGATGGAATACACCGCCGACGCCCCGAGTGACAGCGCGAGCACGATACCGATCTCCCAGTACAGCCGCGTGCGGTGCAGCCCCGAAAGACGCGAAACGGATGCTGTGGCCATGGTTCTATCCTGCCACCCCATCACAGGGAGGCCCCCGTGACCCGGTTTGACGGGGCATCACCCCCTCGAGATTGTCTCGCAACAATCGTGCGCGCTTTGGTACCGTGACGTTCAGGAGTTGCCGACTGTATTGCGCCTTTGTAACCATTTGTGTCGCAATACCCAATTTGGGGCGACTCAAACTAGGGTCGCAACAACCCTCTGATCGTGAGTGGTGATTTCTGCGGCCTCGATCGACGGCGAGCTCACGCAGGAGTTGCTCGCGGCGTTCCCCGGAGGAAATTTCGAGTTCGGACGGTAGGCGGCGGTCTGCGCGATGACGACCCGACCGGATCGATCCCGGGCGGACCTGCATCTTTTTGGGCGCCGTATCGGCCTGATCGTTGCCCTGCCGTCCCGCTTAATCGACGAAATCTCTCTCGTAAACCTATGAATCTTGGCGTGACACTCATATACGCGCAGGTTTCGTGCAAAAAGTCTAACTTTGACGAAGATGAATGGTTCCTTTTCATAACAGTTCACGTATTTGCTTGTCACCGCTGTTGATTTCTCTCTAGGGTCGTAGCTAACCACGATCGACCCGCGGCCTCGAGCCGTGCGCCGGCGCTCACTTCGCCCAGGAGGAATCTTGTCTATCAGAGGAAAACTGTTTAGGAAAAGCCTGAGTGGGGTCGCCGTTCTCGGCGTCGCCGCCCTCGCCTTGACCGCTTGCACCACGACCGGAAGCACCGATACCAACACGGATACTGCCGGTGGCGGCGGCACGGTGACAGTCGCAATCGTCAACGACTTCACGTCGTTCAATAACCAGACCCCCCAGTCAAACCTCGACACCAACGGCATCATCGGTTACCTCATGGGCAACTACGGTTCCGCTTTCTCATACGTCGACAACGAATTCAACCTCGTGCACGAGGAGGAGTTCGGCACCTTCGAGAAAACCAGCGATGATCCACAGACCGTCACCTACACGCTCAACCCCGACAACAAGTGGTCTGACGGAGAGCCAGTGACGGCCGATGACATGCTGCTGTCCTGGGCTACGCAATCCGGCTTCTTCAACAGCTCGACCACTGACCCGGACAGCGGTGAGGTGGTGACCGGTACGCAGTACTTCGACCTCGCTGCGAGCACCGCCGGACTCGACACGACGGCGCTGCCGACGATCAGCGACGATAACCTATCGATGACCCTGGTCTATGGAACGCCCTACGTGGACTGGGAGATCATCAACCCAATCGGGCAGCCGGCGCACATCGTCGCCAAAAAAGCCGGACTCGGCTCGGCAGCCGACCTGACCGAACTGATCATGGGCCTGCCCAAGGGAGACCCGGCCAGCCCGGCCGAAGCGGACCCCACATTCAAGGCGGCCGCCGACTTCGTGAACACGGGCTATGACGTGACCGCGTTCCCGACCGACCCCGACCTGCTCGTCTCGAGTGGACCTATGGTTCCGACCGGGTGGACGCCCGGACAGTCCTTCACCATGGAGCCTAATAAGTTCTATGTCGCTGGGATGAAGCCCAAAATCGACAAGCTGATCCTGCGCGTCATCCCCGACGCGAACGCCGAGGTCACCGCGCTGCAGAACGGCGAGGTTGACATCATGTATCCGCAGGCATCGGCTGACACTCTTACAGCGCTCGAGAACACCGGCGCCGACGTACTGACCGGCGACCAGCTCTCTTACGACCATGTCGACCTCAACTTCGGCTCCGAGGTCTTCGCCGATCTGAGCGTTCGTCAGGCCTTCCTGAAGACCATCCCGCGCCAGCAAATCCTTGACTCCCTCATCACGCCCATCAACCCCGACGCCGAGGTGCTGAACTCGCAGATCTGGGTTCCGGCCAACGAGCCGTACAGCGATTCCGTCTCCAATAACGGCTCGAGCGACTACGCCGAGGTAGACATCGAGGGTGCCAAGACGCTTCTCGCCGGCGCGACGCCGACGGTGAGCATTCTGTACAACTCCAACAACCCGAACAGGGTCGATACCTTCCAGGCCATTCAGGAGTCGGCCAGCCAGGCCGGGTTCAATATCGTCGACAAGGGGTCACCCGACTGGAGTTCGCTGCTGTCCGGTGGCGACTATGAAGCGTCGATCTTCGGTTGGATCAGCCCCGGCGTTGGTTCGGCCGGCATCTCGCAGATCTTCTCGACCGATGGCGGCGGTAACTACAGCCGCTACACAGGAACGAACGATGATGCGCTCCTGACCCAGATAACGCTCGATCCGGATGAACTCATCGCGATTGAGAAGCGGATGGACAAGCAGATGTTCGCGGATGCCTATGGCCTGCCGCTGTTCCAGCTGCCCGGCGTGTTCGGCGTCTCCAAGCGCGTCAGCGGTGTGGAGTACATGGGTAACCAGACCGGTCCGTTCTGGAACTTCTGGGAATGGTCTGTCAACGAGTAGATAGCTCGATCGCGCCGTTGGGCTTCTGAGTTCGCTCAGGAGCCCAACTCTCGGATCTGGCGGCATCCGTTCCAGGGCGCGTTCGCGCCAGTCCAGAAGTACGAACAACCCCCATAGTGAGGTAGCCCCGGCATGGTGAGCTTTATCCTGAGACGCATTCTCGTCTCCATCCTCATCCTGATCGCCGCATCGTTTCTGATGTACGTCATGGTCGGCTACTCCGCGCAGCCGCTCCAGGACCTCGAGAGCAGCAACTCGCCCAACAAACAGCAGCTCATCGACGCGCGAGTGGCACGACTCGACCTCGACGTGCCTCCGCCCTTGCGCTGGGTACTGTGGCTTGGCGGCGTCGCCAAGTGTGCGATTCCCTTTGCCAACGCTTGCGATCTTGGGTCGACCATTTCGAATGCCCAGGTCGTCGATATTCTCCCCAACGCTCTCGCCGCGACAGTGCAGCTGGTCACCTTCGCGCTCGTTCTCGCCATTCTTCTTGGTGTCACGATCGGTATCATCACTGCATTGCGCCAGTACAGCGGCCTCGACAACACGGTCACTTTCGTGAGCTTCTTTCTCTTCTCGTTGCCCGCGTTTCTCGTGGCGGTGCTCCTCAAAGAATTCATCGCCATCGGGTTCAACGATTTTCTCCGCGATCCCGTCATCGGCGGCACCGCCTTGGTCGTCATTGGTGTCATCATCGGGGCTATCTGGCAGTCTTTGCTCGGTGGGGACCGTCGTCGCCGACTCGTCGTTTTTCTCGTGTCGGGGCTCGCTACATCCGGGGTACTGCTCCTAATGAGCGCGACCGGATGGTTTGAGAATCCTGGTTTGGGTCCGATCCCCGTCATCCTGCTGGTCGCGGCAATCGCCGCCGGTGCGGCGACCCTGCTGGCCGGACTGCGCAACCGCCGGGCACTGATCACCGCCGGTATAAACGCTGCGCTAGCCATCGCAGCATATTTTTCCTTGCAGCCGCTATTCGACGTTTCAAGTGCAGGAACGCTTTTCATTCTGGCGCTCGCCACGATCGGGGTTGGACTGGTTAGTGGTTTTCTGGCTGGCGGCTACGATCGCGGCCAGAACATGCGGGTCGGTCTCGTCACCGCCCTGTTCTCCGGCGCGGTCGTGCTTCTTGACCGGTTCATGCAATCCTGGGGTGACCTCCTGACCGCGACCAACGGGCGCCCGATCGCCACAGTGGGATCCAAGACCCCGGGAGTGTCCGGCGACGTGTGGCTCACCGGACTCGATACGTTCGCGCACCTCACGCTGCCAATCGTTGCCTTGCTGCTGATCTCTTTCGCCGGGTACACCCGGTACTCCCGCGCCGGAATGCTCGAAGTGCTCAGCCTCGACTTCATTCGCACTGCCCGCGCCAAGGGGCTTCCGGAACGCACGGTGATCGTGCGGCACGCGTTCCGCAACATGCTGATTCCGCTGACGACCCTCGTCGCCTTCGATGTCGGCGCGCTGCTCGGTGGCGCAATCATCACAGAAAAGATCTTCGCCATTCCCGGAATGGGGAGCCTGTTCAATTCGGGACTAGAGCGGGGTGACCTGAACCCGGTCATGGGCTATTTTCTTATCGTCGCCGCTATGGCCATCACCTTCAATTTTCTGGCCGACATGGCCTACGCCGGGCTAGACCCCAGAGTGAGGATTCGCTAAATGTCCACACCAATTGGTCTAGGACCGACGCCACCCGAAGTCCCCGCTGACGAACTCGCTGCGGCAAATTCGTTACCCGAGAGTCAGGGTCGCCTGATCTGGCGCCGCTTCGTCGGCAATAGGGTGGCCGTGGCGTCGATTATCGTGCTTTTGGCCATCATCCTGTTCTCCTTCTCCGCCATCGGCATCGGCCCTATTCCAGGCTGGTGGAGGTTCGGGTTCAAGGAACTCAACCCGCAAGTCAACGGTGGCGACCCGACCCTGTCCCTGCTGCCGCAGTTTCTCGGCGGCGACGGTGTTTCGCTGGGCGAGCATCCGTTCGGCCAGGACCGCATCGGCAAGGACTACTTCGCCATGACCATGCGGGGCATCCAGAATTCCGCGCTCGTCATGGTTGTGCTCGGCCTCATTGCAACGGTAGTGGGTGTGGTGGTCGGGGCGATCGCCGGCTACTACCGCGGCACCGTCGACGCCATTCTCATGCGCGTCACCGACGTCTTCATCGTGATTCCCGCCCTTGTCATCGGCTCCGTCGTCGGCCACTGGTTCGGCAGCCTCGGCGCACCGGTGCTCGCGATCATGCTCGGCTTCTTCTCCTGGATGGGCATCGCCCGGCTGGTGCGCGGCGAATTCCTCTCCCTGCGCGAACGGGAGTTCGTCGAAGCTGCCCGCGTTGCCGGCGCCTCCGACATGCGCATCATCTTCAAGCACATCCTGCCCAACGCCATGGGTGTCGTCATCGTGTCGGCGACGCTCATCATGGCCTCGGCCATCCTGCTCGAGACGGCGCTGAGCTATCTCGGCTACGGCATCCGCTCTCCCGACGTGTCGCTCGGGCTGCTGATCAGCTCGAACCAGTCGGCCTTCCAGACCCGACCGTGGCTGTTCTGGTGGCCCGGCGCGTTCATCGTGTCGCTCGCGCTGTTGGTGAACTTCGTCGGTGACGGCCTGCGCGACGCTTTTGACCCGCGGCACCGCCGGTTCAAGCTCAGTAAAATGCGCGAAACCCCGCCCGAACCGGAGCTGGAGCCGAAGCCGTGACGCCGTGCAGCCTAAGAGAGCAGAATGGTCACAACGGATGCCGCAGCGCCCGCCGCCAGCGCCCCCGCGCGACCCCAGGCCCACACGATCGATACCGGAGTCTGGGCGGCGAGGCCGCCGTTTACCCGGCCGCTGCGCTGCAGGGCGTCCCAGCGTGCGCGCACCAGTTGCGCCGCCTCTCCGGACTCACTTCCCGGCAGGTCTCCGGGTCGGGGTGCTCCGGTGAGGTAGGGCACCGGGTCGGTGGTCTTGCGACGTCCGGCGCTGGTCAGGCTGCGGCCGGGTGCAGGGGCGCAGTACACCGCGAACTTGCGTCCGGGCGTATAGAGGGTGAGCGCGAACTTGGTGTCAACGTGCACGAGCGCCGCCCACGGCACCACGATGGTGCGCAGCGGATTGCGAATGGTCACGGCCGTATCGCTCACGCGCAAGTCGGGCCGCCAGAGCATTTCCCAGACGAACAGTATGACGAACAGGGCCGGAACGACCAACCAGCGATTGGATGCGGTCGGCAGCAGGAACAGGCTCAGCGCGCTGAGCGCAGCCACCGTGGCGAACAGGGCGGCGATAATGCGGTTGAACCGCGAGTAGAAGACATTCGGGTCGGCAGCGACGGGCATTCAGCCATCGTGCCAGACTCCGGCCTCAGAAACCGCACGATCGAGGGAAGCAGGATTTCATGACCGACCAGGTGACGAACACATTCTCCGGCCCCGTGCTTCAGGTGACCGACCTGACCGTGCACTTCGGCGTGGACAACGTCTGGGTGCCAGCCGCGCTCAATCTGGGCTACTCGATCGAGCGTGGCAAGGTGCTCGCCATCGTCGGCGAGTCCGGCTCGGGCAAGAGCGCCAGTTCGATGGCCATTCTCGACCTGCTCCCCGAGAACAGTCGCGTCTCCGGCAGCGTCAAGCTCAGCGGTCGGGAACTCATGGGACTGAAGCCCGCGCAGATGCACAGAGTGCGCGGCGGCCAGGTCGCCATGATCTTTCAGGAGCCGATGACTGCCCTCAACCCGGTGTACACGATCGGATTCCAGATCATTGAAACCCTGCGCGCTCACTTCGGTATGTCGCCGTCGCAGGCGAGGGCACGTGCCCTGGAACTGCTCGATATGGTCGAACTCCCAGATCCCCTGAAAGCATTCAACTCCTATCCGCACCAACTGTCTGGAGGACAACGCCAGCGCGCCATGATCGCCCAGTCCATCTCCTGCGACCCGCAACTGCTCATCGCCGACGAACCCACAACCGCCCTCGATGTGACGGTGCAGGCCGAGATCCTTGACCTGCTGCGCAGCCTGCGCGACCGACTCGATAGTGCCATTTTGCTGATCACGCACGACATGGGTGTCGTTGCCGACCTCGCCGATGACATCGCCGTCATGCGACGGGGCGTCATCGTGGAACGCGGCACGGTCGATCAGATTTTCAACAAACCCAGTCACCCGTACACCATCGCCCTGCTCCAGGCGGTCCCGCACCTCGGCCAGCGCGGCGATGAAGCGATCGATATGACCGCGGCGCTGGCCATCGGTACCGACATCGTGGTCGACGCCGTACTTGCCGCTCGCATCGAGGTCAACGAGCGGCTGGCGAATGAGGCGGCTACTGCAGCCCGGCGTGACAGCCGCGAGGTGGTCGTCAAGTTCGACGATGTCGTCATCGAATACCCTAAACACGGTCGAGTCGCGGCTTTTCGCGCCGTCGATCAGGTCAACCTGTTCGTACGCCAAGGCGAGGTGCTCGGGCTTGTGGGAGAGTCGGGTTCCGGCAAAACCACCCTCGGTCGCGCCGCCATCGCCCTGCTGCCGATCACCGAGGGCACGCTGCACGTGGCCGGTCATGACATTTCGAAAGCCAGCCGTGACGAGATTCACCGGCTCCACAAGAGTGTCGGCATCGTCTTTCAAGATCCATCGTCTTCGCTCAACCCCCGGATGCCCATCGGCGACAGCATCGGCGAACCGCTCAAGCTCGCCAAGGGCTTGAAGGGGGCGGGGCTTAGCGCCGAGGTGGAGCGGCTGCTCGACAGCGTCGAGCTGCCGCGCGCCTACCGCAGCCGCTTTCCACACGAACTGTCCGGCGGGCAGAAGCAGCGCGTCGGCATCGCCCGCGCGCTCTCGCTCGAGCCGAAAGTGCTCATCGCCGATGAACCGACCAGCGCGCTCGACGTGTCGGTGCAGGCTCGGGTGCTTCAGCTGATCCAGTCGCTGCAGAGGCAGATGAACTTCGCCTGCCTGTTCATCACTCACGACCTCGCCGTCATCGACGTGCTCGCCGATCGTATTGCCGTGATGCACCACGGCCGCATAGTCGAAACCGGCACGCGGGATGAGATATTGCGCTACCCGAAAGACCCATACACCCAACGTCTGCTCGCAGCCGTGCCGATCCCCGACCCGACCGAACAGCGGGCACGCCGCGAACTGCGCCGCGAGTTGCTGGCCGCCGGAAACGATGTTTAGCCGAGTACGGCCCACCGGACCGGTCGAAATCATACGGTAGGATAGTACTTTGGGTCACATTATGACCCCCGGTATCCATTCTTCGTCGCGCGCGAGACTCTGCGGCACTCATTCTTCGTAAGGATCTATTTTTATGGCGATTGCTACACGCAATAACCTCCGAAATGTTGCAATCGTTGCTCACGTTGACCACGGTAAGACGACGCTGGTCGACGCGATGCTCAAGCAGACCGACTCCTTCGCGGACCACTCCCACGTTGAAGAGCGTGCGATGGACTCGAACGAACTCGAGCGCGAAAAGGGCATCACGATTCTCGCCAAGAACACGGCGGTCTCGTACAAGGGCGTCCACGCGACTGAGGGTCCCATCACCATCAACGTGATCGACACCCCGGGCCACGCTGACTTCGGCGGCGAGGTCGAACGCGGATTGTCCATGGTCGACGGCGTCGTCCTCCTCGTCGACGCATCCGAGGGCCCGCTGCCGCAGACCCGTTTCGTGCTCCGTAAGGCGCTCGAAGCCAAACTGCCCGTCATCCTCCTCGTCAACAAGACCGACCGTCCCGACGCGCGCATCGATGAGGTCGTGGCCGAAAGCCAGGACCTCCTCATCGGCCTCGCGAGCGACATGGCCGACGACTTCCCCGACCTCGACCTCGACGCCGTCCTCGACGTGCCCGTCGTCTATGCGTCGGGCCGCAACGGCGCCGCCAGCTGGAACAAGCCCGAAGATGGCACCCTGCCCGACAACGACGACCTCGAGCCGCTGTTCGATGCGATCCTCAAGCACATTCCGGCACCGACCTACGATGACACGCACCCGCTTCAGGCCCACGTCACAAACCTCGATGCCTCGCCGTTCCTTGGCCGCCTCGCACTGCTGCGAATCTTCCAGGGCACCATCAAGAAGGGCCAGACCGTGGCCTGGGTGCAGCAGGACGGCACCGTCAGCAACGTGAAGATCACCGAGCTGCTCATCACCAAGGCGCTGGACCGCTACCCCACTGAAAGCGCCGGCCCCGGCGACATCGTGGCAGTGGCCGGTATCGAGAACATCACCATCGGTGAGACCCTCGCCGACCCCGACGACGTACGCCCGTTGCCGACCATCACGGTCGACGATCCGGCCATTTCGATGACCATCGGCACGAACACCTCACCGCTCATGGGTAAGGTCAAAGGCCACAAGCTCACCGCCCGCATGGTCAAGGACCGGCTCGACCGCGAACTCGTCGGTAACGTCTCGCTCAAGGTCGTCGACATCGGACGCCCGGACGCCTGGGAGGTGCAGGGCCGTGGAGAACTGGCCCTCGCCATCCTGGTCGAGCAGATGCGTCGCGAAGGATTCGAACTTACCGTCGGCAAGCCGCAGGTAGTGGTGAAGCGCGTCGACGGCAAGGTCCACGAGCCGTTCGAACACCTCACCATCGATGCACCCGAAGAATACCTCGGCGCCATCACACAGCTGCTCGCCGCCCGCAAGGGTCGCATGGAGAACATGGCCAACCACGGCACCGGCTGGGTTCGCATGGAATTCATCGTCCCGTCGCGCGGCCTGATCGGCTTCCGCACGCAGTTCCTCACGGACACGCGCGGTACCGGTATCGCCAACGCAATTTTGCACGGTTACGAGCCCTGGGCCGGAACGATCAACACCCGCACGAACGGTTCCATTGTGGCCGACCGTTCCGGCGCGGTTACTCCGTTCGCGATCATCAACCTGCAGGAGCGCATGTCGTTCTTCGTGCAGCCGACCTCCGAGGTCTACGAAGGCATGGTCATCGGCGAGAACTCGCGCGCCGACGACATGGACGTGAACATCACCAAGGAAAAGAAACTGACCAACATGCGTCAGTCCAGCTCCGACACGTTCGAGTCGATGACGCCGCCCAAGCAGCTCTCGCTCGAGCAGTGCCTTGAATTCGCTCGTGAAGATGAGTGCGTCGAGGTCACCCCGGCCGCCGTGCGTATTCGCAAGGTGGAGCTCACCGCCGCCGCTCGCTCGCGCCAGGTTTCGCGCGTGAAGAAGATGGACGCAAACTAACCCGCACCTGCTTCCCTGGAACCCTCGCAGCATCTGCTGCGGGGGTTTCCCGCGTTAAGCATCGAAGACCCGTGAGTTTGTACCATCCAGCCGTGAGTATGCGTTCGACATAAACCTATCAACGCCTTGAAGCTCACGGCCCGGCGAACGGATATGTCCCACCGTGTGTCACGCGAAGAGGGGCGCGCCCACGTAGCTTCCTTCAGCAGTGCCGGCCGGAACGGCGAACAGGGCGCTTCCGACGTGCCGAATGTACTCGTTGAGGGCATCGTGCCTGGCCAGGTTCAGCTGCACCGCGGTGAACTGGGCCGGCGACCGCTGAAAGCTGATGAAGAACAGCCCGGCCTCGAGCCGCCCCAGGTCGTCATTACCATCGACGAAGTTGTAGCCGCGACGCAGCAGCTTCATGCCCTGGTTCTGGCTCGGATGCGCGAGCCGCACATGCGCGGCGGCACCGATGAGCGGCTGGTCCTCCCGCCCGGCGAGCGTGAAGTCGGGCTCGCTGAACTCGGTGCCGCCGGAGAGCGGCGCGCCAGCGCCCTTGGTGCGGCCGAACACCGCCTCCTGCTCGCGCAGGATCGTGCGATCCCAGGTCTCAATGGTCATGCGGATGCGCCGCGCCACCAGGTAGGATCCACCGGCCAGCCAGGCCGGCCCGTCGGCCGCAGCCACCCAGACCTGGTCGGTTACCACCCCGGGCTCCTCCGCCTTGATGTTGGACGTGCCGTCCTTGAACCCGAACAGGTTGCGCGGAGTGGACTGAGTCGTTGACGTCGATGAGGTGCGCCCGAACCCGAGCTGGGACCAGCGCAGGGCGGCTCGACCGAACGCGATGCGGGACAGGTTGCGAATCGCGTGCACGGCCACTTGGGGGTCGTTCGAGCAGGCTTGGATGCACAGGTCACCGTCGCTGCGCCCGTCATCGAGGTCGTCGCCGGGAAAATGCGGGAGCGGCGTCAGATCGGCCGGTCGGCGGCCGATGATGCCGAAGCGATCGACACCATCCGCTGTCTCAAACAGGGTCGGGCCGAACCCGAACGTGATCGTGAGACCCGCCGTGGGTAGCCCCTGGGCCTCACCGGTGTCCTCGGGCGGCGCGTCGTAGGGCCCGTTGACGGCGCCATACTCGCCGATATCCTGCCCGGCGGCCATCGCGGCGGCCGCGACCGTCCAGTCCTGCAGCAGCTCGATCAGCTGGGCGCGCGTGGTGCCGGCGGAGACGTCGAAGGCGGCAAAGTGCAAGCGATCCTGTGCTGGCGTGACGATGCCGGCCTGGTGGCTGCCATAGAACGGGTAGACCGCCGAAGCGGATGCCTCTTCCGATCCCGCCGCCAGCGCAGTTCTGTCCCCGGCTACACCGAGCCCGATCCCGGCGACGCTGGCCCCGGCGAGTCCGAGTAGCCCGCGCCGCGACAGTCTGTGTGCTGGCGCTGCCGGAGCTGCGGAGGCGGGGTTGGAGGGCCCCGCGCTCGACGCGGCGCCGGATTCGGCCTTCTTACCGCGCGTGCTGGTGTTTTTTAGGCTGCGCCTCACAGTACGAGCGCGGCGGTGAGCCCATTCAGCGGCTCGCCGACGGCGTTGACCTGATCCGCGAGGGCGCGTATCTCAGCGGGAGTGAGGTCGGTGTAGAGCTTGAACCCGTCGCCGACGCGCTGGGCGTCGAGCAGCGTTTGCAGGGAGGCGAATTCGGTGTCGAGTGAAGTGGCCAGCTCGGCATGCGTTTTCAGTAGGATCGGACGAACCCCGTCGTAGAGCACCTTGGCTCCGTCGACGTTGGCCTGAAAGTCCCAGAGGTCGGTGTGCGACCAGGTCTCTTCCTCCCCGGTGACCTTGCCCGTGGCGACTTCGTCGAGCAGGCCGATCGCGCCATTGGTGCGCTGCGACAGGGTGAACGTCAGTCCCTCCACCTTGTCTTGCAGGGTCGCGGTGTCGGCGACCAGCTGCCGGGTGAGCGCCGCTCGCTTCTCCGCGCTGTAGGCCTCGAAGCCGGATTCAGCGTCCTGTGGCCAGAGGTCCTTCTCGATCGCGTGCCAGCCGGTCCAGTTCTGGCCCTCTTCGAGGTCGGCCTCGCGCAGGTCGAGCTTCGGGTCGAGGTCTCCGAAGGATTCCGCGATGGTCTCCACCCGCTCCCAGTGCACCCGAGTCGAGGCGTACAGGCTGCGGGCCGTGTCGTCGTCCCTACTTTCATAGGCGGCGGCGAAAGAGTCGGTGCCGGTGACGAGCTGGTCGATCTGATCACTGACGTACGAGGAGTAGCTGGTGTTGGCGGTGTCGATCTGGGCTGCAAGGTCGACGTCCATGGTGGCGGCGGCATCCGTTTTGGTGGCGGTGAATTCGGCCTTGCCGACGCCGTCACCGGTCATGCCCGGTTTGCAGGCGGTGAAGTAGCTGCCGGCGTCGAGCTGCACCACGAGGTCGCGGCTGAGCCCCGGACCGATGTTCTCCGCCTCCCCGACGATGCGCAGGCCGTCGTCGGCGAGCAGGTAGAACTCGGTCACCTGATCACCGGAATTGGTGACCGTGAAACGGATGCTGCCGGCCGGCGCTTCATTCGCAGATATCGCGCAATCCGCCGCGCTGCTGTCTACGGTGATCGCCGTGTGCGAGGCAGCTTGGTTGTTTGCGACGCAGCCGCTGAGCAGGCTAACGCCGAGAACACCGACGCCGAGCAGGCGGGCATAACGCAACACACGAGGCATGAAGATCCTTTTTCAGAGAAACGAGAAATTAGTGCGCGGCAACCGGCACGGACATCGGCGTCCGGGGTGCGGCCTCAACCGGGCGGGAGCTGGTGCGACCGCGGCGGCTCTTGCTGATGAAGAGGGTCAGGGTGGGCACGGCATAGGCCAGCCAGACGAACATCTCCAGCCAGGTGGTGGCGGGGGAGAAATTCAGGGTGCCCTTGAGCAGCGTGCCGTACCAGCTGTCCGGCGGCACGGCAGCGCTCACGTTGAAGGCGAGAGCGTGCAGGCCCGGCAGGAAGCCGGCTTCCTGCAGGTCGTGCACGCCGTAGGAGAGTACGCCCGCAGCGACGATGATGAGAATCGCGCCGGTATAGGTGAAGAACTTCGACAGGTTGATCTTGAGCATGCCCGCGTAAATCAGTGCGCCGAGGCCGATCGCCGTCGCGATGCCGAGGGCCGCACCGATCAGCGGCATGGTCGTTGCACCGGTGGCCTGCACGGCGGCCCAGATGAACAGGGCGGTCTCGATGCCCTCACGGCCGACCGCGAGAAAGGCGACGAGAACGAGGCCGAGGCCGGTGCCGACGAGGTGCTTGTCGATGTTGCCCTGCAGGTGACCCTTGAGGTCGCGTGCGGTGCGCAGCATCCAGAACACCATCCAGGTCACCAGGCCGGTCGCGACAATTGAGAGTACGCCTCCGATGGTCTCCTGTGCGGTGAACGACAGCCCGTAGGTACCGTAGGTGAGCAAAGCGCCGATGCCGAGAGCGAGAAGCACGGCCAGGCCCACGCCGATCCAGATGCGCGGCAGCACGTCACGACGGTTGATTTTAACGAGGTAAGCGATGAGGATCGTCACGATCAACGCGGCCTCAAGGCCTTCGCGCAGGCCGATCAGGTAGTTTGCGAGCACAGGTTTCCTTGAATGGTTCGGGCGATAGTTTCGGGTGAAAAAATTTGGTAAGGCTATCCTTACCGAAATCGACTCTAGTCGGAACGACGCGAGCGTGTCTAGTTATGGTTTGATTCGGGCACAGGTATTACCCAGCAAGATGAATTGCCAGCAGAGCAGAAACGGTGCGTACGCCCATGGTCATGTCCGGCAGCGGTGAGCGAATCCTGTTTCTGCACGCCCGTCCCGGCGACGAATCCGCACTGACCGGCGGCACCATTGCCCGGTTGCGCGCCGACGGGTCGCGAGTCGTCGTGCTCTATGCCGAGGTCGTCAGCGAAGCGGATGCCGCGGCCACGTCCGCGGCCCTGGCCCTACTCGGGGCGCGCAGCTGGCAGCTCCTGCCGCAAGGCTCCCGGCCGGAACTCGCCACGGCCCTTATCGCGGCCATCGAAGAATTGGACGCAACCGCCGTCGTCGTCGGCGCCGTCGATGAGGGTGTGCGGGGCGCCGTGACAGCTGCCGCGCACGAGGCCGGCCTGCCCGTTTTTCTGGCCCGCACGGTGCGTCAAGCTCCCGGACAGCGCCTCGTGGCAATCGATATCGGCGATCACCTCGCCCAGAAGCTGCGCGCGCTTGGGCGTTTTCCCGAGCGCTGGCGCCTCACGGAGCGCACTCGCACCCTCGCCGACGGCACCACTGACCTGATCACCGACACCGAAACGTTCCTGCGAGCGGATGCGCCGCGCCCGGCGCCGCTAGCCTCCGCGCCCGCCCGCCCAACGCTGGCGAATCGGTCGCTGGCCGGCTTGGGGGGCCTGCTGCTGGGCATCCTCTTTGGTGTGTTGGGAACCATTGCGCACCAGGTCACCCTGACGCTGTTCGGCGTGGCGCTGCCGATCGGCCTGACGATCGCGTTCGTTGGCATCGGTGCCCTGCTACTCGGACTGCGCCTCGTCGTCGGGGACCGGTACGTCGTCGGCCTGGCCGCCGCTGGGCTGCTCCTGACCATTTTCGTATTGTCGCTCCGTGGCTCCGGGGGGTCGGTGCTCGTGCCGGCCGGCTTGCCCGGAACCCTGTGGACCGTGGTTCCGGCTCTCATCGCGGCGTTCGTGCTGGCGTGGCCGAAACTGCCGCCGCCCCGACGCTCCGGCTTAAGGACTGATGGGGCGTAGAATCAGGAGTCAGCTCTTGAAGGGAATCCCCACCTGTGACGTATGTGATTGCTCTGCCGTGCGTCGATGTGAAAGATCGTGCTTGCATCGACGAATGCCCGGTGGACTGCATTTATGAGGGCGAACGCTCCCTCTATATCCACCCGGACGAGTGCGTCGACTGTGGAGCCTGCGAACCGGTCTGCCCGGTCGAGGCCATCTACTACGAAGACGACCTGCCCGAACAGTGGGCCGACTACTACAAAGCCAACGTCGAATTCTTCGACGACCTCGGCTCACCCGGCGGCGCAGCCAAGGTCGGCGTCCTCGCTAAGGACCACCCCGTCATCTCGGCACTGCCACCGCAGGCTGCGCACTAAGCGGCTTTGGTGCTGAAGCCGCTCCCGGACTACCCCTGGGACCAGATGGTCCCTTTTGCCACGCAGGCCCGGCAGCACGAAGGTGGAATCATCGACCTGTCGATCGGTTCACCGGTCGATGCCACGCCCGACATAGTCCAGCAGGCGCTGCGCGCGGCAGCGGATGCCCACGCCTACCCGCAAACCGTCGGTACGCCAGCCCTGCAGCAGGCGATCATCGACTGGTATGACCGGCGCCGCCGCGTCACGGGCCTAGAGCCGAAGAATGTGCTGCCCACGATCGGCTCCAAGGAACTGGTCGCGTTCATGCCGTTCATGCTTGGCCTCGGTGCGGGCGACACGATCGTGCACCCGCGAGCTGCGTACCCGACCTACGCGATCGGGGCCGCAATTGCCGGTGCCACGCCCCTGGCGTCTGATGATCCGGCCGAGTGGCCCCAATCGACCAGGCTGATCTGGCTCAACAGTCCCGGCAACCCGGATGGTCGGGTGCTGTCGGTTGAAGAGTTACGCGCGGCTGTGGCCCGCGCCCGGGAACTCGACGCCGTCATCGTCAGCGACGAATGCTACGCCGAACTCGGCTGGGACGCCCCGTGGAACGCCGACCCGATCCCGAGCATTCTCGACCCTCGCGTCATCGAGGGAGACCGGCGCAACATCGTGGCGATCTACTCGCTCAGCAAGCAGTCCAGTATGGCTGGTTATCGTGCGGCCTTCGCTGCTGGCTGCAGCGGCGTGCTCGGGCGTCTGCTGACCGTGCGCAAGCACGCCGGGCTCATGCTTCCGGCTCCGCTGCAGGCGGCGATGATCGCCGCTCTCGGAGACGATGAGCACGTCTCCGTGCAGAAAGAGCGCTACCGCGCCCGCCGTGCCGTGCTGCGGACAGCGCTAGAGCACGCCGGTTTTCGCATCGATCGGAGCGAGGCCGGGCTGTATCTCTGGGCAACGGAGGGACGGCCGGCGTGGGAATCCATCGAACGGCTCGCCGCCGTCGGGATCCTGGCCGGTCCCGGCCCGTTCTACGGCGATGGCTACCCGCAGCACGTGCGCTTTTCTCTCACCGCGACCGACGAGCGCATTGCTGCCGCCGCGATGCGATTGCGTCTCTTTCCCGAGTAGGAGACACTAGCTGTGGACTACCGCCAACGAACCGCCCGAAGTCTTAGCTGATGCAACAGTAGGCGGTCTGGCCGATTAGGCTGTAGTCGCGACAGAGTCAACCGCGGCAGTTACAGAGCTGGTCAACTCAGCGACGCGTCACCACATTTCATCCGGCAGTGATACCCGAGGAGGCTCCGTGACCGACGTCGCGCAGCACACAGCATCCGGCGAACCGATGAGTGCTGACCCCAACAAGGTCACCCTCACTTTTCCCGGCGGGAGCGCAGAGTTCCCGATCTTGACCAGTGTGGACGGCGTGTCGAGCATCGACATCTCCACCCTGGCCAAGAAGACCGGCCTCACCACGCTGGACTACGGTTTCGTGAACACGGCGGCGACCCGCTCCGCGATCACCTACATTGACGGCGACGCCGGCATCCTGCGCTATCGCGGGTATCCGATTGAGCAGATCGCCCAGAACTCGAACTTTCTCGAGACAGCCTGGCTACTTATCTACGGTGAGTTGCCCAGCGCAAACGAACTCGCAAACTTTGACGATCGCATCCGTCACCACACTCTGTTGCACGAAGACATGCGCCGGTTCTTCGATTCACTGCCGCACAAGGCACACCCGATGAGCGTGCTAGCCTCGGGCGTTTCGGCCCTGTCGACGTTCTACCAGGACTCGCTCGACCCGAAGGACCCGGAGCAGGTCGAGATTTCGACCATTCGGTTGCTGGCCAAGCTGCCGGTCATGGCCGCCTACGCGCACAAGAAGAGCGTCGGCCAGGCTTTTCTCTACCCCGACAACTCCCTGAGTTTCGTGGACAACTTTCTCAAGCTCAACTTCGGCAACATGGCCGAGCCGTACGAGGTCAATCCGGTCGTTAGCAAGGCGCTCGAACGCCTACTCATGCTGCACGAGGACCACGAGCAGAACGCCTCCACCTCTACCGTGCGCCTGGTCGGCTCGACCGAGGCCAACCTGTTCGCATCGGTATCGTCCGGCATCAATGCGCTGTTCGGCCCGCTGCACGGCGGTGCCAACGAGGCCGTGCTGTCGATGCTCGGCGAGATCCAGGCCTCCGGTCAGGGCGTCGAAAAGTACGTCGAACGCGTGAAGAACAAAGAGCAGGGCGTGAAGCTTATGGGCTTCGGCCACCGGGTCTACAAGAACTACGACCCGCGTGCCACCCTGGTCAAGGAGAGCGCCCACGAGGTGCTCGCCGCTCTCGGCGTGCAGGACGACCTGCTCGACATCGCGCAGGAACTCGAGCACATCGCGCTCAACGACGACTACTTCAAGGAGCGTCGCCTGTACCCCAACGTCGACTTTTACACCGGCGTCATCTACAAGGCAATGGGCTTCCCGACTCGCATGTTCACCGTGCTGTTCGCGATCGGCCGCCTGCCCGGCTGGGTCGCGCACTGGCGTGAGATGAACGAGGATCCGGCCACCAAGATCGGCCGTCCGCAGCAGCTGTACGTGGGGTCCCCCGCCCGCGACTACCCGCTCCGCTAGTTGGCTTCCAATCTCGGCGCGCCGTCGGGAATGCAACGGGATCGGCGCATCGTTGTGGGGTAGGAGCGTCCCGCCCAACAATCGTCAGCCTTGACCTTCTTAGTCCGGCGCCGTCACAGTCAGCAGCCGGGGCCGCGCGGGTTTGCGTTGCAGTCTTCGGCGACGAGGACGGTGGATTCTCGTGCTGTGACGACGGTGATTGGGGTGGAGGGTACTGTGACGGTTCCTTCGACGGGTCGCCAGCCTTGATCGCCGAAGCTGTAGTCGGCGTGGTAGTCGACGGTGAGAACGACCGTGAAGGTGCCTTTCTCGACGTAGGTGTGGCTGGTGGGGGTGGTGGTGAATTCGGCGAGGCTGAGGTTGTCCCAGCTGGCTCCGCCGGCTGTGGTTGTGGTTGTGGTGCCGTCGCCGTAGTTCCAGTGGTAGCCGATGGGGGTGAACATGACTTGTGCGGGTTGGCCGAGCAGTAGTCCTTCGCCGAGTTGTGCGGAGGGTCCCGCCCAGAAATTTGCAGCGAGTCCGACGATGGCCCAGCCGCCTGGTTCCATGCTGGTGGGGGCAGGGTGGGCGGGGAAGTCCTGCAGGTCGGAGACGCGCACGATGGTGTCGGGGGAGCAAACGGTGCAGGGAACTGCTGCTGTGGGGTTGCGGGAGAAGGGCAGGAAGGAGCCGTTGCCGCAGGGGATTGTCTCGATGCCGGGTTTCGCCGGGTCACCGTTGGCGCATACTCGCGGTGGTGCCGCGGCGACCGTCCCACCGCGTCCTCGCCGTGGGTGACTCGAGGTCCCCGTGCCGCTGGAGCCCGAAGTGCTATCCGCTGTCAGCTCGACGCTTCCACCGTTTGCAATACCGCCAGTTTTGGGACCATCCGGGCAAACTCCCACCTTCTTCTGGGAAAAGGTGCAGTCCTTAAGATCCGCGTGGGAGGGCGTTGAAGGCGCAAGGGTGAGCGCCATCGCTGCCAGGGCTGAGATTACGAGCAGAAGTTTGAACCTGACCATATTGGGGACTCCGAAATCAGCAGTTGTCGGGAATTCTTGTCGGGCGTAACGAAGACAACGATCATCGGCGAGCGGGGCTCGTCGTTTTTGATCACAGAGTCACCAGCGTCGTTGACCGTGTCGGAGGAGCTGAGGTCTAGGCAGAGATAGGTGCGTATCTCCCAGGTGGAATCTGGTAAAGCTCGTGATGACTGAATGGTCATCGAATCAAACAGGGTGACCCCGGTAAAGGACCAGCCCTTCTCCTCCATCAGCTTGCCCACTTGTGCTGCGCCGTCGTGTTCCGTTCCTGTCGTGAGGGATAAGTATTCCTCCCAAGAATCAGAATCCGTTGCACCGGCAGAATCGCCGAGGGAGAGGTATTTCGTATAGGCGGCCTTGGCGGCGGCCAGGGCCTCGTCGTTCGAGGCGAAGACCGGGGGAGTCTCGGTCGGCGCGGCCGTTGCCGTGGGGACCGGCACTGCCGTGTTGCTGGGCGTGGGAGCGGGAGCGGCGGAGCAGCCGCTCAGTGTGCCGACTGCGAGCAATAGCAAAAAAGCAGTGAGCACAACTCTGTACTCGCGACGGCGACGCGGCGGAATTCGCATGCGGTCACCATAGACCGAATGGACACAATCGCATTTAATCTTTCCACAGGCTGGTGTTCCGGCCGGGATCAGGCTAGGCCCTCACTCCGATTCAGCCTACGAGGTGGGCTCGAGGGTCAGCGTGTTGCTCGCGTCATCGTTGATAGCGGCCGGGGTGAACAGCCACGGGCGCGTCTCGTGGTCTCGCCATAGCGGTGCCTGGTCGGTGTAGTTGGTGTGGAAAGCGTGACCGGATGCCCCGGAGAGATTGATCCAGGTGGAGTCATCAAAGTTGTCCAGGCTGATGACCTGCCGCATCGACGGCACCCAATCCACCTGATAGCCCTGGGTGGCGTCCCAGCCGACAGCGTTCACAACGGCTGAACCTCCGGCGAGCTCGTAGGGGCCGCGGTTAAAAAGCCACTCCAATGGGGCGATCCCCGATTCGCCGAACGTCGCGTTCGTGAGCTCGAGCGTATGGATGCGGCCCCACTCCCAGTCCGTTGGGTTCGAGCCCATCAGGTCGGCGGCCTCAGCCGAGGCGTCCGTCATGACCCGGCGCAGCATGCTCTCCTGCCCGACGGTGCCGTAGATCGGATTCGTCCACCACGGAGAGTCAGGCTGATCGAGCAGGCTCGTGACCACGAAGAACGCCCGGTCGCCGCCAGTGAGGTGGGCACCTTTATCAACCTTGCCGGTAAACATATCCTGCAATAGCGTGCGCCAGATCACGTTGAAGTAGGCGGCCGCCGCGCTGTCGGCTTCGACCTGGTAGTCCCAGCCGTCGAACAGCTTCTGCGCCTCGGCAGCGTCACCGGTGAGTCGAACCTGCTGTAGCCGGGGTATCAGTGCCGCAGCGATGGCACTGTAATTGTCGCCCTGGATGTCGCCCATGAGCTCTGCGGTGAGCGGAGTGCCGGCTGCGATCAGCTCTTGCAGGCGTACCGTGATCTGGTTGGCCCGGTAGCCGAGATCCCAGTCTGCGGTCAGGAGGTAGGGGTAACTCGGGTCGGCGGCCGCGTTGTTCGCCGTGACGATGTATCCGCTCGGTGGATTGAAGGTGCTTGGTAGCGCGTCAAAGGGAATGTACCCGGTCCACCCGTATTGGCTGGTCCAGCCCGGCGCTGGCAGGGTACCGTTGCCGCTGGCCCGGATGGGGATGCGACCCGGTGCCTGGTAGCCGATATTGCCGTCGACGTCGGCGTAACTCAGGTTCTGTGCCGGCACCTCGAACAGGGCAGCGGCCGCCCGAAAGCTGGTCCAATCTGTCGCCTGATTGAGTGCAAAGATAGCGGATGCCGTTTGCCCCGGCGTCAGCGCGGTCCACTGCAACGACAGCTCGTAGGTTGTCTTGTCGGCGCCCGCTTCGGCGAGCGGGGCCGGAGGCAGCCCGGCATCCTCCGGATAGTCGCTCGCGATTTGCGAATAGGTGGTGCCCTCGAAACCGCTCAGCAGCGGGCCGTGTTCGGTCGCGCGGATCTCGATCTTTACGTCGTCGCCACCGGCCACCGAGATCTTCTCGTCGCGCAGCATCAACGGTTTTGCTACGCCGTCAAATTCGTAGTTGTCTCCGGTTACCTTCTCAACAAAGAGGTCGGCAACGTCGGGGCCGAGGTTGGTGAACCCCCAGGCGATGCGCTCGGTGTGCCCGATGATGATGCCGGGCATGCCCGAGAAACTGTACCCGGCGACATCGAACGGGCAGTCGGCGCTGATCGACTGGCAGCGCAGCCCCACTTGATACCAGACCGAGGGCAGCACTGGTCCGAGGTGCGGGTCGTTGGCCAGCAGCGGCATTCCGGTGTCGGTGAGGGAGCCGGAGACCACCCAGGAGTTCGAGCCGATTTCCCCGCCGGCCGGCCCGAGCAGCTCCGGAATCGAGGTGAGCGCGGCGCGCAACTCGGTGAGGGCGCCCGCGTACGCGTCGATGGAAACGGAATCAGCCCAGGCCGCGCCGCCCGGGGGGTCGGTGCTGGAGCTGATTCCAGCGCCGGCGGACGGTCCAACGGTCGGCTCGTCGGCGGGCGCCCCGGCCGACGGCACGGTCACGGCCTGGTTGCCGGTGATGGTGGGGTGCCCGCCGGACGGATAGTCCGGGTGCAGTTGGTTCACCTCCACGGGCGTGAGCGTCGTTGCCAGCAGGGCCCGGTCGATCTCATCGTCGAGGTTGGAACGCAGGTCCCAGGCCATCGCCTTGAGCCAGGCCACTGAGTCGGCCGGGGTCCACGGTTCCACCTCGTACCCGGGGTTCTGCAGGCCCAACACGGCATACTCGAGCGACAGATCCGCCCCGTCATGCGTGTCGAGGTAAGCGTTCACTCCGGTGGCATAGGACTGGTAGTAGCCGAGCGTCACCGGGTCGAGCAGCGCCACCTCCTGTTCAGCGACGGCTCGCCAGCCGAGCGTGCGCACGAAGGTGTCGGTTCCGACCTGGCTTTCTCCGAACAGCTCCGACAATCGGCCGCTCGTGACGTGGCGGCGAAAGTCCATCTCCCAGAACCGGTCCTGGGCATGCACGTAGCCCTCGGCCAGAAACAGGTCGGCCGCGGTCTTCGCCGTGATCTCCGGAATTCCGGCGTCGTCACGAACGACCGTGACCTGGTCGGTCAGTCCCGCGATTTCGACTGTGCCCGCGAGCGTCGGGAACGACCGCGTGACCGTGTAGACCCCAAGTCCGGCCGTGACCACGACCAGGCTGACCACGACCCCAAGCGCAATGAGCACACGTCGAACGCGGCGGTGCCTCTCGCTGCGCGGTGCGTCGGTGCCCACATCACTCCCTCGTGAATCGTGCGATCCCCAGCAAGCGGATGCCGTTACCCGGATGCTAGCGGAACCCTCCGACATCCGCTGTGCCGGTGTTACGCGTGCAGCGCCGCGTTCAGCGTGATTCCGGTGCCGCTGCGGGCGAGTACCTCCACGGCTCCCGAGATGGAATTGCGGCGAAACAGCAGGTTCGGCACGCCGGAGAGCTCGACCGCTTTCACCGTGGGCCGGGCACCGTTCGCGGCGACCGGTTCACCGACGAGAACAACCTTGGTACCGGCGGTGACGTAGAGCCCGGCCTCGACGACGCTGTCGTCGCCGATCGCGATGCCGACACCGGAGTTGGCGCCGAGCAGGGCCCGGACTCCGATCGAAATGCGCTGCGTCCCACCACCAGACAGGGTGCCCATAATGGAGGCCCCGCCACCGATATCGGCCCCGTCACCGACCACGACACCCTGAGAGATACGGCCCTCGACCATGGAGGATCCGAGGGTTCCGGCGTTGTAGTTAACGAAACCCTCGTGCATCACGGTGGTGCCGGGGGCGAGGTGGGCGCCGAGCCGCACGCGGGAGGCATCCGCTATTCGCACGCCGGCCGGCACGACGTAGTCGAGCAACGGCGGGAACTTGTCGACGCCGCTGGCCTGGATGCCGGCGCGCTGCAGGGCCGGGCGTAGCCGGGCGAAGTCGGCTGGCAGCATCGGACCGGCATTGGTCCAGACCACGGTCGGGAGGTGAGCGAAGATGCCGTCGAGGTTGATGCTGTTCGGCAGAACGAGCAGGTGGGAGAGCAGGTGTAGCCGCAGGTAGGCGTCCGAGGTGCTCGCCGGCGCCGCGTCGAGCGTGATCTCGACCGTGACCGCTTCGAGGCGCACCGCGCGGCGGGCATCGTCGCCGGCCGCTTCGCTCAGTTCGGCCGGAACGATCCAGCGATCGCGGCCGGTCGGCAGGGAACCGAGTGCCGGAGTCGGAAACCAGGTGTCGAGCACGGTACCGTCGGCGGCGATGGTCGCGAGACCGTACCCCCAGGCCCGGGTCGGTGTGGCAGCAGCAGGAGTGTTTTCGAAAACAACGGAGGGCATACCTCTAGATTAGTAGTGTGACTTCTTCGATTCCGGCCTTCTCACCCTCACGAAACTCACCGTGCTCGACCTGACGGCGACGTCGATCGCACTGACCAGGCAGATCTGCGACCTGGAGTCGGTCTCGGGCGATGAGACCGCCCTCGCCGACGCGATCGTCGCAGCCCTCGACGGTTTCGACCACCTCGAGATCATTCGTGACGGTGACACCGTCGTCGCCCGCACCAACCTCGGCCGCGCCCAGCGGGTCGTCATCGCCGGCCACATCGACACCGTGCCGCTCAACGACAACCTGCCGACCCGTTACGAGACGATCGACGGCATCGAGTATCTCTGGGGCCGCGGCACCGTCGATATGAAGGCTGGGGTGGCCGTGCAGCTCAAGCTCGCCGCCGAACTGAGCGACCCCGGGGTCGACGTCACCTGGATGTGGTACGACCACGAAGAGGTATCCGACGACCTCAACGGCCTCGGCCGCCTCGCCCGCAATCGTCCCGACCTGTTCGCGGGTGACTTCGCCATTCTCGGCGAACCGACCAGGAGCCAGATCGAGGGCGGCTGCAACGGCAACCTGCGCGTGGAAATCCGCACGTTCGGCCTGCGCTCGCACTCAGCCCGCAGCTGGGTCGGCGAGAACGCCATCCATAAGGCTGCGCCGATCCTGAATATTCTGGCCGCATATCAGGCCCGAGAGGTTGAGGTCGAGGGCCTCGTCTACCGCGAAGGCCTCAACGCGGTCGGAATCACCGGCGGCGTCGCCGGCAACATCATTCCCGACGAGTGCATGGTGCACGTCAACTACCGCTTTGCCCCGAGCCGCAGCGGCGATGAAGCCGTCGCCCACCTGCGCGAACTGTTCGCCGGCTACGACCTCACCGTCGTCGATCGGGCCGAGGGCGCCCGGCCGGGCCTCGACGCCCCACTCGCCCGCGAATTCCTGAACGCCGTCGGCGGCGTTGCCACCCCCAAGTACGGCTGGACCGACGTCGCCCGGTTCTCGGCCCTCGGCGTTCCGGCCGTCAATTACGGCCCCGGCGACCCGCTCAAGGCGCACGCCGACGACGAACGCGTGGCCGTGGCCGAGATCACGGCTTGCGAGAACGGCCTGCGCGCCTGGCTGAGCGCATCCGTTCGCTGACGCAGCCCGGAATGGCCGCACAGCATGATTGAGCGGATGCTCCGCCCACCCCGGTCGCCCGCGCGGCGGCTGCCGGCCGCATGGCACGCCCGCTATCGGATGACCCCGTGGTGGGGCAGGGTGTTCGTGGTCTGGGGGCTGTCGCGCCTGGTCACAACGAGTCTCGTGCTCGTGCTCGCGAGCGTGCAGGGGCCGAACGCGTGGACCGGCGCGAGCCCGAAATACACCGATTTCGCGACCATGTGGGATGGCCGGTGGTACAACATCGTCGCGATGGGCGGCTACCCGAGCGTGCTTCCGATCACGGACACCGGGCAGGTGGGCGAGAGCGCCTGGGCGTTCATGCCGGGGTTCCCGGCGGTGGCGCGTTTGCTGATGGAACTGACGAATTTTCCGTGGGCCCCGGTGGCTGTGTTCGTGTCGGTCAGCTTCAGCCTCGGCACCGCGCTGTTGTTCTACCGCCTAATGGCACGGGTGCAATCCCCAGCCACGGCATTGTTTGCGGTCGTGCTGTTCTGTGTCGCCCCGCTGTCGCCGATTCTGCAATTTGCCTACGCCGAATCGATGTACCTGTTCTTTCTGACCCTCGCGCTCTACCTGCTGCTCGAACGCCGCTATTGGCTGCTGTTCCCGGTGATTGCGGTGATGGCGCTGACCCGGCCGAGCGGGCTCGCCTTCGCCCTCGCGCTCGGCCTGCACGTGATCTACCGTTTCGTCACGCGTTCCCGCGACCCGTTTGCGCATCGCGAGCGGATGCTGGCGGCATCCGTTGCCGTATTCAGCGCGCTGATGGGGCTGGCCTGGCCGATTACCGCCGGGGTGGTCACCGGCGACCTGATGGCGTACACCGACACAGAGCTGGCCTGGCGGGCGCCGTACATCGGTTACGTGGAGCTGGTTCCGTTCACCGCCTGGTTTCAGAGTGGCGTCTGGTGGCTGGGCAGCCCGTGGGGCATTATCGTGGTCATCGCCCTCATCCTGGCCTTCGTCGTGCTGCTGTTCACGCCGGTCGTGCGGGGGATCGGTGTGGACCTGCGACTGTGGGTGGCCAGTTACGGCCTCTACCTGCTTGCCGTGTTCTTTCCGCAGTCGAGCACGTTTCGCCTGCTCATGCCCATGTTTCCCCTATTGGGCGCTGCCGCGCTGCCGCGCGGCCGGGTCTACCGGGTGTCCATCGTGCTGCTCTTCGTGGCCGGCCAGTGGGGCTGGTTGCTGGTCTGCTGGGGCGTGGACGGGTACGATTGGACTCCGCCGTAACGGGTGCTTTCCGACCCCGAACCCGACCCGAGTTTACGTCTAGGGCCGAGATAGTCGATAATGGTGATACAAAGACGAATGGAAGGGGAGTTCATGGCGGCCATGAAACCACGTACCGGAGACGGTCCAATGGAGGCTGTAAAAGAGGGGCGCCTGATCATCGTGCGTGTACCGCTCGAAGGTGGGGGTCGGCTCGTTGTCTCAGTCAACGATGCCGAGGCCAAAGAACTTCACGATGCACTTGCCGGGGTTGTCGCTGCGGCGAAGTAATCCCGTGCTGGCGTAGCCGCAAGTTACAAAGAATAACGGCCGTGCAGGTGACTGCGCGGCCGTTCTTCATATGTCGAGCGTTTTAGGCGCGCAGCTTGGTGATCTGCAGCAGCCCGTCGCCGACGGGGGACAGAGCGCTGATCACGGCGCTCGACGCGGCGATCTCGGTTAGCAGCGTGCGGAACCCGGTCGCGACATCGTCACGCTGGGCGGGGTCGGCGACCCGGCCGCGCCAGAGGGCATGCGCGACGAGCACGGTTCCACCCGGGCGAGCCAGGCGCAGCCCGTGTTCGACATATTCGATGACCGACTGCGGGTCGGCATCGATGAACACGATGTCGTACGAATTCTCATTCATGCGCGGCAGCACCTCTCCGGCCTTGCCGGTGATCAGGCGCACCCGGTTGGCCGGAATTTTCGCTTCGGTGAAGTTCGCCTTCGCGTGCTGCAGATGATCGACCTCGGAGTCGATCGAGGTGAGCGTTGCGCCGGGCGCCCCGGTCAGTAGCCAGATGCCCGACACTCCGGCCCCGGTGCCGACCTCGAGGATGCTGCGTGCCCCCGTGGCCGCGGCCAGTACGGCCGATTGCGCCCCGACGGATGGGGCAATCGCGTCGATCCCCAGCTCGAGGGATTGCTGGCGCGCTCGCGCGATCGCTTCGGACTCGACGACACAGTCGTCGGAGAATTTCCAGTTCAGTTCAATGTCAGACACAAATAACTCCAGTAGATGATTAGGTCAAGACTAGGGCCGTGGCGAGTGTGGTCTGTGGATGCCTCGCCGGGCAGTTACTCTAAGGACATGTTTGGGCTGACTTTCGAGAAGATTCTCCTGATCGGGATCATCGCTGTCTTCTTGCTCGGCCCCGACAAGTTACCGCACTATGCCGCCCAACTCGCTCGCCTGGTGCGCCAGTTACGCGACATGGCCAACGGTGCCAAAGATCGCATGCGCGACGAAATGGGCCCGGAGTTCGACGATCTGGACTGGAAAAAACTGGACCCGCGCCAGTATGACCCGCGTCGCATCATCCGGGAAGCCCTCGCTGACGAGGACCCGTTCAAGGACCAGTCTGCGGCGATCTCTCGGGCCGAACCCAACCCCGACGGTGCCTACTTGAAACGCAAACGTGCCCGGGAGGCGGCCCTGGCCGCGCTCGAGCCGGCCCCGTTCGATTCTGAGGCCACCTAAAGCCCGTTCGCAAAGGAGTCTCGATGTCCAAAAGCCCGCCGCGGGTTGTGCGCGTCAAAAAAAAGGTTTACGAGGCTGAACTGGCCCGCCTGCAGGCCGAACTGGTCACCATGCAGCAGTGGGTGAAGGCATCCGGTGCCCGCGTCGTGGTGATCTTCGAGGGCCGCGATGCCGCCGGCAAAGGATCGGCGATAAAACGCATCACCGAGTACCTCAACCCGCGGGTCGCCCGCATCGTGGCCCTGCCGACGCCGACCGAGCGCCAGCGCGGCCAGTGGTATTTTCAGCGCTACATCGAGCACCTGCCGTCGACCGGTGAGATGGTAGTGATGGATCGATCTTGGTACAACCGGGCCGGCGTTGAACGGGTCATGGGGTACTGCACGTCCGACGAGTACCGCCGGTTTCTGCATCAGGCGCCTCTTTTCGAGCGGATGCTGGTCGAAGACGGAATCCTGCTGGTCAAGTACTGGTTCTCGGTGTCCGACCTGGAGCAGGAACGCCGGTTTCGTTCACGGTTGAACGACCCGATGCGACGGTGGAAGCTCTCCGAAACGGACGTGCTGTCGATCACCAAGTGGGTCGACTATTCCAAGGCGAAAGACGAAATGTTCGTGCACACCGACATCGCCGAAGCCCCCTGGTGGGTGGTGGAGAGCGAAGACAAGCGGGCGAGCAGACTGAACGTGATCAGTCATCTGCTCTCGCTCGTGCCCTATGAGAAGACCGACCCGCCCAAGGTGCACATTCCACCGCGCCCGCCGGCCTCCGACTATGAGCGGCCCCCGCGTGAGGAGAACCACCAGGTTCCCGACCACGCGGCGACGCTGGCCAAACCCATGGAATAGGCCTGCGCACCGGCTTCAGCGGGGCGTGAGACCGAGGCTGAGGCCGGCGAGGCCCCGTGCGCGCGTTTTCATGCTGCGGGCGAGCGCCAGGATGGCGCGGGCGGCCGGGTCATCCGGCGCGCCGAGCACGACCGGCAATCCCGCATCCCCGCCGGTGCGCAACAACAGGCTCAACGGAACCTGCGCGAGGACCGGTACCGCCGTGGTCTGCCCGACGGAGAGACGCCGGGCGACCTCGGCGCCGCCGCCCGATCCGAACAGCTCGAGCAGGCTGCCGTCGGCCTGCACCATCGCCGACATGTTCTCGATAACGCCGAACACGCTCTGCCCGGTCTGGCGTGCGACGATTCCGCTGCGCTCGGCCACATCGGCCGCCGCCGCCTGCGGGGTAGTCACGACGATGACCTCGGCGTGCGGCAGCAGCTGGCCGACCGTGATGGCCACGTCGCCGGTTCCCGGCGGCAGGTCGAGCAGCAGCACGTCCAGGTCGCCGAAATAGACGTCGGTGAGGAACTGTTTGATGGTGCGGTGCAACATCGGGCCGCGCCAGGCGACGGCGGCCGACGCATCGTCGATGAACATGCCGATGGAGATGACCTTCACGTCGTGCGCGATCGGCGGCAGGATCATGTCGCCGACCTGGGTCGGTTTGACTGCGAGCCCGTCGTGCACGAGGCCGAGCAGTCCGGGAATGCTGAAGCCGTGCACGTCGGCGTCGACGATGCCCACCCGCAGACCCTCACCGGCCAGTGCAACCGCGAGGTTGGCGGTGACGGTGGACTTGCCCACACCGCCCTTGCCGCTCGTGATCGCGTAGACCCGGGTGAGCGACTCCGGGCCGAACTGCACGCTGCGTTCCACCTGGCCGCCGCGCAGCTTCTCGGTGAGCGCGGTGCGTTGCTCGCGCGTCATGACGGCGACCTCGACGCTCGCGCGGCCCGCCCCAGCCTCCGACTCGGCGGCGGCGAGAACATCGCTTTCGATCCGAGCAGCGGCCGGACAACCGGCAATAGTCAAGCGGATGCCGACGGTCACCAGCCCTTCATCGCTCACTGTCACCCCCGACACCATGTCGAGCTCGGTGATGGGCTTGCGAATTTCCGGGTCGGTCACTTTGGCTAAAGCGGTCAGAACGCGCGAGCGGATGCTGTCGGGGGCAGAATTCATGCGGTGGGGCGGCTTTCCTTGGTGCTGGTAGTAGTTTCGTCCGCTGGGTGACTGCGCTCGTCTAAATGCTCAAGCAACGTGCGCAATTCCGCGCGAATGAAATCCTTTGACGCCATGTCCCTGATCGCGATGCGCAGTGCCACCACTTCTCTGGCGAGGTACTCGGTGTCGGCGAGGGTGCGTTCGGCACGCTGCCGATCCTGTTCGAACTGCACCCGATCCCGATCGTCCTGCCGGTTCTGCGCGAGCAGGATCATCGGCGCGGCATAGGAGGCCTGCATCGAGAGCACGAGGGTCAGCGCGATGAAGCCGAGCGCAACGGAGTCAAAGCGCCACGCCACCGGTGCCAGGGTGTTCCAGGAGATCCAGGAGACTGCGAACAGGGTGAGGCCGAGCAAAAACCACGGGGTTCCCATACCGCGCGCGATCGCCTCGGTGAACCGGCCGAACCGGTCACGGCTGTGGCCGGTACGCCCGAGACCCACAAGGTTGCTTGAGCGCAGGCCCTTCGGCGCATCGAGGCGCAGGTCGACGCGGTTATTGCGGGCCACGAGTTGTCCTTTGCGCTCCGGGCAGCGGGATGCTACCGGTTGTCAGCTCGCTGCGGGCCGCAGCACGGCGACGCACGTCATCGTTGCCGTCGTGGCTGCGCCAGTCGTCGGGGAGCAGGTAATCGAGCACGTCATCAATCGTTACCACCCCGACAAGTCGGTAATTCTCGTCGACGACGGGTACCGAGACGAGGTCGTAGCTCGCCAGGATGCGACTGACCTCGGCGGCCGAGGTATCGGCGGTCACCGGGTCTAGTCCGGCATCGAGCAGCGTGCCGAGCCGTTCGTGGGGCGGGTAGCGCAGCATCCGCTGAAAATGCACCATGCCCAGAAAGCGGCCGGTGGGCGCTTCGTAGGGTGGGAGGGTGACGCAGATCGCCGCGCCGAGCGCCGGCGCCAGGTCGTGACGACGGATGCGGGCGAGCCCCTCGGCGACGGTGGCGTCGGCCGAAACGATGATCGGCTCGGTCGTCATGAGTCCGCCAGCAGTGTCGGGGGCGTAGGAGAGCAGAAAACGCACGTCTTCGGCCTCTTCGGGCTCCATCAGGTCGAGCAGCTGCTCACCGCGCTCCTCGGGCAGCTGGGCAATGAGGTCAGCCGCGTCGTCCGGCTGCATCTGATCGAGCACGTCGGCGGCGCGGGCGTCGCCGAGGCTGGTCAGTATGCCGACCTGGTCGCTTTCGGGCATCTCCTCGAGCACATCTGCGAGGCGATCATCGGGCAGTTCACCGGCCACCTCGAACATGCGCTCACGGGGCAGGTCGAGCAGGGTGTTGGCGAGGTCGGCCGGTTTCAGGTCGGAATAGGTAGCGATGAGGTGCTCGGCGGACTGCGCCTGGCCCTTGGTCTCTTTCTCGTGCACTTCGGCCCAGGTTGTGAAAGTCGTGACGCCCTTGACGAAGGGGGAGGGACTGGACTTGGGCCGGCGCACGAACAGCTGGCTGATCGCCCAGTCGGCCTCGGTGCCTTCCTTGATCGCTACGTCCTCGATCGTGGCCTCACCAGAGCTGTCGTTGAAGACCACCTTGCGGCCGAGCAATTCGGCGATGACGCGCACTTCACCGCCGCGCTGTTCATAGCGGCGCACGTTGATCAGGCCGGTCGTGATGATCTGGCCGCTGCCGATGCTGGTGACCCGGTTGATCGACACGAAGACGCGTCGTTTGCCCGGAATCTCCACGATCAGGCCGACGACGCTGGGCGGGTCGTTTTTTCGATAGACCACGAGAACATCGCGCACCTTGCCCACGCGGTCGCCCGCGGGGTCGAAAACGGTGCACCCGGCCAGTCGGGCAACGAAAACTCTTGTGGCATTCACAATATAAATGTAGGCCACTGGCCTGCCAATGGTGGCCCGCCCCGAACGGTTCGTCATTTCGCCGCATGGTCAGGTCGGCGTGGAAGAATGGCGTAATGAGCAACCAGAGCCTTTTCTCCCGACGCCGCCCGGTGCTGCCCCCCGTGTTGCCGCGCGGGGAGGTGCTCGCCACCTACAACAGCTATGCCGACGCGCAGGCCGCTGTTGACACGCTCGCGAAGGCCGATTTTCCGGTGAAACAGCTCTCGATCGTGGGCAACGACCTCAAGAGTGTTGAGCGGGTGACCGGCAAACTCACCTACGGCCGGGTCGCACTCGCGGGGGCAGCATCCGGTGCCTGGCTCGGAATCTTCTTCGGAATCCTGTTCTTCCTGTTCTCACCGACCGGTTCGAGCCTGCCGTTCGTCTTTGCCGCCCTGATCATGGGTGCCGGGTTCGGCATGCTTCTCGGCATCGCAAGCTATGCCATCAACCGACGTCGGCGTGATTTCACCTCGACCATGCAGGTGATCGCGACCAGCTACCAGGTCGTCGTCGACCCCGAGCTGGTCCACCGAGCACGGAATCTGCTCGGCGGCAGCACTGAGCCGGAGCCTCCCATTTTTCCCGTCTCCCCGGAATAATTACGCGAAAGCGCGAGGAGTACCCGATTGATACCTTTAAACGGGCACTTTTCACGCTCTCGGGACCTGCGTCAGCGCTGCGTCGCCGCTATCCACGCCTCGACCTCGGTGGCGGTGCGGGGGATCGCCGCTGAGAGGTTCTCGGCACCCGTTTGCGTCACCAGGATGTCGTCTTCGATGCGCACGCCGATGCCGCGAAATTCGACGGGGACTGTGAGGTCGTCGGGCTGAAAGTACAGGCCCGGCTCGATCGTGAAGACCATGCCAGGTTCGAGCACACCGTCCATGTACATGTCCCGGCGCGCCTGAGCGCAGTCGTGCACGTCGATGCCGAGGTGGTGGCTGGTGCCGTGCACCATGTAACGGCGGTGCTGCCCGTTCTCCGGCTGCAAGGCCTCCTCGGCGGTGACTGGGAGCATGCCCCACTCAGCGGTGCGCCGGGCGATGACGGCCATCGCGGCGGCGTGCACGTCGCGAAACACAGCGCCGGGGCGCACGACGGCGAGGGCGGCATCCGCGGCTTCCCGCACCGTTTCGTAGACCAAGCGCTGCACCTCGCCGTAGACGCCGTTGACCGGCAGGGTGCGGGTGATGTCGGCGGTGTAGTAGCTGTCAAGCTCAACGCCGGCATCGATGAGGATGAGGTCGCCGGGGGCGACGACACCGTCGTTGCGGGTCCAGTGCAGGATGCAGGCGTGCGGGCCGGAGGCGGCGATGGTGTCGTAGCCGACCGTGTTGCCGTCGCTCCGGGCGCGGGTGTTGAACACGCCCTCGACCAGGCGTTCGCCGCGGGCGTGCACGCTCGAACGGGGCAGGTCAGCGATGACATCGTCGAATCCGCGCGCGGTAGCCGCGACGGCGAGGCGCATCTGCGCGATCTCCCAGGCGTCCTTCACGAGGCGCAGCTCGGAGAGGTCGCGAGCCAGCACCGCGTCGGGCTCGTGCGCGGCGTTGATCTCAATGCTAAACGGGGAGTCGGTGGCGCGGTTGTCAAGCACGCGTTCGGCGGCGAAGCGCAGGCGGGCCTCGTCGACCCGCTCGGTGAACGTCGGGTCGGCTTCCCGCAGCACGAGGGTTTCGCTGTCGACGGCCTGAAGTACGGCAGTGAGCTCGGCGATGCCGCGCACGTCGAGGGCGAGGTCGCTCGCGACCTGGGCCACCGAGGGGCGCGGACCGATCCAAAACTCGCCGATGTCGGGGTTGGCGTAGAACTCGTCGGAATCGCGGCCGGCACGTTCTTGAAAGTACAGGGTCGCGACGTGGCCACCGGCGGAAGTCGGTTCGAGCACGAGCACTGCACCGGGTTCACTGTCGCTGCCCCAGCCGGTGAGGTGGGCGAAAGCGGAGTGCGCGCGGAAGGCGTAGTCGGTGTCGTTGGAGCGTTGCTTCAACCGCCCGGCTGGAATGATCAGGCGTTGTCCCGGGTACTGAGCGGAGATCCGGGCGCGGCGCGCGGCTGCGAAGGGCGCCTGCTCACGGGCGGGTGGCAGCACGTCGGTGCGTTCGGCCCAGCCACTCGCGATGAACGATTTGAAGCCGGTTGATCCGGGTGTTGTCGAACGGTTCTCGTTCGAGCGCGCAGCCGGAAGAAATGCGGAAGCAGTGGTATCAGCCATTTCCCCATTCTCGCACCGCACTCTGGACAGCGCCCGATCTCGCTGGTGCAGATGCTGCGACGAGCGGATGCGCCGATCAGCGTCGTTCCGGTACTACGAGGCCGGTGTCAGCGTAGCCACGATTGGACGGTGGTCGCTGCCGGCGTCATCGAGGGGCTCGATCACCTGCAGCACGGTCACCTTCCAATTGCGGGTGGCCATGACGTGGTCGATCGGACTGCCGAGCAGCGCGGGGATGCTCGTGGGCCAGGTTCCGACGGAGGCCGCACCGGCCGACAGGGCGGAATCCGCGCAGTTGCCCAGAACAGTGCCAGCGCCACCGCCGGCCCGGCCAGCCATATGGTCCAGGGTCGAGTTAAAGTCGCCGGCCATGATCACGTTCTCGCCCTGGCACTGGGTGGCGAGCCAGTCGAGGTCGCTGCGCCAGTTCGACATCTCATACTGGATCGGGGCGACCGCGTGCACGGCCACAATCGTCGGGCCGGTGCCGTCCGCCGGTTTGGCCACGACGGTCGGTAGCACGTTGGTGTTGCCGGGAGGGCCGGACCCCGCTGCGTTGCTCACGACGTAGTCGCCGAGGTCGGGGCTGATCAGCAGGGTCGTGGAACGAGCCTTCGACACCAGGTCGAACGCGAGCGTGTGTACCCACATCGGGCGGCCGGCGTCGCGCATGGCTTCGGCGATCAGGATCCCCGTCTCCTCTGTGGTCTCTGGCAGGGTCACGACGTCGGCGTTCTGGGCCACCGCCTGCGCGGCGATGACGGTCGCACCCGGCGCGTCGCCGAGCGTGTTCCAGCTGAGTACCGTCACGGAACCGGCATCCACTTCGCTGTTCGGCGCGGTATTGACCCGTGCGCTGACGCCGCGGGAGGCGAGAATACCGACGTTGGCCACAGCGAACAGAACGAGCAGCACCATGGCCATGCCGAGGGTGCGGCGCAACGGGCGGATGAACCTCAGCAGCCCGAGCAGGACGAGCCCGACGACCGCGCCGATCACGGCGATCGCGCGGAACGAGACCAGGTGGGCGACCACCCAGGTGTTCTGCAGGCCGAAGCCCTGCGGCCAGGTCAGAACCAGCAGAAAAACGGCGCC
This sequence comes from Cryobacterium ruanii, assembly GCF_004404055.1. Taxonomy (GTDB): domain Bacteria; phylum Actinomycetota; class Actinomycetes; order Actinomycetales; family Microbacteriaceae; genus Cryobacterium; species Cryobacterium ruanii. The sequence goes on from NZ_SOHK01000005.1 coordinate 215,457, forward strand.
GCCGAGGACGATCAGTGCGCGGAGGAGTCGGGAGAACATTGTTCTGCACCCTAGATCACTATTCTGGGGAATTTCCAGCGCCACGAGAGGCACTGGCCGGGTATGGGCGGCCAACTAGCATAGGATCATGGCAGTCGCGCGGCAATTTCAGGGTCCCATAGATCTGCACGCGCACTCGAGCGTGTCGGACGGCACCGAGACGCCGGCGGAGCTCGTTCGGGCCGCGGCCGCTTCCGGCCTCGGCACGATCGCCCTGACCGACCACGACTCGACGGCCGGCTGGGCAGAGGCATCCGCTGCCGCGCACGCCGAACGGCTCACACTTATTCCCGGAATGGAATTTAGTACGCGGGTGCAGTATGCCAGTGTGCACCTTTTGGCATATCTCTTCGACCCGGCCGACGCGGCGCTCCTGGCCGAGATAACGCGCGTTCGTGCTGCCAGGCTGAGCCGGGCTGAGCAGATGGTGGCCCGCATCGGAGCGGACTATGACCTCAGCTGGGATGACGTTCTCGCTCAAACCACTCCCGATGCCACTGTCGGCCGGCCGCATATCGCGGATGCCCTCGTCGCGCGTGGTTACGCTCTCAATCGCAGCGCCGCCTTCGCCGATATTCTGCACTGGAAGGCCGGCTACTTTCAGCCGCATTATGCCCCCGACCCACTGCGGGCGATTCAACTCGTGCGGGCCGCCGGGGGAGTGCCGGTCATCGCCCATCCCGCTACGCGCGGTATTGGCGACGTCGTCTCGGAATCCCGGCTGAAGACTATGGTCGAGGCTGGACTGTTCGGGCTCGAATTGAGGCACCGGGAGAACAAGCCGGAACCCACCGCGCGCCTCACCATACTCGCCGCAAAGTTCGGCCTGGTCGTGACCGGTTCGAGCGACTACCACGGCACCGGCAAACCCAACCGGCTCGGCGAGAACACCACCAATCCCGAGGTGCTCGAGCGCATCATCGCCGAGGGCCGCGGCTCCACGCCCGTCTACGGCTGATCTTTTATCAGCGGATGCCACAGCGCCGGCCGCAAACACGAGCGCCCGGCCCGAGGCTACCGCAGCCGAATCGGCGGGCAGCCCGGGGGTGCCGGGCGCGGGTGGGCGTGATCAGTACTTAGATGGTGCTCCCGGTCTGCGGGGAACGACGACGGGTGCGGCTGCGGCGCAACGGAGCGTTGTTACCGTCATGGTGCTCGGCTCCGCCACCATCGTGCGTGCCGGCAGCGGGGGTCGCGGCCGGGGCATCCGGGTTGGTGCTGGATCCGACGCGGGTGCGTGACCGGGTGGGTCGGCCCACATCGTCGCCACCGGTGGCCAGCGGGCTCGTCGCCGCGCGATCGGCGTTGCGCGTGGTGTCGCCACGGCCAGATCCACGTCCACCCTCGGAGCGGCCGCCTTCGGAACGACCCGAGCGGGCCGCGCCGGACCGACCGGAGTCGGAACGGCTTCCCGCGCCCGCCGATCGTGCCCCGCCGGAACGGCCGGCGCCGCCGGTGCGTGCGTCACCGGCGGCGACATCTTTCACCGGGGTCGCCCGCAGGCGGCCCTTGGAGCCCGCCGGAATGTTCAGGTCGGTGTACAGGTGCGGCGACGAGGAATAGGTCTCCATCGGCTCCGGCTGGCCGAATTCCAGTGCCTTGTTGATGAGCGACCACTTGTGTAGGTCGTCCCAGTCCACGAAGGTCACGGCGATGCCGGTCTTGCCGGCACGGCCGGTGCGGCCGACGCGATGCAGGTAGGCCTTCTCGTCTTCAGGAATGGTGTGGTTTATCACGTGGGTGACGTCTTCGACATCGATGCCGCGAGCAGCGACATCCGTTGCGATCAGGATTTCCTTTTTGCCGCTCTTGAAACTGGCCATGGCTCGTTCGCGCTGTTCCTGGTTCAGGTCGCCGTGCACGGCGGTGGCGTTGAAGCCGCGGTCGCCGAGCTCTTCGACGAGCTTCGCGGCGGCGCGCTTGGTACGGGTGAAGATGATGGTTTTGCCGCGGCCCTCAGCCATGAGGATGCGGCCGATGACCTCGTCCTTGTCCATGTTGTGGGCGCGGTAGACGAGGTGCTCGATGTTGGCCTGCATGAGGCCTTCGTCGGGGTCGGTCGCGCGAATGTGGATCGGGCGGTTCATGAAGCGGCGGGCCAGGGCCACGATCGGTCCGGGCATCGTCGCCGAGAACAGCATGGTGTGGCGGGTCGACGGGGTCTGCGCGAACAGCTTCTCGATGTCGGACAGAAAACCGAGGTCGAGCATCTTGTCGGCTTCGTCGAGCACCATCTCACGCACGTTGGCGAGGGACAGCAGGCGCTGGCTGGCGAGGTCGAGCAGGCGGCCCGGGGTGCCGACGACAATCTGCGCGCCGGCCTTGAGCTGCTCGATCTGGCCCTCATAGGCCTTACCGCCGTAGATCGAGACGATCTTGGTGCTGCGTCCCGCCGCGGCAAGTTCGAGGTCTTCGGAGACCTGCACGCACAGTTCGCGGGTCGGAACGACGATGAGCGCCTGCACCCCGGACTCGGGGTCGAGTCCGAGACGCTGGATGACTGGAAGGCCGAAGCCGAAGGTCTTGCCGGTGCCGGTTTTGGCCTGGCCGATGATGTCCTGACCGGCCAGCGCGAGGGGAATGGTCTGGGTCTGGATGGGGAACGGTTCGAGGATGCCCTTGGCAGCAAGGGAATCGACCATGTCCTGGTCAATATTGAGTTCGGAGAAAGTCACGAATGTATGCCTGTCATTAACTGGAAGCGAAGTGCGCCCGTTTTTGCGTCTCGGGCAGCGGTCGCCGATCCTTGTCGGCGACGTAATTCCACCTTACTGCCCCGTCTGGACAGCGGCCACAGGCGCGCTGTCCTAAGCTAGGCCCGTGGTCACGTGGTTAGGTCGGCGCCCGCAGCGCAATGAGGCTCCCCGGCTTTCCGCCCGCGGGGCGCTCCAGCCAACGGAAAAAGTGGACATCAGTTCGCTGGCACCGGACGTGCAACATTTTCTCGGCCAGGCCGCTTACAGCGAGTTGGGCGAATTCGAAGCGCTGGCCCGTGCCGTAGCCACCGCGCCGAACCTCGCCGTGAAGGAAGGACTCAGCTCCGCTGCCGGGCGAGCGCTCAGCAAGCATCACGGCCTGATCACCGAAATTCGTCGCCGCGACCATGATCCAGCCACCGAGATGGCTCCCTTCGTCACGGGGCTCGATGAGTTTCGCAGCAAGACCAGCGGTGCCGATTGGCACGAACTGCTCCTGAGCTGCTACCTCGCCGGCGGGTTGCTCGACGATTTCTTCATCCGGCTCTCCGACGGCCTGCCGCGCGACATCGGCCCGAGGGTGGCGCAGTTGCTCGGCGAGGATTCCGGTACCGACGTGCTCGTGCACGAACTGCAGACCGCGATCGAAAACGATACGGCGCTCGGCTCACGCCTGGCCATGTGGGGTCGCAGGCTCGTCGGCGATACCTTGCTCGTGGCCCGGTCGGCCATGCCAGCCGCCTGCTCCGCTGCTGCCGCCGAAGCACGCATCGAACCGGTCTTCACCGAGCTCATCGCCGCGCACACCCGCCGTATGGACGGCCTCGGCCTCACCGCCTAGCTGCCAACCAGGCTCCAACAACTACGCGGTGTCGGGCGAGCCGGTTTTGGCGAGGCGCTGCAGCATCCGCTGGTCGGCGTGGATGCGTCGGCGGCTGATCGTGATATTCAGCACGACGGATGCCGCGGCGGCCGTCCCGAGGGACACCCACCAGATCCACCCGCCGGCCCAATTCCAGCCGAGCCAGGTCAGCGCGACCCACACAGCGGAAGCCGTAACCGTTGCGATCGCCGGCACCAATACCGAGCCCTGCGTCGACCGACCGGGCAGAAAATAGCGCGCGCCGAGACCGATGATCGCACCGAACAGCGCGACGAACAGAAGCTCCATGTGCTTTAGGCGACGAAACCGACGCGGCGCGATTCTTCGCTGCCGAGTTCGACATAGGCGAGGCCCACGGTCGGAACGATGTAGACGCGACCCTTGCTGTCGCTGAGCTTCAGATAGCCGGTCTGACCGGAGAGGGCCGCCGCAACGGTCTCCTCGATCTCGGTCGCTGGCTGCGAAGTCTCAAAACCGATTTCCCGGGGAGAGTTGAAAATACCAATGCGAATATCCACAGATTTGCCTTTCGTAGCCGTGCGATCAGAGTACGACAGAACGCGCCGCGGCCCTGACAGAGTTCACTGTCGGCGCAACCCGATACCGTTGAATTGTGATCAACCACCACCCCGATGCCGCCCAGCAGGCCGTTCTCGACCTCCCCGACGGGGTGAGTGTTGCGGTGATCGGCGCGCCCGGTTCCGGCAAGACGACGACGCTCGTCGAACTCGTGGCCGACCGGGTGCTGAACCGGGGGTATTCGCCGGGCGAGGTGCTCGTGCTGGTGCCGACCCGTGCCGGGGCGACCGCCCTGCGTGACCGCATCGCGCTGCGCCTCGGAGTGCCGACGAACGGGCCCCTCGCTCGCAGTGCCAACTCGGTGGCCTTTCAGATTGTGCGTTCCACGGTCACCCAGGCTGGTGGGCCGCCGCCGACCCTGCTGACCGGCGGCGAGCAGGACCAGATCATCTCCGAACTGCTGCAGGGTCACCTCGACGACGATGGCGGTCCGGTTTGGCCGGCCACCCTCGGCCCCGACGTGCGCCGCCTACGCGGTTTTCGTACCGAACTGCGCGATCTCATGATGCGCGCCGTCGAATACGGCGTGACCCCGAACCAGCTCGAACGTTTCGCACTGGGACGACCCGAGTGGGTTGCGGCAGCCGAATTCATACGCGGTTACGAAGAGGCCAAAGACCAGGCCCGCCCCGGCCAATACGACTCCACCGAACTGGCCCGTTATGCCGCCGCCATCGTTGCCGGTGCACCGGCCGGGGCGGCCGGAACCGCGCAGCTCGGCACTCTCGCCGGCCTGCGCCTGATCGTGCTCGACGACGCCCAGGAGGTCACCCAGGCGACGCTGACCCTGCTGGCCCAGTTCCAGGCGCGCGGAGTGGCGATCATCGCCGTCGGCGACCCGGACATCAGCACCGGTACGTTCCACGGTGCGCATCCGGATGCTCTCGGTCGCCTCGGCTCGTACCTGGCGGTGAATCTCGGAGCCGACCTGGCCGCGCCGATCGTGCTGCGGACGGTCTACCGGCATGGTGCGGGCATCCGCTCGACTATTGCGCAGATCACCAGCCGGATCGGCGCTGCGGCGGCGGGAACCCAGCGTGCGGCGGTCAGTATCGAATCAGCCGATGCCGTCCGCCATCCTGACCTGCCCGACAATACCGACCTGCCGGGGGAGAAAGGCCTGCCCGAGCCTTCGGTGCACACCGTCGTGGCGACCAGCCCGGCCGACCAGCTCGCGGTGATCGCGCGGTTGCTGCGCGAACGCCATGTGATGAACGCAACGCCATGGTCGCGAATGGCCGTGATCGTGCGCACCGGATCGCTCGTGCCGTCGATCTCCAAGGGGCTCGCCGCCCTCGAGGTACCGACCCAGGTGTCGACCGCGAGCACCGCGCTGCGCGATGAGTACGCGGTGAAGGCCTTCATCCTCGCCCTCGAGGTGACCCTTGGCCGCAAACCGCTCAACGCCGAGGTGGCGATCGAGTTGCTGCGCGGCCCGCTCGGCGGGCTCGACCCGATCACTGTGCGCCGGTTGCGCGCCGCGCTGCGCCAACAAGAGCTGAGCCAGCAAGAGCTGAGCCAGCAAGAGCTGAGCCAGCAAGAGCTGAGCCAGCAAGAGCTGGCCGCTGACGTCCCCACTCCGCGCAGCGCCGACGATTTGCTCGTCGCCGCCCTGCAGAACCCCGAACTGCTCGCCGGCATCGATAACCGCACCGCCCGGCGCGCGGCCGGCTGCGGCGAGAGCCTGCGCCAGGCCGCTGTCGAATACCAGGCCGGAGCCACCATCGAAGAGTTGCTCTGGGGCCTGTGGCAGCGCAGCGGCCTCGACCGGGAGTGGAAGGAACAGTCCACCGGCACCGGAATCGTCGCCGACGAAGCCAACCACAACCTCGACGCCGTCGTCGCGCTGTTCTCGGCCGCGCAACGTTACGTCGAACGCACCCCGTCGGCCCCGCCGGTGTTGTTCCTGGAACACCTCGTCGACACCGATGTGCCCGAAGACACCCTTGCGCCGCGGGCCCTCGGCGCGGCCGTGACCGTCTCCACCCCGAGCGGCACCATCGGGAGCGATTTCGACGTCGTGGTGCTCGCCGGTGTGCAGGCCAATGTCTGGCCCGACCTTCGCATCCGTGGCTCCCTGCTCGGCGCTGGCGACCTCGCCCTGGTCGCTTCCGGTCACGACGCTTCCGGCACCGACGCCCGCACCGCGGTGCTCCACGACGAACTGCGCATGTTCGCCCAGGCAGCCAGCCGCGCCACGACCGAACTGCTCGTCACCGCCGTCAGCAATGAAGAGAACGAACCGTCCGCGTTTTTGCGGTTGCTGCCGAAGCCCGAGCCCGAGCGCGATATCGATGACCTCGCGCGGTACCCCCTGTCGCTGCGCGGCCTGGCCGGGCGGCTGCGGCGCGACCTGACCCGCGCCATCCGCGCGTCGACCCGCACCGATTCCGAGTCCAGTTCGCGGGCAGCGGATGCCGCCGCCACGCTGGCCCGCCTGGCCCGCGACAACGTGCCCGGCGCCGCGCCCGACGACTGGTACGGTTTGGCCGATCCGAGTACCGTGCGCCCACTCAACGACCCGGAGGCCGGCGACCAGCCGGTGCGCGTCTCGCCGTCGCGCATGGCTGCGTTCGAGACCTGCCCGCTGCATTGGCTGATCGGCCAGGTTGGGGGCGGTAGCTCGAACACCGCCGCGAACCTCGGCACGATCATTCATAAGGTCATGGAAGACTGCGTCGACCGTCGGCCGGAAGCGCTCTGGCAGGCGGTGGAGGCCCGCTGGAACGAACTGGATTTCGACGCCGACTGGCAATCGCGCGTGCAGAAAGTCGCCGCGCGGGCGCTCACCGACCGCCTCGCCTCCTACCTTCTCGATTTCGAGCACGGCGGCGGCGAGCTGTTGAGCGCCGAGGGCAGGTTTGAGCTCGAGGTGAGTGGCGCCGTGCTCTCGGGCACGATCGACCGGGTGGAGCGCCAATCCGACGGGCGGGCGGTGATCGTCGACCTGAAAACCGGCAAGGGCGACGCGACGAGTGACAGCGGCGTCGCTGAGCATCCGCAACTCGGCGCCTACCAGCTGGCGTTCCAGGAGGGGGGGATCGACGGCGTCTCGGGGGACATGGCTCTCGCAGGTGCCCGCCTGGTCATCGTCTCCTCCGGTACGGTCAAGCAGAACTACCGCAATCCCACCCAGCCTGCGTTCACCCCCGAACAGCTCGACGCGTTTCGCACCAGGGTCGGCCGGGACGCCGCCGGCATGGGCGGCGCCACCTTTATCGCCGAGATCACCTCGCACTGCCTCGACCCGCGCAGCCACGGGTCCTGCCGAATCCACGTCATCAAGCAGGTCAGCTCATGAGTATCGTCACTACTGCCACTCGGGTTTCTGCCCTCGACATCGCCGCGCGGCTCGAATTGCCTCCGCCCACGGTCGAACAGCAGGCCGTGATCGAGGCTCCGCTCACGCCCACCCTCGTCGTCGCCGGTGCCGGCAGCGGCAAGACCGAGACCATGGCCAACCGGGTGCTCTGGCTGCTCGCCAACGGTCACGCCCGCCCCGACCAGATTCTCGGACTAACCTTTACCCGCAAGGCCGCCGGCGAACTGAGCGACCGCATCAACAAGCGCATCACCGACCTCGATGCGGCCGGCCTCATGCCGCCGACGGCCGACGACGCCACGACCGCAGCAGGTTCCGACCTCTTCAACACCCCGAGCGTCTCCACCTACAACTCCTTCGCGAGCAGGCTGTTCACCGAGAATGCCCTGCTGCTCGGCCGGGAACCGGAGTCGGTGCTGCTGAGCGAGACGAGCGCCTGGCTGCTCGCCCGGCGCGTCGTCATCGACCACGGCGACGGTCGGCTGGTGCCGTTCGGCAAAAGCCTCGACCTCGTCACCGACGCCGTGCTGCAGCTCAGCCGCACCCTCGCCGAGAACCCGCCGGCCTGGCTGGGCGGCACGCCGGGTTCCCCGCACGACCTCACCGGCCTAACCGGAAGCTTCGCCTACCTGGCCGATGTACCCTACGGCAACCCGCGCAAGAAGAAGCCGTACGACTCGGTATTGGATTCCCTCGCCGCAGTCGCACCGCTGCCGGTGCTCGCCGAGCTCGCCGCCCGGTACAGCAGCGAGAAACGCCGGCTCGGCCTCATCGAATTCTCCGACCAGGTGGCGCTGGCGCTGCAGGTCTGCCAGAAGGTCGACGCGGTGGTCGGCCGCTACCGCGACTCGTACCGCGTCGTGCTCCTCGACGAATACCAGGACACCTCGGTCTTGCAGACCGAGCTGCTGCACACTCTGTTTCGCGACCACCCGGTCATGGCCGTCGGCGATCCCCACCAGTCCATTTACGGATGGCGCGGTGCCAGTTCCGCAAACCTCCTCGGCTTCGCCAGCGACTTCAACACCAGCGACTTCAACACCAGCGATCTGAGCCCCCCAGCCCCAGCCCAGACCATGTCGTTGTCGTTTACCTGGCGCAACCCCGCCAGCGTCCTCGATGCTGCGAACGCCCTCGTCGCCCCGTTGAGCGAGGCGCTGCGCGCCAAACCGGGCGGCATACAGGTTGAAACCCTCAAGGTTCCAGCACAAACCCGAACCGGCGCGGTCGATGCGCTCATGGCGCAGACCATCGCCGAGGAGGCCGGCGCGGTCGCTGACTGGTTCGCCGCCCGGCTGGTTGGTGAGCGAACCGGCGCCTTGCTGTTTCGGGCACGCCGCGAGATGGACTACTTCGCCGAGGTGCTGCGGGCGCACGGCGTGCGCGCCCACGTGCTCGGCCTCGGCGGGTTGCTGTCGACGCCGGAGGTCTCCGACGTCGTGAGCGTGCTCCGCGTGGTGCACGATCCCGCCGCCGGTAGCGAACTCGTGCGCCTTCTCAGCGGAGCCCGTTACCGGGTCGGCCCGCGCGACCTCCAGGCGCTCGCGGGCGTCGCCAGTTGGCTGGCCGGGCACGACTGGGCACAGAAATCCATCTCGGCCGACCTGCGGGGCAAGCTGCGGGCATCCGTCGCCGGTGATGAGGGCAGTTCCCTCGTAGACGCGCTCGATTTTCTCGGAACGGCGCCTGATTCCCACGGCCAGTTCGCCGGATTCAGCGAGCTTGGTCGTGCCCGGCTGCAGTCGGCCGGCCGGCAGCTCGCGTGGCTGCGTTCCCGGGCCGGCCTGCCGCTGCTCGACTTCGTGCGCCTGATCGAGCAGGAATTTAGGCTCGACATCGAACTGACCGCGAACGAGGCCAATGATCTCGGCCTCGCCAACCTGTATTCCTTCCACGACACGATCGCCGCGTTTCTCGACAGCGACGAGCAGGGTAGCCTGGCTAGCTTCCTGCGCTGGCTCAAGCGGGCGGAGCTGCAGGACGACCTCGGCCCGCGCGCCGAACGGTCCGAACAGGGCACGGTGCAGCTGCTCACAATCCACGGAGCCAAGGGCCTCGAATGGGATTTCGTCGCCATTCCCAACCTCGAGGAGAAGAGCCTGCCCGCGGCTTCCCGCGATACCAGTGGCTGGCTGCGTTTCGGCGAATTGCCCTATGGCTTTCGCGGCGACCGCTCCGAGCTGCCCGAGCTCGAGATTCTCGGCCACGACACCCAACTCGACTACGACGCGGCCTTCCAGACCTTCAAGGCCCAATTGGCGACGCGGCACGACGACGAAGAACGTCGCCTCATCTACGTGGCCACCACCCGCGCCAAACACGAACTGCTGCTGACCGGCTCGTTCTGGGGCCCCGGCCTGACCGTGCGAAAGCCCAGCCGCTACCTCATCGAACTCGCCGAGGCCGGGCTGATAGCCGCGGTGCCCGACACGAGCACCGACGTCGACAAACCCGAGTCCGCCGATGACGGCACCGAATTGTGGCCGTTCGACCCCCTCGGCACTCGTCGCACGCTGGTGGAAGCCGCCGCGACTCGGGTGCGAAAAAGCGAAGCGGATGCCCCGACCCGCTGGTCCCACGCGGTCACGCTGCTGCTCGAGGAGCGGGCCCTGCGCGGGGCGGGCGGCGGTGCCGCCCCCGTTCCCACCCGCATCCCGGCCTCCCGGTTCAAGGACTACGTCGACGACCCGGCGGGTGTCGCCGCCGAACTTCGGCGCCCCATGCCGCAGCGCCCCTACCGGGCAACCCGGTTGGGCACCTTATTCCACTCCTGGGTGGAGCGCCGTGCCGGCGGAACCACCGGCACCGACAGCGTCGACGCCGGCCTCAATGAACTGGACTTCGGCGATGACGACGGGTACGGCGGCGGGACCGGCACACTGGGGGACCTCGCCGTGCCGGAGCAGGAACAGTTCGCGGTGCTCCAGGCCACCTTCGAACGCTCAGAGTGGGCCGACCGCCGGCCGGTCGACGTCGAGATTGAAATTCACCACGTGCTCGGCGGCCAGGTTTTCGTCTGCAAGCTCGACGCGGTCTATCGCACCGAAACCGGGTACCAGGTGGTCGACTGGAAGACCGGGCGGGCACCCAGGAATGCCGCCGACCTCGAACTCAAGCAAACCCAACTTGCGCTATACCGGCTGGCTTACGCCCGCTTCAAGGGGATCGATCCGGACATTGTCGATGCCGTGTTCTATTTCGTCGCCGACGACACCGTCATCGCCCCTGACCGGCTCTACTCGGAGGCTGACCTGCTCGCTGCCTGGTTTGGAGCGATGACGCCGGTACGTGAAGCATCGGACTCGGACTCGGACTCGGAGTCGACATCGGGTTCGGGCTCGGAATCGATAGTGAGCCCGGAGAAGTTGTAACTGTCGGTGTGCATCGCCGCGTGCTGGTCGTAATCGCGGGCGGCGCGCGGCATGTGGTCGAGCATGTTCTCCACGTCGCCGACTGTCATGATCGGTCCGGTTTCGGGGGAGAGCGGCTGTTGGGTATGGCTGTGCACAGTGTCGACGAGGCCATCGAGCATGGCAACCGCGTCATCGACGATGGACTGGTCGTGGCTGCTGACACCGTGCAGCAACCAGCGGGCCAGTTCCAGCTCGGCGTAGAGCATGGCGCGCTGAGTGATGTGGGTGTCGCTGCCCTGGCGGGCGGTCGCGTAGGAGTCGAGGGCTAGTTCGGCGGCGTCCCCGCGAGCGGCGAGCAGCCAGTGCAGGTCCCTGGCGGGGTCACCGACGGCGAGGCCCGACCAGCCGAGAATCCCCGACACGGCGTCGTCGGTGATCAGAATGGAATCGGCCGACATCGACCCGTGCACCACGGCCGGTACGAACTGCCAGAGGGCCTCGTCATCGGTCGCCTGCTCCCAACGCCGCAGCAGCGCGGCCGGCAGATAGCCGGTGTTGGCGGCACGGTCGATCAGGTCGATCACGTCTTTGCGGCACTGTTCGGCGCTCTGCTGAATCAGCCCGGCGGTGCCAATGAAGGCATTCGGCAGCGAGTGGATCGCGGCGATGGCCCGCCCGATCGACCCGGCGACGCCCTCGTGCCCGGTGAGGGCATCCGCATCGAAGCTGTCACCGGCGAGCAGCTCGTAGACGACCGCGCGCGTGCCCTGAATCGGTGTCTGGCCGACATATTCCGGAACGTCGAACGGCAGCCGGCTGCGATTGCCGATGGTGAGCGCGCGTAGGGCGACGAGGTCGGCGGACTGCTCGGTCTCGGCCGACTGGCTCGTAGGAACACGAATGATCAGTGCCCGCCCGGCTTTGTCGATGACGAGCGCCGAGTCGAACAATCCGTGCGCGCCGGCACTGTGCTTACGGGCGTAGGCCACGTCGAGCCCCGGAACAGCGGAGGTGGCTAACGCGGCTAGAGTGAGTTGAGTTCTGGCCATGCCTACTAGGTTAGATCGACTTCCGGTCTGGCGGTTATTCGCCACGCCTCCACAACACGTTCTCGCAGAGCTCGGAGATAAACCATGTCGTTCACATTCACGACGAGGTTGCCGCTGTCTCGCCACGCGGTCGACCGTGATCACCTGAGCCGCAGCGTTCCCGGCCTGTTCGATCAGCTCTGGGCGGATGCCGCCACCCGCGTACTGCCCGTCTGGCACGGCAGAATGCTGCTCGCGCCGCACGATCCCCGCGCCGGGGTGCGCCTGGCGCTGCTGCCGCCGACGAGCGTGCAGAACGTCGGCCCGCGCGTCTACCTCGGCCGTTCGCTTTCGGTCGACCTGCCAGAACCGGCCGGCACCCGCATCGTCACGGTGCAGCTCGATGACGATGCCGCCGCCCGTCTCGAACCTGATGAAGACCGCTGGGTAAGCCTGCGAACGGTCGCGACCGCGCTCGGCGACCGGGACGCGGGCCTGTTCACCGAGGCCCTCGGCGTACTCAACTGGCACGCCTCGCACGCGCACTGCCCGCGCTGCGGTGCCGCCACCGCGGTCGAAGAGGGCGGCTGGGTGCGCCGCTGCCCCGTCGACAACAGCCAGGTGTTTCCGCGCACCGATCCCGCCGTGATCGTGCTCATCACCGACGCCGAAGACCGTATCCTGCTCGGCTCGAACGCCATGTGGGAGAACAACCGCTACTCGCTGCTCGCCGGATTCGTGGAACCCGGTGAAGCGCTCGAATCGGCCGTGATCCGCGAAATGTTCGAAGAATCCGGTCTCCGGGTCACGGACCCGGCCTATGTCGGCTCGCAGCCGTGGCCGTTCCCGGCTTCGGTCATGTGTGGTTTCACGGCCCGGCTCGCCGACGACCAGCACGCCCGTGATCTCCAGCCCGACGGCGCAGAGATATTGGCATTGCGCTGGTTCAGCCGGCAGGAATTGCACGACGCCGGCGAGTGGATGCTGCTGCCCGGCCCGTCCTCGATCGCGCACGCCATGATCGAACGCTGGCTCGGCGCCCCGCTGCCGGCCGCACCCGAGTTGATCCGGCCGTGACGGTGCCCGTCGCTGTCACGACCGACTCGCTGCTGAACGGCCTCGACGAGCAGCAACGCCGTGCCGCTGAAGCGCTCATCGGACCGGTCTGCATGCTCGCCGGCGCCGGAACCGGCAAGACCCGCGCCATCACCCACCGCATCGCGCTCGGTGTGCTGACCGGCGCCTACGCCCCCAACCGGGTCATGGCGCTCACCTTCACGAGCCGCTCAGCCGCCGAACTGCGCGGTCGCTTGCGCCAGCTCGGTGCCGGGGGAGTGGCCGCCCGCACCTTCCACGCCGCCGCATTGTCGCAGCTGAACTACTTCTGGCCGCACGTCGTCGGCGGGCAGGCGCCCCGCATCCTCGACGGCAAGGGCCGCATCCTCGGGCACGCCGCCGAGGCGCTGCACCTCAAGATCGACACGGCAACCCTGCGCGACCTTGCCGCCGAGGTGGAATGGCGCAAGACCAGCGGCCTGAGCATTGAGCAGTACGCGGCCGGCATCTCCCGCCGCAGCCTGCCCGGCCGGCTCGACGTCGACCAGGTCGTAGCCCTGCAACAGACCTACGAAAAGCTCAAGGACGAACGAAAGCAGATCGACTTCGAAGACGTACTGCTCGCGATGGCCGGCATGATCGAAGCCGAACCATCGGTGGCCCTGCAGGTGCGCGAGCAGTACCGCTTCTTCGTCGTCGACGAATACCAGGACGTCTCCCCGCTTCAGCACGACCTGCTCGCGCTCTGGCTCGGCGACCGGCGCGACCTCTGCGTCGTCGGCGACGCCAGCCAGACCATCTATTCCTTCGCCGGCGCCCGCAGCGACTACCTGCTCGACTTTCCCAAGCAGTATGAAGACGCCACGATCGTGCGACTCGAGCAGAACTACCGGTCGACCGCGCCGATCGTCGCCACCGCCAACCAGCTCATGCGCGGTCGTTCCGGCGCTCTGACGCTGCACGCCGCGCAATCCGACACCGGCCCCGACCCGACGGTGCGCGGTTATGCCTCCGATATGGCCGAGGCTCGCGGCGTCGCCGAACAGATTCTGCAGCTCATCGATACCGGCACGAAACCCGAGGACGTGGCCGTACTGTTCCGGGTCAACGTGCAGGCGGCGCTGCTGGAAACAGCCTTGACGGAGGTGGGGGTGAGCTACCAGATTCGGGGGGCCAGACGGTTCTTCGACCTGCCCGAGGTGAAGCAGGCGGTGATGAGCCTGCGCGCGGCATCCGTTTCAATCATCGGGGAACCGCTGTTCAAATCGGTCAGCGACGTGCTGCGTTCCCTCGGCTGGAGCCAGACCGCGCCGGAGACGCGCGGCGCGGTGCAGGCGAGATGGGAATCGCTCAACGCCCTGATGGGCCTGGTCGACCAGGCGGCTCCTGGCACGACTTTTCGGCAGTTCACTGACGAACTGATGGAACGCCAGGCCGGTCAGCACGAACCCACGGTGTCGGCGGTGACGCTTGCTACCATGCACTCGGCCAAGGGCCTCGAATGGGACGTCGTGTTCGTGGTTGGCCTGAGCGAGGGCCTGGTGCCGATCAGTTACGCGAGCACCTTCGAGCAGATCGACGAGGAACGCAGGCTGCTCTACGTCGGCATCACCCGGGCCCGAAAACGACTCGCGCTGAGCTGGTCGTCGTCGGGTATGCAGGCTCGCGGAGCCCGGGAACGGTCGCGGTTTCTGCAAGAGCTTGGCAGCCGCACCGCTCGTGCAGCCGGTGCGCGGATCGCGTAACCGCGCCAGTCACGGCGTCCAGGCGCAGCGACCGAGCGAACACCGCGGACCTGCCGGTCTCCAGGCGATCCTGCACGAGCCCGGCGACCCGGACGGCAACCTCAAAGCTCAGCCGGGCGGTTTCACTCGGGGCCTGCCGCGACGCCAGCTGGCAGGCCATGGCCGGCCAGGCCGGATCGTCATCGACGTGGGCGAGTTCAAGACAGGTCAGGCAGGGGCCGAGGCCCGGTTCGACAAGCGGCCCCACCCGCACGGCGCTGTCGCTGAAGATCACCGGAAGGTGCGGAATGTCTCGGCGCAGCCAGTGCCCGTGACGTTCAGGGGAGAAGACGTACTGGCCGATCAGCACGGCGAGCTCAGGTTCCTGCTTCGGTGGCGGCTCCCCGATGCCGAGGTTGGCGAGCAGGGTGCGCACCCGAAGTGCCGTCGGTCCGACGCCGTCCACGAGTACCGTGCGAGGCAATGGGGTGACCGGTGGCTCCGCATCGTCGGCAACGTACAGCAGCGCCGGTTCGAGCAAATCGAGCAGGTGCGTCACTTCGGCAGCGGATGCCCCGGCGAGCGTTCCCAGCAGCATCGCGCCCGATCGATGAACCCCCACCGCGAGGGCTGACAGCACGGCCTCGTGGGCGACCGTCAACCCGCCGATGGTCACGATGGCCTGGTCGATGCCAAGCTGTACGGAATTCGGGGTTCGCCACACCAGCGGGTATCGAGGATTCAGTCGAAGGGCCATGCCGACATGATGACGCATCCGTCGCGAGCGCAGTCGGTTTTCCACAGGCCAGTTTGTGCGAAATAAGAGGGTGCGGGCGCGCTCACACCGAGTAGTAGGATTCGGCGTTCACGCGACCCGCACCTGGTCGAGTGACCGCTAGTAGCGGATGACCACGCGACCGTCGATCTTGCCGTGCTTCATCTCGTCGAGTATCTCGTTGACCTCGTCGATGCGGCGTTCGGAGACCGTGGGGTGGATCTGGCCGCGAGCGTAGAACTGCAGGGCTTCTTCCATGTCCTGGCGGGTTCCCACGATGGAGCCGCGAATGGTGAGGCCTTTGAGTACGATATCGAAGATCGGCGCGGGAAAGTCTCCCGGCGGCAGCCCGTTGAAGACGATGGTCCCGCCGCGGCGGGTCATACCGATGGCCTGACCGAAGGCTGCCGGGTGTACCGCGGTCACGAGCACGCCGTGCGCACCGCCCGTGGCTTTCTGAATGGCGGCGACAGGGTCTTCGTCGCGGGCGTTGACGACAAGCTCAGCGCCATGCTTGCGAGCGAGGGCGAGTTTGTCGTCGGCGATGTCGACGGCCGCAACGCGCAGCCCCATCGCCTTGGCATACTGCACGGCGATATGACCGAGGCCGCCAATGCCGGAGATGACGACCCACTGTCCGGGGCGCGCCTCGGTCATCTTGAGGCCCTTGTACACGGTGACGCCGGCGCATAGCACCGGGGCGATCTCGATTGGGTCGGCGCCGTGTGGAATGCGCACGGCGAAGCGGGCGTCGACGAGCATGTACTGCCCGAACGAACCGTCGACGCTGTAACCGCCGTTCTGCTGCGCTTCGCACAGGGTCTCCCAGCCGGTGCGGCAGTACTGGCAACTGCCGCAGGCGCTCCAGAGCCAGGCGTTGCCGACCAGATCGCCGATGGAGAGGTCGTCGACGCCCGCACCGAGGGCGACGATCTCGCCGACGCCCTCGTGGCCGGGAATGAACGGCGGACTCGGCTTGACCGGCCAGTCACCCAGGGAGGCGTGCAGGTCGGTGTGGCATACGCCGCTGCTGATCAGTTTCACCAACGCCTGGCCGGGTCCCGGCGTTGGCACGGCAACCTCATCAATGGCCAGATCTCGGCCAAACTCGTGCACGACGGCCGCGCGCATGGTTGTCGGCACCCGGGTGGATGCGCTCGTAGTGCTCTCGGTTGTTGTCATTGCCAAACTCCTTCGTTTGGGACATTTCGTCCGTTGAACGACGGTAGATCAGCAAAGGTTGCGGCACGTTGCGACCCCGGTTGCGGGGTAGAAAGGTGCCTTACTCCTCGTGTGGGCGTTCGGCTCCGTCGTCACGCAGCAGATCTTCGAGTGCCTGGTCGACGTCGTCGAGCAGCTCTGGTTCCCCGCGAGCCACGCTGGTCAGCCGGGCAATCAACCGCTGGGGATCGTCGATGTCCACCGATGTCGGCAGCAGGTCGGGGTGCGACCAGAGCGCGTCTCGTGCTTCGTTACCCACGGCATCCGTCACGGCCTGCCACATTGCGGCGGCCTCGCGCAGACGCCGTGGGCGCAATTCGAGGCCGACGAGCGTCGCGAAAGCGGATTCGGCCGGGCCGCCGGAGGCCCGACGACGTTTGACCGTCTCGGAGATGGCATCCGCTTTGGGCAGTCGGATCGTCGCGCGAGCGGTGACCACGTCGACCCAACCCTCGACCAAGGCGAGCATCGTTTCCAGCCTGGACAGGGCCGAGACCTGGGATTCGGACTTCTGTTGAATGAGCGAACCGTCGACCATGGCCTGGCGCAGGTCTTCCGGGTTGGACGGGTCGAAACTGCCGGCCAGTTCTTCAAGTCGGCTGGAGTCGATGCTGATGCCACGCGCGTAGGCGGTGACCGCACTGGTCAGGTGCAGGCGCAACCAGCGGGCGTGCCGGAACAGTCGGGCGTGGGCGATCTCGCGTACGGCGAGGTAGATCTGCACCTGGTCGGCGGGCACGTCGAGGCCCGCGCCGAAATCGGCGACGTTCTGGGGAAGGAGAGCGGCCTGCTGCTCGCCGAGCAGCGGAATGCCGACGTCGCCGCCGCTGACGACCTCGCTGGCGAGCTGGCCGACGACCTGGCCGAGCTGCATCGCGAACAGGGTGCCGCCGATGCTGCGCACGAGCTGGCTTGCGTTGGCCACCATGCCCTGCATCTCTTCGGGAACCTGCTCAGCGAAGACGCGGGTGAGCGAGTCGGAGATGCTCGTGGCAACTGGTTCGGCAAGCTGGGTCCAGAGCGGCATTGTGGCGGTGACCCACTCGCGGCGCGTCATGAGCCGCGGTTCAACGGTAAGTTCGGCCACGGTGATGACGTCATCGAGCCAGAGGGCTGCAATGTTGAAAGCCTGGCGCAGCTGGGTCTGCTGCTCATCGGTCGCAGTGAGCTGGCCGGTCGCCGCTCTCTGCTGACCCTGGGTGAGTGCAATCTGCCAGTCCACGCCGGTGCCCTGCGTGTTGAGGGCGCTCTGCAGCTGTTGCATGAGCGCGGCTACGCTCGCCGGGTCATTGGGTAGGCCCGCAGCACCAGCGAGCTGGCTCGGGTCGATGCCGCTCTTGCCGCTCAGGATGTCGCGCAGCATGTCGCGGAATTCGTCACTGGGGTTGTTATCGCCGGGCTCGCCCGGGTCTTGATCTTTCGGGGGTAGGGAGTCGTCGGCCACTTCAGGCCCCTCTCAGTTGCATGCTCCTACGCTAGTGCGAGTAGCCCGCTCTGGACTGGGAAACGTCCTAGGCTGAAGGGCTTGCTGTGCGCCCGTCGCGAACACGGCCCGCTCAGCCGGCACAAACCAACATGGAAGGAGCACGGTGGCTCTCTTCACCGATGACTCACCGGAACGCCGCGGTGCACGCCGTCGTCGCCCCTCGATCGGCTGGACAGCGCTGCTGATCGCCTTGGTCGCCGGCGTGATCCTCGGCATCATGCCGGCCCCATACGTCATCGAGAAGCCCGGCCCGGTCTACAACACCCTCGGCTCCACCATCGACGCCGACGACGTTGAAACTGCACTCATCACCATCCCCGATGAGACGGTCTACCCGACCGGGGGGGCGCTGGACCTGCTCACTGTGTCGCTGCTTGGCAACCGGGAGAACCGCCCGAGCTGGCTCGCCGTCGCCGGAGCGTGGCTGGACCCGAGCGAGGCCGTGCTGCCGATCGACCAGGTCTTCCCCGCGAATGTCAGCACCGAGCAACGAGAGGCGCGCAGCAGCGCCGACATGATCAATTCCCAACAGGATGCCATCGCGGCTGCACTCACGCATCTCGGCTACGACTATCCCACGACGGTCTCGGTGGTCAGCCTGCCAGATGGGTCGCCGGCCGAGGGCGCAATAGAGCCCGAGGACCAGATCTCCGCGGTGAACGGTACGCCGGTGGCCAACGTCGCCGAACTGCGTGCAGCACTGCAGGCCAACGGCGCCGAGACGGCGGCGAGCCTCGATATTGTGCGCGGCGGCGTCGCCCAGACCGTCGAGGTCACCCCGATCGATAACGACGGCACGGTCGTGGCCGGCGTCAACGTGTCGGTCACATATGACTTTCCCATCGAGGTGCAGATCCAGCTCGACAAGGTCGGCGGTCCGAGTGCCGGCCTGATGTTCGCGCTCGGCATCATCGACAAGCTCACACCGGGAGAGCTTCAGGGCGGCGAAAATGTGGCCGGCACCGGGACGATCGACCAGTCCGGTGCGGTCGGACCGATCGGCGGCATCCAGCAGAAGCTGTACGGCGCCCTCGAGAACGGCGCGAGCTGGTTTCTGGCTCCCACTGAGAACTGCGACGAGGTGACCGGCAACATCCCCGACGGCCTGACCGTGTTCTCCGTCGCCACCCTCGATGAGGCCCTCACCGCCCTCGACGCCATCAAGACCGGCGCCGACACGAGCGACCTGCCGAGTTGCCCGGCCGGGTAGCCGGCGCAAGGTTTGCAGTGATGACTCTCTCAGGGGCGCCTAAGTAAGATAGAGGTCGACCCTGATCACAGAGTTAGTGATCACCCTGTACCCAATGACTGAGCGCAAGAGGCCAATACGTGAGTTCATCAGCAGCCGACAACGCCCCACGGCGCAGCCGAGCCCCGCTAGCAATCACCGCAGCGATTATCGCGGGGTTGGTGATCCTGTTTTTTATCTTCGCGGGACTGTACACCGATGTGCTGTGGTTCGACCAACTCGGGTTCCTCAACGTGTTGACCACCCAGTGGATCGCCGGTACCGTGCTCTTTCTTATCGGGTTCGTCGCCATGGCCGTGCCGGTCTGGGTAAGTATTCAGCTCGCCTACCGCCTGCGCCCGGTCTACGCGAAGCTCAACTCGCAGCTTGATCGCTACCAGCAGGTCATCGAGCCACTGCGCCGCCTTGCGATGTACGGCATCCCCGCCCTGCTGGGACTGTTCGCCGGTGTCGCTGCCGCCACCCGTTGGCAGACCGTGCTCATGTGGCTCAACCGCACCGAGACCGGACGCGTTGACCCGCAGTTCAACTTCGACATCTCCTTCTACCTGATGGACCTGCCGTTTTACCAGGCCGTGCTCGCCTTCGCATCCGCTGTCGTACTCATCGCAGCGCTCGTCGCGGTTGCGACCAGCTACCTTTACGGTTCCATCCGGGTGTCCGGCCGTGAGGTGCTCATCTCCAAGGCTGCCCGCGTGCAAATCGCCGTCACCGCGGCCCTGTACCTGCTGCTGCAGGCCGTGAGCATCTGGTTCGACCAGTACTCCACCCTGACCAACCAGGGATCGCTCATCACCGGCGCCGGCTACACCGACGTGAACGCCACCATCCCAGGCCGCGCTATTCTTGCCGGCATCGCCGCCGTCGTCGCCCTGCTCTTTGTTCTCACGGCCATCATCGGCCGCTGGCGCCTGCCGGTCATCGGCACCGCGCTGCTGATCGTGTCGAGCCTGCTGCTCGGTTCGCTCTACCCGTGGGTCGTCGAGCGCTTCCAGGTGGAGCCGAACGCGAAAGCACTCGAAGCCGACTACATCGAGCGGAATATCGACCTCACCCGGGATGCCTACGACGTGGCCGACATCGAGGAGATTCCGTACAACGCGAAGACCACCGCCGAGCCGGGTGCCCTGCGCGCCGACGCCGCAACGACAGCGAACATTCGTATTCTCGACCCGTCCTTGGTCAGCGACTCGTTCCGCCAGCTCGAGCAGTTCCGTCAGTACTACCAGTTCCCCGACAACCTGAACGTCGACCGGTACATGATCGATGGAGTGTCCCAGGACACCGTCGTCGCCGTACGTGACCTCAATATCGATGGTCTGAACACCGGTAACACCTGGGTCAACTCGAAGACCGTGTACACCCACGGCTACGGAGTGGTCGCCGCCTACGGCAACCAGCGCTCCGTCGACGGCCAGCCGGTGTTCCTCGAATCGGGCATCCCCACGAGCGGTGCTCTCGGCGACTTCGAACCGCGCATCTACTTCGGCGAGACCTCGCCGGAATACTCCATCGTCGGTGACGAAGACGGCGCCAACCCGATCGAACTCGACTATCCGTCAGGCGCGGAGGGTGCCGGCCAGACCTACACGACGTTCTCCGGCGACGGCGGACCCAAACTCGACAGTGCATTCAAGAAACTCATCTATGCGCTGAAGTTCCAGTCCGAGCAGATCTTCCTCGCCTCCTCGGTCAACGACCAGTCGGAGATTCTCTACGATCGTGACCCGGTCACCCGCGTGCAGAAAGTGGCGCCATACCTGACGCTCGATTCCGATGCCTACCCCTCCGTTGTAGACAATCGGGTCGTGTGGATCATTGACGGGTACACGACCTCGGCGAACTACCCGTACTCGACGCCGGTGAGCCTGAGTGAGGCCATCGCCGACACGCAGACACCGCCGCAGCCCTACGCGCTCGACAGCATCAACTACATGCGCAACTCGGTCAAAGCCACCGTCGATGCCTACAGCGGCGAGGTCACCCTCTACGCCTGGGACGACAAGGAACCGCTCCTGCAGACTTGGCAGAAGATCTTCCCCTCGACGCTCAAGCCCATGAGCGACATGAGCGGCGACCTGATGAGCCACGTGCGCTACCCGGCCGACATGTTCAAGGTGCAGCGCGCCATTCTCGGTCAGTACCACGTGACCGACCCCGGTTCGTTCTACTCCAAGGACGACGCCTGGATCTCACCCAACGACCCTGACTCCCCGCCGACCAACCCCACCCTGCAGCCTCCGTACTACCTCACCATGCAGGTGCCTGGATCGGACAAGCCGTCGTTCTCGCTGTACTCGACCTTCCAGCCGGAAGCGACCGGTGAATCCAGTCGTAACGTCCTCTACGGCTACCTCGCCGTGGATGCCGACGCTGGAGCGGAAGACGGGGTGCGCGCCGATGGTTATGGTCAGTTGAGACTGCTCAACCTGCCGAAGGACGGAACCGTTCCCGGCCCCGGCCAGGTGCAGAACGTCTTCAACGCCGACCCGACCGTCTCCACGGAGCTCAACCTGCTGCGGCAGGGTTCCTCGACCGTGCTCAACGGCAACTTGCTGACCCTGCCGGTCGGTGGCGGACTGCTCTACGTGCAGCCGGTCTACGTGAAGTCCACTGGTGAGACCAGCTATCCGCTGCTTCAGAAGGTGCTCGTGGCTTTCGGTGACCAGATCGCATTCGAGGATACCCTCGACGGGGCCCTCGACGTGTTGTTCGGCGGCGATTCGGGTGCCACGGCCGGTGATACCGGCGTGCCCGACGACGCTACGACGAACAACGGCGGCGCTGCGCCGACCGATCCGGCGACGGGTGGCGCGGAGGTGCCGACCGGCTCGACCGGCGACGCCGCAACGGATGCCCAGCTCAAGGCGCTGCTCGCCGTGGCCAAGACCGCGCTCGCTGAGAAGGCAGCCGCATTGTCCGCCGGTAACTTCGCCGACTATGGCACGGCAGACGCCAAGCTGGAAGAGACGATCGCGAGCATGCTCGCCCTGCTCGGCGAATAGTCTCACCGCCCGATCGATTGCAGGCCCTCACCCGTCTTGGGTGGGGGCTTGCGGTCGTTGGGCCTGATGGTGTTGGATGCCAAAAGGAGCGCAATTCTCTCGGAGGATTTGCGATACCGACCCGAAGTGGTCGGCCGTGCTTTCAGGGTGTGCTAAATTTGTACTTGTAGCGCGGGGTGGAGCAGTTCGGTAGCTCGCTGGGCTCATAACCCAGAGGTCGTAGGTTCAAATCCTGCCCCCGCAACAAATGCCCCCGGAACCCTTGGTTCCGGGGGCTTTTTCGTGCCCGAATTCAGTCAGGCAACGAGAAGCCGATCAGGCATTCGCCTCGCTCACCTCGTGCAAGCCGTCGTGGCACATGTGCACCGCCACGGTGCGCGGCGTCGCGTCGACGCCGAGACGGAGAACAAAGTGAGGGCTCACCCGGGGGAACCGAGTCTGCCGGACGAATCGCTCTTCACGAAATTTGCAATGCAGGAGATCATTGAGCGTGCGCCCGGGAATAACCTGACGGTTGAGGACACTTAAACCGCCGTTCGCATCGCGAGGCTGCATCTTGCGGTGTCGCTCGTATCTTGCCGTTTCGTGGTCGACGAGCAGGATAACCGACGTTCACTTGACCAAATCGCTGTCGTTGCGCACGACAAATGAGTTCGTCAATTTAATGAGTCCGAACAATCGGTCACGGTCATGGGCCGACAAGACAGTGAAAACGCGCTGTACTTCGCCACCGTCCTTCGGCGGTGCTAAGGGAAGTTGCGACGAATTGAGCCAGTAGGACCGCACGGTGGGACGCTCTGGCAGCGATCGAAAAAACCCTGGCTTCTAGCTGATTCGGTCGGCGGCGACAGGGTTTCTACTCGGAGATCGAATTGCCCGCAGCGATGCCGGTCGGGAGAATTGGGAAATAGAGGCGCTCGCCGATCTATTTCAGGCAGGGGTTTTATCGTTTGAGCGTTGCACCGGCGGCGAGGTCTATCCTTGGCGGGATGACGGGTGCACAATAACTTCGTGGAAGCCAAGTCCCCGGCCGAAGACGAACTGGACGCGTTGCGTCGGCGGGCCTACAGCCGCGACGCCGACATCGGTGCGGATCCGCGCGCGCGGGCCCGGCTCGCGGACTTGGAGCGCCAACATGCGATCCGCGAATACGACGCATCCGCGGTTCCTCGCACCGCACCCCCGATCGGACCCGCGACCGAGGTCGTCAACCCGCCGATCGTCGACACGGCCCAGGGCGCGTCCGCGGCCTCCGACGCCGGAGGGTGGGCGGAAAAGCGGATAGCGCAGACACCTGCAGAGCCCGCACCGAGCGTGAGTGCTCTTGGGCGAATGAGACGGGCGCTGCCGTGGGCGCTCGCGGCGGCTGCCGGGGTGGTAGCGACCGCCTTCGGCGCAATGTACGTCAATGCGGTGACCGAACCGCTAGTGGAGGCCCGGCTCGTCGCGCTCGATGAACCCCTCCCCGGCAACGTCCCACCCGCTTTGGGGGAGGAAGATCTCGTATTCTTGGGCACCCCGGACCCGGTCTTCGTCTCGCACGGCCGCTACGGTCCCCTGGACGTGTGGAGCACGACCGCGCCTCACAACTGGCAGTGCCTGGCGGTCATGTTCAATTCGAGCGTGTGGGGCTTCAACTGCACAGTGTCTGACTTGGACACTGTTGCAGACGTGACGGTCGACGAAAGCTTGTTGCCCTCGAATGGCCCGGGTGGCCCCATTCCGGATTGGTCGAGCGTCCGATTCGTCCTGCACGATGACGTCGTCGACGTGTATACCGGGCGCAACGCGAACCCGGACGCCTGACCCGGCCAGATAACTGGGGCCGTGGGCGCGACACAGGCGTCGCCCCTCCCGGGCGAATCAAGCCGAGCTGAGGCGACGCGCACCGTTGCAACGGGCGGGCAAGCTTCTGATCAAACCATCAGAGTGGACCGGGTCGGCGTTGGCATCCCCTTGAACCGACAGATCCGGGGAGGCATCCCGCCGAAGCGAGAGTTAAGCGATTCACGAGTCACGATCAAGAAGGAGCACCGGCCGTCTCTGCCAGCCAACCCCCGGTCAGCCAATCAAAGAAATACAGCCATTCAGATCTTGCACCGCACTCCTCACTCGATCTCTATGCCAGTGAACAGCGGGCCGACACCCTTCGGGTGAGATCGAGCTCTGTTCCACATAGGCTATGTTCCACGTCCTGTAGAACGCCCAATTTCCTGGACTGGACCCATTGTTCGAGTCGCTTTCTGGACCTGAGCCATGATGCGCCGGGGGTTTTCCTTGTCCGCTGGCAGCTCGACATCGAGTCTTCGTTGGACCACTTGGGCCTGTGACTGTCGCCGGGGCAGCGAATCGAACTAATTGGTCGGATCGTGCCTCAACCTGATTCCTGATCACTCGGCAAAACTCGGCGCGATAGCGTCCCCAACGAGGTCGAGCTGGCTCGAGGGATCACAAAGAGTGAGGTAAACTAAAGGCCCCAACACAGGTAGCTGGGTCGAAAGACTACGATCTGACTAGGGTTTTTTGAAGAATGACCGTTACTAAGTGGTCAGCGTCGCGGGGTGGAGCAGTTCGGTAGCTCGCTGGGCTCATAACCCAGAGGTCGTAGGTTCAAATCCTGCTCCCGCAACAAAAGCCCCCGGAACCCTTGGTCCCGGGGGATTTTTCGTGCCCGAATTCAGTCAGGCAACGAGGAGCCGATCAGGAATTTGTCTCGCTCACCTCGCCGGCGCCCTAGGGAATGACCGGTGCTACGAACTCGAAGGTTCGACCAAGCAGCCAGACCAGGAGTAACACCACCGGCAAGTGAAAAATGAACTGCAGGAACGTGAATCCCACGAGGTCGCGTGCCTTGAGTCCGAGCACGGCCAGAAGGGGCAGCATGAAAAACGGGTTGATCAGGTTTGGAAGCGCCTCGGCCACGTTGTAGACCTGAACCGTCCAGCCCAGATTCATCTGAACATCTGTCGCCGATTGCATCACGTACGGGGCTTCTACCAGCCATTTGCCGCCACCCGAGGGAATGAAAAGGCCAAGGATGACCGTGTAGAGGGCAATGATGACCGTGAAGCCGCCGCCACCGCCCACACTGGTGAAAAATTCGGCCAGGTGCCCAGAGACGGTCATGCCACCGTTGCCGACCGCTCGGGTCAGAATGGCAGCCATCGCAGCATAGAGCGGGAACTGCACCAAGATGCCCGCCGTGGCTGGTACAGCCTTGGACACGGCTTGCAGAAACTTGCGCGGGGTCCCGTGGAGAAGCAGTCCAAGCATCAGGAAAACGAGGAGGTAGCCGTTCAGGCTGCTGACCACGGACAGGATCGGACTCGTCAGAAACTGGGAAATCAGCCAGCCCAGGGTCATCAGCGCGGCCACGATAGGCAGGATGCGGCTGTACTCGAGCCATTCGCCGGGACGTGTGCGCGCTGCCGCCGGCTCCGGCTCGTCGTTGAGGTCAACGCCAAGATCCTGGGCGGTTCGGATGGCATCGCCGCGCGGGGCCGAATAGTGTGCGATCAAGACTGTCAGGGCAATGATTATTGCGCACATGGTGAGCGACTGCCATGTGAAAATCGTCGTGCCGAAGTCGAGAACACCGGTGACCTGCAGGAGCGCCGGCGGCAGGGATGTTGCTGTTGCCTGCAACTGTGCAGCGGATGACGACATGCCCAGCGCCCACACTGCTCCGAGTCCCATGAACGCCGCGGCGCCGAGCGCCCGGTAGTCCACACGCAGATCGATTCGGCGGGCGATGGCTCGTGCCAACAGGCCGCCGAAGACCAGGCTCAGGCCCCAATTGACAAAGGAGACGGACATGGACAGGAACGCCACAAAGCTCACCGCCGTTGCAGCAGACTGGGGTACCGCCGCGAGCGTGTCGATCAGCCGAGCGACAGGGCGTGAGGTGGCCACGACGTATCCGGTCAGGACGACCATCGCCATTTGCAGGGTGAACGCCGTCAAATCCCAAAAGCCATTGCCGAAGGCATCCACGATCGTTTGGGGGCTCGAACCGTTGGCGAGGGCGGCGAGGGCCACGAGGAGAACGCCAACCAGTGCGAAGATGTAGGCGTCCGGAAACCACTTCTCCGTCCAGCCGGCGAGAGACTGGGCAACACGCGCCAGCCCCTTCTCGGTGCGAATTTCTGGGGCGGTAGCCGTCACGGTGGATCTCTCTTCTTTGAGTCGAGTGTTTACGCGCAATGGCGCAATTGAATGATGGCCTTACCACAACGGGGGTGGACAGCCATTTGCAGGCTAGGCGCGGCGCGATGGGCATGTCAATGTGGTCAAATTCCCTGGCACAGCAGGAAGCCAGGAGAGGTGATGACCTGCGCGGATTGACTCAAAAACTTATTGTCAATATGTCATGACATTAAGCGCAAAGGGCGCTACTGTGGAGGAACGGCGACAAGCCGACCACTCCTAGTACAGAAAGTTGTACATCGACGTATGACGACTTCACCGCGAACCCCCCACGATGTGCTGACCATAGGCCGCGTCGGCGTTGATATTTATCCGTTGCAGGATGGTGTCGGCCTCGAAGACGTGTCAACGTTCGGTAAGTATCTCGGTGGCAGCGCGACCAACGTTGCCGTCGCCGCCGCACGCCACGGATTGAACTCGGCGGTCATCACCCGCACCGGCAACGACCCCTTCGGCAACTACGTGCATCAGGAGCTCGTGCGCTTGGGCGTCAGCGACGAATTCGTCTCAGGGGTTGCCAACCTCAACACCCCCGTCGTGTTCTGCGAGATCTTTCCGCCCGACGACTTTCCCCTGTACTTCTATCGAGCGCCCAAAGCGCCCGACCTGGTCATCCATGCCGACGAGCTCGACCTGACCGCCATCGCGAACGCCCGCATCTACTGGGCGACCGTGACCGGACTGAGTGAAGAGCCCAGCAGATCCGCCCACTTCGCGGCCTGGCAAGCACGCGGTCGCCGTCCGTTGACCATTCTCGACCTCGACTACCGCCCCATGTTTTGGGTGTCGCCCGAGGAGGCGAGTGCCCAGGTGGCACTCGCCCTTGGCCAGGTCACGGTTGCCGTCGGCAACAGAGAGGAATGCGACATCGCCGTCGGCGAGACCGAACCATCACGAGCCGCCGACGCCCTGCTGGAACGAGGCATCGAACTGGCCATCGTCAAGCAGGGTCCGAAGGGCGTGCTGGCGAAGACCCGTACCGAAACCGTCGAGGTGCCCCCATACTTCGTCGACGTCGTGAACGGGCTCGGCGCCGGTGACAGCTTCGGCGGTGCCCTCTGCTACGGATTATTGCAGGATTGGCCGCTGCGTCGCATCCTGCAGTTTGCGAACGTGGCCGGCGCCCTTGTGGCCAGCCGGCGCGAATGCTCGACGGCGATGCCCACCACCAGCGAGGTCGAGCACATTCTGACCGGAATAAGCGCATGACCAGGCTTGACTTCGATGCGCTGCGTGATGCCCGCGCGACCCACCCGGAACGCATCGGTGAAATACTTGCCGGACGCACCCGCCGAGAGCTGATCCGCGGTGACGGCCGACTCTTCATCGTCGCGGCCGACCACCGCGCCCGCGGGGCACTCGGTGTTCGCAACGACGCCACCGCCATGGCCAACCGCTATGACCTGCTCGAAGGCCTCGCGACCGCGCTCACCCGCCCGGGCGTGGACGGCGTCCTGGGTACCCCCGACATCATCGACGACCTGGCGCTGCTCGGACTGCTCGACGATAAAATCGTGGTCGGGTCCATGAACCGCGGCGGACTGTGGGGATCCTCGTTTGAGATGGACGATCGCTACACGGCCTTCGACGTCGACCGGATCAAACGTGACCGACTGGACTTCGCTAAAAACCTCTTGCGGATCAACCTCGAAGATGCTGGATCGCTAGCCACCCTCGAGGCGACCGCGCTGGCCGTGAGCGAGGCCGCTGCGGCCGGACTCCCGATCATGCTGGAACCGTTCATGAGTATCTGGGCCGACGGGCGGGTCAAGAATGATCTGAGCACGGATGCCGTGATCCTGTCGATTGCCATCGCCGAAGGCCTCGGTAACTCCAGCGCCTACTCCTGGCTGAAACTGCCGGTCGTAGCCGACATGGAGCGCGTTATGGCCGCCACCACCCTGCCCACCCTCCTCCTCGGCGGTGACCCGGTCGGCGATCAAACCAAAACGTTTGAATCCTGGGGCAACGCCCTCGAACTGCCCGGAGTGCGCGGGCTCGTTGTGGGGCGCAGCCTGCTCTACCCGAGCGACGGCAATGTTGAGGCGGCCATCGACCGGGCCGCCGCACTCGTGCACGGCGCCTGAAACTCTCATCCACTCTGCTCAGAAAGAAGACCACTATGCCCGCATCAGTAACTGAATCAACCCTCGTCGCGCACTGGATCGACGGAAAGGAACAGGCGGGAAACTCCGGTCGCACCGCGCCGGTCTACGACCCCGCACTCGGCACGGTCAGCAAAAACGTGTCGCTCGCCGACCAGGGCGAGATCGCTGCCGCCATTGCGAGCGCCAAGGCCGCCTTCCCCGCCTGGCGCGACCTGTCAATCGCCAAGCGCCAACAGATCCTGTTCAGTTTTCGCGAACTGCTGAACGCCCGCAAGGGGGAAATGGCCGAGATCATCACAAGCGAGCACGGCAAGGTGCTCTCCGACGCTCTTGGTGAGATCTCCCGCGGCCAGGAAGTCGTGGAATTCGCCTGCGGCATCCCACACCTGCTCAAGGGTGACTACTCCGAAAACGTCTCTACCGGCGTCGACGTGTACTCCACCCGCCAGGCCCTCGGGGTCGTCGCCGTGATCAGCCCGTTCAACTTTCCGGCCATGGTTCCGATGTGGTTCTTCCCGCTCGCCCTCGCGGCCGGCAACACCGTCATCCTGAAGCCCAGCGAGAAAGACCCGAGTGCTGCGCTCTGGATGGCCAGGCTGCTCCAGGAAGCCGGCCTCCCCGACGGCGTGTTCACGGTACTGCAGGGCGACAAGGAATCCGTCGATGGTCTGCTCGAGCACCCCGATGTGAAAGCCATCTCCTTCGTGGGATCAACCCCGATCGCCCAGTACGTCTACGAGACCGGGACCCGCCACGGCAAGCGCATTCAGGCCCTCGGCGGAGCCAAGAACCACATGCTCGTGCTGCCCGACGCCGACCTCGACCTCGTCGCCGACTCCGCCATCAACGCCGGCTTCGGAAGCGCGGGCGAGCGCTGCATGGCCATCAGCGTCATCGTCGCGGTCGAACCCGTCGCAGACGTGCTGATCGAGAAGATCGTCACCCGCATGAACACCCTCACTGTGGGCGACGGCCGTCGGTCCTGCGACATGGGCCCGCTGGTCACCGAGGTGCACCGCGACAAGGTTGCGAGCTACATCGAGATCGCCGCACAAGACGGAGCTTCCATCGTCGTCGACGGTCGCGGTGTCGAGGTCGACGGCGACCCGAACGGATTCTGGCTCGGACCCACCCTCATCGACGCCCTGCCGGTGACCTCGAAGGCATACACCGAGGAGATCTTCGGACCGGTACTGTCGGTTGTACGGGTGGCGAGCTACGAAGCGGGAGTCGACCTGATCAATTCCGGCGTCTTCGGCAACGGGACCGCCATCTTCACCAATGACGGCGGCGCGGCCCGACGTTTTCAGAATGAGATCGAGGTGGGAATGATCGGCATCAACGTTCCGATTCCGGTGCCCGTGTCGTACTTCTCCTTCGGCGGCTGGAAGAACTCGCTGTTCGGTGACACCAAAGCGCACGGAGTCGAAGGGGTGCACTTCTTCACCCGCGGCAAGGCCATCACCAGCCGCTGGCTCGACCCGAGCCACGGCGGCATCAACCTCGGCTTCCCGCAGAACGCCTGATCATGACAACGTCAACCGCTGACTGGTTTTATGCCCGCGGCACGCTTGAGCGTGACGGCTGGGAAACCGTCGTCGACCAGACCATCAGCGGATGGCGTTACACCGGAATCCGCGTCGCCGCCCTGGGCGATGGGGACTCCGTGTCGCTCGCAGCGGAAGCGATCGAACGCATCGTGGTTCCCCTGGCCGGGGCGTTCACGGTGCGTTACACGCTCCCGGGGGAGACCGAGGCGCGCGTGCAGGCGCTCGCGGGGCGCGCATCCGTTTTTCACGGACCCACCGACACGCTCTACCTGCCCACCGGTACCGCGCTGTCGATCGACGGCGCCGGCCGGGTGGCGGTCGCCGAAGCGCCGACCGATCAGGCGCTTCCCGTGGCCTATATTCCCAAAGCGGATGTCCCGATCGAGTTGCGCGGAGCGGGTCGCTCCAGCCGGCAGGTGCACAACTTCGGCACTCCGGCCAGCCTCGCAGCTGACCGGTTGATCGTGTGTGAGGTGATCACCCCGGCCGAGAACTGGTCGAGTTACCCGCCGCACAAGCACGACGAATTTACGCCCGGTGTTGAGTCGAAGCTTGAGGAGATCTACTACTTCGAGAGCAACGTCACCCGCGGCCAGACCGCGCCGGACACGGCGGACCCGTTCGGCCTCATGCGCACGTACTCCTCCGAGGCCGGAGACATCGACATCATGGCTGAGGTGCACACCGGCGACGTCGCCCTCGTGCCCTTCGGCTGGCACGGCCCCTGCGTCGCAGCGCCTGGCTACGACCTCTACTACCTCAATGTCATGGCCGGGCCGGATCCCGACCGCTCGTGGCGCATCAGCGATGATCCGGCTCACGGCTGGATTCGGGACACCTGGGTGGGCCAGGAATTCGATTCCCGGCTTCCTTACACGTCATAGTCTTCACCGGCAGCACCCCGAAAGGACACAACGCAGTGACTACTCGTCGCATGACAGTCAGCCAGGCACTCATCGAGTTTTTGGCCCACCAGTACACCGTGGACGGCGACGTGCGTGAGCGCACGATCGTGGGGACCTTCGGCATCTTCGGCCACGGAAACGTCGCCGGCATCGGCCAGGCCCTCAAACAACTTTCCGTCGAGGACCCGACGCTGATGCCGTATCACCAGGCCCGGAACGAGCAGGGAATGGTACACGAATCCATCGCCTACTCGCGCATGACGCGTCGCCGATCCACCTTCGCCTGCGCGGCATCCGTCGGCCCCGGCGCCACGAACATGCTGACCGGCGCAGCGGTCGCGACGACCAACCGACTTCCTGTGCTGTTGTTGCCGTCCGACACCTTCGCCACCCGAGTGTCCGACCCGGTATTGCAGCAGCTCGAGCTTCCGCACGATGCGAGCATGAGCGTCAACGACGCCTTCAAGCCACTCTCGCGCTTCTTCGACCGAGTCAACCGACCCGAGCAGCTGTTCTCGGCCGCGCTCGGCGCCCTTCGGGTGCTGACCGACCCGGTCGAGACCGGGGCCGTCACGATTTCGCTTCCGGAGGACGTGCAGGCCGAACTCGTCGAGGTTCCGATGGAATTCCTCGCCGACCGTGAATGGCACATCCGTCGCCCGCGACCCGACCGTGGCATCATCGCCGAGGTCGCCCGGGCCATTTCCCGTGCCCAGCGCCCCATGATCGTTGCCGGCGGCGGCGTGATCTACTCCGACGCCAGCGCGGCACTGCGCGAATTCGCCGGAGCCACCGGCATCCCGGTCGGCATGTCCCAGGCCGGCGTTGGATCGCTCAGCTGGGACCACCCGCAGAACCTCGGCTCGGTCGGCGCCACCGGCACCACCGCCGCGAATCGCGCTGCGGCCCAGGCCGACCTGATTATCGGCATCGGCACGCGCTACAGCGACTTCACCGCCGCGAGCCGCACGGCCTTTCAGCACCCCGACGTGCGCTTCATCAACATCAATATTGCGTCCTTCGACGCGTTCAAGCATGGCAGCGCCCTGCCCGTCGTAGCGGATGCCCGCGAGTCGCTGCTCGAGCTCGCCCAGGCGCTTGGGGGCTTCCACGTCTCGGCCGACTTCGAGTCGGACTACACCCGGGAGAAGGCCAGCTGGGATGCCGCCGTCGACGAGTCCTTCGTCGACCGCCGGCTGTCGTTGCCCAGCCAGGCCGAGATCATCGGCGCCGTGCAGCAGGCCTCCGACCCCCGCGATGTGGTGGTCTGTGCCGCCGGGTCGCTTCCGGGCGACCTGCACAAGCTCTGGCGGGTGCGCGACGACCTCGGCTACCACGTCGAATACGCCTTCTCCTGCATGGGCTACGAGATCGCCGGCGGCATCGGGGTCGCCCGGGCCGACACGACCCGCGACTCCATCGTCATGGTCGGCGACGGCTCCTACCTCATGATGCACTCCGAGATTGTCTCGGCCGTGGCCGAGGGCATCAAATTTATCATCGTGTTGATCCAGAACCACGGCTACGCGTCGATCGGTCACCTCAGCGAGGACGTCGGTTCACAGCGTTACGGAACGCTCTATCGCTACCAGGACAAAGCGGGCAACAACTTCGAGCAGGGCGAGATTCTGCCGATCGACCTCGCCGCCAACGCCGCCAGCTACGGCCTCGACGTCATCTCGATCGAACCGAGTCCCAACGCGATTGCCGACCTGTCGGCCGCCATGAGGACGGCCAAGGCGTCGACCCGCGCCACTATGATCCACATCAACAACGACCCCCGGCTCTATGCACCCGATGGCGAAGGGTGGTGGGACGTGCCCGTCGCCGCCGTCTCCACCCTGCCGAGCACGCAGCGGGCCCGCACCGCGTACCTCGCCCAACAGTCCCGCCAGAGGCCGCTCCTCGGCCACGGCGCCCTCGAAAGGAACAACTAGTCATGTCGGAATCGAAGATTCGCATCGGCACCGCGCCCGACTCGTGGGGCGTGTGGTTTCCGAACGACCCGAACCAAATTCCGTGGGAACGCTTTCTCGACGAGGTGCAGGCTGCCGGCTACCACTGGCTGGAACTCGGCCCCTTCGGTTATCTCCCGACCGATGCGGCGCAGCTCGCCGATGAGCTGGCAAAGAGAGACCTGAAACTGTCGGCCGGAACCGTCTTCACCGGTTTTCACAAGGGTGAGGAGCAGTGGAAGCGGGCCTGGGACCAGGCGCTCGACGTTGCCGGGCTCGTCTCCCAGCTGGGCGTGGAACACCTCGTTGTGATCCCAGACCTGTGGCGTTCCGATGCTACGGCCGAGGTGCTCGAATCGCGAAACCTCGACAACGCGGAGTGGAAGAAGCTCGCCGCCGGCCACGACAAGCTCGGCCAGGCCCTTCTTGAAGAGTATGGAATCAAGCAGCAGTTCCACTCGCACGCGGACAGCCATGTTGGCACTTACCGCGAGGTCGAGCGCTTCCTGCAGGAGACCGACCAGGCTTTCACCAACCTCTGCCTGGACACGGGACACTTCGCGTACTACCTGGGTGACAACGTCAAGCTCATGACGGCCTACCCCGACCGCATCGGCTACCTGCACCTCAAGCAGGTCGAACCCAACATTCTGGCCGATGTGCTGAAAAACGACATGCCGTTCGTTGAGGCCGTTGCGCTGGGCGTCATGACGGAGCCAGGTTTCGAGGGGGTGCCGGAGCTCGCGCCGATCATCGAAAAGGCTGCCGAAATCAACCCGGACATGTTCGCCATCATCGAGCAGGACATGTACGGCTGCGCCATCGACTTTCCGTTCCCGATCGCCCAGCGCACCCGTGAGCACATCTTCAGCTGCACTCAGGCTGCACGCATCCGCTAAACCTGCTTTATTCAGTCTCTTTCCCTCATCTTTCTAAGGAACAACCATGTCTGAACTCAACATTGCCGTTGTCGGTGCCGGCCTCATGGGCGCTGACCACGTCATCCGCATCACCGAACGCATCGCCGGTGCCCGCGTCAGCGCAATCGTCGAACCCGATGCGGGGCGAGCGCACGCCGCCCTCGAGCACGCTCCAGGCGCCGTGCACTTCACTTCGGTGGAGGATGCTGTCGCGGCCGGCGTCGTGGACGCGGTACTGATCGCCACGCCCGGCCAGTTCCATGAGCCCGTTCTCTTTCCGGCCATCGATGCGGGAATCCCGATCCTGTGCGAGAAGCCCCTGACTCCGACTCCTGAGGCGTCGCTGCGCATCCTGGCGGCCGAGCAGAAGGCGGGCAAGAAGCTCATCCAGGTCGGGTTCATGCGTCGATTCGACGCGGAGTACATTCAGCTGCGCGAGCTGATCGCGTCTGGTTCGGCGGGCGAGCTGCTCGCCCTGAACTGCGCCCACCGCAACGGCACGGTGCCCGACTCCTACACGAACACCATGCTCATCGAAGACTCCGTCGTGCACGAGATCGACGTGGTGCGCTACCTCACCGACTCGCACATCGTCGCCATCGAAGTCAAGCACGGCAAGCGCAACACGCTCTCGCCCGACCACCTCAACGAGCCGATCTTCGTGCTGCTCTACACCGAGAGCGGTGTGCTGGCCAACGTCGAGATGAACGTCAGCGTGCAGTTCGGCTACCAGGTCAAGACCGAGGCCGTCTTCCAGAAGGGAATCGCCGAGATCGGCCGCACGGCTGGCCTGACCCTGTGGCAGGACGGCCGCTACGGCGGAGTCGAGAACGCGAGCTTCAAGACTCGATTCGCGGCCGCCTACGACAGCCAGATCCAGCGCTGGGTGAACGCCACCAAGCGTGGCGAGATCGACGGACCGAACGCGTGGGACGGCTACCTCGCCTCCGCGGCCTGCGCGGCCGGCGTAACCGCCCTGACGACGGGCGAGCGCGTCGACGTCGTCTACACCGAGCGCCCCGCCTTCTACAACTAGCCTTCACCTACTCGCGCACTCGAAAGGCCACCGTGAAGATCGCACTCGACCCCACCCCGTTCCACCACTCCCACTCGTTGCTCGAGTTTCCCCGCCTGGCTGCGGACCTCGGCTACGAGTGGCTCCAACTAACGCCACACGCCGATTTCATTCCGTTCTTCAATCACCCGAAGGCCGACGATGACCTCGTGCAGGCGTTCAAGAGGGCCTGCACGGATGCCGGGGTGGGCGTCGCATCCGTCCTGCCGGTTTTGCGGTGGTCGGGGCCGGACGAGGACGCGCGGGAGGCGGCGGTGCGGTATTGGAAGCGCGCGATCCAGATCACGGTGGAGCTCGGAGTCGACACCATGAACACTGAGTTCAGCGGCCGGCCAGAGCTCGCGGAGCAATCGGAACGGGCTTTCTACCGGTCGATGGAGGAGCTCGTTCCCATCATCGAGGGCGAGGGAATCCGGGTGCTGATCGACCCGCACCCCGACGACTTCGTCGAAGACGGCCTCGCAGCGCTGCGGGTGATTCGCGGCGTCAATTCGAAGAACGTCGGGTTTGTCTTCGTGGCTTCACACACCTTCCACTACGGTAACAACCCACTCGAGATCATGCGCGCGGCCGGCGACAGGCTCGGTCTGGTGCATGTCTCGGACACCATGGATCACACGGCGTCGCACGGCCTGCGCTACATCACCAACCCGCCCGGCAATGCCGTGCGGGTGCACCAGCACCTGAAAATGGGTGACGGTGACGTGAACTGGCCCGAGTTCTTCGGCGGGCTCAGGGAGATCGGATTTCTCGACCGCTCCGACACAGTGATGGTCTCAAGCGTCTTCGCCGAAGACGAGACCGCCGCCGAGACCGCCATCTACCAGCGCGAGCTGATGTTGGATTCAATCGCCTGAATTTACGGTCGGTCCAGGAAAATACATCAAGGTTGGATACCTCAATCAAGAAATGGATGCACCATGATCGCTTGGGCACGGTATCCCTATGACGAAACTCGAGTGCTCGTTACCGGCGGTGGGTCGGGGATCGGGCGTGCAATCGCACGGGCGTTTCTCGAGCAGGGCGCACGTGTAGCCGTCTCGGGTCGCCACGCGGATACGCTGCGAGAGACGGTGAAGGATTTCCTCTCCGGCTCTTCCCTGGTCATCGTGGGTGACATGGCGGTGCGCGCCGATGTCGAAAACGCTGTGGAGGCCGTCACTGCGGCTTGGGGCGGAATCGATGCCGTGATCGCCAACGCCGGTGTGTCCGAGCCCGGCACCATTGACGAACTCACGGATGAGTCGTGGCAGAGAATGCGGTCGATCAACGTCGACGGAATGATCCACCTGGCGCGAGCCGCTGTGCCGGCGCTGCGCCAGTCACGCGGATCGTTTACGGCCATCTCGTCGATCGCAGGCATGGGTGGTGACTGGCGGCAGGTGGGTTACAACGCAACGAAAGGCGCGGTGAACGCCTTCGTTCAGAGCCTTGCCCTCGACGTTGGTCGTGACGGGGTGCGGGTCAACGCCATCGCGCCGGCTTTCACCACCACTCAGCAGACACAGGAGCGGCTGGATGACTCCGCCTTCTGGTTGGCGCTGCGTGACCGTCTGGCGCTTGATCGTCCCGCCACGCCGAACGACATCGCCCGGGCGGCCCTGTTTCTGGCAAGCCCTGACGCCGCGTATGTTACGGGTGTCGTTTTACCCGTCGACGGCGGTACAACGGCGTCGAGCGGAACCCCGCGCCCTCCCGCTGCCTGATCCTGCGCATTCGATAGGACATAGGCAGGCCACGGTCAAGAGTTTATCCGCGGGCCGCATATCTCCGGATACGGAGCGGCGTCCAGCGCACTCGTGGCCCCGGCCGGCCGGCCGGAGCAACGTCAACGCCTTATCTGTATGCAAAAGACAACCGAAAGGACAGTTCTGGTGTTGCTATCAATACATATTCGCGCTGTTGCGCCTCGAGATTCTTCATCATCGACACGTGGGTGTTCTAACCTCTGTTTCACCCCAGCGTGCTTGATCACGCTGGTGCCGGACATTATCGCGAAGGAGTGTCATGACTGAAATCCCTCAACTTCGAGCCTCGGGGACGGGATGTTTTCATCTCGCATCCACGCCCTCCGAAGTCACTGCTGAGTTGCCGGGGCCACTGGAGACAATACCTGTCCCTGTGCCAGGAACGAAGGAGACGGTCGACAAGCCAGGGGATACTCGTCCCGTGGATCTCACGATTGACTACGACCCTCTGTCCTATGCTGTGTACGACTATCCATACGACACCTACAGGCGATTGCGGGATTCCGCCCCCGTGTATTTCAACGTGGACCGAGAACTTTACGTCGTTTCCCGATATGACGATGTGCGTGCGGGCTTGGCCAACGATGCCCAGCTGGTCAATTGCCTCGGCAACGATATCGATGGAACGCATGACTCCTATGGGGCCGGGATGCTCGTCGCCGAAGACCCTCCCCGTCACACGAACTTGCGGGCAGCCATCCGCCGCACGTTCGCTGCCCGCGAGATTCTGGCCAAAGAGCACGGCGTTCGCATCTTCGCGCGAAGCCTTCTTGCAGACATGCATGCCAAAGGCGGCGGGGATTTCGCGAGCGATTTCGCTTTGCCCATGTCCATCGGGATGGGCATCTCTTTGCTCGGTTCGCCGCCCGAGGACAACACAGCGTTCGTGGAACACCTGTGGCGTGCAATGGAACGCACGGTGGGCAAATACGGCATCCCGGATGACGCGGCGGTAGCCAATGGCGAGACCGAAGAGCTTCTTGCCCGCCGTTTCGCCGAGCGCCGAGCCGCGATCGCGGCCGGCGCGGCCACAACCGGCTCTGATGCGTATACGCAGATCTTATTGGCATCCCAGAAGGGGAAGGTGTTGGAAGCTGAGCAGGACGGACTGGCCCATCTCATTCTCTCCGCTGCTAGCGACGCTCCAGCGGCCTTGCTCACCAATATTATTTATGTGCTGGATAAATTCCCACGTATCCAAGGACACCTGCGCATGAACCCGGAGTTGATCACCGCGTTCGTGGAGGAAACTTTGCGGTACGAAACACCGGGCCAGAATGTATCGCGTCAGACGACGGAGCAGATCGTGATCGCCGGAGTCATCATCCCCGCCGATTCCCGGGTGATGTTTCTGCAAGGGTCCGCGAACAGGGACGAACGCGTTTATCAAGACCCCGATGTTTTCGACATCAGTCGGGAGTTCACGCCGAAGAACCGCATCATGTCCTTTGGTGAAGGTATCCACGCGTGTATGGGTGCCCCGTTCGCGCGTATGGCCGCAAGGATAATGGTCGAGGAACTTGTGAAAGGACCCGACGTTCGTGTCGTCGGCACGCCTGAACGGTGGGTGAAGCAATTGGTGCGCGGATTTTCCGTTCTCCCCGTCGAGTTTGCCGATCCTGGCAGCGGTGTCGCCCACCAGCATTTCACCCTAGGAATTGAAAGGTAGGTTCAATGCAATATCGATCTTTTGGTAGGACTGGATGGGACGTCAGCGAGATCTCGTTTGGTGCGTGGCAGATTGGCGGGCAATGGGGACAGGTCGACGACGAAGAGTCAATTGAGACGCTGCTCGCGGCATACGCGCAGGGCATCAACTTTGTCGATACAGCCGAGTTTTATGGAGCCGGTCACAGCGAAGAAGTCATCGGTGAATCGCTGCGTCGTTGGGATGGCAAACGTATTTATGTCGCCACCAAAATTCAGCCCACTCGTTGGCCGGACGCGGACGAAAACAACCCACAAATGCGCGGCCGCTACCCCGACTGGTATCTGCGGAACGGCGTCGAGCGCGCGTTGACCCGGCTCGGTGTTGAACGACTTGATCTTCTTCAACTCCACTGCTGGGTTACCGATGGACTCAACACGCTGGATTGGCTGGAAACCCTTAATGCGCTTCGGCTCGAGGGCAAGGTAGACAAAATCGGGGTTTCGATTCGGGACTACCGCCCCGATGAAGGGGTCGATCTTGCAAATCTCGGTCTAGTCGACTCCATCCAGGTCATTTTCAACCTGTTCGAGCAACGTCCGGTCACCACTTTGTTCCCAGCCGGAGCGCGAACGAAGACCGCATTCATAGACCGAGTCGCCTTCGACTCGGGCTCCCTCAGCGGTCAGTGGACTCCCTCCACCTACGACTCGTGGGAGGTTGGCTCGCAGCAGCATGAGATGTTTCGCGGTGAACGGTTCACCGAAACTCTGGAACGCGTCGAAGCGTTGAAAGCGATCTGCGCCCCGTATTACTCCACTCTGGCGGAAGCTGCAATGCGATACGCCCTAAGTTCGCCAGAGGTCTCAACCGTCATCGCGGGAATGAGCACTCGGAGAAACGTCGAGCGAAACGCTGCGTACTCCGACGGTCAGCCGTTTCCCACGGCACTACTCGACCAGCTTACGGAGCACAACTGGCCCAGAAACTACTACAAATGAGCGACGCGAAGCCTCGACAAGTTCAAATCGAATTTCTTTCCCCCGCCGAACTCGACGCAGCTTTGGCTGTTTCGCCCATCGTGTATCTGCCGCTGGGGACGATTGAGTTTCATAGTTCGCATCTGCCGGTCGGCCTTGACGCTCTAACCGCCCACGGGCTGTGCATCGATTCCGCGCGACGGACCGGCGGCTTGGTCCTCCCGCCTCTGTACCAAGGCACCGGGGGAGGGCATGCCGATTATCCGTGGACGATAATGATGCCCACAGCGACGGCAATCCGGTCTAACGTGCAGCAGACCCTGCAGCGGTTAAGTGATTTCGGAGTTCGGAAAACGGTCTTATTTACCGGTCATTTTCCTGGCGAACAGCTCGATCTCATCGACGAGCTGGCCGCCGAGTGGAACACCAACGGAACCAAGACGATGCGGGTTTTGGCGACCGGTGTCAACCGGTGCACCGAGGCACCCCTCGCTCCCGACCATGCGGGGGTATTCGAAACCACTCTGATGCACTCGTTTTGGCCCGAGTTGGTACATCTCGAGCGGCTACCGCCTGCGGACACGAATCCGGCCGTAGACCCGGGTGATGACGACCAAGGTCATCATAGACATGACTCCACCCATCCGTTGTGGGGAATTTTTGGCCCAGACCCGCGCCGTCTAGACCTATCAGGCAGCGGTATCCTACGCGAGTTTCTTGTTGGGTGGCTCAGCCGGCTGGCCGCAGAAGAGGTGGTTTGATCGGTGCAGCACGCGCAATGAACCATGGCTGGATTCGATGTTGAGCACGATTCCCCTTTGAGTGCGCGGGGTCAAGTTCACAGACACTTGCGCCAACACATCGACAGCGGAGAATTCGCCGCTGGCGACTGTATCCCCACCGAGCTGACGCTCAGTGCGCCGTACGCCTCTAGTCGTGTAACGATTCGCCGGGCTATTGGAGCCCTTATCGAGGAGGGAAATGTGCGTTCTCGTCGCGGGTCAGGCACGTTTGTCACCGATAATGCGCTGGCCTTGGTGTGTGAGTTTGACCTAGCCAGCCCGTGGAAAAAAACAATTACTTATTGAGTGCCACGATGCACGTTCCCACGAAATCCCGGCAGCCGACGACGCGCCCGTTTCGAGCGCCGTGGCGTCCGCATGCGGTCAAAAAATCCCGTTGATGCGTCTTCACTCTTCCCTCACGGTACATACCGTCAACGCTGTGCCTATCGGGATTACCGAGGCGTGGCGCACCGAGCAATGGGGGCGCACAGCTTGCACCGCCGACCGTCGAGATGATCAGGCACCGTTAGTGGCCGGATGTTTCGCTGAAGTTGGTTTTGTCACGTCGTTCCAGGCGCACCAATTGCAGTCACACGTCGATATTCCCTCGTCGTCGTCGCACGTACACATTTCGCTCTCTCTGGCGTGATAGCAGAGTAGGCACGGACCACCTGGCTGGGAAGCCGTGTCAGACTCGCGTATATCCGCCGCCTCGTGGCCAGCCAGATGGACGTGGCCGACCGTTTCACAGCCGTCGAGCCAATACCAAAGTGACCTTAAGTCATCGGCGTCGGCGGTCGTTACCAGCTGCGTTGCAGCCCAAACCTGCATCGCTACGTATCAGAGCGTCAATCGAGATGTGCTCCCGAAAGGCAAATGAACTGCCGCGGGCTTTTCGGCGGCTAGTGTCCATGCACGCCTCGACCATGTGTAGCGGGTCTGCGCTATCGATTCAATTGGGTACTGGCACGTGCTAGTAAATGATGCTATATTGACCTGACAAAGTTCGAATCGGCCCACAACTGCAAGGGAGCAGCAGCCATGAGTGCACCAGTGGGCAATGCGAGCGCTCCCGCCGCACACTCCATCGCGATTGTAGGCAGCGGTCCGGCGGGCTGCTACGTCGCGCATTTCTTACGCAAACGCTGGCCCACCTGCGAAATTGTGATTTTCGAACGGCTGGAACTGCCCTACGGGCTCGTGCGGTACGGAGTGGCACCGGACCACGTCGGCACGAAGGCTGTGGCACGGCAGTTCGACCGTCTCTTTGAACAGGGCGGCGTGCGCTTTGTCGGTGGCTTCGAGATCGGCGCTCAGTTTAGCGTTGACCAGTTGCGCGCAGCATTCACCGTCGTCGTGCTCGCGACCGGTCTCTCGGCGGATCGGGCCCTCGACATTCCCGGCCCGGCGGCGAACGGGCCTTCGGTAAATACCGCCCTGGCCGGAATCTACGGTTCGGGGCGGCTCACTCGACTGATCAACGGCCACCCCGACGAGAACGTCGAGGGTATTGTGATCGGCACGAGAGTGGCGATCATCGGGCAGGGCAACGTTGCGATCGACCTGGTGCGCATGCTCCTGATGTCGGCGGATGAGTTGCGCGGTCACGGGGTGGCTCAGGACGTCGTCGACGCCTTGGCGGCCGATCCGGTGTGCCACATCGATGTCGTCGGTCGATCCTGCCTGAACCGGGCAAAATTCGATTCCGCCATGATTCGCGAGTTGGCCAAGATTCCCGACGTGCGCTTTATGGTCGACCCGGATGAACTGCCTGAAGCGGATTCGGATTCGGATTCGGGGGACGCCGGCAAACGGGAGGCCGTAGTCAGCCTCATCAAAGCTGACTCTTACTCTGATTCCGGCCGCACCGTACGATTTCACTTCGGCTGGGTGCCGGAAGGAATCGACGGCACCGACTCGGTTGAGGGCGTGTTGCTCCGCAGCACGGACGGGAGCCGACCGAGCGTGCGGCTAACGGCGAACTCCGTGCTCACGGCCATCGGCTTTCTCGAATCAGTGGATGCTCCGCTGCGCCGCCACCTGTACGAATCCGTCGATACCGACCTCGAAATCGGGCGGCTGGCAGCCGGACTGTACTGCGTCGGCTGGCTCCGTCGCGGGCCGCAGGGCACGATCCCCGCAAACCGTACCGACGCGAAGATGGTCGCCGACGCCATCGGTGGCGCCGCCGACGCCGGCGAATTTCCCTCAGGTAAGCCCGGATTCGCTGGACTGCCCGTATTGACCTCCACCTCGAGAATGGAACGTTCATGAGCACAACCGTCATCCTCTACGGAACCGAATCCGGCAATGCCGAATTGGTCGCCGAGGACCTGGCTGCCGAGCTGGAGGGAGACCGGGAGGTTTCCGTCTACGACATGTCAGATTTCGACGTCGCCGACTTCAGTACCGACGACTTCTACCTCGTCGTCTGCTCTACGCACGGCGACGGGGAACTCCCCGGTGGCGCCAAGCCCCTCTTCGAGGCGCTCAACAGGGAGCACCCGGACCTGTCGGGCATCCGTTATGCCATGTTCGGGCTCGGCAACAGCACCTACGAGACCTACAGCCAGGGCAGCGAGATCATCGACTGTCGATTTACCGCACTCGGGGCCGAGCGGGTGGGCGTCTATGGCCGTCACGACGCTTGTGATGGATCGCTCCCGAACGACGGCGCGGTTGAATGGGCTCGCGGTCTTCTCGCGCTGGTCTAGGTGCGCTGGCCGGGTCCGTTGGGCAACTGACTACCGCGAGGGAACAGCTGTGCTGCCGCGAACGACCAGCCGGGCGCTCGTGAAAACCTCGGTGCCCATCGACCCACTGTCGGTGATCCGGCCGATGGCCGCGCCCATAGCAGCCTCGCCGACCTCTTTGGGGTCCTGACGCACCGTCGTGAGGTTCATGAACGACAAGCGCGCGACGCGACTATCATCGAAACCGGTGATCGAGACATCCGCTGGAATTCGAACCCCCGCGGCCGTGAGGGTGTGGCTGAGGCCGAGGGCGGCCTGATCGTTACTGCAGACGATGGCGGTCGGGAGTATCGCGCGGGCAAGTAGGATGCGCGCAGCGGTCGCCCCGCATTCTTCGGTGTAATCTCCCCGAACTTCGAGAATCTGCTCGGTGAGGGCGAGCCGCTGCACAGCCGAACGATAGCCGGAAAGCCGCAAGGCGCCATCCAGCATGTCCATGCCGTGTACGTAGACGACGTCAGTATGGCCGAGGCCGGCCAGGTGTACCACGACGGATTCGATTCCGCTATCGCCCTGCGAGCGAACGAAGTCGAATTCACTGTCGGGGATGCCCCGGCCGATGACGACAATGGGAATCTGCCCGGCAACGCGACGCAGCAACTCCGGTGACGATCTTGGAGCGATCAGGATGAGCGCTTCGCATCGATGGCCGACGATCTCGGTGATCGCCTCGCTTTCTTCCCTGCTCGGTGTCAGCGCGCTGACCACGAGCCGATAGCCGGATTCATGGGCGACAGCATAGAGCCACTCGATGATTTCGACCGGGGCCGAGTGGGCGGGATCGAAGATGACCCCGATGTATTTGGTCGAACCGGCGCGCAAGGCGCGGGCCGCCGTGTTCGGGCTGTAGCCCAGAACGCGAGCGGCCTCCAAAATCTTCTCGCGGGTATCGGCGCCGACACCCGCAGCATTCCGAAACACGAGCCCCACGAGCTGGCGAGACACGCCGACCCGTTCAGCGACATCGGCCATCGTCGGGGGTCGCGTGCCTTCGCGCGGCGATGTTGCGGATGACGTGTCGATCATGGTGGGTCCCTTCGGAGCAAATTTCATCGTATCGCCGTAGTCGTCTTGCGGAGTTTCCGCCCACTCCACCGTCCCGTTTGTCACCGTTTGATAACGGATGACCAACTCGGTAAATTCAGGACTTGTGCTGCTCGAGTTAATTACGTAAGAATGTCCTAACAAAGAATCTGTCGTCATCCGGTCCCCCGCTATCGCCAGTTTTTTGCAGTGCAGCTGCCCTTCACCCCGGCAGGACAGCACAAATCACACTCCGTTCTTTTGAAAGGGACACAACGACGTGAAACTCACTC
This sequence comes from Cryobacterium ruanii, assembly GCF_004404055.1. Lineage (GTDB taxonomy): Bacteria > Actinomycetota > Actinomycetes > Actinomycetales > Microbacteriaceae > Cryobacterium > Cryobacterium ruanii. Next base: position 259,822 of record NZ_SOHK01000005.1, read on the forward strand.
TCTCCACCAAACGCGGCCTCGTCGCCGTGGCTGTCGCGAGCACGGCCATGCTCGGCCTGGCCGCCTGCACCGGAACCGAGACGACCTCGGTTTCCTCCAGTGCTTCCGGTCTTGAGTCGGGCTTTGGCGCCCGCGCCGAGAACCGCGAGGCCTACTTCATCACCTACTACAACCCGGCATCGGACGCCTTCTGGGCTCAGATTCTCGCCGGCGCAGAGGATGCTGCCAAGCTGGGTAACCTCAGCCTCACCCACCAGACCGCTGACGCCGACCCGGCAACAATGGTGACCCTGGTCCAGACCGCAATCGCCACAAACCCGGCCGTGATCTTCATGCCGTTCAACGAGGGTGAAGCCTGGGTCGACGTCGCCTGCCAGGCTCACGATGCAGGCATCACCGTTATCTCCTATAACGTTCCTGCCCCCGACACTGCTGGCGAGTGCGTCTCCGGATTCGTCGGCCAGGACTTCTACGAGGTCGGCGGTATCGTCGGCCAGGCGCTCCTCGACTCCGGCAAGGTTGAGCCCGGCGACAAGGTGCTCATCACGGCAGAAGAGCCCGACCAGCCCTATGCGCTCCAGCGCGGTGGCGGAGCCTTCGATGTGCTCGACCAGGCTGGCATCGGAGTCCTTCCGCAGGACCAGTGGCTCCGAGTGGGCGGCGACGATGCCGGCGCGCTCGACGCACTGACTTCGTGGCTCGTCGCCAACCCCGACGTCAAGGCTGTCATCCCCGTCGGTGGCACACCGCACCGCAACCTGCCCGCCGCTCTCGAGGCCGCTGGCCTCAGTGACGTTGCGATCATCGGTTTCGACACGGCTCCCCAGATCGTGCAAGGGCTGAAGGACGGCGTCATTCTCGCCACCGCAGACCAGCAAGGCTACGTTCAGGGCTTCCAGTCCACCATGCAGGGTGTGCTTTCACTGGACTTCGGTTTCTCGCCGGCGAACATCAACTCCGGCGGTCTCGGTCTGATCACCGAGGAAACCGTCGCCAACATTGAAGCGAAGGACCTCCAAGGCATTCGCTGGTAGCTGGCTGCTGCTGCACGGTTGTTGTTCACCTCGGTGACCGGGGCCGATCGTCTCCTCGATGATTGGCCCCGGCCCACTCCTCACTTAGAAAGTCCCCGGCACCTTCATCTCAAGTGCTCAAAGGAAAGAAGCCATGTCAGACACCCCCCCCGGCCGTAGAGGCCCCATCCTCGAAGTGCCGCTTCCGACCGAAGCGATCTCGGTCAGGCGCAAACCGGCCGGTGAGCCCGAATCGTTCTTCGGCCGAATGAACTACAACCTGCAGTTCATTCGCGGTCGCGGCGCTCTCGAGATCAGCATCGTTCTGGTCGTGCTGCTCGCCGGCTACGTCATCGCGAGCCTGATCTCGCCTACCGGCTTCGCCTTTCTCAACCCCAACAACCTGTCGGGCGTGATCTCGCAGAGTGTGCCGGTGCTGGCAATCCTGGGTCTCGCCGCCGGCATCCTGATGATTTCCGGGGAGTTCGATCTCTCCCTCGGTGCGAATATCACCCTCAGCGCCATCGTGTTCATCAAGACTTCGGAAGCTGCCGGATTGTGGCTCGGCATCGCCGCCGGTATCGGCACCGGTGTCGCCGTCGCGCTCATCAACGGCATCATCGTCGTCTACACCAAGATCCCCTCCTTCATCGCCACCCTGGGCATGAGCTTTTTCTGGATGGGGGCGGGCATTTTCATCAACGGCACGTCACCCGCCGCGCTGACCACATCGCGCGAGGGCACCATGGAGTACCTGTTCGCGCACAACTTCGGTTCGTTCCGGTCCCAGCTGGTGTGGCTGCTCATCATCGGTGTTCTGGCCTGGTTCTTCATGCACCGGCACAAACTCGGCAACCACATCTTCGCCGTCGGCGGTAACCCTGCCGCAGCCGAGGCCATCTCCATCAAGACCAAGCGCGTCAAGCTCATGTCCTTCGCCATCTTCGGCGGGCTGGTCGGGTTCGCAGCCATCCTGATTGCGGTGCGTACCTCGTCCATCCAGCCCGGGGGCACAGCGACCGAGGACTTCACGCTCTTCGCAATCGCCGCCGCTGTCGTCGGTGGCACCTCCCTGACGGGCGGTCGCGGCAGCGTCATCGGGATCATCGTCGGCGCTGCGTTGATCGAGCTCATCCGCAACGGATTGCTGCTGGCCAAAGCACCCGGCTTCTACATCACCCTGTTCGTCGGCGTCACCATCGTTATCGCGGCGATCTTCAACAAGCTCATGGAAGGGAAAGCGCGATGAGCGAGGCACTGCTTCGAATCGAAGGCGTATCCAAGAAATACGGCCCGAACACCGTCCTCAACGACGTGTCGTTTGAAATCGGTGAGGGCGAGGTCGTCGGCCTTCTCGGCGACAACGGTGCCGGAAAATCCACCCTGGTCAAGATCATGTCTGGTGTGGTGGATTCGACCGCCGGCGACTTCTACTGGGACGGCCAGAAGATCGACAAGATGAACCGAAACGTCACTGAACGGTTGGGCGTTGAAACCATCTTCCAGGATTCCGCTCTCGTGCCCCAGATGACGATCACCCGCAATATCTTCATGGGCCGTGAGGTCACCAACCGGTTCGGCTTCATGAAGATGAAGGAAATGGATGCCGTCGCGGCCGATGTTCTCGACAGCGTCGTGACCATTGAGGGAATCAAGAGCCCGAAGCAACTCGTGAGTTCGCTATCGGGTGGGCAGGCCCAGGCCGTAGCCATCGCTCGCGCGGTGCACTTCAAGCGCAGCCTGCTCATTCTGGACGAGCCGACGTCGGCGCTGGCGGTGCGTGCCACCGAGGCTCTGCTTGGTTACCTCACGCAGTTGAAGGGCGAGGGAGTGAGCTCCGTGCTCGTCACCCACAACCTGCACCACGCCTTCCAGGTCTGCGACCGTCACATCGTGATGAATCACGGAAAAAAGATCATGGATGCCCGCCGCGAAGACACGAGCGTCGAGGAACTGACCGCTGCCGTCGTCGAGGGCGCCGTCGGTCTGGCGCGATTCCGTGCGGGAACTTTCTAACGGACTCACTTGAATGCGGCCCCTGCGGAGACGTCGGGGCCGCAATCGATTTTGCGGCACAAAAATTCGAACGCTCTCCGGCACTTCCAAATACATCTTGGAGAAAAACTTGAAACTCGGCGTCTACACAGCCATCCTGCACGATCGCGACCTGCCGGCGGCGCTCGATGCCCTGGTCGAACTGGGCCTGAACGGTGCCGAGATAAACTCCGGCGGATTCCTTCCGCCGCGGCATCTGCCGATCGACGCCGTCATGGCCAGTGAGAGCGCCAGGGACGATTACCTTGGGCTGTTCGACGAACGCGGCATCAAGCTCACCGCGTTGAACTGCAACGGCAACCCGTTGCACCCGGATCCCGAGGTTGGCCTGATTCAGGGGCAGGACGTCTTCACCTCAATCGCCGTCGCACAGCGACTCGGGGTGAAACGTGTTATCACAATGTCGGGGCTGCCCGCCGCCCACGCCGGGGGACTGCGCCCTTCGTGGGCGGTGAACCCGTGGAACAGCGTCGACATGGACACGCTCGACTACCAGTGGCAGGAAGTCGTGATTCCGTATTGGCGCCGCGTAAACGAGTTCGCCGCGGCGCACGACGTCAAGGTGGCCATTGAAATGCACCCGCAGAATGTCGTCTTCAATCCCTCCACGCTGGTGCGCCTGGTCGACGCCATCGATGCGACCCACGTGGGGGCCGAAATGGACCCGTCACACTTGTTCTGGCAACAGATCGATCCGATCAAAGCCATGGAATACCTCGGTGAGCTCGTCTACTGCGCTGCCGCCAAAGACATCCGAATCAACGAGGCCGTCGCGATCCACGGCGTGCTCGACGACCGGTTCCGTCGGGTACCCGCAGCGGAGCATCCGCTGTCTCTCGGCGGTAAATACACGCTGTGCGAGTGGCCGCAGGACTCAGCCTGGGATTTCGTGGCCGTCGGCCTGGGTCACGACCAGGATTTTTGGAATCGATTCGTCGCGACGCTCGATCGGATCGCTCCCGAAGCCGACCTGGCCATCGAACACGAAGATGCGTCCCTGGGCCGGCTCGAGGGGCTGCGGGTCGCGGTCGACACGCTCAGCATCGCCCTCGCCGCCGCGGAGCATCCGTTCAGAGGGTGATGATGCAGTTTCGCTCGGCGCTGAGGAACGCCGCGTCCAGGACCTCCAGCGTGCGAACGCCTTCACTGGCTGGCACAGGTTCGGGACCGTCGCCTCGGGCGGCCCGCGCGAAATCCCTGTAGAAGTCGGCGTAATTGCCTTGTTGGGACGGAATCGTCCTGGTCTCGTTCGCGGTAGCGAGGGTGCCCCAATATTCGCGGGCATCAATTCCCCACGTTTCGGGCGAGTCGGCGGGACGGTGGCCGGCGAAGAGAGCCTGTGCCTGCACATCCGTTCCCGATGACACGTAGCTGCCCTCGCTCCCGTAGGCCCGAAACTCTCGCGTCGTTACGTGATTGAGCTTGCTCGACGAGACCGTTGACGTTACTCCGGATGAGTGCGTGAGTGTCACGACGAAGCCGCAGTCGGTGACGTCGCCGAATCGGTCGGTCAGATCCAGGGCTGCGTGGACGTGCGTGGCGGGGCCTAGCAGCCATAACATCTGGTCGATCAGGTGGCTGCCGACGTCTCGAAGTAGGCCCCCGGTGGGACCGGTCTCCATGGTGGCCGGATCGTCCAGGTCCATCAGTGAATGCACGCGCCAGACCTCACCGAGTCGACCCGAGGCGAGGACAGATGCGAGGGTGAGGATATCGGAGTCGCGGCGGCGGTTGTGGTACACGTTTAGCATGACACCGGCGCGTTCGGCGGCCTTGGCTAGTTCGCGCCCGCCGACCGCGTTCGGCGCGAACGGTTTGTCGGCGACGATGCTCACGCCGGCTTCGATCGCTTCCAGAACCAGGGCGCGGCGGGTTGTCGGCGGCGTTGTAATGGTCACGGCGTCAACTCCAGCCGCAAGCATGGCGGTGAGACTGGGGAAGATTGGTACGCCGGGCAGGTCCGATTCGACTGCGGCACGGGTGGCGGCCGACCGGGCAACGACGCCGACGAGGTCGACGCCCTCTGCGGCCTGAATGAAGGGCGCGTGAAAGTGTTTTCCGCCCGTGCCATATCCGACGATTCCGATGCGCATGGTGGATCCTGTTCTGTTGCTATTTTCTCAGCAGTGAGGACTAAGCAAATTGTTATAACAATATAACATGGCTCCCATGCGGATCCATCTCGAGTCTGTGATGTGGATCGCGTACGGTATTTTCACGCTCGACAGTCCACAATGGATGCAACGAAGGTTGCTGATATGAAAAAGAACAAAATCTGGGTCGCCGCGCTCATCGCTATGCCCTTGGCCGTGGCAGGATGCACGGCCACCACAGGAGACACGACGACCGCCGCATCCGCTGAGATTGTCATTGCTATGGTCACCCACGGCTCTCCGGGCGACACCTTCTGGGACGTCGTCAAGAGCGGTGCTGAGCAGGCTGGCACCGATCTGGGCGTAACCGTCACATACCAGGGCGATGGCGACCCGGTCAAGCAGAGCCAGCTGATCGACGCGGCCATCGCCGCGAAGCCGGACGGTCTCATCGTCTCGATGGCCAACCCCGACGGTGTCAAGAACGCGGTTGAAAAGGCCGTCGCCGCCGGAATCCCGGTGATCACGATCAACTCCGGCCTCGACCAGTCCAAGGAATTCGGTGCACAGACCCACATCGGTCAGAGTGAGTTCATCGCCGGCCAGGGCGCGGGGGAGCAGCTCGCCGAAGGCGGCGTCAGCAACGTCATCTGCGTCATTCATGAGGCCGGCAACACCGGGCTGGAAGAACGTTGCAATGGGGCAGCTGACACCCTCGGCGGCACGGTCACGAACGTTCAAGTCGACGTCGCGAACGTCGCGGACGCTCAGAACACCATCAAGAGCAGCCTTCTGGCCGACGCGTCCATCGATGGCGTGCTCACCTTGAATCCGGGCATCGCCGTTGCGGCCAGCCAGGCGATCGAAGAAGCCGCCAGCACGGCACAACTGGCGACCTTCGATGTATCCTCCGACGTCACCCAGCTCATCCTCGACGACAAGATCCTGTTTGCCGTAGATCAGCAGCCCTACTCCCAGGGCTACCTCCCCGTGACCTTCCTCACCCTGCAGGCGCGCAACGGCGACGTTGTCGGCGGCGGTCTGCCGGTCTACTCCGGCCCCGGCTTCGTCACCAAGGACAACGCAGATCAGGTCGCGAAGTTCGCGAAGAATGGAACGCGATGACCCTCACCGCACCTGCGGTGATCGATGAACGGATCAAGCCCACCGGTCTGATCCAAACGCTGCTGCGCCGACCCGAGGTCGGCGCAGCAGTTGCCGCCCTCGCCATTTTCATCTTTTTCTCAGTCTCCACTCAGGCGTTTCTGACGCCGGCGGGTGTGGCCACCTGGCTCTACTCCGCGTCGTTGTTCGGTATTATGGCCGTCGCGGTCGCCCTGCTCATGATCGGCGGAGAGTTCGACCTCTCCGCTGGGGCAATGGTCGGTACGACGGGACTGATCGTTGGGATCATCACGACCGAGTGGGGCGTTAATATCTGGCTCGCCCTCGTTATCGCCCTCGCTATTGCCTTGGCCATCGGTGCGGCAAACGCTTTCGTGGTGATGAAGACGGGTCTGCCGAGCTTCATCGTGACGCTCGCCACGTTTTTCATTCTGCAGGGGGTGAACCTCGCCGTCACGAAGATCATCACCGGCACCGTGTCAATCCAGGGCATGAGCGCCGTGCCCGGCTTCGACGCCGTCAAGGTGTTCTTCGGCTCCTCGTTCAGCCTGTTCGGCATGGACATGAAGATCTCCATCGTCTGGTGGCTCGCTATTACAGCTCTCGCCACCTGGATTCTGCTGCGTACCCGCTCGGGAAACTGGATCTTCGCGGTCGGTGGACAGGTCACCAGCTCCCGCCAGGTCGGCGTGCCGGTGATGAAGGTCAAAATGGGCCTGTTCATGACCACGGCCGGTGCCGGCTGGCTGGTCGGAATGCTGCAGCTCTTCGATGTATCGACCGTGCAGGCCACCACCGGAATCGGCCAGGAGTTCATCTACATCATCTGCGCCGTGGTCGGCGGCTGCCTGCTGACCGGAGGCTATGGGTCGGCCATCGGTGCGGCGCTCGGTGCCCTGATCTACGGCATGACCCTGCAGGGCATCGTGTTCGCCCAGTGGGACAACAACTGGCTCAAGGCCTTCCTCGGCGGGATGCTGCTGCTCGCCGTGCTCGTCAACCTCTATGTACGCCGCCAGGCAGGAGTCCGCTCATGACGCACGCAGAGGCATCCGCTGTCCCGCCCATTCTTGAAGTTCGAGACATCGGAAAAACTTACGGCTCCATTTTGGCGCTGCAGGGTGTGTCAGCCTCGGTCGGGGTCGGTGAGGTCCTCTGCGTGCTGGGGGATAACGGTGCCGGCAAGTCGACCTTCATCAAGATTCTGTCCGGGGCACACGTGCACACCCAGGGAAAGCTTCTCGCCTACGGGGTCGAGCGCACCTTCGGTAGCCCGCGTGAGGCCCTGGATTTGGGGATTGCGACGGTCTACCAGGATCTCGCCGTGGTTCCACTGATGCCGGTCTGGCGCAACTTCTTTCTGGGATCGGAGGTGACCCGCGGGTTTGGTCCGTTCAGCCAGTTGGACGTCAAGGGCATGCGCCGGATCACCAAGGAAGAACTAGCCAGGATGGGCATCGACCTGCGTGATGTCGACCAGCCGATCGGAACCCTGTCGGGCGGTGAACGCCAGTCGGTGGCCATCGCGCGAGCCGTGTACTTCGGCGCCAAGGTCGTCATCCTCGACGAGCCGACCTCGGCCCTGGGCGTCAAGCAGGCCGGTGCGGTGCTCAAGTACATCGCGCAGGCCCGGGATCGCGGTCTCGGTGTGGTGTTCATCACGCATAACCCGCACCACGCGTATCCCGTCGGCGATCGGTTTCTGCTGCTCAAGCGTGGCACCAGCCTCGGCGACTTCAAGAAGAGCGAGATCACTATCGAGGAGATGACCAAGCTCATGGCTGGCGCAGCAGAACTCGACGCGCTGGCGCACGAGCTCGCTCGCCCCTAGCTCGCCTCACAAAGAAGTCTGGCCGTCTGACCCTTTGGGGGGTTCAGGCGGCCAGACCTGTTCGTGCTATTTCTCCACCAGGGTCACTTCGAAAGAGTAGAGGTCTGGCCGGTAGCAGTGCTGGCCGAACTCGACCGCGCGACCGGAATTGTCGAAGGCGGTGCGATCCATCGTGAGCAGGGCGGAGTTCTTTTCAATCTCCAGCAGGGCGGATTCTTCGTTGGTGGACTTGCGGGCACCGATGTGCTGGCGGGCCACGCGCATCGTCACGCCGCGCGAACGCAGCACCTGGTACAGGCCGTGCGCCACGAGATCGTTGGATTCGATGCCGATGAATTCCCCGGGCAGCCAGTTCTCCATGACGGCGACCGGCACGTCATCGGCCAGTCGCACCCGGCGCAGGTGCAGCGTGGGACTACCCTCCTCGACTCCAAGGCGCTCGGATATTCTCGCATCCGCTGGCTGCGATTCGAGGGTCAGCAGATGGGTGGAGGGCACTTTGTGCGTGTTCGTGAGGTCGTCATAGAGGCTCGTCAGTTCGACCTTGCGGGTCACCTGGCCGTGCACGACCTGCGTGCCGATGCCGCGACGACGCACGAGAAGACCCTTGTCGACGATTTCCTGGATGGCGCGGCGCACGGTCGGGCGGCTGAGTCCCAGCCGCTGACCGAGGGCGACTTCGTTTTCGAGACGTGACCCGGCGGGTAGTTCGCCGCTGAGGATGGCCTTCTCGATGCGCTGGGAGACCTGAAAATACAGGGGAATGGGGCCGGATCGTTCCAGATCCATGAACAGACCCATGGGAAAGGCTTTTTCTTCCTGCACGCTCATGTGACCCCTTCGCTGACAAACCAATAACTTTGGCTAATTGTCATGACAATATCAGGTCATGCTGACGGGCGTCAGTATTTCAGGCACCCAGCCGGGCCACCGCGGCGACGGCGACACGAACGGATGCCGCCGCCTCGGCCGCCTCTGCCGCCGTCGTACCAACGCCCAGCGTGAACCGCACCGCCGTCTGAGCTATGTCGGCCGAAAGACCCATCGCCGTGAGCACGTGCGAAGGCTCGCTGCTTCCAGCCGCGCAGGCGGACCCACTCGAGCAGACGATGCCACGCTGTTCGAGTTCGAGCAGCACAGCCTCGCCGCTCGTGCCCGGAAACACGAATGACGCGGTACCCGGCAGGCGTTCGGTGGCGTGGCCGGTGAGGCGGGCCGACGGCGTCTGGTGCAGCACGGTCTCAATGAACTCATCGCGGAGGGCGCTCGTGCGGTTCGCGGAGGCGGCGCGCTCCCCGACGGCCAGGCGCAGGGCAACGGCCAGGGCGACCGCCCCGGCGACGTTCTCGGTGCCGCTGCGTTTGCCGCGCTCCTGGCCGCCACCGTGCAGCAGCGGTTCGATCGGCAGGCGCCCGCGCAGAAACACCGCTCCGATGCCGGGGGGAGCGCCGAGCTTGTGTCCGGACAGACTGAGGGCATCCACGCCGAGCCTCGTGACATCGAGGTCGAGCCAGCCGCCGGCCTGCACCGCGTCGGTGTGGAACGACACGCCGGCCGCGTGGGCAGTTAGGGCGAGCTCGGCGAGGGGCTGCACCGTGCCGACCTCATTGTTGGCGTAGTGCACCGAGACGAGGGTCGTGTCGGTGCGGAGCGCGCGGGCCAGTCCGGCGGGGTCGACGCGGCCGGCGGCATCCACTGGCAGCAGGGTGATGTCGAAACCGTGCAGCCGGCGCAGGTAGTCGCAGGATTCGAGTACGGCCTCGTGCTCGATCGCCGTGGTGATCAGGTGGCGGCCGCGCGGGGCCCCGAGGGCGATCCCCTTGATCGCAAGGTTGTCGCTCTCGGTGCCGCCGCTGGTGAACACGATTTCGCCGGGGCGGCAGCCAAGCGATCGGGCCACACTGGTGCGCGCCTCCAGCAGCGCGGCAGCCGCGCCCTCACCGACCACGTGGTGGCTCGACGGGTTGCCGAAACTGCCGGCCAGGTGCGGCCACAGAGCTTCAAGCGCCTCGCGACGCACCGGGGTCGTCGCGGCATTGTCGAGGTAGATCATGGGTTAGAGCGTGAACCCGGCCGGCGTGTTCACCCGAATGGCGATGTCGAGGCCGAGGTCGAGGGAGTGCACGCTGTGCGTGAGCGCCCCGACCGAGATGACGTCGACACCGGATGCCGCAATCTCGCTCACCGTCGCGAGTGACACTCCGCCGCTCGCCTCGACGATCGCCCGGCCGGCGACCTGCTGCACGCCCTTGAGCAGATCTTCCGGGCTGAAATTGTCGAGCATGATCGTGTCGATGCCGGCGGCGAGGACGTCCTCGATCTGGTCGAGGCGATCGACCTCCACCTCGAAGTGTGTGGTGTGCGAGAGCCTCGCGCGCACCATTCTCAGCGCTTCGGTGAGGCCGAGCGGTCCGGCAGCGAGCACGGCAAGGTGGTTGTCCTTGGCCATGACGGTGTCGGAAAGGCTGAACCGATGATTGTGGCCGCCGCCGTCGCGCACGGCCGCTCGCTCCATGGCGCGCAGGCCGGGAGTCGTTTTGCGGGTGTCGACGATGCGGGCCGTGGTGCCGGCCGTTTCGGCGACGTACCGGGCTGTCAGGGTGGCGATTCCGCTCATCCGCTGCACGAAGTTGAGGCCTATGCGCTCTGCCTGCAAGATGCCGCGGGCCGGGCCGGTCACCTCGGCGAGCGTGGCGCCGGTGTCGAAGTGGTCGCCGTCGGCGACGAACTGGCGTATCTCGATGCGCGGGTCGGTGAGGGCGAAGGCGGCGGCGAACACGGCGCCGCCGCTGAAGACGCCGGGTTCGCGCGCTTCGAGCCTGGCCGTCGCGACGGCGTCTTCGGGAATGAGTACCGCCGAGGTGAGGTCGCCCCATGGAGCGTCCTCATCGAGGGCGGCCTGCACGACGACGGTGATGGAGTGGTTGGTCAGCATGCGATGGCCTCCTGGGCCGGAACGAGTTCGAGTGATTGCGAGCGGGACCAGGCCAGTTCGGGTCGGGTGTCGGGGAAGTCTGAGCGGTAGTGTGCGCCGCGAGACTCTTCGCGGGCCAGGGCGGCGGCCACGAGCAGCCGGGCGAGGCCCAGCAGGTTGCGGTCTTCGAGGGCGGTGACCGAGGTGCTGTTGGCGGGTGGTGCGGACCAGTCGTCGAGGGCTGCGGCTGCGGTGCTCAGCCCGGTGCCGGAGCGGTGCACGCCGGCGAAGTCCCAGAGCAGTTGCTGCAGGGTAGAACGATCGACCCCGCCGAAATCGGCTGACGGTGCTGTGATGGCGGTCTCGTGGGGCAGGCCCTGGATCGAGCTGGCGGCTAGCGGATGGGAACGGTTTTCGGGTTGGGTTGCGTGCAGGATGTGGGGGGTGGGCGTGGTGGGTGTGCGCAGTGGCCACGGCTGGCCAAGCGCGCGAACGGCGCGGTCGGCGAACACTGCAGCCTCGAGCAACGAGTTGGAGGCGAGTCGGTTGGCACCGTGGGCTCCGGTGCGGGCGACCTCGCCGACGGCGAACAGACCGGGCAGGCTGGTACGGGCCCAGGCATCCGTTTCGACGCCGCCCATCCAGTAGTGCGCGGCCGGCGCCACCGGTATGGCAGAGACCGCCCAGTCGAGTCCGGCCGCCCGGCAAGCGGCCGTGATGGTGGGGAACCGGGTTTGGAGCAGCTCGCGCCCGAGCGCGGTCGCGTCGAGAAGCACGGGGGCGCCGTTTTGCCGTTCCATCTGGCGGGCGATGGCACGGGCCACGACGTCGCGCGGCGCGAGTTCAGCGTCGGGGTGCGCGGCGAGCATGAACCGCTCGCCGAGTGCACTGCGCAGCACGGCGCCTTCGCCCCGCACCGCCTCCGACACGAGCGGGGTGCCGGGTACCGCGAGGGCGGTCGGGTGAAACTGGTAGAACTCCAGATCGGCGACGGATACCCCGGCTCGATACGCTGCCGCTACTCCGTCTCCGGTCGCGACCGAGGGATTGGTGGTGTGCGTGTACAGGGCGCCGGCACCGCCGGTGGCGAGGATGACGGCGTCGGCGTTGATGTCCTGCTGCACACCGTGGGCCTCGAGCACGCGGGCACCGCGCACCACGCCCTCGTCAACCAGCAGGTCGACGAGCATGGTGTGCTCTCGCACGTCGATGGCGGTACGACCTCGCACGGTCGCCACGAGGGCCGCTTCGACCGCGGCCCCGGTCGCGTCGCCGCCGGCGTGCACGACCCGCGAACGGGAATGGGCAGCTTCGAGCCCGCGGGCTACGCCGGAATCGTCGCGATCGAAGTCCACGCCGAAGCGGATGAGGTCGCGCACCCGCGCCGGACCTTCCTCGCAGAGCACTCGAACGGCGGCCGGGTCGCACAGTCCGGCGCCGGCGCGCAGGGTGTCGAGCACGTGGGCGTCGACGGAGTCGTCGCGAAACAGGGCGGCGGCGATGCCGCCCTGCGCGTAGCGGGTGTTACTCTCGGGCAGCACCGACTTGGTGACGAGCACGACCAGGTGGCCGGCATCCGCTGCCCGCACCGCGGCCAGCAAACCGCCGAGGCCGCTGCCGATGACGAGAACCGACGACATATCAGGCGCCGACCAGCACATCATCGATTGGCACAGCGGATGCCGGCGGCCGGGCCGCCAGCATCCGCTCGAGGGCGACGCGGGCATGCCCGGCCACCTCGGCCGACACCGTGATCTGGTTGAGCACCTCACCCGGGGCTTCGCCGCCGCCGAGGAGAGCTTCGAGCACCCAGGCCAGGTAGCCGGCGTGGATGCGGTACATGGTCGAGCAGGGGCAGATCACCGGGTCGAGGCAGAAGATCTCGTGCTCGGGGTGCTGGGCGGCGAGCCGGTTGACGAGGTTGATCTCGGTGCCGATGGCGAAGGTCGTTCCCGCGGGCGCGGCGGCGATGGCCTTGGCGATGAAGTCGGTCGACCCGGCCGAGTCGGCGGCGTCGACGACCGCCATGGGGCATTCCGGGTGCACGATGACCCGCACCCCGGGATGTTCGGCACGGGCGGCGTCGATCTGCGGCACGGTGAAGCGGCGGTGCACGCTGCAGAAGCCGTGCCACAACACGACTCGGGCGGCGTCGAGTTCGGCGGCCGTGTTGCCGCCGAGCGGTTTGGTCGGGTTCCACATCGGCATGGCATCGAGCGGTACACCCATGGCCTTGGCGGTGTTGCGGCCGAGGTGTTGGTCGGGAAAGAACAATACCCGCTGGCCGCGTTCGAAGGCCCACTCGAGAACCGTCTGGGCGTTCGACGAGGTGCAGACGATGCCGCCGTGCTCGCCGCAAAAGCCCTTGAGCGCGGCGGAGGAATTCATGTAGGTGACCGGAATCACCGGAACCCGGCCGGAGGCATCCGCTTCGGTGCCGTAGAGCGCTTCGAGCTGCTCCCAGCACTCGGTGACCGAGTCGATGTCGGCCATGTCCGCCATTGAGCAGCCGGCAGCGAGGTTCGGCAAAATCACGGCCTGCTCCGGGCCGGAGAGCAGGTCGGCGGTTTCGGCCATGAAGTGCACGCCGCAGAACACGATCGCAGCCGCGTCGGGGCGACTCTGGGTGGCCTGGGCGAGCTGAAAGCTGTCGCCGACGAAATCGGCGTGCCTCAGCACCTCATCGCGCTGGTAGAAGTGGCCGAGAATGACCACCGAGTCGCCGAGCACATTCTTGGCTTCGACGATGCGGGCGCTGAGCTCTTCCGGCGAGGCGGTACGGTAGCGCTCCGGCAGCGCGCCCTGGCGGGGCGACCCGGCCGGAATCACGTCGCCCATCGACGCCCCGGGGCCGTACCCGGGAGTGCCGGCGTCGAATTTCCACGGCGACGTCGCCAGGTCGGGGCTGCACGTGCTTCCGGCGGCTTTGCCGGTACCGATGAGACGAATGGTGGTCTCGACCGAGGGAATCATCATGGTCGTACTCCTTGACAGTGAAGGGAAAAGAGGGGGTTAGAACGTCTGTTCCGGTGGGTCGTGCTCGCTTGCCCGTTCCTCGTACCGGTAGAGCCGGGCGGGCCGATGCCGGGCCCCGGCCACGTGCTGGTCGGTGCTGATCACGCTGCCCGACGCCTCGATCGACCGGCGAAAATTGGCGGGGTCGAGTGCCTTCTGCAACACGGCCTCGTGCACCTCGCGCAGCTGGGCGAGGGTGAAGGTGTCACCGAGAAAAGCGTGCGCGATACGCGCATATTCCACCTTGGTGCGCAGCCGCCAGAGGGCGTATTCCACAATTCGGTTATGGTCGAAGGCGAGCGGCGGCAGTGAATCGGCGGCGAACCAACGCACGTTCTCACCAACGGATGCCCGCTCCGCAACCTCCGAACGCACCAGTGCCCAGTACACGACGGAGACCACCCGCAGCCCGGGGGAGCGGTCGATATCGCCGAAGGTGTAGAGCTGCTCCAGGTAGCGCGGGGATAAGTCGGTCGTCTCGCGCAGGGTGCGGGCGGCGGCCGCGGCGAGTTCCTCGTCGGCCGGCAGCCAGCCGCCGGGCAGCGCCCAGAGCCCGAGGTGCGGATCGCGGGTGCGCCGCACGAGCGGCAGCCACAGGGTCTTGAGCCCGGACTCGTCATCGGGTCGCAGGGCGAAGATCACGGTCGATACCGCGAGGGTCGCCTGAGCGTTGCCGCATTCGAGCGGGCTGTGATCGGTTAAATGATGGTCCAGCACGGGGATCCAGTCGTAAAGGTCAAGGTGACTTTAACTGCTGGCTCCATCATATAGTCAAAATGACTCAAACCCCGTTTGTGATGAAAACCGATTAAGCCTCGCGCGCGGCAGCGGCCGCAGCGCGGGCGCCGGCCCTGCTGATGCCCATGCCGGTGACACCCCACAATGTCACCCGGGCCATCGCTTCGACGGCGATGCGCGGACTCATCTTGGACGACCCACGTACCCGCTCGACAAAGGTGATCGGCACTTCGACGACACGTAGGTCGGCGCGCACGGCGTGCAGCAGCATCTCAATCTGGAAGCAATAACCCAGGCTGTCCACGCTCGAGAGGTCCATGCGCTCAAGGGCACGAGCCGAATAGACCCGGTAACCCCCGGTGGCATCCCGTTGCGGCAGCCGAAGCAGCAGGCGGGAGTACAGGGATCCGCCGCGCGACAGAGCTCGGCGATGCCAGGGCCAATTCTCGATGGCCCCACCGGGCACCCAGCGTGATCCCATCACTACGTCGGCCGTTTCGGCGGCAGCCAGCAGACTTGCGAGTTGCTCTGGCAGGTGAGATCCATCGGCATCAAGCTGCACCAGTTGGGTGTAGCCGCGACTCAGGCCCCAGCCGAAGCCGTCGAGGTACGCCGCTCCGAGGCCGGTCTTCTCGGTGCGGTGCAGCACGTGAACGTTCGAATCCTGGGCCGCAATGCTATCGGCGAGCGGGCCGGTGCCGTCGGGGGAAGCGTCATCGACGACCAGAACGTGTGCCTCGGGCACACTCGAGCGCAGCCGATCCACGATCGAGGCGATGTTTTCGGCCTCGTTGTAGGTCGGAACGAGTACCAGGGTGGTCGGCAGGGAATTGGTGGGCACGGGGTTACCTCGTCATTTCAATGATGCGGGTGCGATTCACCAGGGTCGACTCGGCGACGTGGAATCCCTGGAGCGTGAGCGTCTGGACATCCGTTCCTCGGCGCGAATCCCCACTTCCGGAGTATTGCAACAGCCATATACGGTCGAGCTCGGTGATTGCTGGCGCCACATGGGCCAGCGGTGTGACTTCGTCCCAGAGCCACCCCGTTTTCGCATAGGACCGGGTAAGCGTTACGTCGTGCAGGCCAAGAAACGCGTCGGGATACACGTGCATGGCCAGCCGCGGCACCCGCGAGGGCCGCACGGTCTGGTCGAAGACAACGCCGTCGCCGGGCGCCGCCCTGGCCGCGATCACGTCGGCGACCTGGCGCCAGTCGCTTCCTTCGTTCTTGCCGAAGTCACCGCGCTGCACGGCGTACGCCGGCACGATTACGGCGACGAGCGCCACGACGCTCGCTGCCCGCAGCCAGTTGTTGGCGAGCGCCGCCACGCCCACGGCGATCACTACGCCCACCGCAGGGGCGCACAGCGAGAGGTAGCGCAACGAATACATCGGGGTGACCAGCTGCGTGCCGACCAGCAGGATCGCGCTCGGCACCACCATCCAGGCCAGAAAAATGTTGAGTGCAGCCCGCCCGGGCAGGCCCCCTGTTTGATGCGTCCCCGAGGGGCGCAGGAACACCGCGAGAACTGCCACGATGATGAGAGACCAGGCCATGATCGCCACCGGAATGGTGTCGAACCATTGCATCACGGCCGCCTCGGTGACCAGAACTGTCGGCCGTCGGCCGATGAACGCGATCTGTTCACGCTGCGAGGTTCCGGCCAGAATGATCGGTGCCGTCAGTAACAGGCCGAGTGCGCTCGCGCCCAGCCAGGCGACGACGCTGCGCCCGAGCGGATGCCGGTGTGCCACTACAACCACCACCGCGTGTACCGGCAGCAGCAGTGCCAAAAACAGGAAGACATACATTCCGAGGGCGAGCAGCAGGGAGTACCCCAGCCAGAGAGTGACCTGTCGGCAGCGGGAGGCGGTGCCGCTGCGGAGCGCGCACACGAGCAACACGGTGAGCCAGACTGCGATGGCGGTTGCGATGGCGGTGGATCGTGCCTCGGCGCCCATGTAGGTGACCCGGGGAATCACGGCAAAGATCAAACCGCCGCCGATGGCCACGCGGGAGCCCATGAAGAACCGCGCCAAAACGACGGTCCCGGCAGCAGCGACGCCGATCGCGATCGCGCTCGGCAACCGGGTGGAGAGTTCGGAGGTGCCGAACAGATCGATCCAGCCGTGCAGAAACAGGTAATACAAGCCGTGCACGGCATCGATGTTGTCGAGCAGTGCGAACAGCGAGGGGAACGATCGTTCGGCCGACATGATGCTCACCGCTTCATCGCCCCAGTACGACGGCTGCCAGGACCACGCGAACGATACGAAGAACGCTACGAGGCCGACCAGTCCGGCCGACCGCCTCGGCGTCAGGCCCCGCAAACGGCGCCTCCCCTTCAGGAGGGGGGCCGCGAGGCGCGGAGCGATAACGACGGACACATATTAAGCCTACCCAGCAATGGTTAACGGGAGCATTTGAAACCCCTGGAGTTACCTGCAAACAGCAATCCGATCGCAGATCGGTTTCGCCGTCGGAGGTCAGCTAGGCTTTCGCCATGAATCATGCCGTGAAACTCGACGAGACCAGCGCGGTCGGCGTTGCGGTGGCCCAGTTCGCCCCGACAGCCGATCGGGCGCGCAATCGCGCCGTGCTCCGGCAACTAGCCACCACGGCCGCCGCACGCGGAGCCCACCTTGTGGTCTTTCCCGAGTACTCGGCGTTCTTCGAGCCGAACCTCGGTGCATCGTTCGTGGCCGCAGCCGAAGCTCTCGACGGAGAATTCGTGACGGCGCTCGCCGGGCTCGCCGTTGAACTCGGCGTCCACATTGTGGCCGGCATGATCGAAACATGCGAGGACCCCACCCGATTCTCGAATACCCTCGTCGCCGTCGACCCGACCGGTCGCCTCGTGGCGTCTTATCGCAAGCTGCACCTGTACGACGCCTTCGGCGACCGTGAATCCGAGTGGGTGCTGCCCGGCACCGTGACCGACCCCGAAACCTTCGATGTCGGCGGCCTGCGGGTGGGGCTGCAGACCTGCTACGACATCCGCTTTCCCGAAGTAACCCGCCGGCTCGTCGACGCCGGAGCCACCCTCGTGCTCGTGCCGGCCGAATGGGTACGCGGTCCGCTCAAGGAACAGCACTGGCGCACCCTGCTGACCGCCCGTGCCTTGGAAAACACCGTATTCGTGGCCGCCGCCGATCAAACGCCGCCGGTCGGCGTCGGTGCCAGCATGATTATCGATCCGATGGGGGTCGCCGTCGCGAGCCTCGGCGAGGTAGCGGATGTCGCAATCGCATTCCTGGCACCGGCTCGCGTCGCCGCGGTGCGCGCGATCAACCCGACCCTCGCACTGCGGCGCTTCACCGTCATACCGCGCTGATCCGAGTGGACGTCGGATCGTTTGAGCTTGAAGGGGTCGGCGTGCGAAGCGACTAGCGCTCGGTGACGCTCGCCTTGGTCGCGCGGGTCTGCGCGGCCGCCCGGATGCCAATGGCCGGTTCAGCCTTGGGCGGCAGGTTCGCGTCAACGGCCGCGCTCTCCTCTGCGGTGACGACGAGACCCTGCGAGCTGTTGGCCGAGCGGGTGAGTTGCGCGACCCAGTTCGGGTTGATGGTCGGCGCGTGGCCGCCGGCGAACTTGAAATACAGGGGAATGGCCGGGTGCAGCCAAGCAGAGCTTCGACCGTCTCCGACGATGGCGGCATCACGCCAGGACAGCAGAAAGCTTTCGCCCCGACGTAGCTTTTGAATGATCACGAGCTGTAGGTGGGCCAACATTCGGTCATCGAATTCCACGACGACACGATCGTACGTGAGAGAACCCATGAAAATCGCCTTCGTTCGGTCGTCCTGCGGGCAGCGATCACTGGCGAACAGGAACATTGGAGCCGGAACGGATGAGAGCGAAACGCGCACTTTTGGCCTGGAACCGGATACCTTCTTTAACTGTCCTCTATTTGGGGGACAAATACAAGGAATTCAGCAAGTATCCAGCGGGCATGCAGCTGAAAAAATCGGCAGCGGTCCCGCAAATTCGAGCCTGATCAGCACTTCCAGAGGGCGTTCGATCTGACTGAAGTGTCCGGCCCCACGAATGGTGCTGATCCGACAGGTCGGGATGGCCGCGAGCAATCGCTCGTCGTCGTCGGCCGTGACGAACGCGTCGTCGTCACCGTGCACCGATCGCACCGGGCATCGAATCCGTGCCCACTGCGTGGCCGCATCGTAAGCTCCGGCTCGTGCGGCGGCCAGAGCGAAACTCGCCGGGCGCACTTCGGCACCGAGCCCGGCGACCACGGAATCGTCGATGGCTGTGGGTCGGCTGAACAATGGGGCCACTAGGGCACGCAACAGGCCGAGGCCGGCGACGGCCCGCACGAGGGCTCGGCCTAGCGGGCCGGCGAGCCGCAGCATCCGCATGGTCAGGAGCAGCGCTGTGAACGCGGGCAATGTCGAGAACTGGCGAACAGGATGACGAACGCTGTCAATAATCGAGAACGACGTGGCCGAGACCAAGCCGACGGACTCCGTGGCGCGCGTCTCACTCGCCGCCAGCTGCAGGGCGATGAACCCGCCCATCGAATGACCCACGACGTTCCAGCGTTCGTAGCCGAGGGAACGGGCCAGATCGGCAACCAGCTCGGCCAACGATTCAACGCCGAGTACCGACTCGTCGGCGGGCGCAGGCGAGTCGCCCCACCCTGGAAGGTCGGGAATGATGAGGTCCGTCAGCTCGCGGGCGGTGGCGTCGGAGGCCTGCAGCAGTGGGGTCCAGGTCGTCCAGGACCCGGCGGCGCCGTGCACCAGGATCGTCGCGGTGTCGCTGTCGGTGCGGCGACCGTGGCGCACCCGCAACGTTCCGCCTTTCAGGCGCATGGTGCTGGTGGTCAGGCCGAAGTGGCGGGCGTCAGCGTCCAGCCCGAACGGACTGTAGCCCAGCGCGGTCGCGGGCGGCGCGGGCTTGGGACGGGGTGGACTGGGTTTGGGAGAGTCCACAGCCTTGATAGCTGCCGCCGAGCCGTTGGGGAACGAACGGTTCGGGATCGAGCCGTTTCGGACCGCCGGTCTGGACGTCAGGATGCTCATACTTGTAGTTCGGTGCCGAGGGCAAACCGGATTGCCCGACTGGACAGCCCGACCGCACCCCTGAGCCCAGCATTAAACGTGCAGTTAATTGGCAGGAGGGAATATCGCGCGGTTCGTGCCCGTTGTCGCCTGCGGAGGGCCGGAAGTCCGTGTCGCCTTCCCTCCAGAACGCGTCCGGTCGGACTGACCGGCTGAATTTTGAGAAAGAAGTGTCCGTGAAACTGTTTTCCCCGCTGAACCTAGGCGATCTCGAGCTCCCCAATCGTCTCGTGATGGCGCCGCTGACCCGCATCCGCTCCGGCCAGTCCGGCGTTCCGGGTGAGCTGGTAGCCCTGCATTACACGCAGCGCGCGTCGCTCGGCCTGATCGTGAGCGAGGGTACCTACCCGAGCCATGCCGGCCAGGGCTTTCCAGGCCAGCCCGGTCTCGTCGAACCCGAGCAGTTGGCCGGCTGGAAAGCCGTCACCGACTCGGTGCACGCCGCCGGCGGTCGCATCGTCGCGCAGGTCATGCACGCCGGTCGCGTCACCCACGAGGCCACGAACGGCGGCTTCCCGGTTGTCGCGCCGAGCGCGATCGCCATCGACGGCACCACGCGCACCTACGACGGCAAGCAGGATTATCCAGTGCCGCACGCGCTGACCGGAGAGGAACTGCCCGGCATCATCGCCGAGTTCGTGCTCGCCTCCCAGAACGCCATCGCCGCCGGATTCGACGGCGTTGAGCTGCACGCCGCCAATGGCTATTTGCTGCACGAGTTCCTGTCGCCGGCGTCCAACGTGCGCGACGATGCCTTCGGCGGATCGCCGGCGAACCGCGCCCGGTTCGTCATCGACGTGGTGACTGCGGTCGCCGCCGCCGTCGGCGCCGACAAGGTTGGCCTGCGAATCTCACCCGAACACAACATCCAGGACGCGTTTGAAACGGATGCCGACGACCTCGCGGCGACCTATGGTGCCCTCGTCGATGGCCTCGCCCCGCTCGGACTGGCCTACCTGAGCGTGCTCCACGCCGATCCGCGCAGCGGCTTAATACAAGACCTGCGCACCCGGTTCGGTGGAGTCTTCCTCGTCAACACTGGATTCGGCGCCATCACCGCCCGGGACGAAGCCCTCGGTTTGGTACGGGACGACGTCGCCGACGCTGTTGTCGTCGGTCGCGCCGCCATCGCGAACCCCGACCTGGTACGTCGGTGGCGGGAAAACCTGCCGGAGAACGAGCCAAACCCGCTCACCTACTATGCCGACGGCGCCCTCGGCTACACCGACTACCCGGCCCTGGCGTCCTAACCACTCCCGCGTAGCTTAGCGGGAAGTCAAGGCCGCCAGTCGGGCCGAGGCCTGTTCCAGCAGCTCGACCTTCTTGCAGTAGGCGAACCGCACGAGCGGCGCATATTCGGCCCGATGTGCGGGGGAGCAGAACGCCGCTATCGGTACGGCGACCACGCCGGCCAACTCGGGCAGTCGGCGACAGAGCTCGGCGCCGTCGGTGAAGCCGAGCCGCGTTGCATCCGCCACGATGAAATACGAGCCCTGCGGCACGCTGATCGCGAAGCCGGCCATGCGCAGTCCCGCCGCCAGTACGTCCCGTTTGTGTTTGAGCTCGGCGGCAATGCCGGCGAAGAACGCATCGGGCAGGGTGAGCCCGACGGCGATGGCCGGCTGGAACGGTGCCGCAGTCACGTAGGTGAGAAACTGCTTGACAGCGAGAATGGCCGTGACGATCGCGGCCGGGGCGCTGAGCCAGCCGACCTTCCAGCCGGTGAGGCTGAACGTCTTTCCGCCCGAAGAGATGGTGACCGTGCGCTCCCACGCTCCCGGCAGGGTCGCGATGGGAACGTGCGGCGCCCCGAAGGTGAGGTGCTCATACACCTCGTCGGTGACGATGATCGCGTCGTGACGGTGCGCGAGTTCCACGATCAGTTCGAGGGTGGCCCGGGGAAAGACTGCTCCGGTGGGGTTGTGCGGATCGTTCACGAGGATCAGCCGGGTGCGGTCGGTGACGGCGGCGCGCAGCGCGTCAAGGTCGGGCTGAAAGTCGGGGGCACGCAGGGGAACGGTGCGATGGATGCCGCCGCCCAGCCCGATGAGTCCGCCGTAGGCATCGTAGAACGGCTCAAACGTGACGACCTCGTCGCCCGGTTCGATCAACGCCAAAATCGTGGCAGCGAGGGCCTCGGTCGCCCCGGCAGTGACGAGGATCTCGCTGCCCGGGTCAACGATCAGGCCATAGAAGCGTTGCTGGTGCCGGGCGATCGCATCGAGCAATGCCGGCTGGCCGCGGCCCGGCGGGTACTGGTTCGCCCCGACGCTGATCGCCTGGCGGGCCGCCTCGAGCACCAGGGTTGGCCCGTCTTCATCCGGAAACCCCTGCCCGAGGTTGATGGCATTGGTGCGCAGGGCGAGCGCACTCATCTCCGCGAATATACTCGCCGCAACGCTTCCGTCCGCGGCGAGGAGGCCAGCGCCGCGGGCTGTGCGTCGCCAGGCGCCGGACAACGTCATCGAGATGCCGGTCACGGCCGGCCGTGCCTGTAATGGGTCCTGCATACGTTCCAAGCTATCGCCTCGGCAAGGTTTCGGCTCGATCATTGAATGCTCTCAGTGTGTACATACCGAACGTACAGGTTTGGGCGCAAAGCTTACAACGCTTGGAAGGAGCACCCGATGACCGACAACACCAAAAATTCCGGCACCACCCCTGATTCGGCTGATGATGCCGCCGCCTTCGCCGTGAATGAATCCGGCGAGGCAACCCCACCCACATCCCCGGCTATCCCGCCGGCCGCACCAACGGCTCCGCCCGCATCGCCCGCACAGCCGGTCGATGCTCACCCGGTCGATGCTCGCCCGGTCGAGGCCACACCGGTCGTGAACGCACCGGCAATGCCGTCAGCATCAGCTGAAGACCAGGTGCAGCCCGACCAGGAACAGACCGCCGCCTACCCAACGGATGCCTTCGGTCGCCCGATCGAGACCCCCACAGCCTCGACGTCCGCTTACGCTCCGAGTGTCGCGCCGCAGGCCTATGCCACCGCGAACACGTACCCCCCCACCGATTCGTCCATGACGGATGCCTACCCCGGGCAGCCCTTCGCCACCGCCAAGCCCAAGGAACCCGGTCGGCGCAAGGGCAGCGTGGCACTGATCGCGGCGCTTGCCATCGGCGCTCTGGTTGGCGGATCATCCGGCGCCGGTATCACCGCGCTCATGATGAGCAACCAGAACAACGGGGTGCCGGTCAGTGAATCCGCAGGCCCGAGCAACGTAGTGGTCAACGACAGCACGAGCGTCAATCAGATCACCGCCGTCGCCGCCAAGGCGTCGCCGAGCGTCGTGACCATCGACGTCACCAATGGTGCGTCCGGCGGTACCGGCTCCGGGGTCATCCTCACTGAAGACGGTTACGTACTCACCAACACCCACGTCGTCACCCTCGACGGCGCGGCGTCGGACGTGACGATCGAGGTCAAGAGCAATGACGGCAAGCTGCACACCGCCACTCTCGTCGGAACGGACCCCATATCCGACCTCGCCGTGATCAAACTGACGGATGCCAGCGGCCTCACCCCGATCACCTGGGGTGACTCTTCCGAGCTTAACGTCGGCGACAGCGCCATCGCCATCGGTGCCCCCCTTGGCCTCTCTGGCACGGTCACCGACGGCATCGTCAGCGCCCTCAACCGCAGCATCACCGTCGCGAGCTCGGCCGCCCCCAGCTCGCCCGACGAGACAATGCCCGACCAGGGGGAAAGCCGGAATCCGTTCTTCTTCGACTTCCCCGACCAGAACGGTGAACAATCCCAGGGTTCCCAGTCGGCCACGGACAGCATCGCACTCCCGGTGATCCAGACGGATGCCGCCATCAACCCGGGCAACTCCGGTGGAGCCCTGCTCAACGGCAGCGGCGAACTCATCGGCATCAACGTCGCCATCGCCAGCGCCGGCACCACGACGGCATCGTCAGCGGCGGGCAGCATCGGCGTTGGTTTCTCCATCCCGTCGAACTTTGCCCAGCGCATCTCCGATGAGATTATCGCCAACGGAACGGCGACCCACGGCCTGCTCGGGGCGAGAGTCAAGGACGCCTCAAGTTCGACCAGCAGCACGGTGGGCGCCCTCATCGACGTGGTCAGCTCGGGTGGCGCGGCCGGGAAGGCCGGTCTGGCCGAGGGAGACGTGGTCACCAACTTTAACGGTGCTCCGATCACGGACGCGATCGACCTCACCGCCCAGGTACGGGTGCTCCCGGCTGGCGGGACCGCCGACCTCACCTACGTGCGGGACGGCAAGTCCTTTACCGTTTCCGTCACGGTCGGTGAGCTCACCAGCTAACCGCTCGTTCCTTCTTCGCTCCGTTCGCGTAATCGCGCCGCTGGCACTCCAGCGGCGCGATTGTGCGTCTGGCGCCCGGGCACTGGGGCATTTGGAGGGCTGGTAGGCTCGAGCGTCCTACCCAAATAACCGGAAGGCTGGCCAGCCAGGTGCACCAACGTGGTATCGGACTTCTTCCCGGAGTGTCGTATGTGATGCCCGTGCTCAATGAGGCGACGCACGTACGAGCCGCCGTCGAGAGCCTGCTGGCTCAGGACTACGAGGGAGCCTTCGAGGTCACCCTCGCGCTCGGACCGAGCATCGACGGCACGACCGAACTGGTCGAAGAAATGGCCGCCGTCGACACACGCATCCGCGTGGTGCCCAATGACGTCGGCTCGACCCCGGCCGGCCTGAACATTGCCATTCGCGCCTCGCAGTATGCGGTGGTCATTCGCGTGGACGCCCACTCGGTGTTACCCCCCGACTATGCGCGCATCGCGGTCGAGACGCTCGAGCGCACCGGCGCCGACAACGTCGGTGGCATCATGGATGCCCGCGGCATCAGCGCGTTCGAGCGGGCTGTCGCCCGCGCCTACGGCACCCGCATCGGGCTTGGCGGCACGCCGCACCATGTCGGTGGCGCGGAAGGTGCCGCCGAAACCGTGTACCTCGGCTGTTTTCGCACCGAGGGCATCCTGGGCGTCGGACTGTTCGACGAGGGCGTCAAACGCGGCCAGGACTGGGATTTGAACCGTCGCCTCCGCGAAGCCGGCGGACTGGTCTGGTTCACCCCCCAGCTACGCGTGCTCTATCGCCCAAGATCGACCCTGGCCCAATTGGCGCGGCAGATGCTCTCGACCGGGCTCTGGCGCGGTGAGCTGGCGCGGCGCTATCCGGCGGCCAACGGCATCCGCTACTTTGTGCCGCCTGCCATGGTGCTCGGTGTCGCTGTGGGGCTGATCCTCGGGATCGGCGGGCTCGTGCAGGCCGCGCTCGGTGCTGCGCCGTGGCTGATGCTCGGCCTGGTCGTTCCCGCGGGGTACCTGCTCATCGTCGCGGCCGCCACCATCGCGGTGGCCCGGCCGGATGGATTTCGTGCGTCCCTGCACTTTCTCGTAGTCTTGCCCTGCATTCACTTCTGCTGGGGAATCGGGTTCGTACTCGGCTATCTCAAGCTCACTAGTAACATCACGGCACACACGGGAAGGTGAGCAGATGACCAGTTCGCCCCATATCTCGCCCAACAGGCCGGCCCGACCGGAGTCCATCGCCCAGCTGCGGGCAGTGGCGCAGCCCCCCGAGGTGCGTCTCCGCGCCAATGCCGAGCATTGGACGGCGAGCCTGTACTTGCGCGATCTGTCGCCGTACCTCACCTGGCTGCTGCTGAGGACCCGCATCTCGGCCAACGGCGTGACCGCTCTCATGATCCTGGCCGGCTGGTCGACCGCCGCCGCCCTGCTGATCCCTGGGATCTGGGGCGCCCTGCTCGCTCTCGCCCTCAGTCAGGTGCAGATGCTCGTCGACTGCTGTGACGGGGAGGTGGCGCGGTGGCGCGGCACGTCCTCGCCCGCCGGGGTGTTCCTCGACAAGGTCGGGCACTATTCCACCGAGTCGCTCATTCCCATCGCCCTGGGCATTCGGGCGGCGGCCTACCCGTTCGAGTCGCCTGAGGATTTTTTGTGGACCAGCCTGGCGCTGCTGCTCGCCCTTATCATCGTGCTGAATAAGGCGCTCAACGACATGGTGCACGTCGCGCGGGCCAACGCTGGCCTGACGAAGCTCGCCGACACCCACGGCGAGAAGACACCGACCTCGAGCGTGATCGCCCGGGTGCGTCGGCTCGCCCGGTTCGTGCCCTTCCACCGGCTGTACCACTCGGTGGAACTGACCATGGTCATTTTCGCCGCGGCCGTCGTCGGGCTGGTCTTCGGACAGCCGGTCGTGGACCGGGCCGTGCTGGTCATTCTGGTACCGCTCGCGTTCCTGTCGCTCATCGGCCACTTCGTGGCCATCATGGCGTCCAAGCGTGTCCGTTCCTAGGGCAGAAGCCGGCACTCCAACGGTTGGCGTCGTGGTGCTCACCCAGGGCACCCGGCCGGAAGATCTCGATCGGGGCATCCGCTCGGTGCTGGCCCAGAAGGACGTGACGCTCGACGTGATCTGCGTCGGCAACGGCTGGCAGCCGACCGGCCTGCCCACCGGTGTGCAGCCGCTCGCGCTGCCGACCAACCTGGGCATTCCGGCCGGCCGCAACCGCGGGGTGTCGCTCGTCAGCGGAGAATACCTGTTCTTCCTCGACGACGACGCGAGCATTCCTGACCCGTACTTTCTCCGCGATGCCATTGCACACCTGCGCGCCGACCCGAGCATTGGGCTGCTCCAGCCGCGGGTCGAGGACCCGACCGGGGTTGAATCTCCCCGGCGGTGGATTCCTCGCATCCGTAAGGGTGAGGCGACCGCGCCCGGACCGGTGTTCTCGGTCTGGGAGGGTGCAGTGTTGCTCCGGCGCGACGTTTTCGATGCGACCGGCGGATGGGCCGAACCGTTCTTCTACGCCCACGAAGGCATCGAACTGGCCTGGCGGGTCTGGGACCAGGGCCGGGTCGCGTGGTATGCCGGCGATCTCGTCGCCAACCATCCGGTGATCTCGCCCACCCGGCACGCCGACTATTATCGGCTGAACGCTCGCAACCGGGTCTGGTTGGCCCGGCGCAACCTGCCAGCCCTGTTCGTGCCGCTGTACGTGGGCTCCTGGACAGCGATCCAGGTATTGCGCTGGACCCTGAATGACCGGCAGGCCCTGCGCGCTTGGTTCGGCGGCTGGCGCGAAGGTTGGCGCAGCGACCCGGGGCCGCGGCATCCGCTGCGAGCGCGCACGGTCTGGCGCATGACCCGCGCGGGGCGTCCGCCGATCATCTGACGAAAGGTAGTCTTATTCGGTGGTAATTCGGAAAGACGTCAAACGTGCAGTCAAACTGATCAGAGATGTCGTGGCTTCCCGCAAAGCCCAACACGCGCTGCGTGGTCCGCTGAATTCGCGGGAACTGCGCACGGACAACCACTTCAAAATCGCCGTCTATTTTGCCGACGGACCGGTCAACATGTACCAGATGCGTCAGTGGTACCAGCCGCTCGCCACACTCGCCAAGACCTGGCCGGTACTGGTGCTCAGCCGTACCGGCGGTGGAACCCTCAAACTCATGGACGAGTCGCCGATCCCGGTCGCCTACGCGCGCACTGTACCCCAGTTGGAGCAGATCGTCGCCGAGCAGGACATCCGCATCGTGTTCTACGTCAACCAGAACCCGCGCAATTTCCAGATGATGCGTTATGGGCGCTGCTGGCACGTTTTCATCAACCACGGTGAGAGCGACAAGATGTACATGATCACCAACCAGTTCAAGGCCTACGACTACTCGTTCGTCGCCGGGGACGCCGCACTGGCCCGACTTGGTCGGGTGCTCTGGGACTATGACTTCGACAAGCGTGCCATAAAGATCGGGCGCCCCCAAGCCGACTATTTCAGCGGTGAATTGCCCTACCTGCCCGATGAACGCCAGGTCGTGCTCTACGCGCCCACCTGGGAGGGAGACCGCGCCGCCGCCGCCTACGGGTCCGTCGCAACCCACGGCGTCGCGCTCGTCACGGCCCTACTCGCCACCGGCACCCATCGTGTCATCTACCGGCCGCACCCGCGCAGCGGCGTCGTCGACCATCTTTACGGTGCCGCCAATAAGGCCATCATCGCTGCCATCACGGCGGCGAACGCCCGCGATGTGCGCGCGCAGCATGTCTACGACTCCGGCCCCGACCTCGGCTGGCAACTCGCCGCAGCGGATGTCGCCATCGTCGACATCTCCGCCATGGTCTACGACCGACTCGCCACCGGAAAACCGCTCATCGTCACCCGACCGGTGAACCCGACGGCCGTGATCGACACGAGCGGTTACCTCTCCGACTGCGAGTGGCTGCCGGCCGACCAGGCTTACGATATCGCGGCGAACGTCGAACGACTCATCCACGATGGCGCCGCGGTCGAACGACTGCAGGGCTGGGTCCAGCGCTACTTCGGCGACACAACCCCCGGTGTCGCGACGGAACGCCTGCACGCGGCCGTGCAACATCTGATGGACGAGTGGGACAGGTTCGCGGCCGTGCACGCCACGGACATTCCGGTTGTGCCCGATCCCGCGACGCTTCCGCCGACCCCGCTATAGCGCCTGGTCGGGCATGGGCGGGGGAATGGCCCGGAGGAACCTACCCCGGCGCTTTTCCCGCACGGGTTTTTCGCGAACGGTGATCTCTCGCACGCGCGGTTGCAGATCCGGCTGGAACCCGGTGGGCGCCGGGCCGAAGGCGAGGCGTGACGCCTGCATGACCTTGTTGCCCAGAATGTGGTTTCCCGCCCCGCCGATCACCGCTCCGATGCCGAACGGCAGGGCTTTGCCGAGCAGGCTGGCGCTGCCGCGTGTCGCGAACTGGCGCAGAAAAGCACTCTTGAGTCGGTCCGTGAGCGGGCCGAGAATCGCCCGGGGGAGGCTGTTGGTAATCAGCTCGCCCCAGTAGGCGGTGCGGACTGTTCCCGAGCCGGTGACCTGGCCGGCGAGCTGCCGAACCAGGTCGCTTCCCTCACGGCCCAGCATCATGGTCATGACGAGGGCGCGGGCGCGATCCGGGTCCTCAACGGCGATCCCGTGCACCTCACTCACCGATTGGGTGAACAGGGCCGTCGTTTCCAGAAAACCAGCGGTCTCCACGCCCGACAGCGCGAGCGTGATTCCGGTTCCGACGCCGGGGATGACCGCGGTGGCGCCGACGGCGGCGCCACCGGTGGTGACCGCGACGAGGTAGCGCTTTTCCAGGATGCGCACGATCTGTTCGGGGGAGGCATAGGGATTGCGCCGCCGGATGCTGCGAATGTGCGCGAGCACGACCGGGCGGTGAATGGCCAGAATCCGATCGAAGCCCTTGACGAACCCCGTCGGTAATGTGCCCCCCTGCGGGGTGCCGCCGGTGGACGACAGCATCGGTGGGTTCTTTCTCGCCATTGCTCGCCTTCCTCGCGCCCGTCTACAAATACTACCTTTCGCGAAATGTCCACCCGCTAGTCAAGACTGACCCGTGCCGCTACAACTGAGGAATGCTTGCGCCTAAGTCAGAAGCGTCCCGACTGCTCGGCCTCCGCCTGCGGGAGCGCCGCCTGGCACTCGCGCTCAATCAAGAGGACGTCGCGTTGCGCGCCGGGCTCAACGTGTCCAATTACGCTCGCATCGACCGGGGCTGCGGCAACCCGACGATGTATACGCTCATTCGAGTTGCGGCCGTGCTGCAACTGGAATTCAGCGAGCTCGTCGCCGGTCTGGCGGTCGAGCAGCTTCCACCCACCCGCGACGCCTACCTCGCGATCGAATTTCGACGACCTCAAGACGATCCGGCTGCCTGACGTCGGCTAGGTTCCGGCCGCCGGTTTCACGCCGTAGTCGGCGTTGTACCGGGCGAGCACGTCGGTGATCGGCCCGTCGAGGACCAGGTCGCCCTTGTCGAGATACAGACCCCGGTTGCAGAAGCGGCGCAGGTCCCGCTCGTTGTGGGAGACGATGAACAGCGTGCGACCGCCGGCCAGGAGTTCCTCGATGCGGCGATAGCATTTCTCCCGAAAAGCCTTGTCACCCACGGCCAGCACCTCGTCGACCAGCAGGATCGGTTCTTCCAGCCGGGAGATCACGGCGAAGGCGATCCGCACCTTCATCCCGCTGGACAAATGCTTGTACGGAGTGTCGATGAAATCGGCGATCTCAGCGAACTCGATGATCTCGTCAAAGCGTGCGGTGATCTGCTTGCGCGTCATGCCGTGCAGACCCGCTGTCAGATAGACGTTGTCGCGCACGCTCAGGTCGTCGACGAACCCGCCCGTGATCTCGATCAGCGGCGCGACCCCCTCAGCGACGTGCACCGATCCCTCGTCGGGTAGCACGACACCGGTGACGAGCTTGAGCAGGGTGGACTTACCCTGGCCGTTGCGTCCCACGACACCGATGGCCTCGCCCGGTTGCACGGTGAAGGTCACGTGTTGCAGTGCCCAGAACTCGCCTGGGCGGCTGCGCCTCGTGCTCGCACCAAACAGGTCCTTGAAGTTGCGACGCCCACGCCGGTTCCTGCGAAAACGGATGCCGACATCCCGCAGCGAGATCACCGGTGCCGGGGGCGCAGGTGTCACCGGGGTAGCTTTCACCGAGGCCATCAGATCTCCTTCAAAACGGCACGCTCGGTGCGGCGAAAGACCAGCAGTCCGAACCCGAGGAAGGTGAGGGACATGACCGCGCTGATGATGACGGCAAACCAGTCGAGTTGCTCGGGAAAGAAGGCCGCCCGGTAGAGACTGAAAATGCCGCTCAGCGGATTGAAAGCCGCCCAGAAGTGAAGTTCGGGCGGCAGGTCGGCGGTGCCGTAGATGATGGGAGAGGCATAGAACAGAAAACGAAGGATCAGTTTCACGGCCCGCTCCAGGTCTCGGAAGAACACCACGAGCGGGGCGACGAGCAGTCCGACGCCTGCTGTAAGCATGGTCTGGATCACAATGGCGAGGGGAAAGAACAACGCGTCGATGTGGAGTTCGGCGCCGTACATAATCGCAAACAACACCAGCACCGGGATGGATGCAAGAAACTCGATGCCCTTGGACAACACCAGGCGGTTCACCCAGATCGTGCGGGGTATCCGCGTCGAACGGATGAGCTTGGCCTCGCGCAGAAAAGCCCGGGTGCAGTCGGAGACTGCGCCGTTAAACCACATCCACGGCAGCAGGGCCGCGAGAAGGAACACGATGTAGGGGGCATTGCCGACGCTGCGGTCGAAGACCTGGGTGAAAACGAACCAGTAGATTCCGGCCATGACGAGCGGGTCGAGAATAGACCAGAAATAGCCGAGCACCGAGGTGGAGTAGCGCACCCGCAGGTCACGCTGCGTCAGCAACCACAAGGAATGCCGATACCGGGCGATCGGCGTGCGCTGTTCGGGGCGCACCTGGGCGTAACTAATCACGCCGTCTATCGTATGGGAGCGCGGCAACGTTCCGCGCAAGCGAGGCAGATGACAAACCCCCCACGCCGTGGCGAAGGGGGTTTGGATCGGTCAGGTTCGTATATCGGTCAGACGAACAGGTTGGCGCGCTCGAGGTCTTCGGCGAAGTCCACCTCGACGGCGTAAAAGTCGGAGATATTGACCGGCTCCACCAGCATGCGGTTCTGTGCGATGGCGAGCTCGATGCCGCGTTCGAAGTAGTCCTGGTCGGCCACCTTGCTCAGCTGGCGCATGAGCGTCGCTTTGTCGGCGCTCGACACGTAGTTGATGCCGACTGCTTCGCCGAGGCCGCCCTTGACCGTCTTCGAGAGTTCCTTGATGTAGCCCTCGGCACTCGTCGTGTACTTGACCTCTTCATCGGACACCTTGTCGGTGTTCACGGTGACGAAGGACTGGTCGCGCGCCATCATTGCCGCAGCGCGGTCGAGGATGGCCGGGTCGAAGACCACGTCGCCGTTCATCCAGAGCACACCCCCGGGCCTCGAAGCCTGCAGAGCACGCAGCAGGCTCTTCGAAGTGTTGGTCTGGTCGTACTCTTCGTTGTAGACGAAGGATGCCTGGGGGAACGCTTCGATGATGTGCTCGAGCTTGTATCCGACGACAATCGTGACCTTGGCAGCTTTGCCGAAGGCGTGCGCGATGTTGTCGAACTGCTGCTGCATGATCGTGCGGCCGTCGCTCAATTCGGTGAGCGGCTTCGGTAGCGATCGTCCGAGACGGCTGCCCATACCAGCGGCCAGGATGACCACTTGCGTTTTGACTGCTCGTGTTTTGGCTGCATGCGTCGTCACGATAATCTCCTCAAGAATGGTTGGGGCTAGCCCTGAAAACCCCATCAGTACTGAAGAGTTTGCCGAGGATTCACCCACATGTTCACGTAAAGACACACCGTTATGTCATTCTCACCATAACCTGTTGGGCAGTTCCGAGGGAAGAATCGGTTTAGCACGTGTCCATTTCGTGACCCGGCACAGAGTGTACTCACAGGTGGAAGTCGGTGCTCCGAGCTCGTCCGCGCCCCTCGGGCAGCGGTCCTTGATAGGTTAGCGGAGTGACTTTTGTGCCGCCCAACCCCGAACCCGACGACGACTTTGTCGCGGACCGTGCCGCCGAATCGGAAGCAGTGGTCGCCGCCAAGCCACCAGTTAGCAAGCCTGCCGTTCGTCAGCCCGCGGTGCGTAAACCGGCCGCACGTAAGCCAGCGGTACCCAAGCCAGCTGTGCGGTCGAAGACCGCGCCAACGTCAGCAGCGACCAAGGCGACCGTGGTGACTCCGGCCACGGCGAAACCGACCACTGAAGCCGAAAATGCGAAGCCGGCCGCGGAAGCCGGAGCCACCAAACCAGCAGCCGATCGCAAGCCAGCCGATCGCAAGCCGACCGTGCGCAAGCCGACCGTGCGCAAGCCGACCGTGCGCAAGCCGACAACTGCACGAATTCCTCCCGTACCTGCGCCTTCCGTTACCCCCAAGTCCAAGGCCAGGACCACAGCAAAGACACTGGCCGACAACGCCTCCGACGAGACGACGCGTCCATATGCGACCCGCGATGCGCTGGTGACAACCGCGATGAATGAGAGGATCGCGCCCTCGCTGGACCCGATTGACAAGCCGGTTTCCCAAGCGCGGACTGTCCCTACTGCAGTAGCCGGGCCGGTGACGCAAGCGGCAGCGGATGCGGCGCAGGACGTGCCCACGCCAGTTGCGCTGGCACCGGTCGCACTGGCACCGGTTGCGCTGGCACCGGTCGCACTGGCACCGATTGTCATTGAGGCCCGCGGCCTGGTCAAGCGGTTCGGCCACAACGTCGCGGTCTCGAATCTGGACCTGACGGTCCGAGCCGGGTCGTTCTACGGCATCGTCGGACCTAACGGTGCCGGAAAAACCACAACCCTGTCGATGATCACCGGGCTGCTGCGCCCGACTGCCGGAACCGCCCTGGTGCACGGCATCGACGTCTGGGTCAGGCCGAACGAGGCCAAGCGGGTGATAGGCGTTCTGCCCGACCGACTTCGACTCTTCGATCGCCTGACCGGCGCACAGCTCCTCTACTATGCGGGCACGCTCCGCGGACTCGACAACGACACAGCGCGCAGCCGATCGGCTGACCTCGCCGCAGCGTTTGGCCTCGAGGATGCCCTCAATCGTCTCGTCGCCGACTACTCCGCCGGAATGACGAAGAAAATCGCCCTGGCCTGCGCGATGATTCATTCCCCGCGCGTGCTCGTGCTCGACGAGCCATTGGAGTCGGTCGACCCGGTTTCAGCGGTCAACGTCACCGAGATCCTGCAGAAGTATGTGGCTGCCGGGGGGACAGTGGTGCTGTCCAGCCACGGCATGGACCTGATTCAGCGAGTGTGCGATCACGTCGCCATCATCGTGCAGGGCCGTGTTCTGGCAGCGGGCACCATCGATGATGTCCGCGGGCAGAAATCGCTCGAAGACCGGTTCGTCGAGCTCGCCGGTGGGCGCAAGGTCGCGGAGGGCATGGAATGGTTGCACAATTTTTCGGACTAAAACTCCGGTTGCTCGCCAATTTGTTTCGTCGCAGTCCCTGGCAGGTCGTCGGCCTCGTCGTTGGTCTGCTCTACGGCCTGGGCGTTGCCGTCGCACTGCTCATTGCCCTGATCAGCCTGCGCTTCGTCGGTGAGCCCGTCTTCATTCGGGACGTGCTCACGGTAGCCGGATCCATCGTGGTACTCGGCTTTTCGGTCATCCCGATCGTGGTCGGTATGGACGACAGCATGGACCCCCGCAAGTTTGCCTTCCTGGGCATTCCTAACCGGTCCCTCTCGCTCGGCCTGGCTGGTTCGGCGTTGATCGGAGTTCCGGCGTTGACGCTGACGATTGTGCTGCTCGGCACCGTTTTCACTTGGTCGCGCGGCATCGGACAGACGCTACTCGCCCTGATCTCGGCCGGGCTGATCCTCGTCACCTGCATCCTGCTGTCTCGGGTGAGCGCATCCCTCGCCGCATTTCTCCTGTCGACGAGGCGTTCCCGCGAATTCACCGGGCTGATCGGCGTCGTACTTTTGGTGTTGATCTCCCCACTCGTCGTCGTGCTGCTCAGCACGGACTGGGGCCGTCATGGCCGCACCCTGCTGGGTACCCTCGCCGCGATTCTTGGATGGACGCCGCTCGGCGCAGCGTGGGCCGTTCCGGGAGATGCCTCCACCGGCGCGTGGGGTGCGGCGATACTCAAGCTGCTCATTGCGGCGGTGTCGGCCTACGCCCTCTGGCTGATCTGGCAAGTTGTCGTGGCCCGCATGCTGGTCTCGCCCGGCCGGGAGGCCGCAGCGAAGCAGTATTCGGGGCTGGGCTGGTTCGACCGGCTGCCGCACGGCTCCGTCGGAGCGATCGCCGCCCGCACCTTCACCTACTGGGCACGTGACTCCCGATACTGGGTGTCGTTGATCATGATTCCGATCGTGCCGATCATCGCGGTCCTGCCCCTGAGCATCGCCGGCGTGCCGCTGCACTACCTCGCGCTGCTACCGGTACCACTCATGTGTATTTTTCTCGGCTGGACAATGCACAACGACGTCGCCTACGACAGCACCGCGATCTGGCTGCACGTAGCGTCGGGAACACGTGGCGTGGCCGATCGCATCGGCCGCCTCATTCCTGCGGTCTTCATGGGCATTCCTCTCATCGGAATCGGCTCTGCCATCAGCATTTCCTTTTACGGAGACTGGTCGGTGCTGCCGTCAATGCTGGGCGTGAGCACGTGCATCTTCTTGGCCGGTTTAGGGTTCTCGAGCTACACATCCACCCGGTTTCCCTACCCGGTGACTAAACCCGGTGACAGTCCTTTCGCTCAGCCGCAGGCCTCCGACACAGCCTCGGCACTCGTGCAGTCGCTCACCTTCACGGGATCGATCATCGTGGCGTCGCCCGCGCTTATCTTTGCCTATCTGGGAATCTTCACGGACCCGTCCTGGCATCTGCGCGCCCTCGGCGCCGGGCTCGGGCTCGGTCTGGTGGCCGTGGTGGTGGGGATCTGGGTCGGCTCACGCGCTTTCGACCGGCGCGGACCGGAAATGATCGCTTCCGCCCAGCGCGCCTGACCGGACGGGGGCACAGTGCCTAGACTGGCTTCATGACTGAATTTCGTGCAAGCATTGCAGAACCCGGACACCCCGGCGGCGGAACGTCCACGCTTGACCGTGAACTCGAAGAACTTCTGAATCAGGAGCAAATCGAGCCCGGCGACCACGAACGGTTTTCGCACTACGTGCCCAAGGCCAAGATTCTCGAGTCGGCCATTTCGGGCAAGCCGGTCAAGGCCCTCTGCGGCAAGAAATGGCTGCCGGGCCGCGACCCGGAGAAGTTTCCAGTGTGCCCGACCTGCAAAGCAATCTTCGAGAAAATGAAGGCCGCTTAGTCGGCTATCGGTACGTTGTGGGGATAACGGCCTCGCCGCGCCCCAACCGGAACGCCTCGATCGGCAGCTCTTGCATCACGGATGCGTTGTGCGCGCGTGCGCGCAGCGTTCCGGCCGGTCCCAGAAAACGTGCGTCGACGGTGCCGTCGATGATCAACGGAACCAGCAGCGCGCGTTCCAGACCACTACGGGAATCGTGTTGGCCTTCGGTGCCGGGGCCCTCGCCCAGCAGAATGATCTCTTCCTGGGCGGTACCGATGGCATCTACTCGGCGCAGGGCGTTTTTGCGGCCACCGATGGAGAGTTTCGCGGTCGACGTCTTGGCGACAGAAATCCAGTCGTCGCCATGGCCTTTGTGGGCGACGAGCTTGTAGACCAGGCCCGCTGCGGGTTCGCCCGACCCTGTGACGACCGAGGTTCCGACGCCGAAAGCGTCCACCGGGCTGGCCGACAAGGCCGCAATGGCGAACTCGTCGAGGTCGCTCGTCACGGTGATCTTCGTGTTGACCGCGCCGAGGCTGTCGAGCTGGGCCCGAGCCGCAGCAACGACGGTGGGCAGATCACCCGAATCGATGCGAATCGAGCCGAGTTCCGGCCCCGCGATCCTGACCGCCAAGGCGATGCCCGCGGGAACGTCGTAGGTGTCCACGAGCAGTGTTGTCGCCGCACCGAAGGCATCCACTTGCGCCTGGAACGCTTCTTCTTCGCTGTCGTGCAGCAAAATAAACGAGTGGGCGGCGGTTCCCATGGTGGGCAGACCCCACTGGCGGCCGGCCTCGAGGTTGCTCGTCGACGCGAAGCCGGCAATGAACGCGGCGCGAGCAGCGGCGACGGCTGAGTGCTCGTTGGTGCGGCGTGATCCCATCTCGGCGATTGGTCGGCCGAGGCTCACCGAGACCATGCGGGCGGCGGCGCTCGCAACCGAGATGTCGTAGTTGAGCACGCTGAGAATGAGCGTTTCCAGAATGACGCCCTCGGCGAAAGTGCTTTCGACCAGAAGCAGGGGTGACCCGGGAAAGTACGCTTCGCCTTCCTGATATCCCCAGACATTGCCGTTGAAGGAGTAGTCGGCAAGGTAGTCGAGGGTTGGAGTGCGCACGACCGAGTTCTCGGCGAGCCAGGTCAGTTCCTCGGTCTCGAAGCGAAATTGGCGGATTAGCTCGAGCAGGCGGCCGGTACCGGCGACGACGCCATAGCGCCGGCCGGTGGGCAGCCGCCGAGCGAAGGCCTCGAACATGCAGTCGCGATCGGCGGTACCGCTCTGGATGGCGGCGTCCACCATCGTGAGCTCATACCGGTCGGTGCGCAGTGCTGGTGTGCGGGCCGCGGGGCCGCGGGGTGCGGGCACGGAGAAAGCGGGGGACAGGGTCACCCGGCACAGCTTATCCGCTTGGTCCGGCTAGGCTTGGTCTCCGTGACGGATGCACCGATTGGTATTTTTGATTCCGGAGTGGGCGGCCTGACCGTCGCCCGGGCGATCAAGGACCAGCTACCCAACGAATCCATCCTCTACATCGGTGACACGGCCCACTCGCCGTACGGGCCGAAGAAGATCGCCGACGTGCGGGGTTTCGCCCTCGATGTGCTCGACGATCTCGTGGCGCAAGACGTGAAAATGCTCGTCATCGCGTGCAACACGGCGTCAGCGGCGATGCTGCGGGACGCCCGGGAACGCTACAGCGTGCCCGTGATTGAAGTGATTCAGCCAGCCGTGCGGCGCGCCGTATCAACGACCCGCAACCAGCGTGTGGGAGTCATCGGCACCCTCGGAACCGTTACCTCTCGCGCCTACAACGATGCCTTCGCGGCGGCGCCCCAGATCACCCTGATCAGCCAGGCCTGTCCACGTTTCGTCGAGTTCGTCGAGGCCGGCATCACGACCGGCGCCGAGGTGCTCGCCGTCGCTGAGGAATACCTTGCACCGCTGCGGGCAGCCGATATCGACACCCTCGTGCTCGGCTGTACCCACTATCCCTTTCTGCGTGGCGCCATCTCGTACGTGATGGGAGAAGGCGTCACCCTGGTCTCGAGCGACACCGAAACCGCCAACGACGTCTACCGGGTGCTCGTGAGCCAGGGCCTGGAACGCGCCCGAACAAGCCCGCCCAGCTACCGCTACGAAGCCACCGGCGACAGCGCCGAAGATTTTCTGGCCCTCGCCCATCGCCTGATCGGACCAGAGATCAGCAGCGTCGACCTGATTGCGACCGGCACGCTCAACCTGAGCGAGCTGACACCATCGGCTTCGCGCATGCCCACCCTTTCCTCGCTGAACACGAACCACTAGGAGTACACCGTGACCGAGACCCTGCGCGCCGACGGGCGCACCAACGATGAACTGCGGCCGATCACCATAGAGCGTGGCTGGAGCGACCAGGCCGAAGGGTCGGCGTTGATCTCCTACGGCCGCACCAAGGTGCTCTGCACGGCGTCGTTCACCAACGGAGTTCCGCGCTGGATGAGCGGTAAGGGCAAGGGCTGGGTGACCGCCGAATATTCGATGCTGCCGCGTTCGACCAACAGCCGCATGGACCGCGAATCGGTCAAAGGCAAGATCGGCGGCCGCACCCACGAGATCAGCCGCCTGGTCGGGCGCAGCCTGCGCGCGGTCGTCGACATGAAGGCGCTCGGCGAGAACACCCTCGTGCTCGACTGCGACGTGCTGCAGGCCGATGGCGGAACCCGCACCGCGGCGATCACCGGCGCCTACGTGGCCCTCGCCGATGCCCTCGAGTGGGGTCGCAGCAAGAAGTTCATCTCTCAGAAGGCGCAGCCGCTGCTCGACAGCGTCTCGGCCGTGTCGGTCGGAATCATCAGCGGTGTCCCCATGCTCGACCTCGCCTACACTGAAGACGTGCATGCCGACACCGACATGAATGTCGTCGTCACCGGCCGCGGCAAGTTTGTGGAGGTGCAGGGCACGGCCGAAGCAGCACCGTTCGACCGCAGCGAACTCGACACGCTGCTCGACCTCGCCCTGAAGGGCGCCGTCACCCTGACCGAATTCCAGACCAGCGCACTGACCGAAGCACGGGAGCGCTGAGCGTGCAGATCGTTCTCGCCACGCACAACGCCCACAAGGTCGAGGAATTGCGGCGCATCTTGGCCCCGCAGCTGCCGGGTATCGACGTGCTCGCCTACGACGGCCCGGAACCCGTCGAGGACGGCATCAGCTTTACCGAAAATGCTTTGATCAAGGCGCGTGCCGCTGCGGCCCATACCGGCATGCCAGCGATCGCCGACGACTCGGGCATCTGCGTTGACATTCTCGGTGGGGCACCCGGCATCTTCTCGGCGCGCTGGTCGGGGCCGGCCAGGGACGCCGACGAGAACCTGCGCCTGCTGCTCTGGCAGGTCAGCGATGTTCCCGAGCAGCACCGCGACGCCCACTTCACCTGTGTCGCGGCTGTGGCCCTGCCCGACGGCACCGAGCGCGCCGTGATCGGCGAATGGCCTGGGCAG
The DNA here is from genome assembly GCF_004404055.1 of Cryobacterium ruanii. GTDB lineage: Bacteria > Actinomycetota > Actinomycetes > Actinomycetales > Microbacteriaceae > Cryobacterium > Cryobacterium ruanii. The sequence goes on from NZ_SOHK01000005.1 coordinate 298,888, forward strand.
CTTCTCTTTGAACCGGCCGGCGCGAACGGTTTCGGGTACGACCCGATCTTTCTGCCCGAGGGCTACGCGATCTCGGCCGCCGAGCTCTCGGCCCACGTCAAGAACCAGGTCAGTCACCGGGCGATCGCGTTCGATGCACTAGTGCCGGTGTTGCGCGATCTGCTTGGTAACTGATTCACTGCCGCCGCGCTGGGCGGCTAGCGGGTGGCCCGCCGCAGCCCTAATCTTGAGCCATGGGCCACGAGCACGCGCAGGGCACCGGATCAAACCATAGGCGATTGTCGATCACCATCGGCATCGTCGCCGCGGTGTTGCTGCTCGAAGTGGTCGGAGCCTGGCTCACCGGCTCGCTCGCCCTGCTCGCCGATGCCGGACACATGCTCTCCGATCTGCTCGGGCTGATCGTGGCGTTGACCGCGACCGTGGTGGCGGCGCGCCCGGCTACCGACCGGGCCACCTTCGGCTTTCAGCGCGCCGAGGTGTTCGGTGCCCTCATCAACGGCTTGATTCTCATTGTCATGGCGAGTGTGGTCTCGGTCGCAGCGATCATTCGGTTGATCAACCCGAGCGACGTCGAGGTACTCGGAACCCCGATGCTCGTCGTCGCCGTTATCGGACTGGCCGCCAACCTGGTCGCGATGGTTCTACTCCGCCCCGCCGCTGCCGGGTCGATCAACATGCGCGGCGCGTACCTCGAGGTGCTCGGCGATGCGTTGGGATCGGTGGCCGTCATCGTGGCCGCCATCATCATTCTCAGCACCGGTTTTGCCCAAGCGGATGCCGTCGCCTCGCTCGTCATTGCCGGTACGATCGTGCCTCGCGCCTACTGTCTGCTGCGTGATGTCGTGCGGGTTTTCAGCCAGTCCACCCCGGCCGACACCGACGTGAGCGAGATTCGGCGTCACCTGTTCGGTACGGCCGGTGTCGTAGCCGTGCACGACCTGCACGTGTGGGCTATGACGAGCGGGGCTCACGTGTTCACCGCGCACATCGTCGTCGAGCCGGCCGTCCTCGCTGCCGGCACCGACGCCCTCCTCGACGAGCTGTCGGGGTGCCTCGCCGTGCACTTCGACGTGGCGCACTCGACCTTTCAGCTGGAACCGGCCGAGCACGCGGAACACGAGGACCAACAGCACCGCTGAGTATTTCGAGGCGCTGAACGGATCAAACCTCGTGACGACCGTCGTGGTTGGTCTGGAACGTCTCCGGGTCGAGCAGGTGGCCGCCCGTCGCGGTGGTGGGAAGGGCGCGTACTCGACGAGCTTTGACGACGGACTGCACGTAGTGGTACACCGTGGGAATGAGGGTGACGACGACCGCACCGATCAGGATCAGGTCGATGTACGTGGTGACGAAATCGGCCACCGGCGGAATGTACCCGAGAAAGTACCCGGCGAAGGTCAGTCCAGCTCCCCAGATCAGGGCGCCGATCAGGTTGTACAGGGTGTACTTCCGGTAGTCCATGTGGCCGACGCCCGCGGCCACCGGTGCGAAGGTGCGCACGATCGGTACGAACCGGGCCACGATGACAGCCACGCCGCCGAAGCGTACGAAGAACGCATTGGTACGGTCGACGTTCTTGATGCTGAACAGGCCGGACTCCTTGCGCTCGAAGACTCGCGGACCGAACTTATGCCCGATGAGATAGCCGACCTCACCGCCCAGGAAAGCGGCAAAGCCAATCGCCAGGGCGACCCACCAGATATCGATCTGGATGACGCCCGCGGCGGGGAAGGCGAGCAGACCGGTGATGATCAGGAGGGTGTCGCCGGGCAGGAGAAAACCCACGAGCAGCCCGGTCTCGGCAAAGACGATGGCGCAGACCACGAGCAGTGCCCACGGGCCGGCCGATTCAATGATCTGGGTCGGGTCGAGCCAGGGAATCAAGGCGGTGTGAATCACGTGGAAAGCTCCTGTTGGCGTGCGGGCAGACGATCGGGTTGCGACGGCGGGTGCCGAGACACAGGATATCGCCTAATCGTGGAAAAGTGCCGGTCGTCGCGCCCCCGAAGCTGGGGTACTCAGGGGGTTGGGGCGGTGCGGGTGATTGCTGGCGGCGGCATCCGCTCTGCGCTGGGCGCGGTCGATGCGCCAGGTGCGACACCCGACGACGACCGAGGCCGTGATGAGCACGCCCGCGATGATGTAGGCCGCACTCTTGACGCCCGGGATTGTTGCTGCGTAGTAGCCGGTGAGGGTGAGCCCGACCCCCCAGGACAGCGCGCCGAGCAGGTTGCTCGAGAGGAACTTGAAGTAGTTCATGCGGCCTACGCCAGCGACGACGGGAACGAACACCCGGGCCCACGGCATGAATCGGGCTATGACCACCGACCACCAGCCGAATTTGCTGTAGAACGATTCGGTTTTAACGATTGCGGCCTGGGTGCGCCGGCCGCCGTGCCGTTCCAGGTAGCCGCGTCCATAGTGACGTCCGAGCAGAAAACCCACCTGGTCGCCAAGGAAGGCCGCGATGCCGGTGCCGATCACCAGGATCATAATGTTGATATTGCCCGTGGAGGCGGCCACGAGGCCGGAGCCGAACAGGAGCGAGTCACCGGTGATGAAGGGAATGAACACGCCCAGAAAGAGCGCCGTTCCAGCGAAGACCAGGCCCCAAATGAGCAAATAAAACAAAACGGCGCCCGTGTGCGAGAGAACGTCGTTCAACATGTTGTCGAGTGCTGAAACCTGGACCATGTGCGGGAGAGGGGACTTGAACCCCCACGCTCGAAAGCACAGGAACCTAAATCCTGCGTGTCTGCCAATTCCACCACTCCCGCCGGTGTGTACCCAGTCTAGATGGCCAGCTGCGCGGCTGGGTGTAGGTGACTGGGTCTAGTCGGCTGGGTCTGGTCGGTTGGGTCTGGTTGGCTAGGTCTGGTTGGCTGGGGATGCGTCGACGGCGTCGTCGCCGAGGAGTGCCGCTGTGAACGACTCCATCTGGGCGCGGAGTGCCCCGACAAGCGCCGCTACCGCCGGCAGCCGCAAGGACTCGCTACGCACGACCATCCAGTACGGCAGCCGCTCCTGAAACTCCTCGGGCAGCAGGCGCAGCAGATCTGCGTGCTGATCCGCCATGAAACATGGCAGAAAGCCGATTCCGGCGCCGGCCCGCGTACCCTCCACGTGCACGAACACGTTGGTGGAACTGAGCGACTCCCGCATCTGCGGCACCAAACGTCGCGGGGCGTCGAGGTCGTCGACCTGCAGCATAGAATCCACGAAATAGACCAGCGGATGCTCCGTCAGTTCGGCAATGGTGGTCGGTGTGCCGTGCGACTGCAGGTAACGGCGAGAGGCGTACATGCCGAGGTTGTAGTAACCGAGCAGAATCGACTCTGCCCGGTGTACCTGCGGCTCTCCCACTACGACTTCGATATCCAGTCCGGAACGGTGCTGCAGTGCGCGCCGGGTGACGGTGACGATTTCGACCCGCAAGAGCGGATGCCGCCGCTGCAGGGCTGCCACGGCCGGGGCAGCAATGTAGGCGCTGAAGCCGTCAGTCGCCGACATACGCACGACGCCGGAGAGCTTCTGGGCTTCAGCGTCGGAGCCGCGAAGCAGACTGACGGCGGATTCCACCCCCTCCGCCGCGGTCCTGGCGCGTTGGCCGAGCTCGGTCAGCTCCCAGCCGCCCGGGGCGCGGGCCAGCAGCCGCCCGTCGAGGGCCTTTTCGAGGGCGGCGATTCGCCGGGACACGGTGGTGTGGTTGAGCCCCAGGCTTTCCGCTGCGGTCGTGAATCGGCCGGTGCGGGCGACGGCCAGAAAGATGAGGAGATCATCGGGAGTGGGCGCGGTACCGGCCAACGGAAAGGTCATATCTGCAATTGTGCACACGCGCTCTGTTTTTTTGGTTCTTGTTGCCCGCCAGCCGTGCGTGAATACTCAGTCAGGTCGTGCTTTTGTTGAGCGACGGATCACTTTCCGCACATCTCTCAGGCCAGGTACGTGTCATCGACGACACAAAGGAGACAGACAATGAGTGTCAACCAACGCGTTGGAGCTGCCAGTTCCGGTAAAACCACTCGCCCGACCGGCAGCGAATCCGAAAAATCCGGCCTCAAGAAGATCGTCGCCGCCTCCATGGTCGGAACGGTCGTAGAGTGGTACGAATTCTTCTTGTACGCCACCGCCGCGAGTCTGGTCTTCGGCACGGTTTTCTTTCCAAACGCCGGCAGCGAACTCGACGGCATCATCGCTGCCTTCCTCACCTACGCGGTGGGATTCATCGCCCGACCCCTCGGTGGCATCGTCTTCGGCCAGATCGGTGACAAACTCGGGCGCAAGCACACCCTGCAGGTGACGATCATCATGGTCGGTGTCGCCACCTTCCTCATGGGCTGCCTGCCCGGCTTCGACACCATCGGCTACTGGGCGCCCGCCTTGCTCGTGGCCCTCCGCTTCATTCAGGGTTTCGCGGTCGGTGGTGAATGGGGCGGCGCCGTTCTGCTCGTCGCCGAGCACAGCCCGAACGCGTCGCGTGGATTCTGGTCGAGCTGGCCACAGGCCGCCGTTCCGGTGGGGAACCTGCTCGCCACCCTCGTGCTTTTGACCATGACGTGGGTACTGCCGCCCGAGCAGTTCCTGAGCTGGGGTTGGCGGGTCGCGTTCTGGCTCTCCGCGGTCATTGTCGTGATCGGCTATTACATCCGCACCCACGTCAGTGAAGCCCCGATCTTCCTCGAGGCCCGCGCCCAGGTCGAGGCCGAGAAGACCGTCAACTACGGCGTGCTCGAGGTCGTGAAGAAGTACCCCAAAGGAATTCTCGGAGCCATGGGCCTGCGTTTCGCCGAAAATATTTTGTACTACATCATTGTGAGTTTCTCGATCGTCTACCTGAAGACGGTGCACGAGTATGACACCGGCCAGCTGCTGATCGCCCTGCTCATCGCCCACGTCGTGCACTTCATCGTGATCCCACAGGTCGGCCGGCTGTCCGACCGTCTTGGCCGTAAGCCCGTCTACTTGGCCGGTGCCGTGCTCGGTGCCAGCTGGGCGTTCTTCGCCTTCCCCATGTTCGACACCCTGAACCCTGTGCTCATTATTCTCGCCGTCACGGTCGGGCTCTGCTTCCACGCCCTGATGTACGCTGGTCAGCCCGCGATCATGAGCGAAATGTTCCCGACCCGCATGCGCTACTCGGGTGTATCGCTCGGCTACCAGGTCACGTCGATCCTGGCCGGGTCGATGGCCCCGATCATCGCCGCCGCACTGCTGCAGCAGTACAACACCTGGATTCCCGTCGCGATCTACATCATGATCGCCTGCGCCATCACGGTTGTCGCGGTGGTCACCCTGAAGGAGACCAAGGGAACGTCGCTGCGCGAGGTCGACGCCGTGGACGCTCGCAAGCACGGGCTGGAGCCCGTGGGTACCGGCAACTGACCCGGCTCGAGCAACCCGGATCGCACGAGGCGGGGTGCCGATGGCACCCCGCCTTTCGCCGACCTGCCCCGCAGCAATCGCGCAACCGAAGGAACACCATGACTGATCTCACCGACGCCGCCAGCGTCAACACCGTATCTGCCAGCACCACGCCGGTCCGAACCGCCGAGCAGTCCCTCGCCGGGCGTCGCGCCCTCGTCACCGGCGGTGCGAGCGGCATCGGCGCCGCCGTTGTTCGGGCGCTCGCCACCCGCGGCGCGCACGTCGTCATCGCCGACGTTGACACCCTGGGCGCTACCGCCCTGGCCGAGGAAGTCGGCGGGTCGATCTGGGCTGTCAACCTGATGGACACCGACGCCCTGACCGACGACACGCTCGCCACCGCTCTTGGCGGCGTCGACATCCTGGTCAATAACGCCGGAATCCAGCGAATCAATCCGATCCAGGACTTCAAGCCGGCCGACTTTCACAACATTCTCACCCTCATGCTCGAGGCGCCGTTCCTGCTGATCCGGGCGGTACTGCCGCAGATGTACGCCGCGAACTTCGGGCGCATCATCAACGTGTCGTCGGTGCACGGCATTCGCGCCTCGCCGTTCAAGAGCGCCTACGTATCGGCCAAGCACGGGCTCGAAGGCCTGTCCAAGGTCACAGCCCTCGAGGGCGGCGCGCATGGGGTCACGAGCAACTGTGTTGCTCCCGGCTATGTGCGCACGCCCCTGGTCGAGAAGCAGATCACCGATCAGGCACTCGTCCACGGAATTCCGGAATCAGAGGTGCTCAGCCAGATCATGCTCACCGAGAGTGCGATCAAACGACTGGTCGAACCGGAAGAGGTCGGCTCGCTCGTGGCCTGGCTCGCCTCAAACGATGCTGCGATGGTCACTGGGGCGAGCTACACGATGGACGGCGGCTGGTCGGCCCGCTGATCCCGGAGCCGGGCGGCCACGCCGGGAGGTGACGGATCATCGCAACGGATGCCCCGGCATCCGCTGCCACCATTGTTTCTCTTGGGTTTTTTTGCTGTTCAAGGGACCAAAAAACAAGCCCTGTGAGTAGATCCGACGAAGATTTGTAAATGAGGCCATCATGCGGGGATGACCGAAGCCGTTCGTATCATCACAGACCAGGTACGCCAGCGAGTGCGCCGCGAGGGCGTCGACCTCGCGGCCAACAACGCGTTGGTCGAGCAGTACGTGCGCGAAGAACTGAGACGCTACAGCGAGCGGGCGCTCGGCGGGAGTGCTCCGATGATCGCCGACGAGCACCAGGCCGCCCGCGAGGTCGTGGCCGCGCTCACCGGTTTCGGCGTTCTGCAGCCGTTTCTCGACGACCCTGAGATCGAAGAAATCTGGATCAACGGCCCGGCCCGGGTGTTCGTAGCTCGAGACGGGGTGCCCGAGCTGACCACGCTGCTGCTCGGCGAACAAGACGTACGTGATCTGGTCGAGCGGATGTTGCAGGCTTCCGGTCGCCGGGTCGACCTGTCATCGCCCTTCGTCGACGCCTCGCTGCCCGACGGTTCCCGGCTGCACGTGGTGATTCCCGACATCACGCGCAAGCACTGGGCGGTGAATGTTCGCAAGTTTACCCGGCGAATCCGCGACCTGAACCAGCTCGTCGGCCTCGGCGCGCTCACCCAGCAGGCGGCCGATTTTCTGCGGATCTGCGTGCTCGGCGGTCAGAACATTCTGGTCTCGGGTGCCACTCAAACCGGCAAGACCACGATGCTGAACGCCCTGCTCTCGTCGACGCGGCCGGGTGAACGCATCGTGACGGTAGAGGAGACGTTCGAACTCGACCTGTCGGCCCGCGACGTGGTTGCGATGCAGTGCCGGCAGCCGAGCCTCGAGGGCACGGGGGAGATCACCCTGCGCCGGCTGATCAAAGAGTCCCTGCGCATGCGGCCCGACCGGCTCGTGGTCGGCGAGGTGCGCGAGGCGGAAAGTCTCGACCTTCTCATCGCCCTGAACAGCGGGCTGCCCGGCATGTGCTCGATTCACGCCAACAGTGCCAGGGATGCGCTCGCGAAGCTCTCGACGCTGCCGCTGCTGGCCGGACGCAATATCGATTCGTCGTTCGTGCTGCCAACGGTGGCGGGCTGTATCGACATCGTGGTTCACTGCGAGATCGATCGGCACGGCCGCCGGCGCGTCACCGAGATAATCGCACCGAGCGGGCAGCTTTCGGGCTCCACCATCGAGGCGAGCCCTCTGTTCCTGTCCCCGCATGGCTTTCTCGAACCGACCGGCTCGCACCCCACCAAGCTCGCCAAGTTTCGTGCGGCCGGCGTCGATCCGGTGCCGGTGCTGCGGCAGGGGGCCGCATGACTCTCGTGCTGGGGTGCCTGCTCGGAAGCGGGCTGGTGCTGGTGCTGGCACCGTTCCTCTGGCCGGCGAATTCCGCAGCCAAGCGTTCCGGAGTGGGAGAGCGGATGCGGATGCGCCTGGTTCAGGGCGGGCTCGCAGCGGTACCCGCGCCGGCGTTTCTGGCACTGTCGGCGATCGTGGGGGTGGCATCCGCTGCCCTCGTGCACGGGATATTCGCGGTTCTCGCGCTCAGTGCCGTTGCCGGGCTGGCCGGGCTGTTGCTGCCGTGGCTGATCGTGTCGTGGCGGGCGGCGGCGCGGCGTCGGGCTAATCGCACGGTCTGGCCCGACGTCGTCGATCACCTGGTGTCGGCGCTGCGTTCCGGGCTGGCGTTGCCCGACAGCGTGAGCAGCCTCGCCCAGGCCGGACCAGTCGCGACCCGTACTGCGTTCGCTAAGTTCGAGCGCGAATACCGGGCCACCGGCAACTTCAGCTACTGCGTAGACGAGCTCAAGTGTTCCCTCGCCGATCCGGTCGCCGATCGCATCCTGGAGACCCTGCGCATGGCGAGGGAGGTCGGCGGCAGCGACCTCACGGTCGTGCTGCGCAGCCTCGCGGCCTGGCTGCGACAGGATGCCGCGGTACGGCTCGAAGTGGAAGCCCGCCAGTCGTGGGTCGTGAATGCGGCCCGCCTGGGCGTCGCGGCGCCGTGGATTATTCTGGTTCTACTCGCCTCGCGACCTGAAGCGGCCATCGCCTACAACTCGCCGGGCGGCGTCATCGTGATCGCGAGTGGCCTCACGCTGTCGATCATCGCGTATCGCGTCATGATCGCCCTCGGTCGCCTTCCGGACGAACGCCGGTGGTTCTCGTGAACTCGTGCGGCCGATGAACGCCGCGCTGGGCTGGGCTGTTCTGTGCGGGAGCGGCCTCGGCGTCGGGCTGTGGTCGCTCGTGAGCCTGACTCCGCGGCTGAGCCGGCCCCGCCTGATCGACCGGGTGGCACCGTACGTCCTCGATATTTCCCCGGAAGCGCGCCGCATCATGGCCCGGCGTACGGTGAACCCGATTCCTGTTCTGGGCTGCCTGTTTGCGCCGCTGTTCGGAGTGCTCACCCGGGGGTTGTCGAGCCTTCTCGGTGGCAGTGACACCGTTGCGCGGCGCCTGCACCAGTCCGGATCGGTGCAGACGGTCCTGGAGTTTCGCTCGGTGCAGCTCGTCTGGGTATTGCTGGCCTTCGCTACCGCAACCGTGATCACCATTGTGGCCCTGCCCGAGCTTCTGTTGCCCGCCCGACTTTCGCTGCCGTTCGTGGCCGCGGTCGGCGGCGCCATGCTGCGGGATTGGCTGCTCCGGCGGGCCGCGGCCGCGCGGCTGGCGCGCATGCGCAGCGAGCTACCGACCATTCTCGAATTCCTCACCCTCTCGCTGTCGGCCGGGGAGGGCATCCTGGATTCGATCAGGCGCGTGTCGCGCACGAGTTCGGGGGAGTTGTCGCGGGAATTTGCCGGGGTGGTCGCTGAGGTACACACCGGGGTTCCGATCGGAACAGCATTGCAATCACTGTCGCGGAGCATCCAGTTGCCGGAGCTGACCCGGTTCGTCGACCAGGTCACCGGCGCACTGGACCGCGGGTCGCCGCTTGCCGAGGTGCTTCGGGCGCAAGCGCAGGATTCCCGCGACCAGACCAAGCGCACGCTGCTCGAGCTGGCCGGCAAGAAAGAAGTCGCGATGCTGGTGCCGCTGGTTTTTTTGATTCTTCCGATGACCGTTCTATTCGCTGTCTTCCCCGGGCTCGTTGTGCTCCAGGCCGGGTTTTGACGTTCCACCGAACCATCCACCCACAAGAAAAGAGAATGACATGACCCGAATCATGCTCCGCTTCAACCGCCTGCTCCGCGATGAACGGGGAGACGTGCCTGGCTGGGTGCTGATCACTCTGATGACGGCAGGTTTGGTTCTGATCATCTGGGGACTCGCCGGCCCAGCTCTCAGCGGGGTGTTCCAGCAGGCCATGGACCGCGTCAGCAGTTTCTGACCGGGCGGCATGTACCAGCCCTGTAAGCGGATGCGCCGCCTCGCCTGGCTGCGCCCTCACCGGCTCAGCGGCGAGGTGGGCTCCGTCGTTGCTGAATTCGTCATGGTGGTGTCGTTGTTGACCTTTCTGACGCTCATGGTCATGCAACTTGCTCTCGCCCTGCACATTCGCAACACCGTGCTCGACGCCGCTGCCGAGGGGGCACGTTATGCCTCACTCGCGGACAGCAACTTGCCCGCGGGGGCCCAGCGCACGCGCGACCTGATCACGGCGGCCATCGGAGCGACCTTTGCCAGCGATGTCGTGGCGCAGCACGGAGTGAGTGCCGGATATCCCACCGTCGAAGTGCGGGTGATCGCACCGCTGCCTCTCATGGGATTGCTCGGCGCCCCGCGCGGATTGGAGGTGGTCGCTCATGCTGCCGTCGAAACGCTGGAGTAGCCGTTCCGACTCGGGCTCGGCGTCGCTCGAATTCATCACGGCGGGCATGATCCTGCTGGTTCCCTTGGTCTACCTGGTCCTGGCGCTGTCGGCCTTGCAGGGTGGTGCGCTCGCCGTAGAGGGCGCCGCCCGGCAGGCGGCCCGGGTCTACGTGCAGTCTCCCGACGAAGCCACCGCCACCGCGCGGGCCCGCCGGGCAGTGGCGTTCGCGCTCGAGGACTACGGCCTCGACCCCGGTGATGCCGAGGTACAGATCGAGTGCGCTGGTGGTGCGAGTCGGTGCCTGACCCGCCAGGGCCTCGTCACGGTCACGGTTCGCATCGGCATCGCACTGCCGCTGGTTCCCGACCTGCTCGCCCTGAACCAGAGCGCGAGTGTGCCGATGACGGCGGCGTCGACGCAGATCGTGTCCCGGTTTGGCGGCCTCGGATGAACCGGCGCCCGCCGCACCCATCGAACGAGGACGGATCCACCCTGCTGCTCATTATTCTTTACGGCTTTCTGGCGCTGAGCCTCGTGCTCGTGGCACTGTCTGCCACCTCGCTCTATCTCGAAAACAAGCGGCTGCTGAGCCTGGCCGATGGGGCCTCGCTCGCCGGGTCCGAGGCCTTCACCCTGGGTGCGGTGCAGGTGGGCGTCGCCGGCCCACGCCCCCAACTGCGCTCGGATGACGTGTCGGCAGCAGTCGATGAGTACCTGCGCCTCGTCCCGCACGCATCATTCGAGGCGCTGTCGGTGACGAGCGCGGCTTCCGCTGACGGGCAGAGCGCGTCGGTGACGCTGCGCTCGTGGTGGCGCCCACCCGTACTGACCCTCGTGGTGCCAGACGGTGTGCCGCTCGAGGTGACGGTGGTATCCAGGGCGGTGTTCCACTAGCCCGCTCCCGCGAGAGGGGAAGGGAGAAAGTCGCACTGGTAAACCCAGAATAAAAGCGTACTATGCACACTTACGTAGTCGACAGAAAAGCCTCCTACCTCGTAGGGGGCTTCAGGTTTTTTGTACCGCAGTCGACAAGTTCCAGCCCCGGACCCCCGGTTGGGAGTGCCGGCGATCCCAATCGTCGTTCATCCGGGCTGGTCGCCGCCGGTTGACGTGGCCCAGGATGGCGGCTGAGAACCACCGAGATCGGCTGTGAAATCATGGATGCATTACTGGACAATCAGATTGTCGAGCAGCTCGACTTCGAGTCTCTTTTGCCCTGCGAGGGCGTGCATCATGATCGCGGATTAAGCGGTCACGATCCGGCCGAATCGGGCGGGTTCATGGTGATATCACCGTGCTGCGGTCCTAAGGTTATCCAGTGCTCCTCACGGGTTGACGCCATGCGCGTCTCCGGCGTGCTCTATTGCGGCGCCTGCCAGCACGAGCACCTGACAAGCGAATACCAGTTCGTTCCGCTGCAGCTGTAGGCGACCGCGCGCGAACGCATTCTCAGAGCGGATGCCGCGGGCGGTACTGTCGAGGGGTGCCCTGACGGCGCCGACAGGAGCAGTGTGCGTACCCAGCGGGAGAAACTGAGCGGTGCGGGAGCTCAGATCGCGACCGAGGTCAGCATCAATTTCGGGTCGTCATTGGCCGGGCTGCTCATTCCGGTCGTCGGCTCACCCATTGTCGTTGCGGCCCGCCAGATTGTCATGGTCATCGTCGTGCTGCCGTTCGCCCGGCCCCGAATAAAAAACCTGACCTGGGCTCGAATCTGGCCGCCGCTGGCGCTCGGTGTCGTGCTCGCTGTCATGAACCTCAGCTTTTACCAGGCTGTGACCATGCTCGGACTTGGCGTCGCCGCGACGATCGAATTTCTTGGGCCTTTTGCCCTCGCCCTCGTCACCAGCCGCCGCATCCTGGACTTCGTCTGCGCCGCGGCTGCCGCCGGGGGAGTCTTCCTCCTGACCTGGTCGGACGGAGAGCTCGACCTGCTCGGCATCGTGCTCGCTCTGACCGCGGCGGCCGCCTGGTTTTGCTACATCGTGCTGACTCGCCGGGTGGCGACGGAGTTCGCCGGCCTCGAAGGTATCTCGATCGCGAGCCTCGTCAGCCTCGTCATCGTGGTTCCGATCGCGCTGTTCACTCTGGACGTCTCCGCCTTCACCTGGGGCGTGGTCGGGTTGCTCCTGCTCGTCGGCGTCGTCTCCTCGGCCTTTCCGTACACGCTCGATACCTACATTCTGCGTCGGATCAGCCCTCGGCTGTACGCGATAATCACGAGTTTCGGCCCGGTGATCGCGGCCGGTTTCGGTGCACTCGTGCTCGGCGAAACGTTCACCCTGCTGCAGCAGATCGCCATCGTCGTCGTGTGCGTCGCCGCCGGAGCGGCGATCGCAACCCAGCGCGATCGACCGACCTCCGACCTCGAACTGACCGCGACCGCGATTCCGTAGGGCGGGCCGGCCTGCACGGCCGGTTACAGGCATCCGCTCGTCGACCGGCACTCATCGATGCGGCTACTCGAGTGCAGGCCGAGGTGCGCGGCGGGCAGCGGAGCGAGCGTAAGCCCAAGAACTCGCGACAGAATTTCTGCCCGCGAAGAAATTGCAGGAGGTATGCGCGGGGAGGAGGGGAAACAGGGGGAGGCACCCCGGGCAATTAATCCAGGCTGCGGGGGCGGTGGGGAGCGAAGCGGGGAATATAGCGGCCGAGCAGCACGGCGCCGAACAGGCCGAAGCCCCCGATGATGCCGCTCGCGATCGACAGGGAGGCGAGCGCGGTGATGCCGGCCACGGCGAGCGGCGCGGTGGCGCTGCCGAAATCGGCGGTGAACCGCCATGCCCCGAGGAACGGTGCCGGACACCGCTGCGGAGCGAGGTCGGCGCCGAGCGTCATGAGCAGGCCGCTGCCGATGCCGTTGGCCAGGGAGAGGAACATCGCGACACCGATGAACCAGCCAACGTTGCTCGGCAGATCGTGCGTGAACGCGAGCGCGAGGTGGCCGAGTCCGAGGCCGATCATCGAGGGCACTGCGCTCCAGATGCGGCCGAAGCGGTCCATGATCTGGCCGCTGAAATAGAACAATACGAAGTCGATGCCGCCGGCGATGCCGATGATGAGGGCCGTATCAGGCGCGCTCACCCCGATGCTGACCGCCCAGAGCGGCAACATGACCGTGCGGCTGGCCCGCATCGCGCCTACGAGCGCTGCGCCGGCGCCGAGCCGTACGAGCACGCTGCGATGGGCGCGGATGGTCTGGAACAGGCCGTCAGCGGCGGTGGGCACGGCGGGAGTCGCCGGTCCGGCATCCGATGTCGGTGCAATCTTGGACACGGCCGGAGCCGTGAAGTCGCGGGTGGGATCGGGCAGAATCACCAGCATCGTGACGGCGAGCACGCAGCAGACGATGAACACCCAGAACGCCGCCTGGGTGCTGCCGGTGAGGTGGATGAGCGCGGCGGACAGGAACGGGCCCACGAACCAGCCGGCCCGAAAAACTCCGCCGAGGGTCGACAGTGCGCGGGCTCGATAGACGAGCGGAACGTAGCTCGTCATGAAGGCGTGCCGGGCGAGGGCGAAAACGGCGGTGGCGATGCCGATCAGAAAGATTCCAACGCCGAGCACGAGCGGGTTGGGCGCCATCAGACAGATGATTACGGCGCCGATAGTGACCAGGGAGGCCCAGATCATCGAATTTCGTTCGCCGATGCGGGCTACGATCCAGCCGCTCGGAATATCGCCGACCAGTTCGCCGAACATGATCATGGCGGCGATCACCCCGGCGATGGCGAGGGTGGCGCCGAGGTCGTTGGCGACCAGCGGAATGAGCGGAATGATCGCGCCCTCGCCGATCGAGAACAGCAGGGTGGGCAGAAAAGCCGTCAGGGCGATGGATCGCAGGTTGAGGGGTCGCTGCGTATTGCTCATCAGAATCGATGCTACGCCAGCCCGGTAGGCTGGTCAGAACATGATTGACTTGGATTTCTCAGTACAGATCGCCGCGCTGCGGACCACGTTCGGCGACATCCGCTCGGTGATCGACGTCGATCGACTGCGCGCGGACATCGACGACCTCAGCGGCGAGGCCGGAATGCCCGACTTGTGGGACGACACTGAGCACGCCCAGAAGGTGACGAGCGACCTCAGTCACCGACAGTCGCAACTGGCGCGCATCGAGAGCATCACGACCCGGCTCGACGACCTCGAGACGCTCGTGGAGATGGCGAACGACGGCCAGGGCGACCAGGAACTCGCCGATGAGGCAGCGCACGAGCTCACCAGCCTGCAGAAACTGCTCGGCGAGCTCGAGGTGCAGACCCTGCTCAATGGTGAATTCGACGAACGCAACGCCGTTATCACGATTCGCGCCGGCGCCGGGGGAGTCGATGCCGCGGACTTCGCCGAGATGCTGCTGCGCATGTACCTGCGGTACGCGGAGCAGCACAACTGGCGCACGAGCGTCCTCGACATCAGTTATGCCGAGGAAGCCGGTATCAAGAGCGCGACCTTCGAGGTCGACGCAGCATACGCCTTCGGCACGCTCAGCGTCGAGGCCGGCACGCACCGCCTGGTGCGGATGAGCCCGTTCAACTCGGCCGGAAAACGCCAGACCTCCTTCGCCGCGGTCGAGGTGGTGCCGCTGATCGAACAGACGGAGTCGATCGAGGTGCCCGACGGTGATATTCGCGTCGACGTGTTCCGCTCGAGCGGCCCCGGCGGCCAGTCGGTCAACACCACCGACTCCGCCGTGCGGATCACCCACCTGCCCACCGGCACCGTGGTGAGCTGTCAGAACGAGAAGAGCCAGATCCAGAACCGGGCTGCCGCCATGCGCGTGCTGCAGTCCCGCCTGCTGGTGCTCGAGCGCGAGAAGGAAGCCGCGACCAAGAAGGAACTCGCCGGCAACATCACGGCGAGCTGGGGAGACCAGATGCGCAGCTACGTGCTCGCGCCGTATCAAATGGTCAAGGACCTGCGCACCGAGTACGAGGTCAACAACCCCAGCAACGTGTTCGACGGCGACCTTGACGGATTCATCTCGGCCGGCATCCGCTGGCGCAAGAAGGCACCCGAAGACTAAAGGCTTGCTGGGGCTTGGGCCCCGCGGGTATGTCGCTGTAGGGAAAACGGCTTCGGTTGCCTAGGCTCTAAGAGCTATGATCCGTTTTGATCACATAACCAAGAAGTACCCCGGCACCTCTCGGCCGGCACTGAACTCGATCGACGTCGAGATTCTGCGAGGCGAATTCGTCTTTCTGGTCGGCGCCTCCGGATCGGGCAAATCGAGCTGCCTGCGGCTCGTGCTCAAGGAGGAAAAGCCAACCAGCGGCAGCATTCACGTGTTGGGCCAGGACCTGCGGTCGATCTCGAACCGCAAGGTGCCCTACTTTCGCCGCAACATGGGCGTGGTCTTTCAGGACTTCCGCCTGCTGCCGAACAAGACCGTGTTCGACAACGTGGCGTTCAGCCTGCAGGTCATCGGTAAGAGCCGCGGCTTCATCCAGGAAGCCGTGCCCGACACACTCAAGATGGTCGGTCTCGCTGAAAAAGCACAGCGTCTGCCGCACGAACTCTCGGGTGGTGAGCAGCAGCGCGTGGCCATCGCCCGCGCCATCGTGAACAAGCCGCAGATTCTGCTGGCCGACGAGCCCACCGGAAACCTCGACCCCACCACGAGCGCTGAGATCATGTCGCTGCTGGCTAGCATCAACGCCGGTGGGACCACCGTGATCATGGCCACCCACGAGGCCGGAATCGTCGACAAGATGCAGCGCCGCGTGATCGAACTGGTCCACGGCGAGATCGTGCGTGACGAGCGGCAGGGCGGCTACGCGACCGCCTCCATTCCCACCATCCTTCCCACTGCCACTGCCACTGCCACTGCCACTGCCGCAGCCCCAGCGGATTCCCCCGCCAGCGACCCGGCGTCCGTCGCGCCGGTCTACGCCCGGCCCGCAGTGGCGTCCGAGCCCGAACCGGCACTGACGCACCCCTCGGCTCCGGTTCCGGAGACCTCCGTGTCGCTGCATCAGGCCGCGGCCGCCGCGGTCGCTGCTGCAGCCGCCGAGCCGGTCGCCACACCGGATGTCAGACGGGATACCGTGAAGCCGGCCCCGGTCGCCGGCGCGCCGAGCCCGGTACCGATTCCGGTGCCGAACCCGGTGCCAGCCGATGCCGCCCCGGCCGCCCCGGTGTCGCCGATGACGCGCCCGGTGCTGCTGGTCGCCGCCCACGACGACCCTGAGCAGCTCACGCTCGCCGAGAAACTCGGCCTGCGAGCGCCCGGAGAGAAACCCGACCAAACGGGCGAGCAGAACGTGGGACCGACCCGATGAGGCTCGGACTGGTGCTATCCGAAGCTGCGAACGGCCTGCGGCGGAACGCCTCGATGGTCGTCTCCGTCGTGCTCGTGACCTTCATCTCGCTCACCTTCGTCGGCGCCGCCGTACTCATGCAGATGCAAATCGGCCAGATGAAGAACTTCTGGTACGACAAGGCTCAGGTCGGCATCTACATGTGTTCCGATATATCGCCGGGTGAGACGTGCACCGGCGGTGACGCCTCGCCGGAGCAGATTGCCGCCGTTGAGGCCCAACTCAAGTCGCCGACACTCGCGTCGTTCATCGACAACTACTACTTCGAGACGCACGAGCAGGCCTTCGAGAACTTCAAGAAGCAGTTCGCAGGCAACCCGGTGGCCGACTATGTTACCGCCGACCAGCTCAACCAGACCTTCTGGGTCAACCTCAAGGATCCGTCCCAGTCCGCGGTGTTGGTGGAGAGTCTGTCGGGGGTCGCCGGCGTTGAAAACGTCGCCGACCAGCGCAAATACCTCGACCAGATCTTTTCCGTGCTCAATGTGGCGAGCTACACCGCCATCGGAATCGCCGGACTGATGCTGATCGCGGCGGCGCTGCTGATTGCCACGACCATCCGGTTGTCGGCCTTCTCGAGGCGCCGGGAACTCGGCATCATGCGCCTGGTGGGCGCGAGTAACCGGTTCATCCAGACGCCGTTCATCCTGGAGGGGGTGTTCGCAGCTCTCCTCGGTTCGCTGCTGGCCGGCGGCGCGGTCGTGGCGCTCGTCTACTTCTTCGTGCAGGGCTACCTCGGGGCGAGACTCACCGGATTCGCCCTGGTCGGTATGGACGATGCGCTCGTCGTGGTGCCCATCCTGCTGGTGGTCGGTGCGGTGCTCGCCGCGTTCTCGGCGAACTTCGCGATCACCCGCTACCTCAAGGTCTAATCATCGAGCGGATGCCGGCGGCCGGTTGGCCGTGCCGTTCGACTGCCGGCACCCGCTAGACTGGTGGGCTGTCTGCCGGACCGGCCGACGGCATCCGCTTGAAAAGTAGGAATAGAGGTGAACACATGCCCAGGGAACGTGGCGAAAAGGTCGTGGCGACCAACCGCAAGGCCCGACATGACTACCTCATCAGTGACACCTACGAGGCTGGCATGGTCTTGAGTGGTACCGAGGTCAAGTCTTTGCGAGCCGGACGAGCGACCCTGGTCGACGGCTACGCCTTCATTGAGGGCGGTGAGGCCTGGCTCGATGCGGTGCACATTCCGGAGTATTCCGGTGGATCGTGGACAAACCACCCGCCGCGTCGCAAGCGTAAGCTCCTCCTGCACAAGAAGGAGATCGTGAAGATCAGCCACAAGACCAAAGAGGGCGGCTACACCCTTATTCCGCTGCGCATTTATTTCGCGGACGGCCGGGCCAAGGTGGAGATCGCCGTGGCCAAGGGTAAGAAGGAGTACGACAAGCGCCAGACTCTGCGGGAACGCACCGACAAGCGCGAATCGGACCGTGCGATGTCGGCGCAGCGCCACCTCGGCGACTAGCCAGGCACATTTGTTCGTTGTAGGATAGAGGGCTGCACCGAAAACGGTTCAGCTTGGTAACTCAACAGCGTGTGACACGAATCCATTGCTTGCGCTTTCACTGTATGGAGCGCGCGATGTGTATGGGGATGATCGGTTTCGACACTGTTTGCGCAATTGTGAGAAGCGGGTCGAGGATGCAGGGTTATCTCGTAAACGATCTCTGCAAAACAATAAGTGCCAATTCAAAGCGCACTGACTTCGCTCTCGCTGCCTAAGCGAAAGCACTAAAGAAGTCCGCCAGACCGGGAATGCTCTCTACCCGGATCCTGACGCCATTTAGAGAGATTGCTTCTACATTGAGCCACGGGGTGTAGAGGGACTTAAACGAAGGCTGGGCCTGTCGGAGTAGATGCCAGCGGCAAATTCCGGGGCCGAGAAAGCGATTTCACTGGATACACCCGTAGAAGGCATATGACCACAGCAGTGGACCGGGGTTCAATTCCCCGCATCTCCACCATCGGTTCTGTCACACGCTGTTTTGTTGCTCCTCATCAGGCCGCCCGCTGGGCGGCCTGATTTGGTTTAAAGCTCGCTCAGCGCAGGCGCAGGCCGACCGCGGTGCGGATAGGGTCGCGCTGGCCGCCGGAGTGCACGATGTCGTTGCCATCGATACGGAGCTGGCTGGCGTGGCAGCGGAGGGCAGCCACGACGGTGCCGCGCTGGGAATCGAGGTCGAACCATTCCGCAGCCGCTGCGGGCCTGTCGAGAATCTCGGCGTAGGGGATCGCGAGCGCTCGGCTGGCGGCGAGGGCGGCGTCGTGCACGCGCACGTGGTCGGGATGGCCGTAACCGCCGGTGGCGTCGTAGCTGATGACGAGGTCAGGTCGCCCGTGTTGCAGAACCGCGACGAGATCGTCGGTGACCTCGGTGAGCGGCGCACGAGCGAGGGCATCCGCTTCGGAATCGGCGGCCGGACCTGCCAGGCCGGGGCGGATCCACTCCATGCCGGAGTCGCGGTAGCGGCGTTCGGGCAGCCCGGGCGTGCGTGCCGGTGCCTCGCCGAGCCAGAAGCCCTCATTGACGCCGAGTGTGAGGGCGGCGCGCTCGAGTTCGCGTTCGCGCTCCTCGGCCAGGGCGGGGGTTCCGGCGAGCGAGTGGAGCGGCCCAGCGACGACGTCTCCGCGTTCCCCTCGGGTGGCAGTGACCAGGCTGATGCGGATGCCGCGGCTCGCGAGATGGGCGATGAGGCCGCCGGTGCTGATGGTCTCGTCGTCGGGATGCGCGTGCACGAACAGCACCGAGGCGACGGAGTCGAGCAGGCTCATACCTCGATCAACTTCTGGCCGTTGGGGGCTGCCTGATCGGTCGGCGGGGCGGGGTTGACAAGGTCGTCGTGGTGGATGGCATCGACCAGGGTGTGCAGCGGCACTCCGCTGCCGCCCCACTGCAGCGAGATAATCTCGGCGGCGATCGACACGGCGGTCTCCTCGGGAGTGCGCGAGCCGAGGTCCAAACCGATCGGGCTGCGCAGCCGTGCGAGCTCCGCGTCGGTCACACCGACAGCGCGCAGGCGCTCCAGACGGTCGGCATGGGTGCGCCGGGAACCCATTGCGCCGATGTAGGCCACGGGCGGGCCATGCAGGGCGGCTTCGAGCAGGGGAACGTCGAATTTGGGGTCGTGAGTGAGCACGCAGATGACCGTGCGTGGGTCGATGAGCCCTCCGACGATCTGCTCGCGCAGGTAGCGGTCGGGCCAGCTCACCACGATCTCGTCGACACCGGGAAACCTGGCGGCGGTCGCGAAGACGCCGCGCGCGTCGCAGACCGTGACCCGGTAGCCGAGAAAGGAGCCGAGCCGAGCCAGAGCGGTGGCGAAGTCGATCGCCCCGAAGACCAACAGTCGCGGCCGGGGCGCGTAGCTCGCGAAGAACAGCCGCATCCCCTCACCGCGCCGTTCCCCGTCGGGGCCGTAGGTGAGGGTCGTGTTGCGGCCGGCGGCGAGCAAGCCCCGGGTGTCATCGCCGATGGCATGGTTGGCACGGTCCGAGCCCAGGTCGCCTTCGAATCCGTTCGGCCGCACCACTAGGTGGCGGCCGAGCCAGGCGGCATCCGGGTGCTCGATCACCGTGGCGACCCCCACCGGCCGGCCGGCATCGACGTCTTTGTGCACACCCTCGAGCAGGGCGAAGGTGGCCCGGGAGACGGGCTCGACGAAGACATCGAGGATACCGCCGCAGGTGAGCCCGACGGCGAAGGCATCGTCGTCGCTGATTCCGTAGCGCACAAGTACGGGCACGCCGTCTTGGGCTACCTGGGTGGCGAGTTCGTAGACGGCGCCCTCGACGCAGCCGCCCGAGACCGAGCCGGCCACGGTGCCGTCGGCGCTGACCAGCATCGAAGCGCCGGGCGGGCGCGGCGCGGACTGGAAGGTGCGCACGACCGTGGCGAGTCCGGCCGTGGCACCGTTCTGCCAGCCGGTGAGGAGGGCGTCCAGGACTTCACGCATGTCGGTATCCCATCGGTCGTGGGTCAGCGGCCGGACGCGCGCCGACCAATTCGGTATGCGATGAACGCTACCGTGGCCAGCAGCCCCAGAAGTTTCACCGGGTCGGCTAGCTGGTCGGTGATGACGCCCTTGACGAGGCTCATCGCGTCGAGACTTGGCGCGGCGGCTGGTGTCGACCGGTGCGGCGTGGCTCGGTGCCCGCCCGACGGCGCGACGCCGGGAGGCACCGGGCGCGGCGGCAGTCCTCGCCGCGGCGCGGCATCCGCCTGGACGTTGGGCAGCGTGTCTGCGGCGGGGGCGTTTCCGGGCGGAACGTCACTCAGGTCGGCGACGGCCCGCGGGGCGGCCTGGGCGAGAGTTTCGGGGTCGTCGACGTGCTCGCCGACCGGCGCAGCGGCATCCGTTTCGGCGCCTAAATCGGCTGCGTCACCGCTCTCGATCAAACCCTGCAGGTTGCCGGCGAACAGGGCCATCATCTGCTCGGTAACGCTGCTGATGACGCCCTTGCCCATGGCGGCCGCCTTGCCCGACAGCGACAGGTCGGCGCTGACCGTGCCCTGGGTGACTCCGTCGGCTTCGACCAGTACGAGCGTGACCGTGGCCTGGGCAGTGCCCTGCCCGCGGGTCTCCTGCGCCTTGCCGGAGAAGACGGCGCGATGCCCCGCGGCGTCGCGTTCGTCGACGTTCATCTGGCCGCGGTACTGCATAGTCACCGGGCCGAGCTTGACCTTCATTCCGACCTGGTAGTTGTCGTCGGAGAGCTTGTTCAGAATCTGCGCGCCCGGCACACAGCCGGCAACGCGTTCGAAGTCCATCAGGGTGTTCCAGACCGTGTCGACGGGGGCGATGACGGTGAAGGTACTGTCGAGTTGCATCAGGGTGTCCTCTGCTGGATGGTTACGGATGGTCGAGCGGATGCCGCCGGGTCGCCGCGAATCGCGGCCGCCACCTCGAGGAGGGCCGCGTAACTGTGGCCACTGACGAACGCGTCGCAGTAGGGCAGGGCGGCGGCCATGCCGCCGACCAAAGGCTCGTAGTCGGCGGCGGCTTTGCGCGGATTCACCCAGACGATGCGGTGCGCGAGTCGGCGCAAACGCGCCATCTGGGCGTCGACGTCGGCCGGGTCGTCCTGCGCCCAGCCGTCGGAGAACAGCACGATCACCGCTCCGCGAGCTAGCCCGCGCCGCCCGAAGTCGTCGATGAACCGACGGATGCTCGCGGCCAGCCGGGTACCGCCGGCCCAGTCGGTCGCGGTGGTGGATGCCTGCGCGAGCGCCTGATCCGGGTCGCGTATGGCCAGCTGGCGGGTCAGTCGGGTGAGGCGCGTCGAGAAGACGAAGGCTTCGGCTTGGGCGCCGGACGCCGCGCCCTGCAACAGCGTGAGGAACACCCGGGTATAGGGCTCCATCGAGCCGGACACATCGCAGAGCAGCACGAGGCGGCGCGGTTTCGGGCGGCGACGGGCATAGTGCAGGGTGATCGGGTCGCCGCCGGTGCGCTGCGCGGCCCGCACGGTGCGCGCCACATCGAGCCGGTCGCGACTGTGCCGCGACGGATGCGTGCGGCGGCTAAGCCGGCTCGGCGTCGCCAGCACGATGCGGGCGACGAGCCGGCGTAGGCGGGCCAGCTCGTCGGGGTCGAGGTTCGCGAACGCTATCTCGTGCAGATGCTCATCACCCGAGGCTAAGGCGAGGATCGCGTCACGCTCGGGGCCGTCGTTCTCGCTGTCGGCAGAGTCGGTGCCGGGCAGCGGGGCCGGGGGCCGATCCGGCTGCGGTTCTGGCGCGCCGGCTGGACGGTTGGTCGGTGGGGTGGACTTCGTGCGCGTCTCGGAGCCGATCGCGGGGGGAGCGGTCGGGTCACCGCGATTCTCGGCCGGGTCGAGCCGACCGTCGAACACGGCGCTGAACACCGCGTCGAAGAGGGCGAGGTGCTGTTGCCGGGAGACGAACACGACGCGGCAGGCCCAGTACAGGGCGGCCCGTTCGGTCGGCGGGACCAGCCGCAGCGCCTCGGCCAGCCGCGCTGCGTGGTCGGGCGACACCGGCAGGCCGGCCCGGTGCAGGGCCGTGCCGAGACCGGCGGCGAGGGCGGCCGTTTCGATCGGTGGATGAAGACCGCGGTCAGCCATGCGTGGCCTCCGCCACCCAGGCACCGCCGCGGGCGGCAGCGAGATCCAGGTCGTCCCGGTTCTTCAGCACGGAACCCCACGTCTGCTCGACGGCCCGACCGCTCAGCCGCTCGATGCCGAGCACGGAAAGCGCGCTCACCCAATCGATGGCCTCAGCAATCCCCGGCGGCTTAACGAGGTCGAGCGAGCGCAGGCGGGTGATCGCCGCCGCAGCCTCGGTCGCAATGGCCTGCGAGCTGCCCGGCACCCGGCGACGCACGATCTGCGCGATCCGCTCCGGCCCCGGGTAGTCGATCCAGTGATACAGGCAGCGCCGGGTGAGGGCATCGTGCAGGTCGCGGGTGCGATTGCTCGTGAGAATCACGATCGGCGGATGCTCCGCCGTGACGGTTCCCAGCTCGGGAATGGTGACCGCCGCTTCGGCAAGCAGCTCGAAGGTGAAGGCTTCGAACTCGGCGTCGGCCCGGTCGATCTCGTCGAGCAGCAGCACCGCCGGCCGCGGGCCGGCGTGCTCGATCGCCTGTAACAGCGGGCGACGCAGCAGATAGTCCCGGCCGAACAACTCCGTTTCGGCCAGCGAGACCCCGCGCGCTTCGGCTAGGCGAATGCCGAGCAGCTGCCGTGGGTAGTTCCACTCGTAGAGCGCTTCCCCGGCGCTGATTCCCTCATAGCACTGCAGCCGAAAGAGCTCGGTATCGAGCAGCCGGGCGAGGGCCTTGGCGATCTCGGTCTTGCCGACCCCCGGTTCGCCCTCGAGCAGAAGCGGCTGCCGCATGCGCACGGCCAAAAACACGGCGGTCGCGAGGCCCTCATCGGCGAGGTAATCTTCGGCATCGAGGGCCCGCTGAAGCGCGCCGACGGACGGTACCAGTTCGGGCACGGTCACCATCGTCGGCCCAGCGACCGGCCAGCCGGGCCCCTAGCGCGCGGTCGCATACTGATCCGGATGCGTGAGAAAGGCCCTGCGGCAGCCCGCCGAGCAAAAATACACGCTCGTCCCGTCGTACTCCACCTGCAACGATGTGGGCAGCGCGGCCACCGTCATGCCGCAGACCGGGTCGAGCGCGGCCGCTTCGGCCGCTGCCTCGGTTGCCACCTCGCGCTCCTCCGCAGCCACTTTCGTGACGAGCGGATGCCCGCGCCCGGCCCGCTCCTGCACCAGCTGCGCAAAAATCGACACCGCGATCTCCCCGGGCGTGCGGGCGCCGAGGTCGAGGCCCGCCGGGCTGAACACCCGCGCGCGCTGCTCGGGCGACACGTCGAGCGAGGCGAGCACGGCAGCGCCGCGCTTCGGGCTTGCCACGAGCGCGACATAGGGCACCCCGGCGGCCAGGGCTGCGAGCATGGCCGGCGCTTCGTCACGCCCGTGCGACGCGACGATCAGGGCGGCGTCACCGGTCTGCGGGATGGCGGAGGCGCCATCCGCCTGCACGAGGACGAAGCCGACGAGCGGGGCCAGGGCGGCGAGCGCATCGGCATCGGGGGTCGAGCCGACGACGACCAGCCGCGGCAGCGGAATGCGCGGCTCAAGAAAGATCTCGATCGCCCCGCCGCTCACACAGGGGTTGGATACCTCGACCGCACCGTCCTCCACCGTGCTCGACGGCACGCCGGCGACGACCTTGAGCAGCAGCGGCTGCCGGCTTTCCAGTACCTGCAGGCTGTATAGGCGAACGGATGCCTCCACGCACGTTCCCCCGACGAATCCTTCGATCTCGCCGGTCGCCCGCACGAGCGCCGTGTCGCCGGCGTGCGCGCTCGTGGGGCGCTGGGCGCGCACCACGGTCGCGTGCACGAACGGTTCGCGGCTCTCGGTGAGCTCTTGTGCGCGGGTCGAGTGGGCGACTTGCATGCTACACCGGCGGTCTCGTGCGGCCCTGCATAGCCTCCCACACCCGGGCGGGGGTGCAGGGCATATCCATGTGCACGACGCCGAACGGGGCGAGGGCATCGACGACGGCATTGACGACGGCCGGCGGTGAGCCGACCGTGGCCGACTCGCCAACGCCCTTCGCCCCGATCGGGTGGTGGGGCGACGGGGTCACGGTGAAGCCGGTCTCCCAGTCGGGCACCTCCATGGCGGTGGGGATGAGGTAGTCCATGAATGAGCCGCCGAGGCAGTTGCCCTCCGCGTCGAACTCGATGATCTCCATGAGGGCCATGCCGACACCGTCGGTGAGGCCACCATGAATCTGCCCCTCGATGATCATCGGATTGATGCGGGTGCCGCAGTCGTCGACGGCGATGAAGCGGCGCACCTTGACATGGCCGGTGCCCGGGTCGACGTCGACGACGCAGATATAGGCACCGAATGGAAAGGTGAGGTTGGGTGGATCGTAGGTGACCTCGGCGTCGAGATTGCCGTCGATACCCTCGGGCAGGGCGACCGTACCGTGGGCGCCCATCGCGATCTCGGCCATGGTCTTGCCCACGCTCGGATCGCCCTTGACGAACCAGCGGCCCTTCTCCCACTCGAGGTCTTCCGGCCGGGTCTCGAGCATGGCCGCGGCGATGAACCGAGCCTTCTCCCGCACCTTGCGGGCGACGAGTGCCACGGCGGCACCACTGACCGGAGTAGACCGGCTGCCATAAGTGCCGAGGCCGAACGGCGTCTGGTCTGTGTCGCCGTGCACGACGTCGATGTCCTCCGGCGGGATGCCGATCTCCTCCGCCACGATCTGCGCGAACGTCGTCTCGTGACCCTGACCCTGGCTCTGCACCGAGATGCGCACGACGGCTTTGCCGGTGGGGTGGATGCGCAGTTCGGCGCCGTCCGCCATGCCGAGACCGAGAATGTCCATGTCCTTGCGCGGGCCGGCGCCGACCGTTTCGGTGAAGAACGAGATGCCGATGCCCATGAGTTCGCCGCGTTCGCGTTTCTCCTTCTGTTCGCGGCGCAGCTCGTCGTAGCCGGCCATCTTCATCGACAGCCGCATGGTGGGTTCGTAGTCGCCGGAGTCGTATTCCCAGCCGGTCTTGTTGGCGTAGGGGAACTGCTCCTTCTTGATGAAATTTCTCAGCCGCAGCTCGGCTGGATCCATGTCGAGCTTGCGGGCCAGGATGTCGACCATCCGCTCCACCAGATAGACCGCCTCGGTGACCCGAAAGGAACAGGCATAGGCCACCCCGCCCGGGGCCTTGTTGGTGTACACGCCGGTGACGGTGCAGTGCGCTGCGGCGAGGTCGTAGCTGCCGGTGAAGATGTGAAAGAACCCGGCCGGATACTTGGTGGGCTGGGCGGTGGCGTTGAACGCGCCGTGGTCGGCGAGTACGTTGGTGCGCAGGGCCAGGATCTTGCCGTCCTTGGTTGCCGCGATCTCGCCCTGCATGATGTAGTCGCGGGCGAACGAGGTGCTCATGAGGTTCTCGGAGCGGTCCTCGACCCATTTCACCGGTTTGCCGGTGACGATGGAGCCGACGACGGCGAGGATATAGCCCGGGTAGATTCCGACCTTGTTACCGAACCCGCCGCCGATGTCGGGAGAGACCACCCGAATCTTGTGCTCGGGAATGCCGGAGACCATCGCGAACAGTGTGCGGTGGGCGTGTGGCGCCTGCGTCGTCTCGTACAGGGTGAGACGGCCGTCGATGGGGTCGAAGTCGGCGACGGCACCGCAGGTTTCCATCGGCGCCGGGTGCACGCGCGGGTAGACGATCTCCTGTTTCACCACGACGTCGGCGCTCGCGAAGACTGCATCCGTTTCGGCTTTGTTGCCGGCTTCCCAATCGAAGATGTGGTTGTCCGTGCGGCCTTCGAGATCGTCGCGAATGACAGGAGCGCCCGGGTCCATCGCCTTGCGGGCGTCGACGACCGGCGGCAATACGTCGTACTCGACCTCGATCAGTTCGAGGGCGTCGCGGGCGGCGTAGCGGTCTTCAGCGACGACGAACGCGACCTCCTGGCCCTGAAAACGTACCTTGTCGGTGACGAGTACGGCTTGCACGTCCATCGAGAGTGTCGGGGCCCAGGCCAGTCCGAGGGCCTGCAGATCGCTGCCGGTGATCACGGCAAGCACCTTGGGGTGGGCGAGCGCCTCGGTGGTGTCGATCGAGACCAGCCGGGCGTGGGCGACGGGAGCGCGCAGGATGGCGCCGTGCAGCATGCCGGGCAGCACGATGTCGTCGATGTAGTGGCCCTTGCCGCGCACGAAGCGCGGGTCTTCCTTGCGCTGCATGCGGCCGTGGCCGATGGGCCGATCGTGGTCGCCGGCGGCCGGGTTCGACGGACGGTCCTCGAGGATGGTCATGCGTGGACCTCTTTTTCCGTAGTCTGTGCGGCTGCACCGGCGGGATGCTCGGCGGCCCACTGGATTGACCGCACGATGGTCGCGTAGCCGGTGCAGCGGCAGATTTGCCCGGAGATGGCCTCGCGTATCTCGAGAGGTTCAGGATGCGGGTTGTGGTCGAGCAGGGCGCGGGCGGTGAGCATCATGCCGGGGGTGCAGAAACCGCATTGCAGGCCGTGTTCCTCCATGAAGCCCTGCTGCACCGGGTCGAGGGTGGCGCCGTTGGCGAGTCCCTCCACGGTTGTGATCGTGTGCCCGTCGGCCATGGCGGCGAGAACGGTGCAGGATTTCACCGGCTGGCCGTCCATCAGCACGACGCAGGTGCCGCAGTTGGTGGTGTCGCAGCCCCAGTGTGTTCCGGTGAGCCGCAGGTCGTCGCGGATGAAGTGCACGAGCAGCACGCGCGGTTCGATTTCGCGGGTGACGTCGGTGCCGTTGATGGTCATGCTGATCTGCATCGGGTTCAACTCCTAAATCGTGATGTCGGAAACGGATGCCGCGGCGCGGCTGCACGAGACCCGGAGCACACGGCGGGTCAGTTCGTCGGCGAGGTGCCGCTTGTAATCGATCGGTCCGCGTTGGTCGGCGAGGGGGTCGCAGGCGAGTGACGCCAGACGCCCGGCTTCGATGAAGAGCGTTTCAGCGGGTGCCTGGCCGACGAGTATCGCTTCGACCTCGGTCACGTTGTGGTCGAGTCCGACCGCGGTGAGACCGACGGCCACCTGGCTGATAGTGCCGTCGCCCGCGAGCGTCACGCTCGCGCCGGCCGCGGCGACAGCCCAGTCTCCGACGCGCCGTTCGACCTTTTCGTAGGCGCTGCCGGAGCCGGCCCGAATGGGAACGCGAACCTCAATGAGCAGTTCGTTCTGGGCGACGGCGGTCTCGTACGGGCCGCGGTGGAACTCGGCCATGGACAGCATTCGCTCACCGGCCGGCCCGCGCACGACGGCCACCGCTTCGAGAACGTGGCACACCGTGGAGAGGTCTTCGGCCGGGTCGGCCTGGCAGAGCGAGCCGCCGATGGTGCCGCGGTTGCGCACGATCGGGTCGGCGATGACGCGTTCGGCGTCACAGATGATGGGGAACAGGCGCCGAACGTCGTCGGATTCGAGCAGGGTCGTGTGCCGGGTCATGGCGCCGATGCGCATCACCGGTCCATCGACCAGCAGATAGTCCAGCTCGAACAGGTCGTTGATGTCGATGAGCCAGTCGGGCCGGGCGAGGCGCAGCTTCATCATGGGAAGCAGGCTGTGACCGCCGGCGACCACCCGGGATTCGGCCCCGTGGCGATCAAGCAGGGCGAGGGCATTGTCAACCGAACTGGCACGAACGTAATCGAACGGAGCCGGAATCTGCACGGGCTTCTCCTCACGAAAGAAGGTTCCACGGCACCGCGCATCGTCGCGCGACACTGTCGTGCCACAGCTTGCTCCCCGCTCCCGCGGCTGTCAACATCGACCTAAGCGAAAGGTTATGAGCGTATGCCCTCGCTATTTATTTCGCGAGACGCACGAACCAGTCAGGCACCAAGATGGGGCCGGAGAGGAAGGAATGGCTGCCAAGTGGCTGCGAAGGTGGGTGCCGGGAATCGATACGGCGCTCGGTTACCGGCGCGCCTGGCTACTCCCCGATCTGCGGGCGGGCGTCGTGCTTACCGCTCTCCTCATACCGGTCGGCATCGGCTACGCCGAGGTGGCGGGGCTTCCGCCGGCATCGGGCCTATACGCCACGATCATCCCCCTGGCTGCCTATGCCGTCTTCGGACCGTCGCGCATCCTCGTGCTCGGCCCCGATTCGGCACTGGCACCGATCATCGCGGCCGCGATCGTGCCTCTCGCTCTCGGCGATGATGCGCGCGCAGTCGGTCTCGCCGGGCTCCTGGCCATCATGGTCGGATTGATTCTCGCGCTTGGTGGCATTCTGCGCCTCGGGTTCGTGACCGACCTGCTCTCCAAACCTATCCGCGTTGGCTACCTCAACGCTCTCGCCGTGTTGGTCATCGTTTCGCAGCTGCCCACCCTTTTCGGTTTCTCCAGCACAGCGGGCTCGGCGCTTCGCGACGCGATCGGGATATTCGTCGGAATTGCCGGGGGTCAGGTCAACCTGACCGCGACGCTTTTCGGCCTTGGCTCGCTGGCCGTTATTGTCGTCCTCTCATGGCGCAAAACCCGGATTCCGGGCGTGCTCGCGGCGGTCGTACTCGCGACAGCGGTGACCGCGGTCTTCGGGCTGCAGGATGCCCTGCCCGTCGTCGGTGCGCTTCCCCGGGGCCTCCCCGCACCCGCGCTCGGCGGTTTGCAGTGGGCAGATGCGGCGGGTTTGGTGGCTCCGGCGCTGGGCATCGCGCTCATCGCCTTCGCCGACACCGCTGTGCTCTCGCGATCGTTTGCGGCCCGCCGGGGTGAGAATGTCAACGGCAGCCAGGAAATGAGGGCGATTGGTGCGTCGAACATCGCGAGCGGACTGCTCGGTGGATTCCCCGTCTCGGCGTCGTCCTCGCGCACCCCCGTCGCCGAGAAGGCGGGGGCTCGCTCCCAGCTCACCGGAGTTGTTGGCGCCGCCCTCGTTTTGGCCTTCATGCTGTTCGCGCCCGGTCTCACGGATTTCCTGCCCTCGGCGGCGATCGCCGCGGTCGTCATCGTCGCCGCTGCCGGGCTCGTCGACGTGAAAGGGTTTATCGCCCTGGTGCGCATGAACAGGGTCGACGCGATGCTCTCGCTCGCGGCCTTTCTCGGGGTGCTGGTGGTCGGCGTGATCGAGGGTATCGTCGTGGCAATCATTCTCTCGCTCGGCGCATTCGTCAGCCAGGCCTGGCAACCGTACCGGGCCGAACTTGGCCGGATCCGCGGTCTTCGCGGCTACCACGACCTGTCGCGGCATCCCGAGGGCGAACGACTACCCGGCATCGTCATCGTTCGCTTCGACGCGCCGCTCTTCTTCGCTAACGGGGGGATCTTCGACGACTATGTGCGGGCCACGGTCGCGGCTGCCGGTAGCGGGGTACACACGGTCATCCTCGCGGCGGAGCCCATTACTGACATCGACACGACCGCCGCAGAGGAACTGCTCGAACTCGACGATTTTCTGGCTTCCCGCGGCATCACGCTCGTCTTTGCCGAGATGAAAGGCCCGGTGAAAGACCACTTGCGTGACTACGGATTGAGCGAGCGGTTTCCTCCCGAGCGGTTCGCGGGCACTGTCGGAGAGGCTGTCGATGAGGCCACCGGAACGCTGCGCGGCGACCTCGACGGCACCCAGTGGGACACGGACGCCTGACGAGGCCGGCCTGACCGGCACCGCGTATCGTTGCGCGACA
Organism: Cryobacterium ruanii; assembly: GCF_004404055.1. Taxonomy (GTDB): domain Bacteria; phylum Actinomycetota; class Actinomycetes; order Actinomycetales; family Microbacteriaceae; genus Cryobacterium; species Cryobacterium ruanii. The sequence goes on from NZ_SOHK01000005.1 coordinate 329,055, forward strand.
TCGTTGTGGGCCGCAGCTTGCTCCACGCTCCCGTGGCTGTCACTATCGACCTAAGCGAAAGGTTATGAGCTGTGACAATGACGCTGAACCAGCTGAGGGCCTTTGCCCTCGTGGCCCGACTCGGGTCGCTGCGTGCCGCTGCGGCCGTGCTCGGAATTAGCGAACCGGCGGTATCGTCGTCGCTCGCCGCGCTTCGTCTCGACCTCGGGGACGCCCTGGTCAGGCGGTCGGGGTCGGGGATCGCCTTGACGGCCGGCGGTCGGGCACTCGCCGATCACGCCCAGGAGATCGTCGGCTTGGCCGAACAGGTGCGCTGGGAAGTGTCGCACGCTGCGGAGTCCGCGGCGAGCCTGCGCGTGGTCGCCACCGCGGGCTTCGCCGAACACGCGGCCGGCCGGCTGCTCGACGCGTTCACCCGCCGGATGCCTGTCCATTCCGGCGGCATCGACGTGGTCGTCGAGTCTGCCGATGACGTGGGGTCGCTGTTGCAGGACCACGCCTACGACGTGGCGCTCGGCTCCCGACCGCCGCAGGCGACGCAGCTCGAAGTCGTGCCATTCCTGCGCTACCAGCGGGTGCTGGTGGCCGCGCCGGGGCATCCGCTTGGCCGGCGGCGGCAGCAGCCGTTGCCGCTCGCCGCCCTGCTGGGGGAGCCGTGGTTCACCGGTCCGGCCGGGGTCGAAGAATTCACGGCCGAGAGCGGCTGGCTGGCAGCAGCATTTCTTGCCTCCGCGCTCGGTGTTCCGGATATCGTGCCGCTGAGCAGCGAAACGGATGCCCTCGCCGCGGCTCGCGCCGGCGAGGGGATCACGCTCGCGTTCATGCACATCGTGCGGGCCGAGGTCACGGCCGGGTCTCTCGTGGTGTTGCCGGTGCTGAACACGCCGATCGCCGGGCTGTGGTGCGCGAGCGCCCTCGATCACGGACGGGCGTCGACCGCCGCGCGAACGCTGCAACGCTTCGTCACGACCGCCGAGGCGACCGCGGCCATGCTCGCCCCGGGTGGATCACGCGGCGTCGCCCGGCGCGGCTCCAAGGTGCACGTGGCGCTCTGGAGCTGAACTGTCAGGGGCGGTGCGACCAGGCTTTCCAGAACAGAGCCTCGGCATCCGCTGCCTTCTGTTGCTCAAGGGCGTGCAGGCGGCCGTAGCTGAAGGTGTTCTCACCGCGCAGGTAGGCGTCGACCCCGCCACGGCGCAGCAGGCGATCGCAGGCGATCACGCTGTCGTGCTGGTCTCCCAGAACGGTCTGCAGTTTCTGAGCGAATCGGCTCACCCGCGCTGCGCGCTTCGGGTTGAGCGGATGCGCCGTCTCGGCCGCGTAGCGCAGCCGTTTGGCGCGCTTGCGCACCTCGTGCAGGGCGAGGTCGCGTTCCGGCCCCGGCACGGTCTTCACGGCGCGGCGTACGGCGCGGCGCAGCTTCTTCCACTCCTTTGCGACCAGGTCGGGTACCACCACGCGGGCGTCCTGACCGGCCGTGGCCGTGAACGGTGGCGTGGCGACGAGGGCGTCGAGGGCGTCGAGCAGCCGAAAGTAGCGGTGGGTCTCGAGGGCGGCGACGAGCGTTCGCGCGGCGGTGTCGGCATCCGTTTCGGAGCGGGTCCTCAGGCGGTCGCGGATGGGGCCAAGAAGCAGAGCCGGGGCCTCGCGGTCGAGCAGGCCGGTGAGGCGCCGTTGCAGCACCTCTTCGTCGCGGGAGCCGCCGAGCATGGCGGAGAGCCAGCCGAGTTCGGTGCGGAGGTGTTGCACGGCAGTCGGGACGACGAGGGATTCATACGTGGCTAGCATCGAGCGCAGCCGGCGGGTGGCGACGCGCATAGCGTGCACGGAGCCGGGCGTGTGCTGGCGAATTTCCGGGTCCCGCGTGCGAATGACGCTGATTTGCTCGCCCAGGCTGGCCAGCAGGACGTTACCGGCCGGTGCTGTGGGCGTTGGGCGCTGCCGATTCTGTGGCGGCCCCACCGGGAATCGGTCGCCGAGGGCGCGCGCCAGTTTCGACGCGTGCCGAGACACGAGGATGCCGGCGTCTGCGAGCACGGCCTGCCCCGCGTCGAGCAGGTCCTCCGGTGCGTCGACGAGCTCGATCTCCCATTCGCGCCAGGCCGCGGAGACCGGTCCGTGAACGAGCCGTTCGGCCTGCACCCGGTCGTCGCAGAGTACGGCGAGGGTTTTGCCGCCCGTGCCGATCAGAGCGTGCACGGAGCGGGTGGTGGTGAGGCGTGCCACGGTAACGAGCGGGGAGTCGCGCACGTAGACCCGCACGAGTTGCGCGAGCGACTCGGGTACGGCATCCCCTTCGCTGTGTCCTGACCCACCCTGAACGTGCCGGCCGAGGGGCGCGTGAATCTCGCGGCGACGGCCGGCGACTTCGGGCAGTTTGAGGTGCCACCCGGCGTCGTCGCCGCCGGTCCGTCGGCGCAGCGTGATGTGCGCTGCGCTGAGTACGAGATCGTTCGTGTCGAAGTAGACGGCCTCGAGGTCGTGAACCACCGGCTCGGCGATGGCCTGCACGCCGGGCAGGTCGATCAACCGAGGCAGCACGGCCAGCTCGTCGACGTCAAACTTGCGTTCTATCTCGATACCACCGTTAGCGTCCACGGTTCAAACCTAGCGTGGGCGCGCCACGTTGAGTCATGGGTGCGTCAGGCGTTGGCGAGCCAGAGGTCGGGACCGAAGATCTCATAGTGGATGCGATCGGCCGGCACGCCGGACTTCAGCGCCTGGGAGCGCAGGCTGCGCATGAACGGGAGGGGACCGCAGAGATACACCGAGGCATCCTCCGGGATCGTCACGTTCGCCAACGACATGAAGCCCTCGTGGTGGCCTTCGCTCGGTATCTCCAGCCAGAGCTCGAGTTCGGCCGCCTCCAGCAGGGCGACGTCCTCGTTCATCTGGTCGCGCAGCGCCCAACGCTCGAGGTTGCTCTCGGCGTGCAGCACGAGCACCTCACGCTTCGAGCCGGTGTCGACCAGGGAACGCAGGATGGAGGCGCTGGGCGTGCAACCGATTCCGGCCGAGGCGAGGATCAGCGGGCCGGTGCCCGCATCGAGCGTGATATCACCGCACGGTACGGAGAGGATGAGCGTGTCGCCGACCTGCACGTCGCGGTGCAGCACGGGGGAGACCTCGCCATCGGCGTCGAGTTTGGTAGTGAAGACTCGGGTCGTGGTCGTGCCGGCCGAGAGGGAGTACTGACGCACCTGGCGGATACCGTCGGGCATGGTGGCGGTGACGCTGACGTACTGGCCAGGCAGGGCCGGCGTCACGGGGGTGTCGTCGGCCGGTTCGAGGGTGAACGTGACGGCGTCGGTTCCGGCCGCTTCCTTCTTCACGACGATCCAGGGGGCGAGCGGCTTGTCGCTGGCCAGCCCGGCGTAGAGGCCCTTCTCCATTTTGATCAGGGCGTGAGCCATCAGCCAGTAGACCTCGGTCCAGGCGGCGGCGATCTCGGCCGTGATGACATCGCTGAGTTCGTCGGCGATGCCCTCGAAGAGGTATTTGTAGACGATGTCGTACTGCTCGGGTTGAATGTCGAGGGAGATGTGCTTGTGGGCGATGCGGGAGAGCATGGCCTCCGGCGTGGTGTCGGGGTTCTGCACCAGGTGGGTCGCGAAGACGGCGATGCTGCCGGCGAGGGCCTGCTGCTGCGAGCCGTTCCTCTGGTTCGAGCGGCTGAACAACCCATCGAACAATTCGGGGTGAGCGGTGAGCATGCGGTTGTAGAAGTTCTTCGCGATCTGCGGCATCCGCTCACCGACCAGCGGCAGGGTGGCTTCGATGAGTGGGAGGGACTGGGGCGAAAGCATGAATACTCCTTCAGTGTGACCGACTCCCGTTTGTGGGCGTCTTCTACAAAAGTAGCATTTGATATACCAATTAAACGGATGCTTTCTACAAGTCGTAGAAAGAAGGGACTTTAGTCCTAGCGCACCAATCCCAGTTCCACGAGGATCGGTCCATTCGGCTTTCCGTGCGGGAGGCCGGCGATGACGAGGTCATCTAGCTCGCGGTAGAAGGCTTCCCTGGCCCGGCGCAGGCTGCTGCGGAGGCCGCATCCGCTCAATAACGGGCAGGGACCGTTGGGCGACTCGCACGCGGCGAGGTCGGTGCGCGTGTCGAGCTGGCGTAGGAGTGCCCCCACGGTGACTTCGCGCCCGAGCGGGCTGATGCGCACGCCGCCGCTCCGCCCCCGAATGGCCTCGACCAGGCCGAGCTCGCGCAGGCGCAACAGCGCCTTGCTCACGTGGTTGTAGGGGGTGCCGACCTCGGCGGCGACCACTCGCGAGGTGAAGGTCACGCCGTGCGGTGCCGCGCACAGCAGCATGACGATCCGCAGGCACACGTCGGAAAAAGCGTTGATCCTCATGGCTCAACTGTAATTGCGCCCGTCGCCTGCGCCGAGATGAGAGAGAATGGGGCAAGTGAACACTGAGTCGGAGACACTTTTTGAGGTAATCCGCTTCGTGGACCTGGCTGGCGTGCTCGCCAACGCCATTCTCGGCGGAGTCGCCGCGCGCACGGCCCGCCTCGACATTGTCGGCTTCGTGGTGCTTGCCATCATGAGTGGGCTCGGCGGCGGCATGATCCGCGACACCCTGCTTCAGCAGGGCAGCCCGGCGGCACTGCTCGACCCGGCTTATCTGATTATTGCCATCCTCGGCGGTGTCATCGCCTTCTTCGTGACGTTCAACGGTCGCTGGACCCGTCGCGTCCTGTTATTGCTTGACGCGTTCGCCGTGGGGTGCTGGGCGGCGGTGGGGGTGCAGAAGGCGCTCGATGCCGGTCTCGGTTGGCTGCCCGCCATTTTGCTCGGCATGATCACCGCGGTCGGCGGCGGTATGGTGCGCGACATCATGCTGCTCAAGGTGCCGACGATCTTCGGCGGCAATACGCTCTACGCCACGAGCGCCCTGCTCGCGAGCATCGAGATGGTGATCCTGAGCCAGCTCGGATTCGTGGCGGTCGGCACCGGCGTGGCCATTCTCAGCGGCGCTGCGCTGTCGCTGCTGGCCAAACGTTACGGCTGGGTTCTGCCGACCGGGTACGCGTTGCGCATTCCGAAGCCGATTCTGCTGCTGAACCCCCGGGCTTGGCGCCAGCGCCGGCTCGATGCGCGCAACGCTCACAACGGCAACTTTCCCGACGACCCGGGTGCCTCCGTCTGACCGTTATGGCGTCCCAGCGGATGCCTGGCCCGGGTTCAGCACAGCAAGCGTCGCCGCGTGCAGCAGCCCGTTCGTGGCCAGGGCGCTGCCGTGCCAGGGGCCGGGCCTGCCGTCGACCGAGGTGAACGTTCCGCCGGCTTCCTGCACGATCGGTGCGAGGGCGGCCATGTCGTAGGGCTGCAGGTCGAATTCGCCGGCCACGTCGAGGTGGCCCTCGGCGAGCAGCATGTATGACCACATATCGCCGTAGGCGCGGGTGCGCCAGACCTGGCGGGAGAGCGTCACGAGCTCGTCGAGGTGTCCAGCCGCATCCCACTGCTGCAGGCTGCCGTAGCTGATGGATGCCTCGGCGAGGGTCTCGATTCCAGATACGCGAAGGCGGGTGGGGGAGTCGCGGAGGCGGGCGGCATCCGCTGCGCTGGTCTCTGCAGTGCTCGTGTCGATCGACCAGGCGCCGCTGCCGGCCGCGGCCCACCAGCGTTTGCCGAGTGCGGGGGCGCTGACCACGCCGAGTACCGGCACGCCGTCGATGGCGAGGGAGATGAGGGTGGCCCAGATCGGGATGCCGCGGAGGAACCCCGCGGTGCCGTCGATCGGGTCGATGATCCACTGGCGGGTGGTCGACCCGGCAGTGCCGAACTCTTCGCCGAGAATGCCGTCGTCGGGGCGGTGTTCGGCGAGCAGGCCGCGGATGGCACGCTCGACGGCCTGGTCGGCATCCGTCACCGGTGTGCGGTCGGGTTTGGTCGTCACGACTAGGTCGAGCGCGGTGAAGCGAGCGCGGGAGATAGCGTCGGCGGCATCGGCGAGGGCGAGGCCAAGCAAAAGGTCGTCGGAGAGGGCGTGGATTGGCGATTCGGTCACCTTCCCAAGGATAGTAATTTCGAGGACGGATGCCGGTCATTGCCCCTTTCCGGCCTCGATTGGCATCGAGCCCGCCCGGGGTGTTAGGGTTACACGTTGCCGCGGGTCGTTCCGCTGCCTCACATGCACCTCTAGCTCAATTGGCAGAGCAACTGACTCTTAATCAGTGGGTTCCCGGTTCAAGTCCGGGGGGGTGCACCACCAAACCCCGCCGTCACTGTCATGCACAGTGTCGGCGGGGTTTTCTCGTTCGTGCGAAGCTATCGACCAGTGTCGACGACAACGACACCAACGACGACAAGGCGCAGAACCCCGCCGGGGTTCGCGATAGACCGGTACGTTCCGGCTGAACCTGCGGCATTCCACACCCGTCTCCGGGCAGAAAATTCACCTCGATAGACTGTGGCAGACATGCTCTCCGGCCGCAGCGACGCGAAAAAGGTCTCTATGCCCCGCACTGATTCGATCGACACCCCTCCGATGAGAGCGAGGCGGCGTCCATGAGCAGCGCCGACGCATCCGTTGTCGCCGAAGGCGAGGTGCTGCTGCAGCGGGACGGACAGCTGGCCCGCATCGTTCTCAACCGGCCCAAGGCCCTGAACGCGCTGACTCACGACATGATCCGCTCGATAGCCGCAGCGCTCACCGAGTGGGCCGATGACGATGAGGTTGAGACCGTGCTGCTCACCGGAAGCGGCGACCGTGCCCTGTGCGCCGGCGGCGACATCGTCTCGATCTACCGCGACGCCGACGCCGACCCCGACGAAAACGCCCGATTCTGGGCCGACGAGTACACGCTCAACGCGCAGATCAAGCGCTACCCCAAACCATTCGTCGCCCTGATGGACCGCATCGTGCTCGGCGGGGGAGTCGGCCTTTCCGGCCACGCCTCCCACCGCGTCGTGACCGAACGCACCAAACTCGGCATGCCAGAGACCACCATCGGCTTCGTGCCCGACGTCGGTGGGACTTACCTGTACTCGCGCACCCCGGGGGAGCTCGGCACCCACCTCGCCCTCACCGCCGCGACCATGACCGGCGCCGACGCGATCGCGCTCGGCCTCGCCGACAGTTTCGTCGAATCGACGCAACTCGATTCGCTCGTCGACGCCCTCAACCGGATGCCCGCTGCCGCGGCAATCACGCAGCACACCTCGCCGCCGCCGCCGGCTCCGCTGCTGGCCGAGCGAGTCTGGATCGACGAGTGCTATTTCGGCAACGACTTGCCCGCAATCATCGAGCGACTGCAGCGGTCGTCCATCCAGGCAGCGCAGGAGGCGGCCACCGCCATTTCGGCCAAGTCGCCGACCGCCGTCACGGTCACCCTCGAGTCTCTTCGCCGCGCACGCGCGCGGGACGGCCTCGAAGACGTACTCGAGCAGGAGTATCGGGTGTCCCTGCGCATGGTGGCCGGCCACGACGTGGTCGAGGGCATTCGCGCCCAGGTCATCGACAAGGACCGCAACCCGTCCTGGCAGCCGAGCACCCTCGCCGAGGTGAGTGACGCCGACGTGCAGGCGCACTTCGCACCGCTGGGAGAGCGCGAGCTGCGCCTGCCGCGGGCAAACACCACAGACCACCACCACGACACCGAACGAGAGGTCACCGCGTGAGCGACACCAGCCGGACCGATACCGCCGACACCTACGACAACATCCTGCTGGAACGCCATGCCCGGGTCGGCGTCATTACCCTCAACCGCCCGAAGGCTCTCAACGCCCTCAACTTTGCCACCATGCGGGATGTCGTCGATGCCGCCACCCGGCTCGATGACGACCCCGCGATCGGTGCGATCGTTATCACCGGCTCGGAGCGGGCCTTCGCGGCCGGCGCCGACATCAAGGAGATGTCGACGATGAGCTACATGGACATGTACCTCAAAGACTGGTTCGCCGGCTGGGACCGCCTGGCCGGCGTACGCACCCCGGTGATCGCCGCGGTCTCCGGCCACGCCCTCGGCGGCGGCTGCGAACTGGCTCTGATCTGTGATTTCATTCTCGCTTCCGACACCGCCACCTTCGGCCAGCCCGAGATCAGGCTTGGCGTCATTCCCGGCATGGGCGGATCCCAGCGCCTCACCCGCGCCATTGGTAAAGCCAAAGCGATGGAGATGATCCTCACCGGCCGCACCATCGGCGCCGTCGAAGCCGAACGAGCCGGCCTGGTCGCCCGCATCGTGCCCGCCGCCGACTTGCTCGCGGACGCCCTCGCGACCGCGACGGATATCGCGGCGAAATCGGCGCCGATCGCCATGCTCGCCAAGGAGGTCGTGAATGCCGCGTACGAGTCGATGCTGAGCGGCGGCATCCACTTGGAACGTCGCCTGTTTCACTCGGTTTTCGCCACCGACGACCAGAGCGAGGGCATGGCCGCCTTCATCGAGAAGCGGCCCGCGGTCTTCACGAACCGCTAGCGCCCGCGCTTCCAGCTGTACTCGTTCTCCGGACGCCCCGGCGTGCCGTAACGCGGCGCGCGCAGCACGAGTCCGGTGTCGGCAAGATACTCCAGGTAGCGGCGGGCGGTCACCCGAGACAGCCCGAGTGGCGCCATCAGCTCGCTGGCCGACACCGGCGCTATCTGCGCCTGCAGGTAGGCGACCACCGGGGTCAGGGTCGAATCGGCGAGGCCCTTCGGCCGGGGGATGTCGGTCGGCGCGCGCAAGCGCGCGAAGGCATGGTCGACCGCTGACTGGGTGACGATGGATGCCTGCCCGTTCAGTTCTGCACGAAAGTCCCGGTAACTGGTCAATTTCGTGGCGAACGTCGAATAGGTGAACGGTTTGATCAGGTACTGCACGACGCCGGCCGCGATCGCCCCGCGCACATTGTCGAGGTCGCGCACCGCGGTGATTGCGATGATATCCGTGGCCAGCCCTGCCGCGCGGATGCGCCGGCTCACGTCGAGCCCGTGGCTGTCTGGCAGGTTCATATCCATCAGCACGAGGTCGATCGGAGTGCCGGCCGAGGCGGCGGCCGAGACCCTGCGAAACGCATCCTGCCCGGTGCTGGCCATGCCGACGAGTTCGAACCCCACCAGGCGACCGACGTAAACGGCGTGCGCTTCGGCCGCGAGTGGTTCGTCTTCGACGACGAGCACACGGATGGGCGCCAGCGCGGTGTCAGTCATACTCGACCGCCGCTCTGGCCACGTCCGGACTGGGCGCGTCCGGACTGGGTGCGACCGGACTGGTGACGGCTGGGATCGCCACCGTGAAGACGGCACCCTCGCGGCGTCCGATGGTGAGCGTGCCGCCAAGCCGCATCACGGCCTGGCGAACTAGAGCCAGACCGAGGCCGTGGCCGCCGATGGAACGGCCCGGCACCGAGCCGACTGTATCGTGAGCGCCGGCGTCCTTCGTGCTGAATCCTAGCCGCCATACGTCATCGACGACATCGGGCGCTATGCCAGCGCCGCTGTCGGCAACCTCGATCACAACGGCCCGTTCGCTCGATGACACCGTGATGGACACCCGGCGCGGGTCTTCGCCCGCCGCTGCCGCATCGAGCGCGTTGTCCACCAGATTGCCGAGCACCGTCACCAGGTCTTGAATCGATAGTCCGGACTGCGCAAGTGTGCCGGACGCTGTGACGGTCAAGGCGATCCCCAGTTCATTGGCCTGTGCCGATTTGCCCATGATCAGGGCACTGATCACCGGTTCGTCGACCGACCCGACCATCTCGTCGGCGAGCCGCTGGCTCAGTTCCAGGTCTTTGGTGGCGAATTCGAGGGCTTGATCGGTGCGACCGAGTTCCATGAGCGACACGATCGTGTGCAGCCGGTTGGAATGCTCGTGTGTCTGCGCCCGCAGTGCGTCGGAAAGGGTGCGCATCGACTGCAGCTCACTGCCAAGGTTCTGCAGATCAGTGTGGTCGCGAATCGTGGCCACAAACCCCATCGACGTCGGCTTGGCGCCTCGCATCGGCGTAGACGACGCGACGGCTGGCTCCTGACTGACCACGAGCACCCGTGTGTCGGTGACGTGAATCTCGTCATGCGCCGTGCGGCCGCTGCGGAGCAATTCGCCGAGGCCCGGCGGCAGGCTCAACGTGGTCAGGGTCAAGGGTCGCTCGTCGCTGCCCGCTGCCGGGCTCGGCGGAATCCCCAGCAGGGCGGCCGCCTGATCGTTGTAGAGCACGAGGTCTCCGTGCGGATCGACGAGTACGAGACCCTCCCGCACCGAGTGCAGCACCGAGTCGTAGTAGACAAACAGTTGCGCGAGGCGTTCTGGCCCCCAGCCGAGCGTTACCCGGCGCAGGTAGCGACCGAGCAGCCAGGTGACTGCGGAACCCGACGCGAGCAGCCCGAGCGCCAGCCCCAGAACCGAGGGCAGCCGCGCGTTCAGAGCGATCGTGATGTTGCTCGTCGTGGTGCCCACCGCGACGAGCGCACGCACCGTACCGTCGGCATCCGTTGCCGGCACTACGGCACGAACGGATGGCCCGAGCGTTCCCGTGCTGATTTCGGTGAAGGCCGTTCCGGACCGGGCCGGTTCGATCGCGCCGATGTAGTCTCGGCCGATTTCGTCAGCATTCGGGTGGGTCCAGCGGGTGCGGTCCGGGGCCATGATCGTGATGAAATCGAGCCCGGCATCGGCGCTCACCTGAAGCGCGTAAGGCTGCAGGGACATGCTCGGGTCGGCGGATGCGCTCGCCGCGAGAACCAGAGGGCTGTCCGCGATGGCGGTGGCAACCGCAAGCATACGAGCGCTCGTCTCGTCGTAGGCACGATCTCGCGCATCGACGAAGAAGGCCGTTCCCACGAAGACCGTGAGCACGACGATGAACAGTGCGTGCGCGAGAAAGAGGCGTCTTGCGATGCTCCATTCCCTGCGCACTGAGTGCCTCTCTTCAAAACACGGACTGGTGAACAATATGACCGCAACAGTGACCTCACGAGCCGTATCAACGATGGTGGAGAAACTTGCAGCAGCCGGAGCCCGTGGGCCCCGATAAGCCTAGACAAAGGAGTCTGCCATGGCATCGATGCCATCACCCCGCACCAAACTTAACAAATTTGGCAAACCCAAGAAGAGAATCGATTCATCGCACTACCTCTACATGGCCGTCATCGTCGCGGTCATCCTGGGTATCGTGGTCGGATTGGTCTGGGGCGGGCCGGAAGGTTTCGCGGTTTCCCTTAAGCCGCTCGGTGACCTGTTCATCGCCCTGATCAAAATGATGATCGCCCCGATCATCTTCTGCACGATCATTCTCGGCATCGGCTCGATCGCCAAGGCGGCAACAGTCGGCAAGATCGGTGGGCTGGCCCTCGGCTACTTTCTGCTCATGTCGACATTCGCGCTCGGCATCGGCCTGGTCGTTGGCAACATGATCCACCCGGGTGAGGGCATCAACCTCTCGGATGCCACCTTCGAGTCAACCGAATCGGCCGATACCAAGTCCTTCCTGCTCGGGATCGTACCAACCACGATGTTCTCGTCTCTGACCAGCGGAAACATTCTGCAGACCCTGCTGGTTGCCCTCATCGCCGGCTTCGCCCTGCAGAGGATGGGCCCAGCTGGCAAGCCTATTCTTGAGGGCCTCGCGCACGTGCAGGCACTGGTTTTCCGCATTTTGATTATGGTCATGTGGCTTGCCCCGATCGGCGCTTTCGGTGCGATCGCCGCCGTCGTCGGTGCAACCGGCATCCAGGCCGTGATCAGCCTGTTCACTCTCATGGCCGCTTTCTACATCACCTGCATCATTTTTATCGTGGTCATCCTTGGCGGCCTGCTCAAACTCGTTACCGGTGTGAACCTTTTCAAGCTCATGCGCTACCTCGGTCGCGAGTACCTGTTGATCGTGTCGACCTCGTCGTCTGAAGCCGCGCTTCCTCGACTGATCGCGAAGATGGAACACCTCGGCGTATCCAAGCCGGTCGTCGGTGTCACCGTGCCCACCGGCTACTCGTTCAACCTCGATGGCACCGCGATCTACCTCACCATGGCTTCGCTGTTCATCGCCAACGCGCTCGGCCAGCCCCTCGCCCTGGGCGAGCAGATCGGCCTGCTCGTCTTCATGATCATCGCGAGCAAGGGTGCCGCCGGCGTTTCCGGAGCTGGACTCGCCACCCTCGCTGCGGGCCTGCAGGCTCACGCCCCGCAGCTCGTCGGTGGTGTCGGTTTCATCGTCGGCATTGACCGATTCATGTCCGAAGCCCGCGCGCTGACCAACTTCACCGGCAATGCGGTCGCGACCGTCATGATCGGCTCTTGGACCAAGGAACTCGACCGGGTGCAGGTTGATCGCGTGCTCGACAAGCTCGACCCGTTCGACGAGCGCACCATGCTCACCCACGGCCACGTGAGTACTTCTGACAGCCAGCGTAGTGCCGAAAAGGCCGCGCAGTCCGAGGTCCTGGAGCGCGCGCACGCAAACTAGCAGACCAGAAAATAGCGGGTACTAGACTCGCGCTACGGGTGTCGTCCGGAGGAAACCTCCCGGGCGGCACCCTTTTCTTGTGCCCATTTCGGCGGGCCGAAAAGAGGGTGTGTTAGGCTTCCTGATGGTCTTACAACCTTCACCAGGACGCGCAAGCGTAGCCACCATTTGAGATGGAACGGCCGCATTCGTATGGTGAGACGCCGACGGACGCGATCCCATGATTGCTCCAAGCCCACGCTGATTCAGTTCTGCTGATTGTCGCGTGCGGGCCGCTCGGCGCCTACCCGTCCGACAAGAGAGCACACTGCTTCGTAGACCGTGAAATCGGCTGCGGGGGCGTGCACCGGAGAACGCGTGACCGAGAGTAATCCTCTTCAAGAAACCATTGCCGTCAAGGCAGATCACCTCTACAAAGCATTCGGGCGTCGACCACACGAGATCGTCAAGAAGCTCAAGGCGGGCAAGAGCCGCGCCGATATCTCATCTCTCGGAGTCGCCGCCGTCATCGACGCCTCCTTTGAGGTCAAAAAAGGGGAGATCTTCGTCGTCATGGGCCTGTCCGGCTCGGGCAAATCGACTCTCATCCGTATGCTCAACGGATTGTGGGACACCACGTCGGGCACCGTGACCGTCGGCGGCACCGACATCACCGGCGTCTCCGCCAAGGAACTGCGCGACATACGCCGCAAGAGCATCTCCATGGTGTTTCAGCACTTCGCCCTGCTGCCGCACCGCACGGTAATCGACAATGTCGCCTACGGCCTCGAGATTCAGGGCATGGGCCGCGCCGAACGCCTCGCGAAAGCGCAGACCATCATCGATCTGGTCGGCCTTGCCGGCTGGGCCGATAATCTGCCATCCGAGTTGTCGGGCGGAATGCAACAGCGAGTCGGCCTCGGCCGTGCCCTCGCCGCCGACACCGACGTGCTGCTCATGGACGAAGCCTTCTCGGCCCTCGACCCGCTGATTCGCCGCGAGATGCAAGAGCAGCTCATCGAGCTGCAGGCCGCACTCGGCAAGACCATCATCTTCATCACCCACGACCTCAACGAGGCCATGTTCCTCGGCGACCGCATCGCCGTCATGCGTGATGGCCGTATCGTGCAGATCGGCACCCCCGAAGAGATCCTCACCGACCCGGCCAACGACTACGTGGCCCAGTTTGTGCAGGACGTCGACCGGGCGCGGGTGCTCACCGCAGTGAGCGTAATGGAACCGGTTCGTTCGGTCATCACCAAAACTGCCGGTCCGCGCGCCGCGCTGCACACGATGCGCGACCTGCAGACATCTGTCACTTTTGTGCTCAACCGGGACCGCAGCTTCGCTGGGATCGTGCGTGACCGCGACGTGCTCAAGCTCGTCAAAGCTGGCGAGACCGACCTGCGCGGCATCATTCGGGATGACGCAACCTCCGTGTCGCCAGAAACCGCGCTGGTCGATCTGGTCGAACCCTCGGTGGAGAGTGAACTGCCCATCGCCGTCGTCGACGAGAAAAACCGCCTGCTCGGCGTGATCCCGCGGGTGACCCTGCTGGCCGCCATCGGCAACGTCAGTACCAACACCGGCGCTCTGCCCATTGTCATGCCGCCGGCCACGATCTCGGTCAGCCAGATCACCGAGATTCTCGGAGAAACCGCCGACGATACGCAGATCGATGCCGCAGGAGTGCACGCATGAACGACTTTCGCATTCCCATCGGCTCATGGGTCGAGTCCTTCGTCGAATTCATTACCGACACCTTCGGGTTCATCTTCGACCTCGTTCGCGCTGGTTTCGACGGCGCCTACGAGGCCGTCGAATTTTTGCTCGGAGCACCGCCATTCTGGGCGATCATGCTCGTGTTGGGCGTCCTCGCTCTCGGCATCCGTGGCTGGAAGTTCGCCGTGGGCACCGTTGTCGGAATGGTCGTCATTCTCGGAGTCGACCAGTGGGATAACGCAATGGACACCCTCGCCCTCGTGCTCGTCGCGAGCGTGTTGGCCATTGTGATCAGCGTTCCGCTCGGCATCCTGGCGGCCAAGTCGACGCTCGCATCGAACATCATTCGCCCGGTGCTCGACTTCATGCAGACCATGCCGGCGTTCGTCTACCTCATCCCGGCGCTCATTCTGTTTCGGATCGGCGTGGTACCCGGAATCGTCGCGACGATCATCTTCGCTATGGCCCCCGGAGTGCGCCTGACCGAGCTCGGCATCCGCAGCGTCGACAAGGAAGTTGTCGAGGCCGGACAAGCCTTCGGTGCTTCCCCGTGGCGCATTCTGCGTCAGATTCAGCTGCCCCTCGCCACCCCGACCATCATGGCCGGCATCAACCAGGTCATCATGCTCTCGCTTTCCATGGTCGTGATCTCCGGCTTGGTCGGAGCAGGCGGACTCGGAGCGCAGGTCATCGCGAGCCTCAACCGAATCGACATCGCGCTCGGCTTCGAAGCCGGCCTGGCCGTGGTGATCCTCGCGATCTTCCTCGACCGCATCACGGCGTCGCTCGGCAGTTCCGATTCGGGGGGCTTCTTCGGCAGTATCCGTCGCGTTCTGCGGTCGCGCCGGGTGACGGATGCCGTGGCGTTCGCTCCCGACACGAATCCGGCTCCGGCTCCTCAGCGTGCACGCGTCTGACGCGAGCCCAACAGATCTACGGCTGCATCCGCATCCGTTCACAGTATGGCTCCCGCCGTATGCACCACGAGTCAACCCCAGTCACCTACAGCAGGTGGCACGAAAGGAAGACCTATGAAACACCGTTCTAAATCCATCCTTGCCCTTGGGGCAGTCAGTATGCTCGCCCTCGCCGGCTGCGCTGCATCGGAAGAGGCCGAAACCGTCGGCAACGGCAACAATGACAAAAAGGACATGTCGATCGCCGTCTTCAACGGCTGGGACGAAGGTATCGCGGCTTCCCACCTGTGGAAGGCCATCCTCGATGACAAGGGCTACAACGTCGAGCTCGAATACGCCGACGTCGCGCCGGTCTACCTCGGCTTATCCGAGGGCGATTATGACCTCAGCATGGACGTCTGGCTGCCGGTGACCCACGCCGAGTACCTGGACGAGTACGGCGACAAGATCGTCGACCTCGGAGCCTGGAACGACGAGTCTCGCAACGCCATCGCGGTCAACGCTGATGCCCCGATCGACTCGCTGGAAGAACTCGCTGCGAACGCGGATCTGTTCGGCAACCGTATCGTGGGCATCGAGCCCGGCGCTGGCCTGACCCTCGCCACGACCGACAACGTCATTCCCGGCTACGGCCTCGAAGGAATGGAATACCTGACCTCGTCGACGGCGGCCATGCTCGTTGAACTGCAGACGGCCACTGAGAACGGCGAAAACATCGTCGTGACCCTATGGGAGCCGCACTGGGCCTATGGTGTGTTCCCGCTCAAGAACCTCGAGGACCCGCAGGGTGCCCTCGGTGGTGTCGAGAGCATCCACTCCTACGCCAAGAGTGACTTTAAAACGGAGTTCCCGACGGCTGCCGGCTGGGTTGAGAATTTCGAGATGGACCTTGACATGCTCTACTCGCTCGAGAACGCCATGTTCGTCGACTACGACGGGCAGGACTTCGAGCCGATCGTCGCCCAGTGGATCGAAGACAACCAGGAGTACGTGGACGGCCTCACCAGCTAGCTACGGATTCTGCACGAAGAATGGCCCGCGTCCTCGGACGCGGGCCATTTTCTTGAATCTGCGTGCTACGGGGCTTCGAGGTCGCGCAGCTGCTGCAGCCAGGCGTCGAAAAGATCGCCGTCGAAGTCGTCGACGGTTTTCAGCTTGTACTCGCTCATCTCGGCCGATCCGCTGGCATTGAGCTTGCCCGAATCATCGGTGATGGCCTGTCCCCGCCAGAACAACACGGTCACGAAGGTGGGGTACGCCTTGAAACCGGCGACCGGAAGGCCGTCGTCAAGCCAGACCGGATGTCCGTGCCACAGTTCCGTCGACGTCTCCGGCAGGCCCAGGTCGAACGTGTCGCGGAGTAGGGTGACGACGCTCGCGCGCGGCTCGGTCAAGGCCGCAACATACTCCTCGATGGTCGTGGGCTTGACTGCGGATGGTACGACGGTGGGTGCGAGTATGGATGTCAGGTGAATAGCCTCTTTCGTGGTGAAATTGTCGCCCGGCGCGGTGTCGAGCGAAGTGATTCCTTCTTCCACACTCTCACGCCGTTTCCACTCGCGGCTGGGCAGACACTCAGGAACCGGCCAGCGGCAGGCACAAAAAAACGAACACCGCCCACCGATGTGAAAGTCGGCGGGCGGTGTTCGGCTGAGATGGTTACGCCGCCGGGGTTACGTCGGTGGCGACGATGTCGACGACGAAGACGAGCGTGTCAGTGCCGGTGATTCCGGCACTGGTGTTGCCGGTCTCACCGTAGCCCTCAGCTGGCGGGAGCACAGCGAGCACCTGGGATCCGACGGTCTGGCCGACCAGCGCGGCCCCAAAGCCTGGAACAACCTGGCTGGTGACGAAGGTCACCGGCCCGGCGGCGGTCCAGGAAGAGTCGAAGGTTTTGCCGCTGCCCCAGATGACTCCGGTGTATTCAACGGAGACGGTGTCGCCGTCGGCAACCACAGCGCCGTCACCGAGCTTCAACGTGGCGATCTGCAATTCGGTCGGAGCGTCGGCATCCGGGATGGTGATGGTTGGGGTGCCGTCGTCGGCGAGCTCCACGGCAGGCAGGCCGTCGACGAGGGGCTGGTCCTTGCCGTCGGCGCGGTCAGCAAGGTTGGTCACGGAGATGACGTCGATGACGAACACGACAGAATCGCCGGCGGCGATTCCGATCTCGGCAGCGCCTTCGGTGCCGAAGGCGTCGTCGGCCGGACTGACGGTGACGATACGGTCGCCCTCAACGGAGCAGTTGACCGCCCGGACCAGGCCAGGCAGGAACGTTTCGCCCACCGTTATGACCTCGCCGGTGCCAGCCGTCGGGTAGGTCGTCTCCTGAACGACCTCGCCGGTGGTTCCGTTGTAGACCGAGAGGGAGGTCTCAACAAGCGAACCCGCCGAAGCCTCCGTGGAACCGGTTCCCTCGATGGCGACGCTGCGCTGTGTTTCGGCGGGCTCCAGCGGCTCGGCGATTTTAACGGTCGGCACTGTGCCGAAATCGCCGGTCACGTCGACTCCATCCGACACATCACCGGGTGCGGTGCACTCGCTGTAGGCAGCGTCTGGGACGGAAGCCAGATCCGTTGCTTTTGGCGTGTCGCTGCTGCCGCACGCGCTGAGGGCGAGCGTGAGGCCCACGATGGTGAGCAGGGCAGGAATTTTCGACACGGGGCCTCTTTCGAGATTTTAGGTGCGGGCACTTAAATACCGGGATGGCACGAATGGCCAAGTCCCTACTCTGCCACGCCTCGCCTCTGAACCGGCTGAGTGGATGCCGCGTGGCTGATTGTCAGCGCGCCGTCCGGGAGTCCGCTCAGTCGTCGAGGCCGCGGGCGATCAGGGCTTCGCCGAGGGCATCCGCCGCGTAGAGCGAGCGTACGACTACCGGAACAGCGATGGACTGGAGCGAGCCCTGGGTTCCGCGGGCGGTTCGGGCCTCGATCACCTCGCGCACGATATCGGCGACCAATGGAATGCATCGAATGGTGAGGGCGACGAGCAGCCCCACCCGGTCGGCGTCGATGAACCGACGGAACGGGTGTAGCAGCGTCTGGAATGCTTCGAGCACCGCGGTGACCGTCGTGGTCATCGTGAACAGTGCGGCGAGGGCCACTGCCACGATCAGGCGGCCGGCCATGAGGGCGGCGATGGTCCAGCCGGAGAGTAGACCCTGGATCGGTACTGCCACGAGCAAAACGAGCAGAATGGGCGCGACCTGGGCAGCGGCCGCCCGGACCGGAACCCGGGCCATGAGGAACAAGAGCCCGACGCTGGCCGCGGCGCCGCCGATGACCAGAGGGTCGGGCGAGGTTCCGATCAGCAGAACGCAAAGCGAGAGCAGGAACAGCTTGAGCAGCGTCGGTGCCCGGTGGACGACCGAGGTGCCGGGGCTATAGAGGCCGATCACGCGTGGCCGGTCATGCGAGCAACAGGGTGCGGTAGGCCGCCAGGGTTTTGGCTGGCGCGCCGTCGGCGACGACCGTGCCCTCGTCGATCACGATCACGCGGTCGAATTCTTCGACCAGGTGCAGGTGGTGGGTGACGACGATGACCTGCTGAGGCAGTGTTTGCAGCAGGTCGCCGATGCGACGAGCGTTGCGGGCGTCGAGCAGCGTGGTTGGTTCGTCGGCGACGATGGTCGCCGGCTGCGCCACCAGCACGGCGGCGAGGGCTAGCAGTTGCTTCTGCCCACCGGAGAGGCGGTGCGCCGGATGCTCGGCGTGCTCGCTCAGCCCGAACTGTTCGAGGGCGGCCGCCGTGCGTTCAGCGACTTCGGCGGGGGAGAGGCCGCGACGGCGCAGGGTGAACGCAACATCCTCCTGCACGGTCGGCATCACGATCTGGTTGTCGGGATTGGTGAAGATGAACCCCACTTTGCGGCGCACGTCGCGGGCATGGCGGGCTACGTTCTGACCGTCGACCAGCACGGTGCCGGTCGACGGCGTCACGAGCCCGTTGATCATGCGCACGAGGGTGGACTTGCCCGAACCGTTCGCGCCGACGATCCCGATGCGGTGCTCGGTCAGGTTGAGGTTCACGTCGTGCAGCACCGAACGGTCACCGAAGTGTTGCCCGACCTGCTCGAAGCGGATGTTACTCACGCACGACGCTTCAATGGCCGCGCGATCAGGCCGGGGTAGGCCTTGTGTACCTGGCGAGCGACGAGCACGGTCACGACGACCTTGATCAGGTCACCGGGGATGAACGCCACGTTCAGCCCAAGCGTGGTCCAGAGCGGCAGGCCGAGGTTGAGGGCCATGACGGGGATGCCGACGAGGTACACGGCCGCGATGCCGCCGAGAACGGTGGCGCCGAGCGCCGGCCAGAACGGGTACTTCGGCAGCAGGCGAGCCGTGAGGTAGCCGGTGACGAAGGCTCCGAGCAACCAGCCATAAAGGTAGCCCGCTGCGGGGCTCACGGTGAACACCCCGATACCGCCACGCGCACCGGCGAGCAGGGGCAGGCCCACGGCCGTCAGCACGAGAAAGAGGAGGACGGCGAGCGATCCCTTGCGTGGGCCGAGGATCGCCCCGGCGAACATCACGCCGAGCGACTGCAGGGTGATCGGCACCGGACCGATGTTCAGCGGCCCAGCCAGTCCGAGTGCGGCGATGAGGGCCGCGAAAATGGCGATCTGGGCAAGATCACGGGCGGGGAGAATGCGTCGAGTTGGGGTGCTCGAACGAACGTTATCGGTCATGATTCCAAATCTAGAATTCAGTGCCCACCCGCCGCCGAAGAATACCTACAACAAAACACCACGAACTGTGGAGGTCGTGTTTTCTTGAGTAATCAGACCGGCGACGATCGCATCCGCTGCCCGCACCAGCGCCAGGTGCGAGAGCGCCTGCGGGGTGTTGCCCATCTGGTGCCCGCCGGTCACGTCGTACTCCTCGGAGAGCAGCCCGACATCGTTCACGAAGCCGACCAGGGTGTTCATGAGCGCGGTGGCGTCCTTGAGTCGCCCCGACCGGGCGTACTGCTCGACCAGCCAGAACGAGCAGGCCAGAAACGGATGCTCACCCGGAGGCAAGCCGTCCACCGCGGCTACCGTTCGGTACCGCAGCAGCAGGCCCGAGTGCAGGAGGTCGGCCTCGATCGCGGCCACGGTGCCGAGCATGCGCGAATCGGTGGGGGCGCAGAAGCCGACCTGTGGGAGGACGAGGAGGGAGGCATCCACTGCGGTGCTGCCGTAATACTGCACGTAGCAGTTTCGTTCCTTGTCGAAACCGCGGGTTTCGATGTCGGCGCGCACCTCGTCGCGCAGGGCTTTCCACCGCTCGAGCGGGCCATCGAGGCCGCATTCCACAATGCCGCGCACGGCGCGGTCGAATGCCGCCCACACCATGACGCGGGAGTGGGTGAATTCGCGGGCCTGGCCGCGTACCTCCCAGATACCCTGATCGCTGCGTCGCCAGTTCTTTTCAAGAAAGCTCATCAGGGCACGCTGCAGCGGCCAGGAGAACTCGGTTTCGCGCACCCCGGCCGCCCGCGCGGCGTGCAAGGCCACCATGACCTCGCCGATGACGTCGGACTGAAACTGGTCGACCGCGCCGTTGCCGACGCGCACAGGGGAGGCTCCGTTGTAGCCGGGCAGGCTGGTCAGCTCACGCTCAGGCAGGTAGCGTTCGCCGGAGAGTCCGTACATGATCTGCACGTCGGCAGGGTCGCCGGCAATGGCGCGCAGCAACCAGTCCCGCCAGTCGTTCGCCTCCACCTCGTAGCCATGGCTGAGCAGTACTTCGAGCGTGAGCGAGGCATCACGCAGCCAGACGTAGCGGTAATCCCAGTTGCGGGTGCCGCCGGTCTGTTCGGGCAGTGAGGTCGTCGCCGCGGCGACGATTCCGCCGGTTTTCTCGTGGGTCAGCGCGCGCAGCACGAGCAGAGAACGCACGACCTCAGCGCGCAGCGGCCCCTCGTGGCTGCAACTCGACGCCCAGTTCCGCCACCAGGCGCAGGTCGAGGCGAGAGCCGCGTCGATGTCGACGGCCGGTGGGATCTCCAGCTCCGAGGGGTACCAGGTCAGCTGCGCGTCCATCGTTTCCCCGGCGACCACATCGAAGTGGGACACATGACGGTGGTCTGAGGCGCGCAGCTCCGGTCCGCGTACTACGATGGCGTCGGGTCCGGCAATGGCGACGAGGCCGCGCATCGACTCACCCTTCAGCTGGCGAACCCACGGCATGGTGGAGCCGTAGCCGAAGCGAATGCGCAGGTCTTGGGTCATGTGCACGCTGCCGCTGATACCGCGCACGCGCCGCACCAGATCGGCGCGGTGGCCACCGTGCGGCATGAAGTCGAGAACCTCGACCTGACCGGTGCTGGTGGTCCAGATGGTCGACAGAACAAAGGTGTCGCCCTCGTAGCTGCGCGTGGCGATGGCGTGTGCTTCGGCCGGGGCGAGCAGCCAGCGGCCGTGGTTCTCATCGCCGAGCAGCGCGCCGAACAGTGAGGCGGAGTCGTAGCGCGGCAGACACAGCCAATCGATGCTGCCATCCCGGCCGACGAGCGCCGCCGAGTGGCAGTCGCTGATGAGTGCGTAGTCCTCGATGGGGAGTGCCATCAAGCCATACTGGCAGAAGTGCCCGAATCAGGCGACGAAACGGGCCGATGCGAGCGTTGCGGACGCTTTCTCGATCCAAGCAGCGGATGCTGCAGCCACGTCGTCAGCGCTGGCGTCGGCCTCGTCGAGCGGTGTTAGGGCAATTGCGGCCGGTTCGCTCCAGGTCGTGATCGGCGCGGGGGTCCAGGACAGCGCCGTCGGCTCACCGCGGCTCTCGCCGCGCAGCACGGTTTGCTCCGTCGTGATGGCGTCGGTCAGCTCGGACGCGATCGCCCGGGCCTTCAACTCGTGGAAGATCACTTCGGTGTCGTCGGCTGTGCGCGCAACGAGGGTCCAGGCGCCGTGCTCGCCGACCAGGGCGTTGAGCCGGTCATGTAGCAGCTCGAAAATTCGTTCGTCACGCAGCACTGGAACGGGGGCGACACTCAGCGCAGCACTCGCGGCCAAACGTCGGCGTCGACGACCAAACATGACAAGCCCCTTCGCGTAGAAAACGAGCAACCGAGATCAGCCGCAATATCTATTTTCAGTGATGAGTCGTTGAGTCGCCGGGGGGACACGCCGCCGGCTCCGCTAATTCAGAGCGGAATTCAGCTCTCGACTTGACGTTTATTCGCGTCTTCGATGACCGTGCCGATGGCGACGGCGGCGCTCAGGCCCCAGCCGAGCCAGAGCATCACCAGGCGCCAATCCCGCGGACCGTGCCGCGTGGCCTGTACGGTGTTCCATCCTCCGGCGACGACGCCGATCATTGCACTGCTGAACACGAATTTGCGCATGTGAACCTCCGGAATCAGGTTACCCGGCACGGGCGCGACCGCGCCAAAGCCGGCAACCGTCTTTTGCTGGGAAGAACCCGTGAGCAGACAAGCGTGCCACGTGGAGCGCAAGTCGTGCCCCGAGCGGGTGCGGGCGCGACTGGTAACCTCGATAGGGCAACACAGGTGCGCGCCTTGGGTGCGCCCGGAACGGATGATCCATTACAACTTCAGCCGAACCCACACGGTCCCAGATCGACCCGCACCCCGTCGAGCCCGCTGATGCCCCCGCCGGAACGTACACTTTCGTCGTCGTCTCCAACCGGCTGCCGGTAGATTACGAAGAAGCAGAGGACGGCGCCGTCATCTGGCGCACCTCGCCCGGCGGGCTGGTCACTGCGCTCGAGCCCCTCATGCGGTCCTCTCACGGAGCCTGGGTCGGCTGGCCGGGTGTCGCCGACCGCGATTTCGAACCGTTTAAAAATGACGGCATCTCGCTCGTGCCGGTGAGGCTCAATAAAGCCGATATCGAGGACTATTACGAGGGGTTCTCCAACGACACCCTCTGGCCGCTGTACCACGACGTTATCGCCCCGCCGAGCTATCACCGCGAGACGTGGGAAGCGTATATGGCCGTCAACCGCCGATTCGCCACGGCGGCCGCCGCGGTCGCTGCCCCGGGTGCAACGGTCTGGGTGCACGATTACCAGCTGCAGCTCGTGCCGCGCATGCTGCGCGAATCCCGCCCCGACCTCGTCATCGGTTTCTTCAATCACATTCCTTTTCCACCATATGGAATCTATGCGCAGCTGCCCTGGCGCAAACAAATTCTCCACGGGCTGCTCGGCGCCGACGTCATCGGCTTCCAGCGGATTGCAGATGCCGGTAACTTCTCCCAAGCAGTACGTCGCCTTTACGGCTATCCCACCCGCGGCGTCGTCATCGACGTGCCGACTGGTGAGAACGGCCAGAATGGCCAGAACGGTGAATCCCGCCGCGTCATCGCCAAACACTTTCCCATCTCGATCGACTCGGCCGGCTACGAAGACCTTGCCAGGCGCCCCGACATTCAAGCCAGGGCTCGCCAAATTCGCGAAGACCTTGGCAACCCCAAAACCCTGATGCTCGGAGTAGACCGGCTCGACTACACCAAGGGCATCGGCCACCGCATCAAGGCCTTTGGCGAGCTGCTCGCCGACGGTCGGTTGAGCGTCGAAGACGTCACCCTGGTGCAGGTCGCCAGCCCATCACGCGAACGCGTCAGCACCTATATGGCCCTGCGCGACGAGATCGAACTCGCCGTCGGCCGACTCAACGGCGATTTCTCGACCATCAGTCACACCGCCATCAGCTACCACCACCACAGCTATCCGCGCGAAGAAATGGTCGCGATGTACCTCGCCGCCGACGTCATGCTCGTCACCGCGTTACGCGACGGTATGAACCTCGTCGCCAAAGAGTACGTGGCGGCGCGCTTCGACGTTGACGGGGTGCTCGTATTGAGCGAGTTCGCCGGTGCCGCCGACGAGCTCAAACAGGCGATACTAATCAATCCGCACGACATTGACGGCACCAAGGACGCCATCGTGCGGGCGGTCGAGATGCCTAAACGAGAGCGCGCGCGGCGTATGCGGTCGCTGCGACGCAAGGTCGCCGAAAACGATGTCGCCGCTTGGTCGGCTTCTTTCCTGAGAGCGCTCACCGGCGGAGCCGCCGTACCCGCCGGAATCCCCGACGACCTCGACCTGGCTCTGCAGAGCATTGCCAGCGTCGATAACCTGCTTATCGCCCTCGACTTCGACGGCACCCTGGCGCCCCACGTCGACCATCCCGAAGACGCCCGTGCCATCGCCGGCAACCGAGAAGCAGTGCAGGCCCTGCTTGACTTGGCGGGCGTGCGTGTCGCCCTCGTCTCCGGACGCGCCCTGGTGAGCCTGCAACACGTCGCCCAGCCGCAGAGTTCGGTACTGCTGACCGGCTCGCACGGTATCGAGGTGCAGCTGGACACCCCCGAGATCGAGCTCAACCTGCTTTCCACCGAACTCGAGCAACTCGATACCCTCGCCCGGGTGCTCGAGCGCATCTCCGGCTCGATCGCCGGCACCACAATTGAGCGCAAGCCCGCCGGTCTAGCCCTGCACACTCGCCTCGCAACCGAGGAAGACGGCGAGAAGGCCGAACGTCAGGCGCGTGAGCAACTGGGGGATCAGCTGCCCGGGCTAACCATTCGAGAAGGCAAGAACGTGCTCGAGTTCTCGGTGCGATCGAGCACCAAGGGCGACGCCCTCGTGAAGCTGCGCGAATACACCGGCGCCGACCGCGTGTTCTACGCCGGCGACGACGTAACCGACGAGGATGCCTTCGCGGCACTGCACGACGACGACGTCGGGCTCAAAATCGGACAGGGTGCCACTCTCGCCGGTTACCGGGTGCGCAGCCCGCACGAGGTCACCCAGGTCCTGGTGCGCATTGCCGCACTGAGGGCGGGGCAGGCGACCTGACCTGGTCGCTCTGACCCTCTACCTGAATCGCAGGTGCCTGTCGAGGTTCTAGACTCGAAGGCATGTCTGAGATCGATGTGAAGCCCCGTAGCCGCGACGTCACCGATGGGATCGAGGCCACCACCTCTCGGGGTATGCTCCGTGCCGTCGGAATGGGCGACGCCGACTGGGAAAAGCCCCAGATCGGCATTGCAAGCTCATGGAACGAGATCACGCCGTGCAACCTGTCGCTTGACCGCCTGGCTCAGGCCGCCAAGGAGGGCGTGCATTCCGGCGGCGGGTACCCCTTGCAGTTCGGCACCATCTCCGTCTCCGATGGCATCTCGATGGGTCACGAGGGCATGCACTTCTCCCTCGTCTCCCGTGAGGTCATTGCCGACTCGGTCGAGGTCGTCATGCAGGCCGAGCGCCTCGACGGCAGCGTGCTGCTGGCCGGCTGCGACAAATCACTGCCCGGCATGCTCATGGCCGCCGCCCGCCTCGACCTCGCGAGCGTCTTCCTCTACGCCGGGTCGATCGCGCCGGGCTGGGTCAAGCTCTCCGACGGCACGGAAAAAGACATCACCATCATCGACTCCTTCGAAGCTGTCGGCGCGGTCAAGGCCGGCCGTATGAGCGTCGAAGATGCCAAGCGCATCGAGTGCGCGTTCGCACCCGGCGAGGGTGCCTGCGGTGGCATGTACACCGCCAACACCATGGCCAGCGTCGCGGAAGCACTCGGAATGAGCCTGCCCGGCTCCGCGAGCCCCGCATCCGCCGATCGTCGCCGCGACTATTTCGCCCGCCGCTCCGGGGAAGCGGTCGTCAACATGCTGCGCCTCGGCATCACCGCCCGCGACATTCTCACCCGCAAAGCCTTCGAGAACGCGATCGCCGTGGCCATGGCCTTCGGCGGGTCGACGAACGTGGTGCTGCATCTGCTGGCGATCGCCCGCGAGGCCGAGGTCGAGCTGACCCTCGACGACTTCAACCGCATCGGTGACCAGGTTCCGCACATCGGCGACCTCAAGCCCTTCGGTAAGTACGTCATGAACGACGTCGACCGTCAGGGCGGCGTTCCCACCGTCATGCGCGCGCTGCTCGAAGCTGGCCTCATCCACGGCGACACGCTCACCGTGACGGGCAAGACCGTGGCGGAGAACCTCGCCGAGATCGACCCGCCGGCCCTCGACGGTGAGGTGCTGCGCACCCTCGACAACCCCATTCACAAGAGTGGTGGTATCACCATCCTCAAGGGCACGTTCGCTCCCGAGGGCGCCGTGGTGAAGACGGCCGGCTTCGACGCCGCCGTGTTCGAAGGACCGGCCCGGGTGTTCGAACGGGAACGCGCGGCGATGGACGCCCTGACCGAGGGCAAGATCTACAAGGGTGACGTCGTCATCATCCGCTATGAAGGCCCCAAGGGCGGGCCGGGAATGCGCGAAATGCTTTCGATCACCGCCGCCATCAAGGGCGCTGGGCTCGGCTCCGATGTACTACTATTAACGGACGGTCGATTCTCAGGCGGCACAACCGGACTGTGTATCGGCCACATAGCACCCGAAGCGGTGGACGCAGGTCCAATTGCTTTCGTGCGCGATGGGGATCTGATACGGGTCGATATCGCAGCTCGCACGCTTGACCTACTGGTCGCACCGGCAGAGCTGGCTGCCCGCCGAGATGGCTGGGCGCCCCTTCCCCCGCGCTACACCCGTGGCGTACTCGCGAAGTACTCAAAGCTCGTGCACTCCGCCGCCGAAGGCGCCATTACCGGCTAACGGCGTGTGCTGGTTAGCCCGTGTACCCGTGAGGGCACCCGGTTCGATGTCGAAATGACCAATTTCGAAGTAGGGATTCAACGACCATGACCACGGAAACCTCTCCCGTGCCCTCGGCTCCCGCCTCAGCGGAGCCGGAGATGCTCACCGGCTCGGGTGCGATCATTCGCACCCTCGAGCTGCTCGGCGTCACCGACGTCTTCGGCATCCCCGGCGGCGCCGTCATCCCGCTCTACGACGAGCTCATGACGCAGACCAAGATTCGTCACATCCTGGTGCGGCACGAACAGGGCGCCGGCCACGCGGCCGAGGGTTATGCTTCCGCCACGGGTCGCGTTGGCGTCGCCATCGCAACGAGCGGTCCGGGCGCCACCAACCTCGTCACCGCCATAGCGGATGCCTACATGGACTCGGTTCCGCTGCTCGCGATCACCGGCCAGGTGTTCTCAACCTCGATGGGGACGGACGCCTTCCAGGAGGCCGACATTATCGGTATCACGATGCCGATCACGAAGCACTCCTTCCTTGCCCGCCGCGCCGAAGAGATTCCCGCGGCGATCGCTTCGGCGTATCACATCGCGTCGACCGGCCGCCCCGGTCCGGTGCTCGTGGACATCACCAAGGACGCGCAGCAGAACCTGGCACCGTTCATCTGGCCGCCCAAGCTCGACCTGCCCGGCTACCGGCCAATCGTCAAGGCGCACGGCAAGCAGGTGCAGGCGGCAGCGCAGCTGCTGCTCAACGCCAAGAAGCCCGTACTGTACGTGGGTGGCGGAGTCATCCGCGCGCACGCATCCGCTGAACTGATCGTGCTCGCCGAGGCGACCGGTGCGCCCGTTGTGACCACCCTCATGGCCAGAGGTGCGTTTCCCGACTCGCACCCGCAGCACCTCGGCATGCCGGGCATGCACGGCACGGTTCCGGCCGTTCTCGCGCTGCAAGAGAGCGACCTCATCATTTCGTTCGGAGCACGCTTCGACGACCGGGTGACCGGAAAGATCAGCGAATTCGCTCCCAACGCGAAGGTCGTGCACGTTGACGTCGATCCGGCCGAGATCTCCAAGATCCGCTTCGCCGACGTACCCATCGTCGGTGATGCCAAGGACGTCATTGCCGACCTGACGCTGGCCTGGGCCGAAGTAACCCAGGATGCCGCACCCGACACTGCAGAGTGGTGGACCTACCTGCACGGCTTGAAGGAGGAGTTCCCGCTCGGATTCACCGAGCCCACCGACGGTTTGCTGGCCCCCCAGTACGTGATCCAGCGCATCGGCGAGCTCACCGGTCCTGAGGCGGTCTACGCGGCCGGCGTCGGGCAGCACCAGATGTGGGCCGCGCAGTACATCAAGTACGAACGGCCCAACTCCTGGCTCAACTCCGGCGGCGCTGGCACCATGGGCTATTCCATCCCCGCCGCGATGGGCGCCAAGGTCGCCGAACCAGACCGGGTGGTCTGGTCGATCGACGGTGACGGCTGTTTCCAGATGACCAATCAAGAACTCGCCACCTGCACGATCAACAAGATCCCGATCAAGGTCGCGATCATCAACAACTCCTCACTCGGCATGGTGCGCCAGTGGCAGTCGTTGTTCTACGACGGACGTCACTCCTTCACCGACCTCAACACCGGCCACGGCACCGCCATGGTGCCCGACTTCGTCAAAATGGCGGATGCTTATGGCGCGCTCGGAATTCGAGTCACCAGCAAGGACCAGGTTGATGACGCCATCAAGCTGGCCCTCGCCACCAATGACCGGCCGGTCGTGATCGACTTCATCGTGAGCCCCGGCGCCATGGTCTGGCCGATGGTTCCGCAGGGAGTCAGCAACAGTTTTGTTCAGTACGCCAAGGACCACGCACCGACCTGGGGAGACGAGTAACCGTGACGAGCCACGTTCTGAGTCTGCTCGTCGAGGACAAGCCCGGCCTGCTCACGCGCGTCGCCGGCCTGTTCGCGCGTCGCGGCTTCAACATTGAAAGCCTCGCTGTGGGCCACAGCGAGATCCCCGGTCTGTCCCGCATCACGATTATGGTCGACGTCGAAGACGTGCCGCTCGAGCAGGTGACCAAGCAGCTCAATAAGCTGATCAACGTCATCAAGATCGTCGAGCTCGACGTGGCCCAGTCGGTGCAGCGCGAACACCTGCTGATCAAGGTCAAGGTCGACAACACGACGCGGTCGCAGGTACTCGAAGCGGTCAACCTGTTCCGCGCCCGCGTCGTCGACGTGGCCACGGACGCCGTCGTGATCGAGGTCACCGGCGACAGCGGTAAGACCCAGGCGCTGCTGCGGGTGCTCGAACCGTTCGGCATTCGCGAGCTCGCCCAGTCGGGCCTGCTCGCCATCGGCCGCGGCTCCAAATCCATCACCGAACGAGTCTTCAAGAACTAACGTTCTTCAGCTTTTTCTAACAATCAATTCACGAGGAGAGAAACACATTGTCTGAGATTTTCTACGACAAAGACGCCGACCTGACGATCATTGCGGGCAAGAAGGTGGCCGTCATCGGCTACGGCTCGCAGGGTCACGCCCACGCGCAGAACCTGCGCGACTCCGGCGTTGAGGTCAAGATCGGCCTGAAGGACGGCTCAAAGAGCAAGGCCAAGGCCGAAGAAGCCGGCTTCACCGTTCTGTCCACAGCGGATGCCGCGGCCTGGGCCGACGTCATCGTCATCCTCGCTCCCGACCAGGTGCAGCGTCACCTATATAAAGATGACGTGCTGCCAAACCTTAGCGCCGGCAAGGCGCTGGTCTTCGGCCACGGCTTCAACATCCGGTTCGGGTACATCACCGCTCCTGACGGCGTCGACGTCGTCATGGTTGCCCCCAAGGGACCCGGCCACACCGTGCGCCGTGAATTCGAAGCCGGTCGCGGTGTTCCCGTGATTGTCGCGGTCGAGAAGGACGCGACGGGCAACGCCTGGCCGCTCACCCTCAGCTACGCCAAGGCGATCGGTGGCCTGCGTGCCGCCGGCATCAAGACCACCTTCACCGAAGAGACCGAAACCGACCTGTTCGGCGAGCAGGCCGTGCTCTGCGGTGGTACCTCACAGCTGATCCAGTACGGTTTCGAGGTTCTCACCGAAGCCGGCTACCAGCCGCAGGTCGCCTACTTCGAGGTTCTGCACGAGCTCAAGCTCATCGTCGACCTCATGTGGGAAGGCGGCATCGCGAAGCAGCGTTGGAGCGTCTCCGACACCGCCGAGTACGGCGACTACGTCTCCGGCCCGCGCGTCATCGATCCGAGCGTCAAGGAGAACATGAAGGCCGTTCTCGCCGACATCCAGAGCGGCGCGTTCGCCGAGCGTTTCATCGCCGACCAGGACAATGGCGGCGTGGAGTTCCTCGCCCTGCGCAAGAAGGGCGAAGACCACCCGATCGAGGCCACCGGCCGCAGCCTGCGCAAGCTGTTCGCGTGGAACGCGTCGACCGACGACGACTACACCGACGGCTCTGTCTCGCGCTAGGCATTCGCTGAACCGATTCGCATGACCGAAGGGGCCCTCGTTCGCGAGGGTCCCTTCGTGCGTTTTTTGAAGGCGGGTGAGTATGGCAGCGCATATTACGAACACACGCCGTTGGCGGCAGCGCAGCGCGACGGCAGCCATGGTCGGAGTCGTACTCTACGTACTCGTCGACGTGGTGCTGCAGTTTCTGCCACCGCACTACAGCCCGATCAGTGACGCCGAGAGCAACCTCGCCGTCGGTCCTTACGGCTGGGTGATGAATGTGAACTTTGTCGGCCGCGCAGTGTTCTGCGTCGCCGCCGTCGTGGCGATCGCCCTGACGGCACACACGCTGGTGTCCGGGCGCCGGGACCGCCTGCTCGGCTTCGGCCTTGTGCTTCTGCTGGTCGGCGGAGCCAGCTCGGCGGTGCTCGCGTTCTTTCCGGCCGATGTCAGCGCCGCGCACACGAGTGCGCTGCAGACCTCGACCACGGTCGGCGTCATCCACCTCGCTGTGGCATCCTTCGGCTTTGTCGCGGCTCTCTTTGCGATCCTGCTGCTGACGATCTGGCTGTGGATTCGGCACGTTCTGCCGCGCGTGCGGCCGTGGGCGACCGCGTTCGCCGCGCTCACCCTGCTCGGGCTGCTCCTGGTCGTCGCAGCGAGCGCGTTGGCGCCGGGCGTTGTCGGCCTCGCCGAACGCGCCGCCCTGGCGGGAATCCTGGGGTGGACTTTTTCGGTGAATGCCGGCATTCGCCGTCTGACGTAGACTCCGAGTCTGCCCCAAACCGGTAGAGTCGAGCAATGCACTGGTGTGACCACCGGTTCATCTGGTCCTGTGCACCGACGCACAGCTTTGCCGTGGGCTATCCCTCAAACGGATGCCTGTGGGGCCGCCCGCTCCACTCGCGTAAGGCCGGCACCATGACCTCAGGCAGAAATCTTGACGATTCGAATTTGGTAGCACCCGTCGAACTCGAGGATGGCAAACCCCCCAGGTGGAAAATCGTTGGCCCCGGCCTCGTCGTGGCAGCCACCGGCGTCGGAGCGGCCGACATGGTCGCCACCCTCGTGGCCGGCTCGCGCTACGGCTACGCGCTGCTCTGGGCGGTCATCCTCGGCGTGATCCTCAAGATCGTGCTGGTCGAGGGCGCCGGTCGATACACCCTCGCCACCGGCAAGACCATCTTCGAGGGCTGGCGTTCCCTCGGCAAGTGGACCACCTGGTACTTCGGCCCGTACATCATGCTGTGGGGCTTCGTCTACGGCGCCACCGCCATGTCGTCGGCTGCCCTGCCGCTTGCGGCACTGTTCCCGGTCTTTCCGCTGCCGGTGTGGGCGGTTTTGATGGGCCTTGCCGGGCTCACCATGGTCTGGTTCGGGCGCTACGCCATATTTGAGAAGATTACCGCGGCGCTTGTGGGCATCATGTTCATCACGGTCGTCGGACTCGCCGTCATCGCCGCGCCCGACCTGCCCGCAATGCTGCAGGGACTCGTACCGATCATTCCCGAAGGCGGCGTGCTCTACACGCTCGCCCTGGCCGGCGGGGTCGGCGGCACCATCACTCTCGCCGCTTACGGCTACTGGCTGCGCGAAAAGGGCTGGTCAACGCCGCGCTGGATGAAGGTGATGCGCATCGACAACCGCATGGCCTACGTCATGACGGGAATCTTCGTCATCGCCATGCTCATCGTCGGCGCCGAAGTGGTCGGTGCCGCCGGAATCACCCTGAGCGCGGGCGACAAGGGTCTGCTCGACCTCTCCACGGTGCTCAACGAGAAGTACGGCGTCGTCGTCGGAACCGGCTTTCTGGTGGGGTTCTGGGCGGCATCCTTCTCGTCGATCATCGGCGTCTGGAACGGCGTGAGCCTCATGTTCGCCGATTTCTGGGGCAACATGCGCGGCAAGAAGTCAGGCCACCCCGACACCATGGTCGGCGGCAAGTACTTCAAGTTCTACCTGTTGTGGCTCACCTTCCCGCCGATGATCCTGTTCCTGCTCGGTTCGCCGATCGGGCTCATCCTCGCCTACGGCGTGCTCGGCTCGCTGTTCATGCCGTTTCTCGCGATGACCCTGCTCGGTCTGCTGAACGGCAAGCGCATTCCTCCAAAATGGCGCAACCGGTGGTTCACCAACATCGCTTTGAGCATTTGTGCCCTGCTTTTCATCATCCTGGGCGTGCAGCAGCTGATCACGGCCGTCAAGCCGCTGTTCGGCTAGCTGCGCGGCGGCTGGGCCGGATACTCTATAAAAATGAACCCGAGACGCGACGACGATGCACTGAATTGGGCCGGTGACGACGACCCGACGCTGCACGAGGGGAGCGCCGATCGGGCGAGGCCCGCACCAGACGGCTTGTCAGAGGGATGGACTACTCCGCAGGTTTCAGCGAACCATCCGGTTGCAACCGACAGCACAACGGATGCCGACACGCCCGCTCCCGAGACCGCCCAGCCCTCCAACCCGGCAGCGAGCTCGGCCGCCCTGGTCGGCATGGGCATCCTCGCCGGCATGTACCTGCTCTACTCGATCGGCTGGTTCATCGGCGTGGCCCGCGTCTCGACCCCGTCTATAGCCGTCAGCCCGGCTGACCCGGTCGCCGGGTTCATGACGTCCCTGGGCGGGTGGCTCGCGGTAGCGGCACCAGTGGTCTGGTTCGGATCGACTTTCTGGCTCACGATGAGCCGGCCGCGCGCGCGGTGGGTCTTTCTGCTGCTCGGCGTCGTCGTATTGATTCCGTTTCCCTTTCTCGTCGGAACGGGGCAGCCGCTGTGAGCGAGATCGAGCTGACCGCTGTGCAGCCCCGCCAGCGTCCGCGCTGGCTTCTGCTGGCCATCGCCCTGTTTATCGGGCTGTTCTATGCCTACGACGTTTGGGAAGCCGTCGGCAACCTGGTCGGGCTGAACCTGCAGGCCCAGTCCCTCGATACGCAGCTGAGCGGCTTCGGCTGGGCCGTGCTCATTTTCGGCGTGCTCCTGCCGGTGCTGGTCTACGCCCTGGCCTTCTGGATCGGACGCAACCGGGCCTTCGGACTGCAGGCCCTGACCCTGTTCGTCGGGCTCTGCGCGGTGGCTGCCGTCTCGCTCGACATCACCGCGGTCTTCAGCCTGGCCAGACTGATCGTCTAGAGCACCGACACCACGACCAGGGCCATCAGCACCACCTGGGCGATGAGCCGGGGGACGAAGGGGATCGCCACCCGCCCGAACCGTTTCGGATGCTGCGCGGCATAGGCGTTGGCCGGAAACACCGCTGCCAGAAACACCACGAGCGCCGCGGCCGCCGAAACCATGGTCGGTGGAAGGAGCAGTCCGAGCCCGCCGGCCACCTCACACACCCCGGTGAAGAGCACGAGGTTGACCGGGCTGGCCAGGCCGCTCCGGCGCAGGCGCGGCGGAATCATCGCAGCCATCGTGCGTTGCACCGACGGCAGAAAATGGGTGAGACCGGCGCCGATGAAGACCAGTGCCAGAAGCACCCGCAGTGCCAATTGGAGTCCGTCGACTACGTCGTTGCTCATTGGTCTATTGTGCAGCCGGTAGGGTGGAAACCGAGTAGCGCCCTTTTTCGCGCCGCCGACACATGCAATCTAAGGATCCGATTTTATTGTCGAAGCCCGTCGTCCTGATCGCCGAAGAACTTTCCCCCGCCACCGTCGATGCCCTTGGCCCCGACTTTGACATTCACCACGTCGACGGCACGGATCGCTCTGCGCTGTTCGCCGAGCTTGCCACCGCGCAGGCCGTCTTGGTGCGGTCCGCCACGAAAATGGATGCCGAAGCCATTAAGGCTGCGCCCCACCTGAAGGTCATCGCCCGCGCCGGCGTCGGCCTCGACAACGTGGACATCAAGGCGGCGACCGCGGCCGGCGTCATGGTCGTCAACGCTCCCACCTCCAACATCATCTCGGCCGCCGAGCTGACCGTTGGGCACATCCTGAGCCTGGCCCGTCACATTCCTGCCGCCTCCGGTGCCCTCGCCGATGGGCAGTGGAAGCGCTCCAAGTACACCGGCGTCGAGCTCTACGAAAAGACCATCGGCATCATCGGCCTCGGCCGGATCGGTGCGCTCATCACCGCCCGCCTGCAGGCCTTCGGCACCAACGTCATCGCCTACGACCCCTACATCACCTCGGCACGCGCCCAGCAGCTCGGCGTGACCCCGGTCACCCTCGACGAACTGCTCGCGCAGTCCGACTTCGTCACGATCCACATGCCGAAGACGCCGGAGACCACCGGCATGATCGGTGCCGCCCAACTCAAGCTGATGAAGCCGACCGCGTTCGTCGTTAACGTCGCCCGCGGCGGACTCATCGACGAAGATGCGCTGCACGAAGCCCTCCTCGCCGGCACCATCGCCGGCGCCGGCCTGGACGTGTTCGTGAGCGAACCGCCCACCGGTTCGCCGTTGCTCGGCCTCGACAACATCATCACGACCCCGCACCTCGGCGCGTCGACCGACGAAGCCCAGGAAAAGGCTGGCGTCTCCGTCGCTAAGTCCGTGCGCCTCGCGCTCTCCGGCGAGCTCGTTCCCGACGCGGTGAACGTGGCCGGCGGAGTCATCGATCCCTACGTGCGCCCCGGCATTCCGCTGGTCGAGAAGCTCGGCCAGGTGTTCTCCGGCCTCGCCGCGCACAGCCCGCTCACGAGCGTGGACGTCGAGGTGCGCGGTGAACTCGTCGAGTACGACGTGAGCGTGCTCAAGCTCGCCGCGCTCAAGGGCATCTTCACCAACGTCGTGAGCGAGACCGTCTCCTACGTCAACGCGCCCCTGTTGGCCGAGCAGCGCGGCGTCACCGTGCGCATGCTCACCGACGCTGAATCGCCCGAGTACCGCAACGTCATCACCCTGCGGGGCGCCCTCGCCGACGGGTCGCAGGTCTCTGTCTCCGGTACCCTCACCGGCACCAAGCAGATCGAGAAGATCGTCGAGATCAACGGCTACGACGTCGAGGTTCCGTTTGCCAAGAACCTTATTGTCATGCTCTACGCCGATCGCCCCGGAATCGTCGCCATCTATGGCCGCGAATTTGGCGACGCCAAGATTAACATTGCGGGCATGCAGATCGCCCGCGACGTGGCTGGCGGCAAGGCGCTCAGTGTTCTGACCGTCGACTCCGAGGTTCCGGTCGGGCTGCTCGTTGCCGTGCGCACCGCGATCGACGCCGAGATCATGGTGGAGATCGACCTCACCGATTAAGGCTCTGCAGAACGGATGCGAGTGGGCGCCTGCCCTGCAGGCGCCCACTTTTCCGTCCCCGCCTCAGCGCGGCAGCAACCGGCCGATCACGGCGATCAACCGGGTCATGGCCTCATCGTCGTGAAGCTGCGGCGCTTGCTCGTGCCCGGCGAGCGACGAGTTGACGAAGAGCCCGTCACTGATCAGCATGATCGCCTGGGCTGTGTGCGGATCGTGCACCGCGTCTTCGATCACCGAGAGCCAGCGTCGACGAATATCGGTGAGCACCTGCATGGCGCGTGGATCCCGGCCCTGGGCGAGCCGGGAACCGGCGATGTAGGCGCGATCGAGCGGGCTGCCAGTGTGCACCGAGGTGCGAATGAGGTAGTCGACCGGTCCGGCGGTGGCGGTGCGGATGTTCTCCGCGTCTTCGACTGCAAGCGTATCGAGGCGGGCGAGCAGGCCGTCGATCAGGGCGTCCTTCGATGCGAAGTGGTAGAGCAGACCGCCCTTAGATACAGCGGCGGCCGCCGCGACGGCATCGAGGGTGGCCGACCGTTCCCCGCCCTCGACTAGCAACTCCTCGAAGGCGTCGAGCAGCCGATCCCGGGTAGAAGCGGATGGCGCGGCGGCATTTTTCGGCATAGAGGTCATGGTAACGAACACGCAGACTGTCGATCAGACACGAGGAGCGGACTAGACAACTATACCGTCCAGCCGGTACAGTCAATTCTGTTCCTCCGCAAATAGCAGTCGAAAAAAACCCAGAAAGTGAACGAGATCGTGTCTGCCCCCGCTGCCCCCACCGATTCCACCAACCTGACCCTTGGTGCTGAGCAGCCAGGCGCGGCATCCGCTCGGCCGGTACGGCATGACCGTCGACGCTGGTGGGCGCTGGCCGTGCTGATGCTGCCGGTACTGCTCGTGTCGATCGACAACACGGTGCTCAACTTTGCGCTGCCGGCGATCTCGACGGCGACCCTGCCGACCGGCGTACAGCTGCTCTGGATGGTTGACATCTACCCGCTCGTGCTCGCCGGCCTGCTCGTGGCCATGGGTAGCCTCGGCGACCGCATCGGCCGCCGCCGCCTGCTGCTCATCGGCTCTACCGGGTTCGGCGTGGTATCGGTCTTCGCGGCGTTCTCCCCGAGCATCGAGGGACTCATCATCGCCCGGGCGGCCCTCGGATTCTTCGGTGCGATGCTGATGCCGTCGACCCTGTCCCTGCTGCGCTCCACCTTCGTGGACCGCGATCAGCGCCGCCTTGCCATCGCGATCTGGGCCACCGGATTCGCGGCCGGCAGCGCCCTCGGGCCGGTCGTCGGCGGCATCCTGCTCGAGCATTTCGCCTGGGGCTCGGTCTTTCTGCTTGCGGTACCGGTTCTGCTGCCGCTGCTCGTGCTCGCACCGATCCTGGTCACCGAGTCGCGCGACCCGAACCCCGGCCGCATCGACGTTCTCAGCATCGTCCTCTCGTTGGGCACCATGCTTCCGATCGTCTACGGCATTAAGAGTATCGCCGAGCACGGAGTGACCTGGCTCACCCTGGCCCCGATCGCGTTCGGCCTGGCTCTAGGGGTGTGGTTTGTGCGCCGGCAGCTGCGGGTGCCGAATCCTATGCTCGACATGGGCCTGTTTCGGCGCGGCGCGTTCAGTGGCGCCGTCGGTGTCAACCTGCTCAGCGTGACAGCGCTCGTCGGGTGCCTGTTCTTCATCTCGCAGCACCTGCAACTCGTGCTTGGACTCTCACCGCTGTCGGCCGGACTCGTGCTCGTGCCCGGCCTGGCCGCGATGATCGTGGCCGGACTGCTGATCGTGCCGATCGCCCGTCGAGTGCGGCCGTCGCGAGTGGTGCCCGTGGCGCTGCTGGTGTCGGTAGCCGGGTTCGCGTCGATCGCGTTGCGCGGCGGCCAGATCGATGCCTTCTCCATCGGCGTGGCCTTCGTGCTGCTCGGAATTGGAATCGGTGCGGCCGAGACCGTGTCGAACGAGTTGATCGTGGCGACCGCGCCGGCAGATAAGGCGGGGGCGGCATCCGCTGTGTCAGAAACGGCCTACGAATTGGGGGCGGTCTTGGGAACGGCCGTTCTCGGCACGATTCTTACGGTGTCGTATCGCGCAGCCGTGCTGCTGCCCGACGGTTTGAGCGCGCCCGAACGGGCCGCCGCCGGCGAAACGCTCGGCGGCGCCGTAGCCGTGGCCGGGCAACTGCCCACCGGGGTAGCGCAGGAGCTGCTCGATTCGGCCCGGCACGCCTTCGACAGTGGTGTCGGTCTTACCGCCTGGATCGGCGTTGCGCTCGTGCTCGGGGCGGCCGTGGTTGCGCTGGTCGCGCTGCGCCGGGCCCGCTAGCTACAGGTCGTCGATCGAGTTCTCGCGGCGCGTGACCTGCTCGCCGTGCGCCGGGTCGGCGATGGTGCGGGTCGTGCTCACGCTGTTGCGGCGTCGCGTCATTAGCACGATTCCGAGGATCGTCACGAGTGCGCCGGCTGCGAGCAGAATGTAGCCGACGAGCTGCAGGTCCACCCCGGTCACGCTGATGTCGAGGGCCCACACCAGAATGGCGCCGATGACTAGCAGAAAGATTCCCAGTCCGATACTCATGATGTCCTTCTTTCCGTTGGTGGTGCGCTAGTGACCAGCCTAGGCAGTTCGGTGACAAAGGTAAGGTTTGACTATACGCAATTCAGGTGTTCGTTGACTGGTTCGGAGCCGCATGTCTCGTACTATCAAACTCGCTGTCATTCCCGGAGACGGGATTGGACCGGAAGTTGTCGCCGAGGCCGTGAAGGTGCTCGACGCCGTCACCGCCCGCGACGAGGTCACGATCGAGACGAGCACGTTTCAGCTCGGCGCAGCGAGGTTCCTTCAGACCGGTGATGTACTCACCGATGCCGACCTCGCGTCGATCCAGCAGCACGACGCCATTCTGCTCGGCGCCGTCGGCGGCGTTCCGGGCGATCCGCGCTTGAAAGACGCGAATATCGAGCGTGGGCTGCTGCTCGGCCTGCGCTTCGCCCTCGACCACTACGTCAATCTTCGGCCGTGCACCATCTACCCGGGAGTGACGAGCCCGCTCGCCGCTCCCGGCATGGTCGACTTCGTCGTCGTGCGGGAGGGAACGGAGGGCCCCTACGTCGGCAACGGCGGCGCGATCCGCCGCGGTACCCCGCAGGAGGTCGCTAACGAGGTCTCGGTGAACACCGCGTACGGGGTGGAACGCGTCGTGCGGCACGCTTTCGAGGTGGCACAGGGGCGCGAACGCAAGCGCCTCACCCTCGTGCACAAGACCAACGTGCTCGTTTTCGCTGGAAGCTTGTGGCAGCGCATCGTGAACGCGGTGGCCGCCGAATACCCCCAGGTCGCGGTGGATTATCTGCACGTCGACGCGGCGACTATCTTCTTCGTCACGAATCCGAGTAGATTCGACGTGATCGTCACCGATAACCTTTTTGGCGATATCCTCACCGACCTTGCAGCGGCAATCAGCGGCGGCATCGGCCTTGCGGCCTCCGGCAATATCAACCCGACGGGTCGCTTTCCCAGCATGTTCGAGCCGGTACACGGCTCGGCCCCCGATATCGCCGGCCAGCAACTCGCCGACCCGACCGCGGCCATCCTCTCGGTGGCGCTGTTGCTCGACCACCTCGGGCTGACGGATGCCGCGGCTCGCGTCAACGAGGCCGTGGCCGACGACCTGGCGCGACGCACCACAACCGTGCGGCGCAGCACTGCCGAGGTGGGGGACGCCATCGTGACACTTCTGACAGACAAGGTACTCAAATGAGCGAGACAGCAATCTTTCCACTGGGCTTTGCACTCACGCCGTCGACCAACGCGCGCGCCGGGGCCGAACGCGATGAGATCCTCGCCGATCCGGGCTTCGGCAAGCACTTCACCGACCACATGGTCACGATCGACTGGTCGGTCGAAGCCGGCTGGCACGACGCCCGCGTCACTCCGTACGGCCCGCTGCTGCTCGACCCCGCCTCCTCGGTGCTGCACTACGGCCAGGAGATCTTCGAGGGACTCAAGGCCTACCGGCATGCCGACAGCTCCATCTGGACTTTTCGTCCCGAGAAGAACGCGCAGCGCCTGCAGCGCTCAGCTCACCGCCTCGCACTGCCGGAACTCTCGGTTGCAGACTTCATCGAGTCGATCAGGCAGATGATCGCCATCGACGGCGACTGGGTGCCCACCGCGCCCGAGACCAGCCTCTACCTGCGCCCGTTCATGATCGCCAACGAGAGCTTTCTCGGCGTGCGCGCCGCCCACAAGGTGAGCTTCTACGTGATCGCCAGCCCGGCCGGCGCCTACTTCGCCGACGGCGTCGCCCCGGTGAAAATCTGGCTGTCGACCGAGTACTCCCGCGCCGGCCGCGGCGGCACCGGCGCAGCCAAATGCGGCGGCAACTACGCTGCGTCGCTGCTGCCCCAGATGGAGGCCTACGAGAACGGCTGTGCCCAGGTGCTCTTTCTCGACGGTGAAACCGGCAGGCACATCGACGAGTTGGGCGGCATGAACGTGTTCTTCGTGCACGGCACCGACACGCTCGTCACGCCGCGCCTCACCGGATCCATCCTCGAGGGCGTCACCCGCGACAGCATCATGCAGCTCGCCCGCGACCGCGGTATGACTGTGGAAGAGCGCGACGTAACGCTGGAGGAGTGGCGTGAGGGGGTCGCGTCCGGTGCCATCACCGAGGTCTTCGCCTGCGGAACCGCTGCCGTCGTCACCCCGATCGGCCAGCTCAAGGCACGCGACTTCACGATCGGCGAAGCGGATGCCCCCGCCGGCGCGATCACGCTGTCGCTGCGTCAGGAGCTCACCGACATTCAGTACGGACGCCTGCCCGACCGTCATGGCTGGCTCACCCGCCTAGACTGAAGCTTTTGGCCTTGACGGGCGGGAATGGGACACGTGAAGATCGCACGCTACAGCTACCAGGGCGCCATCGCGTTCGGCATCGTTGACGAGGACGAGCTGGTCGTGCTCGCAAGCGACCCGATGTTCACCGGATTCGACACGACCGGCGACCGGGTGGCGCTGGCCGACGTGAAGCTGCTCGCGCCGGTGATCCCGCGCTCGAAAATCGTCGCAGTGATGTCCGACCAGGAATTCGTGCTTCGGCCGAACACCGTCGTCGTTGGCCCCGGCGACGTCATCGTGCTGCCGGCCGCCTCTGACCGGGTCGAGATCGATGGCCAACTGGCGATCATCATCGGCAAGATTGCCAAAAACGTTTCGGCGGCGGGTGCCCTCAGCCGCGTCTTTGGCTACACCGTCGCGACGGTCGTCACCGCGGCCGACCTCGCTTCGGCCACGCGGGCCGGTGCCTTTGACACGTTTCTGCCGCTCGGACCCGTCATTGAGACGGAGTTCGACGAGGCGGCCACAGCGCTGCGCGGGCTCATCAACGACGAGGAATTTCAGGCGGTCTCGCTCGCCGACGACGACCGCACGACCGAGGAGACTGTTTCGGCCCTCGTCGCGTTCGCCTCGAGCGTGTTCACCCTGCTGCCCGGAGATGTGATCCTGGCCGGACCGATGGACACGCCGGCGGATATCGTCGATGGCGATACGGTCTCGATAACGATCGCAGGCATCGGAGCACTCGTGAACCCCGTGGTGCGCCCGGACTGAGGCTGTGAGCCCCGGGCGCACCTTATGACCCTGAGCCAGCTTTACAAACTGGCCCCACGGATGGGGCCCGGGCCCCGACCGGGGAGTCAGGGACGCAGGGCGGCCAGGGCCAGGGCCACGTCTTCTTCGTCATTGAACAGGTGGAAGGCGACGCGGGCCCGGCCGGCCCGGCCCGAGGCGGTTAGGCCGGCGGCGGTGAGGCGGGCCAGGTCTCGACCATCGGCATCCGGCCAGCTGATGATGGCCTGGCCGACTCGGGGCAGGTCGAGGCCGTCGCACAGGGCGTCGCCGAGGGCTACGTTATGGTCGCGCACTTCGGCCAGATCGAGGCTGCGAAACAGGTCGATGGCCGGCTCGGCCCCGACCCAGGCGGGCCAGGCCGGCGACACGTCGAACCGGCGGGCGTCGGTGGCGAGCGCCATCGCCGGGCCGTAGCAGGACGCCCACACGTCGTCTCCCGCGTACCAGCCGGCATTCACCGGGTGCAGATTCGCCGCGAATGTGCTGTTGATTGTGAAAAAGGCAACACCTCGCGGGGCGCCGAGCCACTTATAGCTGTGACAGATGGTCGCGTCAAAAGCGGATGCGTCGACCGGCATCCACCCGGCTGCCTGGGTTGTGTCACACAGGGTGAACGTGCCTGTTTTTCGTGCGGCGATACGGATGGCATCGATGTCAGCCAGTTTGCCGGTGGCGGACTGCACGAGGGAGAACGCCACGAGCCAGGTCTTCTCGTTCAGGCTCGCGGCCAGATCGGCCAGTTGCACCTGCCGCACGGTCACGCCGCGGTGTGCCTGAGCCAGAAAGGGGAACACCATGGAGCTGAAGTCGCCGCGTGGCAGCACGACCTCGGCGCCGTCGGGAACGCTCGCGGCCACCATTCCGGCCAGGACCGACGTCTGTGAGCCGATCGCCACCCGGTCGGGCGTGACGCAAACGAGATCGGCGTATCCGGCGCGCACGCGCTCTACTACGTCGCAGTACCGCGCGGCGCAGGCCTCGCCCCGCGCCCAGGCCTCAGTGTCGGCGTGCATGGCGTTGATCGTGGCGATCGTCGGCAGCCCGAGCGTACACGCGGCGAGGTAGCCGCGACCAGCGGTGTAGAGGGCGCCCGCTTCGGCGAGGGTCACGGAGTTGGTGCTTTTTGCTGCGGTGGTCATAACCCCAGTCTGGCCACGAGGCATTCATGCAACAACCGCCAGCATTCGATGCAAAACATAAGCCAACGTTATGATTGCTCTATGATCCATGTCCCCGGACAGAGTCCCGACCTCGACGCCCACGC
Organism: Cryobacterium ruanii; assembly: GCF_004404055.1. Lineage (GTDB taxonomy): Bacteria > Actinomycetota > Actinomycetes > Actinomycetales > Microbacteriaceae > Cryobacterium > Cryobacterium ruanii. The sequence continues at coordinate 371,210 of NZ_SOHK01000005.1, forward strand.
CCTCCGCGTTGTGCGGGCGGTACACGAAACCGGCTCCATCACGGCCGCTGCGGCCGCCCTCGGCTACAGCCAGCCGGCCGTGAGCCAGCAGCTCAAACGGCTTGAGCAGCGGCTCGGGCTCGCAGTGTTCGAACGGGTCGGCCGTGGAGTGCGACTGACCGAGGCCGGCCTCGTATTGGCGCGGCACGCCGTGACCGTGGCCACCGCGCTCGATGCCGCAGCGGGGGAGATCGCCGAACTGCACGGGCTGCGCGCCGGGCTGGTACGTCTCGTGGCGTTCCCGTCGGCATCCGCGACCCTCGTACCGAGCCTGTTGGCGCGCATGAAAGAGCGACCTGGCCGGATCTCGATCACCTATCTGGAGGCCGAACCACCCGAGGCCGTCGCCGCCGTGCGCGAGAACCGCGCCGACCTGGCCATCACGTTCAGCTACCCGGGGGACCGGGTGGATCCGCACAGGGAGAGTGCCCAGGGGCTGCGGGTGGCAACCCTGCGCCGAGACGAGATGATGCTCGTACTGCCGGTCGGGCATCCGCTTGCCCGCGCGGGAACCGGCGGTGCGCCTGGCCTGAGTGAGGAAAGCATCGCCCTTCACCCCGGCGCCATCGATCTGGGCGACCTCGCCGACGAGAACTGGGTGGCCGGCTGCCCGCGCTGCCGTGGCCATCTCCTGGACCTCTGCGATCGCCGCGGATTCGCCCCGCGCATCTCCTATGAGACCGACAATGTTGCCGCCGTATTCGGCCTGGTCGAGGCCGGAATCGGCGTCGCGCTGCTTCCGGCCCTTGCAATCGAGTCGGTCGGCGCCCGCCCGGGCGTGTCGATTCGGTCCACAGCCGGCCGTGACCATCGCACCCTGCACGCGGTGACTGCCGCCGGTGCCGAGCGCGTGCCCGCGCTGGCCGCCGCGCTTCGCGCACTCGTTGCGATCTCGCTGCCCGGGCCGATTCTTCGAACGCGGGCCTAGCCTGGAAACTGGGCCTCGCGTTCCGGGCCTGGGTGCGGAACGCGAGGCAGCGGGACTCGCCCAACTAGAATCATGAGTAATGTCTGACACCACTGCACACCCGTTTTCCACCGCCACCGGATCCGACGTTCGCGTGCGGTTCTGCCCCTCGCCGACCGGTACGCCCCACGTTGGCCTCATCCGCACCGCCATGTTCAACTGGGCCTACGCCCGGCACACCGGCGGCAAGATGATCTTCCGCATCGAAGACACCGACGCAGCCCGAGACAGCGAAGAGAGCTTCCTGCAGCTCGTCGAGGCCATGCGCTGGCTGAAACTGGACTGGGACGAAGGCGTCGACGTCGGCGGACCCCAGGCACCGTATCGCCAGTCCGAGCGCTACGACATCTACCGCGGCGTCATTGAGCAGCTCAAGACCAGCGGCCACATCTACGAGAGCTTCGTCACCGGCGAAGAGATCGAGGCCCGCAACCGCGATCTCGGCCGCGACCCAAAGATGGGTTACGACAACTTCGAGCGGGACCTCACCGAGGGGCAGAAGGCCGCCTACCGCGCCGAGGGCCGCTCCCCGGCGTTGCGCCTGCGGGTGCCAGACACCGAGCTCTCCTTCGACGACCTCGTGCGCGGCGAGATCACCTTCCCCGCCGGTTCATTCAGCGACTTTGTGGTGGTGCGCCCGAACGGGCATCCGCTCTACCCCTTCGTCAACCCGGTCGACGACGCGCTCATGGGCGTCACCCATGTGCTGCGCGGCGAGGACCTGCTCTCGTCGACCCCGCGCCAGATCGCGCTGTACCACGCGCTCATCGACATCGGCGTGACCACCTTCGTACCGCGCTTCGGCCACTTGCCCTATGTCATGGGCGACAAGAACAAGAAGCTCTCCAAACGCGACGCCGAGGCGAACCTGTTCCTGCACCGCGACCACGGATTTATCCCCGAGGGCCTGCTCAATTACCTTGCCCTGCTCGGCTGGTCGCTTTCCCACGACCGCGACGTGTTCACGATCGACGAGTTCACGGCTGCGTTCGACGTTGTCAACGTCAACCCGAACCCGGCCCGGTTCGACCTCAAGAAGGCCGAGTCGATCAATGGTGACCAGATCCGCCAGCTCGAGGTAGCCGACTTCGCCGCCCGCCTGATTCCCTACCTGGTGGCCGCCGGCGTGCTCAGCGACACCCCGAGCGCGGCCGACCTGGCCCTGCTCGCCCAGGGCGCACCGCTCATTCAGGAGCGGATCGCTCTGCTCGGCGAAGCGCCCGCCATGCTCGGTTTTCTGTTTGTGACCGGCGCCGACCTGATTCTCGAAGCGGATGCGCTCGCCTCGCTCCCACAGAACGCCGCCGACATTCTCGGCGCTTCCCGCACCGCGCTCGAAAGCATTCCTTCAGCGGAATGGAACACCGACCGGGTGCACACGCTGCTAGCCGAGACCCTCATCGAGGGGCTGGGCCTCAAGCCGCGCGTCGCCTTCGGACCGCTGCGCGTCGCGTTGTCGGGCCGAAGGATCTCGCCGCCGCTGTTCGAGTCCATGGAAATTCTGGGACAGGCCGAAACCCTTGGTCGCCTCGATCGGGCCCTCGCGGTCGTGACGGTCGACTGACCGCGGGGCCGGTGGGGGCTTCGACTCGCCGGGGGACGCCTCGGTTTGGCCTCTCCGGCCCGAGTGGGCTAGGCTTCTACTCGGCCCGATCTTCGGATTAGGCATTGGGGTATGGTGTAATTGGCAACACGGATGATTCTGGTTCATTTGTTCTTGGTTCGAGTCCAGGTACCCCAGCACTAAAAGGCGCAGGATTCCGCGGCGAAATCAATTATCGCCCACCCTGTCGAACAGGCCCAAAACGGGCTCTGTGACCAGAAACAGACCAATAACCCCCTTCTGTAGTGGGTTAGGCGCTTGGCTGCCCGGGCAAATACGGGCTCGTCGCGGCATAGTCGGGCTGCTCACGGCTTCAGCCGTGCACCTGTTGTGCATGGACGCGACAACGCAAATCACTCCGACGTTTCTCACCCAGCGCGAGCTTTCCGAGCTGCTGCGAATGCCCGAGCGCACGCTCGAGGACTGGCGCCTGATGCAGACCGGGCCGCCCTATATCAAGCTCGGCCGGCTCGTGCGGTACGACGTGCAGGACGTGCTCACCTGGGTGCGTGAGCACCGACATGGTTAGACCCCAGATCCTCGCCGGCGAGTTGGGCAGTATCGTCATCGACGTGCTGCCGAGCGGGCGATACCGAGCTCGCGCATCCACTCGTGACGACAGTGGTCGCCTTCACCGCATTGGGGTCACCGCCAGAACCGAAGACGAGGCACGGGCCGAAGTTCACCGACAGGCCAGGGCTATGGCGACGGGTGGTGCCGGAGCGCTCTCGCCGTCGAGCACGATCGCCGACGCGATAGAACTTTGGCTGTCGCAAGTACTCACCCGAGCCAAGGCGGGCAGCCTGTCGTACTCGACCTACGAATCGTATGAGACGACAGCTCGTGTGATCATCGTGCCGCGGTGCGGGGGAGTGCGGCTCGAGCACCTCACCGTCGGTCGCTGCGATCGCATCCTCCAGCGAATTTTGGAGGAAGAAACGATCTCGAAAGCACGTCGAGCGCGTGCAGTGCTTAGTCTCGTGTGTGGATATGCCGTGCGCGACGATGCTCTGGTGCAGAACCCCGTACGCGACGTACAACGCCTGCCGATGTCACCGCGCAAGGAATCCGCCCTCACGCCCGCGCAAATCACTGCCATTCGCGGGCGCATGCAGGTGTGGCGGCTTACACGCGACGACGGACCGCGCCCCAACTACCGTGCACTGATCGACGGCATGGACATCATGATCGGCACTTCACTGCGCGTCGGTGAGTGCATCGGTCTGCGCCGCTGTGATGTGGACATGACGACCCTGCCGCCGACGCTCCTTGTGAACGGCACGATCGTGAGTACTAAGGCGCAGGGGACGCACCGAAAGAATTCTCCCAAGCGCTCTCGGCAACGGCGAAGTATTGCCTTGCCGTCGATGGCCGCGGCGGCGGTGCGGCGCCGCCTGGCGCTTGCCGAGGCGGATCCGGAGGCGTTCCTGTTTCCCACCAAGACCGGCCGGTCGTTGAGCGTTAGCAACTACGAGCGGCTGCTGCGCGCATTTGTTGAGGATGAACGGTTTAATCTGGTGGAGCTGCGCGTCGACGTCGCCGAGTACACCACGCACATCTACCGGCGTACGGCCGCGACCCTGATCGAGCGGGCGGCAGGGATCACATTGGCCTCTCGACTTCTCGGCCACGCCAACGAGCAGACCACGCGCAACAGCTACGTAGTCACGGCCGACGTGGTCGACCCGGTGACGGCCGAGATCCTCGATGAGGTGCTTGGTGCCTGAATATACAGAGGAGCTCCTGCGATCGATGATGCGGATGCGCGAGAGAGGTTTAGGGCGCCGCAGAAGTGTCGATGCGGGCGACGGGTGAATCTCCCACGCCGAGGGAGCTTTGAACAGGCACCTGGATCGTCGTTGGGGTAGCAATACCGGTCGCCGAACTCCGTCGTCTGTGCTGACAGGCCGAAGTTGAACGTCAGTATCAATTTGTTCGCGCGCGCTCGAAATCGATATACAGGCAACAAAGCCTGAGCCGATGAGACGTCTCATGACCGGTCGGTTATGAGGCGTCTCGCCAGCGAGTCCCGAGCTTTCCGGAGATCGATGGAATCACAGGGCTGGGGAGTCTCACAACCATGTATCGAATCCAGGGGTTATGTTTTTGAATCAAATCAAGGGTTGCGAGACTGCGAGATCATGAATGAACTCGTGCTGAGCTCGTGCCCGTGTTGCGGGCAGGGTATGCGCGACAAGTTTGCTCAGGAGTCGGCGCGTTCCACTTATGGCGGGCCGCGTACTGGGCCCCCCTTTCCTGGCGCTTGGAGTTTTTTGGGAACGCGCAGAAATCAGCGTCAGCGCACTGATCGTTGATGTCACGATGGTTCGTGCGATTCTTCGTCCAGTGGGCTCTACCTCTAGCGGCGAGTTTGGACGCAGGCTGTGCAATCCAGTTGTCAACTTAGGGTGTACCCCAACTAGGCGTCAGGTGCAAGTTTTCCGTGCCGTCCGGATAGAGTCTGATCCGAAATGATTGACAGCCCTCATCGCCAGGTCTCAAAATTCAACCTGACACACCAGGCGGGAGATCCCCGTGACGGGTCAACGAGTCGGATACGTGCGAATCAGCACCCTCGACCAGAACACCGTCCGCCAGCTTGACGGAGTCGACACGATTAAAACATGGGCAGACGCCGACCAGGACCAGGCGACAGCGCGCAGTATCATAAGCCCATGAGATCAAGTCGTTCGTCCGACAAATCGGCCAACATTTGGGGAATCCTCGCAGGGTCTGCAATCATTATTTCCGGCGCTATCTGGGGTTTCTTTCCTATTAGTGGGGACTGTGGTGCGCCATTCATCCCAGCCGAATCTTCCAACTTCTTTACTGCTGGTTCGTGCTCTACGGAGGCCGTCGGCCCGCGAGTTGGCGCGATTGTCGCGATAGTGGTTGGTCTTATCGTTCTCATCGCGGCGATTCATTATTTCCTCCAACTCGCTGATGTCGATGTGGATCCAGCTTCGGAGAGAGACGCAAAGCCAACCATGATTGAGAGAGATTCGCTGACTTCTGAGCTGTCAGAGCTCGCACGTCTGCGCGCATCGGGCGCGCTTGACGATGACGAATATCGCATAGCGAAGGCACGCGCGCTGGGTACCAACCGCGGAGAGTAGGTTAGTGCGACCTGCTAAATTGCTCCAGACGGCCGATAGAACGCCGCCAAAGGGCGCTAGTTACACCCATATCCATCGCGCAAGACGAATCGTGTTTGGTCTGCGAGACGCAGAATAAATGACTGGTTGCGTGACAAATTCTGTCTTCATCGAAGGTACGATCGTGTTGTCACGAAAGCGAACGTATAAATGATTTCAGATTGTCGTCAACCTTTGCTGACGCTTTCCCGGATCGGTGGTCCGGGTGCCGAGCTGTAAAGAGCTTGAATCTTTCTCGCCGTTCTCTCTCGCAGCCCTAGCGTTGTGAGGCACTTTGGTTATGAGACGATCGGCGGCCCTGCTTGAGGGAGGGCAGCTAACGCCATCCCCTACTGGGAACGTCTTACGGACACTCATTTGTGGATGCAACAGCATCTGTTTCTTAGGTGAGCCGGTTGCTCACTCGGCATGAATCTTCGCTTCGAGGCGCAGACCGATTGTGCCCAAACGTTGAACGCACCGCGACATCGCGCACGTTGTTTTAGCATGACACGTGTGGATTTCGGACGTTTGTCTTTTATGGTGTGACCGGGACCCACTCGCTGCCGCCACGAATCATGACCCCGTTGTGAAGTTCCATGTCACCGGGCTCAGACGGTTGCCCGCCACGTCCCGAACGCCGCTCGTGATGGTGGCTGTGTATTGGGTGTTGGCCAACAGCGTGCTGGACGGGTTGAGTGTGGCCACCCTCGTCGTGGCGTTGTAGCTCACGACGGCCGCTGTAGCGGTGCCGGAGACCGTCTGCTTAATGGTCATGACCGTGGTCGAGGCCGCGGTGGTTGGCAGGCCGGTGACCGCTTCGCTGAAGGTGGCGGTCACGTTCGCGGTCCGGCTGACACCGGTGGCTACCGATGCCGGGCTTTTCGAGGTGATCGTCGGACGTGGCCCGGTGATGAAACTCCAACTCTGGGCCGCAGCAAGCGCGCCACCGCTTGCGCTCTTGATTCCGGACGTCACGGACGCCGTGTAGGTGCGGTCGGCGAGTAGTGGACCGGCCGGGGTGAAGGTGGCCACGCGGGTCGTGGAGTTGTAGGTGACCGCGCCGGCGACAGCCGTGGTGCCCTGTTTGACGGTGAAGGTGCTTGTGCTCACTCCGGAAACAGGTTCACTGAAATTGACCGTGATCGGAGTGCGCGCTGTCGACGTTCCGAGGGCGACTCCGGTGGATGTCGAGGTGGGATTGGTCGAGACCACGGTCGGGACGGATGTAACGTTGCCCGTCGTGAAACTCCACGTCTTGACGGTGAGCGGGTTCCCGGCGGTGTCGGCGATACCTCCGGTGAGGGTGGCGGTGTAGGTCGTCGCCCCCAGTAGTGCGCTCGAGGGTGTCAACGTTGCAACGCGTGTGGTCGCGTTGTAGGTCACGGCACCAGCGATGCTGGTCGAGCCGCGTTGGAGCGTGAAGGTGGTGGAACTCAGGCCTGTCACGCTTTCGCTGAACGCTGCCGTCACGGGTGTGGGAGCGGTATTTGTGCCCGGGGCCACTCCGGTGGCTCCCGCAGCGGGGCTGACGGTGGTCACCGTCGGTTGGGGCCCCGTCGTGAACGTCCACACTCGGTCGGCCAGTACGTTTCCGGCAGCGTCCTTGATTCTGGTCAGGGTCGCGGTGTAGCTCGTGTCGAGAGCGAGCTGCTCGGACGGGTCAAGCGTCGCTGTGCGCGTGGTCGGGTCATACATGACACCGGCCGCCACCGGAGTCGTACCCTGCCGCAATGTGAAGGTGCTGCTGTTGAGGCCGGTGATCGCTTCGCTGAATATCGCCGACACATCCGTCGACTGTGCGACTGCCCGCGCGGCACTTTCCGGCGTTGAACTCAGCACCGTCGGTGCCGGACCGGTGGTGAACACCCAGGATTTCGTCGACATGAGGTTTCCGGCGGCATCCTTGATGCCGAACACGCTGGCCGTGAAGGGGCGGTCGGCGGGCAGCGTTGAGGTCGGGTTGAACCGCGCCGTCCGAGTGGCCGCGTCGTAGGAGACGGCACCGGCTACCGATGTCGTCCCCTGACGCAGGGTGAAGTTCGCTGCGGTGAAGGAGACGATTGGTTCGCTCAGGACTGCTGAGACATCACCGGTCTGGCTCGCGCCAGTGGCACCGGATGCGGGACTGGTCGCGGTCACGACAGGAGCCGGGCCAGTGATGAAGGACCAGGTCTTGGTCACCATCGTGTTGCCTGACGGGTCCTTCAGCCCGGCGATGGTTGCTGTGTAGGTTCGATCGGGCAGCAGACTCGCCGCAGGATCGAAGGTCAGCGCCTCTCCCACCAACGTGACCGATCCTGCGACTGTCGTCGTTCCCTGCTTCAGCACGAAAGACGTTGCGGTCAAGCCGATAACGCCTTCGCTAAATGTCGCGCGAACATTCCCGTCGAGGGTGGCGCCGCTTGAACCGCTGACGGGGATCACTGTCCTCACTGTCGGCGCTGTCGTGTCTGCGACATAGCTCGTCTCAGCGCTACGGCCCGACGCCGGTCCGGCCCCGATAGCGTTGATCGCCGCCACATCGAATGAGTAAGCCGTGCCGTCGATGAGCCCCGTGACGACAGCTGTTCTCGCAGTGGCCGGGGCAGTCTGGGTCTTGATCAATCCACCTGCCGTATACGTCCTCACCCGATACCCAGTGATCGGAGATGCGCCGTCAGCGTAGGGCAGACTCCACAACACCGTGGCGGATTGACTGGCCATGACCGTAGACGGGGTGGACATCTGACCCGGCACCGACGCGGGAACGAGCGCCGTGGGAGCGCTGGTCAAAGTCGTCGGAATGCGGGTTGCGTTCGACCCAGTGACTGAAACCGTCAAGCGCGTGCCGGCGTCCAGAGTCCCGACGACGTGAGTGGCCGTTGTGGCGTCCCAATATTCATCGATTGGGACACCGTCCCGCATCCACTGGTAGGAGAGATATGCATACTCCTCCCACGTTCCCGGAATCGCGGTAAGCGTTCTACCGACGGCGGGAACACCCTCAATCTCCGGTTCCGTTCCTTGCACAGCGGGCGTGGGAAGGCTGAGAGATTGATTAGCGGAAACTGAGCTGGACGACCACGTTTCGTTTTCGGAGAGCTTGATCGTCAGGTCGCCAACTCCGTCGATCCAGTAGTCCTCGTTTCCGGGCGATGGCGGAGACGGCGCCATGGGAAGTGTCACCCGCGCGGTGGAACCGTCTGACGAGATGCTGGGTGACAGCGAGAACCAATCTCCGCCTTCAACGCTCGTTTGCAGCAATGCATCTGCCTGCGGGTTGGTCCAACGCCCTTCTGGGCCGCTGAGCCAAAAGCCAGCAGGAGCCTCAATCGAGATCGTGTCACCCCATTGCGCATCCACAGTTCCGGGAAACGCAGGGTCGGCATATGAGAACTTCGCGTCGTACGGATCGCCACCGGTGCTGCTCGTGGCATTGTCCTCGGTCAACTCGATGCGCGCGTCAACTGGTCCCGTCGCCGCAATCGCCAAGTCGGCGACGAAGTTTGTCTCAGTCACGGTCTCACTGTTATCGTGTGGACACTTGCTGCGAAAACCCCAGAACTTCAACTCAAATTGGCCTTGTGTCGGCTGTCCAGGAGTGAAGAGCTCCGCCCCGATGGGCACCACGAAGCTCTGAGCTCCCGCAGGCACGTCCTCCTCGAAACTGCTGGTGCTGCCATTCGGCCCCGTCAGCGTCCACGACAATGAATGACCGATGTCCCACAGCATCGGCGGCAGCACCACTTCCAAGTTCCGAGTGGCGGGCGAGATGCTCAAGCCTGACGCCAGCGAGTACTCAGCGTCGACCCTCAGCACGCATCGTTCGCCGAGATCCACATTCACGGTGGCGGCAGAAGCTGGTTGCGCAGCCCCCAACGGAAGCATGATTCCCACCAACAGGGCAGCCACAAACACAGCAGTGGCGCGGAAGAAGCGTGAAACTGACGGCACGTCGGGGGTTGACATGAGGGTCCTCTCGGAGTCGGCGTGGCCACAACGCAAGTCCTCGGGAAGCACTCCCACGCAGTTCGCGATTAGTGTATGACCCCCAAATGGGGGAGTCAAGTGCCTTTTACCCGATCTTTCAACCCAACTTTCGCCGGTCCAGCCGCAAGGCAAAGCCACGGCTCATCCCTGCGATTTCCAATCGGCACCTCGGCCTCTCGCCTCGACCGAGGCGTCCGTAATGTGGTGAGTGCCTCACGTTGACTCTTCACACAACTCATGACCGTGATGTGGTGAGTGCCTCACGTTGCCTCCCCACACAACTCACGACCGTAAGCCGGACGGCTAGCGGACACTCCGATCTAAAGCTTGCCTCAGAGGCTGTTAACTTCGGCCCCTGCCACGCGTTGGTCCAGGAGGTCGAGCGCTGCGCATGCATCCGCCACGCTGAACGAGTTGTTTTCCCCGGTTCGCGACACGAACTGCTCGCGAAAGCAAATGGTGAGCATATAGGGAAACCAGAATCGACTCCGTCGGGTTACGTCACTTCTGCCGCAACCTACCGATCACTGTCTGCAAGCTTGGCCCCAGACTCATGGACCGATTGGTTCTTTCCATACTCCCCATATCTCACTATGGCCTTGCCCCCGTTGAGTGGACACCTCACAAGAGAGAATGTTCACATGGGAAAGACACGCAGGGAGTTCACTCCTGAGTACAAAAACGAGGCCGTGAAGCTGGTGATCGACACGGGCAGGGCGGTCGCGACTGTGGCCCGCGACCTCGGTATCAACGAAGCATCGCTGGGCCGGTAGGTCAGCGCTTTCAAGGCCCGAAATGACACCGGCGAGACCGGAGTCACCGAGTCGGAACGGGCCGACCTCCTCCGGTTGCGGAAAGAGAACGCGGACCTGAAACTTGATCGGGCGTTTCTAAAAAAGCGTCTATCTTCTTCGCCCAGGAAGCGTCGGATACGAGCGCAAAGCGTTCAAACTGATACTGGTGGAGAAGATCAATTTCACGATCACCCGCATGGTTCGCCTGCTTGAGGTGTCCCGATCGGGCTACTCCGTCTGGCTCGACCGGAAGCTCTCGGACCGCATGATTCGGCGGGACGGCATCGAGCAGAAAGTGGCGTGGTTTAACGGCGACTCCGACGAGGTTTACGGTTCTCCGAGAATCCTCGCCGACCTCCGTGCTGACGGGGAAACCATCTNGCCGACCTCCGTGCTGACGGGGAAACCATCTCCCGCAAGACCGGCGCCAAGATCATGCAACGCCTCGGTTTGGTGGGTATCTGCCCGAAGAAGTGGAAGACCACCGCGATCGTTGACCACGCCGACGCTTACCCCATCGACGCGGTCAAACGGAAATGGGACACCGGGGCACTGAACCAGGTCGGGGTCGGTGACATCACCTATCTGAGGACTT
>NZ_SOHK01000007.1 GCF_004404055.1 Cryobacterium ruanii
TCTATCGCTCACTGGCGACCCTTACTGCTTGACTTCAACCATAGAAGGGTCGTGTGGTGTCCTTCGTGAGTTGCTTTAGCCGGTCCCCACTGACCATCCCACGATGGCTCCTCGCGTTGACGAAGCAACGCTCAAAGCGGGGAAACCACACCACTCAATGGGACATGACCGTCGCGAAAGCCCAAATACGGGTTCAGAGTGGTCATCGAAATTCTCCTCGGTGAGTGTGCGCTGACTGCTGGATTCAGCCATTATGTCCCGGTTCCCCCGGTTTTTCAGCGCGTGGCCGAGCGCTCATTGCGCTGCGCACGCGGTGAATGAAACCCGAGTCTGAGGGTCGACAGGCACCAGCGGAGTGGCCAGAATAGGGGCAACGTTTTGCTCGTCGTTGACGTGCCTGTGTCGAACCGGCGGCGGCAACGGCGTGGTCCCGAAGACGAGAAGTCCGATGAGCACAGGAAAAGCCGACCGCGCCGCGCGCAATCTGTCTGCGAGTCACCCGCCGTACCCCGCATCTTCCGGCTACGCCCCCGTGTCGGATCGCTCCTTCGTAGCAACCTGGCTGTTCTCCTGGTTGCTCGGATTTCTCGCCGTGGACCGGTTCTATCTGGGCAAAGCAGAGACCGGAACACTCAAACTGATCACTCTGGGAGGCTTCGGCCTCTGGTGGCTCATCGATCTGATTCTCGTGCTGACCGGTTCACAGCGTGACAGGCAGGGCCTGCCCCTGTCCGGTTTCGACGCGAACAAAAAAAACGGCCTGGCTGGTCACGGTGGTGGGGGTCCTCGTGTCGGCCGCCGTGTCGGGCCTCAGCGCGATCTTTGACGTGCTGGTGGGAGGCTGACCGGCTCACCTCACCCATCACACCGAAACGCCCCCGGCCTCGGTACAGGAGGTCGGGGGCGTTTCGGTGCTGCGGCTGCGTTACGAGGGCTGTCCGGTGGGAAGGACGGCGATGTGCTGCAGATTCACGTGTGCGGGGAGGCTCACCGTGAAGGTGATGATTTCGGCGATGTCTTCAGCGTTGAGCAGTGTGATGCTGTCGTCAGCACCGGCAATCCAATCCGACACGCCGGCGTCGGTCACGTGACCGGCCAGTTCGGTCTTCACAAGCCCCGGTGCGATCGATCCCACGCGCACGCCCTGTGCACCGAGCTCCACACGCAGTGTGGTGGTCAGGTGCGTGACGAACGCCTTCGTGGCGGAGTACACCGAGAAGTTGGGAAAGATGTTCTGCCCGGCGATGGAGCTCGTGTTGATGAGGTCCGAGGGGCCGCCCTTCGCGGCACTGACAACGAGCTGGTCGACGAACGCACCGATGGTGGTGACGAGCGCCGTGACGTTGAGGTCGATCTGGTGCTTCCACTGATCGACGGCGTGCTCCTGCATGGGGGCGGGGAGCATGATGCCGGCGTTGTTGAACAGGATGCTCGTGGTGCCGAGCTCCTTCTCAACGGTGGCGGCGGCGCGGCTGATGGCGTCGGCATCCGTCACGTCCGCGACGATCACGAGCGCGGTTCCGCCGGCGGCGGTGATCTCAGCGGCGAGCGCTTCAAGCTTGTCAGCGCGACGCGCGATCAGTGCAACCGATGCGCCGCGGGAAGCGAGCTGACGTGCAGTTGCCTCACCGATTCCGCTCGACGCGCCGGTGATGACCGCGACGCGGCCGTTGAGGTTTGCGGACAAAGTCATGGTGTTCCTTTCGTGCGGACGTGAATGCCCACACCTAGGGGAACCATCGGAGCGCCCGGATATGCCCGCACAACCGCGCCCCCGTCTTCCTAGGACAAGTTGTCCCCGGCTGATGTGCAGCCGGCCTGGGCGATACTGGAGTCATGGACACCGCTGGCACCCTCACTGATTTTCTGCGCTCTGCCCGGGCTCGGCTTGCGCCCGGCGACGTGGGACTGCCCCTGAACCGGGCCGTGCGGCGGGTGCCGGGATTGCGCAGGGACGAAGTTGCCGGAATAGCCGGGGTGAGCGTGGATTATTACGCCCGCATGGAACAGGGCCGCGTGACCCAGGCATCCGACGCGGTGATCAATTCCCTGTCCGTGGCCCTGCGCATGAACGAGACCGAGCGCACCTACCTGTTCACGCTGTTGTCAGCGTCGACGGGTGGGCGGCTCGACGTGCGGGGACGCACGAGCACGGTGCGCGCGCCGCTGCAGGGCATCATGGATTCCCTCACCGGCTCCCCCGCCTTCGTGCTGGGACCGGGGATGCAGGTTCTGGCCATGAATTCCCTCGCGGTGGCGCTGATGGCCGACTTTGGCGCTCGCACGGGTCACCGGCGGAGCCTGGCGCACTGGACCTTTCTCGACCCGTCTGCACGGTCGTACTACCAGGACTGGGACCTGATCGCAGCGGATGTGGCCGCGATCCTTCGACGGGACACGTTGAGGCACCCGCACGACCCCGCCATGACAATGCTGATCAAGGAGCTGATGGAGCAGAGCCCCGAATTTGAAGCGATGTGGGCCGAGCATCGGGTCTACGAGTGCACCTTCGGCATCAAACGGCTGGTGCACCCCGTGGTCGGGCGCATCGATGTGGACTTCGAGAACTTTGCCGTTGCCGGAGAACCGGATCAGGAATTGTTTGTGTACAGCGCCCCGGTCGGCTCGCCGTCCGCCGATGCGCTGAGCATTCTGGCCGCCTGGAACGTGCAGCAGACACGGCCGGCGCGGAGCCCAGAAACCACCGTTGCCGGGTGACCGGGCACCAGCAGCGCTAGGGTCAGGGTATTCGGCTCGACCGCGTTGATCAGACGCGTTATCAGAGGAGACCCATGCGCTATCAGGCAACGATCATTGTGGTGGCGGCCGTGACCAAGCCGGAGGCGCTGAGCGCGATTTCTCAGGTTGTGGGCCGGCCCGTGCAGGGTAGCGCGGCGCATCCGTTCGTCGCGTTGCCCGACGGGGGTCGCGTCACGGTGGAGGTACCGAAGTTCGGCGAAGCGCCCCCGTTGGCCATCGACGTCACCGATCCGCGGAGTGACAGCGACGCCCGGGCTGCTGCTGAGACGCTGCTGGTCTCCCTCGGCGACGCCACCGGGTGGGCCATTCATCATCTGCAGGCCTCGGCCGAGTAGCCGATACAGTGATCTTCATGGAACGATCATCATGAAACTCACCGACGTTGGCGCCCCGGATCGCAGCTTTTCGCGGTGGCTGAGCGACGACGAGATCGGCCAGGTGATCGCGCATAAGCGCGGCTGGCGGCTGGCTCCAGACGGGCGGGTCATTGCCGGCAAGATTTTGCACCGCACCATTGCCTCATCGCTGGCCGCGTTGGGCAGCGCGGCGGTCGCGAACCGTTGGGCGTCTCGCCCGGCCGAGCCGCGCAGCGACGGCAGCGGCCCCACCCACATGATGTGGGGCATCGTCGACGCCCGTTCCGACGCGGAAATCGCCGAACAGATCTAATCACCCGGTGCGCTACGCACCGGCAGGCAGGAACACACCGGCTGGCACGGAGGCATTCGTTGTAGCGTGAAAGCATGACCAACCTGACGCCCCGTTACATCGAACCCGGCCAGCCCTTCGATCGCGACACCAACTACATCGAAGATTGCATCACCCGTGACGCGCGGGACGGCTGACCCGTCGAGACCGGTCGATATCGCCTTGTGGCCGCGCGGGCATGCCCCTGGACGAACCGCACCGCAATCGTGCGGCGGTTGCTGGGTCTTGAAGGGGTCATCTCGCTGGGACTGCCCGGACCCACCCACGATAAGAACAGCTGGACCTTCGACCTCGATGCGGGCGGAGTCGACCCGGTGCTCGGAATCGACCGGATTCAACGCGCCTATTTCGCCCGGTTTCCCGACTACCCCCGTGGCATCACCGTGCCCGTGATTGTGGACGTGCCATCGGGCAAGGTCGTTACGAACAACTACCCGCAGATCACCCTCGATTTCGAGAGTGAGTGGGTCGAGCACCACCGGGTCGGAGCCCCTGACCTCTACCCCGAAGCCCTTCGGTCGGAGATCGACGAGGTCGCCAACCTGATCTTTCACGACGTGAACAACGGTGTGTACAAGTGCGGATTCGCCGGCAGCCAGAAAAGCTACGAACGGGCCTACAACGCACTGTTCGCCCGACTGGACTGGCTTGAGGAACGGCTCAGGGGGCAGCGGTTTCTGGTTGGTGACACCATCACCGAAGCCGACGTGCGACTGTTCACCACACTGGCTCGTTTCGATGCCGTGTACCACGGGCACTTCAAGTGCAACCGCAACAAGCTCAGCGAAATGCCGGTGCTCTGGGCATACGCGCGTGACCTGTTTCAGACGCCCGGGTTCGGTGACACCATGGACTTTGAGCGGATCAAGGCGCACTATTACGTGACGCACAGCGAGATCAACCCCAGCGGAACGTGGTCCCGGTTCCCTCGGGACCCGAGGGGCCCGATCCCGACGAGCTCGCTCGGGCGTTCCAGGAAACTGGTTCGCGCGTCTTCTATGCGCAGCCCACCTATGCGAACCCCACGGGCGCACAGTGGTCAGAGTCCACCACGACGCACATCCTCGACGTCGTTCGGGCGCATGGCGCCTTCTTGGTCGAGGACGATTGGGCCCATGACTTCGGCATCGATACCGATCCGCATCCTGTCGCCGCGCGCGATGACGCCGGCCATGTCGTCTATGTGCGATCCCTCACCAAAAGCGTCTCGCCATCCCTCCGCGTGGCGGCAATTATTGCCCGCGGTCCCGCCAAGGAACGCATCCTCGCCGACCGCAGCGCCGAATCGATGTACGTCAGCGGGCTCCTTCAAGCCGCGGTACTCGACGTCGTCACCCAGCCCGGGTGGCAGACCCACCTCCGCAACCTGCGCCCGCAACTGCGGGCCTGACGAGATCTGTTACTGACGAGTCTGCGCGAGCATGCACCCGACGCCCACGTAACCACCGTTCCGGCTGGTGGTCTCAATCTGTGGGCTCGCCTGCCCGACGGGACCAACCTCGAGCGGCTGGTCGCAGACTGCGAAGCAGCCGGGGTCCTAATCGCTGCTGGCTCGAGTTGGTTCCCGGCCGAGGCCACCGGCCCCTTCATCAGGCTCAATTACTCCGGGCCGAACCCGGGGGCATTTCCCGACGGAGCCCGCATCATCGGCCAAGCACTTTTGTCCAACCGCTGACGGCGCCCGTGCCCGCGGTCCGCGAGCGTTATCAGCGCGAGCGCACCGTGCATAGTTAGCGCCACCGCGGGACTGATATCTCAGCCGTCCCGTAGGGGGTTCCCGTGTGACACAACTTCGGCGGACTCGGTCGCGGGGTGGTTTGGCCCCAGATCTGTCGCGTTCGACGTCCGTCAACTGACACTCGTTGGTCGGAGTAACTCGAAGGACAAGGGCACGATTGCCATGGCTTATTGCCCGGGGTCGGGCGCGTCCTGTAGCTTTCGGAGATGACGACTGACCGCACAAAACCGACTCGGAAGCGCCGCCTGCCCTCTTGGGCCGTTGCGATGATGGGCGCTTACTTGGCGGCAGTCGGCGGGCTCGTTGCGTCGGTGTGCGTGATGCGCGCCTTTGACGTGGGAGCGGGGACGGGCGCAGCCGAATCGATTGTTCTACTCATCGTTGTGTTGACGCTGCCGCTATCAACTCCGTATTACGTTGCCGGTTCACTGGGTTCATCGCAAGGATCGGGGCCAGAAGAATTGGCCGTCGGAGCACTGTCGCTGAGCGCGGCGTTGTACTACCTGGGATTCTTCCTTTTGGCCGCTGTCAATGCCGCCATCTTTCGATGGATAGTAATTAGCACTCGCCGCCGGCGAGCGGAGGCTCGGTCTGATTCCTGATGGTCAACGGGCGCGTTGGGGGAACGGAGCCAGCGCGAAGCAGCGGCCTGGCGAGGACCAGCCCGCAAACCAGGCCGACGAGGGGAGAATGGGCCGTGATACCCGACTTGGAGAATGTCGCATGGGCCGGTCTTGCTCATGAGCGCGATGCAGGACACTGACCTGCTGGAGTTCTTCCCACCACCGAAGAGCGGCGGGGAAGCCCGGGCGTTGATTGTCCGGAACAGACCGCTAGATTAGGGCTGCGATGGAGTCCAGGTATCCCGTGACCGGGCCGTACTAGGCACCGCGTTGTGCACGGGTACGTATGCCTGCTGCCGCCCGCGCGATTGGAGTTCCGACCAGCCACGTGACCGGGGTGGCTGCATGGTTACGCCTCGTCGGACCTGGATGAGGCACGTTCAATCGTCACTGGGTTGCGGCGGATCGGCCGGGCAAGGATCAGAACGCTTATGAGGGCAGCAGCGGCAATGGGTACCGCCAGAAGGTAACTTAGCTCCGGAATTAGAGTGGCGCCAGCAAAAAGCGAGAGCCCCCCAACGAGAGCCGCCGGAACAGCGACCAGGATGCAAGCCCAAAGCGGCACGCGCATTAGCCGTGCCCAAACCGCGGCGATGAACAGGCCGAGTGAGCCGACGAGGATCAACAGGTTTCCGGTCCGGGCTTCTGCGAGTGCCTCGCCGGTTGCTGCGAAGTACACGGTCATGTAAGCACCACGACCCAAGAGCCCTGTGCATGAAACGACGAGGGCCGACCACAGGACGAGGATCCCTGCCCAGGCCAGAACCGCGCCCACGCCGAGAGCCGACTCCGCCTCTTTACCGCTCTGCGTCATCATTATTTGAACTTGAATTTGGCGACGTCGGAGCTGCCGTCATCGAGCGTAAGTGTGAATGTTCGGCAGGTGCCTGCCCATGTGGACGCGGTCTTCCAGACGTACGTGTACGTTCCGCTCGCCGCATCGTATGACAGTGAGCTGTTGCCTGCGGTTGTGGTCGTTTCTACGTTGCTTATGGCTGCGCCTGTTGCGCATTCGGTCGCTGTTGAAGACGGCGAACCTGCGCTCAGAATGTCCATCCCAAAGTCCCCGCCCGGCGCGAACTTCAATGGCACAGCCCTGCCTGCCTTCATCTGGTTGAAGGCCGGTGCGGCATCCACGGGTGAGCGGAAACCGCTGAATTCATATTTCGGGACCTCAACAAGCTGATCCGCCGAAACGAATGCTTCCCCGCCTTCGTCATCTCGAATTGCGAGCGTCACCAAGTATGTTCCGGCGGTGGTGTAAGTGTGGCTGAGTTGACGTCCGGTAGTCGTGCTGCCATCGCCGAACTCCCAGAGATATTCGACGATGCTGCCGTCGGCGTCGGCGCTCGCGCCTGCATCGAGCGTGATCGAACGCCCTGCGGAGGCCAGAGACATGCTTGCCGTGGGATCCAGGTTGGCAGGTGGCGCCTGCCAGACGTCCAAACGAGTCTCCTCGCCCTGCGGCGCGACCTGCGCACCGAAGAGTGTCGCGGTCCATTGCCCCACCTCGGCGTTCGCAATGTGGTAGCTCTCGAAAGTAGGACCGACTTCGTGGCTCACATCGGTGGCGCTGGTTTCTCGCCCGATGACACGGCCTGATGGGGATGTCAGAGACAGCACCACATCGCTACCGGGCCACTGGGTGGATGCGTCAAGGTCGCCCCCTGAGGGCTGGAAGGAGTAGTCGATGGTTTCACCAGGATGCACATTGAAGAGCGTCCCTGGAGAAGGTGCTCGCAGTGCCGCGGTGACGTCGCGAGCGATCAATTCGTGGCCGAATTCGTTCGGGTGGTACGACTCGACTTGATCGAACAATTTGATCCCGTTGAGGAAGAGGTCGGCGCTGGGACCGCACAACTCGTGGCCAGCAGGAGTGTCGTAGATGCCGACGTATTGGAGGCCGAGAGACCGCGCTGAATTGCTGATGGCACTGTTGAACTGTCTGATCTCACGGTTGATCCACCGCTGATCTGTCATGCGCATTCCGGCGCAATAGTCGTCGTGGGCGGCGTTGTGCTGGCCGCCTTCGACGTAGAAGCGTGGGTATCCGAGTATCAGCACGCGAGCAAATGGAGCGCGGCGCCTGACTTCCTTGTAGATGGTTCCCAGCTTGTCCTTGTCGATCATGACTTCAAGTCTGTCATCGACGCTGTCGCCATACTCCGGTTCACACGCGGCATCAACGAACGGGTTCAGAGCGTCGCCGAGCTGCGCCGTTACGCAGCCTTTGAGCACATCCGCGAACCCCATGTCGTTGCCGCCGATGCCCAGGGTGACCAGTTTTGTGCTGCTACCGAGGCGATCGAGTTGCGCAATACCGTCGGTGTAAGGCGGGCGGTTGGGGTCGTAGCCGACTGAGAGATCGTCGATCACTGCGTTGCTGCAGGCTCCGAAGTCCAAATTCAGGTTGACCACGCCAGCGTCGACGAGTCGTTTCGGGTATGCGTAGGCCGAACGTGGCAGCGGTTGCCGGGAATGTCGGTGTTGGGAAGGTACGCGCCCGCGCCTTCTCCGGATTGAAACGAGTCTCCGAGCGCGACGTATTGGGTCAGCGGTGCGCTGCCGCCGCGGACCCGAAATACGTGTCTTCCGGTGACGGAGCTATCGGTGCTGGTGTTAGCCAGCCCAGTGGGGCTCGTGTCGACGAAAGCCCCATTGACCGAGGAGCCGAAGAGCTCGTAGGAGGTGCCGTCACGGCCGCTGCCGTTCGAGCAACCTGCCACTGCTGAGGTTCCGCCGAGCCCTCCCGTCCCGCCGCTGGCGCTGCCTGTTTCCCATTGGACCTTGTCGTAGTTGAAGATGATATCGAAGGCGCCAGGGGAGGAAGCGTCTTCCCGGTTGACCAGGAGCAGTTGGAAACTGTTGAGCTTGTCGGTACTTGCACTGTAATAGCCGACGTCGACCCAGTTCACACAGAAGGCACGCTGGCCTTCATAGGTTGTGGTTCCCCAGCCATAGCGCACGGTTTCGGAACCGACACCGCGAGTGTCGACATCCGCGAAAAACGGAGCGATGATCTTGGCGCGCGTATCAGCTAGACCGAAAAGGAGTGAAGGTGTTCAACGGCCCGTCGAATGTCACGTTGCCGTTGTTGTTCACCCACAAGCTCTCAAACGACGTGCCGTAGAAGTCCACGCCGAACGGCAGCTGCACCTGGCTGGAATAAGAATCATCGTTCGCTCTCAACTCGTTCTGCATGCAATCGGCCGAGTCGATGACCGCACCACCTATCGCCTGAGCTGGCTCCACTGCTAGGAAGCCACCAGCTAGCACAGCGAGCACCGCCATCGCTGCCGTGTTTCGAACCCATTTCAGCTGCACGGTTCCCCCTCGTTCAGACGTGATTCAGACGTGATTCGGAAGCTAGCGAGATTCACATTGGTGCAGCAATACCCCGTTTGGGTGCCTGATCCGAGTCGCCGCGTTCCTCACAGAACGGGGATCCCCGAAGGTCGGGCGCGTCACCTCGGACAACGCATGTATGCAGCCGACAAGGTCTGTCGCAGCTTCCCCGCAGCATGGCGGGGAAGCTTTGTCATACGGGAGCGCTCAGAATCGGATGAGGGCTGGGTTCGACAGACGGGACTACTCAGGAGGGGTGCTTGATGGATCCAGCGATTGTGCCTTTTGTGGTGCAAGAAGGGCATGGTGTTCCGTGGTCGCTGAAGTCAGCCAAGGCAACACGCTCTGACCGGCCCGGAAAGGGTTCCCCTTTCGGGAACGGACTCAGAGCCAGCGATCGTGTGCCCAGGTGTGCCGGTGGACGTCCGGCTTACGGGCGGTCGCATGAGCGACACGCAAATTTCTCCGAGCGTATGCTCGGCTGCATGGGTTCGATACCCCCGATCAGCAAGACGCGAAGCACCGTCATCATCCTGGCGGCCGCGGTCCTCGCTGTCGCTGGCCGGGCGCAAGTTTTGCTTCGGATCGCTGAGGGGGAGGGCGAGCCGGGTGACATATTCGTGTTGGTACTCGGTGCCATTCAGTTCATCTGCGGGCTAGCGGCGTTCATCTATTACGGTCGTCGCCGCTATCTGCAAAAATTTGCGCTCGACAAGTCTCAGGATGACTCGCCTGAAAGCTAGCGCGCGATCCGCCATAAGCAACCCGTGAGGGTCCGGCTTACGGCACCCTTCGTCAAGCTACATTCGGAGTCATATGGAGGACTTTTGTGCGACAGGCGACGGCCGACGACCTGGAGTTTCTTGAAGCGATCGAGAATGAAGCAGATGCGCTGTTCGCGACCGTGTTCTCGATAGTCGACTGGCGGCCTGCTCCTTCTTATACGACGCCCTCACTGCAGAGTGGCTTCATCCTCGTAGCCAGCGAAATTCCGGGATCGGACCCGATCGGGTTTGCCCATGTCCTCGAAGTCCCTGGCAGCAGTCATCTCGAGCAGCTGTCGGTCATGCCGTCGGCGGCACACCGCGGGCATGGGCGCGCGCTCGTCGAGGCAGTCAAGAGCGAATCACGACTGCGCGGATGCAAACGGGTTACCTTGCGAACGTTCACGGACGTTCCACGAAATGCGCCCTTCCACTTGAACTGTGGTTTCATCGAGCGTGATCCCGATTCTGATTTTCTTCGTGATCTGTCAGCGGCAGAGCAACAGCGAGGACTTGGGTACGGCCGGCGTATTCAAATGAACTTCGACCTGACTGATGAGCTGCCCCGATAACCGTTCCCCACTAGGAGCCTCTGGCGGGGGTGCTCCCAGGTCACCGCGAGCGGAACACGATTCGCGGAAATCAAGCTCTCGACATCCCCATCCTCCGGCGTCGGTTTCACCGGGCTTCGCACCGCCCGCACCACAGCAATCGGCGCAGGGCTTTATTTGATTTGGCCGTCGTGCGCTCGGCCACTGCACCACCACCGTCTAGAAGTCAGTCACTTTCTTGGCAGGCCACGCGCACCTTGCGGGAATACGATCTCTTTATCGGGCTTCCCGTCACGTCGGCAGCCCGCGACGCACCGCCTCACAGCAGCGTCGAAGCATAGCTGCACCACAGATTGACGCCGCTGCGATGCGGCGGCTAATCGTTATATTGTGACCCCGACGACACCGTTTCTCATCCAGCTAAAGCACACAGGGAGCATCAATGAGCACTGACGACCAGACCAACACATGCAGTTTCCACATGAGCGGTGCGCTGCCAGCAGGTGGCGACCACCTCGGTGGCACCTTCGGTCAGTCGCCGACCCTGGACAGTTGGTACCCGCAGCGTCTCCGGGTTGAGCTTCTCCACCGGAACGGCGTAGACGCCGACCCGCTCGGCGCGGACTTCGACTACGCGGCGGCTTTCGCCACGATCGACCTCACGACGCTCAAGTCGGACATTAAGCGACTGCTCACCACATCGGTGGACTGGTGGCCGGCGGACTACGGCAACTACGGTCCACAGATGATCCGAATGGCCTGGCATGCCGCCGGCACGTACCGAATTGCCGACGGCCGTGGCGGAGCGGGCACCGCGATGCAGCGGTTCGCACCAATCGGAAGCTGGTGGGACAACGGCAACACCGACAAATCACGACGACTCCTACAGCCGATCAAGCACCAGTACGGCAACGCTCTGTCGTGGGCCGACCTGATGGTCTTGACCGGCAACTGCTCCCTCGAGTTGATGGGCCTGCCGACGTACGGCTTCGGTGGTGGACGACTCGATGCGTGGGAACCGGACGACGGCACCTGGTGGGGCCCGGAGGTCTGGAACCCGCACGCGGTCGCGAGCCCTGACGAGATGGTGAGCCGCGACGAACGCTGGCATGGTCAGAACGGCGACGCCGACTACGACTTGCAGAGCCCCCTGGCCGCGTCGCACCAGGCGCTCATCTACGTCAACCCTGAGGGGCCCTATTCGAACGGCGACCCGCTGGGCTCAGCACGCGACATTCGCATCACGTTCACGCGGATGGCGATGAACGACGAGGAAACGGTGGCATTGATCGCCGGTGGCCACGCGTTCGGTAAGAGCCACGGCCAGGTACCCGCATCCGACATCGGACCATCACCCGAGAAAGCCCCGATCGAGTCGATGGGGCTCGGTTGGCACAACCCGGTGGGTACCGGTAGTGCCGAGCACACTTCGACCAACGGCATCGAGGGCAGCTGGACTCCGAACCCGACACAGTGGGACAACGCCTACCTCGAGAACCTGTTCGCGTACGACTACGAGCAGACGAAAAGCCCGGCCGGCGCGCTGCAGTGGACACCGACTGACTCGGAGGCGCCGAAGACTCCGGACGCCCACGTACCCGGTCAGATGTACCCGCTCATGATGATGACCTCGGACATCGCACTCAAGGTCGACCCGGAGTATCGGGCCATATGCGAGCGTTTCCTGGCCGACTTCGATCTGTTCACCCTCGCGTTCTCGAAGGCCTGGTACAAGCTCACGCACCGCGACATGGGGCCGAAGCACCGGTACCTCGGCCCGGAGGTCACCATCGCCGACGACCTGCTCTGGCAGGACCCGCTCCCGGACGCAGCAGGATCCTCACTCGACGAGGGCGACGTGGCAGCGCTCAAGGAAGCCGTCCTCGCGACCGGGCTGTCCGTGTCCGACCTCGTCTACACGGCGTTCTCCGCCGCCTCGACCTACCGCGACAGCGACAAGCGCGGAGGGGCGAACGGTGCCCGCCTGGCCTTGTCGCCGCAGAAAGACTGGGCGGTCAACCGACGCACCGTCCCAGTCATCGACGCGCTGCGGAACGTGCAGGCGGCTTTCACGGCGACGTCGGGCGGACGGAAGGTGTCTCTCGCCGACCTCATCGTCCTCGCCGGCAGCGCCGCCGTGGAGCAGGCGGCACGGGCGGCAGGATCTGACGCCAGCGTGCCGTTTACGCCAGGCCGTGTCGACACGACGCAGGAGTTGACCGACATCGAGATGTTCGAGTGGCTGCGACCCATTGCGGACGGGTTCCGCAACTTCGTGTCCGAGCGCTTCGAAGAGTTTGCTCCGGGCGTCGCGCCCGAGGCGGCATTCCTCGACAAGGCGAACCTGTTCACTCTCACCGCGCCGGAGTGGACCGTCCTGCACGCCGGGCTCCGCGTGCTCGGCAGTAACTGGGACGGGTCCGACGTGGGTGTGCTCACGGATCACGTCGGAGCCCTGACGACCGACTTCCTCGTGAATCTGACCGACACCGACCTCATCTGGACGAAGGACGACGAGACCGCGATGACCTTCACTGGTCGGGTTCAGGCGACCGGCGAGGCTCGCTGGAGGGCCTCCCGGAATGACCTGGTATTCGGCTCGAACGCGCAACTGCGGTCGATCGCCGACGCCTACGCGGGCAGCGACGGGCAAGAGCGGTTCGTCCGCGCATTCATCCGCGTCTGGTCGAAGGTCATGATGCTCGACCGCTACGACGTCAATGGCCACAAGCGTTACGGGGCGATGGCCGCCTGACCCCCGGAGGTCGCGTCCCGGCGAGCTGACGGCGTGGAGGCACGGCGCGGTCACGCGCTGAGCCTCCAAGCCGTCGAGGCCTTGACCGAACGACGCTTGAGGCCGCGAGCCGAACGTTGCACGGATTGATCAGGCTGGGGACGGCCAAGGATCCTCCGCGGGCAGCACGTGGTCGACCACACTCGCACCTCGACGGCCTGCGAGGGTGGACTGGCCGCTATGCCCTGGAAGCCGTTGCCCCCACTCGTAGAGACGCCGGCCGGATTTGCTTTGGCCTCGGGTCGCGAGAGGGTGCCGCTGATGTTCTCTGTGGCGGCTCGTAAGGCCTGAACCTTCCGGGGTCTTGTCCCGATGAGGAATGCGCGTGACCGGTAGAGGTTCCGCAACGGACGGAGCACGAGCGATCGCCACCGGTCCTGCAATAGCTCGTACAGGCAATCCAGATAAGTGACCTTTGGCGCTCTATGGCGGCATACTATGACACCTAGGTAGCGCATCGACCACCATCGGCGGGAAATCACCGACGACACACCAAAGTCCAAAAAGAGCGTGGTCCTCTGGCGCACGCTTCTTCACCTAGTCTTTTCGAACACCGCCCCGGGAGTACAGGATTTTAAACGCGAGCCCTATGGCAAGACCATATGTAACAAAGATGACCCCGTTGATCCACATGCCCAAAGCACTCGCAAACAGGACAATTCCCAGGACCATCGTGAGTACGGCTGCGACCCACCAAAAAACTTTATCTGCCACGATGCCCCTAATCGAATGATCTAATGCAAGCGAAACGCCCGTTACACCAGCAATAATACGTGCGTCCTTTGTCGCGATGAGAGCACCAGCAACACTCCCCGCACGTGCGACATCGGCTCCGCCGAAAATGACGCGAAGGTTCTCCAATTCGCTATTTCTTAGAGAAGAGCCTCTCACCGTCAGGGCGCAGCTTCCCCTCGGTGAAACATGGCGGTACACCGTCTGCTGGGTGATGCCGAGCTTGTTGCAGAGGTCGCCTAATTTCGTCTCTTTAGCCTTCAGTTAGAGACCCGGGGGTCGGTCGCCGGTGTGTCCAATAGCGTGGGGTAACCCCCGGCCCTGACGGGAGTGCCGCACGAATGTGAGGCGGCCACCACCGTGGAAAAACCGATCCAGACTTTCCGAAGGAGTACAGGCGGCGACATCGCTCGGCCTCAGTGATTTTTCAGCGGTCCGGTCAAGGTTCGGCGGATTCAACCGGTCGTCGCAACGATTGGTTTTTCTGGGTCTGAGAGTAGTCGTTGCATGGCTTGAGTGGGTGTGCTGCCGTCGAGTGTTTTGCGCGGTCGATCGTTGAGTTCGGTGGCCACTTCCAGGAGCCGCTCGGGTGAATGGACGGAGAGGTCGGTGCCCTTGGGGAAATACTGGCGCAGCAGCCCGTTGGTGTTTTCGTTGGAGCCTGGGCGGAACGGACCGTCGCACGTTTGATTTCGTCACGGAAAAAAATGCGATCGGGACCTTTGGGCTCGGCAGCACGATCCTCTCCGGGTCGGTGCCATTCGACCTGGTCAGCAACCGCAGCCGGGCAGCGCGAAGACGCCACTTCTTCGCCGAACTCCTGCCCGAGGGTGCTGCTCTCGACAACCTCCGCTGAAATCAGAGTCTCCACCGACGACACCCTTGCGCTGTTGGCGCGGTTCGGTCGAGGCCGGCAACTGGGTCCGGCTGGGGCCCGACGTCCAAGACCGCGGTCCGCACCTCGTGGGCCGCGAGGTTATGGGGGAGTCGCGCGAGGGCTTGGCGGTTGGCCAACGAGTATCCTGGAGCGGCATTTACTTCGAGACCCCAGCCGATGCTGGCCTGAAGTCGTCGGATGTCGACGTACCGACGGATGTCGGCCCGGCGCCCGCATGACCCATCGCGCCTCAAGGCACGTCGTCGACAACGTGGGTCATCCATATTCACGGTCTCGGAAGCACGCGCGCCGGAACCCTGTATGGCGTGCAGGTTGCCTCGGAGGCCGGTTTGACGTCGCTCGTCGTGACGTATCGGAACGATGGTGAAGGTCCAATGATGGGCACCGGGAGATCTGAGTTCGGTGCTACAGAGGTCGATGACGTGCGCGCGGCCGTGGATTTCGCCCGCGAGAACGGCGCGCACACCGTCATCCTCTTCGGGTGGTCGATGGGTGCGGCTATTGCCCTCCAGCTCGCCGCTGATCCACTGCTCCGCGGCATCGTCGTCGGGCTTGTGCTCGAATCTCCCGTTCTCGACTGGGTCGCCACGATCAAGGCGAACTGCATGCGGTCGGGCCTGCCCGCCTGGACGGGCGCCTTCGCGCAGCCGTGGCTCGGCTGGTTGCTGCTGTCGCGCGTGAGCCGCCTCGCTCACCCCGTGGCTTTGCGTATCTTCGACTGGATCGCGCGCGCCGACGAGTTGGCGGTGTCGACGGTCATCCTTCATGGCGCCCTTGACGCATCGTCGCCGTTCGCGCTGTCGACGCGCTTCCGGTCGCAACGCCCCAACATGGTCGGCCTCGAGTCATTCCACGCAGATCACACGATGACCTGGAACTCGGATCGCTGGCGTGGAGTCGTCACCTCGCGGATAAGCAACTTTCAGGTGACCGTATAGCGGGGAAATATCCGCCACGTGGAAGAAGGTAAGCGTGCGGAGTCGGTGGGAGTCAATTTACCGCTCGTTCGAGAACACCGGCCTTCACCGAGGGTAGACGGCGGGTCTGCTAGATTCAGAATAATTCAGTAGCAGTGGGGAGCCGAGCGTGACATCATCTGATCTTTTGGCCGGGCTTGTTCCCGTCTTCGCCGCTTACGGGGCGGTGTTTGTTCTCGCCGGCGTACTGCCCTTCGTTCTCGCCTTCCTTCTCGATGGCGCCGTGCAAATCTTGCGCGGCAACGGGTTTAAGGCGCTCATCGCCGCCCTTGTGCTGAGCGTTGTCATCGCTGCGGTGGGGTATTTCGTGCTGGTTTACGCATCCGCTCAGCCAACGGTGACAGCAGGCACTGCGACGAGCCTGAAGACGGTGGCCATGTATTTTCTTTTCTTCTCGGTGCCCCTCGCGCTGATTGCGTTCATCGCACGAACGGTCAAGCTGGTACGTGCTGGGTCGCAGGGGGTGTCGGGCCCGGCAAGGTCAGTAGGCCGCTGAAAGCTTAGATCTGAGCCACGACTCTGGAAGTGTCTGACCCTCTGATATTCTGCGAGGGTTTTACCGCATTGCGGCCGGCCGTTGTTCACCGCCAGGCGCCCCCGAGTGCTTAGCTTGCACTTCCCCAAAGGAGCCTCTTCCCGTGCTACCCGCGCACCTCAAATTGCAGATCGACAAGGTCCGGGATGCATTTTGGGCAGCATCTTCAACCTGGTCGAAAACTAATGCGGGGGAGGCATAGTCGCACCATGCGCAGGGCTGGATACCGGTCCGCTGAATGTCACATCTGATCGACGTGAGCTCGTAGCGTCTTCGGCCGGTCTGACCACCCAGCCTCAGTACCGCAGCGTATACAAAACGCGGTCCCACGCCTCTTGCAGATCGAGGCGCACCTCCGTTGTGACGGTGAAGGTGGGCGCGGTGTCGATGCGGGTGATGAGTGCCGGCGATGGGTACAAGTACTTGCTGCGCACGATCGCCGCTGGTGACGGCAAGCGCCTGCTGTCGACCCCGCTCACGCGCTACTACACCGAGGAAGGCGCGCCGCCGGGTCGGTGGATGGGCGGTGGCCTTCGCGGCCTCGGCGAGGGACTCATTATTGAAGACGATGTCGTCACCGAGGCGCAGCTGCAACTGATCATTGGATTGGGCCGGGACCCGGTGACCGGCGAACCCCTCGGTCGTGTATATCCGGTGTATCGCACCGCTGCCGACTGCGCCTTGGACGGGCCACGCGACGACGGTGGCGGACTTAGCGAGCGGGCCGCGGCATCCGCTTTCGAACAGCCGGGCTCAGAAGGCCGCCGCGCCGTGGCCGGTTATGACTTTACGTTTTGATTCCGAAGTCGGCGAGCATCCTCTGGGGTGTCGGCGACGCGGCCACGCAGGAGCGCATCGTGCAGGCCCACCATGCGGCGGTGGCCGAAGTGCTGGCTTACATGGAGCGCGAGGTCGCGGCGACGCGCACCGGCACCACCGGGCAGGGTGGCGCGGTGGCGCAGGTCGACGTGACCGGATTGATCGCGACGGCGTTCGACCATTTCGACAGCCGGGCCGGCGACCCGCACCTGCACACGCACGTCGTGATCAGCAACAAGGTGCAGACCGTGCTCGACGGCAAGTGGCGCTCGCTCGACGGCCGGCCGATGCACGAGGCCGTGGTGGCGCTGTCCGAACTGCACGAGACCCTGTTTGCTGACGAGCTCACGCGATCGCTCGGCGTGCAGTAGCAGAGGCGCGAGCGGGGGCGCGATCGCCAACCCGCGTGGGCGATAAGCACTGGTCCCGAAGCGCTCGTCGCGGAATTCTCAACGCGATCCCGGCACATCGATGTCGAGACCGACCGGCTGATCGAGGCCTACGTGACCAGCCACGGGCATCGTCCGAAGCCCGTGACGATCACGAAACTGCGCGCTCAGGCCACGCTCGCCACGCGACCCGCGAAACAGATGCACTCGCTGGCGAACCTCACGGCGGCATGGCGAGAAGGCGCTGCACACGTGCTCGGACACGACATTTCGACGTTGACGGTCGCCGCGTCGTCACCTGTGTTGCTGCGCGCAGAGGACTTGCCGCGCGACGCCTTAGATACACTCGGGGTGAGCGTGATGACGGCCGTCAGCGAGAAGCGGACCACCTGGCGGCACTGGAACCTCACGGCCGAGGCCGCGCGCCAAACGATGCCGTACCGTTTCACGTCGGCATCCGATCGAGAAGCCGTCGTCGGCCTCATAGTGGATGCCGCCGAGCGCGCGTCCCTGCGCCTCACACCTCCAGAGCTCGCACGCCAGGCGACTGATTGAGCTCGCGAGGCGTCCATGCGCTCTGGGCTCCCACGGACCGACCTCTGATGCGTTGCTTCCGCGTTCACAGCGCCCGCCCGGCCGTGAACAGATACGCAATCATGGGTAGGCTCGATGAGGCGCGGTTGCAGAACTTGTTGACGTGCCGCTCGGCGGGCAATGTCCCGTCGCGCTCGGCTTGAACGTGAAGGAAACACCGTGTCTGATCACGCAAGAATCAAGGGGCACACCGTGGCCCGCACCGTGCACATCGAAGCCTCGCGCGCAGACGTCTGGAAGGCGCTGACCGATCCCGAGGTGATGGTCAAGTGGTTTGGCGACGGTGTGGAGTTCGCCGCGCTCGAGCCCGGTGCAACTGGCAGCATCAACTGGGATGACTACGGCAGCTTTCCGATCGAAATCACCGAGGTCGTGCCTGACGGCTCGTTCGGCTTCCGTTGGTCGGGGATCCCCGCCGAACAGCTTGACGAGTACTCGACGCACGTGCGCTTCACCATCGCCGATGCTGGTTCCGGGACGGATGTCACGGTGATCGAATCGGGCTTCGACACACTCCCCGGCACCACCCGCTACCGTCGTGAACGTCTTGAGCAGAACCGAGAGGGCTGGGACGTCGAACTCGACGAGCTCGCGATCCTGTTCGAGGGTGTCACGGAGTAGTTCACGATTACGGGGGAGGCGCTCGACGAGTTGGCCACGTTGCTCGGCCGGTAGAGGACTATTTGGCGGAGCGCAGAAGATGTGAGTGAAAGCGCCCAAAATCTGCCAGGGATTCCGCCGCCCGTGAGTTCTAGGGATAGCCCGCCATTTTTATCCTTGATCAGAAGATTTGTTGCGCCCATATTGGACGGCCCCCAAACCTCAAATACTCAGCCGGTCGCAGACTAGGGCTACCTTGCCGGTGTCGTGACAAGCCACTATCGGGCGATTCAACCCGACCAGACATTAACCATAAACCCATAAACTGACCAGAATCAGGCCGTATTTCTCCGGCGCGACGCGTACGTTCAGTGCCATGACATCCGCGGAATTCCGCGGAATGCTGCCTGATTTCGGTTGTGCCAGATGACCACGGCGACTTTCATTTGTTCTTGGTTCCCGTCCCGCCGAGTGGATGCTCCTATCGATGACAAGCGACTTTTTGTTCCGGATTGATTTGTTGAGTTTTGTCGTCGAGCCATGCGCTGAAGGCGACTTCCAGATTGGTGTCAGCACGTTGTCCTATCTCGAGTCGGCGTAGGCGTTGGTAGGGGACGTCGAGTTGTTTGGCCGCCTCAGTGAGGACGATGCCGCGGGTTTGACGGCGTTGTCGCAGCCGCGGTCCGATAGGTAGCGCGATAGTGGGATTCTGGGTGAGCAATGCGAATATTGCGTTGGCAACGCGGCGTTTGAGGCAGCGGACGATGTCGCGGTCGGAGAGGCCTTCGGCGGTCCGCCGGGCGATGTAGGCCATAGTCCGCCGGGCGATGTAGGCCATAGTCCGCTGTTCCTTGTGGCGTTTGTGAAGCAGCACGATGCGGTGCAAGGCCGCGTTGGTCTGCCGGTCACCACCGCGAGAAAGACGGAAGCGCTGCCGTGTTCCGGAGGATGCTGGTATCGGTGCGACGCCGCAGAGGGCTGCGAATTGAACCTTGGTAGTAATGCGATTTGGATTGTCATCGGCGGTGGCGAGCAGGTGCGCGGCAACGTATGGGCCGACTCCGCTTACGGCCAGGAGAGCTGGGTTCTGACGGCTGGCAAGCAAGCGGAGTTGGTGATCGATATGAGCAATGTCTGCCGTCAGCGCCTGGTGGCGTTGCGCGAGCCGTTTCGTGGATGCTCGAGCTATCAGCTCCAGAGTGGTCCTCGGCGCCGGACGTGTGCGCGCGAGAGCGACCGCTAGTTTGTCGCCGTGTAAGCGACGAAAATCCTGTCGGACTGCCTCGGGCGTGCTGACCCACAGTGCGTGGATCTGATTGATACTCGCGGTGCGTGCCTTGCTGGCTGAGGAGCGTGCCGCGAGCTGGCCGCCATGAACAATCCCATCGAGGTCATCGATGAGGCGGTGATGATCCCAGCACTCGCTGCGGCCTAAACTAAAACTTCTGACCCGCGTGGTGACGAGGAATTACACCACTCAGCGGGACGTGACCGGCAATGGTCGACGGGCAGGAACATTCGCCGTCCTCCGCCGGGTCATTTGGCCGTGGTCGACCGAGAACAAAAACGAGGAGGAAGACACATGGGACGTTTGAACGGACAGGTCGCGATCGTCACCGGAGGCGCGCGGGGGATTGGCCTAGGCATCGCGTCGCGATTCGCCCGGGAGGGAGCATCGGTTGTGCTTGCCCAGCGCTCGGCGGAGGAGGGGGCCGACGCGGTTGCCTCGATTACCGCGGAGGGCGGGCGCGTTATCACCATCACGACCGACATCACCCTCGAGTCCAGCGTGCAGGGGCTCATCGAGCAGACCGTTGCGACTTTTGGCCGACTTGACGTGCTAGTCAACAACGCGGGTACCGGCGTCGTCGAGCAGGTGTGGGACCTCAATTACACGGACTACGAGCGAGTGATGAACGTCAACGTCGGTGGGACGCTGCTCTGCACGAAGTTCGCCTCGCGCGTCATGAAGGAGGCAGGCCGGGGGAGCATCATCAACATTTCGTCCATCCAGGGGGTGTTGCCGCTCGCGCAATCCGCGGTGTACGCCGCGACCAAGGGCGCGGTCGACCTCATCACGAAGCAGAACGCGCTTGACCTCGGGCCGTTCGGCATCCGGGTGAATGCGATCGCGCCGGGTTACATTGACAACCCGATGATGCACGAGTACTGTGACCTCGTTTCACAGACGCCGGGCTCCGCTCTGGCGGCGGCGAAGAAGGCGATCCCGCTTGGCCGGTTGGGCAGCCCGGATGATATTGCCGGGGCTGCCGTCTTCTTCGCATCGGATGATGCGGCGTGGGTCACCGGAACGACCCTGTTGGTCGATGGCGGGTCGCTCTGCCATGGGCCGCTGGCCTGAGCCGCGAAGGAACAGGCGGCGAAGCGCAGCGATAGTTGCGGAGTCCGCGACGGCGCAGTTCCTTTCGCATTGCTGGTGTCAGCCTGGACTTGACGCGGCTTTGGCAGCCATCGACGAGGCCTCCTTGGCTGGCACGTTACCGCTGGACTGGATCACGGCGCTTGCTGCTTCAGCGGGCGCGAAGGTTCTACTAGTCGGTGACTACGCCTAGCCTCTGTGGCCCTGCGGGAGATATCGACGCGACGGCCAGTTAAATTGCCTAAACGTGATGCAAAATGCAGCGTGCCGTCCACCTACATCGTGAAGACTTGACGCAAGCAGGTTTATGCACCACTTATCGCTTCGAGATTGACCGCTTCAGCCCGAGATGGAACGAGGTGTCGAGATAGAAGTGATGACAATTCACGCAAATATAACTTGATCAGCTCTCGATAACTCGAGACGCGTCGAGGTTTGGTGCGTAGGACGGGTAGCTGAAGAAGGTCGCGGCGCAAACTGTCGGTCCCGGGTTCAAGTCCCGGTCGCCCTACGATTAATTTGATCTGATCGGGGTTTCTTGTCTGTACCGAAAGGGCAAGTCTTGATGCACCCATTGTTTATTCAAAAATATCCGCCTTTTTCAATTGCTTTCAGAGAAGGTGCACGACCCGGTTCGAGTCATCTGGGGTGACCTCGATCACCTTCGGGTTGTGGACACTGAAAAACTCTTCGGCTGGGTCTTGAGCCCGTTTTGACGACAAGCGAGCTCGCCGAATATCTCGGGGTGCAGGCGCAGGCCATCTACGACATGCGCACCGACGGTCGTGGCCCCTCAGGTATTCGAGTCGGCCGGGAGATTCGCTATCGGGTCTCCGATGTGCGGCAACGGCTGGACGGGCTGCACGAGCCTGAACTGGCTATGAGCCGTCGTGGAGGCGATCGCTGGAGGCGGGGCGACCAGGTCTGCCGATCAGCACCTTCGGCTCGATCACAACCGTCAAGCTCGGCCCAGGACGGTTTAGGGCGACGACCGTCTTCCCCGACTGGGACGGACAATCGGCATGTCGGCGCAACATGTGAAAGCCGCAACGCGGCACAGGCAGCGCTCAAAGCCGACCTGGCTGCACGCTTGCGATCTGGTGGCGTCGGCGACTCCGTCGATGCCAGCTCGCCCTTTCCGCTGCTCGCGGCAGCCTGGCTGGAGGACGTGATGCTCGACGTCGTCCGTTCCCAAGGCACGAAAGACACCTACCAACGCGAACTGCGCGCGCTTGTCTTAACCTTCTTCGAGAACTTCACCATTCGCGAAGTGACCGTTGGGCGCATCGAGCTTTTCCTGAGGCAGCAGCGAGCAAAGTCCTATTCGCGAGCAAAGCACTCCCGCACGATTCTCCGAATGATCCTGGTATTCGCAGTGCGGCGGGGCATCATCCCGCGCAATCCCATGAAGGAGACGTCGCGGATGAAGAAACCCCCGCACACCCCGAAGCCTCTCTCCCCGGAGCAGATCGCTGCGATACGCCTCGCATCCAGCGAATGGCGCACGGAGAAGGGCGGGACGGGCCCGCGATCAGACTGGCAGGTGCGGGACCTCATCGAGGTGATGCTCGCCACCGCCACTCGCATCGGAGATGTGCTCGCAATCCGGCAGTGCGACGTCGACCTGGACGCCGACCCGCCGCGGGGAAACATCAGCGGGACGCTCGTCGTGCACAACAAAGCCGGCGTTCACCGGCAGGAGCATCCCAAGACCCACGAGTCGAACCAAGTTATTGGCATGCCGCCTTTCGCTGTCGAGGTTATTCGCCAGCGCTTGGCACTGCTCGATCCGGAGGAGACGGAGCACCTGATGTTCTACTCAAGGGTGGGCACTCCACTCGCGCCATACAACGTCAGGCGCACGTTCCGGGGGATCGTCCGGAATGCTGGCCTCGAGGGCCTGAACATCTCTACACACTCCTTCCACCGCACGGGCGCGACGCTGCTCGCCAACGAACTCGGCATGCGGGCTGCCGCCGACTTGCTCGGACACACCTCCACCTCCTCGACGAAGGCTCACTACGCGGAACCGGACCGGACGGTGAAGTCGGAGCCGGCGGAGGTGATGCAGCGGTTGGCGCCGCCGGAATGAATTTGGCATATCCGGCGAGGGTGAATGAACCACCATGCAACCTACGCATCGGACCGCAAGTAGTTCGTGCAAAAGCTCGGGGAGGCACCGGGGAAGTAAACGTCGTATTGATGCCTTCGCAGGCAGGCGAAAATCGTGACCACGCGGGCGTGTCCGCTAGGCGCCCAAACCGGAAGGTGTTCGGTCGCCTGCCAGCGGAGGAACCCTGTTGCTCCGGCGGGTAACGGTCAGAAGTAGAGTTCTGGACGTCGATCCGTCATGACGTTATTGCGCGGTCCGATCTGCGTACGCCTGGCGCCAATCGTGACGCTCGATTCCAAGACGCCATTTTCGTCTTTCAACCCTCGACGCCAACCATCGGGTCCGACGATCGCCGTGCCCTGAGTCCACTCGTTGCCGCGCTCCACGCCGCTGCGGTCGCAGCAAATTATGGCTACGCTCGAGGCTCGTGCGGCGGCCATTGCTTGTACAACTTCGGGTGGATGTTCTCCGTTAGGGCGCGGCACTAAAGGCCAGTTGGTGGGTACAGCAATGATTTCTGCACCACGTAAGGCGAGGTTTCGGGGCATTTCGGGAAACTCAAGATCGTAACAAATGAGTATGCCCAGTTTTCCCAGCGGGGTATCCACGACCGGGGCAGGATCAGTTCCAGCAAGAAATAGATCGACCTCCGAATCCCAGAGATGGGTCTTTCGATAGACGGCCAGGGGGCCGGCCTCCGTAAGAACGGCGACACTGTTATAGAGGGCTGTGCCGTCCGTTTCTACGAATCCGACAACTATGACCGCGTCGGGCGACAGCATCCTGGCCCAGCGATTGAACAGGGCCGCGTCGGCTGAAATGGCACACGCTCTGGCTTCATCCGCTGTGAGGTAGTAACCGCTGGTGGCTAGCTCGGGCAAGACCAATAATTGAACTCCCGAGTGCTGCGCATCAAGGATGGCAGCCTCAATGATTGCCACGTTCGCAAGAAAGTCCCCAGCTATTGGCGCGAGTTCATGGCACCGCACCCGAGTGGTGCGGTCAGCTGCGACGTGCGTATTAGGAGCGTCCATGACGGGCTCCCTAGACCGATTGAACGGCGTCTGCCGTACGTATTCCGTGCTGCGCGGCTTCGAAGCGCTCTAGGCGCATAGTCGCCGTAGCGCTGTGCGCGGCCATACCTTCGGAGTCGGAAATGATTTGAACAGCCTCCGCGAGTAGCGGTGTGCATTCGCGTTCGACGCGCTGGTAGGTGAGAGGTTTGACGAATCGTGCGGCAGACAGGCCGGCGCTGTGCTTGGCTCCTCCCGCGGTCGGAAGAACATGGTTCGTGCCCGCCATCCCTTTGTCCGAGTAGGCAACCGTGCTCCACTCGCCGATGAATAGCGATCCATAGTTGCGCAAGTGATCATGGTAGTAGGCGTCATCGGTCGTGATGATCTCGAGATGCTCTGGGGCTAGGTCGTCCATGAGCGCGATGGCTACGTCACGATCATTGGCCACCGTAACGGATCCAAAATTGTGCCACGCTGGCCCTGCGATAGACGCGGTCGCAAGCGTTTCGAGCTGGCGGTCGACTGCCTGCATGACCGCCAAACCGAGTTCCTCCGAAGTTGTGATCAGCGCAGCGGGAGACGTGGGGCCATGCTCAGCTTGCCCGAGCAAATCGGCGGCAACTATTTCGGGATCTGCGGATTCGTCTGCGAGCACCGCCACTTCAGACGGTCCAGCGAGCAGATCGATCGCGACGGTACCGAAAAGCTGACGCTTCGCCTCGGCAACGTACGCGTTACCAGCGCCGACGAGCATGTCGACGGGTAGTTCGCCGAGTAATCCGAACGCCATCGCCGCTAGGGCTTGCACGCCTCCGAGAACGAACATCTGGTCGACGCCGGAAAGATAGGCCGCGTAGGCAACGGCGTCGTTGGCGGTTCCGTCCTGTTGCGGTGGCGTGCATGCAATTACGGTAGGAACTCCCGCCTCTTTTGCTACTCCGATAGTCATGAAGGCACTCGCGGTGAGCGGGAAGCGGCCCGCTGGCAGGTAAGCCCCGACCCGGGATACCGGCACGTAGCGCACTCCGGTTACCAGTCCGGGGATGGGTCGGGTTTCGAAATCGACCAGGCGAGACCGTTGTTCCCGTGCAAATGAGCGGGTTCGCAAACTTCCGAGTTCGATAGCGGTGCGCAGTTGTGGGGTCAGGCGATTTCCTGCCGCGGCGATCGACGCCCGATCCAGTTCGATCTCGCGGCCGTCCCAGCGGTCGAGTTTCGTGGCGTAGTCGCGGACAGCGTCCATACCCCTGAGCTCGATGTCACTCAGCATCGCCGATACCGTCGCGATAACGGACGGATCACGTTGCGCGGCGGGCGCATCAACCAGCGGAACTTTCAGTCGATGAAACGCTCCATCAAATTTGTCCAACGCGCCTTTAGAAAAGATCATGCTCAGAGTCTAAAAGAATCTCGAAGTACAGGACAAGAACCCACCTTCCTTGTCCTCCCATAGGCTTTGGCTATGACAACTATCACGCAGCTACGGGCATTTCTTGTGGCGGGCACTGTTGGTTCATTCACCGCAACAGCAAAAGAGCTTGGGTTGACGCAACCCACAGTTTCCGAACTCGTTCGGAAACTCGAGGATGAGCACGAACTTGCACTATTCGTACGCACTGGCCGGAAGCTAGTGTTAACAGCCGCGGGAGAGGAATTGTTTCCGTGGGCCAGACGCGTTGTGGAGAGCGCGGATGGTGCCGACGAAGCCTTGCGAGCACTTCGCGGAATCGAAGGCGGCGTAGCATCCTTCGGGGTTTTAAGAAATGCGCCATTTTATTTTCTCTCAGACCTCGCCGAACGCTTTCATCAGGAACACCCAGGGGTTCGAACGCGCCTCGTCGGTCAAAACTCCTTCGAGGTCGCCGAGGCAGTCAGATCGGGCGAATTAGAGGCTGGTCTCGTCGTCCTACCCGTACCGGATCACGATCTGGATGTAAAACCATTGATGAGAGATGAAGTGCTGTGGGCGAGCGCCGATCCCAGCCGCACGGCGTGCCCGATGACAATGGAGGCTATCAATGAGGCCCCTCTTATCCTTTATGACGCCTATTACGGGTGGAACGACCCGACGAGGCGGCAACTCGCTGCCCGCGCTCAAGTGGCGGGAGTGCGCTTGGAGCCGATGATTGAGGTCGAAAACATAGATTCGGCACTCGGCCTCGTTTCTCGCGGCGTGGGTGACACCATCGTTTCCAAGGCCGTGACGCGCCATTCGATTTTTCCTGCGAACGTCCAGACTGTGGGCTTTGCCGAGCCCATTTTCGACACAATTGCCTTGATCACCCGACAGAATGCCACGCTCTCACCAGTCACTGCCAAGCTGGCCATCATGGCAACGACCATGATGCTTTCCCCGCCCAGCTGATCGATCGGGGCGCTTCCCATGACTCTGAGGACCTGAATTTGGTCGCAATAGGCCTTGCCTATGAGTTTTATAGGTTCTTCCCTGCTTGTACCAATAGCTAATGCCTCACTACTCTTACGTCAACCGTTGAGGTAGATCGTAGATGTGACGCGTGCGGCTATCCCAGCCATGGCGCACCTCGCGACTGAGGAGCACCAAATGAACGCTGTGAGCACCACAATTCCGTCGGACGTCGATTCATCCCGCGGGGAACGCATTGAGTCGCGATCGATCGATTGGGTTCCGCTCAACGAGCGCCGCGGCAAACCAGGGACACTATTCCCCTTATGGTTCATGTCCAATGCGAACATCACAACCCTCGCGACGGGCATGCTCGGTGCCGCGCTGGGGGCCACGTTGGCGACCTCCCTCTTGGCCATTGTGTTGGGAGTAGCGGTCGGCACCGTTTTCACCGCATTCCACTCGGCCCAAGGCCCACAGCTCGGCCTCCCGCAAATGATCCAGTCCCGGGCCCAATTCGGCTACCGGGGGGTCATCTTGATCTGCGCGATTGTCGTGTTCAGTCTCGTCGGATTCAACATGTTCAACCAGATGCTCGGCGCGGACATCATCAGGATGACGACCGGTGTGGATGCGAGCGGTTTGTGGTACCTGCTCATCGGCGGTCTTGCCGTAATTCTCGCGATCTTCGGCTACCACTGGATCCACGCAACCCAGAAATGGCTGACGCTCCTCTTCTTGGTTACCTTCGGTCTGTTCACGATCGCCGCCGTAGCGGTTGTGCCAATCGACCCTGCTCAATTCACCTTCGCAGATTTCAATTGGACAGCATTTCTGGTTCAATTCAGTGCAGCAGCGGCCTATGCACTTGGCTGGGCCCCCTACGTATCGGACTACTCCCGCTACCTTCCGCCGCAGACTAGCCCCGCCAAAGCACTCACGTACACCTACGGAGGAGTGTTCGTCGGGGCGGCATGGCTCATGGCACTCGGCGCACTTGTTGCTGCGGCGTTCGCGGGCGCTTCACCCTTAGACGGCGTCCGCGACGCCGCGGACATGATTTTGCCGGGGGCCGGTTTCTGGCTTCTACTCGCAGCTTTGCCGGGGCTCATTAGCGTCATCACGGTCAATATCTACGCTGCATCACTCGAACTCATCACGATCGTCGATTCGATCAAGCCGATCAAGCCGACTCGCGCGCTTCGCGTTCTTGGATGTCTTGTTATCGCCGCTGCCGCCTACATTGGATCGCTTTTAAGTACTGGCGAATTCCTGGCGAATTTCGGCAGCTTCCTCGTCATTCTGCTTTACGTCCTTGTGCCGTGGACTGCTGTCAACCTGGTCGACTATTACTTCGTGCGACGCGGCAACTATGCAATACGAGACATATTCATACCAAATGGTATCTACGGATCGTGGGGTTGGCGGGGGCTCGTGGCTTACCTCGTGGGAATTATCGCCATGATCCCGTTCGTAGTAACCACTTGGTACACCGGCCCGGTCGCGCTGTCACTGGGGGGCGCTGACCTCGCACTCTTCGTGGGTCTTGCTGCGTCGGCGATCGTGTACCTGGTTTTGGCTCGCAGTATTGATTTCGCGCGCGAACGAGAAGTTGCCGCGCGAGATAGCGCAGAATTTGGCGAATCTGCCGTCGCGTTCCACTTAGGTGCCAGCGCAGGATCCAAAGTGTCGGAAAGCTGAGCGCGGCCGGACGCTAGGCCGCTGAACCAGAGGGCGAGGTGAGATTGTTAAACTTCGCCTCGGCCTTGCGGCGCCTCGCAACGTTCTTCACGACGAACTGCACAAAGTCTTCGTCGCGGTCGCCGATGAACACGTCTTCGACCGTGCAGGCGGGTGGTTCTCCGGGCCACGCAGTGTGCCGAGTGTGCCGTTCGCGTTCCAGTCATGTTCCCGATACTGCCACCCAGTCTCGGAGGCGTTGGCGGGCATCCGCGAAGTCGCGATGCCAGCCGAAGGGGGCTGATCCGTGCTGGTCGGGGTCGTAGGCGCCGATCCAGTGCAGGTGTAGGGCGGAGAGTTCCCAAACGAGTTCGGGGTGCCGATGCCAGAACGGCGGCACAACTGAAGTCGGAAGCGGAAGGGTCTACGCCGGCGGCATCTAGTGTCGGGTGTTTTCCACGAATAGGCTCGGCGCTATGGCGCTTCGACTAGTTCAGGTGAATTTCAAATCTTGGGATGACTCGGCGCTCGGCCGGTTTTGGAAGGATGCGCTCGGTTGGGGCGTGTCCAGCGAGACGCCGGGTGTGACGAACGTTGAACCCTCGGGATTGGTCCTGCCGGATCCAACCGCCGTCTGCGTTGATGTCGTCACCGTGCCAGATCTCGAAACGGTGAAGTACCGCGCGCACCTGGATCTCGCCACATCTTCCTTGGCTCATCAGACGGAATTAGTGGCGCGGTTGAAGGAGTTGGGTGCAATATCCGCTGATATCGGCCAGGGTGACGTGCCGTGGCGAGAGGCGTTCAACGATTCGAAGCAACGCAGGACCGCGGGCAAAGAAGTCGGGCAAAAGGCACTCATCGGGCCCGGTCGGCGCCATTGAGCTGCCCGTTCTCAAAATGGTTATGAAAAAGGCCCTAAACCCGGGGCATGAAAGTCAGTCAGCTGCGATCACACTTGTCGCGGGTGCGCACGGAGCACACGCGTTGCCGTCCCCGTGCCAATTGACAGCAACGGAAGACTCTGGCGAGGCGAGACGCCTTACGCGACTCGAGACTTGTAGTGCCAACGCGGTTCGAATCACTTTCGCACGACACAGCTGCGGAAATAGATGAGGTTCGCTGCGGATAAAGAGCCATCCGGCGACTCGATCACGTCCATCACGCCGTCGACGTAGCCGTTGTGGAGCTGGATTGACTGACTCGCAAGCCACTCGTAGTCCAGAACGTCATAGGCCTCCGGCCAGGGATCGATGTCTTTGATAATGTACCCCGTGACGTCATCTCGATTCATCCCGAACGCGTCATAAGCCGGCGTGGCCTCCGCCGCCTGCCCTTCAGCGGCGTCATCTAGTCCTGACCGGGCGGCTTGGCACATCAGCCCCTTGAGGAGCTTCTGCTCTAGACCTACGACGACATTCCGAAAGTCGTCACTTGGGTTTTTCAGCAGGCTGGAATTGGCGAGGCGCACTGCGTCATCGTTCATTCCGATCTCCCAACCGATGGCAAGTTGAAGAACTCTGTCAAGTTCCTTGTAGAACGCAACCCACCGTTCACCCGACGCGAGAAGCGCCAGCTCATTGTCGGTGAGCGTAGTGCCGGCGCGAACCGCATCGTCTGCTTGTCGCACCGCATCGTCGAGCCCTGACGGCACTGCGATTACTGTCTCTCGCGCAATTACAGCGAAGTCGTCCAGGTAGCCACTGAAACTGGAGCTGGCCTCTTGCAGGCCAGCTTTCAGTACACCCCGAAGAGCGCTCGGGGTTCCTCCGGCGCAAGCAGTCAGGCCCAGAAGTACAACGCAGGATAGGGCAAGGACCTGCGCCAGTCGAGAGCCTGTGTCTTGCGAGCGGCGCGACACGTCAAGCCGCCCAAATCCCGTAGGTGCACACGGAAATGGCATCGGCCACGAGGTGGCATTCCGGGCAGCCACGCAGGGCGTTGGGTCTCTTGCCCCTCAGCATCCTGGACCTTATGGACTTTGAAGCCAATTCATCACCGCCCTGTGACAATTTCACCGATTGCCAGGATTTTCCTACCGAAGTGCTCCGCGCGCAAGGGGCAACTGTTGGGCACGTTGACTCAGTGGAAACCTCGCGTGGCTGTATTCGACGCCTGACGCAAATTTGCAGCGCGTCGGGTGCACGCCCGGACCCACCGTCTCTGCTGGCTCTGGACGATGCCAGCAATCTTGCCGCCGAGCCGGCCAATCGCCCGCATGAGTGATAGCGCTGACCGTTACCCTCACACGCAGCCGTTGCCGACGGTAGGATCCGTTTAGGCGCAGAGTCCTGGGATCAGGAGGCGTCGGCGCGGGCGTAGAACCCGGCCTCTGCCTTGCGTCGCCGAGCGACGTCATCGAGGTCGAGACCATCGTCTACGCCCGGGCTGTCGAGATAGTCGCAGAGCGAATGCGCCGGGTCGACCTGCTGACCGGCCGCGACGTAGCAGCGGCCGTGCGGAGCACGAAGGCCGAGGTAGGCGCGAAGAGCGGCAACGGCAGTTCGACCGAATCGTGAAAACCGTCGTGGCAGACGCTCACCTTAACAGCGCTCGATATGCCCACGAATCCGAGATGGAGATCCAAGCGAGAGTGCTTCGGGGAATGCCTCACCAACCGGTCGAGTCAAAGATCGTGGCGCTCGCGATGCCAGAGGTTATCGAGCGCGTACCCACGATAAGGCTGACGGTTGAGGATACTCGGAGCGCCGCCCGGTTGGCGATATTGCGAATGGATGTACCTCGCTAAGTTTTCACGAGAGGCTTGAGAATCGGACTCACCGCTAGATCCGATAGCTCTCTGGGTGTTTACCGTTCCTTAGGCTAAAAACCCTTGCCGTGTAACCGGCACTCTGACTGGGAGCAGAGTCAGACCCAGCGACCAGAGTGCACTACTCCTATGCCTGAAATGGTGGCGTTGGCAATATCGTCCGCTATTGTTTCGATCCTGCTGCCGTGGCCGCCGGTACCTCGATCAGGCGCCCGGATGCAACGTCGTAAATATAGCCATGGATCGGGATGTTTCGCGGTATGAGCGGGTGCGCTTTGATTCGTTCGACATCCTCCAGCACGCTGGACGCCTGATCTGAGATTGTCAGCCAGTCAATGTACTTCGCCTCGGCGGAGCCCGGGCCGGTGCCGATGTCGTAGAACCCTGCCTCTCCCAAGGCTGCTGTGTCCAAGCTGTTTGCTAGGAGGCCCCGGATGACGTCGTCGGTGAAGAATTCCATTCCACAGTTGGTGTGGTGAATGACGAACCACTCTCTGGTACCCAGCAGCTTGTATGAGATGACGAGGGAGCGAATGGCATCGTCAGAGGCGCGCCCGCCGGCGTTGCGGATCACGTGCGCGTCGCCCTCGCTCAAACCCGCGTACTTGGCAGGATCGAGGCGGGCGTCCATGCAGGTGAGGATGGCGAAGCCGCGCGCTGGCGGCAGTGCGAGTGTGGACTTCTCACCGAATGATTGGGCGTAGACGTCATTAGCTGCTTTGATTTCCTCGAGCACGGTCACGGATGCATCCTTCGTAGTCGGAAAAAGCGACCTTGGTTGGCCGACTTTTGTAGATCGTACTCAGCGAGCCTGCGAGCGAAACATATATTTCGATATGTTCCGATGATCAAACGGGCCCCCGCCCGGTCACGCCATTTCGACCAGCCGCGTAACGGGCACATGCAAAGCACGCAGGCCCGCGGTGCCCGATTGGAGTGATCTGGTCGGGCTTTGCACGCCCTGGTTTGGGTGGATTCGGCGGTACTCGCGCGAGGCCATGGTCCCAGGCCGTGGTGGTTACTCGGGCTTGTGGTAGCCAAGGTGCGGGAGATCTCGTCGGCCTTGGCGCGCCCGCACGCTCCGAGGCGGCCGATCCTAGCCAGGAAGCGCTCACGCGGCGTCGAGACACTCATGCCAGCGACGACGCGGCCGCTGCTGTCCATAATGGGGACGCCGACGCAGCAGGTGCGTAGTTCGTTTTTCTTGAGGCGGGGCGGAAGCGCGTGCGCGGTCCTCGGCCAGGGTCGCTTCGAGCACCACGGCGTCCACGGTGTCCACGGGTTCCTCTCGCCCGCTGTTCGTCTCGCGGAGGACTCGAGCACGTCCGCTGAAGCACAGGCCATGCTCACTGGTGAGTATTTGATGCCTTAAGAGCCACCACAACTTGCGGGTCAGAGCCATTGATCGTGCGGAAGAGAGCCAGTCGTGGTGCGACTGGGAGCCACTGGCTCTTTTCGCGGCCGCGCCGCCGTTCCTTGAGTGGAAAAGAGTTGCGGCTGCGCTGCCGCGCCCGTTGTAGTGCACTACGGATTGGTCGTGGTG
Organism: Cryobacterium ruanii; assembly: GCF_004404055.1. GTDB lineage: Bacteria > Actinomycetota > Actinomycetes > Actinomycetales > Microbacteriaceae > Cryobacterium > Cryobacterium ruanii. The sequence continues at coordinate 32,695 of NZ_SOHK01000007.1, forward strand.
GCCTCGGCGACGCTTCCCTGACGGACTGGTAGCGATGATGTCGGAGTTCTTGCCACCACACGGCTCAGCCCGTGGCGAAACGCCAGTGGTCGCCGCGGCGGGTACTAAGCGAGCCCACCGGCGGTGCCTGACCGCAAGGCGTGCTGCTTCGTTATGTCCGCGCCATGATCCGGCGATACAAGGCGCCGAAGGGATTCTCGCGACGGTCGCCGTTTTAGTGGACTTTCACGACGCGGACACCATTGCCAAACGCGACATGGTCCCGAATGTTCTCTGCCGCCGGCGTCGGGGTGGGGTAGTACCAGGCGGCATTCACGTTCTCCTGCCCGTCGACGATGAGCGTGTAGTACTTTGCAGAGCCTTTCCATGGGCACTGCGACGTCAACGATGTGCGGGAGAAGTATGCAGAATTGAGCGACTCAGCCGGGAAGTACTGGTTGCCTTCAACCAGGATGGTTTCATCCGACTCTGCCAGCACGACATCATTCCAGACTGCTTGATACATGGCTTGCTCCCTGCGCGTTGTGTGCGAGACTGACCCGCAACTGCACCAAGTGTAGGCGGCTTTCCCTGCTCGGTTCTATAACCAGGAACACACACGGCGCACGCCCAAGAACATGAGCATGACCTCGGCTGTGCGCCGTAGTGCTCAGTCAGATGTCGCTGGCACTTTCAAACATTGAGGCCTGGGGGCGCTGGCTAGCAATGACCCCAGGTCGGTCGCACCAAGCCACCCCACGACGACGAGGGCCTCGACGTCGCTGAGGCCGTAGCCCCACGCGGCCAGCCGCCGGATTCCAGACCCCGGCAAGCGCGGAACATGGTCGTACTACAGTCTGGTGCCCGGGTTGCTGGACTCGGTCGCCGGGGTGCTCGCCACGGTCTGAGGGCCGCTTTCGGCGGCACTTGCGGCGGCATCCGTTGCCAGCGTTTTCCGGCGACGATAGATTTGCACGGCAATCACGATGGGAATGACGATCAACGCAATAGCGCGCATCCAGGGCTGATCAAGACGGTGCCTGGTCACTCCATCGAGCGAGATCGGTCCGGCACCGGACATCGCGAATGCCGCGGCAGCGACGCCGAGCAGGGCCGGGTATTCGAGACCACCCTCGGTTGCAAAGAAACCATTCGGGGTGTTTACACTCGCGGCGACGCCCATCGTGATCGCCGCCCCTGCGCCGGCAGCCGGCGTCGCCAGCCCGAGGGCGAGGGCGGCGCCCGCGCCCGCTTCGCCGATTCCGGCCATCACGGCGCTCTGCTTCGCGGGGCGGAACCCCATCGCGTTCATGGCCGTGGTTGTCCCCGCGACGCCGCCGCCGCCGAACCAACCGAAAAGCTTCTGGGAACCGTGCGCGACGAGCACCGATCCGAGCGCCACTCGGAAAATCGTTTGCGCAATCGTTGTGGACGTAGCGGATGTGTGCACCATGATCTGTCCTCCCACGTGCATCGGCGGCGCCGGGCCCGGCGCCGGTGCGAAGAACGCTTTCTTTCTAGGCTAGCTGCCCCCGCGCACCGACAGAAGAGGCGGCGTGAACCGTCCCTAGGTAGTGTCCGCGCCGCCATTTCCGTGCCGCTGCCCGTGCCCTTTTAGGGTTGTCCCGGCGGGGAGCGCGAGGGAATCCCCGCGTCGGCCAGCCCGAAGGCTGGCCAGTCCCGCCCCCTCGGGTACCCTGCAAATCCTTGGCGTGCAAAATCGGGTGCACCCCGGTGGTATCAGGACGCCGGTGATTGTGGGACTGGGCCTGAACCCGAGCAACACGGCCATGCATCGATTGGGAGAGCCTGAAGAAGTCTCCAACCTCGTTCTCTTTCTTGCGAGCGCTGAATTTCATTCTGCACCGGAGCAGAGTACCTTGCCGATGGTGGTGAAGCAGCAGACCTTTTTAATCTCATACCTCTGTCGCGGGTTGCCATTTAGTCGGGCTGTTTCGTCCCGGGAATTCCCTGGAGAACAGTGCATGGGAGATCCGCAGTGTTGGCTGTGACGGTGATATCAGTCGCCGATGCAGTTCGGTTTGAGCGGGGTGCCTGCGTCAGACTCTGACGCCTGTCATGAAGTGCATGAAAACGACGGTCTGCTGGGGATACCCCCGATGTTCTTCGTCAAGTCGTGAACGGGGTCCTGATTTCGCAAGGGGTACCTCGTGGAGCGTGACTAAGAAGACGTAGCAGCGCGGCGTGTGAGGGCGACGAGGGCTTGGTTGCGACGTTTGCCTCGGGCGCCTTGCCCTCGCAGGACCTGCGCCAGACGGAGCCGCCGAGGGCTCAGAAGGCGGCTAGAGATAGCGCGCGTTTGAGTATTTTGTTGCCTCATCTCGAGGGATGTTGGTCAGTCGCGGCGGGGCAGTTGAATTCCGTACTGTGCAAGTTTGCGGTAAACAGTGGCGCGGCTCATTCCCAGCTCGGCCGCTGCACCTTCTGAGGTGGCGCCGGGTCTGCTAAGCACGCGCACGATCTCGTCGCGCTCGAACGCCTTGATGCGCGAAAGATGTTCGCTGCGGGAAAGTATCTCGGGCGGAAGGTGGCGCACGTCGACCAAGTCGGTGCGTATCGCGGCCTCTCTGACGGTCTGCGCGAGTTCCTCGACGTTTCCCGGCCAGGCATAGTCGGTGAGCGCGCGTGAGGCGGCGGTCGTAAAATCGACCTCGCGGCGGCGTGCTCGCCAGGCTAGATGGTTGGCAAGGGGCAGGATATCGGCAGGCCGTTCACGCAGCGGAGGAACCTGCACCACGGTTTCGACCAGGGTGCGCAGCGGAAGCGGGATGGCATCGAAATGCTCCGCGGACACCGGGCAGGCCGTCGCGTCTGCGGTGCGCTCGCGGACCAGCATAGCTCGTAAGCGCTCGGCGGCCGGCGAGGAGAGATCATCGACGTCGCACAGCACGAACCCGGTTTTGGGGTGGCTGAGCTCGGGTGTCCAGACCGAGAACCACGAATCCGTGTCGCGCGGCGCTGGGGCACGTACGGCAAACAGCCGGTCGTGAGGATGCACCTGCCGAACGGCTTGGGCCAATAGCGTAGCTCGTCCCGAACCGCGCTCACCGACCGCTGCAACCATTCGTCCCGCGGTGAGGGCTTCGACGGTGCGGGAGACAGCTTGGTTCCAGGCGTCCGACAGATCGCGTAGTGGAGCGCTCCCCGACTGCTCCCGCAGACCCTCGATGCGGAAGACCTGGCCGCGCGATACCGGGCGCGTGTGGTGACCCTGCGATCGGGCGAGCATAAGGTTCGCGGTTGACGTGGCAGCCGTCTGCGCTAGCGCGAGCAGCAGGTCAGAGCCCTTCTCCGACCAAGTCGTCAGATTCACAGCCCCCTCAAGTCGACCGCTTACCGGGTCGAAGACCGGGGCAGCTGCACAGGTGTACAAGCGCAGGCTCAGCGTGTAGTGGTCCTGCGCGCGAACGAGGGTCGGCACTCGATCGGCGAGAGCGAGGCCGAGGCCGTTGGTGCCGGCTTGCCGCTCGGAGTACGAGAACCCCGGAGCCAAGTGAACATCGTCGAGCGCGTGTAGCAGCTGGCGATCTCCGCTGAGTCGGTTGAGCACGAGTCCGTCGGCGTCGGTGAGCATGAGTCCGATGGGTTCGGACGAGAGCGTGTCGTGCAATTCTTTAAGGACCTCACGCCCACACTCGACGAACAGCGACTCGTCGTCGTAGGTGCCCGAGAACATAGGCCGGACGTCGTCAAGGGAGACACCGTAGTCTTCGCTGCGCTGCCACGAAGCGAGAAGGCGAGGGGAGATCGCCGCCATCGGTGCGGTATGCACGTCTGCACGGGAGGGTAGGTCATGAGCGTCCATCAGCACCTTTGCGGTAGTCGGTCACGCACAGCTTAGGTGTTCCCGCCACCATGCTGCTGGGACCCATCTCAGAATGAGACGGCACCGACACGCCGCTGCGGAAAGCATCCGTTAACGTGACGTAGGTAATCACGATTCCCGCATACAGCAAAGGAGCAGGTATGTATCAGAAGGATGGCGAGAGCTACTTCATTGTCGACGCCCACGTTGCGCTCTGGGACGCGCGCCCTGAGAATCAGCGCAACATCCACGGCAAGCAGTTCATCGACTGCTTCTACGATTACCACGCCAACCTGTCCCCAGCTTCGGAGAAATGGCCCTACGAGGAATACCTCTATCAGGGCGGCGAGCGTTTTATCAAGGATGTTTTCACCGACGGTTACGTCGACCACGCCATTTTCCAGCCTGCCCACCTCGGCGAGTTTTACAAGACCGGCTTCGGGCAGACCGAAGAAGCGTTCGCGCTCACCCAGGCGAACTCTGGGCGGCTCACCTACAATCACAATTTCGACCCACGCAACGGCGAGGCCGGCCTGGACCAGCTGCGCGCTGACGCTGAGCGCTTCAATTTGAAGGGCGTCAAACTCTACACCGCCGAGTGGCACGGCGACTCCCGCGGCTACAAACTGAATGACCCATGGACATACCGCTACTTTGAGCTGTGTCGAGAGCTCGGCATCCGCAATATCCACGTGCACAAGGGTCCGACCATTCGCCCACTCGATCGCGATGCCTTCGACGTGGCCGATGTCGACCACGCAGCGACCGACTTCACCGACCTCAATTTCATCGTCGAGCACGTGGGCCTGCCCCGCCTCGAAGATTTCTGCTGGATAGCCACGCAGGAACCCAATGTGCACGGGGGACTTGCGGTAGCGATGCCGTTCATGCACACACGCCCGCGCTACTTCGCTCAGATCATGGGGGAGCTGCTCTATTGGATTGGCGAAGACCGCATTCAGTTCTCCTCCGACTACGCGATCTGGACCCCGCGCTGGCTGGTCGAGGCCTTCGTGGACTTCCAGATCCCGGAGGACATGACGGAGTACGCTCCCATAACGATCGAGCAGAAGCGCAAGATCCTTGGATTGAACGCGGCAAAAATGTACGACATTCCGGTGCCGGTTGAACTGCAGTTGCCCAATGCCAATGAGCGGGCGACGGGGCCGCGCCAGCCCGAACGGGCCGATCTTGAGACAGTGTGATGGCTGCCACGACGATGCCGGGAGCAGCGGCGCCCACTCTTCATTTAGTTGAGCGGGCACCGGAACCGCTCACGGAAAGCCACGTGCTGCGGGCTTTGGATTCGGTCATAGATCCTGAGCTCGACGAGCCCATCACCGACCTCGGATTCGTGCGCTCGGTGACGCTGACGGGTGCGGGCGTCGAGGTTCACCTGCGTCTGCCCACGTCATTCTGCGCACCGAACTTCGCCTATCTGATGGCGTCTGACACCAAAGACGTGCTAGCAGCACTGCCCAATGTCGGGGTGGTGACGGTCGAGCTCGACGACCACCATGACTCCGACATCATCAACCGCGGGCTGGCGGCGGACGCCGGCTACCAGGGAACGTTCCTGCACGAGGCGGAGAGTAGCCTCGATGAGTTGCGGGCGACCTTCCAGCGCAAGGCCCACACTGCGGCAATGGAACGCGCGCTCACCGCGTTCCTGCGCACTCGGCCCGAACTCGCCGAGGAGGCTATCGCGGCCGTGGTGTTGGGCGACCTGCCCAACGACTCGGCGAAGGCCGCCCTCATGCGCCGGCGGGACACGATCGGCCTGAGCACCGTCGACTTCGCAACGGTGCTCGTCGACGACCGTGGATCACCCTGCCCTGCGGCCTCCGCTGCCCTCGCTCTTCGCCGGGCTCGCTCGACCCGTATCTCGATCGATGGCAACGCACATTTCTGTCGGGGGTTGCTCGCGACGCGGTATCCGGGCTCCGAGGCCGACCAACTACCCCGGGCGCAGGAGAATTTCTTTCCCCTGTCTTCACTCATCCGCACGCATAAAAGGAAGATCGCATGAGCACCATGAGAGCCGTTCAGGTCGTCGACTACCACCAGAATCTCCAGATGACCGAGGTGCCAAAGCCTGAAATCACCGGGCCGTTCGACGTGATCGTGAGGGTCGGGGGTGCGGGGGTGTGCCGCACCGACCTGCACATCCTCGAGGGGCAATGGGAACAAAAGTCAGGGGTTACCCTCCCGTACACGATTGGCCATGAGAATGCGGGATGGATAGACGAGATCGGAAGTGCGGTGACGAACCTGGCAGTCGGTGACAAGGTGATCGTACATCCGCTCATCACCTGCGGGTTCTGCCGCGCCTGCCGATCCGGTGACGACGTGCACTGCACTCAGAGCGCCTTTCCGGGCATCGACACCCACGGTGGCTACGCCGAGTACCTCAAGACCTCGGCCCGCAGTATCGTGCGCATCGCCGATTCGCTCGAACCGGCGGATGTTGCGGCGCTCGCAGACGCGGGGCTCACCGCCTACCACGCCGCAGCCAAGGCTGCCCGACACCTGCGCCCTGCCGATCGCTGCGTCATCATTGGAGCCGGCGGACTCGGGCACATCGGCATTCAGGTGCTGCGGGCGCTCACGGCGTCGGAGCTGATCGTCGTCGACCGCAACCCGGCCGCACTCGAACTGGCGATGTCACTCGGTGCCGACCGCGGCGTGATCGCCGATGGGTCGCACGTCGACCGCATTCTCGAACTCACCGATGGGGTCGGAGCCGAGGCCGTGATCGACTTCGTCGGCGAGGGCGGGTCGACGGCAGAGGGAATTCGGATGCTGCGCCAAGCCGGAAACTACTATGTGGTGGGCTACGGCGAGAACATCGACGTGCCAACGATCGATATTATTTCGAGCGAGATCAATTTCATCGGCAACCTCGTGGGCACCTACACCGATCTCACCGAGCTGATGGTGCTTGCCGCACGAGGCCAGGTCACGCTGCATACGACGGCCTACACGCTCGACGACTTCCAGCAAGCGGTCGACGATCTCAGAGCTGGCCGAGTGCGCGGTCGCGCCATCCTCATCCCCTGAAACTGGCTGCGCCGCACCGAGCGCGGCCGCTCCCAATCGTCAAGTGATTGCGAGCAGTCGCTATCGGCCGTCGCACGCCAGGTTGCACGTTTAAAAGGAACGAGATCTTCCAGATGGGCGGCTGTCACGGATAGAGCGGCCTCCAGGCTCTCCCAGCCGCGTGGCCGGGTAAGGCGCTCCGTCATTTGCTACACGTTGAGTCCGCGGGCACTGCTCCAGCGACTTGGAGCAGTGCCTCGGCTCGGTCGACGTAATGGTCACACAGCGAGGTATTGCGTTCGGCGAGCCCGACGAAGCGGTACATAAACTTCGGGTAGGCCTCGTACCCATCCCACGAACGCATGAGATCGGCGACCAGGCACCGCTGAATCGCGGAGGTCAAAGATATGCTCCGCGTGCACGAGGAATTCAGCAGATCGAGCTCGCCAACGCGGCTAGCATCGCGATTAGCACGCATGCCCGTGCGCCCTGCTCCATCGTCCGCATCGACGTCACCGAACGGCCCCTCGAATTCGCATCAGCGGGTGAAGTCGGTGCCTTACTTCTCACAGGCAGCAGAAATCCAACTCGCCGCTTGACCCGTAGCCACTCTCCGGGGTCAAGGCCAGGACTGTTGGTATCTGCACTAGGTTGCCATCCACGGTGACCCGAAGAACTACGCCCATAACAATGAACAGGCCGCCGACGAGCTTGGGCGCGAGTGACGGTTTCATATCGTGACGGTATACCCCATCGGTCGCGATCGCATTTTTAAAAATGCTGCCAGTTCATGCCGCAGTGTCCATCCCTGCGGTCTAAGAGGGACTCGTGGCGCAACACGCGGCGGCGCTTAATTCTGGCGTTAATCAAGTCCATCACTCCCAAGATGAGTTCGTTTCGCAGAGGGTTCCCCAATGAAACGGCGGGCGGCAATGAAGCTTCCAACGCGGACTAAGCGTGATTCTTGTCGCTGTCGCCTATCCTGTCGGGGCGACGCTTGGATCGCTCGACGGTGGATGAGCTGGCGGCCGGCGGTGCTTTCGCTAATCGACCATGATGATCCAGCCGATGAAGAGGGTGAATACTGAGAGGAGAAGCAAGCCGATAGAGAACGAAACTGCCATCTGAGCAGCAGAACCTTCGGTTCATCGCCGTGTTCTGCCGCGACCTAGCGGAATGAGTTGGCAAAGTACTGGCTGGCCGTCGCTAGCATTTCGGGGCACGCAGAAAATAGCATCAGTCTCCCTGCTCGGGTGCGACGGCGGGCAGCTTGATCGGAAACATTGATTCGTCCGCTTCGGCGTCCCCGCCGCCGACAGTAGCCGGCACGCTGCCGGAATCTGCAGGCCGGGATGCTGCGGTCGTTGGAGCCGGGGACGGCCCGGTACGGTCCGCTACTTTCTCCACACGCACGGTCGAGTTTTTGAACAGGGGCTGCTTGGATACCGGATCCCATTCCGTCATCGTCAGTTCGTTGGCTGCGGTGGGGTGACCGTCCGGACCGGACCGTCCCAAATCCCAATAGCCGTAATGAAACGGTGCGAATACCGTACCCTCGCGCACGTTGCTGACGCGGGCGGGAACGACAAGTTCACCGCGACGGGAGGTGACTCGTACAGTGTCGCCCTCCAAGATATCGAGACGGCCAGCATCCAACACCGAGATCTCTAACCACGCCGACGGTGCCGCGTTGTTTAGCTGCCGGGCACGACCGGTGCGAGTGCGCGTGTGGAACTGGTACGCCGTGCGACCGGTCGTGTAGCTTAGCGGGAAGTCGGCATCCGGCTCTTCGGATGGTGGCGCGTAGGGTGCAGCCTTGAAAACGGCGCGTCCGTGAGTTTTCAGCGCACGGAACGCCTGCTCACCGACCGAGGCACCGGTAAGTAGGTCATGGCCGAACGTTTCGCATTCGTCTGGCTCGGTGGCGAAGACGCCGTCACCGTAGAGTCGAACTGTTCCGTCCGGATGCTCGTCGTTGCACGGCCACGGAATGCCGCTTCCTCCTCGAAGTCGCTTGTAGGTGATGCCGGTGTAGTCACACGGGCGGCCTCGGCTGCAGTCCTGCCAAGCGCGGAATCCATCCTCCGGCCCGGCCCAGTCGAGGAGTGGCGCGCCCGACTTCGTGCGGAAATTCATCCGCGCCGAGTAGTCAAGAAAAATGTCCAGGTCGCTCCTTGCCTCACCGGGCGGCTCGACGGCCTTGTCGGAGAGATGCACCGTACGATCCGCGTTGGTGAAAGTTCCTGTTTTCTCGCCCCAGCCCGCGGCCGGCAGCACGATATCGGCATACAACGCTGTTTCGGTGAGATAGAGGTCCTGCACGACGAGGAAAACGCTCTCTTGGCCGAGGATGGCGCGGATACGTTCCAATTGCGGCATCGAGACCGCCGGGTTCGTCGCCGAGATCCAAAGAAACTCGATGCTGCCTTGCTCGACACAACGAAAGATTTGCATCGCATGGGTTGGGGGGACCTTGTGCGGAATGACCGAAATATCAACGTCCCACAGCGTCGCGAGCTCGCTGACGTGCTCCGAATTCTCCCAGTTGCGAAATCCGGGGAGGTCTCCGTCCGCCCCGCACTCCCGATTGTTCTGCGCGGTGGGCTGGCCGTTCATCTGCAGCACCCCGTTTCCTGGCGCGCCGAGCTTTCCTCGCAGCAAGTGCATATTGTTCACCTGACAAGATGCCGCGGTTGCTTGCGCCGACTGGTAGAAGCCCTGCAAAACGGTGGAGAGTACCCGAGCACTCGTACCGAAAATTCGTGCAGCTTCTCGCACATCATCGACCGAGACACCGCAGGTCTCAGCTACTGCCTCTGGCGTCCATGGTTCCACGACGGCCCGCAATCTGTCGACTCCGATGGTGTGGGCCGCGATGTAGGCCACATCAATCCATCCGTTCATGAACAGTTCCCGGATCAGACCATTCATCAGCGCCTGGTTCGTCCCTGGACGCACCGCAAGGTGCACGTCCGCGACCCGCGCCACCTCAGTCTCGCGCGGGTCGATACAAACAATACGTGGCCGGTCGGACCCGGCGATCCGATCGAGCACCCTCGCCCACAGCACCGTCTGCGTCTCAGCCATGTTGTGCCCGTACAGGAACATCGCGTCACACTCGTCGATGTCGGCGTAGCTACCAGGCTGGCCATCCGTACCAAAGCTCTCTTTCATTGCCGCAGCCGCGGTCGCCGTGCACAATCGGGTGTTGCCATCCATGTGCGGGGTGCCGATACCGGCCTTGCCGAGAATTGCCAGCGCGTAGTACTCCTCGAGAAACAGTTGGCCACTGGTATAGAACGCGTGGCTCAGCGGACCCTTGTCCGCCAAAAGCTGCCTGCTTCGCTCGACGATCCGGGACATCGCCGTGTCCCAGTCGGTCTCGACCAACTCGCCACCGATTCGGATGAGCGGACGAGTCAGCCGGTCGCCGTTCGACATACCCTGCCAACTGCCGAAGAGGCCCTTCGGCCCGAGTCGCCCATGATTGACGGTGTCGATGGCTCGACCCCGCACTCCGACCATCCGCCCGTCTTTCACCGCGATGTCGCACGCGCAGCCATTGCTGCACAGCGTGCAAGCCGACTGCACCCAACGATCGACGTCGTCCTCACCGAGGCCATCAGCCAACTTCTGATCAACACGCACCGGCCACTTCTGGCCTCGGGCAAAGGGCGTCCTGGTGCCCCAGATGTCGCCGATCCTGTCCACCATGACAACGCCCTCTTCCGCTCTGATCTGTAGTCTGCGCCCGCTAGCGGTCCAGATCAATGTCACGACGGGATTCTTCTAGAGTGCTCTGTGGCAAAACGATATTGTGCGGGTTGTCTTCACAGGTACCACACTGACTTCTTTACCGACGTGCGGGCCAAAGGAGGAGACAACATGATCACGCATCACACTCCGAACCCTCCACGGTGACGCCCGAGCAGTTGCATCTTTCGTGGGCGTTGACGTGTCAACGCCGACCGAATACAGGGCCAGTATCGCGGACAGTTTCAAGCGGTCAATGCACGGGAGCATAACGACCGACCGGAGGCGAGTCTTTGTTGTTGAGGTTCGGCGGCGCAGTCGTCGGCAAATCTCGCGGAGCACTTCCGCCGCGGCTGTTCCAGTATGACCTGTCGGCTAAAATCGATACGACGTTTGTCGACTGATTACCGCTGAGGAATTCTGACCATGAAAACTCGCAAAGTAGCCATCATCACCGGGGGCTCCCAAGGCATCGGAGCAGGTCTGGTGTCCGCCTTCCGCGGGCTCGGCTACTCTGTCGTGGCCAATTCACGTTCCATCAAGGCGTCCGAACACTCGGAAGTCATTACGGTACCGGGAGATATTTCGGACCCCGATGTGGCCGGGATGGTCGTCAGCACGGCGATGGAGAAGTTCGGCCGAGTTGACACCCTCGTGAACAATGCCGGAATCTTTATCGGTAAGCCATTCACTGAGTACACCCAGGAGGACTACAACAACATTCTTCAGGTGAACCTCGGGGGATTTTTCCACATTACGCAGAAGACCATCGCGCAGATGGTCGAACGGGGAGCGGGCCACGTGGTGAACGTGACAACAACGCTTGTTGAATTCGCGAACTCAAGCGCTCCGTCTGCTCTCGCCTCGTTGACCAAGGGTGGGCTATCTTCCGTCACGAAGTCCCTGGCGATCGAGTACGCCGGCCGCGGTATCCGCGTTAACGCCGTTTCTCTGGGAGTAATCCACACCCCCATGCACCCGGAAGAAACGCACGGAATGCTCGCAGGCTGGCACCCGGTCGGACGGATTGGCACGATCGATGATGTCACCCATGGCGTCCTCTACCTTGAACAGGCCCCGTTCGTCACGGGCGAGATCCTGCACATTGACGGCGGACAAAGCGCCGGAAGCTGAGTCATGATTCGACGAGCAGGCTGCGCTGGCCGTCTCGTCTTCAACGATAGAAAAACGCATGGGAGAGAAACCGATGACCGCTCTTGATAGCATCGCTCGAGTTCGCATCTTGACGGAAGTCTTGGATGGGTGGGCAAATGGAATCCGTGAACATCAGCCGGAACGTGTCGCGTCCTACTTCACCGAAAACGCTCTATTTCAGGGCGTCGCGCCGACGCATTCGATTGGCAGGCTTGGTGTGATCACCTATTACGACAGCCAGCCTGTGGGTCTCAGCCCCGCGTTCCAAATACTGGAACACCGCCAGCTCTCCGACACAACACTGATCTCTTATGTCGACGTCGACTTCACCCATCCTGACGGTGTCGTCATTCCCGTACACCTGACGGCTGTTTTGCAATATGTCGATGCTTCTTGGCTCATCAGCCACTACCACGTTTCACAAGTCGAGTAGCAGCGACTCGTCGTAGCGGGTGCCATCGAACTGGCTAATGTCGTCGAATTCGGTCTAGTTGGGTACGTCCTTAGCCTGGATCTCAACCGTGCGCTGCGACTGTCCGAGGAACTCGAGGTGGGCATGCTCGGCGTGAATACGGGCATCGGTTCGAATCAGGCGGCACCGTTTGGTGCAGTCAAGCAGTTCGGGCTCTGCCAGGAGGGCTTCGATGGCATCGAAGAATACTTGGTGACCCGCTATGTCGGCATCGCCGACCCCTTGGCCACCGCAAACTAGACCTCGGACGCACCTACCGCGTTGAAGGCCCCCCGGGTGACTTCTTGCAGCCCGGATGCGATCGAAAGGGGCCGAAGCCATAGTGAACTGGCACGACCTTCGGCGCGATGGCCACGGCAAATGGCGGGTCCTGCGATTGAAGCCTGTCGCGCGCATATTCGCGCCCGCAAGATGACCGTGCTGTTCAGCGGCTCGACCGAGGTGATTTAGTGCTTGAAGCGCGTGCTCGCACCGAACTGATTCTGGAGGGTCGCGTCGACGCCGTCGATGGCACGCAAACTTTGTCGCCATCCGCGCTCGTTCCCTACTTTAAGCAGCGCAGAGGCTGTCGGGAGGCCTGCTGTCGACGCACCGGGAGCGACCTGTGACGCGGGGCTTCCACCCGCGAGCATCAGGATCTAAAAATTGTTCAGATAACTGATATTGCGCGCCATCGCTAACTGCGATGACAACACCCGAGAGGCCGCGCCATGTTGGAATTGATCTTGGCCGTCACCGCGCGAAGTTACTCTTTCTGCGCCGGTTGATGCCGTCCAACATCGTGATCGACGCCAGCCACTCGCGGCGCGGTCTCAAATGGGGCGTGCCCGCGATGCTTCTCGCGGTCCTGTATGGGCTCGCTGCGGTGTACTTCGTCGGGCTGGTCGAAATTCGGAGGTCGCGATCGATGATGATGACCACAACCTCCAGAATGACATCGCGTACTGCCTGGAGCCCGTCGCTGCGAACGCGGATGCTGACTGGCTGCGCGTCGCGGTCGGGCGTGTGATCACCAATCCGACGGCGCATCGCTCGGAGCTCTTGGCTCTGGTCATCGAGCTGGCCCCGCCGCCTACCGCCTAGCAACGATCATGAACGCACCGCCGGTGGGTCAGCCGTCTGCGCTAACCTCCGAAAAGCGGCGCCAGTATGTGGCGGCGAACCGCGAGAAAGTCCGCGAGTACTACGACCGTTACTTCAAGACCCACCGCGACGAGGTGAACGCCTCGGCCGCCGCGAGACGGGATGCTGACCCCGACCACACGAAGCGGATCACTCGGCAGTGGGCCGAGCGCAACAAGGAGCGCCGTGCGGGGGGTGCACCGCAACCGGCGGAGTGATCCTGGGATCTACCAATCCGAACTGGAAGCCAACGCTGCAGCAGGACGCCTCAAGCGCAGCCTCAGTCGGGCCGGTCTCCCGCGGAAACCATTGCGTGCGACGACCGCGGCCGAACGCCGCACCAACGCGCGCGAAGGAGACGCTTATTTCAATGACCCATCGCGGCCCGAGCATCTGCGGCAGTTCACGGTGTTCGTCGCATCGTTAACCGAGCACATGCTCAAGAACGGTGCCCGCATGCACGAGTTCGCCGAGGCCTACGTATCGTCAAGAGCACGCATCGGGCTTCCTCCTGTTCCGGTGGAGACCATCGTCTACGCCCGAGCTGTCGAGATAGTCGCAGAGCGGATGCGCCGGGTCGACCTGCTGATCAGCCGCGACGTTGCGACTGCCGTGCGAAGTGCGGAGCACGAAGGCCGTGGTCACGCGCTTCGAGCGACAGCAGCGGCTAAACCACCTCGTGGTAACCGTCGTGGCGCACGTGCACCGCCACAGTGTGCGGCTTCGCGTCGACGCGGAGACGGAGAACAAAGCGAGGGCCCACCGGAGAAAGCGGAGCGTGCCGGTTGAGTCGCTCGTCACGCAATTCGCGATGCAGAAGGTGATTGGACGTGAGCCCCGGATCGGCCTGATGATCGAGGATGTTCGAAGAGCGGCTCATCGCGCGGTTGCGCTTTGCGGTGTCGCTTGAATCTTGCCGTTACGTGGTCGACGAACAGAATGGCAGACGGTCATTTAGATAAATGTTGGTCGTTGCGCGCGACGTCGTTTTGACGCGCAGAGGGTCCTACGATTAGTGATGTTGTTGTGTCATCCGTTGCTGCTATCCCGAGCATGGCACGGAACAAGCCCAAAGGTTTACACAGGAGTCTCCGGATAGGCCTTTCTGGACTTGGGCTCTGATGAGACCTGGCTTTTTTGAGCGCTGGTGCGCAAGCATCGAGTCTCCGTTGAGAGTCCTTCCGCCATTCCCGTTCCCGAATCACAGAATATTTACGGTTTCAACCCGTGCGAACGGGCCGCACTTGTTCAGCCCTCCGGTTGACGGAAGGTTACTCCGGTTGCAGCCGATCGGCAGGACCCTATCGGTGCACTCATGCGCATGAGTGCGAACGGAGTGATTACTGGCAACTTGCGACGAGCGGCGCAGACCACCTAACCAAATCTACGACTAGCATCAGGCCGTCGGACGAGGCAGAACCGCGGGGATACTGGGACCTTGTCCCCTGCAGTAAACCATGACCGTGCGTCGGAAACTGATTACCGGCGTTCCGTCTTGGTTATAGCCCGTCGTGCAAACAGTCACGATACCAACGTTGGGTCGAGATGCAGATTCGCGTACCTCAAGAACCTCGGATCGAGAATAGACCGTGTCACCCTCGAAAAGCGGGTTAGGCAACCGAACCTCATCCCAGCCAAGGTTCGCCATCACGTTCTGCGAGATATCGCTCACGGACTGCCCCGTTACTAGCGCCAGCGTGAAGGTCGAGTTGATTAGCGGCTTGCCGAATTCTGTCTGTGCAGCGTAGTGATGGTCGAAGTGTAGCGGGGCCGTGTTTTGAGTTAAGAGGGTGAACCACGAGTTGTCCGTCTGTGTGACCGTTCGGCCCAGCGCGTGCTGGTACACCTCACCCACGACAAAATCCTCGAAGAAACGTCCGCGCCAACTTGGAAGCTTTGTCATTTCCTTTAGTTCTCTCTCTCTCGCTCGGCGCGACTAGGTCGAGAATCCGTCTCGCGTGACGAACTACCGCCTCGTCGACCATTTTGCCGTCAATCCCAACCCACGCCCCTTGACCGGCGTCTGCAAAGACTTTTGCGGCACGAATCAACTCTCTGGCTGACTCGACCGCGCCAGCCGAGGGTGTGAATATCTCATGAATGATACGTAATTGAGCGGGGTGTATAGCTACGCGACCGACGAACCCCAGCCGGCGCAACTTTTCAGTGGACGTGCGGAAAAGTTGAAGATCTGAATAATCTGTTGAAACCGGGCCGACGGGGGCTGCCAGGCCGCTGGCCCGAGACGTGACAACAACGTTCGACCGAATAGTCGAAAGTTCCTCACAATTGGCACCGGGCTCCATCTCCACGTCCGCGGCGAGGTCGGCTTCCCCGAGCTGCAGCATGATCACTCGCGGCCTGGCGATCGGAAGGATGTTGATTATTGCCTCGGCCGTTTCAATGAGAGGCTTAATTGCGATCGCGCCTGGGGAGAGGCCCTGTTTTCTCTCTGCTTTGGTGATCACCTTGTCGGCCGCGGTGAGATTGGCCGACGAGGTGATTTTCGGCAGTACAACTCCCCGTTGGTGTGCCGTCGCGAGTTTGTTCAACTCCTGGAGCCCTGTATCGCAGGCATTCACCCGGACCCATCGCTCCACCACCCGGCCATCGGCGTTCCGGGTAACCTGCTCGGAATCTAACCAGGCGAGGACTTCCGTCAGGGCGCGCGATTTGCGGCCGAGCACTACCGAGTCTTCAAGGTCGGCACTAACTTCGTCCGCTTGCCGCCCTTCTGCCAAGTCGAGTCGTCGACCCGCGCCGCCAGGTACATAGAGATAACTCCGCAGGATTCGGCGGATACCGGGAGGAGTCATCGTCAAAAAAGGATCTGTACGAGCTGGCGCGACGTGGTGAGATGATCGCGCATGGCGGCCTCGGCACGAGAAGGATCCCTGCTTTCGAGCGCACTTAACAAGTCCGCATGCGAAAGCATCGCATCCTTTGACGGTGGCCGGTTCTTCCAGTGCATTCGCCAGAATCGCAAGCTGTGCAGCAACAAGCGGTCGGCGGCATCCTGGAGCAGCACATTCTGTACAATGTGCACGAGCCTGACGTGAACGGCGTGGTCATCGAGAAGGAACTGCTCGTAGTCTGTGCTTTCGCGGTCGCGATCGACGGTCTCTACAAGAGTGCGCAGTGCCGCGAGATCTTCCTCACTCGCGCGTGCGGCCGCAATGTACGCAACACCGCACTCAATCGTTTCGCGTGCCTCGAATATGTCAAGGACATCCGGCAGCGTCAGCGGGGTCACGGCCGTGCCACGCCGGGGCATGATCGTGACGAACCTGTCTTTCGCGAGTCGCGCAAGAGCCTCTCGCACCGGAACGCGGCCAAGCCCCAGTTCGCTAGCAAGCGCGCTTTCGTTGATGAAGGTGCTGGGCGGAAGACGTAAGTCAACGATCATATCTTGCAGGGTCGCATAAGCAATGTCACTGTCCCGTTGAGCTGGCACCCACATTCCTTCCTTCGCTTGCCATTATTAACGACTATCCCTAACAACCGAGGATGCTGAATATAGTCTCCCTCGACTGCGTAAACAACTGATATACAAGATGTGTTCATAAGTGTAGGTTTGGCAGCGGAATCAAAGAAGGACTTCCGATAACCGATTCGACGTCAGGATTCGAACGCATGGCCAATGGGACAGGTGTTGCCGGCGCGAGCGCCGCAACAGCCAGCGAAGGTGCATTTCTGGAGGTCGCTGGCCTCGGTGTGACTTTCGGCGGGCTAACCGCGCTTAGCGGATTCGGCCTGAATCTCGAACAGGGCCGCCTCTTGGGGATCATTGGCCCCAACGGCGCTGGCAAAACTACTCTCTTTAACTTGCTCACCGGACTCGTACGGCCCACGACCGGGTCCGTAGTGCTTGAGGGCCGTGACATCACTGGCGCGAAACCCCACGTGCTCGCCGACGCCGGAGTCGCTCGCACGTTTCAGAACATTCGCAACATTCGGGGGCTTTCAGTCATCGACAATGTGAAAGTCGCACTGGGACTTCACGAATCCCCGTCGTTGCTATCAACGATCTTTTTTACGCCGGCATACCGCTCCGGACAATTCCGCACTGAGCAGAAGGCACGCACACTACTTCAGTTGCTGAATCTGGACGACGTGCGGAATTTGCCGGGTGACGGATTGCCTTACGGCGCTCAGCGGCGGCTTGAAATTGCATGCGCGTTGGCGCTCGAGCCGAAACTATTGCTGCTCGACGAGCCGGCAGCGGGGATGAACCCAACGGAGACGATTGAATTGATGGAACTCATCAAGAGAGTTCACCGCGAGTTCGGGCTCACCATCATGCTCATTGAACACAATGTGCACTTCATCATGAACACGTGTGAACGGATTCAGGTGTTGAACTACGGTCAGCTCATTGCCGACGGTGAACCGTCCTATATCCGAAAGCACCCTGCCGTGATTGAGGCCTACCTCGGAGCGGGAGCCCACGATGCTTGAGATTCGGAACCTTTTCGTCGCCTACGGCAAGATTGTCGCCGTTTCTAAGCTCAGCCTGACGGTCAACGAGGGTGAAATCGTCACCGTCGTCGGGAGCAACGGCGCAGGAAAGACCACAACTCTGCGGACTGTCTCTGGAATGCTCAAGCCACAGTCCGGTGAAATATCGTTCAAAGGCCGGTCGATAGTCGGACTTTCCCCTGAAGCAATTGTGACTCGCGGCATCTCCCATTCGCCGGAGGGAAGAATGGTTTTCGGACGCCTCACGATCACCGAGAACTTAAAACTTGGTGCATACAACCGTAAGGATGCTGCCGGTGTGAAAATCGATATGGAGCGGATGTTCGAAATGTTCCCGGTGCTTGAGCAACGTAAGTCGCAGCGGGCAGGAACCCTCAGCGGTGGTGAACAGCAGATGTTAGCTATTGCTCGCTCACTCATGAGCAGGCCAACACTTCTTCTCCTGGATGAGCCGTCACTCGGACTCGCTCCTCTGCTCGTCGAGCAGATCTTCGATGTCGTGGTTGAGCTCCGAAACGAAGGCGCCACGATTCTTCTGGTCGAGCAAAACGCGAATGAGGCCCTGCGCATTTCCGATCGAGCTTATGTGCTCGAAACGGGAACCGTGACCGTCGAAGGACCCTCGATCGAACTGATTAACAACCCACAACTTCGTGCGGCCTACCTGGGACTGGACTAATCCGATGACGATGAACTACATCCTGCAACAGCTGGTGAACGGGCTAGCCTTGGGCAGCATTTACGCCCTCCTCGCTATTGGGCTAACAATGGTTTACGGCATCCTGCGTCTCATCAACTTTGCGCACGGAGACCTCATGATGCTCGGTGCTTACGTCTCGAGCATCTTCATAAGCGCAACGGTCGTCCCGATTTTGTTCGCTGTCATGATCCCGACCCTGCTCATGGCTGTCATGGGCCTGATTGTCGAACGAACCGCGTACAAGCCGCTACGAGGGGCGCCGGAAGTTGCGATGCTAATCACTTCCCTCGGTGTGAGCCGATTAATACAGAATTCAACGGTATTGGCGCTCAGTCCTCAGCCGCGCGCATTCAGTCTCCCAGGCGACCTCACAAAGACCATGAATGTGGGTGGTATCCGGTTCACTCAGCTGGATGTCCTAACCTTTGCTCTGGTAATCGTTCTCATGGTGCTCCTGACCCTTTACATAAATCGATCGAAGACTGGCATGGCGATGCGAGCTTCGAGCGAGAATCTTCAAGCCGCGCGACTTATCGGTATCAACGTCAACTGGGCAATTGGCGCAGCTTTTGTTCTCGGTTCTGCTCTCGCCGGAACAGCTGGCTTTCTCTGGGCCTCGCGGTATGGAATCATCGACCCTTTCATGGGTTTCCTCCCCGGCGTGAAAGCATTCGTGGCGGCCGTCATCGGCGGGATTGGGTCGATTCGTGGGGCAGTAGTCGGAGGGGTGCTCCTCGGGGTCGCCGAAATTGGATTCGTCGGCTTTCTGCCCCCGGAGTTCTCGGGCTACCGTGACGCCTTCGTCTTCACGCTCCTGTTGATTGTTCTGCTCGTTCGGCCGAACGGCCTGTTTGGTGCCTCCGAGGTTGAGAGGGCATAAGTGATGAAAAGCATCATTACGCGCAAGAATGTCGTCCTGCTCGGCGGGCTCGTTCTACTCGTGATTCTCCTCGGAGTTGCGGACGCGACGCTCAATAACTATTACTTGCGAATTCTTCAACTAATCGGGATCTACATTGTTCTGACGGCCAGCCTCAACCTTACAAACGGTTTTACGGGGGATTTTTCCCTCGGCCATGCGGCATTTATGGCCATTGGCGGCTATACCTCGGCGCTCTTGACTATGCCGCTTGCCGCGCGAGCCCTTCAGCTCGCGGAGCTGCCGGTCTGGTTCCAGGAGTTTGTATCCCCCTTCCCGCTGGCGACCGTGTTCGGTGGAATTCTCGCAGCGATTATTGCTTTGCCGGTCGGCCTAGTCGTGTTGCGACTTCGCGGTCACTATCTCGCGGTGGCTACCCTCGGTTTGCTGATCATCGTCAAGAGCATCGCGAGCAACTGGGAGCCTGTCACCCGCGGTGCTCGCGGCTTGAGCGGTCTAAACGCGGAGACCAATCTGTGGTGGGCGTTCGGATGGGCCGTCATTACGATCTTCGTCGTTTGGCGAATGGTGCACTCTCCCTTCGGTCGATCGATGATTGCCGTGCGGGATGACTCCGTGGCCGCGGCGAGCCGCGGTGTGCACGTCTTCCGGATTCGCCTCGTTGCGTTCATCATGAGTGCATTCTTCGGCGGGGTGGGTGGCGCGTTGCTAGCCCACCAACTAACGGCAATAACGCCGCCCACCTTTTCCTTTGATCTGACCTTCTTGATTGTGATCATGCTTGTCATCGGCGGATCGGGCAGCGTGACAGGTTCCGTTATTGGAGCCATCATCATGACAATCCTGCCCGTGATTCTGCGAGACCTAGAGCGCAGATTCGATCTGCCCGGTGTGTCACAAATTATTATCGCGGCCGCCCTTATCGCGTTCATGATCTTCCGTCGGCAAGGCCTCATGGGTCACCGCGAGCTTCATCCCTCGACGTGGTTCATGAAGAAGCCGGCCACTCCAGCTTCAGTTGACGCACCACAGCAGTAATCGCACACCCACAACACCACGAAAGGCATGACAATGAGAAATATCCGATTTATGGCCCTCGGCGTGAGCGCTGTGATGCTCCTCGCCGGTTGTTCCGCTGGCGGCGGCGGTGGCGACAGCGACGAGATTGTTGTCGGCGCTGTCTACAGCATCACCGGGTCGCAGGCATCAATTGACGAGCCTGCCTACAACGGATTCAAACTTGCCGCGAAGGAAATCAACGAGGCGGGTGGTATCAACGGAAAGCAGATTCGCGTCGCGTTCTCGGATGCCGCCTCCGACACAACGACTCTGACGAATGTCGTTTCCGAGCTCATAGAGAACGACGGCGCGGTGGCGCTCGGCGGAACAAATGACTCCACCTTCGCGCTGGCAGCCGGGCCAATCGCCCAAGCCGCTGGCATCCCGTTCGTTGCTTCCGGGGCAACCCTCCCGACGCTGCCCGACCAGGTCGGTGATTACATGTTCATGGCCTGCTACGGTGACGACCTGCAGGCACAGGCAATCGCGAACTACTCGATGGAGGAGTTGGACGCCAAGACTGCATGGGCACTCGTTGACCAGGCGTACGACTTCACGACCGCGCTTAACACCTTCTTCCAGGAGCGTTTCATCGCAGTCGGTGGCGAGATCGTCCTCGAAGATTCGTACAAGTCGGGTGACACTGACTATTCGGCGCAGATTGCACGACTTCAAGCGCTGCCGACGCAGCCTGACGTGCTGTTCGTCTCAGCAATCCCAAATGAGGCCGGAATCATTACTCAGCAAATCCGCGAAGCGGGGCTCACGCAGCCCATCGTTTCCGGTGACGGCTACGACACTCCGCTGGTCGCTGAAGTCGCGGGCGACAACTCGAAAGACGTCTACTTCTCCACTCACGTCTCGCTAGAAAGCGAAGATGCGGTTGTTCAAAATTTCGTCAAAGCTTACACCGAGGAATACGGTACGGGTCCCGAGAACGCATTTGCCGCTTTGGGTTACGACACGATGAACCTCATCGCTGACGCACTCAAACGTGCGGCCGACGATAGCGACCCGGCAGCGGTCAAGGATGCTCTCGCCAGCACCCAGGATCTCGTTGCGGTGACGGGCACAATCTCGTACCCCGAGGGGTCGCGTAAGCCGAGCAAGGCCGTCTCCATCATGCGAATTGTCGACGAGGTCACGACGTTCGTCAAGGTGATCGAGCCCTAACCCCGCGTCGTTGGGCGGCTCAGCAGCAACCTCGCTGAGCCGCCCAACGTGAGCTCTTCGCCGCTCGGGCGCTCTTAAAAAAAAGGAGAAAGAGAAGTGATAATCGTCGAAGGTAAGCAGGTTTATACCGAGCTCGAAGAGCTTGTCAATCCTGTGCATACCGCGCTCCTCGTTGTCGATATGCAGAGAGACTTCATCGAACCGGATGGCGTTTTCGGTCTCATGGGAGTCGACGTGAGCATGTATCGCAGGAGCCGCCCCAGGTTGCACGAACTTCTGACAAGCGCCCGCGAAAACAGCGTGCTCGTGGTACACATCCAAAACACGTCGCTGCCCGGGCGAGCCAGCGACTCGCCGGCGCAAATTCGATTTAACCTGCGGATGCACGCGGATGCCCGCTCCGGAACTCAGCCCCTCACATATACCCGTCCCGGCACCCCTGGATTCGAAATCGTCGACGAGCTCGCTCCGGTCGGCGATGAACTCGTCGTGCGCAAGTATCGGTCCAGCGCGTTCTGGGGAACCAATCTTGATCTCCTGCTGCGCAGTAACGGTATCGAGACGGTGGTCGTCACCGGATGCACAACAGAGGGTTGTGTGGAATCCACCGCTCGCGACGCGATGTTTGCGAGCTACTACGTGGTTCTCGCCGAGGACTGTGTCGCCAGTGACGATCCGGCGCAGCACGACGCGTCAATGCTGCTCATGCGCCACCGTTTTGACACGGCAACGGAAGCCAAAATTCGAACGGTATGGGCAGGCAGTCCAGCTGCCCTCACCAGTTAGACGCCAGCAATCGAATTGAATTGAGGAGAGCAATGAATACCGTTGCGACAGGACAAGGACTACTAACAGGCAAGGTTGCAGTTGTGACTGGCGCGGCCTCTGGTATCGGCGCCGGGATTGCACTCGCTTTTGCACGAGAAGGCGCGCATCTGGCAGTCGTCGACTTGTGCGGTGAGGCAGACGCGAAACTGGTGCTCGATGAGCTGGAGGCGATGGGTGCAACGGCCCAGTTCTTTCGCACTGATGTGGGCGTCGCTGAGGCCGTCTCCGAACTTGCCGGTGCGGTAACCAGCAGCCTGGGGCCAGTAGATGTGCTCGTCAATTGTGCGGGGGTTTTCACTCAAGCGCTTGTTGAGAACATGACGGTTGACGAGTGGGATTTCGTGATGGGGGTGAACCTCCGTGGTACGTTCCTGTGCACTCGGGCCTTCCTCGGCGGGATGCTTGAACGCGGAGACGGCCGCATCATCAACATTGCCTCCCAGCTCGGCCAGATTGGTGGCGCCGAAGTAGCTCACTACTCCGCCAGCAAAGCGGGTGTTATTGGTTTCACGAAAGCGCTCGCGCGCGAGGTCTCTTCGAGGGGTGTGCTCGTCAATGCAATTGCCCCCGGTCCGATCAACACTCCACTACTCGATTCAGAGACGGAGGAGTGGCGCACTGCAAAGCTGGCCGAATTGCCCATCGGACGATTCGGCGAGGTCAACGAGGTCACGCCTACGGCAGTTCTACTTGCTTCAGCTGGAGGCTCCTATTACGTAGGCCAAACCCTGGGGCCAAACGGTGGGGACGTGATGCTGTGAGGATTGTCGATGTCATCTGCGTGCCCGGCCGTACTGGTTTCTACCGCGATGATCAGATGGCTATTCGCGCAGGAGCCGGGCACGACGGCTTTCTGTACACTGGATCTCCGGTCACCCCCGGATTTCGTTCTGTGCGCGAACCGGGGGAATCGGTCTCGGTGATGATTGTGCTCTCCGACGGACAAGTCGGCGTCGGTGACTGCGCTGAAGTTCAATATTCTGGAGCAGGCGGGCGCGAAAGGGTTTTCCACGCTGACGCTGCGATCCGGCAGATTTCCGAACGGGTCGCTCCTGCGCTTGTCGGTCGCGAGCTTTACAGCTTCCGCGAACTGGCGGAGCAGATTGATGGCGACCCGCATGATCCAGACCGCCTCCCCGCCTCGGTGCGATACGGGGTGACTCAGGCCCTCCTTCATGCCACCTCGCTGACGCATGGCGTGACGATGGCCGAGATCGTGCGGGACGAATACGACACAGGGATCGAGATTTTACCGGTGCCGCTGTACGCGCAAACGGGCGACGAGCGTCGGATAAATGTCGACAAGATGATTCTCAAAGAAGTCGACGTTTTACCTCACGGCCTAATCAACAACGTCGAGACCAAGCTCGGCGTTGACGGCGGACTGCTCAAGGATTACGTCAGCTGGCTAAGCAAGCGCATCCGGACGGTTCGGTTGAATCCGGACTACAACCCGCGGCTCCACATTGACACGTATGGGACAATCGGGATCGCATTCGCGAACGACCTGGATCGCATTGCGGACTACATTGGCGAGCTGGAGAAGTGTGCGTCACCGTTCAAACTGCGTATCGAGCATCCTATCGACGCCGGCAGTCGGGATGCTCAGATCGGGGTATTCACAGCGCTGCGGGCCCTGCTTGCTAAACGTTCAATCCGAGTCGAACTGGTCGTCGACGAGTGGTGCAACACCCTCGAGGACATTGAGGCGTTCGTCTCGGCTCGGGCCGCTGACGTGATCCACGTCAAGACGCCGGACCTTGGCGGTATAAACAACACGATCACCGCGCTACTTCTCGTCCGGGCAAGCGGCCTCGCTGCGTTTTGTGGTGGGACCTGCAACGAAACCGATATATCGGGGCGCGCGTGCGCCCATGTCGCTATGGCGTGCGGGGCGGACCAAGTTCTCGCCAAACCCGGAATGGGCGTCGACGAGGGGCTCATGATTATCGGGAACGAAATGGTGCGAACAGCGGCGCTGGCCGCTGCACGATTGAGCACCTCGGAGTTGCCTCCCTCAGCGGTGGCCGGATGAGGCCACTCGAGGACGTCCGAATAATCGCCATCGAACAGTACGGCGCTGGGCCATTCGGCAGCCTGCACCTCGCGGACCTCGGTGCCGATGTAATCAAGATTGAAGACCCCTCCAGCGGCGGCGACGTCGGGCGCTATGTGGTTCCGCTCCAGGACGGCGAAGACAGTCTTTTTTTTGAAGCGTTCAACCGCAACAAGAGGAGCATTAGCCTCGACCTTTCCACTTCGGGCGGCCGCCGGGTCTTCGAAGACCTCGTTCGCAACAGTGATGCCGTTTACTCGAACCTTCGCGGCGACGTGCCGAGCAAGCTCGGAATAACTTATGAGGCCCTCAAGCATCTCAACCCCAAAATTGTCTGCTGCTCCCTGAGCGGATTTGGGATGTCAGGTCCTCGCAGCGCGCAGCCGGGTTACGACTATCTCCTGCAGGGAATCGCGGGATGGATGGACCTGACTGGCGAACCAAGCGGCCCGCCAACCAAATCGGGGCTCTCTGTCGTCGATTATTCAGGGGGATTGGTCGCGGCCATCGCCCTCCTCTCGGGTCTCCACGCGGCCCGGCGAGACGGCGTGGGCATGGACTGCGACGTGAGTCTTTTCGACACCGCGATTTCGATGCTGACCTACCCCGCGGCCTGGGCGCTGAATAGTGATTTCGTGCCCGAGCGTACGCATCACTCCGCTCATCCGTCCATCGTGCCATTCCAAGCCTTCCCATCTCAGGATGGCTGGTTGGTGGTGGCCTGCGCAAAGGAGAAGTTCTGGTCACGATTGGCCGCTGCCGTCGGCCGACCAGAATTGGCCATGGACGCTAGATTTGACAGCTTCGCGACACGGCTCGCGAACCGAGAAACGTTGACGGACATTCTCGAGGCGGCATTTCGATCCGACACCACCATGTCTTGGATCGAAAAGCTCACCGCAGCTGGTGTACCGTGCGGTCCGGTCAACACGGTCCGCGAGGCGCTCGCGGATCCGCACACCGTAGCGCGCGACATGCTCGTACAGACAGAGCATCCTCGGTTTGGGACCATCGTGCAGGTCGCTACCGCGGCGCGGGTCGGATCGCTCCTGACGGCACGGGGCCGAGCTCCCGCCCGCGATGAAGACGGCCCAGAAATTCTGAGCAACCTGCTCGGATACCCCGAAACGCAAATTCGCGAGCTGCGTGAGACTGGCGCTTTCGGCGCACATAGCTCCGCCGTATCCCCGGCGGTAACAGAAACAGGAGATGCTGATGTTTGACCTTACGGGGCGAGTGGCCCTAATCACTGGCGCCGCCTCAGGCATTGGGGCGGCAACCGCGAGAATATTCGCGGAGGCTGGAGCCGATGTCGCGCTCGCATTTTACCCGCCGGACGGGCACGACATTCGCCCCGTCGTCGCCGCCGTCGAGGCAGCGGGTCGCCGGGCGATCACCGCCCCCGTCGACGTTTCATCCACTGCGGATGTCGAAGGACTCGTGAGAGCCGCCGAAAACGAGTTCGGGGCCGTCCACATTGTGGTCGCCAATGCCGGAATTGCGCGCACCGTGAGCCTCGCCGACTTGGACGACGAGGCGTGGAACTCCGTAATGGAGGTCGACTTGCACGGAGCCTGGCGCTGCTTCCGGGCTGCGATCCCGTCCATGCAGCGCGAGAAATATGGTCGGCTGCTCGCGACCTCATCGGTTGCGGGTACAGTCTCGGGCTGGCCCGAGCATTCCCACTATGCCGCAGCAAAAGCCGGACTTGTCGGGCTCGTGAAGTCGCTCGCCGTGGAGTTCGGTGGCGACGGGATCACGGCCAATGCCGTCGCACCGGGCGTTATCCGAACCCCGCAGTCGCTCGATCCCGTCAACTCACTCGGCCCCGCCGGGGTGGAAGCTGTGGCCAAGAAAATACCTGCCGGGAGAGTGGGAGAACCGTGTGACATCGGGTACGTCTATCGATTCCTCGCCAGTCAAGAGGCGTCTTACGTCAACGGTCAACTTCTGGTCGTGGATGGCGGCCGCAACCTTGCCGGGCTCGACTAGGTGCGTGAACTCGCGCCGAATACCAACCCAGTACACAAACACCAAAGGAGTGAGACTATGTCCCATAATTCGCAGTTTTTCCGTCAGACCGACGTTGCCGATGTTCCCGGGCCAGCCCGCGATTTGATCGGATACGGCGAATTTCCGCCCCGAGTTCGCTGGGCGAATGATGCGAAGGTCGCGATCCAGGTCGTCGTTAATTATGAGGAGGGTTCGGAGAAATCTTTCGCGATGGGCGACGGCGTCAACGACGGAATGTATGAACTCCCGTTCGCCGTTGACGACCAGCGCGACCTCGCGGTCGAGTCAATGTACGAATACGGTGCCCGTGCGGGGATCTGGCGTCTGTTCCGGATCTTCGACGCCGCCAATATTCCGGTCACATTCTTTGCGGCCGCCGTGGCGCTCGAGCGCAACCCGGCGGTTGCGGAGAAGCTCGCTCGCCGTGGCGACGAAGCGGCTGGCCACGGTTACCGATGGAGCAATCACTACGAAATGACCCGCGAGGACGAACGCGAGGCCATTAGGCGCGCGATCGACTCAATTGAGAAGACGACGGGCAAGCGTCCCACTGGCTGGTATTGCCGAGAGATGAGTGTCAACACGCGGGATCTCGTTGTGGAGGAGGGCGGATTCGTGTACGACTCCGATACGTACAACGAAGACATTCCCTACTGGACCCGGGTGGACGGTTCCAACCATTTGGTCGTGCCGTACTCGCTGGTGGTCAACGACGCGCGTTACGTTGTTGGAACCGGATACGCGAGCCCCGAGCACTTCTTCGAGACCGCCAAGGCAAGCTTGGACCGTCTGCGCAATGACGGCGATGATGTGGGTCGAATGATGTCCATCGGCCTGCACCCGCGTATCACCGGGAATCCAGCTCGCGCAGATGCCCTGGCTCGCTTCATCGACTATGCGAAGCAGTTTGACGACGTCGCCTTTATGCGCCGCATCGACATTGCTGAGAAGTTCGCAGAGCAGGTTCCCGCGCCGACTGAGTGACGATGAACGCTGATAGGCAGATTCCAGAAATACTCGTATGTCAGCGATGCCGACATTGGGGTAGCCTGCGACATCGGCGCAACCTGACCGGATTTCCCTACCGCGCACGCACCGGGCTTGCCCTCTGGCGTACAGGTGATTGTCATCTTAGGCTGGAAGTGGGCGTGGGCGTACCGCTACCTGCTCTGCTTCTCCTCACTTAGAACCTAAGTATCCTTCGGAGAAGGAACCGCAATGCCACAGCCGAGATCATGACCGAAGCCCCCCGGGCACTCTCGGGGCTTCGGCGTCTAAAGTCTCGCCAGTATCTGCGCCGATCTTCCCTGCTTCACCCACTACAACATGTGTTGGACCCGTGACCACTTGGATACCGGAATGGCTGCACCGCGCTCGCCGCTGGGGAGGTCGCGCCCGACCTTTTGTCGCTTGCTAATGATGGCCGGTGGACGAGGTCGCCTCCGCATTGGCATTTCTCGTGACCGGCGTGACCTCGGTTCGTCGTTCGTTTCACGTTGCATAGCGACGGTTGGATGTTGTTGATCCGGAACGCAACGACGGTCTTGGGTGAGCGATGGTTGATGGTCGCCTGCGCACGAGCGAACAGTGCGGCTTCGCCGAACACTTAGCTGCCCACAGCCATCGGCGATCTCGCGCCAGGTTCGAAGCCGTCGTCGGCCAGTTCCCGATCCGTCGCTCTGGCAAGCCCGCTGATACCGCTGCGGCGTGCGCGTACTTTGCCTTGGAGGTCGCCTACTGCTTCTTGAGCACCGTGCTCTCACCCGAAAGTCGTTTCTCGGACGGGAGGACCTCTCCCCATCTCCTGCAATCCTCGCGACGGCTGGCCTCAAAGAAGCGCAGGCACGCTTAGGCTTACAGTTTCCAGCGTGTCAGGGCGGCCGCCTCTTCAACGGGAAGCGCTCCGTAGGTGGCTGCGTCGTGACGCCGTACGGCAACGTAGGCGTCGAGAAGAATGGAGCCAAAAGCCTCGCGAACAAACGTGCTCTTCTCGAGCAGGTCGAGCGCTTCGCTAAGGTCGGTCGGGAACGGAGTGACACCGACCGCGAAACGCTCGGCATCAGTGAGAAGCTCAGGATCGACGTTGACAGGTTCAGGCAGCGGGGCTTTAGTGCGCACGCCGTCGAGTGCCGAGGCGATGACTGTTGCGACTGCGAGGTAGATGTTCGCCGCGGGGTCCGCGCACTTCACCTCGACATTCGCTTGCGTCGCCTCTAAACCGGCATAGCCCGGCATGAGTCGCACAGCGACCTCGCGATTTCCGACGCCCCAGCAGATCGCGGCACCCGACCAGTGGTGTGGTTGCAGGCGCTCAAAGCTGAGGGTGCTGCCACCGAGGAGGGCGACGCTTTCTGGCATGTGAGCGAGCACTCCGGCGATCATGTGGCCGCCCTCACTGCTCACCCCCCATGATCCACCCGGAGAGTGAAAGACGTTTATCCCGTCGCGCTGGGCCGAGAAGTGTATGTGGCAGCCATTCGAGGAGGTCGCTGTGCTGGCGACCGGCTGGAATGAGACCAGCAACCCGTGCGCTGCGCTGATGCGGGTGATGACGTGGCGCGCTAGAAGGTAGTCGTCGACCGCCCGGACCGGATTGCGCGGGGCGAACGACACCTCCACCTGCCCGGCACCGTACTCTGGGTGCAGTTGCTCGATCGGCACCCCCGCCTGCTCAAGTCCTCGCAGCACATCCAGGTACCATGCCTCAAGTTCGAGGAAAGGGCGCACCCCGAAACCCGGCCCGAAGTGTGCCAGCACCGGTGCGTCGGCCGAGCCGGTGAAAAGGGTGAACTCCATCTCGAGGCCGATCGCGAAGTTGAGACCGTCGGCGTTTGCTTCTTGGCCGAGACGCCTGAGCAGCGAACGCGAACAGGCCGGATGAGGGCTGCCGTCGAGCGCGTGCAGGTCCGAGGGTGCCCAGGCGAGCCCAGAAATCGGATCGATTAGGGCGACGGCGCCCAAGTCTGGGATGCCCCTCAGATCGCCGACAGTGGAGTCGAGCTCGTCGGTACGGCACGCGTGATCATCGATCGCGAGGAGCAGTGCGACACTTAGCGAAACGGTGGTTCCGCTGCGCGCAGCGCTCTCGATTTTGCGACCGGGTACCACCTTGAGTCGCGAGACGCCGGCGTTGTCGACATGCGAAATCATCAGCGCGCGTACGGCGCCGAGGTCGACGGGCGAAGCCGCGGGTGGGATGCTGGTCATTAAATCTCCTCGTTCGTCTGGATCAAGCGAGCAGTGTGCGGCAGGCTGCGAAATAGGCGAGCATCATCACTCGGGCCACCTGTCGCACGCTCGTGTCGGCGGGGGCGAACTGCGGATGGTGGAGGCCGGGCGAGTGTGGATCGCCGTCGCCCGTACCTGCGAAGACCATGAGAGAGGGCATGTGTACGCTAAAAAAGGCGAAGTCGTCGGCCCCGCACGAGCGCACCGGCGCCGATTCGACGAAGTGGTTAGACCGAAGCTGAGCGGTGAGCTCCACGGCGAGCTCGGCGTTGTTACGGAGCACGGGCTCGCCAACGCTGATCTGCACGTCGGCGGTGCAGCCGTAAGCCTCGGCGGTGGAGTACCCAATCGTCCTGACTAGACCGTGGATCAGCTTTCGATCGGACAGGCTATAGCTTCGGATGGTGCCCTGCAGCAACACCTCAGAGGGGATAGCGTTGTGTGAGTCGCCGCCGCTGATGCGACCCACGGTGATGACCGCAGGATTCATCGGGTCGACCCGACGTGCGACGACCTGCTGCAAGCTCTGAACGATGGCGGCGGCGGCGAGGACGGTGTCGTGGCCGAGGTGAGGATAGGCTCCATGCGCCGGTGTCCCGTTCACGAGGATGTCGAAATTGTCGGCGGCGGCGTTGATGGCCCCCGCCGCTGCGGAGATCGATCCGTCGGGTATGGCGGGTTGCAGGTGCACCCCGATCATCGCGTGGATTTCGTGTTCAAGCAGCGTCGGGTCGTCGACAAAATCCTGCGCGCCGGACGGCATTGTCTCCTCACGCGGTTGGAACACAGCCAACAGCGGTACTGGTATTTTTATACTATCGAGTGCCCGAGTGACCGCCACCAGTGCTGCCATGTGCACATCATGCCCGCAGAGATGGGCGACGTTCGCACGCTGCGAGCGCCACGGGACCTCCGAGCGCTCCTGGATGGGCAGCGCATCGAGCTCGGAGCGGATCGCGATCGACGGACCGTTCGCATCACCGACCCGCAGCACGAAGCCCTCGTGGATGAATTGCGCACCTGGCATCCTGAGTGCTCGTAGGATCTCGTCGCGGGTGTCGAACTCGTCCCCGCCGAGCCTTGGGTCTGAGTGTATACGGTGGCGTAACTCCACCGCCGCGGGCAGGAACGCTTCCAGGGTGTCGAGCACCATCTCCTCCAAGGCGTCTAGTTGCTCGGCCGTGCAGGCGAGTGAACTGCCACTCGCGATCCCATCAACGAAGAATGGCTTCTCGTTCATCGGCTGCCGTCGAGCCGGCGTGCCTCGAGCACACGATCGTCAAGCCCGTGGTTTCCCAGCTCGTAGACGCGCCGAGCATTGCCGGCAGCGACGAGCTCGACGATGCGGTCTGCTTCACCTGTAGTCAGCCAATCGTCGGCTAGCCACTCATCGGCGATGCGCGAGATGGCACTGCGCCACGACGTCGCGCTCACGAGGTAGTGCTCGGCCAGACCATAGGCGTCAGAAGAGTAGAGGACCTTGTGGAAGGGAGCGATCTCGAGCGACTCGCGCACGGCGAAGCCGGCGCTCGCTCCCATGTAGTGGCTCACGAGGCCGACGTCGAGGTAGACGTGAGGGAAAATGTGCGCGAGGCTCCCGGCCTCGCGGATAAATGGGTAACAGTGAAGCAGCATAAACGAGGCGCCCGAGGCGTGGGTGGCGCGGAAGAAGCCGGTCAGACGGGTCGGATCGGACAGGTGCAGATGCACGTCGCTGTCGCCGAAGCCCACGTGAAACTGGATGGGCTTGGCGAGGGCGACAGCCTCCCAGACGACGTGCGCGAGCAGCACCCGGTGATCGAGTCGGTACCCGACCTCAGGGTTGGTGCCAGTCAGCCATTCCGCGGCGGCTGCTTCGACCTCGGCGGCGGTGAAGGGCGAGTCGGGGATGTCGAAACCGGTGCGGTATGCCATCACCGATTTGAAACCCACCGCGCTCGCCGAAGCACGCTGCAACGCCTCCCGGAAGTCGGCCAGGAAACCGGACGCGGTAGTGGAGGGTGCTAACTCCTCTGCGATGCGCTCGAGCCGCACGATCTCGGCCGAACCGATGCCGAGTTCGACGGTCATCGACGAAGGCGACACCACATCGGATGCCGTGAAGCCGGTGTCGAGGATCAGCACGTCGGTGCCGGTAGACGCCATCAGACGGCGGTTGACCTCAGGCGCGCCGAGCTCGTCGCGCCGCGCCAGGTAGTCGGCGATAGATACATGACGCGGCAGACCTAGCAAGGGTGCACACCGCGAGCGGATGCCCAGCCCGAACGGCGAGTCGAGAGTCTCGGTGCCATCGATGCTGAGCCAATCGGACTCGGTGGCGAGCAGCCGGAACTCGTCGGCGGGCAACGCGTCGAAGAGCAGACCATGGCAGTGGTGGTCGACGAGCCTGACGTCGGATGCGATCATTAGGGAGCGACTCCGGAAGCGTCGTCGGTCGCTTCGAAGCGCGAGCCGAACCGGTTGCTGAAGCCAAGGCTGTCCCAGGCCGCGTCGTAGCGGCGCATCCGCTCCACCGGGGTGTCTCCAAGTGAGTCCACGACTCCGGCCAGGAGAGCCTCGGTGACCGCCATCGCCGGCACCATCGAGTCGAGCGGATGTGGCGCGTCGATCGAGCAGGTGAGAACTGCATCGGACTGCGCGGCCAGAGGGCTCATCCATCGATCGGTGAGCAGCACGATTTTTGCCCCGCGGGCCTTCGCCTCGCGGCCGAACTCGATCGTGTTTGACTGGTATCGGCGCAGGTCGACGATTACGATCACATCATTTAAGGCGATGTCGGCGAGCATCGTGGTGCGATCCTCGACGGTGAGGTAGTTGGTGTGCGGCCGCAGCACCTCGAGTGCCAGGATGAGGTTCTTGGCGAGGATAGACGAGAAACGACCGCCGGTTGCATAGATACGGTTCTTCGCAGAGGAGAGCATCGCGACAGCTAAATGGAAGTCGACGGGGTTCATCGTCTCGAAGGTTTCGACGATGCCGCGGCTAAAGATAGCTTGCGAGCGCATCAGCGGGTCTTCGTCTGCTCCGTAGTCCGAGAGCTGCTCGATAGGGGCGAGTGTACGTTCGTAGAGCTCGTGGCGTAACGCGCCCTGAAGTGCTGCATATCCGTCGAAGCCGATGCGCTCCATGAGGCGTAGCACGGTCGGGGCGCTTACACCCGCATCGGTTGCGAGGCTAGCTACCGTGTCGAGGGCCGCCGCCGGATAGTTCGCCAGTAGTGCTCTGGCAACCAGCATCTCGGCACGCGGTAGGGCGGGTAGATGCACTCGGATGAGCTGCGAAACCGTCTGCATGTAACAAACATACCGCAATGTCTCCACTAGATCAGAAATGTAACGTGCCACTCGCTCCGTGATCCCGAGGTCATCCATGCCAGAAGCAGCTTGTTCCGTTCTCGCAACCGCCCAGAACTTAGGCGACGCGCCGTTCGATTCGCAGTCGAGCGTGCCATATGCCGATGCCCTCGTGGCCTACGCCGAACGGCATTGCAAGCGAGTACACCTACCCGGCCACGGCGGCGACACTGCCGGGGTCACGGCCGTGACCGAGTTCTTCGGGGGACGGCTGGCCGAGCTAAACTTCATGCCCATGATCCGCGGAATTGACCTCGGCCCGGAACCCACTGCGCTGGGCCGGTCGTTGGCGTCGGCCGCGAAGGCCTGGGGTTCTCGCTGCACCTGGTTCCTCACAAACGGGGCCACCCAGGACAATCAGGTCGCCTCGATCGCCCGGCGCAGCCTCGGCACCGGACTACTGGTGCAACGATCGGTGCACTCCTCGGTGATCGACGCGATGATGATGACCGGGGCGAACGCTCGGTTCGTCCGCCCGTGTATCGACGACAACCTTGGCATCGCCCATGGGGGACCGCCGCCGACGTACGACAGGAAATCGTGCGGATGCAGGCGGAGGTCAGGGCGCCGGTGGCCGTGTATGTGGTGTCGCCGAGTAATTTCGGATTCGTCTCCGATATAACAGCGATTGCCGAGGTAACGCATGCCGCGGGCATCCCGCTCGTGGTCGACGAGGCATGGGGGCACACACCTGAGCTTCCATCCAGACCTTCCGACAAACGCCCTTGCGAATGGAGCCGATCTCGTCATCTCATCGACTCACA
Organism: Cryobacterium ruanii; assembly: GCF_004404055.1. Classification (GTDB taxonomy): domain Bacteria; phylum Actinomycetota; class Actinomycetes; order Actinomycetales; family Microbacteriaceae; genus Cryobacterium; species Cryobacterium ruanii. The sequence goes on from NZ_SOHK01000007.1 coordinate 66,574, forward strand.
AGCAGGCTGGCTCGCTGACCCAGTCAGCCATGATCCATCTGGGCGACGGGCCTTTCGCTGATCAGCTTGAGCCATTGATAAACCGCGCCCACAGAGCGGTGCAGTCGACTAGTGAGAGCGCCGTACTCTTGGCCTCGCTCGACCTTGCCCGCCGCGCCCTTGTCACGCAGCCCGCCCGGGTGCGACGGTCGATCGACTTCGCGGATTCGCCTCGTGACCAGGTGCGGATTCGCGGGCGGTTCACGATCGCATCCGACCGGTTCCACGAGATTCCCGGCTGGTAGGCGAACGATCCGCTTAAGGTCGTGATTTCCACGATCGACGGGGGCATTACGGGCCACGAGGCGCGTTCGATCCTCGACCAGGCGCACGACGTCCTGTTTGAACTCGCAAACGAAGTTGTCTTAGTGGCGGTGATTGGAGCGGGTGACGATCACAACGCGGGCGTTGTACTCGACCTCTTGCATGGGCTGCCTGTGACGCGTCGGCCGGGGGCCCTGATTCACTGCCGGTTCCGCCCGGTGGGACCCGGCGGATGAGTGAGCGCGAGGCGTTCTTCGCGCGCACCGAGATCGTGCGGCGCACTCCGCCATGGGTGTTGTATCGGCGGATACGATCGCCGGCTACCCACCCGGCATTCCAAACCTGCTCCCCGGGAAGGAGATCACGCAGGCTGGTTTGGAGTATCTACAGGCCGTGGCTGCGAGCCCCAATGACCATGTGCGCGGCACATACGACTCTGGCGTCACCCAGCTTCGGGTTGTGGTCAGTTGAAGTCCGTTCTGGACGATATTTGCCACGTGCGTGACATCTGCAGTTTAAGTTACTGCTAATACATTCTGGGCACTTGGTAGAGATTTCTATCGTCCGACTGGAGAGACGAACACAGGCGATGAAACCAGATGGCGAGCGCTTTGGTAATCAGTCGCGGCGCTCGCAACCCGAGGGTTTGCGACATGTGTTGAATGCACGCCACGCACGAGACATTGACTTATAAGGAGCGTCCAGCAATTCGAGGACGTCTTCAGTCCACAACGAATATGCGCCAGCCCCATCGGCGGCGAAGTAATGCACCGTGAATGTCGTGCTCAGGTCCCTTCGCAGCGTTGCGGCCGGCGCGGCTCGCGAATTACTGGCTGAAGACGTCCTGTTCCGGCCCTTCATCTCAGGCCCGACCGCGCAAGGACGGAAATGGTCAACACGCTCGTGCCTATAAGCATCATCCCAAGAATGGAATCAAAGGGAACATCGGCTTTGGATCCATCCGACGACTATCACGATAAACCTGAGTCGATTGGTTTGGCCTGACCGCACCGGGCTCCAGCCAAAGTCGCGTTCTGGCTAGGCAGAGCGTCTTGGGGAAAAGTTGGGTGGACCGTGTCATCGCGACCCGGTCCGCGGCGGGGCTTCCAGTCGAAGTGCCACGTACAGACCCACTCGACGCTGGCATAGAAGCGCGTGTGCCCATAGTTCTCGAGGCGCCTGGCACCATGACCAACGCGCTCAACCCGGTTCCAGGTTCCGGATTCGCTCCTCTGACAATGACGACGCCACCGCTGAAAATCTGTGGCGGGCGCGTTAGCAATCCGGCCTGATCGACGGGGTTCAAATCTGGAACGCGGTCCCGTGGTATCTGGGACCTACAAAACGGACGCCGCAAGTTGCCCAGAAAGCCGAAGCTGGTGAGATCCTCCGCGAGCTGGCCTAAATGCTTCCTGAACTGCACACGGTCGTTCCACTCGGTGAACACGCGAAGGACACGTGGCGGCGTTTCGCTCGGCCGGGCCTCGGGACTGTGATGCGCACGGTCGAGTCATTTCACAGTGGTAACCAGGCAATGAATCAGCCTGGACTCCGACCTCACCTGCATGCTGCCCTCGCTCGCGCAGCCACTGGGGGACCGCTAACCGCAGCTGAAGACGTATCGATCATGATCGAAATAGACGGCTTCGGAGCGACAACGAATCAATGGTGCGAGGACAACTACGGGGACCGGATTGACGTTCACCCGCGTGGGTGGTGACGGCTTACGGGGGACGTCCGAAACGTTGGCGCGAAGAGCACCGAGATCGAAGTGCGGCCAGGAAACGGTGGGTTGAGTAGTACCCCCCACGGTCCGCCAGGACTGCAACCGCTACTACGCGAAGCCTCACGACGAGGTGAAACGCACGTGCCGCAGCCAGACGGAAGGCCGGCTCCGAACGTACGACGAACATTACCGGGGCCGTCCGCAACAAAGATCACCGCATTGAGTTGCAGCAACAGGCGAAGTGTTTCCCTCTGCTTTCTGATGATAGGAATCAGATATGTTCGTGAAACACCCCATAGAGGTTCACAATCGAGCGGTTCGTCTTGCACCTTCGTGTCACATCGTTCACCGGGGGCATAGAACCTGGGCAGGGCCGCGTTCCGCAACGTCCGGTACCGCCCCCCAATATTACTGAAAGGCGCGAGTTGGCCTGTGGTCCAAACTGAGGGTTGCCAATGTCAGAGCAGCGGACCAACGCATAGCATCGCATGCGACTAATCCGTCAGGCTGTACCGCCCGCTGTGGGGAGCAAAGCGCTTGGCTCGTCGACAGTGCCAGTGGACGTTTGATCCCGGTCTGAGGCAGCGTTGAGCGAACAGTTTCGGAGATGGAGCTGGCGATCGCCGATAAGTTCACCTCCTAGGTCGTGCAGTACCCGTTAGGAATACGAAACCCGGCCGTGTGGATCGGCCGACGTGCAGCATCCGCCTTGTTACCTTGTTCGTAACCTTGGATGGTGTGAGTATCTGGGGGGTGTTGGCCGTCGTAAGGGCTCATCCGGTACCCTACGTGGGAAATATCGGATCATTGGCTTGCAAGGCGGGGTTTTCACAGCGCCAGCCTTTCAGTGCCTCCTTGACGCCGGCCCGAGTGAGGGCGGTGAGTTCCGAGATGCGCAAAACCTGTCGTGATCAGGGTCAGGGTGATTAGGCGGTCTCTTCGTCCTCCCCACTGGCCGACGGCCGGGCCGTTGACCAGCGCTTCGACTTTCAGCATCGGTAAGGGAACTCTTGCGGCGTGGGTGGCGCGCACGTAGGCGAGGGAGTGGGTATCTCGGTGTAAATCGACGCCGAGCTCAGAAAGTAGACGGTGATGAACTTTGTCGCTGCGATTCTGAGATTGATGGAGAGAGCTGACGGCTCATCGTGCCTCAGATGCGTATCCAGACAGTGGTGGGGAGAGTGAACGCGAACAACGCAGCGATAGCGCCCATCGGCCCTGCTGGGTAGTTGCCCAAGCCGAATCTGACCTGGCTCGGCGCCGGGCCTGGGAGGAATTGGACGAGCGCGACCAGGTTTGCGTAATTGGTGACGTTCATCCACCTGCGGCGTTGAACCAGTTCGCCACGGAAAAATCCAAGGCGTACGACTGGGCCACCGAAGGACGTAAGCCCCAATTTCAGGAATACCCGAAAGACCTCGCAAACAGTCCCACGCACGCGAGGTTCAGCCGGCTGCCCTCCGGTGTGGCATTGCCGACTTCCGGTTCGATCAGGCTAGTAGTCGGTACGTCACTTGCTTTTTTGGCCACTCGTGGAATGTTGCACGTTACGGTCCAGTTGTGGGGCCGGCGGCGGTCGCTCGAGAGAACTCGTCAAGCAGGTCCGCGAAGACGGCAACGGTTTCCTCGTCCCAGCGTGCTGCAGCGTGACGAAGGAAACCGATTCGGAATTGCTTCGCGGCCGCGTTGAGTTCTTCGCCAGTCTGGGTGAGATTCAGGTTCACACTCCGGGGATCGGCTCGCCCAGGTGAACGTTGGATATAGCCTGCGCCCTCTGCGGAAGCCACCAGCCGGCTTGCCGTGGATGGCTTCACCGAGAGGTTTCCGGCGATATCTGAAATTCGGGTCTGTTCCCCGTCGGCACGGCGACGGACGATGGTATCAACGACTAGGACGGCTGAGAGATCGGCCACGCCGTTCACCTGCTTTGGCACCTGTAGTAGCCGCCGCATCCTTATCAGGGACGCGTCGATTTTTTCCCACTCATCACCAGGAAGCATAGTTGTACTATACATATATAGTATCGGGGGCCGAAATATGACAATGGTAGGGGATCCGGATGGTAGGTGATCTGATTCTGGTGACCGGCGCGACCGGCAACGTTGGCCGGGTCGTGGTGGAGCGGCTGCTTGCCGCCGGGTGCACAGTGCGGGCTGCAGGGCGGTCTGCCGAGTCAGTTGGCCAGATGTTCGGCGATCGTGTGGACGCCGTCGCACTTGACTTCACTGACCACACCACCTGGGCGGCTGCGTTTGAGGGCATCCAGCGGATGTTCCTGCTGCGCCCACCGCATTTAGCCAAACCAAAAAAGCAAATGATTCCCGCTCTCGAATTCGCAAAGAAGTCCGGTGTAGAGCAGATGGTATTTCTCTCTCTCCAGGGTGCGGAGAAGAACAAGGTTGTACCGCACGCTGCTATCGAAGCGTGGCTTCGCACCTCGGGTGTCACGTGGACGTTCGTGCGTGCTTCGTTCTTTCATCAAAACCTGTCCACCACGCACGTGACTGATATTCGCGATCGCAACGAGATCGTCGTTCCCGCTGGGCTCGGTGCGACGGCTTTTGTCGACGCCGAAGACGTCGGGGCCATCGCCGCAGACGCGTTACTCGACCCGTCGACGCACGCCAACACCGCTGTGACGGTGACTGGGAATGACGCCCTCACTTACGAACAGATCGCCCAGATTCTCAGCGCAGAACTCGGCCGCCCGATCTGGTATGCCCGGCCCGGGATTGCCCGCTACATTTGGCACGCTCGCCGCACCCTGGGTATGCCGTGGGGGATGGTCCTCGTCACTGCCGCAATTTACACCACGGCTCGCCTCGGCCTGGCGGCCAAACTCTCCGATCAGGTCCGCACGGTCCTCGGCCGTGACCCCATTGGGTTCGCTGCCTTTGCCCACCGAGAACGTAGCGTCTGGACTCCCACTTCCACACCGACCGAGAGGCGCATCACATGAAAATTGCACTCCTTGGCGCCACCGGTCTCACCGGCCGCCTCGTCCTTAGGGAAGCGACGGCACGCGGCCACCACATCAACGCTCTCGCTCGCAACGGCGCGTCCCTTCCTGAGGACGGCGTCGCTGTGCACGAAGGCGATATTTGTGATCTCGACGCCGTAACCCGAGTTGTCCAGGGGGCGGACGCCGTGATTTCTGCCGTAGGTGCTCGGGGCCGCGATTCGAACCTCCATACCCTGCTCGCCCAAAACACCACCACCGCGATGAGAACTATGGGCGTGACGCGTTTCGTCGGAATAAGCGTCGGCGGCCTCGACGTTCCGGGCGATCGGAAGGGTCCTCGAGATCGTTTCATCGGAGCCCTCGCCCGCACTCTCGCTGGCGGTGCCTCAGAGGACCGGAGACGTGAATATGAAATCTGGCAAGCCAGTGGATTGCGCTGGACACTCATTCGTGTACCCCGACTGACTGACGGTGAACCCAACACAGCATCCGCTATCGACGTTCATATTCCACCACGCGGCATTACCTTGCACCGAGCTGCACTGGCATCACTCCTCGTGGAGTATGCCACCGCCGAGAAATTCATAGAGCAGGCCCCGTTCGCGGCGAACAGCTAACGTCACCACTGCGCGATCTGCGTTAGCAGAATAGACCGGCGTAGGTGCACGCGCATATTTACCTGCCGCGGCGTCTCCAGCGTTCCCTCGTACGAAGCGAGCTTGCCGGCCTGGCTCTAACTCGGCGGCATCTTTGTGACTGCCCAAATCCGGTGCGGCGGCGAGAAAGGTCCGGCGTGGCATGCGACGGGCCGAGGGGCCGAGGGGCCGAGGGGCCAACATACTCCGAGCGATCACTGATCTAGTCGAGTGTGCTGAGTTCCTGCACGGCACTGCTGGTTCGGGCCGTCGACGGTGCATGCTCCCGCCCCGTTGGCGGAAGTTGCGGCGGGTCGAGATAGCGCAATTACGGATTGTAGCCGTCGCGTTTTTGACGATGACCGCGTCATATCCGGTGACGATTCGGGAGTGTGAAAAAGCCCCACCGAAGGATTCCGGCGGGGCTTTCTTCAGAATGTTGACGTGGTCGCCGTCATTGGCCGCGCGCTGACAGGGTGAGCGAGGGTAAACCTCAGCTGACTCGGAGAGCGGCGGCCAGGCCGTTCAGGGTGACGTTTCCGACGATAGCGGGGCTGATAGGAGTGGACGCTATCTCGCCCAAGAACACCGAGCATTGGAACAGCTAGGCGACCGCCTGGCTGCGTCGTAGACAGCTCCTCAGCGGCTTCAACCGTGATCGCGGTCAACGCTGTCACGAGTGGGCCGGCGCTGCCCTGGCCCCTCGCTAAGCGCTCGTTATCGACCAGCGGCGTGAGCTATCAAGAGGCCCTAGCCAATGAACCCCGTCCTCCTCGGGGGCACGTTGGTCTCGCTTTCCATGTCATAGAGTTCGAGCGCGCGAATGACAAGCGCGATGGTCGCCCACTCTTCGATGTCGTCACTCTGTGGCGGGTTCGCCGCCACCGGCAAGGGCGCCCTCAGCTGTGGCGGTGTAACGACCTCTCGCCACCGGTCATCCCCGACCGTGACAGGAACACGCAAGCGCAGCCCGTAGAGCGTGCCTGGCGCGTTGTACCCCTGGAAGACCACCTCGAGCAAATCATCCGTCTGGGTTGCCGAGACAAGATGCAAACGGAAGGCTGCCTCGTGAAGACGAAAGACTGAGGCCGTTGCAGCGGCAAAGTCGAGGTCAGGCATCATGCCGCTACTATCGCAACCCATGCAGGGCAGACTGTGGACTTGTGTCAACACAGTACGACGTGATGACGCCCTTCGGCCAACCGTCCGAGAGCACGGTGCTGTTCGCGACCACCCGCACAGTCGCCGTCCGGGTGATCTTGCAGCCCGTAAGAGCCCAGCAGGTGTATTCGTTCGCCGTCGTCTCGTAGACGATGGTCGTTCCCTTCGCTGTGCGTGACTTCGGGAACTTCGCCGTCTTCTGAATCATGCTCTTGTCGGTGACGTTGTGGTTTTGGGCGTGCGCCCATCCCCAGGCGGAGTCGCCCTTACGCATAGCCATCTTGAGTGCCTGGTTGTCCTTTTAAGTCGATATCTGGTTATACGGGTTCACCGTGCGCTCCGTCCCGATCGCCATTACCGCACGCGAAACGTTAGCGGCAAGGCTATTCCAGTGCCGCGATCAAGTCGTCGACGGCCGCGGGGCTCAAAAGCTCGTCAAGCACCATAATTGCGGCACCGCGAATGCCAGCGCGGGGTCCGCCTTGAGCTGGCACAATGCTGAGGTGCTGCGTCGCCAGCGGGATAGAGCGTCGGTACACCACTTCTCGGACGCCAGCGATAATCTCTTGCACGTTGACACCCAATTGCCCGCCAATTACGACCACCGACGGGTTGAGTACGCTCACACAGACCGCCGTGACCTCGCCGATCGCCCGGCCCGCCTCTCGTGCAGCTGAGACGGCTGTTGCATCACCGGTTCTGATGCGATCGGTGATGTCACCAGGTTCTATTTTTATGGCTCCTGTCGTGCTCAGGTAAGCCGCGATGGCGGGAGCGCTCGCCGTCGCCTCAAGATCACGGTCGTCGTGTGCGCCCGGAACCTGCACGTGGCCGATATCGCCAGCGGAGCCGCGCGAGCCGCGTTGCAGGGCGCCGCCGCTAATGATTCCGGCACCGATTCCAGTCGATACCTTGATGAAAAGTAGGTCGTTGATCGAGGGCCATTGAATAGCTCGTTCGCCGAGAGCTAGGAGGTTGACATCGTTATCTACTAGAACCGGCGCGTTTAGGCGTTGACGCAAGAAGGCCGGGATGTCGAATCCGTCCCAGCCTGGCATGATCGGCGGGCGGATCGGACGACCCGTCGAATGCTCCACCGGGCCGGGCACCCCCACACCGATTCCGAGTACATGTCGATGCATTCGACCGACCTGGGATAGAAGTCGCGCGGCAGTTTCGGCCGCCCATGTCAGAGTGGCCGTGGGGCCGGCGGCGATATCGAGTGTCTTGCGCTCGTCGATCAGTACGTCGCCGGCGAGGTCTAGGAGGCCGACTGCGCCATGAGTAGCGCCTAGATCGATGCCGATGCAGACCCTCGATGCAGGATCGAACGTTAGTCGGGCGGCCGGTCGCCCACCCGATGTTGGCGCGGTTCCGGAGGGTGCGACAAGTCCGACAGCGGCCAGGGCAGCGACCCTGTTCACTACGCTGGTGCGGGCCAGTCCTGTCTCCTCGACGAGTTCAGACCGGGTGCGAGGTCTGCCATCTCGCAGAATCTGGAACAGCTCGCCTGCGCCGGTGGAAATCATTGAATTTACCTCCCCATGAGGCCACAAACCTCACCCAACCGACATTAGTGGATGAAGTCTCGGGGCCTGAATCAGTACATTTGACAATTATAAGTCAGAAGTGCTACTTTCAACTGTTATAAGACTACGAGGAGGTAGAAGCCGTGAAATTTGCATATGAGGCCAACGCGTGGGGTGGTGTCGTGGGGACTCCAGGGTCTGTAACTGACGTGGCCTCTGGTTTCTACTTCACGCCCGGAGACGTGCACCGCACTCTTGGGGCGATAGCCGCCGCCGGCTACGGGGGAGTTGAACTTTTTGATGGCAACCTTCTTCCATTTGAGGATTCCATCGACGATTTCGTCTCTGCCGTGGAGGCCAATGGCCTCGAGGTCGCAGGTGTGTACAGCGGTGGACATTTCATTTATCCCGACGCCCACGAAGACGAACTCGCTCGTTTTGATCGCTCGATCAGGATCGCCTCGGCAGTGGGCGCGCGCCACTACGTTGTCGGTGGCGGTGCTGTGCGCTCAACGGGCCGCCGGGATGAGGATTTCACCGTGGCTGGCGCCTTCCTTGACAACGTTGCGGAGCGTGCCAAGGCGTCCGGCCTTGTCGCTAGTTACCACCCCCATCTCGGAAGCCTGGCGCAAGCGCCCGACCAAATCGACGCGCTCTTCGCCGCCACGTCTATCGGTCTCTGCATTGACGTCGCGCACGTTGCGGCTGGTGGCGGTGACCCCGTGGCAGTCATTCGCCGTTACGCCGATCGGCTCGCCTACGTTCACCTTAAAGACCTTGATCGCATGACCAACGCATTCCGTCCGCTTGGCGAAGGCGACCTCGACCTTGACGCCATCGTTGAGGCCGTGATCGACGCAGGGTACGACGACTGGATCACGGTTGAACTTGACGGTTTTCAGGGCGACCAAGACCACGCCGCGGCAACCAGTCTGCAATTTCTTCAGCGCGGAAAGCTTTTTTAACTCGCTTGACCCCGATCGACCCAGGTAACGAATCTTCACAGCAAAGGAGCATAAAAATGAAGATCAAAAGCACGTACATTTCCCTTATCGCGGCAGCAGGCTTGCTTGCCTTAGTCGGGTGCACCCCAGCCGGGGGCGCCTCGAATGCCGGTGCCGCCGTCGACCCGAAGATCACCGCAGAAATCAACTCAGCACTGGCCGAGATCACCGGTCAGGTGCTCAGCACCGGACCGAACGGCGAGAAGCCGGCGTCGGTAGAGACGACGTCCGTGACTGATGCGCAGGCCGCAGAAATCGCTGGTATGGGTCTCACCGCCGCCATCGTGATGCATTACGGCGGCAACGACTGGGCAAACGCCCAGATCGCGGGCCTGAACGCGGAATTCGATCGCCTCGGAATCGAAGTCATCGCGACGACGGATGCAAATTTCGACCCGGCTACTCAAGTCTCGAATATTGAGACTGTGCTTGCACAGGACCCCGACATCATCGTCTCGATTCCCACGGACCCCGTCGCGACGGCCAGCGCATACCGTAAGGCCGCCGAGCAGGGCGTCAAGCTTGTCTTCATGGACAACGTGCCCAGCGGATTCGTAGCCGGAGAGGACTACGTATCTATGGTCTCGGCCGACAACTACGGCAACGGTGTGACTTCTGCTTACCTCCTCGCACGTGCGCTCGGCGGTGAAGGCAAGATCGGCGTCATTTATCACGAGGCCGATTTCTTCGTCACAAAGCAGCGTCATCAGGGTTTCACCGACACCATTTCTGAAAAGTTCCCCAACATTGAATTGGTGCAGGAGCAGGGCATCGCGGGTCCGGACTTCGCCGGTGACGCACAAGGTGTAGCGAACGCGATGCTTACTAAGAATCCCGACCTTGCCGGGATCTGGGCCGTCTGGGACGTTCCCGCGGAGGGAGTGATGGCTGCTGCTCGCGAAACCGGTCGCACGGACATCAAGATCGCAACAGAAGATCTCGGCACGAACGTTGCGATCGCACTCGCGAAGAAGCAAATGATCGTCGGTCTCGGAGCACAGCTTCCGTACGACCAGGGCGTAGCAGAAGCCGACCTCGCTGCGCTGAGCATCCTAGGAATCGATGTACCTCCCTATGTGGCAATGAGCTCACTACCCGTTGACCACGAGAACGTGCTGGAGGCGTGGGAGCAGGTCTATCACGCAGCTCCACCCGCGTCTGTGAAAGACGCATACATCAAGTAGTCCCGACACCCCGTGTCGACCTGGTGGGGCGATCGGAGATGATCGCCCCACCCATCACGAAGTACACACAGCTACGGAAGGCAGACATGCAAGACATCAATATCGCCATGATCGGCGGCGGATTCATGGGCAAGGCACACTCACTCGCGTATGCCGCGATGCCCATGTTCTTCTGGCCCGCTCCTGTACGACCCATCAAGAAGATCATCGTTGACGTTACCGAGGATTTAGCTCGTACCGCAGCCGAACGATTCACGTGGGAAGGGTACTCCACATCCTGGCGCGACGTTGTGAACGACCCTGCAATCGATGTCATCGATATCGCCACCCCCAACAACATGCACGCCGAAATCGCGATCGCGGCCGCTGAAGCCGGCAAACACATTATTTGTGAGAAGCCGTTGGCACCGACTGCCGAAGAGGCCCGTCGAATGTACGAAGCGGCCACCAAAGCAGGCATCGTAACGGCCGTCGCCTTCAACTACCGACGTACCCCCGCCGTCGCACTCGCGAAGAAATACATCGACGAGGGAGCCATCGGTACCATCCTCAACTTTCGCGGTACCTATCTGCAGGACTGGAGTGCTGACCCCAATTCACCGCTGAGCTGGCGTTTCCAGAAAAAGATCGCCGGGTCTGGCGCGGTTGGCGACATCGGCTCACACGTCGTCGACTTGGCGCGGTACCTCGTAGGCGAGATCGCCGAAGTCACTTCGGTCGTATCTAACTTCATTCCGGACCGCCCACTCCAAACAAGCGGGTTCGATGCCCTGGGCGGCTCATCCCAGTCCGACGGACCTCGCGGCGCCGTCGACGTCGATGACGAAGCAATGTCTCTTGTTAGATTCCGAAGCGGTGCCGTGGGCTCAATCGAAGCGACCCGCAATGCCTGGGGGCGCAACAACTACATCACCTTCGAAATTCACGGAACCGAGGGATCGATCTTTTTCAACTACGAGAACCGCGACGAACTCCAGGTCGCGTTCAAGAACGACCCCGCGGACCGCCGAGGTTTCCGTACGGTTTACACCGGACCAAACACGCCTTACGGGGAGTCACTCTGGCCCATCCCCGCACTTGGCATCGGATACAGCGAAACAAAGATCATCGAAGCCCATGATTTCCTCAAGGCCGTCGTAGAGGGCGGAACCGTCGAACCCAACTTCCGGGATGGTTATCGGGCAGCCCTAGTAGACGAGGCTATTCTCGAATCAGGTCGCACCGGGGCGTGGGTGCAAATTCCAGACATCACAGAGTCGGGCTCGCTTGATGGCTGAGAACGAACTTCCGCCCGCTGTGCGCATGCGCAGCATTGTCAAGAGTTTCGGCCCCGTCGAGGTCTTGAAGGCCGTTGACATGGACATTGTTGCGGGAGAGGTTCACGCGCTCGCTGGAGAGAACGGTGCCGGAAAATCAACCTTGATGAAAGTTCTACAAGGTGTTCACCAGATAACCTCGGGCACCATCCAGGTCAACGGAGAACCTGTCACCATTCGTAACACCGCGGATGCTGAACGTGCCGGCATCGGTATGGTCTTTCAGGAGTTCAGCCTCATCCCGTCCATGACGGTCGCGCAAAACATCTTCTTGAATCGCGAAATCCGAGGAACGGCCGGGCTCGTCGACGACCGTGCTGCTGAGAATGCGGCACGCAAAATCTTTGACGGGCTCGGCGTGAAGATCGATCCGAAGGCGCGGGTGAGCGACCTGGGAACGGCCTATTGGCAGCTGGTGGAAATCGCCAAAGCTTTGTCCAAAGAGGCCAGCGTGATTGTCATGGACGAACCGACTGCGAGCCTTGCCAAGCACGAGGTCGAGAACCTATTCGACCTGATCGAGACGCTGAAGAAGCGGGGAATCGCCATTGTGTACATTTCGCACCGGATGGACGAGATCCGCCGCGTCGCGGACCGCATCACGGTCCTCCGCGACGGACGGGTCGTACTCGCCTCCGCTGTGGCCACACTGACGGCCGCCGAGATTATTGAAGCCATCATCGGCCGGCGGCTTGCCTCCGATCTGGTGTACCGCGACCGGCAGTTATCGGGTGACGCCCCAATTCTCCTCGAGGCCAAGAACATCGCAAGCAACCGCGTGCTTAAATCTGTCAGTCTCACCATTCGTGCAGGCGAAATCGTAGGCTTGGCCGGTCTGATGGGCAGTGGCCGCACGGAGTTTGCCAGAGTGGTTGCGGGGATGGATCGTCCGACGCAGGGAACTTTAAGTATCGACGGGAAGATGGTGCGTTTTGCAACACCCATCGCCGCCCAACAGGCGGGCGTGGCGCTCATCCCGGAAGACCGTCGTGAGCAAGGCCTGGTTCTGGAACACTCCGTGGCCGACAACCTGACGCTTCCAGTACTCGACCGCATGAAGGCAGGAGGCTTCCTCTCGATGCGCAAACTGCGCGACGCCACAGAAGACCTCGTCACCCGATTTGCTGTGAAGGCAAGTGACCCATATGCACCGATCAGTCAGCTGTCCGGTGGAAACCAGCAAAAAGTTGTTGTCGCGAAGTGGATCAACACCAATCCTCGCATTCTCGTGATGGACGAGCCCACGTCTGGCGTCGACATCGGCACGAAAACCGAGATCCTCGACATCGTGCGTGACTTCGCATCACGAGGAAACGCAGTGCTGTTCATCTCGTCTGAGCTGCCCGAACTACTCGCGGTCGCGGACAGCATCGTCGTTATCCGTCAAGGACGCTCTGACCTTCCGCTCGTTCGCACAGACATCGTCAGCGAGGAACAGCTTCAACTCACTATTCAAGGAGACGCAGCATGACCAGCGCCACAACGATAACAAGGCCGGCCCTCGTCTCGCGAGTGATGACACGACTCGACTGGCGTAGCAACATAATCTACATCGCCTTCGTGATCGTATTTATTCTGTTCGCGATCTTCCTCGGAAGCGACGGTTTTCTCTCCACCAACAACATGCTGAATATCGTGCGCCAGACGGCCACGATTTCCATCATGGCCGTGGCCATGACCTTCGTCATAGCCGCAGCCGAAATTGATCTCAGCGTCGGCTCGATCGCCGGACTCGCATCCGTTGTGACAGCCATGACGACCACGCAATTCGGACTGGTACCGGGCATCGTGGCAGGCATTCTGGCCGGAGCCATCATCGGAGCCATCAACGGCGGTCTCGTAGCACTCTTGAAAGTCCCATCATTCCTCGTCACTCTCGGGATGCTGGGCCTTGCTGCTGGCCTCGCGCAGTGGATCACTTCCTCGGCACCACAGCCAATCACTGACCGCATTTATGTGATGATTTTCGGCGGCGGAGATTTCGGTCCCGTGCCGGGAATGCTCGTCTGGACGGTTGTGGCCGTGGCGCTCGGCTGGCTCGTGATGAACCGCACCGGATTCGGCCGCAAGGTTCTGGCGACCGGAGGCAATCCCACCGCAGCCGCGTACACCGGCATCCGCACAGCCCGCATCAAATTCTCCGTCCTGCTCATCTCTGGAATAGCGGCTGCCATCGCAGGGATGCTTTACGCGGGTAGGCTTGAATCGGGTCGGTTCCAGTGGGGTCAGGGCGATGAACTAACCGTCATCGCCGCCGTTATTCTCGGAGGAACCAGCCTCTTCGGCGGGCGAGGTGCAATCATCGGAACCCTGTTCGGCTCGCTCTTCATGGGCCTTATTAACAACGGACTCATTCTTGCTGGACTCGAAGTCGCCCAACAGCAGGTTGTCCGCGGAGCGATCATCATCGCAGCCGTGGCACTGTCGAGGAAGAAATAATGGCCAACGCAGCGTTACGAAGTGGCGTAATCGGTACTGGATTCATGGGCCGTGTGCACACGCGGGCGGTGCGCTCGGTGGGCGGCATCGTCGTAGCCTATGCCGGCCGAGACAGCAGGCGCACCCAGCAAGCCGCGGACGAGGAAAACGTACCGCTGGTGCTTACAGCGGATGAGCTTGTTGAGCACCCCGACGTTGATCTTGTTCACATTTGCACGCCCAACTCCGAACACCTTCGTCTTGCGCTGGCTGCCATCGCGGCAGGTAAGCACGTTGTGTGCGAAAAACCCCTCGCGCTAGACGCTGACGCTGCAATGCAGCTTCAGCGCGCCGCCGAAGACGCTGGGGTCGTGAACGCCGTGCCGTTCGTTTATCGCTTCTATCCGACAGTGCGAGAGACCAAAGCCCGGATCGCCGAGTCGGGAGAACGCATCTGGCTCGCCCACGGGCATTACCTACAGGACTGGTTCTCCGAGCAATCAAACTACAACTGGCGCGTGGCAGACGAAGGGTCTCGTGCCTTCGCCGACATCGGTGTGCACTGGTGTGACCTCTTCGAGTTCACGACCGGACACCGCATCGAAAAATTACTCGCACAAACATCGCGATTACACGAGACGCGTTTTTCCGCTGCGGGCGAGGTGCCCGTCTCCACCGAGGACGGAGTAACCATGCTGTTCCAGACCGATCGCGGCGCCACAGGCTCCGTCGTAATCTCCCAGGCCAGCCCGGGGCGAAAGAACCGCTTATGGCTATCTCTTGACGGCGAAGATCATTCGTACGCCTTCGACCAAGAAAACCCGAACGACCTATGGATCGGTTCGACAGCCGGCATCTCTATCCTCCCCAAGGGGCTTGAAACCCTCAATAATGCGGCCGCCGGGCCCTATGTGACCGTACCCTCGGGACACCCGCAGGGTTATCAAGATTGCTTCGGACTATTCATGCGAGACGTCCACTCGGCCATACACGGCAAAACCGTGCAGGGATTGCCCACATTTCGCGATGGAGTTCGGGCTGCACAACTTACCGATGCGGTGATTGCATCGTCAAAGACAGGGAACTGGGTTGCGGTACCAGCCATGAGCCCGGTGGAAGCGAACGCACGATGAGCAGCTCAACGCATCCGGTAACCCTTTTCACCGGGCAATGGGCCGACCTGCCGTTTGAGGAGGTGGCCCGGCTAGCCAGTGGATGGGGTTATGACGGTTTGGAGATCGCCGCTTCCGGCGATCACCTCGACCTCGAGCGTGCCGATGAGGACCCCGCGTACCTCGCTTCACGGCTGGAGATACTTGACCGATTCGGCCTCAAGGTCTTTGCCATCTCCAACCACCTGACCGGGCAAGCGGTCTGTGATGACCCCATCGACTTTCGGCATAAGGCGATCCTGCGGGCGAGCACCTGGGGCGACGGCGAGGCGGAGGGCGTGCGACGTCGTGCTGCAGAGGATATGAAACGGTCGGCTCGAGTTGCGCGCAAGCTTGGAGTAGATGTCGTCGTCGGCTTTACCGGGTCAAAGATTTGGCCGTATGTCGCTCAGTTCCCGCCCGTCCCTGATTACGTGATTGACGAGGGATATGAGGACTTCGCAACGAGATGGAACCCGATCCTTGATGTCTTTGATGCTGAGGGAGTGAAGTTCGCCCACGAGGTGCACCCCTCGGAAATCGCCTACGACTACTGGTCGAGCGTTCGGACATTGGAGGCGATCGGACACCGAGCGGCTTTCGGTTTCAACTGGGACCCGTCCCACATGATGTGGCAGAACATCGATCCGGTCGGCTTCATTTGGGACTTTAAGGACCGCATTTACCACGTGGACTGCAAGGACACGCGACTTCACCCCGCTAATGGTCGCGCCGGTGTACTCGGTTCTCACCTGCCATGGGGTGACCCTCGACGGGCCTGGGATTTCGTGTCCACCGGCCACGGCGACGTTCCTTGGGAAGATGCCTTTCGCGCCCTCAAAGCGATTGGGTACTCGGGACCGATCTCCGTCGAATGGGAAGACGCCGGAATGGACCGCCTGCACGGAGCAAAGGAGGCGCACGACTATGTGCGCTCCCTGCTGTGGAAGCTGCCGGAGCATGGCTTCGATCACGCTTTCACGTCGCAATAGGAACAGTTGAGTTGCGGCGATCAGAGTCCCACTGTGTCGACGTTTCGGGCCTGCTACCGCGCGTGGAAGCGGCCCGCAGGTTCGAGGATGTTCGGGACATCGCGGCTGTTCTTCGCGCCCGAGTGGTCTCGGTCGTCTCTCGAAATGCCTGAGCGGTTCGCTCGCGTCTTGTTCCGCTACTTGTCGCTGGGCTGACTCCTCGTGCGATCGGGCTGATGGATGCTTTTATGCGCAGCGCCCTCGAGGATCGCACCGTTCTGATCGAATCGCGAGCAAACGCTGTGCTCGACCAAGGCTTGCTTTCGGTGGAACCTTAGATTTTCAACCCCTCGGGGCACCGCCGCGTGGGTCGGTGCTGTCGCTTGGCGTCAAAACGGATGCGTGGTCGCGGCCTAACGAGACCGCTACGGCATTGTCGGCGCAAAACCGCTTGGTGCACCACCGGAGTCGGCAGCGCAGAAGCTCGACGACGCTCGTGCTCGTGCGGCGCTCCGATAAGCGCAGCGGCTGGCCGGCAGTAACATCTACGATGCGACCAGACCAGACCTGCTGTCATACTTGGGCTGACGCGATGTCTCACCAGACCATGAGCTGCGTCATGGAATAATATGGCGCGGCGGACGTTGCTGTCGATTTGGCGGAGGCGCCCTGGATGCGGATCCTGGTGACGTCTCGCGGCCACTTCCGATTCGGTAACCGGGCAGGTGGCGCTGCAGAGCCTTCTCGTAGCCGTCGTTCCCCTGTCTACGTGTGGGCGGGCGCCCCGAGCTGAACCGAGAGCTCCGCAGCGACGCGCGCCGCCAGCAGGCCTGCTTCGTTGAGGTGCGTTCCCAGCCTGGTCTTGGGCGCGCTGACGTTGATAGCGGCAATGATGTTGCGTCGAAAGTCGAAGACAGGCGCGGAGACTCCTACGACGACTTTCTCGAATTCCTCAGCAACGGTGGCGTAGCCACGCTGACGGATGTGCGCGAGTTCGCGCATCAGGCTGTCGAAGTCGGTGACCAGGGGTACTCCCTGTGACTCGCGCGAGGTCGGGTCGGCCGTGTCGCTGCGTATGAGAAGGGGAGAGAGTGGACCCACGACTGGCTCATCATAACCGTGAGCCTCATACCAGCGCCTGAGATCGTCCTCGGCCCAGTCGCTAACGAGTACCCGCCCCGATGACGTGCGCCAGGCAGCGGTGCTGACCCTCCCGACCGAGCCCGCGGAAGGCATATTCACTCAATTCGCTCGCTAACGTCAGCGCGCTTCCTCCGCGCAAGACGCAGAGGTGTGTGGTCTCGTGAGTGGCCGTGACCATTCGGCGAAGGTACGGCACGGATGCTCGCAGCAGGCGTGATTCCAGCGTGCGCGCTGCGACGGCATAGAGCTGGTATCCCAGACGATAGTTTGGCGTGGCGTCGTCGCGGGAGACTAGACCGACTGCGGCAAGTGTCGCCAGGGTGCGCGATACGAGCCCCTTGTCGCGTCCGGCCAATTGAGCCAGGCGTAAGACCCCGAGCCCACCAGCGGAGTCAGCTTTAGGCGATCCGAGTATCTCAGGAAGCTCGAGATCCCGGCGTAGGCCGGCGGCATTTCTAAGTGGCGCGGCTTTGGCCGCTCCGGAATCCGAGCCGCCGGACGCAGTCATCATGGCCGCAGAATTATTCAATGTTGCCATATGCGCAACCATGGGTGTGCAAAAGAACACGATTTCATAGTCTCGCTGTATTCCACCGCCGATTCGTTCGACGCGGTCACGCAAAGTTGAGTGAAGGAGGGCGCGCCCGTGCGCCTACATCAAGGAAAAGCCGACGTCGCTGGATGTGGTCAGCGGTTGCCGTCGTCACCAGCCGCGATGTTTCCACTCGGACAGCTTGCTCCGCTCGGCTCCGAGCGTTGTTCCTGAGCCATGGCCCGGGTGCACTAGCGTGTCGTCCGGAAGGTAGTCGAAGATTCGGGTGACGACGTCGTTATACAACGATGAGAAACGTTCGGCATCACCGTTGGTGTTCCCAACTCCGCCGGGGAAGAGCGAATCGCCCGTGAACAGATGGGCGGGACCATGCGGATCGCGGTACAGCAGGGCAATGGACCCGGGGGTGTGTCCGCGTAGGTGGATTACTTCGAGTTCGATACCCTCAACGGACCTGACGTCCCCGTGGTGCAAAGGTATGTCCGTAGGCACGGAAATGTCGTCGATATCGTCGAGACCCGCGGCAGCTGGTGCCTTCGTCAGCTCCCTGACCTCGCCGAGCGCCCGCACATGGTCCCAATGCGAGTGTGTGGTGATTATGAGGGCCAGCCTGGTGTTGGCACTCGTGTCCCTCTGTGCATCTTCGAGCAGGGTGAAGATAGCGGGTGCATCGTCCGCGGCGTCGATCAGTACCTGCGCACCGTTGGATTTCGAGGTGAGAACGTAAACATTATTGCCCATCTCGGATACTGAGATGCTGCGCACCGTGAGGGCATTGAGATCGTGCATTGTCCTTTTCCTCCTACGGGTTGCTGGTCTCGTGCGGTGGCGTCGCGGGGTGTGCGGTCAACAATCTTGATGCGACACGGCGACGCGAGCCCATGGAACTATGGATGCTCCTCCTTGCGGCGCAGGTCATGAGGTAGATCGTGGGGGAGTCACCTCGACCGATTCCGCGATCACCCGGCGCTTAGCTGCTCGGCACCGTCATTTCTCCCATTTGGCCCCAACCTTCAGCATCGAGACGCTCGCTGATGATCTCTGGCGTCTTCATGAGCGCTTGAGGCATAGTCTTCATGGCTGCGGAGAAGTGAGCGCTGTTCACGTGGGATCCCGCGGCGTCATCGTGGAATGCCTCGACGAGGACGAACTGGTGAGGATCGTCGACACTGCGCGACCAGTCGAACCACAGATTGCCTGGTTCCTGGCGCGTAGCCTCGGTGAAGTTTCGCGTAAGGTCCATCCAACGATCGCTCCAGTCTGGTTTCACAGTGAACTTAACTACGATGAAAATCATGGGATGGTTCCTTCCTCGGTCACGTCCCGTTGAACGGTCGCGGTTCCTGCAAAACCGTGCGGTACGTTAATTCAGCTTAGGCGACGGCGGGTTTGGGGTGGATCACCGCTTGAGCTGCCGCAGAAATTCAGGGCCGTGGTGCCTTTCCCGCCGCTAATTATCCGTAGGGAAACTTTTTTGAACCTCCTGACCACCCGGATGGTGAATAGACGATGCCCGGGTATGTACCCCCGGTAGTGTCCGGCGGGGTTTCGCGCTCCAGGATCAGAGCGCGTGTTGAAGGAGATGACCCATGCGATCTCGTTTGGTTCGTAGATAGGCGGAGTTGGCCGGATGCGCACCTGCTGTAAGGGGCACACGCTCGAGGACGGTGATCCCGTGCTCGGTGAGCTGGCCGACCTTGTCTGGATTGTTGGTGAGGAGGCGCACCGCATGAAGTCGGAGGTCGTGGAGGATCGCAGCCGCGGCAGCGTAGTCACGGCCATCCGCTGGGAGGCCGAGCGCGAGGTTCGCGTCGAGCGTGTCTAAGCCGGCTTCTTGCAGCTGGTAGGCCTTGAGTTTGTTGACAAGCCCGATGCCGCGGCCCTCGTGGCCCCGCATGTAGATAACGACGCCGCCATTCTGATCAATCGTGTCGAGGGCGGAGTCGAGTTGCGGGCCGCAATCACATTTCCGGGATTCGAACACCTCGCCGGTCAGACATTCGGAGTGCACACGAACGAGGCAACCCTCTGTTGGTGTGCCGGACACGACGGCGAGATGTTCGCTGCCGGAAACGAGGTCGCGGTAGGCACGGAACTGGAAAGTGCCGTGTTTGGTAGGGATGCTTGTTTCAACTTCGAACGTGACATAAGACATCGCGATGGAACGGATGGTGCCGACATTGGCTGCTTCCGCCGAGGGTGCGTCGGTGGGTAACCCCGAAGGGTTGGCATTGAAACATGTTTCGGTCATGATCACAGCGAATCCAGTGGCACATCGGCATCCGCGAGCCTAGCGCGATCAATCTGGTTGCCACGACGGATGAGGCCTTGCACGGCTTCGTTGACATCCCAGACATTCACGTTCATCCCGGCGACAACTTTCTTGCCCGCCACCCAGAAGGCGATGAATTCACGGCCAGCCCGGTCGCCTCGATACACCACATCGGCTCCCCGTGCCAGCGGTCCAAATCCGGAGTACTCCATACCAACGTCGAACTGGTCAGTGTAGAAATATGGAATGTCGTCGTAAGACACGTTCTGGCCGAGCATTGACCGAGCCGCGAGCTTTCCACCATTCAAAGCATTGGCCCAGTGTTCACTGCGCAGTCGTACCTTTGCCACGGGGTGATAAGCGTTGGCAATGTCACCTGCTGCGTAGATTGCCGGGTCGCTCGTGCGAAGCGACGCATCGACAAAGATGCCGTTGTCGATCGCTAACCCCGCTGAATGGGCCAGCTGGACGTTAGGCGTGGCACCAATGCCGACCAAGACGAGGTCCGCGGGAATGACCTCTCCGCTCTCAAGTCTCACAGCGCTAGCTCGACCGTTTTTTCCAACAACACTTTCAACAGACACTGAACGTCGAAGAGTGACGCCGTTTTGTTCGTGGAGATCGGCGAACATCTGGCCGAGCTCGTCGCCGAGCGCGTTCGCCAGCGGGATTGGGTCACGTTCCAGAATCGTCACGTCGTTTCCCAGGGTGCGTGCCGTCGCAGCCACCTCCATGCCAATCCAACCCGAGCCGATCAGGACGAGTCGCATACCTCCGCCCGCAAGCAGAGAGCGCAGGGTGTCGGAGTCCTCAAGGGTTCGTAGGTAGTGCACCCCTTCAAGGTCTGCTCCGGGGATCGACAGGCGGCGAGATGACGAGCCAGTGGTCAGCAACAGCTTGCTGTAAGCGAAGGCCTCACCGGCGTCGGTATGAATGAGCCGGCGGGCGGCATCAACGCGGGCAACAGAGGTGTCGAGGAGTAGGTCGACATCATGTTGCGCGTACCAGTCCTGGGGATCTACATACACAGAGTCCCGGTCACTGGATCCGCTGAGGTAGCCCTTCGAGAGCGGGGGCCGGATATAGGGACGGTGGGCTTCCGCGCCGATCAGTTGGATCGGCCCAGTAAAGCCTTCTTCGCGCAGTGTCCTAGCAGCGGACGCACCAGCGAGCCCTGCTCCGACGATGACATAACTCTGAGAATTTGGCATGTTTCCTCTTTGCTGGTGTGCTGGCTATCTTCGTAGCCCAACTTTAGAAGCCACCCGTTTCTTTTGTCAAGATACTTTGTTTTAGAGTTACGATCATCATTATGAATGAACAATCACAGTCGGACGACATCTCCGCTATAGCGTCGCTCAGTGACCCGCTACGTCGAGCTTTGTTCGATATCGTCTCTCGGAGCGCCACGCCGATGGGACGTGATGAGGCGGCCGAGGCGCTGGGTGTTCCGCGCGGGACGGTGGCGTTCCACTTAGAGAGACTTGCTCGATGCGGACTGCTAGACACCGAGTTCCAGCGCCGCACGGGCCGAAGTGGTCCTGGCGCTGGACGGCCTGCCAAGCTGTACCGACGTGCGGCCAACGAAATCGTCGTGTCTGTTCCGGGCCGACACTACGCTCTGGCCGGAGAGCTCTTGATCTCTGCCATTGAGCAATCCGATCGCACGGGGGAGCCTGCCCGGGAGTCACTCACTCGGGTGTCCATAGAACACGGTCGTGCATTGGGCATGAGTGCAGGCTCATTGGATGCGGTGCTGCAGTCAACCGGATATGAGCCTCAGGATGATGGTGAAGGCGGACTGCTTCTTCACAACTGCCCATTCCACCAGCTGGCGAAGGGCCACGCCGAGGCCGTCTGTGCGGCAAACCTGGCCTTACTGACGGGGGCCGCGGAAGGTGCGGGCGAGAGCACGCGCGAGGTGCAATTTGCACCGAGAGGCGGATACTGTTGCGTGCGTATTGTTCGGAATGCCGACTAGGTCGGATGCCCGGTCCTTCCTGCGCCTATTCGATCTTATTGATGGCCTGGAACCCCATCACTTAGCGACCCAGAGTGGCCATGTTGACATCGAGCCCCAAGGACGGTTGCGATCGCGTTGGTGGTGGTGACGACCAGTTTCAGCGGTCAACCTCATCACGGAACGCCTGAACCTCACGGTGGAGAATATGCGAGGTCGCTCCCGCGCGTTATGGAGAAGCGAAGCGTGGTGCGCAGACATGCAAATTCGACAGTTCTGACGCGGGCTCCAGCACGTGCGGTTCAATGGGAGCATGGCTGCAGTCTGTGTGTACACGATCGGGCATTCAACTCATCCGATTGATGAGTTCGTTGAAATGTTGAAAGCAAACGACGTCGAACGACTCATCGACGTGCGCACCGTTCCGGGGTCTCGTCACAACCCGCAATTCGGGGAGCAGGAACTCGGCACAAGCTTGCCGGAGGCAGGTATTGACTATCAGCGACTCCCCGAGCTCGGCGGGTTGCGGCACACCCCGGCGGCAGTAGCATCTGTCAACGGAGCTTGGCGCAACAAGAGCTTTCGCAACTATGCCGACTACATGCAATCTCAAGAGTTCGTTGCCGGCGTCGACGAGTTGATGGCGCTGGCGAAGAAGCAGACGGTGGCGATTATGTGTGCCGAGGCCGTGCCCTGGCGTTGTCACCGATCTCTTATCGGAGACGCGTTGCTGGCGCGGGGCCTCTTGGTTACCGACATTATGAGCCTGACCTCGACTCGGCCGCACACCCTCACCAGCTTTGCCAAAGTCGATGGTGACCGCGTGTGGTACCCGTCGGAGGTTTGATCAACGAGGGTGCCAATCCGGATCGGGGCAGGATGATGCAGCGAATATGTTGGAGAGATTCGGCAATATTGTGGCTGCGGGAGGCATACCAATGACAGAAAGATTCTCAGTTGGCGATCACGTGCTCTGGAACTCTGAAGCCGGCTATGTGCACGGCACCATCACGAAGATTCACACGAAAGATGTGGAATTCAAAGGTCGCACTCGGCGCTGCAGTCCCGATGATCCGCAGTACGAGATCACGAGCGACACTACCGACCACGTGGCGATGCACAAGGGAGAGGCACTGACGAAAATCTAGCCATCCACGGCCACCGACGCACACATCTAGCGAACGTGCACACCTGTGTGCCTGCCGGCAGTTCTGATGGTGGCCACGATCAAAGTGCGACGTCCACCGGACCGATGAGTCCCCGGCAACGCATTTCAACGTCACGGTTGCGGGCGGCCCGGTTTGTATGTTGAGACGGATGACGCATCAGGTAGCCAATATCGCCAAGGAAAGTTCGTTGCATCGCCACCGGCCCCACTGACGCCAACGCGGGGTCCGGTTCGGTGCGGTAAAACCACACCGTCCTCCGGAACGAAGAATTTCCACTGTCCGCCGAACAGATCGTCACCATCGTTTGTCAGGGTCACCCCGAAGCTTTGGGCAACGCAGCCAGGGCCTCGCGCCAAACTGCTATCTAGGAGTGGAACTTTTCGTGGTCTGCTTTCACGCCGGGTGCGGGCAATGTCGATACCACCCATAACGTCTCCTGCCCTGATGAGACAACCGTATGGTTGGCCTGGTTGTCCGGTGACGAGGTTCAGCGCATGGTGCATTCCGTAGATGAAGTAGCAGTAGAGGTGGCCGGCAGGGCCGAACATTGTCTTATTCCGATTCGTTTTTCCCCGATAGGTGTGTGCGCCAGGGTCGCGTTCACCGGCATACGCCTCGACCTCGGTAATTTGAATGGCCACAGTGCCATCGTCATCGGTGCGTTGAAGGATGCAGCCAAGTATTTCCGGTGCGACATCGAGCACCTCGCGCGAAAAAAACCCGCGGTCCGCTAGATGAAATCCAGTCAGCAGGGTCATCGAGTCAGCGTATCCACTCCCGGCGGTCAACGCTCAAACGAGACGTCGAGAGTGGTTCCGAAGTCGATGCTTGAGCAAGGCCACTTGAGTGACCAGGGAGAGACGGCGATACACAGGATTCCGCCGGCGACGGTGCCGAGAATGAGCACGGATACTGCACCGGCGACGCGTGAGTGTGCTGCCCAGTAGCTCGGGACGCCCTTGTCCGGTGCCGAGCGCCGGAGGCAATTTCTGCTCGGTTCGGCTGAGCCCGAGCGCGCTCGCCGTGGTTCAGAGCTGATCGGTACCTGGCGATAGACGATGTGCGTTTCCGCGTTTGCCAGCACCGACGACGCGAGTGCGCGCATGGCCGACCCCGAGTCGTCGTTGTCGATGGTGCGGTCGGTCGATCCGGCAGGACTACGGCTGTAGACGTATCCGCTCGTGGGAGGAAGACAACGCTGATCCATCGAGACGTGCGTTCCTGCGATTCATACTCAGGCATGCGTCGCTCAAATCAAGTCTTCGCTTCGCTTGGAAGTGCGCGGGGCGCTTATCGGCCCGAGACGACGGTGACAGAATTGGATGATGAGGTTCCGCACCCGTCAGAAGATTCGGATTTCGACGGCAGTCTGCAGAGAAAGAAGATTCATGGTGACAATCGAGCTACTTCACATTGCAGACTGCCCGAACTCAGGAGAAACCCTTCTCCGCCTGGAGCGTGCCGTCGAGAAGACTATGCCGTCGAATGCGACCATCAAATCCACCCTGGTAGATTCTGCCGAGACGGCCGCGAGGGTCCTCTTTGCTGGATCCCCGACGATCCTCGTCGACGGTGTTGATCTCTTTCCCACGGATGGCCGCACCAACGACCTCGCGTGTCGGATTTATCTCACACCGAATGGCCTGGCCGGATCTCCGACCGAGCAACAAATCGAAGCAGCCCTCGCGGCCCATGGATAACGCTTCAGACCTCGCCTGTTCCTGCTGCGGTCGCGTCTATCCGCGCCACAGGCTTGCACGCCTCAAGTGACACGGTCCTTGTCTGCCGTCGATGTGGACTGTGGTTTGCGCTTCGGTTCCGGAACGATCCTCTGGGGCACGGACCGCTCCAATTGGCACTCACTGAGCTGCTTCATCGTGAGGACCGCCGGTATCGGCCACTTGTGGTGATTGGTCAGCAATCCGTGTAATGTCAGTGCATGCTGACTATTGCTTCGAGGGTGGACGTGATGAACCGGTTGGGCCGAGCGATGGCCGATCCCAGCCGGTCTCGAATCTTGCTCTCCCTGCTCGATGGCCCGGGATATCCGGGTGCGTTGGCGCGCGAGCTACGATTGTCGCGGTCGAACGTGTCCAACCACCTGTCGTGCCTGAGAGGTTGCGGAATCGTGGCCGCCGTTCCGGAGGGACGCTCGACGCGCTATGAGATCGCGGATCCTCACGTGACGAAGGCGCTGGGCGCCCTGATGGACGTGGTGCTCGCTGTCGATGACGGTGTCGGATGCGTCGATGAGGACTGCGATGTGCCGTTGTGTTGCCGGAACGACGCATGAGCGTTCCCGCGGAGGGTCGCATTGTTGAGATCCAGCGGGACCGTATGCAGGTTCTCCGTCGCCGAATCCGGTGGATCGTCGCGGCGACCATTGCCTACAACGTCATCGAAGCGATCATTGCGATCGCGGCTGGGACTGCGGCGTCGTCCGCGGCCCTCATCGGGTTTGGCTTGGACTCCATCGTGGAGGTCCTCTCTGCTGCTGCGGTGGCGTGGCAGTTTGCAGCCCCCGATCCGACGAAGCGGGAGAAGACCGCCCTGCGAATCATCGCGTGGGCATTTTTCGCACTCGCCGCTTATGTGAGCGTCGATGCCGGGCTCTCTCTGTTCGGCTTTCGGGAAGCTGAACACAGCACGGTCGGCATCGTACTGGCCGCGGTCAGTCTTATGGTGATGCCGTTTCTGAGCTTCGCCGAACGTCGCGCCGGTCGGGAGCTGGGCTCAGCCTCGGCGATCGCTGACTCGAAACAAACCCTGATCTGCTCCTATCTCTCCGCTGCCCTTCTGTTCGGGCTGCTGCTGAACATCTTCTTCGGTTGGGCGTGGGCCGACTCGATCGCAGCCCTCGTGATCGTGGTCTTCGCCGTCCGCGAAGGCCTCGAGGCGTGGCGCGGCGACGCCTGCAAAGCACCTGTGTCTGCTCTTACGGGGGAACGCGGCGTCGAGCACGACGACTGCTGCTGAACCTCAGACCAAGTACTTACACACACTCCGGCACAGAGGGAGCGCCGGCGCCGCGTCGCGCACGGCGATCAAAGACGGGCTGGACATGGTGGGGCTTGCAGATTCTCGCTCTGCATCAAACGGCGGCCTTGCTGTTAGCCATTGGCCTAACCCGACCTTGACACGTAGCGGCCTCCGGTGCGGCCCTCTTGGTCGAGGATCCTGCGTCTATAGCGTTCGTACTTTTCGGCATTGCCCTATCGTGGCGACAACTTGCGCAGGGCACTGCCCTTATGTGCGGCTTCCGCATCTGTCTTCTCGGACTTCACGATAAACGCAGGCTCATCTTTCGAGGCATGGAACGTGCTGCCTGCGAAGTCAAAGTCGCTCGTCTTCTTGTCGACGATTTTCCCCTGAGTGCGTCCCTGTGATGTCGCCCAACTCACCCGGTCGCCCTTTCTGAAGTCTGTCATTGTGGCAGCATACGGACAAGGGCGACCATGGGCTAGAGGGTTTGGTCAAGTACTGCCGTGCAAACCGCAGAGGACTTCGTATTGCGGGCAGATATCGGTCGTGCAGAAACGTGCGGACATTCCTGCAGAGGTCCAAAGAACTCATTCGGTCCGAACCTTTCGTGAAAGTGCGGATCAAGCCACGAAGCCTGAACGCCCCTTGTCGATGTGAATCATCATCGCAATGATTGAGTTATGGCAGATAAAGCAAACGATGTCGATGCAATCTGGATCGACTGGAAACACGCGGTCACGATGACCGCCGGTGAGATCAAGTCGTGGCTTGACACCGACGAATCCAAAGAGGTCGGACAGAAAGACGATGGCAGCGGGGAATCCATCGGGCATAGGTCCGGACGCAGGATCGTGACAATTCTTGGAAAGAAGAAGGGCGATTTGACCGCGTCCGACATCGAACACATGCATAAGGTCGTCGGCTACGTGAAACGGCATACGGCCCAGAGACCGGATTCCGATGTCGAGCACTCAAGATGGCGATACTCGCTGATGAATTGGGGAAATGATCCACTGAAGGAGGTGTGATGTCGCGGTGCCACGGTCGTTCAACCGGCCCCCGGCCGCTGAGCGGGCAGGTAGCAGTAGTCACTGGTGGTAGCAGCGGCCTGGGCAGGGCGACCGCTATCGCCCTCGCTGTAGCCGGGGCACGGGTGGCGGTGCTCGGCCGCTCTCATGCCGATCTTCAGGTCACGCTCAACCAGATATCCGACATCGTAGAAAGCGTCGGACCGGTGGCGCTTGCTGTTCCGGTGGATTTGGCTGACGCCGACGCGCTGACGCAAGCCGTTCATACGGCCCGAAAGCAGTTAGGTCCGATTGATATTCTGGTCAACGCCGCCGGCACCGACGTTCCCGGATCCATTGAAGAACTCGACGCTGCCGGTTGGGATCGCGTGCTGAACGTGAATCTGCGGGCCGTATTCCTACTGTCGAAGGAAGTTTTCCCCGACATGCGCGCGCGTGGGGGAGGGACAATCATCAACGTCGGGTCCGTCGCCGGGCGCCGAGGATGGGCTAATGCGTCGGCGTACTGCGCATCGAAGTTCGCCCTCACCGGCCTCACGCAGGCAACGGCGGCTGAAGGCCGACCGCACAGGATCAGGGCGTGTCTGTTGTATCCCGGAGCAATGGACACCAGCTGGGGTGCATGGTCACCCGAAGACCGTGACTCAGCCTCCGGCGACGTCGCCACAGCCGAGTCAATGCCCCCGGATCACGTCGCTCAGCTGATCACCTGGATTGCCCAGTCTCCGCCGGACATGGTCCTCAACGAGGTGACTGTGACCCCGCTGTTCGAAAGCGGCTGGCCCTGACCGGTCCGGGCTCCTGGCCGAACTCCAGGCCCACCGGGTGACGACCGACATCCACTCGATGCTCCGCACGTCCCTGGCCGACTCGGCGTGATTCCAGTCGAAAGATCAAGGCCCACGTGCGGTTTGCGATCGTTCCGTTGCGGTGGATGGACGCTACAGCTCTGGTGAGGTCTTCCGACGCTGCCGAGATGACGTCGAGGCAGGCACCACCAGTGCCTCCCGCAGCTGGCCGGATTGGCTTAGCGTTGGTGCATGACTGATACGCGTGCCGAAATCCGTGAATTCCTGAGTTCTCGACGCGCCCGCGTCACTCCGGAGCAGGCGGGTCTCCCGTCCTATGGCAGTAATCGTCGTGTCGCTGGGCTTCGCCGCGAAAAAGTGGCCATGCTCAGCGGGGTGTCCGTGGACTATTACGTTCGGCTCGAACGCGGCAACCTCTCCGGCGCCTCCGAGAGCGTTCTCGATGCTCTGGCACGAACCCTCCGACTGACCGACGCAGAGCGCGAGCATCTCTTCAATCTGGCACGTACCGCGGGGCCAGGTCGCACTCGGCGCGAACGGCCGTCGATGTCGGTGCGTCCCGCCGTTCAGCAGGTGCTCGATGCAGTGTCGGATGCGCCGGCGTGGGTGCGTAACGGCCGTCACGACATTCTCGCCGCCAACCGGTTGGGTCGGGCGCTGTACTCGCCGGTGTTCGATGATCCTCGGCGGCCGGTGAACACGACCCGGTTCACCTATCTAAATCCTGCTGCGCGTGAGTTCTGGCGAGATTACGACCAGATCGCCAACGACGCGGCAGCGATGTTACGTCTGGAGGCTGGCCGCAACCCGCACGACCCCGGGCTGATCCAGCTCGTGGGGGAATTGTCCACTCAAAGCGAACTATTTCGCCAGCGGTGGGCATCGCGGGATGTGATGCATCACCGCAGCGGTCTGAAACGCATCCACCATCCCGTCGTAGGTGACCTCGACCTCAACTATGAGTCGATGGAACTGCCGAGTGAGCCGGGCCTGGTCATGAACGTCTATACGGCACCCATCGGCTCGCCCACAGCGGATGCCCTGAAAGTGCTGGCCTCATGGGCCGTGACGCAGGAGACCGCCTTCACGGAGCGTCAGTCTTAGTCGCTGTGAGTGGGGCGGAATGCCCGAGGGTATCCCGCCGCGACCGACGATTCAGTCGCGCGAGAGCACGCGGAGGGTCGGCCCGAGAACATCGTCAACGGTGATGGCGGCAACGGGGCCGGGTACGTGGCGGTCGTACCTGCGGTGAAGGGTTGCCGTTGGTCTCCACCGCTTGAGCAAGCGCGATCACGACCACATGCAGGACTCAGCCTTCTCCTAGGCAACGGCTATTACGGAGAGCCACGGTCCCGTATACGTTCGAGGAATCATCCCGATTACAAGGAGAGAACATGCCCTTCATCACCGTTCCCGCCCCGAACGATCCCGCTCTTGAACTGCATTACGAAGACGTCGGCGCAGGCAAGCCCGTCGTACTGGTTCATGGCTGGCCGCTGAGCGGCAGATCCTGGGAAGGCCAGGTGCCCGCACTCGTTGACGCCGGCTACCGGGTCATCACCTATGACCGACGCGGGTTCGGCCAGTCATCACAGCCGTGGAACGGGTACGACTACGACACGTTCGCTGCCGACCTTAAGGCCGTGCTCGACACACTCGACCTGCGAGAAGTCACCCTCATCGGGTTCTCGATGGGCGGCGGCGAGGTGGCCCGATACGTCGGCACCTATGGCACAGATCGCATCGCGAAGCTCGTTTTCGCCAGCGCGGTGACGCCGTACCTGTGGAAATCGGACGACAACCCCGATGGTGGTGTCGACGAGGGACTGGCCCAATGGTTCCACGACGGCCTGACCGCGGACCGGCCGGCATTCCTGCACGAATTTGTCCAGATGTTCTTCACCGCCGGCAAACCGTCGCTGATCAACAAGCCCAAGGTCAGCGACGAGCAGATTGCTTACAATCTCGATATCGCTTTGCTGGCGTCACCGAAGGGAACGCTCGACAGCACAGCAGCATTCGCGACGACGGACTTTCGCGATGACCTGACGAGAGTCACTGTACCGACCCTGGTGATACACGGCGACTCCGACACAATCGTGCCGTTTGAGGTCAGCGGCAAGCGCACTCACGAAGCCATCACCGAAAGCGAACTTGTGCTGATAGAGGATGCTCCGCACGGCCTGACCGTTACGCACAAGGCCGAATGGAACCGGCACGTACTCGCGTTCCTCGCGAAGTAGCCGACTTGAGGAGGGCCCGTCGCTGACCGGTGGCGGGTCCTGGCCGCAGACAACCTCAGCGCATCGCACCATGACGCGCTTACTGGTAACGCCGGCCAAACCGAGTCGGGGCTCAAATATCCGTGGACTCGGCCTGGGGTCACCCGGCCAGTCCGCTTGAAGAGCGGGCGTCTCGTTCCAGACAGTTCCGGATATGGCGACCCAATCGTCGAGGCGCTGGCAAGGGCCGGCGAAGTACCGCTACCTGAACGGGGCCGAGCCGTGCGGGAGACCGAACGGTCAGGCCGCGATGACCTCTCGATTGTTGCGCTTCAGAAGACCCGCAATTGCGAAGACGATGCCGGCGATGATCAGTCCGAGAACAAGGCCGAATACGAGCGACATCGCAGTGTCGGTGAGCCAGACAACGACGGGTCCGGCCGATTCGACCGCGTTTGTCGCGGCGTGCAACACGTCGTAGGGGCCGTGCCAGAACGTCTCGGCCAGGTTGGCAATCACGAGATGACCGCCGACCCACAGCATGGCGACCGTGCCGATGATTCCGATCACGCGGAACACGGCAGGCATCGCGGCCACGATGCGCGCTCCGGTGCGTCGCACCCGTCGCACGGGGTTCTTCATCAGCGACAGGCCGATATCGTCAATCTTGACCAGCAGCGCGACCGCGCCGTAGACGAGCACCGTCATGCCGAGGCCGATGACCACCAGGGCGCCGAGCGTCATCCAGATGCCGAAGTCCGGGTCGAGGCTGGCCAGCGCGATCAGCATGATCTCCGTACTGAGGATGAGGTCGGTGCGAATGGCGCCGAAGATGAGCTTGCCCTCATCGCGCGATTCGGGCTCGTCGGCTCCGTGATGCGCGCCGAACCATTCGGTGACCTTCTCCGCGCCTTCAAAGCACAGGTAGGTACCGCCGAGGATCAGCAGCCACGGCAATACCCACGGCGCGAACGCGGACAGGAGTAGCGCGAGCGGGATGATGATGACGAACTTATTGACCAGGCTGCCCAGTGCGATGCGCCAGACGACGTGCAGCTCGCGCGCCGGGGAGAGCCCCTGAACGTACTGCGGGGTGACGGCCGCGTCGTCGATGACGACGCCCGCGGTTTTCGCACTCGCCTTGAGAGCGGCGGTAAGTATGTCATCGACTACGGCGAGCAAGCCGACCGACATCTGGTTCTCCTTGAATGGGGCATCGTCCTCGGGAGGGACAACCGCTAGGTGTCTACAGTACCTCGTGCAGGTGTCCGCGAGCCGTGGCTAGGAGACAGACGAAAGCATCCGCTCGTGGGGACGCGGGTCTGTGCGGGGCATCTGCGAGCAGAGTCTTCGAAGGGCACCCGGTCGACGCTAAGCCGGACAGATTCTTGCCTTCGCTCGGCGAAACGCCGACCGGAGAAGGCCACTAGCCCGGTATAGCGATTCACCACCAGGGCCCAAAATGGGGGTACAGGTTCGGGTGTGTCCGCTGGCAACTCCGGTGCCTTCACGTCAGACTTCGTTCACCGAGGCTGTGCGGCGTCTGAGTCGCCGTATCGGTAGTTCCTTCTGTAGGGGGTGGAACGCAATTTCTCGCGCGTACCCGTGCGAGGGCACGACCACACGCGTCGACAGAGGAACCATGACCAACAGCACGACCTTTCAGGAACGATTCCGGTACTGGTTCGACAGCGTTATGGCCAGGGGCGCTGGCGCCCTGATGGCCCTGCTGGCCCTCGCCAGCCTCGTGTTCATCGCTCTGGTCGCCCTCGTGGTGATGGTCTTTGGGCTTTTTCCCACGGCCGAGCCCGGAGACCCGTCTCCCGGTTTCTTTGAAGTGCTCTGGGGCAACCTGATGCGCACCCTCGACAGCGGCACGATGGGAGGCGACGCGGGGTGGGGATTCCGCGGCGCCATGCTCGTCGTCACCATCGGCGGCGTCATCATGGTGGCCAGCCTGATCGGTATTATCTCGAGCGCCTTCGACTCCAAGGTAGACGAGTTGCGCAAGGGCCGTTCCAAGGTCCTCGAGTCTGATCACACCCTCATCCTCGGCTGGAGCCCCAAGATCTACGCCATCGTCAGCGAGATCTGCGTCGCCAACGATTCCCGTAAGCGCTCGACCATCGTGATCCTGTCAGCTCGCGAAAAGGTCGACATGGAGGATGACCTGCGCGCCCAGGTGCCGAATACCGGAAGGACCCGCATCATCTGCCGCAGCGGCGACCCGATGAACCTCGCCGATCTGGAAATCAGCAACCCGCACACAGCGCGCAGTATCGTCATCCTCGCGCCGGAGGGCAACAGTGACCCGGACTCCGTCGTGATCAAGACCGCGCTGGCCCTCACCAATAATCCGCGCCGCAAGGAGTCGGCGTACCACATCGTCGGCGAAATCCAACACCCCGGCAATCTTGAGGCAGCCCGGCTGGTCGGCCGTGACGAAGCGCACTGGGTGCTCGCGAGCGACCTGATCAGTCGTATCACAGTGCAGAGTTGTCGGCAGAGCGGGCTCAGCGTGGTCTACACCGAGCTGCTCGACTTCGACGGTCACGAGATCTATTTCACTGAGCAGCCCAACCTCGTCGGTCACACCTACTACGACGCTCAGTTGTCCTTCGCCGAATCCTGCGTCATGGGAATGGTCAAGCGCGGGGTTGTGCACCTCAACCCCGAACCCGACTTGGAGTATCAGAGCGGTGACCAGCTCATCGTGATTGCCGAAGACGACAGCACCATTCGCATGAGCGTGCCCGGTGCGGCCGACGAGCAGGCGATCAACGACGCCAGCGTGCTCGCCGTCGCCCCCGAGCGCACCCTGGTGCTCGGCTACAATTCTGGTCTGCACGCCATGCTCGCCGAGCTGGACGAGTATGTCACCGCGGCCTCGAGCGTGACCGTGGTAGCCGACGTGGAGGATCCGCTCTTCGCCCCCTTTGAGAACATGTCGGTGACCTTTCAGAACGGCGACACCACAAGCCGCGCGCTCCTCGAAAGCCTCACGGTGGAGACGTACGACCACATTATTGTCCTGGCCGACAAGGGGGAGACCGTCGAGCCACAGCGTTCCGACGCCCGCACACTCATCACCCTGCTGCACCTGCGGGACATGGCAGACCAGGCGCAGGTCGACCTCAACGTTGTCAGTGAAATGCTCGACGATGCCAACCGCGAGCTGGCCGAAGTGACCCAGGCCGACGACTTCATTGTGAGCGACAAGCTCATCAGCCTGATGCTGTCGCAGATCTCCGAGAACAAGCATCTGACCGATGTGTTCAGCACACTGTTCTCCAGCGACGGAAGTGAAATCTACCTGCGCCCAGCGGATGTTTATATTCGCCCGGGCGCGGAGGTCGACTTCTACACCGTGCTTGAGGCTGCTCGGCGTCGCGGTGAAACCGCCATTGGCTACCGCGTCGCCGAACACGCCCGCAGCAGCGCCCACGCCTACGGGGTCTCCGTCAACCCGAACAAGAGCCAGAAGCGCAGCTTCGCTGCCGACGACAAGATCATCGTGCTGGCCAACGATTAGGGCGAAATCGCCTAGACAGCTTTGAGCTTCGGGGCTACTGTTCCCTCGTCGGCGTCTGTGTGCGTCGGCTCCTTCGGGACAGCACGATCCACGTCGCACCGGTGCGCCGCACACACGCAGCACCCGTTGTCGCATCCTCCAGCACCATCGTTTTCCCCGCGACTCGTCGTGCCTTCTCGGACAACCACCCTGAAATCCACACCGAGTCAAGGAGAAACGTTGTGAAAAAGTTGGTCTTTACCGCAGTCGCCTGCGTCACCGCCGTCGCTTCGGCAATGGTCGCGGCCCCGGCATCCGCTGTGGAGATTCCCATTCTCGGGGGTCCCACGGTGTTGGCGAACGATCTCTTCCTACCCCTGAGCCTGGCTGTCGGCACCGGCGGAACCGTGTACGTTTCGCAGAACGGCCCCGGGTTGCTGAACCGGATCAGTCCCGATGGCACGAACAGCGTGATCGCGAGTGCGACGCCCGGCGATGAGCTCGGTGCAGTTTCGGTGCGAAACGGCACGGTGTACTACTCCACGAACACTCAGGACCACACGGCATCAGTCCTGTACGCACTGCCCGCAGGTGGTGTCGCCACGCCGCTGGGCGATATTTACGCCTATGAGAGCACGGCGAACCCGGACCAGGTCAACACCTACGGATTCGTCGACCTGCCGCAGTCCTGCCTCGACGAATTCGATCCGGCGTCACCACTGGGGCCGGCGACCTACACCGGAGTCGTTGATACCCACCCGTACGCCAGCCTTGCGCTGGACGACGGCGTTTACGTGGCGGATGCCGGCGCGAACGCCGTTCTGAAAGTGGGTTACGACGGCACGGTCAGCACCGCTGCCGTTCTCCCGGCCGGCGACCCGATCGTGGTCAGCGCCGAACTCGCTGCGGGCGTCGGGTTTCCGGCCTGTGTCGTTGGAGCCAGCTACCGGTTCGAACCGGTGCCGACCGACGTCGAACAGGGTAAGGACGGCTGGCTCTACGTCACGAGCCTGCCCGGCGGACCCGAAGACGCGAGCCTCGGCGCCCGCGGCGCGGTCTACCGGTTCAATCCGGTCGACGGCGAAGTGCAGTTCGTGAAGGGCGGGTTCGTTGGAGCGACCGACCTGGCGGTGTCACAGCGCACCGGACTGATTGCCGTGACCGAGCTGTTCGGGGGCCCGAACGGCACCGGACAGGTTTCCGTGTTCCATCCGACCCTGACCGATCGGGTGCTGCAGATTCCGGCCACCTCACCGTCGGCGATCGAGCTTGCCGGCAACAGCGTGTATGTCACGACGAACTCTTTCGTGCCCGACGCTACCGGTGCTCCGCAGCCGATCGGCAAGGTCGTGAAGCTCTCGGTGAGCCTCAACGGCTAGGCCGCGGCATCCGCTCGAAGTGGATGCATCGCCGGCCGCGGCTGACGGTGCATCCACCCAGGATGTCGTGTCGAGGTCGCACCGGAAACCCATACCCGGTTCTGTGAGCGGATAGCGTGGTGACGCCGGCACAACCTCTAGTTTCTTTCGCAGCTGCGCGACGGAACGATCCCGCGTCGATCCTCACGACTTCCCTTAGCCGCATGGCCTGAAGCTAACGTCATTGCCTCGTACCGTGCTGGCTGCGCGAAGGATTGCCTGGGCGCTGAACTTTTCCCGGCCGTACCTCGTGGTAGCTCCAGGCCCCCTACGCCTGCATGCCCGAACAGCGCACCGGGTCTTCGACAGAATCGGTCAACGACAGCGGCAGTCATCGAAACGCACCACTTCATCCCGCACCACTT
Source organism: Cryobacterium ruanii (assembly GCF_004404055.1). Classification (GTDB taxonomy): domain Bacteria; phylum Actinomycetota; class Actinomycetes; order Actinomycetales; family Microbacteriaceae; genus Cryobacterium; species Cryobacterium ruanii. The sequence goes on from NZ_SOHK01000007.1 coordinate 102,366, forward strand.
CAGACCAGTTCACCGAGAGAAGGAAGCAATCATGAACAGCAGAATCTGGCTCAGGGTCGGGCCGGTCGTCGGGGCGGTGGCGCTCAGCGTTCTCGCGCTGACCGGATGCTCGCAGGGAACGACGACACCGGCGGCCGACACGTCGAGCTCGGCGACCGAGGAGGCCGAACCGCCCGCCGAGGCCACGCTCGCCACCGCCGACAGTTCGCTCGGCACGATCGTCGTCGACCCAGCAGGCATGACCCTATATGTCTTCGACAAAGATGTCGCGGACTCGGGAAAGAGCTCCTGCGAGGGCGACTGCCTCGTCAAATGGCCCCCCGTCGTCGCCGAAACCGACACGCCCGTCGTTGACGGTGTCACCGGAACGGTCGGTGTCATCACCCGCACGGACGGCACCAAGCAGGTCACGCTCAACGGGCTGCCCCTGTACTACTGGGCTGGCGACGCTGCTGCCGGTGACACTACCGGCCAGGCCGTCGGCGGCGTCTGGTGGATGGTCGCACCCAACGGCGACAAGATTGCCGGCTAGCACGATCACTCTCCGGTAGTCTCTGGCAGACCACCTCGCCCATCGGCACCGCGAAGCCGATGGGCGCGGCGCGGTGTCCGGCGGCAACCGCGAAGCCGATGGGCGCGGCGCGGAGTGCGGCGGCAACCGCGAAGCCGGTGGGCGCGGCACGGTGTGCGGCGGCAACGGGGCAGAATGAGGGAGTGTATGTCCTGGTGCGGCGAGCGAGCGACGGTGAATTCCTCGTCGACACGCTGGACGAGGCCGGAATTCCGCGTGCGGCGGTACGCCGCCTCACCCTGTCCGCGTTTTTGTCGTTCGTCGCGTCGGTCGAACCGAGCACGCCCGCGCCGCGCTGGGTCTGGGACGACACCGCCCTTATCTATCCGACTCTGCTGGCCGGCGGAATCCGGGTGCGGCGCTGCTACGATCTTCGCTTGTGTCATGTCATCCTGAAAAATTCGGCCCTCACGATGACAAGCGAACTCGCCCTGGCCGCGCCGGACCGTTGGGACGTCGCGAGTTCACCCGCGAGTGACCAGGCCGTACCACGGGCGACCCTCTTCGATTTCGACGCTACCTCAGTCGATGACGGTACCGGTGAATCCACAGCACGAGAGTTTCGCCGCCAACTCGATGCTGTGGCATCTGCCGGCGAACCGGGACGACTACGGCTGCTGCTCGCCGCCGAATCCTCCGGGGCGCTCGTGGCCGCGGAGATGCGCTACGCCGGGCTGCCCTGGCGCACTGACGTGCATGATCTCCTCCTCACTCGGGAACTGGGAGCACGCGTCGCACTCGGCGTTCGGCCGGAACGTCTGGAAACACTGGCCCAATGCATCCGCTCGGAACTGGATGATGCCGCCCTTAACCCGGACTCACCGCAGGAGCTGATCAAGGCGCTGCAACGCGCCGGCCTCGCCGTCACCTCCACCCGCGGGTGGGAGTTGAAAAAGTTGCAGCATCCGGTCATCGAACCGTTGTTGCAGTACAAAAAATTGTCGCGGCTGCTCAGCGCCAACGGCTGGACCTGGATGGAATCGTGGGTCGTCGACGGCCGGTTCCACGCCGACTATGTGCCTGGAGGAGTCGTGACCGGTCGCTGGGCGACCCGCGGCGGCGGGGCGTTACAGCTGCCCAGGCAGATTCGCGGTGCCGTCGTAGCCGACGACGGCTGGAAATTCGTCGTTGCCGATGCCGCACAGCTCGAACCGCGCATACTCGCCGCGCTTGCGCAGGATACGGGCATGGCGCGGGCCGGTCGCGGCACCGACCTGTATGCCGGAATCGTGTCCAGCGGTGTCGTCGAAACGCGCGACCATGCCAAGGTCGCCATGCTTGGTGCCATGTACGGGGCCACGACGGGGGAGAGTGGCCGTCTGATGCCGCGACTGGCCCGAGCCTACCCCCAGGCCATCGCGCTCACTGAGTCGGCGGCTCGCGCCGGTGAGCGCGGCGAGGTCGTGACGACCCGGCTCGGGCGCTCGTCACCGATACCCGGACCGGGCTGGCACGAGTCTCAGGCGCAGGCGTATCACCAGGAGGCCACGGCCACCGATGAGCGGCGGGCGCGCAGCCAGGCCCGGGATTGGGGGCGTTTCACTCGCAACTTCATCGTGCAGGGCAGCGCCGCTGAGTGGGCGCTGTGCTGGATTGCGGAGATCCGACGCGAGCTCACGGCCCTCACGATAGCGGATGCCCCACCGGGGCTGCCAGGTGAGTCGGGTTCTCGCGCCGAACGGTCGGCATCGCCGGGGGCCCGCGCACCCTTCAACAGCACGCCGCACCTGGTGTTCTTTCTGCACGACGAGGTGATCGTACATACGCCGGCCGTGCACGCCGACGCCGTGGTCCAGATCGTCACGACGGCCGCCGAGACGGCCGGTCGACTGTTGTTCGGCGACTTTCCGGTGGATTTCATGCTCACCGTGGCCACGGTCGACAACTACGCCCAGGCGAAATAGATCGAGCCGACTGGGCCCCGTGCCGCCAACGACCGCTGCGCGCGGCCGGCGAATCGGCGAGGGCGCTCCGAGCAAGTCGTGCTGGCCCGCAGGAACCCGGCGCCAGCCCATGTCGTTGACGGTCCGTGGTTGTACATGCGCAGGTGGCTGGGGCATAATGACGCTATCGGTTTGCTGGGCTTTAGAGACCGAACAATTTCACATTCGCCATCGTGCCCACAACTATGAGTTGAAAGCGCGGTCGTTCCGAGGTCGTTGGGGAAGACGAACCTACTAGGAACGGAGATACACGATGGACGCAACACTTAACCGTCGGGCACCGATTGCTCGGGGGATGATTTTCATGCACTCATCTCCGCGCGCCGTCTGCCCGCACGTGGAGTGGTCGGCTGGCCGTGCGCTCGGTGAAGCCGTCAATTTCGACTGGTCGGAACAACCCGCTCTGCCCGGCTCCTACCGGGCCGAGTACTTTTGGGAGGGAGGCCCGGGTACCGGCGCAGCACTCGCATCCGCTCTGCGCGGGTGGGAACAGTTGCGCTTCGAAGTGACCGAAGACGCCGGGCCCGATTCGGATGGCGGCCGGTGGCTGCACACGCCCGAACTCGGCATCTTCCATGCGCAGACCGACAGTGTGGGCAATGTCGTCGTGCCGGAAGATCGCATTCGCTCGGCGATGGAGCACGCGGGGGCGAATGCCATCGAGCTACATCGGCAGCTGCGCCTGGCCCTCGGGCAATCGTGGGATGACGAACTGGAACCATTCCGCCAGGCGAGCGATTTGAATGCAGTGGTCTGGCTGCATCAGGTCGGCTGATCAGCGGGCACCGCAAGAGTGCGGTTCGCCCATGGCGGCGTGGCCTGGCGACCGGTGACGTTCCCGGCGGCAATCCCGCGAAGTCACAGTCTGTGCCCCTGATACCGATAAGGCACGGTGAATCGCTTTACAGAAATGACCCTGTCCGAAGCCGGACGGGGTCATTTCTGATCGTGCAGAGATCAGACCGAGCGGAACGCCACAACGGCGTTGTGGCCGCCGAAACCGAAGGAGTTGCTCAGCGCGAGGAGATCCCCGGCGGGCAGCGCCCGTGGGGCGGTGACCACGTCAAGCGGGATTTCCGGATCCTGCGACGTGAGGTTTATCGTCGGCGGTGCGGTGCGCTCGGCGAGTGCTTTCACCGTGAAGAATGCCTCGAGGGCGCCGGCACCACCGAGGAGGTGACCGGTTGACGCCTTCGTGGCCGAAACCGGGATGCCGTTGAGCAGGACTCCGAACACACGCTTGAGTGCGTTGTACTCGGCGATGTCGCCGACCGGGGTGCTCGTGGCGTGCACATTGATGTGCGAAACATCGGCAAGGGTCGCGCCGGCGTTTTCAATGGTCGACACCATCGCGCGAGCTGCGGCGGACCCTTCCGGGTCCGGCGCGGTCACGTGGTGGGCATCGCTGTTGACGACGCCACCGAGCAGCTCGGCGTAAATATGGGCACCGCGGGCCTTGGCGTGTTCTTCAGTTTCGATGACAAGGGCGGCTGCGCCCTCACCGAGAACGAATCCGTCGCGCGTGACATCGTACGGTCGACTCGCGGTGGCCGGGTCGTCGTTGCGTGTGGACAGGGCGTGCATCGCGGCGAACGAGGCGATCGGCAGTGGGTGGATAGCAGCCTCGGAGCCACCGGCGATGACGACGTCGGCCAGTCCGGCCTGCAGCCGGTTGTAGGCGTTAATGAGAGCTTCGGTGCTCGACGCACACGCGGAAACCACTGTCGTGATCCCGGCGCGGGCGTGCAGGTCCATTCCGATGGCTGCTCCCGGGCCGTTAGGCATGAGCATCGGCACAGTCATCGGGAGCACGCGGCGCGGACCGCGTTCGCGCAGGGTGTCCCAGGCATCGAGCAGGGTCCACACCCCGCCGATTCCAGTCGCCCAGTCCACGGCGAGGCGTTCGGGCTCGACCTCGGGGGAGCCGGCATCGGCCCAGGCTTCACGTCCGGCGATCAGCGCGAATTGGCTGGACGGGTCGAGGCGTTTGACCTCAAATCGTTGCAGCACATCCACGGCCTTGACCCGTGCCTGTGCGGCAAAAGTCACGGGGATCGCTGTTTCAGCGACCCAGGCTTGCTCGAGGGTGGTGGCGCCCGATTCGCCGGCCAGGAGGGCCGTCCAGGTGTCGACCGCCGTGCCGCCCAGCGGCGTAGTGGCACCGATACCGGTGATAACGATTTTTTTGGTCATAAGTCAACTCTCCATCGAAGGACAAACGTGTGGGCCGGCGCGTTGTGGCACCAGCCCAGTGAACAGGTCGGCCGATTTCCGGCCGACCTGGTTCAAGCCTGGGCCTAGTCCTGGGCCTTCACGATGAACTCAACGGCGTCGCCGACGGTCTTGAGGTTCTTGACCTCTTCGTCGGGGATCTTTACGTCGAACTTCTCTTCTGCGTTGACGACAATGGTCATCATCGAGATGGAGTCGATGTCCAAGTCGTCGGTGAACGACTTGCCGAGCTCAACCGTGTCGGCTGCGATCCCGGTCTCGTCGTTGATGAGCTCGGCCAGGCCGGTCAGAACTTCTTCGGTGGACAATGCCATGTTTTTCTCCTTGAGGGTGTCTCGGTTGACCGAGAACTAGTTTAGGGGGTGGGTAGGTTAGGGCAGCACAACGACTTGCGCGCCGAAGACGAGTCCGGCACCAAAGCCGATCTGGAGCGCGAGTCCGCCGCTGAGCTCAGGATGTTCTTCGAGCAGACGATGAGTTGCGAGGGGAATCGAGGCCGATGAGGTGTTGCCGGTCGTAGCGACGTCACGGGCGATGACCACGGATTCCGGCAGTTTGAGCTGCTTGGCAAACTCATCGATGATGCGCATGTTGGCTTGGTGCGGAATGAATGCCGCCAGGTCGGCGCTGTCGATTCCCGCAACTGCGAGGGCTTTCTTGGCGACCTTGGCCATGTCCCAGACCGCCCAGCGGAACACTGCGGGTCCTTCCTGACGGAGGGTAGGCCAGGCGGCCTCGCCGCGACGATATTCCTGCAGGGTATGGTCCATTTGGATCGTTTCCGCCTTGGAGCCGTCCGAGCCCCAGACCGTGGTGGAAATGCCCGGGTAGTCGCTCGGACCGATGACGACGGCTCCGGCTCCGTCGCCGAGGAGGAACGAAATGCTGCGATCGGTCGGGTCAATCAGGTCGGAGAGCTTCTCGGCGCCAATGACCAGCGCGTATTTCGCAGCACCGGTGCGAATAAGGGCGTCGGCCTGCACGATGGCGTAGGCATAACCGGCGCAGGCTGCGTTGATATCGTACGCGGCGGCCGGGTTGGTGCCGACTCGGTCTGCGACGATGGCGGCGACCGACGGCGTCTGCCGAATATTACTGATCGTTGCGACGATCACAGCATCGATGAGCGCAGGATCGATACCGCTGCGCTCGATCGCCTCGCGGGCGGCGTCCGTTGCCAAGTCGATCACGTCGATGTCCTGGCTGGCTCTGGTTCGGGTGATAATTCCGGTGCGTTGCTGAATCCACTCGTCGGAGGAATCGATGGCTTCAACGAGTTCATCGTTGGGTACGACGAGGTCGCCGCGTGCGGCTCCGACGGACAGGATGCGGGTGAACTGCGGTCCGTGTGACTGTTTGAGTGTTGGCTTGGTCATAATCTCTTTCATCTGATTCAGGACTGCTGGTCGATCATGGCCCAGGCGGCGGGCAAGTCGTCCGGGGTCTTGATGGCGACGCTGGGGACGCCTTTGAGTCCTCGCTTCGCGAGACCGACGAGGGCGCCGGCGGGCGCCACCTCGATGATTCCGGTGACTCCCGCCGCAGCAAAGGCCTCCATGCACCTGTCCCACCGTACCGGTGACGACACCTGAGCGACCAGCAGATCCACAAAGCGGGTGCCGTCTTTCACCTGGCTGCCATCGCGGTTGGTCCAGATGGGGAGGGTCGGATTGTCGGGCCGCAGCGAGTCGGCGACTACGGTCATCCGCTCGACGGCAGGCCGCATATACCGGGTGTGGAATGCACCGGCGACCTGCAGCGGAATGACCCGGGCACGGGTCGGGGGAGTCTCGGCCAGGGCGGCGAGGGCATCGAGGGCGCCGGCCACCACGATCTGGCCGCTGCCGTTGAAGTTCGCCGGTTCGAGGCCGAGCTCGGCGACGCGGGCGAGCAGCTCGGTCTCATCGGCACCGATCACGGCGCTCATCCCGGTGGGAATGAGGGCGGCAGCAGCTTGCATCGCCATGCCGCGTGCGTGCACGAACCGCACCGCTTCAGAGGTATTCAGGATGCCCGCTCCCGCAGCGGCGGTCAGCTCGCCCACTGAGTGCCCGGCGATACCGCCAATTCGGTCGCGGCGTTCCGGCGTGAGCAGCGTTTCGAGGGTGAGGATGCCGGCGGCCACGATCAGGGGCTGGGCGATGGCCGTGTCGCGAATGGTGTCGGCGTCACTGATCGTGCCGTGGGCGAGGAGGTCCAGGCCGAGGTCCTCGGAAATGTGTTGCAGGCCAGCGCTGAAGGCAGGCAGGGCCAGCCAGGGTTCGAGGAATCCGGGAGTTTGGGAGCCCTGACCCGGGCAGACGACAACGATCATTTAGTCAGTCTTCCAATCTGGTGGGACAAATGAATGTGCAGATCGCACGAAGAATTCAGGAAAGCTTTGTCGGTAGTCGCACCTCGACGACGTTTCGTGGGGTTAATCAGCGACGGCGGGTTGAACCGTCGTGGTCGCTGATCGAGCCGATGATGAGCGCCGACTGCAAGATGAGTGCCTCTCGGGCTCCGGTGGCGTCATAGCCGATGACCTCCGAGACGCGTTTAAGGCGATAGCGCACGGTGTTGGGGTGCACGAACAGTTCGCGCGCGGTCGCCTCGAGCGAGCGGCCGTTGTCGAGGTAGCACCACAGCGTGGTCAGGAGCTCGGTGGAGTGCGCCTGCAGGGGCCGATAGATGCGATGGATTAGCGTGGCCCGGGCGAGCGGATCGCCGGCGAGGGCGCGTTCGGGGAGCAGATCGTCGGCCTGCACCGGCCGCGGCGCGTTCCGCCACGAGCGAGCGACGGCGAAACCGGCCAGCGCGGCTTTGGCACTCTTCGACGCATCCACGAGGTTGGGCACCTCGTGACCGAGCACCAGGTGCCCGGGGCCGAAGATCGGCTCGAGCTGCATGGCGATCTCCATGAAGGTCAACGCCGCAGCCGTGCCGACATCTTCGCTGTCAGCCGGCGCCGGTCGGGCTCGACCGATCACGAGCACGAGGCGGTTCCCCTGCACGCCGATGAGCACGTCGGCGGCCATGTGCCGGGCGGCGCGGCGCAACTGGTCGACGTCGAGCATCTGGGGCGTTGTGCCGACCAGAACGCAGACTTCACCATGGCCGTGCCAGCCGAGCGCTGCGATCCGGCTGGGCAGTTCGTCGTCGTACTCCCCGCTGAGAATGGAATCAACGACGAGAGCTTCGAGGCGCGCGTCCCAGAGGCCGCGCGCCTCGGCGGCGCGAGCGTAGACATCCGCTGCCCCGAAGGCGATCTCGCGCGAGTAGAGCAGAATCGCTTCCCGCAGGGCTTCACCGCCGTCCTTGACGCGTTCTTCGACGACTTCGACGGTCACTCGAATGAGCTGCAGCGTCTGCTGCAGGCTCACCGAGCGGAGCAGTTCTCGTGGCGCGGCGCCGAAGACGTCAGCGGCGATCCACGGCGTCGACCGCGGGTCGTCGAACCACGAGATGAAGCTCGTGATCCCGGCCTGGGCCACCAGGCCGACGGCGGACCGCCGCCCCGGTGGCATGTCGCCATACCAGGACAGCGTGTCTTCGAGTCGTTTGAGCGTTTGGGTCGACAGCTCACCGGAGATGGTGCGCAGCCAGTTGAGAGTCTGCTCTTTCGTTTTGGGCGCCGGTGCCACGGTTTCTTAGCTCTCGCCCCCGGCAGAGCCGGTGGTGCCCGCGCTCACATCGTGCAGGCGGTACTTGGCGATTGCCTGCCCGGCGAGGCTGCGGTCTACCTCGCCGCGGCGGGCGAGTAGCTCGAGGGTACGCACGACCATGGACGGACCGTCGATCTTGAAGAACCGGCGTGCGGCGGGTCGGGTATCCGAGAAGCCGAAGCTGTCGGCGCCGAGCGTCGCGAAGTCGCTCGGAACGAACTGCCGAATCTGGTCGGGAACGGCGTGCATGAAGTCCGATACAGCCACGAAGGGGCCGGCGGCGCCTGCAAGCTTCGTGGTGACGTACGGGATGCGGGGCTCGTCGTCGGGGTTGAGGAAGTTGTGTTCCTCAGCCGCCAGGCCGTCCCGGCGCAGTTCGGTCCACGAGGTGACCGACCAGACGTCCGCCGAGACACCCCAGTCGTCAGCGAGCAGTTGCTGGGCCTCCAGCGCCCACGGCACGGCGACGCCCGAGGCGAGGAGTTGCGCCTTCGGTCCGCTCACCGTGGATGCGTTCACCCGGTGGATGCCGTGCAGGATGCCGTCAACGTCAACGTCTGCGGGTTCGACCGGCTGCACAGCGGGCTCGTTGTACACCGTGATGTAGTACATAACGTTCGGGTCGGTGTGGGTGCCGCCGTACATGCGCTCGAGTCCGGCGCGCACGATGTGGCCGATCTCATAGCCGTACGCCGGGTCGTAGGAGACGACGGCCGGGTTGGTCGACGCCAGCAGCGGCGAGTGACCGTCGGCGTGCTGCAGACCTTCCCCGGTCAGCGTCGTGCGACCGGCCGTGGCGCCGACGATGAAACCACGGCTCATCTGGTCACCGGCAGCCCACAGGGCGTCGCCGGTGCGCTGGAATCCGAACATGGAGTAGAACACGTAGACCGGAATCAGTGGTTCGCCCTGCGTGGAATACGACGTGCCTACGTTGGTGAAGGCCGCTGCGGCGCCGGCCTCGTTGATGCCGACGTGCAGGATCTGGCCCTGCGGGCTCTCCTTGTACGCGAGCAGCTGGGCGTGGTCGACCGAGGTGTAATGCTGGCCGTTGGGGTTATAGATTTTTGCGTTCGGGAAAAACGCGTCGATGCCGAAGGTGCGAGCCTCGTCGGGAATGATCGGAACGATGCGGTTGCCGAAATCCTTGGCCCGCAACAGTTCCTTGAGCAGACGAACGAACGCCATGGTCGTGGCGATTTCCTGCGTTCCCGACCCCTTCTTGGCGACGGCGTAGGTCTCATCGCCGGGCAGGTTGAGCTTGGTGTGCGTGGTGCGACGTTCCGGCAGGTATCCGCCGAGCGCACGACGACGCTCGTGCATATACTCGATCGCCTCATCCCCGTCACCGGGGGTGTAGTAGGGCGGCAGGTACGGATTTTCCTCGAGCTGGGCATCCGTGATCGGCACGTGCATGCTGTCCCGGAACGACTTGAGGTTGTCGAGGGTCATCTTCTTCATCTGGTGGGTCGCGTTGCGGCCCTCAAAGCTAGGACCAAGACCGTAACCCTTGACTGTCTTCGCGAGGATGACGGTGGGCTGGCCGGTGTGCTCCGACGCTGCCTTGAACGCGGCATAGACCTTGCGGTAGTCGTGGCCGCCGCGCTTGAGGTTCCAGACCTCATCGTCGCTTAGATGCTCGACCAGCTTGAGTGCGCGCGGGTCCCGGCCGAAGAAGTTCTCACGCACGTAGGCGCCGCTTTCGGCCTTGTAGGTCTGGTAGTCACCATCGGGCGTGACGTTCATGAGGTTGATCAGGGCGCCGTCGACGTCGTTTTTGAGCAGGTTGTCCCACTCGCGACCCCAGACCACCTTGATAACGTTCCAACCGGCACCGCGGAAGAAGCTCTCCAGCTCCTGGATGATTTTGCCGTTTCCGCGCACCGGGCCGTCGAGGCGCTGCAGGTTGCAGTTGATCACGAAGTTGAGGTTGTCGAGGCCCTCGTTGGCGGCGACCTGCAGCTGGCCGCGGCTTTCCACCTCGTCCATCTCACCGTCTCCGAGAAACGCCCAGACCTGCTGGTCGCTGGCGTCTTTGATGCCCCGGTTGGTCAGGTAGCGGTTGAGCTGGGCCTGATAGATGGCGTTGATTGGACCGAGTCCCATGGAGACGGTCGGGAATTGCCAGAACTCTGGCATGAGCCGGGGGTGCGGGTACGAGGATATCCCGTCGGGGGCGTGCGACTTCTCCTGGCGGAATCCGTCGAGCTGGTTCTCCGTCAGGCGGCCCTCGAGAAAGGCCCGAGCGTAAGTGCCGGGGGAGGCGTGGCCCTGGATGAAGATCTGGTCGCCACCACCCGGGTGGTCCTGACCGCGAAAGAAGTGGTTGAAACCGACTTCATAGAGGGCAGCGGATGACGCATAGGTCGAGATATGGCCACCCACAGCGATGCCGGGACGCTGGGCGCGGTGCACCAGAACGGCAGCGTTCCAGCGAATCCAGGCTCGGTAACGGCGCTCGATGTCTTCGTCGCCCGGGAAATCTGGTTCGTTCTCCGGGGCGATGGTGTTGATGTAATCCGTGGTCGGAACCATGGGAACGCCCAAATGAAGCTCTTTCGAACGCTTCAACAGGCTGAGCATGATCTCCCGTCCGCGTTCGTGGCCGTGTTCGGCAACGAGCGAATCGAGGGATTGCGACCACTCCGCCGTTTCCTCCGGGTCGGTGTCGGCGTTGTTCGTCGAGTACGGGTCCTGGTCGTTGACCGTCACAGTCGACCTCTCCTTGGGGTTTGCGCAGCGATGGTGCTCTGTGGTGGCAGACTGCGCCGACACGGGGCACGTGCCGTAAAAGAGCAGGTTGGATTGCAACCCGCGGCACCCCGTAAGCCTACCGATGTCACCCCTTGTCCGCGTGCGGAGATGCCGACGACCGAAAACTCGCTAGTCCTGTGAATCCGCGCACGTTGCCCGACTAGAGTGTGACATCGGCCAATCCGTGCGCCAGGGCGCACCGGGAAAGGAGCATTCATGGCTCTCGAAAACGATACCCAGGCACCAGATTTCAAGCTCATCAACCAGTTCGGCGAAACCGTTCAGCTCAGCCGGTACCGGGGGACGAAGTCGGTGGCGCTCGTCTTCTTTCCCCTTGCATTCTCGGGGATCTGCAGTGGGGAGCTGTGTGAGCTCCGCGACAACCTTGCCCTGTTCGAGGACGACGACGTTGAGCTGATCGGCATTTCCGTCGACTCCCGACACGCCCTGCGCGCCTTCGGCGAGCAGGAGAAATACTCCTTTGATCTGGTCGCCGATTTCTGGCCCCATGGCGCCGTCGCGAAGGAATATGGCGTCTTCCTCGAGGAAAAGGGTTTCGCGAATCGGGCGACGTTCCTCATCGACCCGAGCGGCATCATCCGTGCCAGTTTTATCACCGCGCCTGGCGAACCGCGCTCGATCGACTCCTACCGCGCCGCGCTCGGGCAGCTCGCACCGGTTCTCTAAAGCGGGCGGGTCGCCAAGCGCACGTCGACTCTGACCTATACTGAGAAGGCCCGAGACGGAGCGTCGTCGTCGGGGCCTTTAGCTCAGTTGGTAGAGCGCCACGTTTACACCGTGGATGTCATCGGTTCGAGCCCGGTAGGGCCCACAAGTAAAATGCCTGATCAGAAAAAATATATAAGGTATCGCCTCGCGGAGTCGGCTCGCAAATCAACCTGTCAGTTGGTGAGGCGTGGTGAGCGTGCGCCACGGTGTCAGCGCGCCCAATTTCATGCGTCAGATCAGCGACACGCTCGCACCGACCATGGGTCGTCTGGTCTTCAACGGCTTCCCGACGGGGGTTTCGGTTGTCATGGGCTCAGCACCAGGACACGATTCCCCGTCACATGAACGGCGCCCTGGTGCTGCCCCGCTGACCCGGCGCGGCCTACGGCGCCACCGGGACGCACGAAATCGCTCCTGAGGGGGTTCTCAGGAGCGATTTCGTGCGGGTAATTCAGATCAGGCTGTCGGCTCAGTTTCCCGTGTATCGGAAGATGTAGAGCCCGAAATCACGGTCGCTGGCCGCAACGTATTCGACGCCGTTGTTCTCGAACACGTCCACACCCCAAAAGTTGTTGCCGCCCTCGTCAATGAAGCGACCGGTCTCGATGAGTTTGTCGTCGATGATTTTGGTCACTCGAAAACCTCCCGCGTAATACGAGAAGTACGCCAGGTCGGCCCGCTGTTTGGACGTGGCCACCTCGTGAACCGAGAGGTCGCCGAAGCCCACAGCGTAGGCCGGGTCCATGGCTTCGGGAATTGCATAGGTGTCCAGCTCGGACATCTTGCCCGTCGAGTTGTCGAAGAGGTGCACATAACCCCAACCGTCGAAGAACGCGCGCAAGGAAACGAGGTCTCCGACGGCGCCCAGACTCAGGCCGGGAATCAGGCTGGCAGCACCGGCGAGGCAGGCCACGTTATCGTAGGAGGCCTCGAGGTCGAAGAAACCGAATCCGGTTTGACGGTCGACCGAAGAGGTCGGGATGTTGCCGGCAACGCTCATCCCGAACGCGCCGCATCCGTCGGTACCCTCGCGGTTGATGATGACGATTGCGTCATAGCCGCCAGCCGCTTCAACGTTCGCCACCTTCTCGGTGAACGCGCAGAGACCACGGGTGACGATCGCGATCTGGCTGCCGCTTGCGGTGACCGGCGCCGGTAGCACAACCGGATCACCGGAACATGCTTGTCCCGCGTAGACGGCATCACCGGTCAGCGACTCCCCGCCTTGCAGCTGCGGTGTGTCGCTGCCCTGCGAGATTTGAAACGGTGTCGCGGAGTCATCCGTGGTGCCCTCCGCGCCGTTGGGCGCGAAGTCCTCGTCGGCACCGATTACAAACCTGTTGTCGAGGGTGAACTCGCCCTGGTGGCCGTTGCCTTCAGGCTTCTCGATCAGGCCTGCCGACTCCTGAAGCTGAGGGTCGGGGTTGGTGAAGTCCGTATCGCCGACATAGATCGGGTTGTGCACGTCGGTCATGTCGACGGTGACGTATCCGGCGTCCCAGTAGGACAACAGCATCACCTGTTTTCCGGCGATCTGCTTGACGACGAGGTCGTGGAGAAACACCTCGGTCAGGTTCGACGGTGCGTTCTGGAGGATCTGCGGGAAGGTCTTGTCCAGATCGTATTCGGCGGTGAGGAACGGCTTCTTCGGGTTGGTGATGTCCATGATGTCGACATCGGTGCCCTCTTCGTTGTCAACGATGACCGCGTACGCCTTGTCGCCGGCATCCCAGGCGAAAACGCTGTGGGTCTGGTTGGAGGTCTTCTTGCCCTGACCATCGGCTGTTGAATCGCCAATGCCCACGGCGAGTGGTGTGGGGTGCTCGGGATTCGTCACGTCATAGAGATTCATGCCGCCGAACCCTGCTTGGTCCTTGCACTTCTCGTTATTGGTGAGGAGCACGTCGCCGGTAAAGGCTGGCGTATCGAGTTGAAGGGCCTGGACACCCTCGCCTGGGTAGCTGCCCTCCTTGGACTGGATAAACGCGACCTCCTTCGGCTTCGAGGGGTCCTTGATATCCACGACGTGCACCCCGTTGTAGGTGCACGACACGACGCCCCACGCAGCAAGGTAGGCATAGTCCTTGAAGACGCCCACATCGGCGATCTTCTCGGGCACCGCGTTCTTCATCTTCAGTTTGGAGACTACGTTGACATTGGACTGTGTTGCCGGCAGATGACCGGCCGTTTCGCCGTGCTGGTGGGCGTCGCGAGCGCCGTCGGCGGTCGCTAGCGCGCCGTCGTCCCCGGGTCGGGCCGATGCAACGGATGTTGTGGCGAAGATCAACGCTGCGACGGACACCAGCGTCAGTCCAGCGCGAATGGCAGGTGATTTGACCATGACACTCCTTCGGTGCGGAATTTTAAATCGAATGTTCGAACCGTAGTCCGCTTATACACGCTTTGGCAAGGAAGTACAAATCGACCAGGGTGTGGCCGCCATGGCGACGCGGTGCGCATGCGTCGCCATGGCCTACCCCTCTCGGTGGCCTTCGAACCGAATTCTCTGTCGGGCGGTGAACTGGGCCTCGCGGAAATCACCCACTCGCCGCGGGCCGTGTGCATCGAGCGCAATGGGGACACTTTTGGAGGTCTTGGCTATGGACGGGGAGGGACTATGGCGGGTGATTCTCTACGATCCGATGCGCATCATGCAGGCGCTTCGTTTTGCTCGAGCGTGGCTTCCGGTCGACGATGTGTGCTCGCTGCCGTGCGTGCGGCTGGATGCCCTGAATCGGCGCGGGCGTTAGACAGCGGGGTTACACGTGCGCCGGGGCTCGTGGTGCCAGCGGCACAGGGTTTCGATCCACTCCTGTGACCAATCGATCGTGCCCGGGGTGCGGCCGCAGCGCCCACAGGTGGTCGGAGAGCGCGTCTGTGCTCGGGACACAGCTTCGCGGGTTGAGGGGGGGCGCGGGCTGTCACGCTGTCGGCGGGTTCGAGTGTGACTCGGAACTCACCGCATTTCTGCCGGACGCTCGTTAATCGCAGGCGTGGGTCAACGGACAGCAGGACGGCCGAGAGCGCCACCAGAACCCGTAAGGGAAAGTCCTATGGACTCTTGCATTCTGTGGCCTCATGAGGGCCTGACGCCCTCGGTCCGCGGGAGCTCCGGGTCACGACCAGCGGCACCGACGGTGTTCGGTGCCGCCGAGTTCGTAATGCTCGGCTAGTGTTGCGTAAAGGCAGAACAAATCTGCTGGGTGTTTTGAGTTGTTGAGGCGTTGGTGTTCCAGCAACAGGATTCGCCACAATCCCGGATTTTCGGGCAAGTTACCGCAAACGCGCAGTCTCTCGATAGCGCGTGTTCTTGCGGATCTTCATTGAATTTGTGTGCGACCGGACCTTTACGCCGTGGATGTCATCGGTTCGAGCCCGGTAGGGCCCACAATCAGCATTCATCACCGCCCTCTGGTGGTTCGGTGAATCTTGTGGCTGGCAGCAGGGCGAAGCGACTCTCGTATTACTCAGAATGTCGTGATCGTGGGGTCGTATGACAGATCGACGCGGTCACCACGATAGGTATGTGCCCGCCCGAGCGGCATCGGCCGGCAATGACTGAGCGGCGTGAGTTCGCCGCGGCGGTCAACGAGCTGGCCTTGTCTTTTGAACGGGGTACGAGCATCTACCGGCCGTTCGTGCGTGTGCTTCGGGTCGGCGCCGCCAGCGTCTGCACGTTGGGCGCCCCTTTCGGGTCCGAGACGATTTGCGCGAGCACCCCGCTGGCCTTAACGTTTGATGAGCTTCAGCTCGGCCTCGGTAAAGGACCGTCCTGGGACGCCATGATCACCCGGCATGCGGTGCTGATCGATGACCTGCATGCGGTGCGGCATGCGCCTTGGCTGGCCCTTCCAAAAGGCGGCACGACACATTGACGTGCGGGCCGGCTACGCGTTCCCGCTGACCATGGGTTCACTCGATATCGGCGCGGTGTCGCTGTTCTCTCAGGGGTCGCAGGCACTGACTCTCGGTCAGATCGCCGACGCCGAAACACTCGCTCAAATTGCGACGGACCAGGCGGTGGCCATTCCCGATATCGATCGCACGGGTGACAAGTGGGCGAAGTTTCGGACCGGTGCCCTCGCCCAGGGTTTCGCCTCGATGCATGCGGTGCCGCTGCGTCTGCGCGCCATGACCATCGGAATCCTGCAGGAGCGTGTTATCCGTAAGCGAGGTTGTTCGCCAGCAGCTGCCACACGCGATCAGTAGCCGGGTGCTGATCGAACAGGCCAAGGGTGTGGTGGCGTATACCAACGGCGCGCACATGGGCGACTTTTTTGACAGATTCGCGACTAAACCAGAAACAATGGTCTTCCGCTCGCCGACGTCGCCGCAAGCATCGTGAATCGCGCGCTCAGCCTCTAACACCTCGTGTTCAGCCTACTCACCGGCCGGTGAAGACTCGACGTGCGAGATAACTGAGATTCCATCGTCTTGGGGTAGACCGGGCATATACTTCTTGTGGCAACCCCAGACCCCGGTAGCACGCGAATTTTCCGAGCGTTCGAGGGGCGATCATGAAACGCATATTTCACCCGGGCGGTTCAGTAATAACCGGCAGCGATCTTGCTGATGCGGTGTTGCTCTACGCCGAGGCACTGTGCAACCGACGCCAGGTAGACGTCGTGGACATACCAGTGATGGGCGACGACGGGAACCTACTGCGGGCCCAGTTTTTGATCGGTTCGGCCAGCCAGCTGGTCAGCGTGACCGCGGACAACCTGTCGCCCGAACTTGTCGAACCGGAAACCACCGATTTTCTGCACCGTAAGGCGCAAAACGGCGCCATGATTCCCGCCGCCTGGACCCGTGAGGAGTCGGCAGCCGCGCAGTTCGACGACTTCGACTACTGACCTCCTTTTCGTCGGGCGCGGCGCATCGGGTTGCGCCGTGTCCGGCGAAGCCCCGGCCTCGGTCTCCCGGTAGGCTGATCGAGTGCCATTCTCGCTCGCCGACGTTACCCGTGTCGCCCATACCATGTGGCCCCTCGACGGCGCGCAGGACTGGGACGCCCCCGGCCTAGTCAGCGGTGATCCGTCCCGACCGGTGCGCAGAATCCACCTCGCTGTTGACGCCCTCGCCGCCACGGTCGATGAGGCTATCGCGTCCGGTTGTGACCTGCTCCTGACACACCATCCGCTGTTGCTTCGCGGTGTAACGAGCGTCGCCGAGGATGGCTATAAGGGTGCACTGCTCAGTCGGCTGATCCGCGCCCAGTGCGCTCTGCTGTCGGCCCACACGAATGCTGACGTCGTCGCTGACGGAGTTTCCGATATCATCGCCACCCGGCTCGGTCTGGTCGACACGACCCCCATCACTGACAACGCGCTGCCCGGTACGGGTATCGGCCGGGTCGGCCGGCTCCCAAACCCGACGACCCTCGGTCACCTCGCCCACGCTCTGCTGGCCCTGCTGCCGCCCACGGCGTCGGGGGTGCGGGTCGCGGGTGTCTATACCGCACCGATCACCACCGTCGCGCTGTGCGGCGGCGCCGGGGATTCTCTGCTGCGACAGCCGAAGGTTCTGGCAGCGGATGTCTACATCACCTCCGACCTGCGCCACCACCCGGCCTCTGAAGCTCGTGAGCAAGCACTCTGTGTGGGCGGCCCCGCTCTCATGGACGTGTCGCACTGGGCGAGCGAATGGCTCTGGCTGGAACCGGCCGCCGCGCAGCTGCGCGCAGCCCTGCCGGGAATGATCGTCACGGTCAGCGAACTGAACGCCGATCCGTGGTCCTTCGCCGTTGTGCACTAATCTCCGAGTCACTCCAATTTTCCGCACCACATCTCAATTCCAGCGTTAGGTCAGGACATCGTGAAGGCATCACCACTCGAGCAGAAGGAACTTCTGCGGCTTCAGGCCCTGGATATCAAGGTTCTGCAGCTCAGTCACCAGTCAAAGTCGCTCGTGCAACACGCCGAGCTGGCCACTCTCAATCGTGAGGCCGAAGCCAGCCGGATGAAACTGCTCGGTCGATCGGGCGAGCTCGACGACGTGCGCACCGAACTGGGACGCATCGAGAGCGACGTCGAGGTCGTCGAGAAGCGCATCGCACGCGACGCCGACCGCCTGCAGCACACCTCATCGATTAAGGACATCCAGGCCTTGGACTCTGAAATCGCCTCGCTCAAGAAGCGTCTCTTCGACCTGGAAGAGATCGAAATCGCCGTGCTGGAGCGTCAGGAAGAGCACGAGGTTGCCGTAGCCGTGGTGCAGAAGGAACGCGACGCCATCGCGGAGCGCGTGAGCGCTACCGAGTCAGCGCGCGACGAGGTGCTCGTCGACCTGACCCGGCAGCTCGGAGAACTGACCCGAGACCGTGCCACGGTGGCTGCTACCATCCCCGGTGACCTCGCTGCGCTGTACGAGCGCCTCCGTATCACCGGCCACGGCAACGCGGCGGCCCTGCTGCGGGCCCGCACCTGCAGTGGATGCACGATGACACTCACCGGAAGCGACCTCGCCGCTGCTCGCCAGGCACCGGCCGACGAAGTCATCTTCTGCCCCGACTGCGACGCAGTGCTGGTGCGCACCGACGAGTCCGGAATCTAGCCAGGGGTTAGCGCGGCGCTACACGCCCTGTAGGCTTGATTTTCGGAATGGGTCGGCAAGACGGTCGCGTCAGTCGTTTGGTCCTCGGACTATACGACTGCCGAGGAACGTCCGGGCTCCATAGAGCAGGATGGTGGGTAACACCCACCCGGGGTAACCCGCGAGACAGTGCCACAGAAAGTAAACCGCCTTCGGTGCCGAGCCTTCGGGAACGGTGCAGGAGGTAAGGGTGAAACGGTGGTGTAAGAGACCACCAGAGGCCAGGGTGACCTGGTCGGCTTGGTAAACCTCGTCCGGAGCAAGGTCAGACAGAAAGCGTTGAGGCTGCTCGCCGAGCTTTCGGGTAGACCGCTAGAGGGCTGCGGCAACGTAGTCACGAGATAGATGACCGTCGACGGTGTGCAAACACCCGGACAGAACCCGGCGTACTAGCGGGCCCATTCCACCCCATCGTGCTATGCGGGCCGCGGTCCGCCGTCGGGCCCGCCGCGGCACCACTCCGATAGCTAGCCGGGAAAACGGGCTGCCAATGCTGCCGCGCCGAGGATTCCGGCGTTGTTGCGGTGCACGGCGGGGATGATGCGCGTCTTCAGCCTGAGCAGGGGCAGAAAGCTTTCGTGATGCTTGGAGACCCCGCCGCCGACGATGAACAGGTCGGGGGAGAAGAGCAGCTCCAGAGTCGAATAGTACTTCTGCAGGCGGGCAGCCCATTTGTCCCAGCTGAGGTCCTCCCGCTCCTTGGCCGAGTAGGCCGCGCGGGTCTCATAGTCGTAGCCGTCGATCTCAAGGTGGCCCAGCTCCGTGTTGGGAACGAGCACACCGTCGTTGAGTAGCGCCGAACCGATGCCGGTGCCAAGGGTGGTCAGCAGGACGACGCCGGCCACGTCCTGGGCAGCACCGAACTGTGACTCGGCGTAACCGGCAGCATCCGCGTCGTTGACGAAGTGGATCGGATGCCCAAGTACTTTTTCGAACAGCGTTTCGGCGGCCAGTCCGATCCACTTCGACGACACGTTCGCTGCCGACATGGTGTGCCCGTTCTTCACGACGGCGGGAAAGCAGACGCCGACCGGCAGTCCGTCGACGTCTTTGGAGACGGTGGCGAGCAGGGTGCGGGTGGCCTCGATAATGTCCTGCGGGCGACCGCCCTTTGGCGTGGGCAGCTTCACCCGGTCGGAGAGCAGCGCACCGGTCGTGAGGTCGACCACCGCCCCTTTGATTCCGGTACCACCGATATCGATACCGATTGCCGACGTTGTAATCATGTCCCTATTCTCTTTCTGTGAAGCCGAGACCGAACCATCCGAAGAAGTCGGTCAGGCGAGTGTCAGGATCTCGGCGCCGCGCTCGGTCACGACGAGGGTGTGCTCGAACTGTGCGGTGATGCTCCGGTCACGGGTCAGCACGGTCCAGTCATCGCTCCAGATATCCCAATCGCTGGTTCCGAGGGACAACATCGGCTCGATGGTGAAGACCATCCCGACCTCCATCACCGTGTCGTACTGCGGCGCATCGTAGTGCGGAATGATGAGACCGGAGTGGAACGCCTCGCCGACGCCGTGACCGGTGTAGTCACGCACGACGCCGTAGCCGAAGCGTTTGGCGTAGGACTCGATGGTGCGCCCGATCACATTGACCTGGCGCCCCGGGGCGACGGCCTTGATGCCGCGAACTAGGGCCTCCCTGGTTCGCTCGACCAGCAGCGTCACCTCTTCGCTGGCGTCGCCGACAATGAACGTGACGTTGGTGTCGCCGTGCACGCCGTTCTTGTACGCCGTGATGTCGATATTGACGATGTCGCCGTTGTCGAGCACCGTGTTGTCGGGGATTCCGTGGCAAATGACCTCATTCACCGAACTGCAAAGCGATTTCGGGTATCCGCGGTAGCCGAGGGTCGACGGGTAGGCGTCGTTCGCCAGCATGAAGTCATGGCCGATCTGGTCGAGTTCCTCCGTGGTGACGCCGGGAACGATAGCCCGGCCGACAGCGGCAATGGCCTGGGCGGCAATGCGGCCGGACTCACGAATGAGCTCGATCTTCTCGGCCGAATAGACGTCAGAGCCGGTGAAGGGGCTCGGCCCTTGCCGGCCGACGTACTCCGGGCGAACGATGTGGGAGGGAACAAAACGGGTCGGTGACACCGTTCCCGGGATGAGGTGTCCGATGGAATCCTTAGGCATAGGATCAAGCTTATGGCCGAGGACAAAGAACACGCATTCTGGTACAACATGCGCACCGGGCAAGTGGAGCACGGTTTGCAGTCGGCGTCAATTGATCGGGTCGGGCCCTTCCCTACGCGCGACGGGGCCGCTCATGCCCTGGAGAAACTGCGCGCTAACAGCGCTCAGTGGTCGGAAGACGACGCCCGCGACGCCCGCTGAGTCGCCCCGAGCATTCGGGTTCTACTCGTAACTGTGCTCGGGAGCCGGGTAGGCGCCGGAGGCGACGTCCGCGGTGAACCGCTGCACAGCATCCGTCAGCACCGCTCGCACATCGGCGTATTGGCGGACGAATTTAGGCACCCGCCCGCTCGTCATGCCGGCGAAGTCCGTCCAGACGAGCAACTGGCCATCAACGGATGGCCCGGCGCCAACCCCGATGGTCGGGATCGACAGGCGTTCCGTCACACGAGCTGCAACGGTCGCGGGCACCATCTCCAGCACGACGGCGAAGGCCCCGGCGTCCTGCACGGCGAGGGCATCGGCGATGAGTTCCTCGGCGGCGTCCCCGCGGCCCTGGATGATGTGCCCGCCCAAACCGTGTTCGCTCTGGGGGGTGAACCCGACGTGGCCCATCACGGGAATTCCGGCCGAGACGATACGCCGGATCTGCTTGTGACTGCGCCGGCCACCCTCGAGCTTCACCGCGTGCGCCTGGGCCTCCTTCATGAACCGCACGGCCGTGGCGAGTGCCTGGTCCGGCCCGCTCTCATACGATCCGAACGGCATATCGGCCACGACCAGGGCTCGCGTGACCGCGCGGGCAACGGCACGGGTCAGTGGGATGAGCTCGTCGACCGTAACCGGAAGGGTGGTCTCATACCCGAAAACGTTGTTCCCGGCTGAATCACCCACTAGGAGGAAGTCGATCCCAGCTTCGTCGAAAATTTGGGCAGTGAGCATGTCGTAACTGGTCAGACCCGTGATGGGGATGCCCTGCAACCTGGCGGTCTGAAAGTGGCGGGTCCGCACCCGTTTGGGCCCGTCCGCCGCGCGATACGGATGCTGCACCGCGGCATCCGCTGGGGAAGTCGTCTGCTCGGGCCCGGGGGCTGTCAACTCTGGCATGCGACAAGTGTAGTCAGGCAAGTAATCAAGCCGGGAGCCAGTAGCCTAGAGCTACGTACCTGTTGGAGCAATCAGAGAGAGCGTGAATGGACAAGCAGCGCGACTTCGTTCTTCGGACCATCGAGGAACGGGGAATCAAGTTCGTTCGACTCTGGTTCACCGACGTCGTCGGCACACTGAAATCAGTCGCCATTGCACCCGCCGAGGTGGAGGGCGCGTTCAACGAAGGCCTCGGTTTCGACGGCTCCGCCATAGAGGGCCTCACCCGTTCATTCGAAGCGGATGTTCTCGCTCACCCGGATCCCACCACCTTCCAGATTCTGCCCTGGCGCGGTGAAGTCGATCCGACCGCCCGCATGTTCTGCGACATCACCACGCCCGACGGCCAGCCGGCCGTGGCCGACCCTCGCAACGTGCTCAAGCGCACCCTGGCCAAGGCGGCCGAACGCGGCTTCACTTTCTACACCCACCCCGAGGTGGAGTTCTACCTGCTCAAGTCGTCGAAATACGGCAAGAACGGACCGATTCCGGTCGATTCGGCCGGCTACTTCGACAACGTCCCCGGCGGAACCGCCCACGATTTCCGTCGTCGCTCCGTGCGCATGCTCGAAGACCTCGGAATCTCCGTGGAATTCAGCCACCATGAGGCCGGACCGGGCCAGAACGAGATCGACCTGCGGTACGCCGACGCGCTCACCACCGCCGACAACATCATGACGTTCCGCACGGTAGTCAAAGAAGTCGCGATCGAGCAGGGCGTTTACGCGACGTTCATGCCCAAGCCGATGTCGGAGCACCCGGGATCCGGCATGCACACGCACATGTCGCTGTTCGAGGGCGACGCGAACGCCTTCTACGAGGCCGGCGCAAAGTACCAGCTCTCCAAAATCGGCCGCCAGTTCATCGCCGGGCTGCTCAAGCACGCCCCGGAAATCACCGCCGTGACCAACCAGTTCGTCAACTCGTATAAACGGTTGTGGGGCGGCGACGAAGCCCCAAGCTTCGTCTGCTGGGGCCACAACAACCGTTCAGCCCTCGTACGCGTGCCGCTGTACAAGCCCAACAAGGGCCAGAGCGCCCGGGTGGAGTACCGCGCTATCGACTCGGCAGCCAACCCTTACCTTGCATACTCGCTCATGCTGGCCGCCGGTCTCAAGGGCATCGAAGAGGGTTACGAATTGCCCCCGGAGGCCGAAGACAACGTGTGGAGCCTCAGTGACACGGAACGTCGTGCGCTCGGCTACACGCAGCTGCCGGCCAGTCTCGACCACGCCATCCAGTTCATGGAGGAGTCCGAGCTTGTCGCTGAGACCCTCGGCGAACAGGTCTTCAACTATGTACTGCTAAACAAGCGGCAGGAATGGCGTGACTACCGGTCACAGGTCACTCCGTTTGAACTGCAGAAAAACCTGGAGATGCTCTAGCTCCTCACCGGTGTCGATGATCAAAGGAATCACCCGCGATGGAGCGTTTGAAATTGACCCTGACCGAACTCGTTCGGGTCGGCTTCGTCGACCTCGCCGAGGTGCGTGTGCGCCTCGACGAGGTCGCCCTACTCGGTGCTGCCAGCCCCCACAGCGATTCCGGGGGTTCCGACCGTTTGACCGACACGCGGATGTTGTTGCCGCTGCTCACGGCAACAGCCAGCCCGGATGCCGCGCTCGTCGCCCTGGTCGCCCTGCTGCGTCAGGGTTCAGTTGAATTGTTCGACCTCCTCCAGTCAGATGCGGCGGCCGGGCGTCTCCTGAAAGTCCTCGGGGCGTCGAGCGGGCTGGCCGAATTCTTTCTGCGACACCCGGAAGAATTGCCAGTGCTGTCGACTCCGCTGGTCGTGCTGCCGAACGTCGATGCTCTGGTACACGACCTGCTCGACGCCGTTGGCGCCGTCGACGGATTCTCAGTACTGATCGATGATGAGGCGTGGGTCGCGTTGCGGGTACGTTATCGCCGACGGCTGGCGCAGCTCGCGGCCTTCGACCTCGAACAAGCCGACCCCGTGGCCGGACTCGACGGCGTAGCACGCACCCTGTCGGATCTCGCCACCGCGGCGCTCGAGGCCGCCCTCGCGGTGGCCCGCACAATGATCAGCGGAGACACTGCCGGGCGCGGCGTTTTTTCGACCGACCAGGTGGGCGCCACGCGCCTGGCCATCATCGGTATGGGCAAGGCCGGTGCGAGCGAGCTCAACTATGTGAGCGACGTCGACGTGATTTTCGTCGCCGACGGCGACGAGACGGTCGGTCTGGAAAGCTCCCGCGCCGTCGAGATCGCCACCCGGCTTGCGGTGCTGATCATGCGCGGCCTCAATGAATCGGCCCTGGAGCCCGAGCTATGGGAGGTCGACCCCAACCTGCGCCCGGAGGGCAAGAGCGGCGCGCTCGTACGATCGATCGAATCCCACCTGGCCTACTACGACCGATGGGCGAAGAGTTGGGAGTTCCAGGCGCTGCTCAAGGCCCGCCCACTGGCCGGTGACCGTGAGCTCGGCGCGCGCTACATCGACGCCGTCACGCCGAAAGTCTGGAACAGCGCCAGCCGGGAAAATTTCGTCGAATCTGTACAGCGGATGCGGGAGCGGGTCACCGACAATATCCCCGATGACGAGGTCGATGTGCAGCTCAAACTCGGTCCGGGCGGACTGCGCGACATCGAGTTCACGGTGCAACTGCTCCAGCTCGTGCACGGCCAGACCGACCCCGATGTTCGCCAGGCCGGCACGCTCCCGGCGCTGACCGCGTTGGCCACCGCCGGGTATGTCGGTCGCGCAGAAGCCACTGAATTCGCCCAGGACTATCGCATGCTTCGCCTGATGGAACACCGGCTGCAGCTGCAGAAGCTGCGCCGCACCCACCTGGTACCGCGCGACGAAGCACAGTTGCGGGTGCTCGCCCGGTCGACCGGGCTGGCCACGAGCGCTGCCGGGCTGACCATCCGCTGGTCTGAGACGAAGCAACGGGTGCGCGGCCTGCACGAGCGGCTGTTCTACCGCCCATTGCTGTCGGCGGTGGCGTCACTGCCGGCGGAAGGCCTGAACCTGACGAGTGCGCAGGCCGAGGCCCGCCTGGCGGCGATCGGTTTTCTCAATACCAAGGGGGCGCTCGCGCACATCGGAGCCCTCTCCGGCGGGGTGTCCAGGCGTGCGGCAATCCAGCGGCACCTGCTTCCGGTGCTGTTGCAGTGGCTATCGCAGGGGGCAGACCCCGACTATGGATTCCTGGCCTTTCGACGGCTGAGCGACAACCTCGGCTCGACCTACTGGTTCCTGCGCATGCTGCGCGATTCCTCGGGGGCCGCTGAACGCCTCACCCGGGTGCTGTCGGGGAGCAGGTACATCGGTGAGTTACTGGAGAAGATCCCCGAAGCGGTGGCCTGGCTCGAAGATGAAGCTGACCTGCAGCCCCGGCCGCTTAAGGCGCTGCAGGACGAAGCACGGGCGGTGCTGGGCCGGCATGAGAGCGCGGATGCCGCCGCGACGATCCTGCGCGCAGCCCGCCGCCGAGAAATGCTTCGGCTGGCCTTCGCCTCCCTGCTCGGCCAGATCGATCTCGACCAGCTCGGTCAGGGCCTGACCGATGTCAACGCGACCTACATCCAGGGTGTTATCGCCGCCATCCGTGGGGGAGACCTGTTAATCCAGGGTGATCCCAGGGCGGACCAGAGCGGCGCCGCTGGTCCCGACAGGCCCGACGGTGACGGAATCGAATTCGGCGTGATCGGTATGGGCCGGTTCGGAGGAGCCGAGCTCGGTTTTGGCTCCGACGCCGACGTCATGTACGTTTTTCGCGCTGGCATCCTCGAGGGTGAAGCGGCCAACGAACGGGCCCGCTACATCGTGCGCGAGCTCAACCGACTCACCGAAGATGGGCGGTTGCCGCTCGACCTGGACATCGGGCTGCGGCCCGAGGGCAGTAACGGCCCGGTCGTGCGGTCGCTGGACTCTTACCAGGCTTACTACCGCCGCTGGTCGCTGACCTGGGAGGCCCAGGCGCTCCTCCGCGGACGCGGGGTGGCTGGCGACGCTGCATTGTTGCGCGACTTCGAAGCTGTTGCCGACGACGTGCGGTACCCGGTCGCGATCAGCGAGCAGGCCGTGCGGGAGGTTCGCCGCATCAAGGCCCGTGTGGAGAACGAGCGTCTGCCGCAAGCCGCCGACCCGAACCGGCACCTCAAGCTGGGGCGCGGCTCACTCAGCGACGTGGAGTGGCTGGTCCAGCTCCTGCAGCTGCAGCACGCGGCGGCGATTCCGGCGCTGCGTACGACTTCGACTCTGTCGGCGTTGACGGAGGCGGTCAACGCCGGCTTGATACCGACAGCGGATGCCGCGGTGTTGCGCAGCGCCTGGATTTTCGCATCCCGCGCCCGCTCGGCGATCACACTGTGGACGAACCACACTTCGAACGTGTTGCCTACCGATCGTGCCGCCCTCGAGGGCATCGCCCGGGTCATGGAATACCCGCCTGGGTCGGGGAACCAGCTCGAGGACGACTACCTCGCCATGACCCGACGCTCCCGGGCCGTGTTTGAGCGCCTGTTCTACGGCCCCGTGGAACGTCCGGGGCCCAACGTCGGCTGACCGCGCGGCGGGCGCGGCGGCGAACACAGGAAAGGGACCGCATCCGAAGATGCGGTCCCTTTCCTGTGTTCGCTATGGCCTAGACGCCGTAGTAGAGCTCGAACTCGAACGGGTGCGGACGCTGGGCGAGCGGCTTGATCTCGTTTTCGCGCTTGTACTCGATCCAGGTCTCGATCAGCTCGGGTGTGAACACGTTTCCGGCAAGCAGGAAGTCGTGGTCGGCTTCGAGGGCCTGCAGGGCCTCCTCGAGTGACGCGGGAACCTGGGGGATGTTCTTGGCTTCTTCCGGCGGCAACTCGTAGAGGTCCTTGTCGATGGGCTCGTGCGGCTCAATGCGGTTCTTGATACCGTCGAGGCCGGCCATGAGCTGCGCGGCGAACGCGAGATACGGGTTACCGGACGCGTCGGGAGCGCGGAACTCGAGGCGCTTTGCCTTCGGATTGGTTCCCGTGATCGGGATGCGAATCGAGGCCGAGCGGTTACCGGCCGAGTAGACCAGGTTGACCGGGGCTTCGAAACCGGGAACGAGACGGTGGTACGAGTTGACCGTGGGGTTCGTGAAAGCGAGAACGGCCGGGGCATGCTTCAGCAGGCCTCCGATGTACCAACGGGCCACGTCCGAGAGTCCGCCATAGCCGGCCTCGTCGTAGAACAACGGCTTGCCGTCGGCCCACAGGGACTGGTGTGTGTGCATACCGGAACCGTTGTCGCCGAACAGGGGCTTGGGCATGAAGGTCGCGGTCTTGCCCCAATCGTGGGCCGTGTTTTTGACGATGTACTTGAATTTCAGCAGGTCGTCGGCCGCGTGCACCATGGTATCGAACTTGTAGTTGATCTCACCCTGGCCGCCGGTACCTACCTCGTGGTGACTGCGTTCGAGGATGAGGCCCGCTTCGATGAGTTTGAGGCAGATGTCGTCGCGCATGTCGACGTGCTGGTCGACCGGGCTAACCGGAAAGTAGCCGCCCTTGAACGGCGTCTTGTTGGCGAGGTTTCCACCCTCTTCTTTCTTGCCGGAGTTCCAGGCGCCTTCACTGGAGTCCACAGAGTAGAAGCTCGTGTGCTGGTTCACTTCGTAGCGTACATCGTCGAAGATATAGAATTCGGCTTCGGAACCGAAGAACGCGGTGTCGCCGATGCCGGTGGAGGCGAGGTACTTTTCGGCCTTCTTGGCTACCTGGCGCGGGTCCTTGGAGTAGATCTCGCCGTTGCGCGGGTTGTAAATGTCGAACAGCATGATCAGGGTGCGCTCGGTGCGGAAGGCATCGATGTACGCCGTGGAGACGTCGGGGATGAGCTGCATGTCGGATTCGTGGATCGACGCGAAACCGCGGATCGAGGAACCATCAAACATTTGGCCAACGGTGAAGAACTCTTCGTCGACGGTGGATGCCGGAATGTTGAAGTGCTGCTGCACACCGGGGAGATCGGTGAAACGGATGTCAAGAAACTTGACGTCTGTGTCTTTGATGAATTTGAGCACTTCGGACGAATCGCGGAACATGCGGAATAACTCCAGACGACGAGGGCGTGAAAACGGCCGAATCGGACACATCGGCTTCATTGAGATTAGTAGCGCTGCGTTACTTGTCCGTGACGCTTATGTTTCGCCCATGTTACAGGGAGGCCCCATCGGTAGACTCATCGGGTGCCAGACTCCAACTCCCGCCCGAACACTTTTGGTCAGCTTCCTCCCAGTAAATGGCCGGGGGAGCGCCTCGGCTTGCCCCGGTTCGGGCCCAGTTCCATCGGCCGGCCTGGGCGACGACTGCTCGGCTTCGCCATCGACTGGGCGATCGCCATCGGAGTCTCGGCGATCTTCTTCAACTACGATCCGGCCGCCAACCTGATCATTTTCGTCATACTGCAGATCGTCTTCATTCCCACGATCGGAGCAAGTCTGGGCCATCGGCTGGTCGGACTGCGGGTTATCTCCATCCACGGCGGGTGGATCGGACCGTGGCGTCCGATCGTACGCTCGGTTCTCCTGGGGATTGCGCTTCCCGCACTGGTCTGGGACTCCGACCAACGCGGCTTCCATGACAAGGTCGCGGGTACGGCCCTCATCCGCCGATAGCCTCCTGCAAGAACGAGATAGGGCCGAAACGCTGTGAGTTTCGGCCCTTCATCTCCCCCTGCTTTTGGTCAGCCGCGCTGCGGCCGCGCTTTCATCGGGTCGACGCCCTTGGGAATGGGGAGTTTCGTGCCCATGGAGTTGAGGCGGTTGTTCACAGCGAGCACCTCGGCCTTGGTGAGCGTCGGCTTGATCCTAGTCAGGCGGCGTGCCAGCTTGTGCAGTGGTACGGCGTCGTCGTCCGGTCCGACCGAGATGACCGTCACGCCGACGTTTCCGCCGATGCGCACAATTTTGCGCTTTTCTTCGTCGAGCATACGGGTCGTGCGCGTCTTGGGACCCTCGCTGATCAGCACGACACCGCCGCGGCCGACAGCACGGTAAACCGCATCCTGCGTCTTGCCGTTGACGGCCACCGGCATTTCACTGCCCACCCAGCCCCGTTTGAGCGAGCTGCGCAAGACTGCACCGACGGCTCCGGGCTGGCCCTCGATCTGCGAATAGGCAGCCTTCTCGGCGCGACGGCCGAGGATGATGAGCATCGCCAGGATACCGGCGAGTACGCCGGCGACGATCCAGAGCACCATCGTAAAAACGTTGCTGCCTGGTATCAGCAGGGCCAGTGCCAGGCTGATCAGAACGGGTATGAGGAAGGCCAAAACCAGGATCCAGACGATGTTCGAGTCGTAGCGTCTCGTCATCTGGAAAACCTGCCACATTTGCTTCAAGCGGCCGGGCTGTTTTGGTTTTTTGGGGGTCTTTTCCTTGCTGCGTGCCATGGGTACAAGACTACCCAGTCACTCGAATGCCGCGTGACCGAATTCGCATTACGAGGCGGCCTGCGCGAACCCGAGCTGGGCATCCGCCAACTGGCGCAATTCGGCGGGGATTTCCCGTCCGGTCGCGACCATCGACTGGGCCCACAGCCGACCCGCACGATAGGACGAGCGCACGAGCGGTCCGGACAGCACGCCGAGAAAGCCGATCTCCTTCGCTTCCTCGTTGAGCTCGACGAATTCTTCCGGACGTACCCAACGGGCCACCGGCAGATGACGGGCGCTCGGGCGCAGGTACTGCGTGATCGTGATGATGTCGGTGCCAGCCTCGTGCAGGTCGTGCAGCGCCTGGGTGATCTCGGCGCGTTCCTCACCCATACCAAGGATCAGGTTGGACTTCGTTATCATTCCGGCCTTGCGGCCCTGGGTGAGCACGTCGAGTGACCGGTCATACCGAAATGCCGGGCGGATGCGCTTGAAGATGCGTGGAACGGTTTCCACATTGTGAGCGAAAACCTCCGGTCTGGCATCGAAGACCTGGGCGAGGTGCTCCGGGTTGCCGGAGAAGTCCGGCACGAGAATCTCCACGCCGGTTCCGGGGCTCTGCTGATGGATCTGGCGGATCGTTTCCGCGTAGAGCCAGGCGCCCTCATCGGGCAGGTCATCGCGGGCGACACCGGTCACGGTGGCATAGCGCAGGTTCATGGACACAACGGATTCGCCGACGCGACGCGGTTCATCCGTGTCATAGTCGGCTGGCTTTCCGGTGTCGATCTGACAGAAGTCGCACCGTCTGGTGCACTGCGAGCCACCGATCAGGAAGGTCGCTTCGCGGTCTTCCCAGCATTCGAAAATGTTCGGACAGCCCGCCTCCTGGCAGACGGTGTGCAAATTTTCGCTCTTGACCAGGCTCTGCAGTTTTTGATATTCCGGACCCATCCGGGCGACCGTCTTGATCCAGGACGGCTTGCGTTCGATCGGGGTTTCCGCGTTGCGGATTTCCAGGCGCAGGAGTTTGCGGCCTTCGGGTACTGCGCTCATGAGTTTGTCCTGACGGTGTCGAGGCTGGCCTGGGTGGTGTTGGCCGAAGGCCTGCTCACGGGGTTCAGATTCGTGGAGCGACGAAAGGCCGCCGTAATGGGTTCGATCAATTCGTTCGGGTCGACGGTGCGCCCGAGCACGCGGGACATTGTGGTCACCCCGGCGTCGCGGATTCCGCAGGCGATGATGCGGGAATAGGGTTCGAGAGAGTTGCTGCAATTGAGGGCAAAACCGTGCATGGTCACACCTTGGGCGACCCGAATGCCAATGGCGGCGATCTTGTCTTCGTGACCGGCCTCCCCAACCCACACCCCGGAGCGTCCGGCCACTCGCACGGCATCGATCCCGAATTCAATCAGAACCTCGATCAGGATGCCTTCGAGGGATCGAACGTAGCCGACGACGTCGACGGGTTCCTGCAGGTGCAAGATCGGATAGCCGACAAGCTGGCCGGGGCCGTGCCAGGTGATTTTGCCACCTCGGTCGACGTCGATGACCGGCGTGTCGTCAATCGGGCGTTCCTCGGGCAGGGTGCGCTTTCCGGCGGTGTACACGGCCGGATGCTCCAGCAGGAGGACGGTGTCTGGGCGCTCTCGGGCGACGACGGAACGATGGACTGCGCGTTGGAGCTCAAGGCCCTCAACATACGGCACGGGGTTGGCGCTTAGCCCCGCGACGACAAAGTCGAGCATCTGCACAGTATAGGGGCAGGGTAGGTCCAATGGGCGCAGTGGGCACGGGGCGGCCCGAGCGCGCATGCGTCGGCTCCTCCACCGCAGCGCGTCGCTCTTGCTCTGCACGAACGCGGCGTCCGCGGCTCGGCCCACGGGGCTACTGCCTGATCATGGTCGAGTGAGAAGACGCGCTGAACGACCCCTGGTTTCGGTCGACGATATGGCCTGGCTACGTCCTCGCCGCAGCGAGCACGCCCCGCCACGCAGCGAAGCTGCGGCTGCGGGTGCGATGCACACAGATGGCGTCGTCGCCGGACACCGTGTGATCCGGTTACTCGGTTTGGGGGCTCGAGCAGCGGTGTACCTGGGTCATTCGGGTGACGGGAGCACGGTGGCGCTGAAAGTGTTTAAAGCCGACACCGAGCCGGCGAGCATCGAGCTTGATATCGCCGTGCTGACGTCGGCGGCAGCGTCGGGGCTCGTGCGTTTGCTCGACGTCGCGCAGCTTGGCGATGGTCGCATCTGCCTGGTCATGGAACGACTCACCGGGGGGTCCCTCGCCGGATACCTCGTCAACCACCCCCGCCTGTCACCCGGGGAGATCGTGACACTTTTGGCGCCAATCACCGTTGCACTGCACGCCATGCACACGGGCGGGTTCACACATGGCGGCGTGAGTCAGGCCACCATTCTGCTCGACGCGAACGGCCGTGCCGTGCTGACCGGTTTCGGTGCCGTTTCGCATGTCAGCAATCTGCCCCGCGAACGGCTCGGGCAGCTCCGAGACGATTACGAACGACTGGGCACCGTGCTGGCAACCCTGTGTGACTTTCTAGACCCATCGGATTCGCATTGTGCCAGCGCGGCAGTGCTCCTCAGACGGTTCCAGGGCGCCATACACCCGCATCAAAATCCACCCGGGGCAGAGCGAGCCGACGGCGGTGCGTCCATCGGTTCGGTCCTGGAGGTGTTCGAGCACGATCTTTTCGACTGGGCCGACGCCGAACCTCTTCGAGGTTTTCAACACGCTACCCGGGCCGCGGTGAACGCGCTGCTCCACGAGGACACCGCAATGGAAACGGCTGCCCCGCAGTTTGACGGTGGCCGGCGCTGGCGTACCCTGCTCATCTCGCATGGTGTTGACCCAATTGTGACAGCCGGTGACAACGGATTCGCTGACGATGTCACCGCCAACACCACCGACGATTTTGATAGATCCGGCTTCGACAGCGAATCCGACGGCGAATTCGACCGTGCGCTGCCGCGCGGGCGTGGCGGTCAAGTCGGCACAGCTCTCCGCGCGCTTTCCGGGCGGGGCAGGGATGTCCTGCAGGACCTGCAGCGGAAGGCGCGGCGCGGTCGCGCGTTCGCGACCGCGGTGGACTCGGTCGCCGGTTCGGTGGCCGACTCCCATCCGCTCAAAGCCGCCGGACACGCGCTGCGTAAGCGACTCCACGGTCACCAACGGCCCCTGCTGGTGGCGGCTCTCGTCGGCGCCGGATTGCTGGTGCTCGCCCTGTCCCTGTTTCCGGTGCCGGGGCGTGCCGGTGAAGCCGGGACGGCCCGGACTGCAGGTGCCGATGGCACGGCTGGGACCGCTGAGATACCAATAGCTCAAATGTCGCCATCAGCCGATCTCGCAACGGATGTCGCTGGCGCGGACGACACCTCCACTGACCCGGGTGACGAGCCCCCAGTCCCGCATCAATCTGATACTGAGACCCAGGCGGCGATTGCGGGCGATGACCCGGTAGCGGCGGTCGTGGCACTCCTTGGCCGTCGGTCCTCCTGCCTGGCGGCGGCCTCCCTGATCTGTCTCATTGGTGTGGATCAGACCGGTTCGGCCATGCTGACGCTAGACAGCTACGACGCACGCGAACGTCAGCAGGGCGGATCCGGCCGAGACCTAGCTGACTACGTGGGATATCTGCCGGCGTTGGCGGAACGAACCGGCGACCTTGCCGTCGTCGTGTTGGCCCCGATACCGGGTAAAGAAAAAGGCCAGCCGGCCTCGGTCCTTGTGGTCAAGGGCGAGGGCGGCTGGCGTCTCCGTGAGATTTTCGACTACTGAACTGCCGCAGAGTCGACTACGCACGACCGATCAAGTGGAGCTGTCAGATGCCGAGGTTGCCCTCGAACGCTCCGGCTTCAAGACGTGCCTTCATCGTCGTGAGGAAGCGGGCTGCGTCCGCGCCGTCGATGATGCGGTGGTCGTAGGACAGCGCGAGATACACGCTCGACCGGATAGCGATGGAGTCCAGACCGTCGGTGGTGACGACGAGCGGCTTCTTGTACACGATCCCAGTGCCGAGAATGGCACTCTGCGGTAGAAAGACGACGGGCGTGTCGAACAGCGCGCCGCGCGAACCAGTGTTGGTCAGCGTGAACGTTCCACCACTGAGTTCGTCAGGCTTGAGCTTGTTGTCCCGGGTGCGAGCGGCGAGGTCGGCAATCTGGGCGGCAAAGCCAGCCAGGTTGAGTTCCCCGGCATTGCGCACGACCGGGGTCAGTAGGCCACGCTCGGTGTCGACGGCAATGCTGATGTTCTCTTGGGCCGGGTACACGATGGTGTCGCCCTCGATCGTGGCGTTCACGATCGGGACGGCACGAAGAGCCTCAGCGGCAGCGAGAGCAAAAAATGGCAGGAACGAGAGCTTGTTGCCGGTCTTCTCAGCGAACACACCCTTGACCCGGTCGCGCAGCATGGCAACGCGGGTGACGTCGACCTCGACCACGGTGGTGAGCTGAGCGGATGACTGCATCGAGATGACGGCCCGCTCCGCGACGACCTTGCGCAAACGCGACATCGGCTGGGTGGTGCCGCGCAGCGGCGACACCTCGACCACCGGTGCGGCTGCGGCCGTGCCGACAGCCGAGGCGGCCTGCACGATATCTTCCTTGCGGATGCGTCCGCCCACTCCGGTGCCGCTGATCGTCGACAGGTCGACGCCGGCCTCGTTTGCGAGCTTGCGCACGATCGGTGTGACATATCCACTAGTACCGGCGTGGGAGCCACGAGCTGCGGGAACGGCCGCAGCCGGTGACGGTGCCGCGACGGGCGCAGCGGGCGCGGGGGCAGGGGCGACGGGAGCTGGTGCTGCGACGGGTGCGGGGGCTGCAACCGGTGCTGCGACGGGTGCGGGGGCTGCAACCGGTGCTGCGACGGGTGCGGGGGCTGCAACCGGTGCTGCGACGGGTGCGGGGGCTGCAACCGGTGCCGGCGCCTCGGCGACGGGTGTCTCAGCGACCGGCGCCTCGGCGACGGGTGCGGCAGCGCCGGATCCATCGCCGATGGTGACGAGCGGGGTGCCGACCTCGACGGTCTCGTCTTCCTGCACCAGGATGGCCTCGATGATGCCGGCGACCGGGGACGGGATTTCCGTGTCCACCTTGTCGGTCGATACCTCGAGCAATGGCTCGTCGACCTCCACGCGGTCGCCCACGTTCTTGAGCCAGCGGGTGACCGTGCCCTCTGTGACACTCTCTCCGAGTGCCGGGAGGCTGACGGATTCGCTCATGCGTATGTCTCCTTCAAAACCGTTTGCTTATCTGAAAATTGGATGAAAATGGTGGGATCCGGCTACATCGCGTGAAGCGGTTTGCCGGCGAGAGCCAGGAAAGCCTCACCCATCGCTTCATTCTGCGTCGGGTGCGCGTGCAGGAACGGAGTGATGTCCTCCGGGTACGCTTCCCAGTTCACCACAAGCTGGCCTTCGCCGATGAGCTCGCCAACACGGGCGCCGATCATGTGGATTCCCACGATGGGGCCGTCCTTGACCCGCACGAGCTTGACCGAACCGGCGGTGCCGAGAATGGAACTCTTGCCGTTTCCGCCGAGGTTGTACTCATAGGTGGAAATCTGGTCAGCACCGAACTTGTCGGCGGCTTTGGCTTCGCTGTAACCGACGGAGGCGACTTCGGGGTCAGAGTAGGTGACCTTGGGGATGTTCAAGTCCTCGACGATGATCGGGTTCAGCCCGGCGATTTCTTCGGCGACGAAGATGCCCTGCTGAAAACCGCGGTGCGCGAGCTGAAGTCCGGGAACGATGTCGCCCACGGCGTAGACGCCAGGGAGGTTCGTGGCGAGGCGCTCGTCGGTAATGACGAACCCGCGGTCCATGGTGACGCCGACCTCGTCGTAACCGAGACCCGCGGTGACCGGGCCGCGGCCGACGGCCACGAGCAGAATATCGGCCTCAACGGTCGTACCGTTCTCCAGGGTGACGACAACGCCCGAGTCGGACTGCGTGACACTCTGAAAGCGGATGCCGAGGGAGAACTCGATACCGCGCTTGCGGAACGCCCGCTCGAACTGCTTGGAGATCGACTCCTCCTCGTTGGGCACGAGGTGCGGGAGTGCTTCGATGATCGTGACATCGGCGCCGAAGGACTTCCAGACGCTGGCGAACTCGACGCCGATGACGCCGCCGCCGAGCACTGCAACCTTCTTCGGAACGTAGTCCAAGGCGAGTGCGGTCTCACTCGTGATGACGCGCCCGCCGATCTCGAGCCCGGGGAGCGAGCGTGAGTAGGAACCCGTGGCAAGGATCACGTTCTTGCCGACGATCAGGTCTTCGCCAACTCGAACGGTGGTGGGGGAGATCAAATGGCCTTCGCCCTCGATCACGGTGATCCCGCGAGCCTTGATCAGGCCCTGCAGTCCCTTGTACTTGCTCGCTACGATACCCTCGCGGAACGCAGTGACGGCGGCCATATCGATGCCATCGAACGCGGTCTTGACGCCGTATTTGGCGGCTTCACGGCTGACGTCCGCGACCTCGGCCGAGTGCAGGAGGGCCTTGGTCGGAATGCAACCGACGTGCAGGCAGGTGCCGCCGAGTTTGCCCTTCTCGATCAGACCAACGGTGAATCCCAGCTGCACGGCCCGCAGCGCTGCTGCGTATCCACCGCTTCCGCCACCGAGAACGACAATGTCAAAATTCTGTTCCGACACTCAGCTACTCCCTCGCGCATTACCCTTTGTCACGACGACTGACATATTGTGCTGATCGGCCGCGTGGTTTGACAAGCTTTTTCTTGCCTCTCCGACTGTACTACGGGCGTGAAAAGTCCTCGGCCAGTCGAAGGAGTGACCGAACGGACACGCCGGTCGGTCCGGCAGCGGTGAATCCCCAGCCGGCTCCGGAGTTCTGGGCCGGCCCGGCAATGTCGAGGTGAGCCCACGGAATCGTCCGGCCCGCGGTATCCGTTCCGATGAACTCCCGCAGAAAGATCCCAGCCAGGAGCATTCCGCCGGCCGTGCTGCCGATTTTTGCGTTGGCGATGTCGGCGACATCGGAATTGAGAGTGACGCGCAACTCGTCCGGGAACGGCATCGGCCAGGCGGCCTCGCCGACCGCGGCGCTGGCCGCGAGCACCTGTTGAACGAGAGCGTCATCGCCCATGGTGGCAAAATACCGGGTGCCCAAGGCAACCACGGCGGCGCCGGTCAGGGTGGCAACGTCGATGATGGCGTCTGGGTGTTCCTCAGCGGCAGCGACGAGGCCGTCGGCGAGCACGAGGCGACCCTCGGCATCCGTGTTGAGCACCTCGACAGTGCGTCCTCCGCGCATTCGCAGCACGTCATTGGGGCGAATGGCCGAACCCGACGGCATGTTCTCGGCGATGCACATCCATGCGGTGATGCGCACCGGCAGCTGAAGCCTTGCGGCAGCCACCACCACGGCGAGCACCGTGGCGGCACCGGTCATGTCGTATTTCATGCCGACCATCGATGCCGGTGGTTTAAGCGAAAGTCCACCGGTGTCGAACGTGATGCCCTTACCGACGAGGGCGAGGTGCTTACCGGCTCCGGTCGGGGTGTAGCTGAGCTTGACCAGGCGCGGCGGTCGGGTCGATCCGGCTCCGACCCCAGCGATGCCGCCGAACCCGTCGGCGGCGAGCTGATGTTCGTCCCAGACGGTCACATCTATCGGCAGGTCTCGCGCAGCCTCGACCGCGAGATTGGCGAGCGACGCCGGGTAGAGGTCGAGTGGTGGCATATTCACGAGGTCCTTCACCAGGCGGATCGCCTCCGCGCTGACTAGGGCGCGCTCCACAGCGGATGCCGCAGGGGTTGTGGTGTGCACGACGACGCTCCGGGCCGGCAGCTTCGCATCGGCCAGCGAGCTGTGCCGGTAGGTCGAGTACGAGTAGCCGCCGAGAGCAGCGCCTTCGAGTACGGCCTCCACCTGCTCGGCGCTGGTCAGTGGAACCGCGAAAGCGACCGAGGCTGCACCGGTTAGCTGGCGAACGGCTGAACCGGCCGCGCGGCGGAGGGTATCGGTGCTGATCTGGCGTCCGAGCCCGACCACGGCGATGCTGCGCGGGGTGCCGATCGTGGTCACGAGGCGCACCACCTCATCACGTGCGCCGGTCACGTCCAGCAGCGGCAGTTGGGCCGCCACCGACGCGAAGAGGGCCTCACCGAGCGTGACGTCGGCGAGCAGCCGCGCCCCGTCATCCGTTTGAAGTGACGCGAGGATGAGAATGTCCGCGGCTGAGTCACCCGCGGACTCGGTGGACAGGGACAGTGTGGGAACGGTCATAAAACGATGCTAGCCGTGGCTGCGTTTGCGCTGTTCGCGCCTGTTCGCTCTGGGCGCGAAGCTGAAAGCTCGTAAACACAACACGATCGGGGCCTCCGGATTAGAGTTGAGGAATGCTGGACCCCACGGAGTTGTACGAACTTACCCCTGACGCCGATGGCGTTCCGGAAGGATTGCATCTCGTCATGGGCCTGACCGGCTTCGCGGATGCCGGCGGTGCGGTCGCGCAATTCACCGACTACCTCCTGACCACGCTGGATCACACAGAGGTGGCGTCGTTCGACACCGACGCCCTGCTCGATTACCGGGCCAGGCGCCCGATCATCTACTTCGATCAGGATCACCTCACCAACTACCAACCTCCATCGCTACGCCTGTACCTCGCCCGCGACGAGATTGGGCAGCCGTTTCTGTTCCTGACCGGCTTCGAGCCTGACTTTCGCTGGGAGCAGTTCACTGCTGCCATGCTGCAGCTTGTCGATCGATTCACCGTCGCCTCGACGACCTGGGTGCATGCCATCCCGATGCCGGTGCCACACACGCGTCCGGTCGGCGTGACGGTCAGCGGCAATCGTTCCGACCTCATCGAGAATCGGTCGGTGTGGCGGCCGCACACGCAGGTGGCGGCCAACATACTGCACCTTCTGGAATTCCGTCTGCAGGAACGAGGCGCATCGACCGTCGGATACGTGTTGCTCATTCCGCACTATCTGGGCGACACCGAGTTTCCTGCGGCCGCCCTGGCCGCCCTCGAGAGTACGAGCGCGTCGACCGGCTTGATCTTTCCGACCGATCGCTTGCGTGAGGCCAATCGCGAATTCGTTGCACGAATCGATGACCAGGTACAGAGCAACCCCGAACTGGCCAAGCTCGTTGGCACCCTGGAGCAGCGATACGACGCCTATATGGAGGGCAGCCCACTGCGGTCGCCACTCACCGACGAAGACGGTGAACTGCCATCGGCTGATGAAATCGCCGCCGAACTCGAGAATTTCCTTGCTTTGCGTCGCAGTCGTGACGACGGGGCCGCCCATTAGCACCAGTGCGGCGTAGCAGAGCGCTGTTGAACGGCTTGAGCCATCGGTGAAGAGAGCGCGATAGATTGGATCGAGTGAACTCTCGTCGATCCACCCTGATCTTTATCATTGGGTCGTTCGCGTACCTGTCGGCCGTCTTGCAGCGCACCTCAATGGGGATCGCCGGGGTGGCAGCCGCGGAAAGATTCGGAGGGTCAGCCGCCATTCTCTCCAGTCTGGCCGTCGTTCAACTCATCGTGTACGCCGCCGCGCAGATTCCGGTCGGAGTGTTGGTCGACCGCTACGGTCCGCGGGTGCTCATGATCACCGGTACTGCGCTTATGATCATTGGCCAAATCACTCTGGCCCTTGCACCGGATATCACGATCGCCGTCATCGGACGCATTCTCGTTGGCGCGGGCGATGCGACGATCTTCATCTCAATGATCCGCCTCATCAGCTCCTGGTTCAGCGGTCGCATCGTTCCGCTGTTGTCCCAGTGGATGGGCAACATCGGGCAACTCGGCCAGGTTCTCTCCGCGGTGCCCCTGGCCTGGTTGCTGCATGCGAGCGGCTGGACGCCAGCTTTTCTGTCGGCCGCATCCGTGGCAGTTATCGCCCTTATCGTGGTCACTATTTTCGTGCAGGACCGGCCAAGGGACGTCATCGAGCACGCACGCACCAACAGCCTCGGCATGGCACTGACCCAGCTGCGACACAGCTTTCGACGCCCAGGAACCCAGCTCGGATTCTGGTCACACTACGTGACACAGTCGTCCGGAACGGTCTTCAGCTTGCTCTGGGGCTATCCGTTCATGGTCTTCGGCCTCGGCTACGAACCAGCGTTCGCCGCGGGGATGCTCACCGTGCTGGTCGGCACCGGACTCGTTTTCGGCCCGATCCTCGGCCTGCTGACGGCACGCCACCCCCTGCGCCGGAGCAACATCGTGCTCGGCATTGTGACAGGAATCGGTGCCGCCTGGGCTATCGTGTTGCTCTGGCCTGGTGTTCCACCGCTTTGGACGATCGTGCTGTTGCTGGTGGTGCTCGGCATTGGCGGGCCCGGCTCCCTCATCGGTTTCGACTTCGCGCGCACGTTCAACCCGCAGCGCAGCCTGGGGTCGGCAAACGGCGTCGTCAACGTGGGTGGCTTCACGGCGAGCTTCGTCATGATGTACCTGATCGGGTTACTGCTCGATCTGCAAAACGGTTGGCGTGTGGCCGGAGGGGCGACCAGCGACCTGTATGCGCTCGACGCCTTCCGAGCGGCGTTCGCGGTGCAATACGTCATCGTCGGCATCGGCGTTGGCTTTCTGGTGCACGCCAGGCGGCGAACTCGGCGCCAGCTCTCCCGCGATGAGGGAATAGAAGTCGCACCGATCTGGGTTGCACTATCACGCGCTTGGAAAAAGCGTGACCACTGAGGGTAGTACGGGCCGTGGCTTGTCGTGCAGACAAACCGTGCAATAATTGAACTTAGGACCCGTTCTGGTCCGGGGCATGCCGAATTCAATTTGGTGTGGACATCCCGGGACTTGACATGGGTCCAAGTTCTGCCCAAAAACGCTTCTGGCTCCGTTCTGGCTCCCAAAAGCAGGTAAGACTCCGCATGAGAGGTGTTCGAATGGTAACCACCGCCAAGACCGAGGTGACCGACGAGTCTGTCACGACTCCCGCAGTACCGGCGGTCAAAAAGATTGTCACAAAGGCCACAGCCGCTAAAGCTGCCGCAGCGACGAAGAAGTCCGCAGCTGCTGTCGAGAAGCCGGCCCCGAAGAAACGTGTCACGAAGGCAAAGGTCGTCAAGAAAGATGACGACGCCGACGTGGACGCCGGTTCTGAAGCCGACGAGGACGACTTGGACGACGACAGCACCAAGCGCACGACCTCGACGGAACCGCTCCCCAGCGGAGCACTCGTGCTCTCGCTCGTCGACGACGACGACGAGGTTCCGGTCTACTCCAGCGCCATCACCGGCGCCACGGCCGACCCGGTCAAGGATTACCTTAAACAGATCGGCAAGGTCGCACTGCTGAATGCGGCCGAAGAGGTCGAACTGGCGATGCGCATCGAGGCCGGCCTGTTCGCCGAAGACAAGCTCTCGGAGATGACCGACGTCGAGAAGAAGAATCCCCTTGGCCGTGAGCTGCAGTGGGTCGCGAAAGACGGTGCCAGGGCCAAAAGTCACCTCCTCGGTGCAAACCTGCGCCTCGTCGTGTCTCTCGCCAAGCGGTACACCGGCCGTGGAATGCAGTTCCTCGACTTGATTCAGGAGGGTAACCTCGGCCTCATTCGTGCCGTCGAAAAGTTCGACTACACGAAGGGCTTTAAGTTCAGCACGTACGCCACCTGGTGGATTCGCCAAGCCATCACCCGAGCCATGGCCGATCAGGCCCGCACCATTCGTATTCCCGTGCATATGGTCGAGGTCATCAACAAGCTCGCCCGCGTGCAGCGCCAGATGCTGCAGGATCTCGGTCGCGAACCCACGCCGGAAGAACTCAGCCGCGAACTCGACATGACGCCAGAGAAGGTCGTCGAAGTACAGAAGTACGGGCGCGAACCGATCTCGCTGCACACGCCGCTCGGTGAAGACGGTGACAGCGAATTCGGCGACCTCATTGAAGACACGGAAGCCGTCGTCCCGGCGGATGCGGTGGGCTTCACCATGCTGCAGAAGCAGTTGGAAAGCCTGCTCGACTCGCTCTCGGAGCGGGAAGCCGGCGTGATTCGCATGCGCTTTGGCCTCGGTGACGGTATGCCGAAAACACTGGACCAGATCGGAGACACCTTCGGCGTAACGCGCGAGCGCATCCGCCAGATTGAGTCCAAGACGATGGCCAAGCTTCGTCACCCGTCCCGGTCGCAGTCCCTGCGCGACTACCTCGAGTAAACGTGGCAGTGACAGAACCCGCTCGGCTTTCGAAGCGCGGTTTCGTGACTTCCGTCCGGTACGCTCCGGCGATTCTCCTCGGGCGGGCCGTTCGGGTACTGGCGCGTTGGCGTAAGCCCGGAGGTGGCTCTGCCATCCCCGGGGTTGTGGTCAACCGCATCGCCCCTGGCTTTCTCGCAACGACCCTCAACGGGTTTCCCCTCGGGCTCGTCATCGTCACGGGATCCAGCGGTAAATCTACGACGACCAAGATGCTCGTCGCCGTGTTGCGCGCTCACGGCCTGACCGTGTTTACCAACCAGTCGACGGCGAACATCAGCCAGGGGCTGACCAGCGCTCTGCTGGAACGGGTCAGCTTGTCCGGGCAGATCGCTGGTGATGTTGCTGTGCTCGAAATGGACGAAGGACATGGCGCGTTCATCGCAGGGTCGCTGACTCCGCGAGTCGTCGCCCTCACCAACGTCATGGTCGACCAGATCGACAGGTTCCACGATTCGGAAATGGTCGCCGTCCTGCTCGGAAAGATCGCCGCGCGCGCGACGGAGACGGTAGTACTCAACGCCGATGACCGTTACCTCACCGAT
This sequence comes from Cryobacterium ruanii, assembly GCF_004404055.1. Classification (GTDB taxonomy): domain Bacteria; phylum Actinomycetota; class Actinomycetes; order Actinomycetales; family Microbacteriaceae; genus Cryobacterium; species Cryobacterium ruanii. The sequence goes on from NZ_SOHK01000007.1 coordinate 144,257, forward strand.
CTCGGCTCCAGCCTTGACAGCACGGTGGGTGTCGCCCGCTACGGAGTGACCGCCGAAGTGCTGGGCCAGTATCCCCGCGGACTCGGTTACGCCGAAACCGCAGCGAATAGGCTGCCGACCGGCACCGGCCTTCAGCTCACCCGCGTGGTCGGCCGTGACGCCACGGTGGAATTTGGCGCGGACAGCCACAGCATTCGGCTGCCGGCGCGCGGCATCCACTATGCCGTCGACGCTTTGACCGCGTTGAGTACGGCCCAGGCGACTCTCGGCGACGGCTTCGATCCCACCATCGCCTGTGCGGCGCTGTCGGCTATGCCGGCCGTTTTCGGTCGCGGTGAGGTCGTCACAGTTGGCGGTAAGACCATCGAGTTCGTGCTGGTCCAAAACCCGTCGAGTTTCCAGCTCAACGTCGACAGCCTGGAAGACGGCACGGAGCAAATCCTGGTGATCATCGGCTCCGACGTTCGAGACCCGTCTTACTTCTGGCCGGTGGACACCTCCCGCCTGGACCACGTACTCATCGCCTCGGGCCTGAAGGCGCACGATATCGCCCTGCAGCTCGCCTACGACAACGTTCGAGTGGATTGCATCGAACCCGATGTGCCGACGGCCCTCGACGCATTCCTGGCCTTGCCAGATCCCACGTCCGGGGTGAAGACCATCATCTTCTCGGCCGACGGCATGCGTCGCACTCGCGCACATCTCCGCCTCGTCTCCAACGCTGAGGATCCGGTATGACCGCCACTTTACCGGGGCGGCCGTTCACAGTCATCTCGCTGCTGCCCCGCCTGCTCAATACGAACGGAGATGCCGGCAACGCCCGGGTACTCGCCCAGCGCATTCGCTGGAGCGGTCACGACGCCCAAGTCGTCGACGTGCACTCCCGCGCGGACCTTCCCGAGCAGGTCGACGCCGTATCCATCGGTTCAGGAACGGACGCTGCGCTCATCCCGGCCCGGGATGCGCTGCGCACCCTGGTCGAGGAATTGCGCGTCTGGTCCAACTCCGGCGTTCCCATCCTGGCGGTTGGTACCGGCTGGGAATTGTTGAGCTGGGGCATCGACCTTTCCGACGGCACCGTGCTCGAGGGTCTCGGCCTCGTTGCCGGCCAGGCCGTGCCTCGAAAGACCCGCGCTACCGACGACATCATCATTATCTCGAAATATGGCCGGCTTATCGGCTTCGAGAACCACGCGCGTGACTATGTCGGCGCCGAAGCCAGCCCGCTCGGACGGGTGCTCTATGGCAGTGGAAACGGTACGCGATCATCCGGCCCGCAGATCGAGGGGCTGATCATGGGGGAGGTGTTTTGCACGCACCTGCACGGACCCGTGCTCGCGCGCAATCCCGCGCTCGCGGATCACCTGCTGCGGGCGGCGTTCAGCCGCCATGGACTCGAGTATGCTCGCGGCGTCCGGGCGGACAGCGCCGATGCGACAGCACAGGCCGCGCGCAACGAAGTCGCCGTTCGCTTGGGCCAGAACGCCGAATAGCATGAGCTGCTTAACAAAAGTGGGCGGCTGGCCGAAGCCAGCCGCCTACCAGCGCCCTCAACTCGAACAGCAGCTAGGAGCGCTGGTCTTCCAGCAGTCGACTTGACTCGTCGTGCCAGCTCTCGGCGATGCTCGCGAGCTTTTCTTGGTGCTTTCGACCGTGGTGGGCGCAGAACAACAGTTCGCTGTTCTTGACGACAACACGAATGTAGGCCTGGGCGCCGCAAGCGTCGCAGCGGTCGGCTGCGGTGAGCTGGTGGGGGGCGCCCTGCTTGTTTCCAGCACCGTTGTCTACAGCACCATTTTCGGTGGCGATCTGGGACATATTCTCCTCCTCCAGACTGAATTTCAATTTCCCGTTGACTCAATGTAAACACGCCGGGGGACCATTGACGAGATGAACGGCCGGTATTTCGCTTACCGCGTAGCCGCGTCATGCCGTACGTCGACTCGCGACTAGTCGGGCTGGCGCGAAGGATCGCCGGTCGGGGCCGGTATTCTTGATCGTTGTGAGCTCTGACTATTCCGCACGCCACCTGTCAGTCCTTGAGGGACTGGAGGCAGTGCGCAAACGCCCCGGCATGTACATCGGTTCCACCGACTCGCGCGGCCTGATGCACTGCCTCTGGGAGATCATCGACAACTCCGTCGACGAGGCTCTCGGTGGGCACGGCGCGAGTATCCACATCGAGCTGCATCCCGATCAGAGCGTCGAAGTGCGCGACACCGCCCGCGGAATCCCGGTCGACATCGAACCCAAGACCGGCCTGACCGGCGTTGAGGTCGTGTTCACCAAGCTGCACGCCGGCGGAAAGTTCGGCAGCGGATCCTACGCCGTGTCGGGCGGGCTGCACGGAGTGGGAGCATCCGTCGTCAACGCCCTCTCCGAGCGGCTCGACGTCGAGGTCGACCGCGACGGTAAGACCTGGGCCATGTCCTTCCACCGCGGCGAACCTGGCCTGTTCGCTGATTCGGGAGACAAGAGCCCCGATGCCCCGTTCACCCCCTTCGAGAACCAGAGCGAGTTGCGGGTGATCGGCAAGGTGAAACGCGGCCTAACCGGAACCCGCATCCGCTACTGGGCCGACCGCCAAATCTTCACCAAGGGCGCAACTTTCCAAACCGACGAGGTGCTGAACCGCGCCCGCCAGACGGCCTTCCTCGTGCCGGGGCTCGCCATCGAGGTCGCCGATCGACGCACCGACGAGCCGGTGACCAACCTGTTCCAGTTCGACGGCGGCATCTCCGAGTTCGTCGAACACCTAGCCACGGATGCCCCGATCACCGATACCTGGCGACTGACCGGCAGCGGTACCTTCAGCGAGACCGTGCCCGTGCTCACCGACAAGGGCGCCATGGTGCCGACCGAGCTCGTGCGCGACTGCCAGGTGGACATCGCCCTGCGCTGGGGCACTGGCTACGACACAATCGTGCAAAGCTTCGTCAACATCATCGCCACTCCCAAGGGCGGCACCCACCAGGCCGGCTTCGATGCCGGACTGCTGAAATTCCTGCGCGGCCAGGTCGACCTCAACGCCCGTCGACTCAAGGTGGGCAGCGACAAACTCGACAAGGACGATGTGATGGCCGGGCTCACCGCGGTGCTCACCGTGCGCCTGCCCGAACCGCAGTTCGAGGGTCAGACCAAGGAGGTGCTCGGAACCCCGGCGGTGCGCGCAATCGTCGCGAATGTTGTCGCCACGGCCATGGCTGATCGGTACGCCTCGCCGAAACGGGACGATAAGACGCAGTCGGCGCTGCTGCTCGACAAGATCGTCGCCGAGATGAAGTCCCGAATTTCCGCTCGGGCGCATAAGGAAACCCAGCGACGCAAGAACGCTCTGGAAAGTTCGTCCCTGCCGGCGAAGCTGGTCGACTGTCGCAGCAACGATGTGTCAACGAGCGAGCTGTTCATCGTCGAGGGGGACTCGGCCCTCGGCACGGCCAAACTCGCCCGCGACAGCGAGCACCAGGCGCTGCTGCCGATTCGTGGCAAGATCCTCAACGTGCAGAAGGCATCCGTTTCGGACATGCTATCCAACACGGAGTGTGCCTCGATCATCCAGGTGATCGGGGCCGGCTCCGGGCGCAGCTTCGACCTTTCGGCGGCTCGCTACGGCAAGGTCATCATCATGAGCGACGCCGATGTGGACGGTGCTCACATTCGCACCCTGCTCCTCACGCTGTTCTTCCGGTACATGCGTCCGATGATCACCGAGGGTCGCGTGTTCGCCGCCGTGCCGCCCCTGCACCGGGTCATCGTCATGAACCCGGGCAGTAAACCCAACGAGACCATCTACACCTACTCGGAAACCGAACTGCACTCGGTCCTGAGTGCGCTTGAGAAGAAGAACCGCCGTTATCAGGACCCGATTCAGCGGTACAAGGGCCTCGGTGAAATGGATGCCGACCAGCTCGCGACCACGACCATGGAACGAGCCCACCGCACCCTGCGGCGGGTGCGGGTCGACGATGCCGAGTCTGCCGGGAAGGTGTTCGAGTTGCTGATGGGCAACGACGTTGCCCCGCGCAAGGAGTTCATCATCGACAGCTCCGACAAGCTGTCCCGCGACCGCATAGACGTCTAGATGGACTGCCTTCCGGGTGGGCGGTTGAGAGGCCGGTCGCCAGCCCCGCAGCGGGGCTGATTCAGGATATGCGTATCGGTGACGCTGCCGTTCCGCCTTGTTTACGTACCCGGAGAGACGCATCCATAGTTTTTCGTGAATCAGCCACGAGTCGGGGCGGTTCCGGCCTACAGGTACTCCCGACGTACTAGATTTCGGCGCCGATAGCACCAATCATCGCGTCGAGCATGACACCGGAGGCATCACGGCGAGAGCCCGACTCCGGCAGGGCGCGTGGTGTGCCGTCCGGTCCGACGGCACGAGCCGGGGCACGGCCGACCCAGGCCACCGCCAGGGTGTCTTCACCCTTGAGGAAACGCTGGGCGCGCACCCCGCCCGTCGCCCGCCCCTTGGCCGGGTATTCCGAGTAGTCGCTCTGCTTGGCGCTGCCCGGATCGGTACCCAACAAGGTCTGGTTGCTCGCCGCTACCGTAGCCACAACGGCCGTCTCGACGTCGTCGGGAGACAAACTCGTGAAGAACACGACCGTTTCGCCCGGAGTCAGCTTGATGCCGGCCATGCCGCCTGCCGCCCGCCCCTGAGGCCGCACGCCGACAGCGGTGAAACGCAACAGCTGCGCATCCGAGGTGATGAAGACCAGGTCGTCGTCCTCGGCGCCCTGCACAGCACCGACCACCTCGTCCGTGGCTTTGAGCGCGATGATCTCGAAGTCCGGCTTGTTCGCCCAGTCATTCGGCACGACGCGTTTCACGACGCCCTGCCGGGTTCCCAGTGCGATTGCCCGATCGGAGTCGAGCGAGACGATCGCGAGAACGCGTTCCTTCTTATCGGGCAGCACCAGGTACTCACTGATGCGTACGCCAGCGGCGAGCTGAATCGACGTCGGCGGCATCACCGGCAGGTCGACGGGAGAGAAGCGGATGAGCCGGCCACGGTTGGTCACCACGCCCACCTCGGTACGACTCGTTGTGTCCAGCGTCGACAGCACGGCGTCATGCTTGCTCCGCCGCTGGGGTGGCTGGATGCGAGGCGGTACAGCGTCGTCGACCGTGACCAGGTCGACGCGGGCAATGCGCCCGGTCACGCTCAGGAAGACCCGGGTGGGAATATCCTGCACTTCGAGCACCGCGGCCTGACGTTTGGCGGCAGCCGCCGACAAGCCCGCGATACTCGGCTTCGCCTCGGTAAGCACCGTGCGCCGCGGGGTGCCGAACTTGTCGGCTACTGCGCCCAGTTCTTCCGACACGAGCGTGCGGATAGCCGGCTTGGACGACAAGAGCTTTTCGAGTTGCGCGATCTCGGCGAGCAACTGGTCGCGTTCGGATTCAAGATCGATTCGAGAGAACTTCGTCAAACGTCGCAACCGAAGTTCGAGAATGTACTCGGCCTGGATCTGGCTCAGGTCGAACACATCGATGAGTCTGGCACGGGCTTGCTCGGTGTCGTCGCTGGCCCGAATAACCTGGATGACCTCGTCGATGTCGAGAATCGCAACGAGCAGACCGAGTACGAGGTGCAACCGCTCTTTGCGCCGGGCCAGCCGATAGGCCGAGCGACGGGTGACGACCTCGATGCGATGGTCGACGTAGACGTGCAGTAGTTCGAGCAAGCCGAGGGTCTGCGGGGCGCCGTTGACGAGGGCGACAGCGTTGATGTTAAAGGACTCTTCCAAGGGGGTGTATCGGTAGAGCTGCTCGAGCACGGCATCCGGGCTGAACCCGGTCTTGATGCCGATGACGAGGCGCAGGCCCTTGGTGCGGTCGGTGAGGTCGGTGACGTCCGAAATGCCGCTGAGTTTCTTGGAGTTCACGCCGTCCTTGATCTTCTCGATCACCTTTTCCGGACCGACCAGGTAGGGGAGTTCGGTCACGACGAGTCCGGTTTTGCGGGCGGTGATCGCCTCGATCGAGACGCGGGCGCGGGTCTTGAAGCTGCCACGGCCGGTACTGTACGCGTCCTTGATCCCGGTCAGGCCCACGATCGTGCCACCGGTGGGCAGGTCGGGCCCCGGCACGAACTCCATGACGTCGTCGAGACTCGCGTTCGGGTGGGCCAGCAGGTGCCGGGCGGCACCGACCACCTCGATTAAATTGTGCGGGGCCATGTTCGTCGCCATACCGACGGCGATGCCGCTCGTGCCGTTGACGAGCAGGTTGGGGTAGGCCGCCGGCAATACGTCGGGCTGGGTGAGCTGATTGTCGTAATTGGGCACGAAATCGACGACGTCCTCGTCGAGATTCTCGGTCATCGCCAGCGCTGGCGGCGCGAGTCGGGCTTCCGTGTAACGCGGCGCGGCTGGCCCGTCATCGAGCGAGCCGAAGTTTCCATGCCCGTCGATGAGTGGCACCCGGAGCGAGAACGACTGGGCCATGCGTACGAGGGCGTCATAGATGGCGGTGTCCCCGTGGGGGTGCAGCTTGCCCATTACTTCCCCCACGACACGGGCGCTCTTCACGTGGCCTTTGTCCGGGCGCAGCCCCATTTCGCTCATCTGGTACAGGATGCGCCGCTGCACGGGTTTCAAGCCGTCCCGCGCGTCGGGCAACGCCCGGGAGTAGATCACCGAATAGGCGTACTCGAGAAAGGAGCCCTGCATCTCCACCGACACATCAACGTCTTCGATGCGTTCGGTGCTGGCGGTACTGGCGGCTGGTGGGGTGTTGTCTGAGCGGCTCATCATGAATTCTGCTTCAAGCGTGCGGCAATAACCGATCGAACCGGTCACGCTGCACTACGTAGGGAGCGCCTGCGGAGCGCTGGAGGGCTCGGGTTCCGCCCTGTGAAAGAATGAGACCCGATGCCCACCATGCTACCGGCCCGCCAATTCAGTGCCCTGCGCCTTGCCGATGTTCTCACCAGTTCCCTCGATGCCGTTTGCGCCCGGCCGAATCCGCTGGGGCTCCCTGCCGTGCGCAAAGCGGTCGTGATTCTGGCCGATGGGCTCGGCGTCAGCTCGATCCGGGCCAGGGCCGGGCACGCCCGATTCTTGTCGTCCCGCCTGAACAAATCCAGCATCATCGACGGTGTATTCCCCGCCACGACGGCCGCAGGAATCGCTACCCTGACCACCGGAGTCGAACCGGGCCAGCACGGCCTGGTCGGCTACCAGGTGCTCGACCGTGCCCATGACAGGGTGGTGAACCAACTCACCGGCTGGGACGACGGTATGCAGCCAGCAACCTGGCAGCGGTCCCGCACCGTCTTCGACCGTGCCGGCGACGAGAACGTGCCGAGTTTTGCCATCGGTCCCAAACGGTTCATTGGCTCTGGCTTCACCCAGGCCGTCCTGCGCGGGGCCCAGTATGTGCCGGCCGAGAAGGTGGCGGAGCGATTCGCGGCCGCGCGCAGCATTCTCTCGGAAAACCCGTCGGCTTTGATCTACCTTTACGTGGCCGAGCTCGACGTCGCCGCGCACGCGCACGGGTGGGAATCCGACCGGTGGCTGGCCCAACTCGAAAGCCTTGACTCCGAACTGACCCGCTTTGCCTCCACCCTGCGCTCCGACGAGGGACTCCTGCTCACCGCAGATCACGGTGTCATCGATGTGCCGAGCACCAGACACGTTTTGTTCGATACCGAACCCGCGCTCGTTACCGGAGTGCGCCACATAGCGGGGGACCCGCGCTGCGTGCAGCTGTATCTGGATTCGCAGCAGGCCGAGGCCGGGTCTGACTCGAGCGCCGCCGACACGCTGGCGGATGCCTGGCGTACGTCCCAGGGGGACCGCGCCTGGGTCTACACCCGTGCCGAAGCTGTCGCCGCCGGCCTGTACGGCCGGGTGGCCGCCGAGGTCCTGCCGCGCATCGGCGACGTGCTCATCGCTGCCCGCAAGTCCATCGCCTATTACGATTCCCGGCCGGCAAACCAGAAAGCCCGCGGCATGATCGGACAGCACGGCTCCCTTACCGATGAGGAAGTGCGTGTACCGCTGATCCGCGCAGGCGCCTTCGAGAGATGACAGGCTGGCGCTGATCGTTCCGGCGCTGGAACAGCAGCGGAACGATCGGAACGGCCCTTGCGGCCCTAGACCGGGTACTGCCGGCGCTTCACCTGCGGCTTGGGCAGGCGCATCGGACGAAGCTGCAGCGCGCGCATGGCCGCATACCAGCGGATGCGTTCGGCCTTATCGGCGCCGAACTTCGCCTCGATCTTTTTGGTGAGGATGAAGCCGAGCACGACGCAGTCGATGACAGCGAGGATGAAGAAGGCCCAGAGCGCGAAAATCGCGTAGACGTCAATGCTCGGAATCGTGGTGAGAAGAATGACCAGGAACATGATTGGAATCATCAGCTCGCCGACGTTGAATCGAGCGTCGACATAGTCACGTGCGTAGCGTTTCTGCAGGCCGCGTTCACGCAGCGGCAGATACTTGTCGATTCCGGCGGCCATGCCGGCGCGGGCGACGTCGCGCGCAGCCGTTGACTTCGCGCGCGCCTGCTTTGCGGCGAGCTTACGATCATCCGGAACGAGCGGGCGCTTGTTGGCCGCTTCCTGCTTCTTCCGGGTGGGGGTCGCCTGACCCTTACCCACGTTGTGCGTGAGGCCGAGGCGTGCTGCGGTCTCGTCGGAACTTTCTATCGACGGCTGGGCGTCGGGGTTTACGGGAGGCTTGGCCACATCAAATCCTTGCAATTGGGTGCCTTAAGATTACCCGTATGACTGGTAACCCACAGACAAATTCACGTTCCGACGGCCCTACGCTTCGCTCCGACACCGGTTCAGAGGCCCGGGCAGCCCTCCGCGCCGCAGTCGAATTGGGCTTCCCCACCACCATCGCCGACCTGTGTGCACTGGTGCGTATCCCCTCGGTGTCGTGGGCGGCGTTCGACCCGGCGCAGGTTGCCGTGAGCGCAGAGGCCGTCGCCGCGCTGGTGCGAGAGCTCGACGTGTTTGAATCGGTCGAGATCGTGCAAGCGAGCATCGTGCCGGCCAGCGCTGGCGGCGACCCCGAGCTGGGCCAGCCAGCGGTCCTGGCCTCGCGCCCGGCGCGCAACGGCCGCCCGACCGTTCTGCTCTACGCCCACCACGACGTGCAGCCCCCCGGCAGAGACGACGATTGGGAATCCGATCCCTTTACCCCGACCGTGCGCGGTGACCGACTCTACGGGCGCGGCGCGGCCGACGACAAGGCTGGCGTCATGGCGCACGTCGCCTCAATCCGCGCCCTCGTTGCGGCCGTCGGTGCTGACTTTGATTTGGGGATCGCCCTGTTCATCGAGGGGGAGGAAGAATTCGGCAGCCGCTCCTTTGCGACCTTCCTGGACGAAAACCGGGAGGCCCTGCGTGGCGACGTGATCGTCGTGGCCGATTCGAACAACTGGGACATCAACACGCCCGCCATCACCACGGCGCTGCGCGGCAATGTCACCCTGCGTTTGACGGTGCGCACCCTGGCTCACGCCTCGCACTCCGGAATGTACGGGGGAGCGGTACCCGATGCCATGCTCGTCACCATCAAGCTGTTGGCCACGCTCTACCACGCGGACGGCTCAATCGCTGTGGCGGGCCTGACCAGCATGGAGATGCCCACCCCCGACTATTCCGAACAGCAACTGCGTGCGGAAACTGGTCTGCTGCCGGGAGTCACTCCGATCGGCCACGGTTCTATCCTGAGCCGGATCTGGTACCAGCCGGCGCTGACCGTGACCGGCATCGACGCGCCGACCGTCGACACCGCCTCCAACACACTCACCCCGACGGTGACCGTTCGGATCAGTACGCGCATCGCCCCCGGCCAATCCGCCATCGAGGCTGCCGCAGCGATAGAGGCGCACCTGCTGCAAAATGCGCCATTCGGCGCGGTTGTCGAGATCGACGACGTGGATACCGGAGAGCCCTTTCTGGTTGACACCAGCGGGTGGGCCGTGGCCGAAGCGCGCTCCGCCATGACGGATGCCTGGGGCGTGCCGCCGGTCGATATCGGTGTCGGTGGATCCATCCCCTTCATCGCCGACCTCGTGCGCACCTTCCCGGCAGCACAGATCCTGGTCACTGGAGTGGAGGATCCAGATTCCCGGGCGCACAGTCCGAACGAATCCCTGCACCTGGGCGTCTTCAAACGCGCCGTTCTTAGCGAGGCTTTCCTGCTCGGCAGACTGAACGGGCGCACCACCCACTGACCCGCCCAGGTACCCACTCGACAGCCAACCCTCAGGTGCAATGTGACACGTTGGGAATGTCCATGTCGACATTCGGGTTGTCGAAGGTAGAATTAGTAGAGACCGCAATGCATGAGATCGCAACCGTGCGTAATTGCGTGAACCGAGGAGAAGCATGACCGACACCATGACCGAAACCGTCAGCACTGCTGACGCCGTGCACGCCCCGGCTACCGCCCATGGCGTCGGACTCACGGAGGCTGCCGCCCTCAAGGTGCGCAGCCTGCTAACCCAGGAAGGCCGTGAGGACCTCCGCCTTCGCGTCGCCGTGCAGCCCGGCGGTTGCTCCGGCCTGATCTACCAGCTCTACTTCGACGAGCGCGTTCTCGACGGCGACGCCCTCGTCGATTTCGATGGCGTCGGGGTCGTCGTCGACAAGATGAGTGTCCCCTACCTCGACGGTGCCTCGATCAACTTCGAGGACACGATCGAGAAGCAGGGCTTTACCATCGACAACCCCAACGCCGGCGGCAGCTGCGCCTGTGGTGATTCATTCCACTAGCACCGGTTAGCGGCCGCATTGGTTGGTTAGAAACACCCGGCAGGGGCATCATCACTTCGATGGTGTCTCTGCCTTTTTTCTGCCGCATTGTTCTCGAATTGCCCGTATTTCTGCCGACGACAGAGGGACCACGGAACAATACATCTACGACCCGACCGCGAGTGCACTTCAGGCGTGCTCTCGCGGAGTAAGCTAGAAATCGATCAAAACACTTACTGAAAAGTGTCCTCGAATCTCCCGAAAGGTACCCGGTGCGCAATAACCACCGCCTTCGTTGGGCTGCTATCCCGCTTGCCGCGACGCTCGCCGTTGTACTGGCCGGATGCACGCAAGCCCAGCTCCACGGTTTCTTGCCCGGTTTCGAAGAAGAGGGCGAAACGGCGGTGACCAACCAGACCGACCGCATTGCCGGCCTCTGGACCACCTCCTGGATCGTGCTCCTCATCGTGGGCCTCATCACCTGGGGCCTGATCATCTGGACCATTGTCGTGTACCGCCGCCGTAAGGGCCAGACCGGCCTCCCGGTGCAGCTGAGATACAACATGCCGATCGAGATCTTCTACACGGTCGTGCCGCTCATCCTGGTCGTCGGCTTCTTCGCGTTTACCGTGCGCGATCAGATCGCCCTCGAGACTCGCTACGAAAATCCCGATGTGACGATTGAAGTTCAGGCCAAGCAATGGGCTTGGGACTTCAATTACGTTGACGAAGACGTGTACTCGCCCGGAATCCAGGGACAGCCGGACCCTGCTGGTGAGCGTGGCTCGTTGATCGAGTCCGAACTGCCCGTACTCGTTCTTCCAGTCGACAAGACCATTGAAATCGCATTGGAATCTCGAGACGTCATCCACTCGTTCTGGGTCATCGACTTCCTCTACAAGAAAGACGTCATTCCGGGCAAGACCAACTTCATGTCGGTCACCCCGGAGCGCATCGGAACCTACGCGGGCAAATGTGCCGAACTCTGCGGTGAGTATCACTCCCTCATGCTCTTCAATGTCCAGGTCGTCTCCCAGGCCGACTATGACACGTACATCCAGTCCCTGCGCAGTGCGGGCAACGTCGGTCAGCTCGACAACGAATTCGACCGCAATCAGAATCAGCCGGGCACGAGTGCACCGACGGCTCCGGAGGGCAACTAAGCCATGACCACGTCCATCGCACCTGCCCAGTCACGCCCGGCAGCACCAGTCTCCACGTCGGCGGAACGCAAGGGCAACACGCTTGTCCGGTGGATCACCTCCACCGATCACAAGGTCATCGGGTACATGTACCTGATCACCTCGTTCATCTACTTCTGCCTCGGCGGCGTCATGGCGTTGATCATTCGTGCCCAGCTGTTCGCCCCGGGGCTCGACGTGGTGCAGACCAAGGAGCAGTACAACCAGCTCTTCACGATGCACGGCACGATCATGCTGTTGATGTTCGCCACGCCGCTGTTCTTCGGCTTCGCCAACTTTCTGGTTCCACTCCAGATCGGTGCGCCCGACGTTGCATTTCCTCGGCTGAACGCACTCGCATACTGGTTCTTCAACTTCGGCAGTCTCATTGCCGTCGCGGGGTTCCTCACCCCGCAGGGCGCGGCATCCTTCGGCTGGTTCGCGTACCAGCCGCTGGCCAGCACAACCTTCTCACCGGGAGTCGGCGGCAACCTCTGGATGGTCGGTCTCGGTCTGTCCGGCTTTGGTACCATCCTCGGTTCCGTGAACTTCATCACGACAATCATCACCATGCGCGCCCCGGGCATGACGATGTGGCGTATGCCGGTCTTCACCTGGAACTCACTCGTCACGGCTCTGCTCGCACTCATGGTCTTCCCGGTGCTAGCTGCAGCCATGCTCGCCGCAGCATCGGATCGCATCTTCGGTTCGCACATCTACGACCCGGCCAACGGTGGTGCCATCCTGTGGCAACACCTGTTCTGGTTCTTCGGCCACCCCGAGGTGTACATCATCGCCTTGCCGTTCTTCGGCATCGTCTCCGAGGTGTTCCCGGTCTTCAGCCGCAAGCCGATGTTCGGTTACAAGACCCTGATCTACGCGACCATCTCGATCGCCGCGCTATCCGTCTCGGTCTGGGCGCATCACATGTACGTCACTGGATCGGTACTGTTGCCGTTCTTCTCACTCATGACCATGCTGATCGCAGTACCAACTGGCGTGAAGATCTTCAACTGGATCGGCACCATGTGGCGAGGGTCCATCACCTTTGAAACCCCCATGATCTGGGCCATCGGCTTCCTCGTCACCTTCACCTTCGGTGGCTTGACCGGAGTGATTCTGGCCTCACCGCCGCTCGACTTCCACGTGTCTGACACCTATTTCGTCGTGGCGCACTTCCACTATGTGGTCTTCGGCACCGTCGTCTTCGCGATGTTCAGCGGGTTCTACTTCTGGTGGCCCAAGTGGACCGGCAAGATGCTCAACGAGAGCCTCGGCAAGTGGCACTTCTGGCTTCTATTCATCGGTTTCCACACCACCTTCCTGATCCAGCACTGGCTGGGAGTGATGGGCATGCCGCGTCGGTACGCCACCTACTCTCCGGAGGACGGTTTCACCTGGATGAACCAGGTGTCGACGATCGGCGCAATGGTTCTAGCGGTGTCGATGATTCCGTTCTTCCTGAACGTATACATCACGGCCCGCAAGGCTCCGCTGGTGACCGTGAACGACCCATGGGGTTATGGCTCCTCGCTCGAGTGGGCAACGTCCTGCCCGCCCCCTCGTCACAACTTCACCTCCATCCCGCGAATCCGCTCCGAGCGCCCTGCCTTCGACCTGAACCACCCTGAGGCTGGCCTGCCCGTCGGTATCGGCCCGGGCAAGGATGCGCCAGACGTTGCGGTCTACGACATCGATTCGAACCAGGTTAAGTAAATGAAGACGAACGTAAACATTCTCTGGGTCCTCACCGCGTTCTTCGGAATCGTGACCGTCGCCTACGTTGTCTGGAGCCTGCTCGATCCCGCCCACGGGACCGTAGAGTGGGCCGGCACGTTCATGCTCGGACTGTCTGCGCTGCTTGTGGCATTCATCGCCTTCTATCTCGACAAGGTACACGGAGCACAGGCCGGCGAGCTGCCCGAAGACCGCCTCGACGGCAACATCGACGATGGAGATCCCGAAATGGGCTTCTTCAGTCCGTGGAGCTGGTGGCCGATCTTCCTGGCCGCATCCGCTGCCTTGCTGTTCCTCGGCCTGGCCGTGGGTATCTGGATCTGCTTCATCGGCTTGGGGCTCGGCCTCGTGGCCCTCACCGGCTGGGTTTACGAGTACTATAGGGGCTTGTTCGCCCGCTAGGCGCACTAAACGTTCGATACCGACCTCGCCCCCATGGAAGGTCGGTATCGTCGTTTAACCGGCACAGCACCGTTGATACACCGCCACCGCGGGCACGCTGGTGCCGCGGCACTACAGCACGGCTACCGGGTTAGTCCAGCCGTCAGCGCCGTCGAAACTGGAAGATGTCGAAAGCGAGTGTGACGTCGCGATTCATTGTCGCGCTGGCCTCGACTGTTTTAGGGTCGGTATGGTGCGCGGACGGGCCCATTCCGATGAGCGACATTACTTCCGACGGTGACAACTCCACGGTGCGGTCCAGCTGGTCGTGTGACTCGAGGCGGAACCACGCAGCAAGACTCGTGGTCAAGTGTGCGGCCTTGTCGGCCTGCATTTCCACGACAAGTCCCGACTTTCGAAGCTGACGAAGGTGAGTTGATTGCGGCACGACGACGAGCAGCAAGCCGTCCGGTCGGAGGACACGATGGAATTCAGCAGCGTTCCGCGGTGCGAAAATGTTCAGAATGATATCGGCGACGCCATCACGGACGGGGAGGGGCGACCAGACATCTGCTACTAGCCCGTCAGCACGATCGTGCGCGCGGATTGCGCGCCCGACGGCAGTGGGGGACAGGTCCATTCCCAGCGCCCGCACGCCGTCGTCTCCTGGCGGCAACGCTGCCCCCAAGTAGTAGCCGGTGCCGCAGCCGACGTCGAGGATACGCCGGGGTGACTCGCCGGTGACACGGGTGCGGATCGCATTCCAAAGCGGTTCGTACCACCCTGCGTCGAGAAACCTATCCCGGGCGTCGAGCATCGCCGCGCTGTCGCCGATGAACTTGCGCGGACCGGTGAGCAGATTGACGAAGCCCCGCTTGTTGACGTCGAAGGAATGCCCGCGCTCACACCCGAGCACCAAGTCAGCACTGCGGTATAGGGGGAGACAGCAGTTCGGGCACCGAAGCCACTCCGATAACGTCTGGAGTGACATCGATGCCCGTTCTCTTGATGTGCTACTTGTTCGTGATCTCCGCTGGGTGATCGCCATGAGCCTGGTTCACTTCAGTCTGCGACACCGGTGTGATCCGGTCCTCAAAGAACCACCGTGACAGACCGGCGCGAACCTTCTCAGCAGGGCCGATCTTCCCTTGGGCGTTTGGGCGTAGCATGAGCGGCTTGAAGTCGTTATAGCTGACCAACTTCCAGCGCTCGTACTCATCGACGGGCTGATGCACTTCAACGAATTCTCCGCCGGGAAGACGGACGATACGGCCGGACTCGTAGCCGTGTAGGACAATCTCACGGTCCTTCTTCTGCAAGGCCAGACAGACACGCTTGGCAATGAAGAATGCGAGGAACGGACCGAGCAACGTGGTCACCTGAAGCGTGTGAATGACGCCTTCCATAGTGAGGTGGAAATGCGTCGCCATGATGTCGGACGATGCTGCTGACCAGAGCGAGGCGTAAAACGTGACACCGGCTGCGCCAATAGCGGTGCGGGTCGGCGCGTTGCGTGGACGGTCGAGGACGTGATGCTCACGCTTGTCGCCGGTGATCCACGCTTCAATGAACGGGTAGATCATGACGGTTACGATGAACAATCCCACCACGACCAGCACCACCAGGATGTTGAGCGAGTACGTGTGGTCCAGCCAGACAAATTCCCACCCGCTCGGAATCAAGCGCATGGCGCCGTCGGCGAAGCCGATGTACCAGTCTGGCTGGGTGCCGGCTGAGACCGGTGAGGGATCGTAGGGCCCGTAGTTCCAGATCGGGTTGATCGTGAACAGCGACGCGATGAGCATGACCACACCGAAGACGATGAAGAAGAATCCGCCGGCCTTGGCAGCGTAGACCGGGAGAACCGGATAGCCGACGACGTTCTGGTTGGTGTGTCCTGCAGCCGGATACTGAGTGTGCTTGTGCACAACGACGAACAGGAGATGCATGGCTATCAAGGCGACGATGATGGCGGGAAGCAGAAGGATGTGCAGGGAATACAGCCGGCCGACGATGTCCGTTCCGGGGAACTCACCACCGAAGAGCAGGAAAGAAATCCAGGTGCCAACGACCGGTATGCCCTTGATCAGGCCGTCGATGATGCGCAGCCCGTTACCGGAGAGCAGGTCATCGGGGAGGGAGTAGCCGGTAAAGCCTTCAGCCATTGCGAGGATGAACAGGATGAAACCGATAACCCAGTTCAGCTCTCGCGGCTTGCGGAACGCACCCGTGAAGTAGATGCGCAGCATGTGCAGACCGATGGCCGCCACGAACAGCAAAGCCGCCCAGTGGTGAACCTGACGCATGAGAAGTCCACCGCGAATATCGAACGAGATGTCCATGGTGGAGGACATCGCCACAGACATCGGGATGCCCTTCAGCGGCGCGTAGGACCCCTCGTAAATAACTTCAGCCATCGACGCCTGATAGAAGAACGTCAGGAATGATCCTGACAGCAGAATGATGACGAAGCTGTACAACGCCACCTCGCCGAGGAGGAACGACCAGTGGTCGGGGAAGATCTTACGACCAAGCTCCTTGACGGCGCCCGAAATGCTCGTGCGTTCGTCAATGTAGTTGGCGGCGGAAGCGGTGAAGCCACCGGATTTCTTCGCCCCGACGGCTTGGTCATCAACGGGTTCGCGGGTGGTTATCGTTGTCATGCTCGCTCCCAGAAACTTGGGCCGACTGGTTCAGTGAAATCGCTCTGCGCGATCAGGTAGCCCTCAGCGTCCACGGCGATGGGGAGCTGGGGTAGTGCCCGTTTGGCCGGACCGAAGATGACCTTGCAATGGTTCTCAACGTCGAACTGCGACTGGTGGCACGGGCAAAGCAGGTGGTGCGTTTGCTGTTCATAGAGCGCGACCGGGCAGCCGACGTGGGTACAAATTTTAGAGTACGCCACGATTCCGTCATACGACCAGGACTTGCGATCCTCTGCTTCGGTTAGATCACGAGGATCCATTCGAATGAGCAGAACAGCGGCCTTTGCCTTCTCTTCTAGACGGCCATGACCCATTTCGGACAGGCCCTCAGGAATGACGTGAAAGGAGGATCCGAGCGTGACGTCTGCTGCTTTGATCGGGGTTCCGCTCGGGTCCATGGTGAGGCGGACGCCCTTTTTCCACAAGGTCTCATGAAGCAGGGCGACGGGGTCCTCATCCATCGGGCCGAGCCCACGAAACAAGACGACGGCTGGCAGTGGGAAGACGACCAGCGCACCAATCAGACTGTTGCGAATGAGCGTACGGCGGCCAAAGCCAGACTCTTCATTCGCCTGCTGAAAGATTTCAACGGCGCGCGCCCGAACTGGTTCAGTTCCCCGTACGGGGTGGCGTTCGTCAACGCCCTCATGATCGCTCATAAGGGCCTTGCCCCAGTGCACAGCTCCGATACCGATCGCGAGGAGGGCGAGACTGAGGCCGAGGCCGATGAACAGATTGTTCAATCGAACCGAACCGGGATCTTCGGCAACGATCGGAAAGGCCATATATGCGGCGATTGCGAAAACACTACCCACGATGGATACGTAGAACAACGTGTAAACAGCACGCTCGGCCTTGCGCTCTTCCTTGCGGTCAAGGTCGGTGATGCGCGGACGGTGCGGCGGGAATCCTGGGTTGACCAGGCCGTCCCTTGTAACGACGGCTGTGCTTGCGGCGGATGTCGCGAGCTGCGCGCCAGGCGAGTCGGCGGCGGTTACGTCTTCCGCGCCGTTATCGTCCTTGGCCATTGTTCTCCTTTGTGAGCTGTGTTAGTACTCTGCACTGCGGTGCTGCGCGGCGCTGGATCGAGACGGAATGTCGTGTCACGACCGGCAACCGGCGCTCAGTTCGATTTTGCGGTGATCCACACGGTGAGGGCCACGATTGCACCCAATCCGAAGATCCAAATAAACAAGCCTTCCGCTACCGGCCCCAGCGAACCGAGAGCCAAACCGCCCGGAGACGGGTTGTCCTCGACGTACTTGAGATACGTGATGATGTCCCGCTTGTCTTCAGGCGAGATGTTCATGTCGTTGAAAACGGGCATGTTCTGCGGGCCGGTGAGCATGGCCTCGTAGATGTGCTGGGCGGACACGTTCTCGATCGCGGGCGCGAACTTGCCCTCGGTTAGCGCGCCGCCCGCACCGGCGACGTTGTGGCACATGGCGCAGTTGATGCGGAACAACTCGGCACCGGCCGAAGCATCGCCGCTGGCATTGAGCAACTCGGCGGCGGGAATGGCGGGGCCGGGAGCGAGCGAAGCGACGTAGGCGGCCAGTGCGGCAGTCTGCTCAACCGTGAACTGCACCGGCTTCTTCTGTGCTTGCGGACCTTGCATCTGCAACGGCATGCGACCGGTGCCCACCTGGAAGTCGACCGAGGCAGCGCCGACTCCAATCAAGCTGGGCCCTTCCGACGAGCCCTGGGCGCTGAGCCCGTGGCAGGTGGCGCAGTTCGCTGCGAAGAGTTTCTCACCCTGAGCGATGGTCTGCTGCGAGGACGCATCCGTTGTTGCAAGAGCTGTGCCCGTGCTAAAGGCCGCGTAAGCACCTCCGGTGAAGAGCAACCCGATAGCAATGAGAGCGACACTGGCGAGGGGATGGCGACGTCCAGCTTTGCGTGGGCGGCGTGCGCGAGGAGTTTTGATCGTGGTCATGCTGAAGTAATCCGCTCCTGTTTCTATTTGAGAACGTAGATGACCAGGAAGAGCCCGATCCAGACGACGTCGACGAAGTGCCAGTAGTAGGAAACCACAATGGCGCTGGTGGCTTCCTTATGGCCGAAGTTCTTGACCGCGAATCCGCGCCCAATCACGAGAAGAAAGGCGAGCAGGCCAGCGGTCACGTGAATGCCGTGGAAGCCGGTCGTGATGTAGAACGCGGAACCGTACGCGTTGGATGAGAGCGAAACCCCCTCCGACACCAGAGTCGCGTACTCAAACACCTGGCCGGTGACGAAAATCGCGCCGAGGGCGTAGGTGAGGAAGAACCACTCAACCATGCCCCACTCACTCGGCTTCCAGCCGGTCGAGCGCGCTTGCAGCCGTTCGGCGGCAAACACTCCAAACTGGCACGTCACCGAGGACGACACCAGGATTAGCGTATTGATCAGAGCGAAGGTGAAATTATGCTTGTCGGCCTCGAAGAGCCACAGCTCTGGGGAGGTTGAACGAAGCGTGAAGTAGATTGCGAAGAGCCCCGCGAAGAACATCACCTCGCTGCCCAACCACACAATGGTGCCCACAGCCACGCTGTTGGGCCGGTTCACGACGGGTGCACTCGCCGTCTGAGTAATTGAGGTGCTGGTCACCCCTCTATTATGGCCGATATTCCCACACGTTTTTCTCAATCAGACGTGTGAGTGAGAGTTATTTCCTAGTTAGATGGTTCAATTTTCGCGCTCGAATGCCGTGAATTCGGGGGAGTTGGGCCCGTTCTCGTATGATCGGAACCATGCTTGAATCGCAGTCCTGGCCGAACATATTAAATTCCCTTCTCGATGGACGGGATCTGAGTGTGGCGGATGCCGCGTGGAGCATGGAACGGATAATGCTCGGCGAGGCCTCCCCGTCCCAGCTCGCGGCTTTTTTGGTGGCGCTTCGCGCCAAGGGCGAGACCGTCGACGAGATTGTCGGATTCCGGGACGCAATCCTAGAGCAAGCCATTGCGCTGCCGGTCGATCCCATGGCCCTCGACATCGTCGGGACCGGTGGTGACCAGTTCGGCACGGTGAATATTTCGACGATGGCGTCAATCGTGTGCGCGGCGGCGGGTGTGCCGGTCGTCAAGCACGGTAACCGCGCTGCCAGCTCAGCCTCGGGATCATCGGACGTGCTCGGTGAATTGGGCATCGACCTGTCGCGGGATGCGACGCGTGTGGCTCAGGTATTCAAAGAAATCGGTATTACCTTTGCGTATGCGGCCGCATTTCATCCCGGATTCCGGCATTCGGCGCTCACCCGCAAAGAGTTGGGGATTCCCACCGTGTTCAACTACCTTGGACCGCTGTGCAATCCGGCGCGGCCGGAGGCATCCGCTGTCGGTGTCGCCAACCTCGACCGGGTATCGCTGTTTGTGGGTGTGTTCCAGACTCGCGGCGCGACGGCCCTGGTCTTTCGCGGCGACGACGGGCTCGACGAATTGACAACCACCGGGCACAGTCACGTCTGGGAGGTGTCCCGCGGTCTGGTGACCGAACACGACATCGACCCACGAGAACTCGGCATCAACCGTGCGCAGATCAGCGATCTGGTGGGCGGCACGCCGCAACACAATGCCAAGGTCGTGCACTCGGTGCTCGCCGGCGAGCACGGTCCGATCCGCGACATCGTACTGCTCAACGCCGCTGCCGGGCTGGTCGCCTTCGACCTGGCCAACGACGCCTCACAGGTCCAGGTGGCCATCCTCGACCGTTTTCGCGCCAAATTGGCCGTGGCCGCCCATACAATTGACTCCGGTGCGGCCACGGCCAAGTTGTCAGCGTGGATTACGGCGACCCAGATCTGAGTCTGGGTTGCCGCACCCAACGTTCACTAGAGAACGTCGTCATCGACCCAACCAAAACTTTTTGTGACCGCCTTCTTCCAGTTGCGCAGCTGGCGGCTGCGTTCAGGTACGTCCATTTGCGGCGTCCACCGGCTGTCTTCCTGCCAATTCGTGCGTAGTTCGTCGAGACCGCTCCAGAAGCCGACCGCGAGGCCGGCGGCATATGCGGCGCCCAGGGCGGTCGTCTCGGCCACTACCGGTCGAACCACGGGAACACCGAGGATATCGGCCTGAAATTGCATGAGCAGGTTATTGGCGATCATGCCGCCGTCGACCTTAATTTCGGTGAGGGGCACGCCCGAATCGGCGTTGACCGCATCGATGACTTCTCGAGTCTGGAACGCCGTCGCTTCCAGTGCCGCGCGGGCGATGTGGCCCTTGTTCACGAACCGGGTCAACCCGACGAGCGCACCACGAGCGTCGGAACGCCAGTACGGTGCGAACAAGCCCGAGAATGCCGGCACAAAGTAGGCTCCACCGTTGTCATCGACGGTCTTTGCCAGGCCTTCAATCTCGGAGGCCGAGTTGATCATGCCTAGGTTGTCGCGCATCCACTGCACCAGGGCGCCGGTCACGGCGATGGAACCTTCCAGGGCGTAGTGCGGAGCATCATCGCCGAGCTTGTACCCCAGGGTGGTCAGCAGACCGTTCTTGGAGTGCACAATCTCGGTTCCGGTGTTGAAAATAAGAAAGTTTCCAGTGCCGTAGGTGTTCTTGGCTTCGCCCTTGTCGAAGGCAGCCTGCCCGAACGTCGCTGCTTGCTGGTCGCCAAGGATGCCTGCGACCGGCACCTCATGCAACAGGCTTGACGCGTGTGCGGTGCCATAGACCTCCGACGACGACCGGATCGACGGCAGCATTGACTTGGGTACATCGAAAATTGCGAGGATCTCGTCGTCCCATTGCAGGGTCTCGAGGTCCATGAACAGCGTACGGCTCGCGTTGGTGACGTCGGTGGCGTGCACCCCGCCGTCCACTCCGCCAGTCAGGTTCCAGAGCACCCAAGAGTCGGTGGTGCCGAAGAGCAGGTCACCGGCATCCGCTTTAGCCCGAGCCCCTTCGACGTTCTCGAGGATCCAGACGATCTTGGTTCCGGAGAAGTAGGTGGCGAGGGGGAGGCCCACCTTCTTCTTGAACCGCTCAACACCTCCGTCGGCGGCGAGGCGATCGACGATGGGTTGGGTGCGGGTGTCCTGCCAGACGATGGCGTTATAGACCGGCACACCGGTCGTCTTATCCCAAACCACAGCTGTTTCCCGCTGGTTGGTGATTCCGATGGCCTGGATATCGTGTCGGGTGAGGTTGGCCTTAGAGAGAGCCTGCCCGACCACTTCACGGGTGTTGTCCCAGATTTCTTTCGGGTCGTGCTCGACCCAGCCCGCCTGAGGAAAGATCTGCTCGTGCTCGAGCTGCCCGGTTGAGACGATCGACCCGGCCTTGTCGAAGATGATGGCGCGAGAACTGGTCGTGCCCTGGTCAATCGCGAGAATGTAATCAGCCATTGTTGCGTGTCCTCCTGTTGAGTGTTCGTGACATACGGGTGCGGTCGCACGACGACGGGCCAGTCCGCTCGGGGACCGGCCCGTTCCTGCGGTCAGGTAGTGAGCAGAGGCAGCAGGGGCAGCGCGGCCCAGCCGGCAAGCAGGCCACCGATGACGGGGCCCACGACGGGAACCCAGGAATAGGCCCAGTCGGAACTGCCCTTGCCCTTGATTGGCAGGATGAAGTGAGCGATGCGCGGACCCAGGTCGCGAGCGGGGTTAATGGCGTAGCCCGTCGGGCCACCGAGCGAGGCGCCGATAACGATCACGAGCAGTGCCACGGGGAGGGCGCCGAGTGAGGCCAACCCGCCCGTGTCGCCCTGCCGGTTGCCGCCGAACGCGATGACGACGAACACCAGCACGAAAGTTCCGATGATTTCGGTGACGAGATTCCAGCCATACGAGCGGATGGCCGGTCCGGTGGAGAAGACACCGAGTTTGTTGGCCGGGTCGGGTTCGGCGTCGAAGTGCTGCTTATAGGTAAGCCAGCACGCGACTGCGCCGAGAATAGCTCCGAGTATCTGCGCACCGATATAAGCGAGCACCGATATGGCGTTGACGGGAACGTTCATTCCGAATTCCTCGGAACCGTTGGCGACGAGGCCGAGGGTGACGGCCGGATTGAGGTGGGCCCCCGAACGGTACGCAACAATTACGCCGGCAAACACCGCGAAACCCCAGCCGATGGTTACCATGAGGAATCCACCCCCAAGCCCCTTGTTCTTGGCCAGGGCTACGTTGGCTACCACCCCGGTTCCCAGGAGAACCAACATGGCAGTACCCACGACTTCCGAGACAAATACAGCTCCGATATTTTCCACGAGAACCTTTCTGGTCAGGCCGGGGATGGCGAAGCTATCCCTCTGCGGTGAGCGGACGGCAACAACATAGCGCGGGGTGCCTCCGAGGGGAATAGTCGGGCGCACTTCGTTACCGGCCTTTACTGCGGGCGGTGCCAGCGCGTAAGTTGACCGTGGGAAGCTGGCGGCTGTGGGCGATGCCACGTCAGTCTCGTGCCTCAGTTTCAAGCCGTGGAATCACCGAATGAACGAATGGATGGTCATGAAGAAGCTCATCAACGATCCCAAGAACGTTGTCAACGAAGCCGTTGCGGGCTTTGAGGTGGCGCACGGTGATATCGTGCGGGTCTCGCACGATCCGATTTTCATCGTGCGAAGCGATGCCCCCATTCGCGGCAAGGTGGGACTTGTCAGCGGTGGCGGAAGTGGTCATGAACCGCTTCACGGCGGGTTTGTCGGGTACGGCATGCTGGATGCCGCGGTACCGGGAGCAGTATTCACCTCCCCAACTCCAGATCCCATTCTGGCGGCTACCCAGGCCGTGGATGGTGGCGCGGGCGTTTTGCATATCGTAAAGAACTACACCGGCGACGTCTTGAACTTTGAGACTGCGGCCGATCTGGCGTCCGCTGAAGGCATCGACGTGCGCGCTGTCATCATCAACGACGATGTGGCCGTCAAGGACTCCCTCTACACTGCGGGACGACGAGGTGTGGCCGGAACGGTACTGGTGGAAAAGATCACCGGGGCGGCTGCCGAACGTGGCGATGATCTGGACGCCGTCGTCGCCGTGGCCGAGAAGGTGAACTCCCGAGTGCGCACGATGGGCGTCGCACTGACACCGTGTGTCGTGCCGCACGCGGGGGAGCCCAGCTTCGTCCTCGCGGATGATGAGATCGAGATTGGCATTGGAATTCATGGTGAGCCGGGGCGCGAGCGCATCAAGCTCGAACCCGCCGATGCCATCGTCGACCGGCTGCTCGCTGCTATCCTCGACGACCTGCCCTTTGTCCGTGGCGACAATGCGCTCCTGTTCGTGAATGGAATGGGAGGAACACCGCAGGTTGAGTTGTATATTGCATTCCGTCGCGCCGCTGAAGTGCTCGAAGAAAAGGGCATAGCGGTTACCCGCAGCCTGATCGGTAATTACACGACAAGCCTTGAAATGGCGGGAATATCCATTTCGGTGCTCAAGCTCGATGAGGAACTCATGAGCCTGTGGGACGCCCCGGTGCAGACGGCAGCGCTACGGTGGGGTCGGTAGCGCTACGGTGGGACGAAAGAAGGAGATTTGATGACCTCTAATGACCATCCCGAGGTCGCCCGAGCCGACGAAGTCCTGAGCGACGCAGCGCACGATGATGCGGCGCTCACGCTCGACACAACCTGGACCGTACGCTGGATTCGGCGAAGCGCAGAGGTGCTCGCCGCCAGCCGCGCCGCGCTCAATACCCTCGACCGGGATATCGGCGACGGTGACCACGGTGAAAACATGGATCGAGGTTTTCAGGCGATCCTGCCCAAACTCGAGAACCTGGCCATTGAGACAACCCCCGGCACGGTGCTCAAGCTGGTCGCGACCACTCTCATCTCCACCGTGGGAGGCGCCGCCGGGCCGCTCTATGGCACCGCGTTTCTTAAAGCCGCCGGCGCCGTTGGAACCGCGCAGTCGCTGGATGCGGCCGCTCTCGTCGCATTGGTGACGGCCGCCCGAGACGGCATCGTACTGCGGGGCAAGGCCGAGGAGGGTGATAAGACCATGATCGACGCTTGGACTCCGGCGGTCAATGCGGCGGCAGCAGCGCAGGCGGCCGGTTCGGGTGTCGGGGCTCTCTTGCTGGCCGCAGCGGATGCGGCAGCATCCGGCGCGCAGGCCACGGAACCGCTGGTGGCACGCAAGGGCAGGGCGAGCTACCTGGGTGAGCGAGCGATCGGCCACCGAGACCCCGGTTCCCAGTCGACCTCGCTGCTGTTGCGCGCCGCCGCCGACGTAGTCCTGGCGACTCCGTGATGGTGCGCGCGTGATGGTCGTGGTACCTGTTCGCCAGGTCGGAATCGTGTTCGTTTCGCACAGCGAGAAGATCGCGACGGGACTGGTCGAATTGGCTCGACAGATGGCGCCGACCGCGCGTCTCATCGCCGCGGGGGGAACGGATTCCGGCGGGATCGGGACCAGCTTTGTGAAAATCAGTGACGGAATCGCAGCAGCAAATACGGGCGGTGGCGTGGTGATTCTCTGCGATCTCGGTTCGGCAATTCTGACGGCGGAAACTGCACGCGATGTACTTGATGAGTCCGAACAGAACCGCGTGCGGATTGTTGACGCTCCCCTCGTCGAGGGCGGGGTAGCCGCAGCGGTGGCTGCAGAAATCGGGGGAGACCTGGACGCGGTCGTGACAGCCGCGCAGACAGCGCTGCAGCTGACCAGACTCACGATATCTCCAGTACGCGATGACGAAACAACCGTCAGGACACCACGCGGCGACGCCCAGCTAGGCGCTCACTCGTCGGTGTCGGGCGCAATCTCACGCACAGTGGTACTCACCAACAAGGATGGCCTTCACGCACGTCCAGCCGCAGAATTCGTCAACCTGGCGAGCACTTTTTCCGTTCCAGTTACCGTGAACGGAACGGATGCGACCAGCCTGCTGAGCATTATGTCTCTCGGGCTGGCCCGGGGGAGTAACGTGCAGCTTTCCTCGACCGACCCGTCGGCCGGGCCAGCGATCAAGGCTCTCGCAGATCTGCTGGAGTCAGGCTTCGGCGAGGACTAACCGCTTCGATCACCTCGCTCGCACAAAGTGCCTAGCAGACGCGTGCCTTTTTGTCTAATCCGGCGTATCGTGATGACATGATTCAGGACAGGAACCCCTCGAACGGTCCGGAAGAGCGGCGCGCGACTGACTCGCAGGCATGCCCGATCTGCGCTCATGCGATGCGCGAACACAGTATCGATCACTCGACCCGAAACACCGTGGTCAACTGTCCGGTTCCGCACCCCGGGGCTTGGGACCGTGACGCCTTCGAACCGGTCAATGAGTTCGGCATGGTGATTCACCGCACCCAGGCCTGACACGTCGGCGGCCTGACATGTCGGCGGGTTGACTGTATAAAGCGCCCCTGACAGCACTTTGTTGACATAATGCGCATTATCGGTCATGTTTATGGCCGCCCTGAACGGGGCCGAGGACGGTTGATTGCCGGCGAGATCTCCCGAGCGGTCAGGCGCTGGCCCCGACACCGACGTAGGCCGCGAGATGTTCGCCGGTGAGAGTCGTCCGAGCGGCGACGAGGTCTGCGGGTGTGCCCTCAAAGACGATTTGACCGCCGTCGTGGCCGGCTCCCGGTCCGAGGTCGATGATCCAGTCGGCGTGTGCCATGACGGCCTGGTGGTGCTCGATGACAATGACCGATTTGCCGGAGTCGACGAGGCGGTCCAGCAGCCCGAGCAGTTTCTCGACGTCTGCCAGGTGAAGACCGGCGGTCGGTTCGTCCAGAATGTACACCTCCCCCTTTTCGGCCATGTTGGTAGCGAGCTTCAGTCTCTGCCGTTCGCCGCCGGATAGTGTCGGCAGCGGCTGGCCGAGGCTGAGGTACCCGAGCCCTACGTCGGCGAGCCGGCCCAGGATTGCGTGGGCGGCCGGAAGGCGTGCCTCCCCCACATCGAAGAATTCATTGGCCTCCGTCACCGACATCGCCAGCACTTCGCTGATGTCACGACCACCAAGGCGATACTCCAAAACGGATGCCTGGAACCGCTTTCCCTCGCACACCTCGCAGGGTATGGCGACGCCCGCCATCATTCCCAGATCGGTATAGATGACTCCGGCACCGTTGCAGTTGGGGCACGCACCTTCGGAGTTGGAGCTGAACAGCGCGGGTTTGACGCCGTTAGCCTTGGCAAAGGCCTTACGAACCGGCTCGAGCATTCCCGTATAGGTCGCCGGGTTGCTGCGTCTGGACCCCTTGATCGCGCCCTGGTCTACGGTCACGACCCCGGCGCGGCCCGAGACTGAGCCGTGGATCAGCGAGCTCTTTCCCGAACCGGCCACGCCGGTCAGCACTGCCAGCACACCGAGCGGAATGTCGACGTCGACGCTTTTTAGGTTGTGGGCGCTGGCACCGCGCACCCGAAGGGTACCCACCGGAGTGCGCACCGACGGCTTAACTGCGGCCCGGTCGTCCAAGTGCCGCCCGGTCAACGTCCCGCTGGATCGGAGTCCGGCGAGAGAACCCTCGAACACAACGGTGCCACCGTCCGTGCCGGCGCCAGGGCCGAGGTCGATGACGTGGTCGGCGATCATGATCATCTCCGGCTTGTGCTCCACGACGAGCACCGTATTGCCCTTGTCACGAAGCTGTAGCAGCAGGGTGTTCATTCGCTGAATGTCGTGAGGATGCAGACCAATCGTCGGCTCGTCGAAGACGTAGGTGACGTCGGTGAGCGAAGAACCGAGGTGCCGGATCATCTTGGTGCGCTGCGACTCCCCACCGGACAGTGTTCCGGAGGAGCGATCGAGGGACAGATAACCTAGTCCGATCTCGACGAAGGAGTTCAACAGTTGCTGCAGCGATCCGAGCAGCGGCGCGACGGATGGTTCGACGAGCCCCTGCGCCCAGGCGGCGAGGTCGCTGATCTGCATTGCGCAGGCATCCGCGATACTGATCTCGTTGATTTTCGATGACCGCGCCCCCGCACTGAGTCGGGTTCCATTGCAGTCGGGGCAAACGGTGAAGGTGACCGCCCGCTCCACAAACGCGCGAATGTGGGGCTGAAGCGAGTCGATGTCTTTGGAGAGCATCGATTTCTGGATCTTCGGGATCAGTCCCTCATATGTGAGGTTGATACCCTCGACTTTGATCCTGGTCGGCTCTTTGTGAAGCAGGTCGCCGAGCTCCGTCTTGGTGAAATCGGCAATCGGTTTGTTCGGGTCGAAGAATCCGCAGCCGTTGAAGATGCGCCCAAACCAGCCGTCCATGCCGTACCCCGGGATGGTGAGCGCTCCGCCGTTGAGGGACTTGGCATCGTCGTACAACGCCGTCAGCTCGATGTCGGTGACGGAGCCCCGCCCCTCACAGCGGGCGCACATGCCGCCGGTGATGCTAAAACTGCGACGCTCCTTGACGGTTTCCCCGCCGCGTTCGATCGAGACGGCACCGGCACCGCTGATCGAGGCGACGTTGAACGAGTAGGCCTGTGGGGAGCCGATGTGCGGCTGGCCCAGCCGGCTGAAGAGGATGCGAAGAAGCGCGTTGGCGTCGGTTGCGGTACCGACGGTGGAGCGCGCGTTGGCACCCATGCGTTCCTGGTCGACGATAATGGCGGTCGTCAATCCGTCCAGTACATCGACGTCCGGCCGCGCAAGGCTCGGCATGAAACCCTGCACGAAGGTGCTGTAAGTTTCGTTGATCATGCGCTGCGACTCGGCGGCGATGGTGCCGAACACGAGCGAGCTCTTGCCGGACCCGGACACGCCCGTGAACACCGTCAGCCGCCGCTTCGGAATCTCCACGTTGACGTCTTTGAGATTGTTCTCCCGGGCGCCCTGCACCCGGATCAGGTCGTGGCTGTCAGCGACCTGGAGTTCAGCTGACGGGGTAGCCATCTTCGACGTTCTGCTCATCGGTTCTCCTGTGCTTTGTTTCGACCGGCAGGAATCTGTCCCACCAGTCCAAAATAATCTCGAACCGTTGCACACGATGCCGTGGGCGACCGGTTCGGCTGAGCTCGTGGTTCTCCCCCGGAAAAATGACCAGTTCGGTCGGAACTCCCCCGCGTTTGAGAGCAGCGTAGTACCGCTCGCCCTGAGCGAGCGGGCATCGGAAGTCCTGTTCTGAGTGCAGCACGAGCGTCGGGGTGACCACCTCGCCGACCAGGAACTGTGGGCTTTGGGACCGCAACAGGTCAGCATCCGTCCCCGCATATTCGTCGCCGAAGAAGTCACCGATATCACTGGTGCCGACGAACCCTTCGGGATCGAGAAAACCGCGTTCTACGATGGCTGCGGCGAATCGATGGTCATGCGCGATCGTCCAGGCGGTCAGGTAGCCGCCGTAGGACCCGCCCATAATGCCGATTCGTTCTGAGTCGAGAACGGGATCGGCCCGCAGCGCGCCATCGAGAAAATCCAGTACATCGGCCAGGTCGAGTGTGCCCATGCGCTGGCGGATGGCCCGCCCGTGGGCCTGGCCGTAACCGGAAGAACCGCGCGGGTTGCACAGCACCACCGCATACCCAGCGTCTACGTAGACCTGGGTCTCATCAAGCAGCGCACCGGTGTACTGCGCGAACGGGCCGCCGTGAATGGTCAGCAGCACCGGGTGCGGGCCCGGACCCGGCGGGGTGTGCACCCAGCCGTGCACCGGGTAGCCGTCTCGTCCGGTGACTATGAGCTCGATACCGGTTACCAGACCGGTGGCTCGAAGCGCCACGGAGAAGTCGGTGAGGTGCTGAGGTCCGGCGTCCTGCGGTCCGGTATCCTGGCGGTCGAAGCGCACGAGTACGAGGTCACCGGACGTGCCGGCGGACTGCACGGCGACAACGGCCGTCGTCTCACGGGCAGCTACCGCGGTGACCACGGCCGCGCCACAATCGACGACCTCGACCTCTCCCTGTCCGTGCACCCGAAGCAGCTCGACCCGGCCACGGCTTCCGCGAAGTACCAGCACCGAGCCGTCTGGCAGCGGCGTGATTCCACCGGTCGCGTCCAGATCTACGCCGTCCCGATCGTCCTGCTTCGGGTCGGTCACCCGGATCGGAGCCGAGCCGTCGAGCAGGGTGCTGCGGTACAGGGCGGTCACGCGTCCAACGAAATCTCGGCCGGTCATGCCCAGGTCGGTGGCAAGCAACCAGAGGGTGCCATCATCGGCGCAGGCAAGCCCCGCGATGCCCAGGTTCTGCTTCGACCCTACGATGGTGCGTACCAAACGAACCGCCTCGGCACCATCGATGTCGTCGATTTTCTCGAGGTCGACTTCGATGATTTCGCTGCGCAGGTCGCCATCACGCCCGGCGTGACGCGCCGAGACGGTGAGAAGGCGGGATCCATCCGGAGAGAACGCCAACCCGGAATGATCGAAGTCCCCGTCGGTCAACGGGCGTGCGACGGCGAGGCCGGCGGCGTCGGCGCCGGACTCAGTGCGCTTCACATCAGATATGGACGGCGCAGGAGTAGGCATCGGTTCATCCCAGACGTTCGGAACCGCGACCAGGAATACGTGGACGCGGCGATCGGTGGTGTAGCCGACTCCGTTTGACCGATACCGCAGCGTGAGGATGCGGCGGGCCGGCTCGGACTCTGCGGACAGACCGGCTGCGGTGCCGTACCGGCCGAGTGCGGGAACCCGGGCAAGGAAGGCGATGCGATTGCCGCTCGGATGCCACCGAAAGTCCGTCACGCCGAGTGTGGCGTCGGTCATCGCAACGGGTTCGCCCCCGGCCGCGTCGACAACGTACAGTTGGGCGGTACCACCGGCCTGCGTTCGGAGGAATCCGATCAGGCTGCCGTCCGGGGAGAACCGTGGCGCCGAATCCCGAAAGCCGCGGGTCACACGGCGCGGAGCCGGCTCCCCCACCAACGCGACGGTCCAGAGCTGGCCGACATAGTCATCGGCTGCAAAATCTGCACGCGCCCGCGCGAACACGGCCCGCGAGCCGTCGGGATGAATCGTCGGGCGCGACACCGACCCGAGCAGCAGAAGATCGGCGGGCTTCATCGGCTATTCGTCCCGCTCTTCGCCGATAGTCCTACTGGCCGACGAAACCGGTCGTGTCACCAACGAGACGGGTGTTGCCGACCGGAACCGGCTCGACCGCTGCTGTGACGATCTCTGCCGCGAATTCACTTACGTTGTACAGGCGGCCAGCCGCCTCCTTGCGGGCGCTGAGGGCGCCGGGGTTTGACCGTTCGAGCAGGGTCGCCGTGATGGTGCCTTCGATCATGTCACCCGAGACGACGACGAATCCGATCCCGGCCTCTTCAAGCTGGGGTATGACGGCGCGAAGGGCATCTTCGCCGGCGCGCTTGCTGCGGGCGACTGGCTCATATTCAGGCATGGTGGGTGTGGTCTCGATGAAGTGGGCCTGGTGGCTGGTGACGTAGACGATTCGGGACTCGTCGCCGAGCACCGGGATGGCCTCGTTCAGCAGGTTGACCTGGGCATCGCGGTTGAGGGTCATGGCGTAGTCCTCAGCCATGCCGCTTTCCATGCCGCCGGACGCATTCATCACAAGGATGTCGAGGCCGCCGAATTCGGACCGAATAGTCTGGAACATCGTGGCGACCGAGGCCGGGTCGGTCAGGTCGGCACCGACCGTGATGGCTTGTCCACCGGCGGCGCGAATGGCGTTGGCGAGTTTGTTCGCGCGGCCCTCTTTATTGCGGTAGTTGATGACAACGCGCGCTCCGGCTTCGGCAAAATAGCCCACCGTGTCGGCGCCGATACCGCGAGACGAGCCGGTGACGAGTACACGCTTGCCCTCAAGTGATCCTGCTGCAAGTGGATTGGTCACGGGTGCTCCTCTAAATTCAATCATCGATTTTCCGTGGCGAAGTGTGGCCTGATCGGTCATCCTCTACCCATTCGACCTTATCAAAAAGCCTCCGCCGCTCCCCCGGCGTGTTGTCCCCGGCACCTGCTAGTTTCGAGGGGAAACGCAATGTGGAAGGCATCACCCATGGTCGACCTGACCGACTATCTCTGGATTTTGTGGCTCGTGCTCATTTTTGTGGCCATCACGATCGAACTGCTGAGCCTCGAGTTCACCTTTCTCATGATCTCCATCGGCAGTCTCGGGGGTCTGGCCGCCGACCTTCTCGGCCTGGACTGGTGGCTGCAGATCGTCGTTGCCGCCGGCCTGTCGGTGCTGCTGCTGCTGACTATCCGGCCCTTTCTTCTGCGGGCCCTGCGCAATGGCGGTGATCCTGCGCTTAGCAACATCGACGCCCTGATCGGGATGACCGGCCGGGTCGTCTCGACGGTCACCGAAACTGGCGGGCTGGTCAAACTGGCCAACGGCGAAACCTGGACGGCTCGCCTGCTGGTGGCCGGGGCGAGCATCGAGCCTGGCCAGCCGGTAAACGTCCATCGCATAGAGGGCTCAACCGCCGTCGTCATCCTCGCTGAAAGGACCCAGAACAATGCTTGACCCCACAGCCTTCATCGGGCAGATCTTCGTGATCGCCCTGCTCGCCGTCCTGACGGTGTTCGTCATCGTCATTCTTGTGCGCGCCATTCGCATCATTCCGCAGGGAAATGCCGGGGTGGTGGAACGCCTCGGTAAGTACCACAAGACGCTGCTGCCCGGCCTGAACGTGCTCGTGCCGTTTGTCGACCGAGTGCGGCCGCTCCTGGACATTCGGGAGCAGGTCGTCTCGTTCCCGCCGCAGCCCGTAATTACCGAGGACAACCTCGTCGTCTCCATTGACACCGTCGTCTACTTCCAGGTGACGGATGCCCGCGCAGCGACCTACGAGATCAATAACTACCTTGGTGCGGTCGAACAACTCACTACGACAACCCTGCGCAACGTGGTCGGTGGTTTGAACCTCGAAGAGGCGCTGACCAGCCGAGACAACATCAACAGCCAGTTGCGCATCGTCCTGGATGAAGCCACCGGCAAATGGGGTATCCGCGTGGGCAGGGTCGAGCTCAAGGCGATCGAACCGCCCCACTCCATCCAGGATTCAATGGAGAAGCAGATGCGTGCCGAACGAGACCGTCGCGCGCTCATCCTGACCGCTGAGGGTACCAAGCAGTCGGCCATCCTCACTGCTGAGGGGGCACGCCAGGCGGCGATCCTCGAGGCGGAGGGCGATGCCAAAGCTGCCGTCCTGCGCGCCCAGGGCGAGGCCGAAGCCATCACCACCGTATTCAAGGCCATCCACGACGGAGATCCCGACCCGAAGTTGCTCGCCTACCAGTACCTGCTCACCCTGCCCAAGCTCGCCGAGGGCAGCGCCAACAAACTTTGGATCGTACCGAGTGAACTGACCGAGGCGATGAAGGGCATCGGCAGTGCGTTCGGTGCGTATGCCGCCCAGTCTCCCGGGACGGCACCGTCTGCCACAGCCGCACCGGTGGCATCCGCTTCACCTGAGGTCTAGGCGGTGACGGGCACTGCACAGTCGGAGTTCTTGGCCGCACCGCCACCCCGGGTCTTCGCCCACCGCGGGCTGGCACAGGATGCTCCGGAGAATACGCTGCTCGCTTTCGTGAAGGCGCTCGCGGGCGGCGCCACCCACCTCGAGACCGACGTACACGTGTCGCTTGACGGCGTGGCCGTCATCAGCCACGATCCGGACTTGGCCATCCTCGGGCGGGACGTGCGTATCGAGCAGCTGACCCTGGCCGAGTTGAGACGCGTCAATCTGGGCTTCGGCCAGACGTTCACGTCCCTGGCGGATGCGCTCGAGGCGTTTCCCCGGGCGCTATTCAATATCGATATCAAAACCGATGCCGCCGCCGAGCCGACCGCCCGAGCAATTCGGGACCAGCGGGCCACCGCTCGTGTCCTCGTGACCTCGTTCAACGAACAACGCCGCCGACACGTGGTCGGTTTGCTCCCCGGGGTGGTCTCGTCGGCCTCCGCACCGCTCGTGGCCCGGGCCGTAGCGGCAACGAATCTGGGGCTCACCTCGCAGGTACGACGTGCCCTCGAGGGCTGTGTCGCGGTGCAGGTTCCCGAATGTGCCGGGCCGGTGCGCATCGTCACTCCCCGTTTCGTTGCAATGATGCACAGAGCAGGGGTCGAGGTGCACGTGTGGACTATCAACGCCCCTCTCGACATGATTCGCCTCCTTGACCTCGGTGTCGACGGACTGGTCACAGACCGCACGGACCTGGCCGTGTCTGTCATTACTCGCCAAACCTGAGAATTACCTCCCAGAATGGGGGGTCTGGGAAGGTTAATACCCAGCTTGATGGTTTAAACATGGGAGAGCGTCGCGATCGATTTGTGATTGCGAGCGAGAGGAGACCACACCATGGCTGACCGTAGTTTGCGTGGCATGAGATTAGGCGCACAAAGCCTGCAGAGCGAAGAAGGCGTCACCTTCTCCCCCCGGGTTACGCACACCTACCGGTGTGAGACTTGCGGGCGCGAGACGGTAATGATTTTTTCGGCCGAAGCTGAGGCTCCGGACGAATGGGAATGCAAATACTGCGCACGGACGGCGACCCGCCTCGTCGACTCACTGCCGGTGATCGTTGACCACTCCGACGAGAAGATACCTCGGACCCATTGGGACATGTTGTTGGAACGCCGCACCAGAGACGAACTCGAAGAGCTGCTCGAAGAGCGCCTCACCGTGTTGCGCCTGCGACGTGGCGGGCAGCAGAAGATCGGCGCCTGACAGCCGATTGAACCCCGCACGACCCGCCTCTTGCGGCAGAGCCGCTGTCGTTCGATCGGGCTCGCTAAATAACCGGATGGAACGACCGGCGTCGCTGGCGCTGAGTGGAAACGACACACATCACCAGCCCGGCCAAGCCCAGCCCAGAGACGAGCCATTCAAGCCCGCGGCCAACCAGCATCGCCGGCGTGGTGGCGTCGCTCAGCGGCACAGTCTGCACCATGGCACCCGCGGTGAAAGTCGGCAGGCTGTCGAGCGTCTGCCCGTCGGGCGTGATTATGGCACTCGACCCTACCGTGGAGATGTTCACCACCGTACGTGACGTCTCCAGTGCGCGGAGCCGGGCAATGGCGAGTTGTTGCACGCTCTCATCAGTACGACCAAAGTCGGCGTTGTTGGTCTGCGCGAGAATGATCTGGGCGTTCCCGTCGATCATCTCGTGTACGAGCTGATCGTCGGCGATGTCGAAGCAGATCGCGATGCCAGCGAGGACGCCGTCGATGTCGAAGATGTTGTCGCGGGTGCCGATGCCGTAGTCCCGGCCGATGAGGTCAATCAGGTCCGGGGCGAATGGTCGCCAGAAAGCCCTATCCGGCATGTATTCCGCGAAGGGCACCGGATGAATCTTGTCGTAGACGTCGACGGCTCCCCTGCCGGCCTTCCAGAGCAACGAGCTGTTGTAGTAAGTGTCCTCAGGCCTGGTAATGGTGCCGGTGATGAGGGGGGCATCCATTTCGGTGCTGACGTAGTCGAGTACCTGAGCGGCGGCTTTCGACCGGGTGGGGTCGATATCGCTCGCGTTCTCGGGCCAAACCACGAAATCCACCGTCTCGCCGATCAGCGGCAGAGTGGCCGAGGTATGGTCTTGCAGAATTTGCCCGGGATCATATTCGGCGAACAGCCCCGCATCCGCGTTGCCTTGCACAGCGGCCAGGCGGGTCGTGCCGCTCTGGATGGTCGGCCAGGCCGGTATGGCGAGGACGAGCGCGACGGCACCGACGCCAACACCCACGCGCAGCGTGCGTGCCAGTTCAGGCTCGCGGAACAGCTGCACGGTGAGGGCACTCAACCAGACCAGGATGAAACTCAGGCCGGACAAACCCACCCAGGCGACAAGCGGTCCGAATGGGCTCTCCGACTGCGAGAGGGCGACCCGGCCCCAGGCAAAGCCACCGTAGGGCCACACCGCGCTGATGGCCTCACGCGCTGTCCACAGGCCGGCCACAATGACCGGCAGGAGACCGAGACGGCCCCACACACTCGGCCAGACGCGCGGACCATGCCGCAGCACGACGGCGGTGACGCCGAGCCCGGCGGCGAAGAACAGGCTCTGCAGCCCGCCGAGAGCGAACCACGGCACGAGGCCCAGGTAGAGGGTGATCCAGAAGATGTGGATCAGCCAAAACGACAACCCGGCGACCAGCCCCACGAGCAGACCGGCGCCCAGGCTGCGTCCGAGTAGGGCGAGGAGCATGAGCGCGACCCCCACGGGTGCGAGAAACCACCAGTCCCGGTCGGGAAAACCGGCATCGAGAATCGCCCCGGCACCCGCTGCGACGAGAACGGATGCCCACAACGGCAAACTGAACACGCGCTCACGCCCCGGCACGTGAATTCAGGCCACCGATGAGTACGCGACGATGCCGCGGCGGATAGCGTCTATGGCTGAACGGGCGATCGGACCGACTTGGGCGTCGCCGGCGATCGACAGCTGATCGAGCAGGTCGATGGTCTGTTTGGTCCAGCGCACAAAATCGCCGGCGGCCATCTCCGCTTCGTAGAGCACGTCGCTCAGGGACGAGCCGCGAGCCCACTTCCACATGGCCAGGCTGAGGCCTACCGCGAGTGGGTTGCTGCCGGGCAGTTTGTGGTCGCGTTCCAGGTCGTCGATGCGGCTCCACAGGTCTTGCGTTTCGTCGAGGGCCGGTCGGAATGGGCCCTTCGGCAGGTAGCGGGCGTCGATAAGTCCCTCTTCCCTGCGCGGCTCGAAAACGAGCGCGCAGGCCATCGCCGCGAGGCTCGCAGCATCGAGTTCCCTCCACAGGCCCCGGCGTAGGGACTCCGCGACGAGCAGATCCCGTTCGGCGTAGATGCGGCGCAGGATGCGTCCGCTCTCACTGAGCGTGACGGTACCGCTCGCATCGGACTCGAGGTAACCGTAGCCGAGGAGAACGTCGGTCACGCGGTCGAAAACGCGAGCGACGGCTCCGGTGCGCTGGGCGATTTGCTGGTTGAGGGCATCAGTTTGCCGCTTTAGTTTAAACCAGCGTTCAGCCCACCGGGAGTGTGCCTCCCGGTCGGGGCAGTGGTGGCAGCCGTGTGCCCGCATCTGCTTACGCAGGCCGGCCACCTCACGCTGGCGTTTGTCGTGCCCGCCGCGCAGGGAATTGTCGGCCTTGGTTCCCTCGCGTTCCACCTCGGTCAGACGCCGACGAATCGACGAGTAGTACTCGAAATCGCCGAGGTGGCAGGTCATGCTGGTCTTGAAGCCGGCCAGGGATTCCTCTTGCTGACGCACCGAGCGGGCCAGGTCGACGACGGCGCGATCGGCCTGGAATTGAGCGAAAGAGGATTCGAGGACCCCCCGGGTGCGGGCAACGCCGAACTGGTCTATGAGGTTAACGGCCATGTTGTAGGTCGGCTTGAAACTCGAATTCAACGGATAGGTGCGCCGCGAAGCGAGCGATGCCACGGCCTGGGGGTCGAGTCCCTGCGCCCACTGAATCACCGAATGGCCGAGGGTGTCGATTCCGCGGCGACCGGCCCGACCGGTCAGCTGGGTGTACTCCCCCGGTGTGATCGGTACACGAGCTTCCCCGTTGAACTTCTCGAGTTTGTCCAGAACGACGGTGCGGGCCGGCATGTTTATGCCGAGAGCGAGCGTTTCGGTGGCGAAGACGGCTTTGACGAGCTTCTTCTGGAACAGTTCTTCGACGACCTCTTTGAACGCGGGTAGAAGGCCGGCATGATGGGCTGCGACGCCACGTTCGAGCCCATCGAGCCATTCGAAGTAGCCGAGCACACCGAGGTCTTCGTCGAGCAGGGTGCGGCAACGATCGTCGACGATCTGACGAATTTCATCCCGCTCGTCTTGCTGCGTCAGACGAACCCCAGAGCGGAGTACCTGCCGCACAGCCTGATCGCAACCGACCCGGCTGAAGATAAAGAAGATGGCCGGAAGCAGATGCTTGCCGTCGAGCATGCGCACGATGTCGCCACGATCCATCCGGCCGGCGTCGAACTGTGGCCGTTGTTTGTCATGCCCCCGAAAACCGCCGGAACCGCCCCGCCGACGGCCGGAACCGCGGCCGCTTGCCGAGCGCCCGCCGGCGTGGGCCAGGCGAACGAGCTCTGGATTCACCCGATGCGTTCCAATCAGGCCGGTCGAATCGAACAGGTCGAGCATGTTGTTCTTGACGAGCACGTGTTGCTCGAGCGGGACGGGGCGCTCTTCGGACACGATCACATCGGTTTCACCGCGAACTGCCTGTAACCAGTCTCCGAATTCTTCCGCGTTCGATACCGTCGCGCTGAGCGACACCATGCGCACCGGCTGCGGCAAATGGATAATCACTTCTTCCCACACGGCTCCGCGAAAACGGTCGGCGAGGTAGTGCACCTCATCCATCACCACAAAGGCGAGTTCGGTCAGCAAATCGGAATTGGCGTACAGCATATTCCGGAGCACTTCGGTCGTCATGACCACGATGCGTGCTCCCGGGTTGATGTTGCTGTCACCGGTGAGCAACCCCACTTGTTCCGCACCATACTCGGCAACGAATTCCTGGAACTTCTGGTTAGAGAGCGCCTTCATGGGGGCGGTGTAAAAAACTTTCGCGCGGGATTGTTGCATCGCCAGGTAGATGGCGAATTCAGCCACAATCGTCTTGCCGGCACCGGTCGGTGCGGCCACGAGCACACTGTTGCCGGCCTCCAGACAGGCGCAGGCCTCACGCTGGAAGGGATCGAGGTCGAATCGGAGGTCGTTTTCAAATGCGCGCAGCCGTGGCTGACCAGCTCGGGTGCGGGCGGCCGAATACCGTTCAGCCGCCGATTGCGTGTGCGTCACGTGATCCTTAACAGTTACTACATTCGGGTCGCAGTTCAGACTAGAGCGAGAGTTCCTTCTCGAACGCGAGCACTTTCTTAGCCGCTCGGCGATCGTGCAGCCACGCGATGCCGTAAGCGGCAAAGTACAACATGACCATGGGAATGGCCAGCAGGAACATAGACACGACGTCCGCGGCGGGGGTGGCGATCGCCGTGAAAAGCACGATGACGAGAATTGCGATCCGCCACGACTTAATGATCGACGCCGCGCTGATGACACCGGCGAAATTGAGCAGCACGATGAAAACCGGCAGGACGAAAGCGATACCGATCGCCACGACGAGCTTGAGCACGAAGTCAAAATAGCCCTGAGCGTTGATGAACGCCGAATCCTCGGTCGGGGCAAATCCCGTCATGAGCTCGACGACGTGCGGCAGAACGATCCAACCGGCTGCGCAGCCAGCAAGAAATAAGGGAATGGCGGTGAAGAGAAACCCGAAGGTGTATTTCTTCTCGGTGCGGGTGAGCCCGGGAACAAGGAAGGCGAAGACCTGATACAGCCACACCGGGCTGGAAACTATCAAACCCACGTAGAGCGAGATCTTTAGTTTGAGGTCGAAAGCGCTCGTGATGTCGGGATAGTTGATCTGGGCGTTGCGATGCTGCGCGTTGATGATGGCGTAGATCGGTTCGCGCAG
This sequence comes from Cryobacterium ruanii, assembly GCF_004404055.1. Classification (GTDB taxonomy): domain Bacteria; phylum Actinomycetota; class Actinomycetes; order Actinomycetales; family Microbacteriaceae; genus Cryobacterium; species Cryobacterium ruanii. The sequence continues at coordinate 183,248 of NZ_SOHK01000007.1, forward strand.
CTGATCCCAGACGAAATCTGACAGGAACCAACCGGCAATAGCACCGATGAGCAGACCCGCGGCAGCTAGATACAGACGTTTGCGCAGTTCGATCAGATGCTGCCCGAGCGACATCTTTCCTGCTTCGGTCGCACTTCGTCGGGCGCGGACCGCCACGAGGCTAGGGCTTTACGGCGGGGTCAGCTGGACCGGTCGCCGACGGGCCGGACGGCTTTGGTACGTCGTCGTCCTTGGGACTCGTGGACCGGGCCGGTGCGTTGGGATCCGGATCGACGGAATCGTTCTTGATCTCGCTCTTGAAGATCTTCATAGACTGTCCCAAACTTCGAGCGAGTCCGGGAAGCTTGGGCGCACCAAAAAGAAGCAGGACGACGACGAGGATGATGAGGAAATGCCATCCGGTCAGGTTTTGCAGCATGAGGGTGAGTCCTCTGTGTTAGCGGGTGTCGTAGCGAGCGGTTCGCATCAGTTTACCCCGCACGATCAGCCTATCGCGACGCAGTTGGCGCCGATGGGTTCGTTCCGCTCGATGCTGCTCGACATTGTGCAGCAGCACCGCCGAATCAGCGAACACGGCCGAGCCGAACGAAGACGTGGCGGTCGACAGATCGAAATCGATTGCGGAGACCTGATCACTCAGGAATTCCAGGGCCTGCAGGGTGCCACGAGCCTTACGATACAGTGCAACGGCAAACCAGCCGAGAACGGCGCACAGGCCGAGCGTCAAAACGCACCAGATGAGCAGCCACGACCACCACGGCATTCGCTAGTCCTTGCCCGGCATTGGCTCGGCAGCGGCGTACTGCGCGAGTCCGGCTGCGGCCCAATCGGCCACAACCTGCCTCGCTTCGGCCGGTTCGAGAACGGTGACGATTCCGGCGAGGCCGGTGACGAGGCGTTTGAGTGCGTGGGTATGAGCGACGCGCAGGGTGGTGCGGGTGCGGACACCCGAGCCGACGGGCTCGGATCGTTCGGGTCGATAGTCGGACAGCAGCGGCAAGGCGGCGGTCGCGAGCTCAAGTCGAACGTCGATATCGTCGGTTGATGCCTGGAACAGGGTGTCGGGCAGCAGCAAGTCGGCGGGGTGTGTGCTGCGCGGCGCTGCCGTGACTAGTGGGTTGCTCATGCGGTCCAGACGGAAGGTACGTACGGCCTCACGGAGGTGACACCACCCGCGCAGATACCAATCGCTGTCAACGGATTCAATGCGCAACGGGTCGACAAGTCGGTGTTCCTGGCAACCGCGAGCATTGAGATAGTCGAACTCGACCTGCATCCCCGTGGTGAGAGCCGTCTGCACGACTTCGCGGGTTGCATCGGCATCGCGCTGCGCAACGGCGACCTGCGTGGGCGGCGCCGATGCGCCGCGGGTCAACTTGGCCATGAGCGATGCGATGGCGTCGGTGTCGGCGTTGTTGGGCAGCGCGGACAAGTACTGCAGGCCGGCGATGAGCGCCGCGGCTTCGCGGGCCGAAAATCGTGGTGAATCGTCGATGGCGACCTGATGCGTGAGGACGATCCGATCGTTAGTCTCGAATTCGTCCCACAAAATATCGAACAGGTCGCCGTGCAGGTACTGGCGCGTTTCCCCGGGAATGCCGGACAAGGCGATCAAGTTGACCAGGCCACGTACCCGCTCCGGAGACAGTCCGAAGTGCACGGCTACCTCGGAGACAGTGACCCGCCCCTGATCGATGAGGTACGGAACGAGAGAGAGCAGGAGGGTGAGCTGGTCACCGGCCACCCGCGGCTGGGTATCCGGTTTGGTCTTCGCTTCTCGCAACGGGGGTGTTCGCCGGCGCATTGTGCGCCCCGGCGAGGTGACCGGAAGCGCGTTGGCGTGAGCGTCCCGGGCTGCGACGAGTCGATCTCGCACCGCGCTGCGCAAGGCTAGCGGGCTGTCGACGAACACTTCCGGACCGAATCCGGCCAACTCGTCGGCGAGGATGTTCAGGTCGGTGAAGTGCAGGGTACGCTCAAACTCAGTCGACTCGTCGGCCCTAAGGTTGGCCGTTCCTTGCCTGGCGCCGAGGCGCACGGCAGCGTCGGAGCCTGGCTGTACGACAACGCGCGCAGCATTGCCGACCCACAGGGTATCTAGCTCGGCGAGAGCCCGCACGCTGTCGGTCGTGCCGTTGACACGGCTGATCATTTCGTCGGTAGCGCCGTCACTGACCGGAGCCGGAATCGGATGGGGCACGACCGCGATAGTGCCGACGATGCGTGCCAGGAGGAACGTGCGCGGCGCGTGAACGGCCTCATCCATGGCGTACAAGTGCCAGCGGCCGTCATGTTGCACGATCGCGCGCGGAGCAACCACCCGACGTGCCGGTTTGGTCTCCCCCGGCTTGAGGTATAGGAAAGCGACAACCTGCGCCCGGTCCAGGGCTTTGCTCAGTGGTTCGAAGCTCTGGTCTTTGGTACGAAGCAAGGGTGCATAGCCGAGAACCGGTTCGCTCGATTCAACTCCGAGAGAGTTCAACTTCATCAGGGCTCGGCGGGATTCACCCGACAACGATCCTTCCCGCCAGACCGTTCCGGCCAGTTTGAGCAGGGACACCTCGTCGGGAGTAAAGGTCACATCGGACGGCAGATCGTAAAGTCCCTTCGGGATTCGATACCGCAGGAAGTGATTGCTGCCCGGATCGTCCGGGGGCTCGATGGTCTCCAGCGGAATGCCCAGCTCGCGGATATCGTCCTTGTCGCGCTCAAATTGGCGTTCCAGGCTCTCGTTGGAGCCGCCCGACGCGTACCGCTGGCGATACCCCTGTACGTTCGCCAGGATGTCGGCCTTGGTCAGCCCCGATTCCGTGGCGACAAGGGCCAGCACCAGATTGAAGAGCCGCTCGGGCGCGGTGACCGGCGTCGGCTTGCTCTCGCTCGGGCGTTCCACGGGTGCAGGCCCCGGCTGGCTTGGCATCGAGGTGCGGCCGATTCAGTTGACGCCGAGAATATCGACGACGAAGATGAGCGTGGAACCGGCCGGGATGGAAGCCGTTGCAGTGTCTCGGTAGCCCTGGTCGGGCGGAATAACGGCGACGATCTGCGAGCCGACCGTCTGTCCGATGAGTGATGTCGCCAGACCGGTGATGACTCCGTTGGGAACGATTTGGGTGGGCGCGCCGTCGGTCCAGGTCGATGACACAACCTTTTTGTCTTTCCAGAGCACGCCGATGAGGTTCACCACGACGTTCGAATCCTCCACGACCTTTTGTCCGGCGCCCTTTTTCAACACACCGACTTCGAGGGTGGTCGGTGCGTCACCGCTGGGCACGACAACGCCCGGAACGCCGTTTTCGTCGAGCACCACAGCGGGTAGGCCATTTGCGACCGTCTGGTCCACACCGTCTGCGCGGGGTAGAAAGGCCTTGACGACGTCGACGACGACGACGAGGGTGTCCGTGGCTGCAATACCCGCGGGTTGAGTGTCTGCACCCGCGAACCCATCGTCGGGCGCTACGACGATCACGACGCGCTCACCGACGCGGGCGCAGAGGAGCCCGTCCGTAATCCCGGTGATATCGGCGCCATTCAGCAGGAACAAGGGCACATTGGCTTCATCGTAGGCCCCCTGCGCGATGACATTGCCGTTTGTTCCGTTGTAAATATTGATCTCGGCAGAGATCAACTGGCCGGCCACGAGATTGTCCCCCGAACCCGCGATGATTTCGCTGCGCTGGGTGGTGGCTGACTTCAGCGGCGTCGGAAAGTTCACGTCGGGGGCGGTACCGAAGTCACCCGTGGCCGAGACCAGTTCTGATGCTGCACCCGACGTGGTCGTCGTCTCGCAGGACGCTTGGGCGGTGCCGGGGCTGGCACAGGCCGTCAGTGCCGTCATCACGAGGCCGGCGGTGATGATCAGCGCGGATGCTTTGCGCACGAGTCCTTCTTTCAATACGGGGTTGCTGCAGTACAGGTCTGCTGCGCGGGGTGAGGAGTGTGGGGTGCCCGCATGGTTGCGAGTTCGGCCTACTACAACCGAGGGGCCGGAGCCTATCCTAACCGGCGTCGAAGTCTCGAGCCTTGGAAAGCCCTGCGCTCGTTCCGGCCGCCCGCACGCGTTTGCGCATGACCTTCGCGCTCACATTGCGCTCGCCGAGCGCTCCGGGGGTCCAGGCTTCGACATCGGCGTCGCTGAAGTCTGTCTTCGACGGGCGTCGCTTCAGCTCGGGAAGAATCGTGTCTGGGGCCAATCGGCGCGCAGTGATGAGGAAGCCGGTATGGCCGATCATGCGGTGGTCCGGCCGCACGGCCAGTCCCTCCACGTGCCAGCCACGGATCATCGTTTCGTTGGAATCCGGATTGGTGTAAGAACCGGTACCGCGGATAGCCTCGGCCACGCGGGACAGCTGGGTGACCGTGGCCACGTAGCACAGCAGCACTCCGCCAGGCTTGAGCGCATCGGAGACCGCACTGAGGCATTCCCACGGCGCCAGCATGTCGAGAACGACCCGGTCGACGCTCTGCGCCGGCAGCGTATCAGGCAGCGTCTCGGCGAGGTCACCGAGCGTGATCGTCCAGTTCTGTGGGTCGCTTCCAAGGAAAGTGGCGATATTGTCACGCGCGACATCGGCGAATTCCTCGCGCCGTTCGAAGGATGCGAGGCGGCCGGCCGGCCCGATCGCGCGCAGCAGCCAGAGCGACAGCGCCCCCGAACCGACGCCGGCTTCGACAACCGTTGCACCGGGGAAAATATCGGCCTGGGCGAGAATCTGCGCAGCGTCCTTGGGATAGATGATGGCGGCCCCGCGCGGCATGCTCATCACGAAGTCCACGAGCAGCGGACGCAGCGCGAGATGTTCCACACCAACATTGTTGGTGACGACCGACCCGTCGGGCTGCCCAATGATGTCATCGTGCGCGAGGATGCCGCGATGGGTGTGAAAGGTGAGGCCCTCCTGAAGCGTGATGGTATTCATCCGCCCCTTGGGCCCGGTGAGTTGCACACGGTCGCCGACGCGAAAAGGCCCGCTATTTTGAATGACCTGGCTATTGCTCATGCGAGTGGTGCGCTTTCGTTTCGGGCGTATCCGGTGGGGGCGAGAGAAGGAATGGGGAGGACCGATTCGGAACGCGTCGACGGGCGGTACAGCGCCGCGATGTCGTGGATGGTGCGCCCCGCGAGGGTCGGCCAACGCGTGTAGGACACGCTCTCCGGAAGGTCGATCTGGTGGGGAACGGCGATGGTGATGGTACCGGCAGCAACAGCGGATGTGACGCCCGGCACGGAATCCTCGATCGCAATGCAGTCCCTCGGGTCGACACCGAGGCGCTCTGCGGCGACCAGGTACGGATCCGGGTGCGGCTTGCTGTTGGCGACCATATCGCCGGCGACGACAACATCGAAAGCAACGAAATCCATGAGGTCGATGATCTGGCGGGCCATGCGCTCAACTGACATGGTTACGAGCGCGGTCGGAACGCCGGCAGCTTTCAGCTCCTGCAGCAGCTCACGTGATCCGGGACGCCAGGGGATCCCGTGTTGACCCAGTTGCTCCTGCACGCGATCGGTGAGGCGAGCCACGATGGCATCCGGCGAGAGATCCACGCCTCGGGATTGCAGAATCGTCGCGGAATTCCACAGTCCGGAGCCGACGAGCAACATGCCGTCGTCCTGGGTCCACACCCCTCCAAACTCGGAAACGAGCTCGGTTTCCGCTTGCATCCAGTAAGGTTCGGTGTCGACGATTGTGCCGTCCATATCCCAGAGGACGGCGGCAGGCAGAAAAGCGGGCGTGGGCAGGGGTAGCGGAAAAACATTCACGGGGTTCAAGTGTAGGGCCACCGCCTATCCTTGATTGAGGCCATCCACTCGGAGGCCGGAGGAATTGAGGACATACACGGTGGCTAACGGTAATGGGTTTCTGGGCGGGCGGCTCCTGGTCGTCGCTTTCGAAGGCTGGAACGATGCCGGCGAGGCTGCGACGGGTGCCGTTCGCGCGCTCAAGGACCTGCTCGATGTTGAGATGATCTCCGAAGTCGATCCGGAGCTGTACTTCGACTACCAGTTCAACCGGCCGACCGTTTCAACCAACGAGGATGGGGTTCGCGCGCTTGGCTGGCCAGGTGCGATCATGTACGGTCCGAAGGCACCCGGAGTGGTCAGCGTTCCGCTTGCCGAGGATGCCCAATTGCGCGTGAGCGGAACCAATGCGGGCAACATATACCTCCTGATCGGCACGGAGCCGTCGCGCAGCTGGAAGAGTTTTGCCGCGGAGATTCTGGACGCGGCCCTCGCGGCGGACGTGAGCGGCGTAGTCTTCCTGGGTGCGATGCTCGCCGACGTTCCGCACACCCGTCCCATCTCGATTTTTGTTTCAAGCGACAATGCGCAGGTGCGCGGCGAACTGCAGATCGAACGCAGCACCTACGAGGGCCCGGTCGGTATTCTCAGCGTGTTGTCGGACGCCGCCGAGACGGTAGGTATCCCTACCCTGTCAATTTGGGCATCCGTTCCCCACTATGTTCACAACGCACCGTCGCCCAAGGCGATGCTCGCGCTGATCGACAAGCTCGAAGAAGTCATCGACGTGGTGATTCCCCGGGGCGCCCTGGTGACCGAGGCAGCCGAGTGGGAAACTGGGATCGATGTCCTCGCTGGCGAGGACGAGGAAATGGCCGCCTACATCGCCCAGCTCGAGCAGGCCCGCGACACGGTCGACTCGCCCGAGGCGAGTGGCGAGGCCATTGCGCAGGAATTCGAGAAGTACCTACGCAAGCGCGGCAGCGACGGTCGGCCCGACGGCCCCGGTAGCCGGCCAGACGGGCCACGGCACTAGGCGCAGCATGCCACCGCAGCCGCAGCGGCAGCGGCAGCGGGCAACTTAGCCCCGAGCAGCCCTGCGTTACAGCGCGACGCCGAGCAGCGCGCTGATCGCACCATTGACCAGACCAAGGTCATCGAACTGGGCGTCGACAGCGTCGTCGATGAGCTGCAGGGCCGTTGGAGTGTCGAGGTCTTGGCGGAGCGCGACGCGGACGGATTCCACGAGCGCGGCGGCCGCACCGGTCTTCTCCGCACGGGTGGCGTCCTCGGCAGCGGTCACGGCCGCAGCGCCGAAGGCCGCGGACCACACCGACAAACGCACGACGGCTTCGTCTAGAAGCGCTGCGGTCCATTCCCAATCGGTTCGGTAGTGCCGGGCCAGAAGGGCCAGACGAATCGCACGCGGGTCAAATCCCGAAGCGCGCAGCCTCGAGACCAGTACAAGGTTGCCGAGTGACTTGCTCATTTTCTCGCCCCGATAGGCGACCATGCCGGTGTGGCTGTAGACGCCGGCAAGCGGATGCCCGGACAGCGCTTGAGCGTGCCCGGCACTCATATCGTGGTGCGGGAAGATCAGGTCTGAACCGCCTCCCTGCACGGTGAAGTCGGTGCCGAGTTCTTTGAGGGCGATGACCGAACATTCGATGTGCCACCCGGGTCGTCCGGCGCCCACCACTGATTCCCACGCCGGCTCCCCGACCCGCGCAGCCTTCCAGAGCAACGGGTCGAGACGATCGCGTTTGCCTACCCGGTCGGGGTCGCCCCCGCGCTCGGCGAACAGCCGAAGCATACTGCCGAGGTCGAGGTTGCTTTCATCGCCGAGGGTCCAGTCCGTGCTGGTCTCGGCTGCTTGAATGTCGAAATAAAGGTCAGCGGCGATGGTTCCGTCAGCACCGGCGATGGCATCATCCGTCGGCACCGTGTAGGCGAACCCGGCAGCCTGCAGGATCGCAACGGCGGCGGCGACCTCGTCGATGACCTCGGTCACGGCGACGAAATCATTCGGCGGAATGATGCCGAGGGCTTCCATATCGGTGCGAAACAAGTCAACCTGCGATTCGGCCAGTTCCCGCCAGTCCACGCCGGTTGCGGTGGCCCGCTCCAGAAGTGGGTCGTCGACATCCGTTACGTTCTGGGCGTAGTGCACGCGAAAACCCGCGTCGATCCAAACCCGCTGCAGGGTGTCGAAGGCCAGGTAGGTGTTGGCGTGGCCGATGTGAGTCGCATCATAGGGCGTGATGCCGCAGACGTAGAGGCGGGCAGCCGCGAGGGGCTGAGCCAGCACCAGACTGTCGGTTTTGGTGTCGTGGAGCCATGGTGCACTCGACTCACCGGGGACAGAGACTATGTCGGGTCGTTCCCATGCACGCATTCGACCAGCCTATCCTCGCCATGGCGATCCATTTGCCGGGGGTCGTCGCCGCGCGAGCCGGCTAAGCGGAGATGACGTTCGTACCGAGGAGCACGAACAGCACGATGCCCAGCACGATGCGATAGATCACGAACGGGAGAAAACTTCGCTTGGAAATGTAGTTCATGAAAAAAGCGATCACGGCGAGAGCGACGAGGAACGCGATGATCGTTGCCACGAGTATTTCGAGCGGGCCAAAGATCTCGGGGGTGCAGGTGGTCGCGCCGATCAGACAGGGCTCGGCAATGGACTTGTAGACCTGGAAAAAGCCGCTCCCGAGAACGGCGGGAATTGCCAGCAGGAAGGCGTAGCGAGCGGCCGCTGCCCGCTCGTAGCCGAGGAACAGTCCAGCGGTGATGGTGCCGCCCGACCTGGACACGCCGGGGATCAGGGCGAGCGCCTGCGCGAACCCGTAAATCGCACCGTGGCCGACGGTGATGTCCTGCACTTTGCGCCGTTTCGCGCCGACGTAGTCGGCAATGCCGAGCAGGACACCAAAAACGATCAACATGGTGGCGGTGATCCAAAGCGAGCGCAGCACGGTTTCGATCTGGTTCTGGAACAGCAAACCGAGAATGATGATGGGCAGCGAGCCCAGAATGATCAGCCAGCCCAGTCGGGCATCCGGGTCCGCACGAGGGACTCGGCCGCTAAGCGATCTGGCCCACTGCCCGATGATGCGCACGATATCGCGCCAGAAGAATATGACGACGGCCGCCTCGGTGCCGATCTGGGTGATGGCCGTGAAACGAGCCCCGGGGTCTTCACCGGTGCCGAGAAACTGGCCGACGATGGCGATGTGGGCACTCGATGACACAGGAAGGAACTCGGTCAGCCCCTGGACCAGACCCAGGATGATCGCATTCAGAATGTCCACACGCTTCACTTTCTCGGGTATGTCAGACGGCGTAGGTTCCCGAACCCAACTGGGCCGAGCGGCGGTTCACGACGTCAATAGTTTGACAGCAGGTCGGTCAAAACCTGCCTGCCAAACACTAGTGCGTCCAGCGGCACTCGCTCGTCCACACCGTGAAACATTGCGGGGAAGTCCAAGTCGGCCGGGAGCCGAAGGGGTGCAAAACCGTATCCCTTGATGCCGAGGGTACTGAGCGCTTTATTGTCGGTTCCTGCGGACAGCAGGTAGGGCAACACCGGTGCGCCAGGGTCGTGGCGTTCCAGGGTGCTCACGACAGCTTCGATCAGCGGTCCGCTGAATTCGGTCTCCAGACCGATATCGCGATGCATCGTGACGATCTCGATGTCGGCGCCGACAATCTCTTGAATCTGCGAGAGCACAAGGTCTTCCTCCCCCGGCAGGGAACGGATGTCGATGAGAGCCTCGGCCATGTCCGGTATGACGTTGTGCTTATAACCGGCGGCCAGCCCCGTCGGATTGGCCGTCGTGCGCAGGCTGGCCTGGATGAACCCGGCGGCGGTGCCTGTCGCGAGGGCGAGCTCATCGGGGCCGACTCGCTGCGGATCGACGTCGAGGATGCGGGCGATTTCACCGAGCAGCTGCACGGTCGTATCGGTCAGGCGGATCGGCCAGTCGTGGCGCCCCAGCTTGGCCACGGCCTCGGCGAGCCGGGTGATTGCGTTGTTCGGGTGCATGCGTGAGCCGTGACCCGCGTCCCCGCGGGCGACGAGCTTGACCCAGATCAGCGCCTTCTCGCCGGTTTGCAGTAGGTAGGCACGCTTGCCGCCGAGCGTGATCGAATACCCGCCGACCTCGCTGATCGCTTCGGTTGCGCCGTCGAACAGGTGCGGGTGCTCGTTGACAAGAAAATGCGAGCCCAGTACGCCGCCAGCCTCCTCGTCGGCGAAAAACGCGATGACGAGATCGCGTTCCGGCGCACCCTGGGCGCTGATCACGTCCTGCAGGGACGCGAGAATCATGGCATCCATGTTCTTCATATCGACGGCGCCACGGCCCCAGAGCAGGCCGTTTTTGATGATTCCGGCGAAGGGGTCGACGCTCCAGTTGGCCGCATCAGCCGGAACGACATCGAGGTGACCGTGCACGACCAGGGCGGGCCGGGAGGAATCGCGCCCCTTCACCCGCGCCACCACGCTGGTTCGGCCCGGTTCGGAATCGAACAGGTCGGGCGCGAGCCCGAGGGCGCGCAGCTTCTCAGCGACGTACTCGGCGGCATCCGTTTCACCGTTGGAACGCCCCTCACCGAAGTTGGTGGTGTCGAAACGGATGAGATCACGCGCAATTTCAGCGGTCAGGTCAAGCTTCTGTGGAACATCTGCACGGGACGGGCCCATTGAATCAGCGGACTCTGGGGCCTGGGACACGTTCGAAGAGGAAGCCATGATCAAACGCTACCGTTCGGTGCTGGGGGCAGTGACACAACAGGGCTTCTAAAGCGTGCTAAGTTATTACCTCGGCAGCCGGTTCATCCGGAGGCCGTTTCACCCAGTCCGGGTGGCGGAATTGGTAGACGCGCTGGCTTGAGGTGCCAGTGCCCGTTAAGGGCGTGTGGGTTCAATTCCCATCTCGGACACGGAGATTTCTTTCGGGAAATCAACGAGGACTGGTTGAGACAGTTCACAAGGCCGGATCCATTGGATCCGGCCTTGTCTCGTTAAGCGCCTTTGCCGCAGGCTGGAAATCAGGACAAAATGTCCTTGGTCACGAACCGGCTGTAGGCCAATGACCCGAAAACAGCCGCGTAGCACACCTGTACGACCGCGTTCTGGCCGAACGAACCGAGGTCGAGGGGTTGCCGGAGCAGGTCCGCGAAGCCGAGCCAGTAGTGGCTGAACAGCCACGGGTGCAGCCAGGACAGCTGCGGAATGATATCGAGGATCTGGGCGACGACCGAGACCACGATCGTCGCCGCCATGGCCCCCACCGGAACGTCCGTGAGGGTGGAGATGAACAGCCCGATCATGGACAGCCCCAGCAGCGAGACGGTGACGTAGGCGGCAACGAGCAGGGAGCGCAACAGCGACTCGGTCACGCTGACGGTGTCTCCGGATAACAGCGTGACCGGGCCGACCGGGAAGAGAGCTGCCCCGATGAGCGCTCCGGACACGGTAAGCGTCAAAGACGCTACAAGACAGAACAGGGCCGCACCCGTGTACTTGACCAGCAACAGCCGCACCCGGCCAGCCGGCGCCACTAGGAGGTAGCGCAGGGTGCCAAGGCCGGCTTCACCGGCGATCGTGTCTCCGGCGACCACACCAATGGTGAGCGGTAGAAAGAGGGGAATGGCGACGACCATCGCGGTGAAGCCGACGAACAGTCCGTTCTGGGACACTCGATCGAGAAAGGGCGGCCCCTCCCCCGGGTCCAGTGTCGAAGACGACAACCGCACCGCGACGGCAAGGAGGATGGGGATGAGCGCCAGGGCGACGAGCATGGCCCAGGTGCGGCGGCGGCGAAACAGCACCATGATCTCGGATCCGAGCAGGTCCCAGCCAACCCCGCGGTGTGTAGGGTTAACATCGTTCTCCGGTGGAGGAACGTCACTGGACGACATCGAAACCCTCCCCCGTCAAGGCAACGAAGCGTTCTTCGAGGCTCGGCTCCTCGATAATGAAGCCGCGAATGCGCACCCCACCGGCCACGAGCGCCGTCACGATGGCCTCGGGCTGCCAGTGGGTGCCGCGAAGCAGCGCGACTACGTCCGGGTCAGCACGATCGTTCTGAGTCTGTGTCGGGTCCAGCCCAAGGTGGGTGAGCACGCGGACCGCGCTCTGGGTATCAGGTGTGCGCACGCGCACCCGCGTGTCGCCGACCTGTCGCAGCGCGGCCAGTGTGCCCTGGGCCACGATGCTGCCAGCACTCATCACGGCAGCATGGGTGCAGATCTGTTCGACCTCGGCGAGCAGATGGCTGGAGACGAACACGGTCGTTCCCTCAGCGGCCAGGGAACGCACGAGGTTGCGAACTTCCCTGGTGCCTTGGGGATCGAGGCCGTTCGTGGGCTCATCGAGGACCAGCAGTTCCCGTGGGAGCAGCAGCGCATTGGCGATGCCGAGCCGCTGCTTCATGCCGAGGGAATACGCGTGCACCTTCTTGTCGGCCGCGTGCGAGAGTCCCACCCGTTCGAGGGCGAGCTGCACCCGGGCAGCGCGGGTGCCGCCCGGAGCGTGTCGGTCGGCGGTGTCGAGCCGACGCAGGTTGGCCGCACCGGAGAGAAAAGGATAGAACGCCGGTCCTTCGACGAGGGCACCGACCCGGGGCAGCACATCGTGCAATCGGGCAGGCATGCGCCGACCGAGCACGTTGATGGAGCCGCTCGTCGCTTGGGTGAGGGCGAGAAGCATGCGAATGCTCGTGGTCTTCCCTGAACCGTTAGGACCGAGAAACCCGAAGACGGAGCCGCGGGGAACCGCAAGGTCGATGCCGTTCACAGCGGTTTGCCTGCCGAACCGTTTGGTGAGACCCCGGCTTTCGATCGCGAGATCCTCCTCCGGGGTAACGCCGATCACAGCGTAGGGCGCGGCAGTGCTACCGCCAGCACGGCTTGGGACATTACTCGGCGGCTGTCTGGAGCTGGGCGAGCGGAACCGCGCCGGCGAAAACACGACCGTCGCTGGCAAGAAAAACCGTGAGGAGCGACGTGGTCAGAGCGCGGCCACCATCGACGGCCGTCGTCAGTTGGTCAATCAGGGGGTTGTCACCCAGTTTCGCCGGTACCGCCGTAGCGGGCACTTCGATAATGGCAGACCACCCCGTTCCCGTGACGACAGGCGCCTCGCCCGCTGCTGCGCTGTGATCAGCCGCGTGGTCACCGGCAGTGTCGTCGGACAAGTCAGGCATGACCTGCTCGTTTACCGTGGCACCTGCCGGCGGCACAAAATTGAACAATGCCGCATTTGGAGCCGCGAAATCGATGGCGGTGAAGCCGACCTGGAATGCCGGCGCAGACTGTCCCTGGGCCAGCACTGTCACCTGCAACGGTAGGCCTGTCTCCGAGTCCACTGCGATCGACACGGATGCGACGAGGGTGTCCGTTACTTTGGGAGTAAGCACCAGCTGGTAGACGCTGCGACCGGCGACACGGGCGTCGGTGCCGACCGAGACCGCCGTACTCGGGTCGAGTTCGCCCAGGAAGCGCTCGGCGAGCTGGGCCGGCGTCGACAGGTCAGCGGGCAACTGCGACTGCAACTCGGCGAATTTCGCTTCGGCCGTAGCGGCGAGGTCGGCCGGAAGAGTCAGGTGAGTCGCCGCGTTGCTGTTCGAATCGTACAGCCAGACGTCGCTGCCGTTGTGGATCACATCACGCTCGGCCATGCGGTCCTTGACCTGCACACGGGACTGGGTCTCGCCTCCGACGTATACCCGGAATTCGTGCGATCCGCTGAGCAGTTCCAACACCGTGGACAGCGCCCCGGCCGACCCTTCACCGGACGATGCTTGGCCGGGGGCGACATTGCTCATGCCCGCGCTGAGGTCCACCGATGGTAGGCCCAGATCGGATGATTGGGCGACCGTGCCGGCGAAGGCCGAAGCTGTGCTGTCGTTGACGAGGAGTAGAACCTGTTGCGGAGTTTTATCGGGCAGATCGACGGCAGCACCGGCTTGGAGCGGCACGGCCACTACCGCACAGACAACGACCGCCGGTACGACGAGGGCGGGGAGCCAACGGAGAGAAATGTGCGACATGATCAACGACCTCGTGCATTCGGATTCATACCGAAATCGTACGCCCCGAGCATGACGGAAGGCTGGCAGATCAGCGGATTTTCAGGTGCGCGAAAGGTCAGACTGGTGCGCTCTGCTCCGGGGCCTCATCGGTGATGCCGATGAACTGGCTGCCAATGCCGTCACACTCGGTGCGCCCGAATCCAGCGGCCGGTTCTGGCAATTCGTCGAAGCCATGGTTGGAGCAACTGATGTAGGTGAACGTCGGCCACCACTTCTTCGGGCGAACGGATTCGGTGTAACCGCAGATCGTGCAGGTCAACTGCACCCAGACGGGCTTTTTGCCGGTGCGATTGGCGCGCGACTGCACCAGCCAGACCGGCGGTTCGGCCTCGAGCTTGGCGAGCTGCCCTTCACTGAGGCGCGAAGGAATACCGTGGCGTGCCGCCATTTCCAGCGGAATGTCCAGGCGTAATGCTATTTCTCGTCGCGTAATCATCTCAGTCAACGATAGGCGCTCGGCCAAGCGGGCGCAGCATCCTCTTGTCGGCGAGCCCCGACGCGGCAACGGCAGCTGTGGGAGACTACAGGCATGCCTACGCCTGTGTCCCCGCTGGGACTGCTTCTCGACGTCGACGGTCCGATTGCAAGCCCGATCTCACGCACCATTGCCACGCCGAGTATCGTGACGGACCTGATCACCCTCGCGGCCGGACACGTGCCAATCGCATTCATCACGGGGCGGTCAGCCGGCTTCATTCGCGAGCAGGTCGTCGCCCCGCTCGTGGCAGCCGGTCTTCCGCAGAACTTTCGCATGTACGGAGTCTGCGAAAAGGGTGCCGTCTGGTTTCCGATCGAACGGCACGGTATGGGTGAGGTGGTGGTCGACCGGGCGGTGGCGCTGCCGGCAGCGGTCATCGACGAGGTGCGTCACCTGGTCACGCAATCGTTTGCGACCGAGATGTTTTTCGACGAGACGAAGCAGGCCATGATCTCGGTCGAGCAGCGCACCGACGTGAGCCACGCTGACTTTCGCGCCCGCCAACCCGAATTCAACACGGCGGCCTACGCCATTTTGGTGAAACACGGGCTCGGCGTGCGACTCAACGGCCTCGAATCACCGGATACCTCGGGCCGGATTCGGTTTCGGTTGGACGCCACGATCATTTCCACCGATATCGAATCCATCACCCTGGACAAGGACCATGCCGCGAAACGAGCGCTCGACTACTTCGCGCGCAGGGGCCCGCTACCCCGATTGTGGCGTTCGGTGGGAGATTCCCGCAGCGACTATCGTATGGCCGACCACCTGCACGAGGCCGGCTACGACGTCTCCCACGTGGATGTGCGGCCATCCGACGGACTTCTGGACCGGCCGTACCCGGTAATCGTGATCGGAGACCAAATTCACGACGAAGCCGGAGCGACGTTCCTGCGGTACTGGGTCAAGAAGCTCGCACTTCCCGCGTAACCGTTTAGGTGTTCACAAAGCGGATGCCGTTTAGCAGGGTACTGCGCAACTCGAAGACCTTCTCGAAGCTGCCGCGTTCCATGCCGGCCAGTCCTTCGCGCAGCACGCCGACGAGGCGCGAACGCGGGATGACGATGATCATCGGCCTGCGGCCGCGCTTGGGCAGCGACACGGGTTCGTCGACGGCCCCGTCTGGCAGCACGACGATGAGCGCCGTGAAACGCACCTTGAGACCGCGGGCGATCATCTTGGCGGCGTCGTCGAAGTGGTGGATGGGGCGATCCTCGTCTGGCACCTCCTCGCCGACCAGTTCGCCGCGGCGCAGCTGAACCGAGCCGCCCCAATCTTCGGAGAGCAGGCCGAACAGGCCTGCCGGGCCGAGGATGATGTGGTCGAGTTTGTCGGTCTGGCCGCCGGTATCAATGTCGTGCCAGGCCGTGAATCCGATGCCGAGGTTGGCGACTAGCTGCGCGGTGGCCTCTTCGGCGAGGGCCTTGGCGAGACAGTGGCGCACGAGTCGGGGGGCGCTGCGAATAAGGGCTGGCGCATACGGATCGTCGATGACCGTCCCGCGGCCGGCCCATTCGCGCACTAAATCGAGGTACCTCAGCCGCGCCTGGCCACCGGGATGACCGTGCATGCGAGTTTTCAGGCTGGATTTGGTGGCGGGGCCGCGGGAGGAGGGGGCGGCGTAGGCATCCGGTGCGGCACTCGGCTCGGTGTTGTCGAAGCGCCGACGATCGTAGACGGCTCGGCTCTCGGGGCTGCCAATGCGTTCCCAGGCGAGCTGCACAGCGTGAAATTTGGTCGCGTTGCCGCCGACATCGGGGTGAGTCTGGCGGAGCAGCAGCCGATAGGCGCGCCGCAGTTCATCATCGGTGGCGGTCGGACTCACGCCGAGGACCTCGTAGGGGGTGGATGCGGCCGGGCTGTCTTGCATCCTGGGCGGGACCTTTCCGTGTTCGGGGCAATCGTTGCGGAAACGATTGGAACGTCAACGCTACCGTGGGATTCTGACACCGGGCCGAGGGTAGGCGAGCCCTACCCGGATACGACGAGTGGCCCCCACCCGCCGGCACCAAGGAGACCTCGGGACGCTTAGTCGCGCAGCAGGTGGAACGGAATTGCCATGGCAAATGAAACGCACAGGATTCCTCCGACGAAGATCGGTGCCATCAGCGACGTGACCGAGAAAGCGAGGCCGAACAGCCAGAGACCGAAGACGAAGATCGCAAACGCTACGACGAAGGCGACAATGTTCATGGGGGGTCCTTTCCCGGCAGCGCCCGCGTAATATCGCCGGTCACTGATTTGTGCGTGCTGATTGTTCGTACTGATTCGAGCGTACCGTTTGGGGCCGGGTGCAATTACATCGGATCGACGTTAAGGGGCGCGATCAGTTCGGGGCCGTTCCCGGTCACCGGGGCGACCTCGTGGAAATCCAGCGATTCCAGGACCTCACGAGAGGCTGCTACGGCGGCGTCGACCAGTGCCTGATCGCCCTCGGTGGCCGGGTCCAGCCAATGGTCCCACCACTCCTCCGGCAAAGCTACGGGGGTGCGGTCGTGAATTTGCGCGAGCGGGCCCCGGGCATCCGTCGTTAAAATGGTAGCGGACAGCACCCACCGCGCCGGATCGGTATTGGCGGCTGCCGGGTTCTTCCACCAGGAATACAGGCCGGCAAAGGCCAGCGGCAGGCCATCGTCGGAGTGAACAAAAAACGGCGTCTTGACGGTGCCTTCGGTGCGCCACTCGAAGTATCCCGTGGCGGGCACCAGGGCTCGCTGTGATCGCACGGATGTTTTGAAGGTCGGTTTCTCGGCAGCAGTTTCTGCTCGCGCATTGAAGGTCGGAAATTTCGAGGACGGTTCGGTCGCGAACGAGGGAATCAACGACCAGCGGGCCGATTCCAGCCGGCGCACCGCCGGATCGGTTCTAGCGGATTCAAGCACGATTGGGATCTGCTCGGTCGGCCGGATGTTCCAGGACGGCTCCGGCAGGTTCTCCCCCTCGTGTTCGACATCGAACATGGCCGCCAAGTCCGGCGCTGTATCGGTAATGATGAATCGACCACACATACTCCGAGAATACCGCGCCCTGCCCGGGTGATTCACGGTTGTCCGCTAGCGTCGATGCAATGGACGATCGATACAGTGCAGACGTGCTCTCCCCCGGGTGGCGCGACGCTGGCCGCCGGATCATTCCGACGCAGGAAGCCACGCGTGACCTCGTCGTCGAGGAGGTCGCCACGGGATTTTGCGGTGCGGTCACTCGGGTGGAAAAGAAGATCGTCACCCTGGAGGATCGGCACGGCAAACTGCGACTATTTCCGCTCGGCTCCGGTTTTCTGATCGACGGTCGCCCGGTGAACCTCGTGGCTCCGACGATGGCCGCCGCTCTCGGCCGGTTGCGCACGGCTTCGGGTTCGACCGCCGTACCGAACGCCCCGGCCCGGGTCGCGCGCGCCAGCCGCCTCTTCGTCGAGGGGCGTCACGACGCCGAGCTGGTCGAAAAGGTCTGGGGCGCCGATCTGCGCATCGAAGGTGTCGTCGTTGAATACATCGAGGGAGTCGACAACCTCGACGAGATCCTCCGGAAATTCCGGCCGGGACCCGGCCGTCGGGCCGGAGTGCTGGTCGACCACCTCGTTCCGGGTTCGAAGGAAAGCCGCATCGCCGAGGCCGTGGCGCGCGGGCCGTTCGCCGCGAGCGTGCTCGTGGTCGGGCATCCCTTCGTCGACGTCTGGCAATCGGTCAAACCAGCACGAGTTGGCCTCACAGCCTGGCCCACGGTGCCGCGAAGTATCGAGTGGAAACACGGCATCTGCGACGCCCTCGGCTGGCCGTCCGAGGAGCAGGCCGACATCGCGCGGGCCTGGCAGCGAATTCTCGCGCAGGTGCGTACTTTTGCCGATCTGGAACCGCAACTTTTGGGGCGCGTGGAACAACTTATCGACTTCGTCACAGCCGAATGACACGCCGTAACGAGTTTCGGCCAACGGGTGCCCGGGAGCTTCTCCGG
Organism: Cryobacterium ruanii; assembly: GCF_004404055.1. Taxonomy (GTDB): domain Bacteria; phylum Actinomycetota; class Actinomycetes; order Actinomycetales; family Microbacteriaceae; genus Cryobacterium; species Cryobacterium ruanii. The sequence goes on from NZ_SOHK01000007.1 coordinate 201,519, forward strand.
GTAGTGCTAGACCGGGAGTTCACGCGAATTTTGCCGTGAACGTAACGCTTTCATGTCAAAAAGGCTGGGAATTTTGAAACCGTCCAGACTTGTGGGCTAGTGTTGGACACGTAGTTGTAGTGCTTGCACGTCTTAAACGCCCCGACTGTGATTCAACTGGATCGCGGTCTGTGCGCCACATTCCTTTCGGAAGCGGACGACGAATACCGCGACGAACGGTCCCGACAGTCGGGGCCGGTCTAACACTCCTGGAGGAGTTTTACAAATGGCAACAGGTACCGTGAAATGGTTCAACGCTGAAAAGGGCTTCGGCTTTATCGCACCCGACGACGGAAGCGCCGATGTTTTCGCGCACTACTCCGCGATCGCGTCGAACGGCTACAAGTCCCTCGATGAGAACCAGAAGGTTGAGTTCGAGGTAACCCAGGGCCCCAAGGGTCCTCAGGCCGAGAACATCCGCGCCCTCTAAATAGAGCTTGCGAAGAACGCCTCCCGCTTCGGCGGGAGGCGTTCTTATGTTAATCAGTTCGGGCCGGTCGGCGATACGGGCCGGAAGGCCTGCCCCACTATTTGACCAGATCTTGCCAGCCGTCACCGTCGACATATTCAAAGATCAGGTTCGTTTCAGTGTGGGCGACGGCCGGATGCTCTGCAAGATGTTCCAACACGAAGTCGCGCAGGTGGGAGGCATCAGCTGCGGCCACGTGCAGCAGGTAGTCGTCGGCACCGGCCGTATGAAAGAGCCCGATCACGCCGGGCCAGTGCGGGGCGGCGTTACGAAAGTCATCGATCTGAACCCGGGCGTGCTTGGCGAGCCGCACCGAGATTAGTGCCTGCAGGCTGGCACCGAGCGCGGCCAAATCGATATTGGCCCGGTAGCCACGAATGTGGCCGAGTTGTTGAAGGCGGCGCAGGCGCAAAGACACCGTGGACTCGGCGACTCCGATTTCAGTCGCCAGGGCAGCACCCGACGCCCGGGCATTGACCGACAGGGCACGGAGGAGTGCACGGTCAACCCGGTCAAGTTCTGGCTTCTTCGATTCCATAAAGAGACTCCCTCGTTATCAAGCAGTTTATGCGATGCCAAATAAAGTTTTGCAAGGGTCTGCAGGCTGCCTTGCGCCAAAACACAGAATCTGTTTCTGTGAGGGCATGCTGCCACTGATGTCACATATTGAAACCCTTGCCGTGCACGCCGGAATGGACGGCCTCACCGAAGCCGGAGTTCACGTTCCGGGTATCGACCTGTCGACCACGAATCCGCTGCGCGGTGTGGAGGCGGGCGGAGAGTCCTACGAGAACCTGGCGACCGGCGGTACGCCGGAGCCCGGGGACTCTGCCGTCTACCAACGGTTGTGGCAGCCCGGAGTCGCCCGGTTCGAAAGTGCACTCGCGGCATTGGAACGGGCCGAGGGCACCGTGGCCTTCGCCACCGGGATGGCCGCCCTCACCGCGACGCTCATCGCGACGGTCACCGCCAGCAAGCCCCATATCGTGGCCCTGCGCCCCCTCTACGGCGGAACCGATCATGTCCTGGCCAGTGGGCTGCTTGGCACGACGGTCACCTGGACCGATCTGGCCGGCGTGGCTGCGGCCATCCGTTCGAACACCGGCCTGGTCGTTCTGGAGACGCCGGCCAACCCAACCCTCGAGCTCACCGATATTCGGGCGGTCGTGGCGGCCGCCGGAAATGTTCCGGTGTTGGTGGACAATACCTTCGCTACCCCGGTACTGCAGCGCCCGATCGAGTCGGGGGCTACCCTGGTGCTGCACAGCGCGACGAAATTCCTCGGTGGGCACGGCGACGCCATGGGCGGAACCGTCTCGGGGCCGGAGGAGTGGATGGTGCGCCTGCGGCAGGTGCGCGCGCTCACCGGTGGCTTACTGCAGCCGTTCAACGCCTACCTGCTGCATCGTGGCCTGCGCACCCTGCCGATTCGGGTACGCGCCCAACAGGTCACAGCTGGTGCGATCGCTGCCCGGCTCCACGAACACCCGGCGCTGATCCGTGTGCTGTACCCCGGCCTGCCCGGCCAGGACCCACAGGGGCTGATCGGCCGCCAGAGTGCCGGGGCCGGCTCCCTGATCGCCCTGGACCTCGGCTCCTGTGCGGCCGCAGTGCGCTTCACCGAAACGCTGCGGCTGATCACGCACGCCGTGTCGCTCGGCGGTGTCGACTCCCTCGTGCAGCATCCGGCGTCACTGACCCACCGGCCGGTTGCGGCGGAGGCACGCCCGGGTACCGGCATCGTGCGCCTGTCGATTGGGTTGGAACACGTCGATGATCTGATGAACGACATTCTGACCGCACTGTTGGTCGCCCGCGTGCCCGTGGGCGCCGCCGCGCGGTCGGCAACGCTGCGGAGCTAGCTGCGGCCGAGGCGGCGGCGCAGCAGGTCGATGCGCATTTGCAGCTGAGTCACGCTGGCCTGGGCGACGGCGGGCCCTCCACAGATCCGACGCATCTCGGCGTGGATCATGCCGTGCGGCTCGTTGGCGAGCTTCGACCACATGCCCACGAGGCTCGACAGCAGGGTGCGCTGTTCCTTGAGAGTACGGTACAGCGGCGGCGGCTCGAGCGGGGCTATTTCACCGGTGACCGGGTTTTTGCGCTTGTCGGTCGATCGTTTCGACTGCCGGGACTGGCGTTGCCGCAGCAACTCAGAGACCTGTTCCGGCTCTAGCAGGCCCGGGATGCCGATGAAGTCGAACTCTTCATCGGTGCCGGGTTCGGCGAGCTCACCGAATTCGTCACCGTCGAACATGACCATGTCGAACGTCGCCTGTGAGTCAAGGGCCTGCCAGGTAAAATCATCCAGGCCAAGGTCATCGGACGCTTTGTCTTCCTTGTTCGCCGCGGCGACCATGGCATCTTCGGGGTTGTACATGCCGTCGTCGCCGTCTTCACGGTTGCTGCGGTCGAGTGCATGGTCACGTTCAAGCTCGAGCGCGTTGGCCAGGCTGAGCAGCCCGGGAACGTTGGGCAGAAAAATGGATGCCGTCTCGCCCCGCCGGCGGGCCCGCACGAACCGGCCGATCGCCTGCGCGAAGTAGAGCGGCGTTGCCGCGCTCGTCGCGTAGACGCCGACGGCGAGGCGCGGCACATCAACGCCCTCCGACACCATGCGCACGGCGACCATCCAGCGGCGGGTGTTCTTGGAGAACTCGTCGATGCGGTCGCTCGCCTCCTTCTCGTCGGAGAGCACGATGGTGACCGGCTCCCCGCAGATGTCTTCCAGAATGACGGCGTAGGCGCGTGCGGTGGTCTGGTCGGTGGCTATGACGAGGCCACCGGCATCCGGAATGCCGTGCCGCACCTCGGTCAGGCGAGAATTAGCGGCGCGCAATACGGAGGGTATCCACTGTCCGCTGGGCTCGAGCGCGGTGCGCCAGGCCTGGCTCGTGATGTCCTTGGTGTTACCCTCGCCGAGCTTGGCTTCCATCTCGTCGCCGGCGCGGGTGCGCCACTTCATGTGTCCGGCGTAGACCATGAACATCACCGGGCGCACCACGCCGTCGGCGAGGGCACGGCCGTACCCGTAGGCGTAGTCGCTCTGCGACATGCGTATGCCATGTTTGTCGGGCAGGTAGCTCACGAAGGGAATCGGCGAGGTGTCGGAGCGGAACGGGGTGCCGGTCAGAGATAGCCTGCGGGTGGCCGGGCCGAAGGCCTCGCGGATCGCGTCGCCCCAGCTCAGGGCGTCTCCCCCGTGATGGATCTCGTCGAGGATGACCAGGGTGCGGCTCGACTCGGTCAGCTGCTTGTGCAGCGCGGCCCGAGCTGCGACCTGGGCGTAAGTGACGACGACCCCGTGATAGTGACTGCCATAACTGCGGTCGGCGTTCTTGAACATGGGATCGAGACGGATGCCCGCGCGCGCCGCGGCATCCGCCCACTGGTTCTTGAGATGCTCGGTCGGGGCAACGACCGTGATGCGGTCGATTGTGCGCCGAGACCGGAGTTCGGCCGCCAGACGCAGGGCGAACGTCGTCTTCCCGGCGCCGGGTGTGGCCGCTGCAAGGAAGTCGCGGGGTTCGTGCACGAAGTAGGCTTCGAGCGCTTCGGCTTGCCAGGCGCGCAGTTTGCCGGCGGTACCCCAGGCCGCCCGTTCTGGGAAGGACGGCGAAAGGTGTTCGGCTGCACTCGTTCCCTGTGCGGGACCGAAAACAGATGGAGTATTCACTTCTGCCAAATCTATCAAAGCCCACCGACGTTCGCGCGCGCGGCGGGTTCGACCGGAGGCGGGGTGGTCAGACAGACTGGGTCGATGACGAAGCAACAGCATCCCTGGTCACGCTACGTCGCGCTAGGTGATTCGTTCACCGAAGGCATCGGCGATCCTGAAGTTCAAAGCCCCGGCGGGCACCGGGGCTGGGCCGATCGGGTGGCCGAGGTACTGAGCGACGGCACCGAGGACTTCGCCTACGCGAACCTCGCCGTGCGGGGCAAACTCATCCGGCAGATTGCCGCCGAGCAAATCGAACCGGCCCTGGCCCTGCGCCCCGACCTGATCACCATCTCGGCCGGCGGCAACGACGTGATCCGACCTGGTACCGACCCCGATTTCATCGCGGCGCGCTGTGACGAAGTGATTTCCCGCTTGAGCCAGGACGGTGCGACGATCGTGCTGTTCACCGGCGCCGATGTGGGCTTCTCCCCCGTGTTTCGCAGCATTCGCGGCAAGGTTGCCATCTACAACGAGAACATTCGCGCCATCGCCACGAGGTATGACTGCATCGTGGCCGATATGTGGCAGCTGACCGAGATCCAGGACCCACGGCTGTGGGCTCCCGACCGGCTGCACCTCAATGCGCTCGGGCACCACACGGTCGCGCGCATGGTTCTGCAAACCCTTAACATAAAGAATTCCCTCGAACCGAGCGCGCCTGAGCCGATGCCGGGAACCAGCTGGCGTCAGGCTCGCACCGAAGACTTCGCCTGGGCGCGGGAGTACCTCGTGCCCTGGGTACTGCGGCGTGTGCGCCACCAGTCCTCCGGGGACCACGTGCTGCCCAAACGGCCAGAGGCCGGCCCGTTCACCCTGCCGCCCATGTGACCGGTGTTTCCTCCGTGCGGTCAGCCGGCAGCGAGTTCGCCGGGGTGCCCCATGCGCCAGGCCGGGCCGGGATCGGTCAGGGTGTGCTGGAGTTCGAGCGGTACCGTCACCGTCGTCGACGCTTCGGTTCCGATCGTGAAAGTCACCTCCCCGATCTCGTCGCCAGCCCGTCCGAGCTGCACATCAGCGGCCGTCGCGGCTCCCGAGATGGGTGAATCCGACCAGACCAGAACGGATGCCGTCCGTTCAGCAACGATATCGCTCACGTCACCCCACTCGGTCGTGTACCTGCCGAATGCGGCACCGGCTTCGGCCAGGACCACCTCGTGGAACCCGGGTTTTACGCTCGCAACGAGCGCGGAAATCGCCGAATTGAGCTCGGAGTGAGTGTCGCCGCCGAGCACCACGCCGACGAGGGTTACCGTGCTGTTGCCGACCGTGAAGTCGGTCGAAAACAGCAGACAGGCACCGGCGACATCTGTGGTTCCCGTCTTGATACCGTTGATGCCATCACGACCAAGCAGTTTGTTTGTGTTCGTGATGGTGCCTATGACCGGCAGCACTGCCGACTGCAAGGCGACGATCTCGGCCAGGGCGGGGTGACCGACGACGAGCTTGCCGATCTCAACAAGGTCGGCCGGGCTGCTCACGCTCGAGGTCGACAGACCACTGGTGTCGGCGACGCTGGTCTCAGTCAGGGCCTTGTCGGACAGCCAGGCAGCCGCCGCCGCCAGGTAGTTGTCAAGGGAGCCGTACGCCCACACCGCGAGGGAGGCCGCGTAGTTGTTGGCCGATGGCAGCAACATGGCCTCGAAGGCCTCTCGCTGGGTGAGCACCATTCCTGACACGACGGGGGCCACCGAACCGTTCTCGGCGATCACGTCGTAGTAGATCTCCACGTCGGCCTCGGTGAAAATAATGTCTGGTCCGGTCTCGCCGGCGGCGAGCGGCTTCGCATCGAGGATGACGAGGGCGGTGACCATCTTGGTGATGCTCGCGATCGGAACAGTGTCCTCTTCACCACTCGCAGCCAGAACACCGGGAAAACCGACCGCGCCGATGGCGCTCTGACCGAAACTCGGCCAGGTCGGTGCGGCTACCTGCTGGGTAAGGTCGGCAGGCTGCAGGAGCGCTGCGGCACTCGCCGGCACCGGAGCCAGATTGGTGGTACCGATGTAGCCGACGCCGCCCAGCACGACGAGCAGAATGCTGAAGACGGCCAGTCGCCGTCGTTGAATGACTACACGCCGGGAGGGAGACATCCGTTCAGCCTAACTTCTTCGTGTCGTGCATCAGGCCCGCCCGAGTTACGAACGACTGCGCAGGGCGTAGAGCGCGACGGCACTTGCAGAAGCGACATTGAGCGAGTCAACCCCGTGCAGCATCGGGATGGTCACGACCGTGTCGGCCGCGGCAAGGGCATGCTGGCTAAGCCCGTCGCCTTCGGCGCCGAGGATGATGGCGAGCCGTTCCGGCGCAGCCTCGGCGAACACGTCGAGCGACACGGCGTTGTCGGCCAGCGCCAAGGCGGCCAGGTGAAAGCCGGCGTCGTGCAGCAGGGGGGCGGCTACGCCCCACTGCGGCAGCCGAGTCCACGGTACCTGCAACACAGTGCCCATGCTCACGCGCACGCTGCGCCGGTAGAGCGGGTCGGCGCAGCGCGGGGTGATCAGTACGGCATCGGCACCGAGCCCGGCAACGGAGCGAAAAATCGCACCTACATTGGTGTGATCGACGATGTCTTCAAGAATGACGATTCGGCGAGCATTCGTCAGCAGCGCCTCGACCGGTTTGAGCTCCGGCCGGTGCATGGCGGCGAGGGCGCCGCGATGCAAGTTGTAGCCGGTCAACTGTTCCAGAACGCTCGCCTCACCGACGTAGATCGGCACCTCTGGCCAGTCAGCGAGCAAGCGCTCGGCGTCGGGCATCCACTGTTCCTGAATGAGCAGGGAGCGGGGGCGATGGCCGGCGTTCAGCGCGCGGGCGATGACCTTGGGCGACTCAGCGATGTACAGGCCGCCGGCCGGTTCCAGGACTCGCCGGAGTGCGACATCCGTCAAACGCGAATAGTCGGCGAGACCCGCGCTGGACAGGTCGGTGATTCGGGTGATTTGCACGAAAAAGTGCCTTTCGAGACGAGTGTTGAGGGCAAGCCTGACAGGTGGGTCGTCAAACCGGAAAACATACGAGTTTAGAATCAAGTAAAGAGCACCTTCTCCCGTGCGCCCTGGCCCGAAAGGAGCGCCGATGACTGCCGACTCGGCTCCGCACCGCGACACGGTACTGGTCGACGCGCTCGAGCCCGCCTACGCTCCCGATACCGCCGACGCGCTCGCCTCTGCGGTCGCCCTCGATTCCGAGCGGGAAGTGGATGCTGTCGCCACCCTGTTACGCGATAAACGTGCCGCGGTGCTCACCGGTGCCGGCCTCAGCACTGATTCCGGCATTCCGGACTATCGCGGCGAGGGTGCGCCGACGCGCACGCCGATGACGTTTCAAACCTTCGTCGCCGATGAACGATCACGCAAACGGTACTGGGCCGGCAGTCACCTGGGCTGGCGGGTCTTTCACCAGGCCGAACCCAACCTCGGCCACCGCTCGCTCGCGCAACTGGAAAGCGCCGGTGCCATTGCCGGGGTCATCACCCAGAACGTCGACGGCCTGCACACCCGGGCGGGGTCACGCCACGTGGTCGAGTTGCACGGTTCCCTCGACCGGGTAATCTGCCTGGCCTGTGGCCAGGCCTTCGGTCGCGACAGCATTGCGGCCCGGCTCGAAAACGACAACCCGGTTCTACGGGACCCGGAGAGTATTCGCATCGCTCCCGACGGCGACGCCGACGTGGGGAACATCGATGACTTCGTGGTACCGGCCTGTACGGTCTGCGGCGGCATGCTCAAGCCGAATGTCGTGTTCTTCGGTGAGCTCGTTCCGACGGAAACGTTCTTGGAGGCATCCGCTTTGATTCAGGGAGCGGACGCCCTCATCGTGGCCGGGTCTTCGCTGGCCGTGAATTCTGGTATCCGTCTGGTGGAACAGGCACGCCGACGCAAGCTTCCCATCATCGTCATCAACCGCGGCGCGACGAAAGGTGACGGGCGGGCCCTGCACAAGCTCGAGGCCGGGACTTCCGAAACCCTCGCTGCCCTGACCACCCGGCTGCTGGGCTGACCGCGTTGCCCGTTATCCGGCCAAACACCCAGGCATCTGATCATCTCCCCATGACCACGTTTTCGATCGTTCGTCATGGCCAAACGGACTGGAACCTGCACCACCGCATCCAGGGGAGAACGGATATTCCCCTCAACGCGACGGGGCGCGCCGAGGCCGTTGCCGCCGCGGCGCGGCTGCAGGGTCGCGGCTGGGATACCATCGTGTCCAGTCCGCTGCTCCGCGCCGCGGAATCAGCCCGCATCATCGCCGCAGAACTCGATCTAAACGAACCCCAGATTGTTCCCGCGCTCACCGAACGTCACCACGGCGCCATCGAGGGGCTCACCTTCGTTGAGCGCCAGGCTCGCTTTCCCGACGGTGTCGCTGTTCCCGGGTTGGAAACCCGGGGTGATGTCGTGGATCGGGTGCTGGCAGCCCTGGCGACGCTCGCGGCCGGGAGAGCAGGCCAGCGCGTACTGGTGCTCAGCCACGGCGGAATTATCGGAACGTTGCTGCGTCACGCTACAGACGGCGAGCGGCCGAGGCACGGTGAATTCATCGCCAACGGATCTGTGCACGATTTTCGTTGGGAGAACGACCAGCTCCTGCTGACGCATTTCGACGCGACGATGCGGTTGCCCGGCGATCGCGGCGGGCCCTCCCCGTCTCCCGTGCTCTGATCCCTGGGCCTATGTGCTAAACACGGGCCCGGAACAGCAGATCAATGAGGTCGGGCATCGGCGCTCCTACGAAGCGGCGTGGTGCTCTCCAGCACCCCGAGCAGCGTGCGGGCCGATGCCGCCCAGCTGAAGCGTGCGGCCTGGGCCATCGACCGAGCCGACCGAGCCGCCCACTCCCCCGGAGCCTCCAGTCGTCGAACCATTGCAGCGATGGAATCAGCATCATGCGGGTCAAAGTACAGGGCCGCGTCGCCGCCGATCTCACGAAAGATTTGAATATCACTGACGACGACTGGAATGCCGAGGCTCATCGCCTCGACCAGGGGAATTCCAAAGCCCTCATCGAGCGATGCGGTCACGAGAGCGGTCGCCGAACGCAACAGGCGGTGGTACTGCTCGTCGGTGACCCCGTCGTGGAAGACGAGACGGGCCTGCGGCGCCAGCCGGCTGAGGCGGGCCCGTTCGGTCGCTGACACTTTACTGAGCAGGTGCAGTTCGTATTCAGACAGGTCGGCCAGTGCCAGAATCAGCGTGTCGAGGTTCTTGTACGGCATGAAAGACCCCATGTAAACCAACCGAGTGGTCTCCGGAATGCTCCGGTGGCTGGGGATGCCCGGTACGGCGTCGGCGGCGTTCGGCACCACGGCGACCGGACGCCGGGTGAGGTGGTGCTCTCTGATCAGTGAACGCGTGGTCTCGGAAACCGTAACGATGCCGTCGGCGCCGTTCAGTAGCATCCGCTGTGGCCACCAGGAGAGGTGGTAGGCCCGCCAGAGCAGCCGGATAAGCGGGGAGAGATCGCGCGGCGGCGTGCGATTGCGGTAGTAAATCAGGTCATGCACGGTCAGGAACAGCCGGTATTTGCGGCCCCAGGAGCCCATCGTCTGCATCGGGCTGAACACGACATCGGGTTTCAGACGGTTGACCGACAGGGCGACGAGCGGTTCGTACAGGCTGGTCGGTGCGCGCACCAGCTGCCAGGGCAAGGCCGGAAGCATCGCGAGCTGGCGATGGTCACTGATCAGCATTATGAGCGGATGCAGGCGGCCCAATTCGGTGACCAGTCCCGCCGTGTATCGGCTGATGCCGTCATGCTGATCGGGGCGCACGTAGCGACAGTCGACGACAATTCTCACAGCGCACGCTCCCCGGCGAGGAAGTCCCGAATGAACGCGGCGGCTGCTTTCGGCTTTTCGTAATGGATGAGATGGCCGACGTTCTCGATGACCCGCAACGTGGCGTTCGAAAACAAGGTCGTCAACCGATGCTGCGCAGCGAGTGGTGTGATGTCATCTTTGTCGGCGGCGATCAGCAGCGTGGGCTGCCGAATCTGTGCCGCGAACTCGCTCACATCGTGGCTGACCGAGGCGGTGAATGCCTCCATCACGACCCGGCGGTTGGCGAAGGCACTGAAGTACCGGTCATGCTGGTTGTGAATCCAGCGGCGCAGGTGCGAATCGCGGGTCTTGGCCATGCTCACACTCATGATGCGTACGATGGCACGGTTCTGCAGCAGCGCGTAGCCCCAGCGTTCGGGCAGGGTCGCAGCGGCCCAGTAGTAGAACACGGCCAGTCGGGTCAGCACACCGCGCGGCCCGGACAAAGCCGGCGCCGCGATCGGATTGACCAGAATGACTTCGTCAACCGCCAGCCCGTCGGCGACGGCCGCAGCGACCACGATCGACCCAAAGGAATGGCCCAACACGGCCACACGGCCGGTCGGGGCCAGCACGCGGAGAAATTCCTGGAGCCAGAGGGCATATCCGGCCAGGGAATGCGCGCCCGCGTGGAAAGGAGCTGACTGGCCAAAACCGGGCAGGTCTGGTGCGACGATATGCAGGTCGGGTGTATTCGTGTCGCCGCCGAGCAGCTCGGCCACAACCAACTGCAGGCCGTGGTGGTCGCCACGAAAACCGTGCACCAGAACTAACGTGGTGGCTGCGGTGGGATCGCCGTACTCCCAGTACCGCGCGTCACTGCGCTGTCGGTCGGTGCCAGGAACGGATGCGGTGAGCTCACGCACCGGGAGGCTTTGCAGCAGCTTGTCGTAGGGAGAAGAAACGATCATCGCCCTTAGTTTAGGCGCGAGACTTACACAAGGCTGGACGTGCACCGGGGTGGTCGATCTAGACTCTAGCCAGCATCTGCATCGATCGAGCCCTTCGCGGGGACGGAAGGAAAGCCGTGAGCTTTACCGCACCCATTCAGCTGCCCGGTTTGGCCCTCGACCCGCGGTGGTATCGCCGCGCCGTCTTCTATGAGGTCATGGTGCGGTCCTTTGTCGACAGCAATGCCGACGGCTCCGGCGACCTGGCTGGCCTGGTGTCAAAACTCGACTACCTGCAGTGGCTCGGAATCGACGCCCTATGGATTCCGCCGTTCTTCAACTCTCCGCTCAAGGACGGCGGCTATGACGTCGCTGACTACCGCACAATCCTGCCGGAATTCGGCACTCTGGAGGAATTTAAGGATCTCGTGACCAAAGCGCACGAACGGAATATGCGCATAGTGATCGATTTTCCGCTGAATCACACCTCGGACCAGCACGAATGGTTCCAGCAGTCCCGTGAGGACCCCGATGGTCCCTACGGAGACTTCTATGTCTGGAGCGACACCGACGAGCGGTATCCGAACATTCGCATCATATTCACCGACACCGAAGAATCGAACTGGGCCTTCGACCCGGTGCGTCGACAGTTCTTCTTTCACCGGTTCTTCTCACACCAGCCCGACCTCAACTTTGAGAACCCGGCCGTCGAGGAGGCGATCTTCGATGTTGTGCGCTTCTGGCTCGACGTTGGCGTCGACGGGTTTCGGCTGGACGCGATCCCCTACCTGTTCGAGTCCGAAGAGGGCAACGGCGAGGGCGAGCCGCCGACCCACGAGTTCGTCAAGCGTCTGCGTGCCATGGTCGACCGAGACTATCCCGGCCGGGTCATGATCGCCGAAGCCAACCAGTGGCCGCGGGAAGTGGCCGCGTTCTTCGGCACCGAGGACGAACCGGAATGCCACATGGCATTCGATTTTCCCGTTATGCCTCGCATCTTCTATTCCCTGCGCTCACAGCAAGCAAACGAGCTGGTACGGGTGCTCTCCGAAACGACCGACATTCCCGACGGCGCCGGCTGGGGCGTGTTCCTCCGTAACCACGATGAGCTCACCCTGGAGATGGTCAGTGAGGAGTACCGGCAAGCCATGTATGGCTGGTACGCCTACGACCCACGAATGCGCGCCAATATCGGCATACGCCGGCGGCTGGCCCCGTTGCTGGACAATTCCCGGGCTGAGTTGGAACTAGCCCACGCCCTGCTCTTTGCCTTGCCGGGGAGCCCGTTCCTGTACTACGGCGATGAGATCGGCATGGGTGACAATATCTGGCTGCCCGACCGTGACAGTTCCCGCACACCGATGCAGTGGACGCCGGACCGAAATGCCGGCTTCTCCGATGCCGACCCCGGCAAGCTCTTTCTGCCGGTCGTGCAGTCCCTTGTCTACAATTTCACACAGACCAATGTGGAATCGCAACTCGCGCAGTCCGGTTCGCTCCTGCACTGGATTCGCAATGTGATCCACGTGCGCAAGGCACATCCAACCTTCGGACTGGGTACGATCCGCGTGCTCAAGACCAACCACGAATCGGTGCTCGTGTTCACCCGCAGCTATGCCGGCTCTGGTTCCATGTTCGGCGACCAGCCGGAAACCGTGATCTGCGTCTTCAGCTTTTCGCACAATCCGGTCGCGTTCACCATCGACGATGTCGACATGGCCGGAACCCGGCTGTACGACCTGTTCGGCGGTGCTGTCTTTCCCAGTTTCGATGATAAGGGTACCCTCACCCTCACACTCGGCGCCCAAAGTTTTTACTGGCTGCATTGCGGTTGACATCTGTTCTGACCGCCGGGGGGCTTTCAAACAAATTTGGCATGAACTTTCATTGTCGTGGTCGCTCGAACGACGTATTCTTGGGCTGAGCAAGCAATCGCCCAGGGTCTGGAGGCCGGTCGATCGTGGCTGAAGGGTCGAGCACAGAGGGTGGAGTCGAAGACACGGCCTTATGCGCCCATTTTCTCGTCGCACTTCCCGTAGATGGTGCCGCGATGTCAGTTTTCGGTGGCACCGTTCCGGAAACGGTCGTTTGTGCCACCGACGGCCTGGCCGCTCGCCTTGATGAACTGCAGTTCGATCTCGGCGAGGGCCCTCGATGGGAAGCTGCTCGCACACGGCGTCCCGTGCTGGAACCTCGGATACGCGAGGTTGCGCATCCGCTTTGGCCGGTTTTTCACACGGCGCTGATGGACACCGCCGTCGAAGCCCTCTACGTGTTCCCCCTTACTCTCGGCGCGCTCGATGTCGGAATAGTCGAGTTGTACAGCAGAACGCCCGGGGTGCTGGATCGCACCGACCAGGCGAAGGCCCTGGTACTGGCCAATGAGACGGCCTGGAACCTGCTCGACCGCCTGTTGCGCGTGCAGGAAGCAGCCAGCGAAGCCGTGACGCCAACGGCATCGCCGCTGTCAAGGCGGGAGATTCACCAGGCGACCGGCATGGTCCTGGTGCAGATGAACGTGACGCCAACGGATGCCCTGCTCGTGCTTCGTGCGCACGCCTTCTCCCACGGTAAGACAGTGCGCGCAATTGCCGGTGACGTGGTTGCCAGGCGTCTGGAGTTCAGCCCGGTAGATTAAATGGACGGAAACCAGCTCCCGACGAACGTGCTTGATGTTGATGTGTTCGATGCCGACGTGTTCGATCCAAACTGACGGAATATCAGGAAATGTCTTAGAATTAATCATGGTCACGATGACTCGCGCCTCACTGGTGAGCGCCGCTTTTGTGAAGTTGACGGACACTCTCGTAGGCGAGTACGACGTTCTCGACGTTCTGCATACCCTGGTCGAGGAGTGCGTGCATTTACTCGATGCAACCGCGGCCGGCCTCTTGCTGGCCGATCCCAGCGGAGAACTCCAGGTGGTCGCGTCCACCAGCGAAGAAAGCTACCTGGTCGAGGTCCTGCAGCAGCAGGCCGGTGCCGGTCCCTGTGTCGACTGCTACCGCACCGGCAAGGTCGTCACGATGGGTGATATCGCCTCGTCCGGAGATATCTACCCCGACTTCAAGGCGGCCGCGCTCTCGCAGGGCTTTCACTCGGTGCACGCTATCCCGATGCGGGTGCGCCATCGGGCGATCGGGGCGCTCAATCTGTTCCGCACCAAGACGGGCGACGTCACCCCCGAAGACGCAGCGATCGGGCAGGCCCTGGCCGATGTCGCGACGATCAGCATCCTGCAGGAGCGCACCGCGCACGAAGACGCCGTCGTCAACGAGCAGTTGCAGCGGGCGCTGAACAGCCGCATCCTGATCGAGCAAGCGAAGGGGGTCATCGCCCAGGTCAGTACCGTCAGCATGGACGAAGCCTTCAAAAGACTGCGAGCGGATGCCCGGGCGAAGAACCACACCATGCACGAGAGCGCAGAAGACATCATCAACCGGCGGATCACGCTCTGACTGCCAGTTGAACCTGTAGCTGGCTGGCCAGGGGGTGCAAAAGCGTGTCGGTGGGCGCCCCTAGGGTGGAAGCATGAGCACCTGGAGCGATCGCCTCGCCGTATTCGACCTTGAAACCACCGGCATCGACGTGGAAACCTGCCGCATTGTGTCGGCCACCGTCGCCGTTCTCGACGCGAGCGGCACGGCCGTTGAACGCATCGATTGGCTGATCGATCCGGGCGTCGATATTCCGGCTGGTGCTACCAACGTGCACGGCATCACCACGGAGCATGCCGTGGAGCACGGTCGCATCGCGTCGGAGGCTGTTGCCGAGATCGTCACGGCCCTGCGCGGGCATCTGACCGATGGTCTGCCCATCGTGGCCTACAACGCCCCCTATGACCTCACCCTGCTCGACCGTGAGGCTCTGCGCTATGGCGTTGCGCCCCTGGTCTCTCCCAGCCCGGTTGTCGATCCTCTGGTCATCGATAAGGCCGTCGACAAATATCGCAAAGGAAAGCGCACCCTGGAGGTCACGAGCGCGTTCTACGGCGTAACACTCGACGACGCGCATGATGCCGGGGCCGACGCGATCGCGGCGGGACGTGTCGCCCAGGCGATTCACCGCGCGCACGAAGGTGCCCTTCCCTCCACTCTTGACGAGATGCATGCGCTGCAGGTTGGATGGTACCGCCAGCAGGCGGAAAGTTTTCAGGATTATATGCGCCGCGGCCGCGATCCCGAATTCTTGGCCGACACCGCCTGGCCCCAGCGATAAAGTCGCGCGGAGCTGATTAGCGCGCGTTTACACGAAAAAAGCGACCAGCCTGAGCTGGTCGCTTTTTTGTACTGAAAATCCAGTGCTATTTGCCGAAGCCTTTGTAACGCGAGTTGAACTTCTCGACGCGGCCGGCGGAGTCCATGATGCGCTGCTTGCCCGTGTAGAACGGGTGCGACTCGGAGGAGATTTCCACGTCGATGACGGGGTACGTGGTTCCGTCTTCCCATTCGATGGTCTTCTTGCTGGAGACCGTCGAACGAGTCAGGAAGGTCGCGCCGGAGGCGAGATCCCGGAAAACGACGGCAGCGTACTCGGGATGAATGTCAGACTTCATGAAAATTTCCTTTTGCACTTCTGGTGAACAGACTTGTAACTGGTCACAGTGCTGTTCGATTATTGGGCCCCGCTCGCCGTGCAACAGAAACGAAGGCAGGCAGGGTGGCCAGATGGCCAGCCCCTCACTTTAGCAGAAATCGCCATAGCAGCAGGCCACGCTCTACGAATGGTGCATTCAGAAAGCGCGTGCCGAATAACGACCGTCAGTCTCGGTGAGTTCGATGTGCAGGCCGAAGGTCTCACTGAGGGCCTCGGCGGTGAGTGCCTCACCGATCGGTCCGGCGGAGACGACCTGGCCGCCCGACAGCAGCAGCACGTGGGTGAATCCGAGCGGAATCTCCTCGACATGGTGGGTGACCATGATGATCGCGGGTGAATTGGGCTCCTGCGCGAAACCGCTGAGCAGCTGCAGAAGCGATTCCCGAGCGCCGAGGTCGAGGCTCGCAGCGGGCTCGTCGAGCAACAGAATCTCCGGGTCGGTCATGACCGACCGGGCGATCTGCACGCGTTTCTGCTCGCCGTCACTGAGGGTGCCGAACTTGCGGTCGGCGAGGTGGTCGAGGTTCCATTCCTGGAGCACGCGCTGGGCGCGGCGTTCGTCAATGGCCTCATATTCTTCGTTCCACCGACCGGTGACCGAATACGCGGCCGTCATGACGACGTCGAGGATCTTCTCGTTTCCCGGCACCTTCCGGGCCATGGCGGTCGAGGCGAATCCGATCCGCGGTCGCAATTCAAAGACATCGGTTCCGCCGAGCGTCTCGTCGAGTACCTCGGCCTGACCGGTCGACGGGTGCATGAACGCGGCAGCGATCTGCAGCAGGGTGGTTTTGCCGGCGCCGTTCGGGCCGAGGATGACCCATCGTTGGTCGTCATCGACGCTCCAGTTCACTGAGTCGAGGATGGCAGTGCCACCCCGGACGACGGAGACGTCGGTGAAATGCAGAACGTTGACCATACAGCCATGTTATCGAACGGGGCCGGTGCTGAAATACGCCGGGCCGCCGCTGCGGCAGGCTCGGCGTACTCGCTAGTCACTCAAAGCAGGGATGCGTAGATCTCGCGCGTGCGAGTGGCAATCTGACTCCAACCAAACTCGTGCTCCGCCCGCAGACGACCGGCGCGCCCCATGTCGGCTGCGCGAGCCGGATCGCTCACCACGTCGGTGAGAATGCGGGCCAGGTCGGCCACGAACTGCTCGGGGTGCAGCGGCGTGCCCGTACCGTCGGTGAGTTGTTCGATCGGCACCAGGCGCCCGGTGAGACCATCGACGACGACCTCGGGAATCCCTCCGGTAGCCGTGCCCACAACAGCCAGGCCACAGGCCATGGCCTCGAGGTTGACGATTCCGAGGGGTTCGTAGATGGAGGGGCAGACGAAGACCGTTCCGTGGGTCAGCACCGCAGCGAGCTCGGGCTGAGCGAGAAGCCGGTTGATCCACACGACTCCGGACCGTTCTCGTTGCAGGGCCTCGACGCCCGCGCTGACTTCAGCCAGGATGCCGGGAGTGTCGGGCGCGCCGGCGCACAACACGAGCTGCACCTCGGGTGGAAGCAACGCTGCGGCCCGCAGCAGGTAGGGCAGGCCCTTTTGCCGTGTGATCCGACCGACAAAGACAACAGACGGCCTGTCGGGGTCGATTCCCAGCCCGCGCACGAACTCGGCGTCGAGTCGGGGCTTCCAACGGTCGAGGTCGATGCCATTGTACACCGTGTGTACCCGGCTCTCGTCTAGTGCCGGGTAGCTGCGTAGGATGTCGCGACGCATGCCGTCGCTGACGGCAATGACGGCATCCGCTGCCTCAAAGGCCGTTTTCTCGATCCAGCTCGAGACGCGATAGCCGCCGCCGAGCTGCTCGGCCTTCCACGGACGCAGGGGTTCGAGACTGTGCGCTGTCACAACGTGTGGAACGCCGTGCAGCATCTTTGCAAGGTGGCCGGCTGCATTGGCGTACCAGGTATGCGAGTGCACCAAATCGGCACCATCGGCGTCCTGTGCCATTTGCAGGTCGACGCCCAGCGTGCCCAGGGTAGCATTGGCGTCGGCCAGTTGCGCGGGCACCGCGTAGGCAAATGTGTCGACATCGGAGCGCGGCGCGCCAAAGCACCGCACCGAGACGTCAATATCTTCGCGGAGAGCTCGCACAAGCTCCGCGACGTGAACGCCCGCTCCCCCATAGATCTCCGGGGGGTATTCCTTGGTCATCAGATCCACTCGCATGCAGCAAAGGTAGCGCAGCCCGACCGGACGCACATCCCACGTGCTAGTCGTGTCGCCCAGTTGCCCCTACTGTGGACACATGAAGGCCAAGAAGATCTTTGGAATTGTCCTCGCCGGTGGCGAGGGAAAACGGCTGATGCCGCTGACCGAGGACCGCGCCAAGCCCGCGGTCCCCTTCGGCGGGCACTACCGCCTGGTGGACTTCGCTTTGTCCAACCTTATTAATTCGGGCGTCACCCAGATCGTCGTGCTGACACAGTACAAGTCGCACAGCCTGGACCGCCATGTCTCCCAGACCTGGCATGTCTCCGGGGGACTGTTCAACTCCTACATCGCCTCGGTGCCCGCCCAGCAGCGCCTCGGGAAGCGCTGGTTCAGTGGTTCGGCCGACGCGATTCTGCAAAGCCTGAACCTCATTCACGACGAAAAACCCGATATTGTCGTCGTGGTCGGCGCTGACCACGTCTACCGCATGGACTTCAGCCAGATGATTGACGCCCACATCGCATCGGGCCTCGCGGCGACCATCGCGGCGATTCGCCAGCCCATCGGCCTGGCCGACCAGTTCGGCGTCATCGAAGTGGATGCCGACACCCCCGATCGCATCTCCAATTTTCGGGAGAAGCCCAAGGATGCCGTCGGACTCGCCGACGCCCCGCATGAAGTGTTCGCCTCGATGGGCAACTATGTCTTCAACACCGACGCCCTGATCGAAGCGGTACTGCGCGATGGAGAGCGAACCGATTCGAGCCACGATATGGGTGGCGACATCATTCCCGACTTCGTTTCCCGCGGCGACGCGGGCGTGTACGACCTGCAGCGCAACGAAGTGCCCGGGTCGACCGACCGCGACAAGTATTATTGGCGCGATGTGGGAACGATCGATTCGTTCTTCGAAGCGCACCAGGACCTCATTTCCGCGCTTCCGGTGTTCAACCTGTACAACCAGAAATGGCCAATCTTCAGCATGCAGTTGAACTCACCCCCGGCGAAGTTTGTGCGCGACGGCCGTGGCGCGCTCGGAACCATGATCGATTCGATCGTCTCGCTGGGCTGCGTCATTTCCGGCGCTCACATCGAGCGCAGCGTGCTCGGCCCGTGGACGTCGATCAGCTCCGCCTGCGAGGTCGTCGACTCGATCGTGTTCGACCGGGTGCAGATCCGGGCGGGCGCCATCGTGCGGCGCGCCATTCTCGACAAGGAAGTGATCGTCGAGGCCGGCGCCACGATCGGCGTGGATCGAGATCGCGACCTCGCACGCGGCTTCAGTGTGACCGAATCCGGCATTACCGTGGTGGGCAAGGGCGTGCTTGTCACTCCGTGATCCTTACTACCGCACCACGTTTCCTGGTCGTGCTCGACGCCGACTCTACCCTGATCCAGGACGAAGTGATCGAGCTTCTGGCGGATGTCGCCAGCTCACGTGAACTCGTCGCCGACATCACCGAACGCGCCATGCGTGGCGAACTGGACTTTGCTGAAAGCCTGCGCGAGCGGGTGTCGACCCTGGTCGGACTACCGGAAACGGTCTTCGCCGAGGTGGGGCGGCGCATCCGCCTGACTGAGGGGGTTCCCGAGCTGATTGCCGGCATTCATGCCGGTGGCGGCATCGTCGGAGTAGTGTCCGGTGGCTTTCACGAACTCCTCGATCCACTCGCGGCTGAGCTGGGTCTCGACCATTGGCGGGCCAACCGGCTCGAAGTGGAAGCCGGCCGCCTGACCGGGCGGGTTCTCGGACCGATCATCGACGCCGAGGCGAAGGCGATAGCGCTGCGTGAATGGTCCGCCAACCGCGGGATAGCCCTGTCGCAGACGATCGCGGTCGGCGACGGCGCCAACGACCTGCGCATGATGGACGCGGCCGGCCTAGCCGTCGCGTTCAACGCCAAGCCGAGGGTGAAGCGCGAGGCCGACCTGGTGATCGACCACTGCAATCTCAGTCAGGTCCTGCCGCTGCTCGGCCTGCGCGGCTGAGACGGCAGCCGTGCCGCCTAGCTCCGACGGTCTAGTGGCCCATGCCGAGACCGCCGTCGACCGGAATCACTGCACCCGAAATGTAGGCAGCGTCATCGCCGGCGAGCCAGGAGACGACACGAGCGACTTCCGAGGGAGTGGCGAATCGGCCGGCCGGGATACTGCGCTTGTAGTCCGCCTGCTGCGCCTCGGGTAGGGCCGCCGTCATGTCCGTTTCGATGAAGCCGGGAGCGACGACGTTGGCGGTGATACCGCGGGCGCCAAGCTCGCGGGTGACCGAACGAGCCAGGCCGATCAGGCCGCTCTTGGACGCCGAGTAGTTCACCTGCCCGGCAGAGCCGTAGAGCCCCACGACGCTGGAAATGAGCACGATGCGCCCGAATCGCGCCTTGAGCATGCCCTTGCTGGCACGCTTGACGACCCGGAAGGCGCCGCTCAGGTTCGTGTCGATCACCGACGTGAAGTCATCTTCGGACATGCGCATAAGCAGGGTGTCGCGGGTGATCCCGGCGTTGGCGACGACGACCTCGACCGGACCATAGGTCGCCTCGATTTCGGTGAATGCCGCGTCGATCGATGCGGCATCGGTCATGTCGGCACGCACGGTCAGGCTTCCGGACGGCCCATGGCCGGACCGCGAGATCACGGCGACGCGGTGACCCTCGGCGAGGAAGTCCTCTGCGATGGCAAAGCCGATGCCGCGGTTTCCGCCGGTGACGAGCACTGTTCGAGCCGTTGTCATGGAGTTCCTGTTCTGTGGATTGCTGGGAAGCGAGGTTCGGGGCGGGCTCAACGAAATACCCGGCAGATTCAAGTTTAAGGCGTGTAACAAACGCTCCGTGCAGACGTAGGCTTATGGAAGCGGAATCTCCCCCATTCCCTCACCCACTCACGGACCCGATGGACCTATGAAGCAGCAGTCGATCACCTCGCTCCCAGCCTCCCCGGAGGTCGAACGACGCAACCGGATGATCAAGTACTCGATTGCAATGGGCGTGCGTATCATCTGCATTGTGCTCATGCTGTTCGTGCAGGGCTGGTGGCTCGTGTTGTGTGCCATCGGTGCGATCGCCCTGCCGTACTTCGCCGTCGTCGTCGCCAACGTGAAGATCGCACCCCGCGGAGCCGAAGTCCTGCGGCCGGGCAGCGTTGAGATCTATGCCCGGCCTGACGTCCGCAACGCCGACGATGAGGTCAAGTGATTGCTCGGCAGGACGCTGCCACCGGTCCGGTGATTGGGCTCGGCGCTCCCCTGCAATCGACGACCTGCTCACGAGCCGACTGCCGGGATGCAGCTACTTGGCGGCTGGATTGGCGCAATCCGCGCATCCACTCTGTCGACCGGGTCAAGACGTGGCTGGCCTGCGACGACCACGTCGACTACCTGCGCGAATTTCTGGCCGCTCGTGACTTTCCCCTCACGGTGAGTCCGCTGGACGCCGCACCGGATCCGAGCGGAACGTCCCGATGACGGGTTGGAAGTTCGCGTTCAGCCGCCGCTGGGCGGGATACCTGGCACTCACCATTCTTTTCGCTGCGGTCTGTTCCGGCCTGGGGGTCTGGCAGCTGGCGCGGCGCGATGAAGCGCTCACCGAGCTGTATAAAATCGATTCCAACTTCGACTCTGACCCGGTCGCGATCGCCGACGCGCTCCCCGAGCTGACCGCCTTCGACGAATTCCAAAAATGGCTGCCGGTGGAACTGACCGGGATTTACCTCACGGACGAGGAGATGCTCGCGCGCAACCGCCCGCTCAACGTCAATCCCGGCTTCGAGGTGCTTACTCCTCTGCTGCTCTCCAACGGCACGATCTTCATCGTCGACCGCGGCTGGCTGCCCACCGGGCAGGAGCAGGACGCCCCGGACATCGTGCCCGCGCCGCCGAGCGGAACGGTGACCGTCGTCGCACGCCTTAAAGCCAGCGAACCGAATCTGCCGGGCCGCACGGCCAGCGGCGACCAGGTCGCGACCATCAACCTCGCGACCATTGCTGCGCGACTCGACCAACCCACGTACACCGGTGCGTACGGCCTGATGGACACGGAGACCCCCACCGCGACGGACAAGCGTCCGACTGCCGTCGCCAAGCCGATCCGGGATGAGGGCCCTCACCTGTCCTACGCCTTCCAATGGTTCGTGTTCGGCCTGCTGGCGTTCATCGGGCTGGGCTGGGCAGTGCGGGAAGAGTACCGCAGCGTGAATGCAAATCACCCTGAGGAACGCGAACGCGCTGACGAACGGGCTCGCAAGCGCGCGGCGAAGCCGCGCAACGACGCGGAGATCGAAGACTCACTGCTCGACCGACAACTGCACTAGTCGCGATAATCGTCAGGCGACGGCGCGTCGGTGCTGTCGCCTGCCGGTTTCACCAAGGCTGGATTTGCGCCGGCGGGTGTCCGTTGTGAGCACCCGTCGGTAGACGGTGAGCAGGGACGCGGCCGACCGGTTCCAGTCAAGGCGGAGCGCGTGCGCCCGAGCCGCTACGGACAACCGTTCTGCGCGCTGCGCATCGGTAAGGATGCCAGCGATCGCATCGGCCCAGACCTGCGGCTCTCGCGACTCCAGCACCAAACCGGTCACCCCGTCGACGACGGCTTCACGCAGGCCACCGGATGCTGCGGCGATTACCGGCACGCCGCTCGCGGCGCCTTCGAGCGCGACGAGACCATATGTTTCTGAATGGGACGGAACGAGCACCAGTCGCGCGCCACGAAACAGGCCGGCCAGGTTGTCCCTTGGTCGCGCACCGACCAGCCGAAGCTGCTCGGTAAGCCCGACCCGATCGGCGAGTTCGCGCAACTCGTCGACGTAGCCGTTGTGGTCGGCCGATGCTGCCCCGGCGATCACCAGGGTCGGGCGGATGCCCGCCGGTATGGCGGCGACGGCGGCAATAGCCAGGTCCAGTCCTTTCAGGGGCTGAAGTCGGGCGGCGACGAGGACATAACCGAGGCTGCCTGCATCCGCTCGGCCAGTCGGTCTGGCCGGGCTGAAAGCGGCGCTATCGACGCCGGGCAGAACCACGGCCGTGCGGTCGACGTGGCCGCCCAGACGCCCCGTGATCGTCGCTGCCTCGGCTGCGCTGATTGCGACGAGGGAATCCGATTCGCGGGCCAGCTTGGCCTCGCCGACCATCCGTCCCGGTGATTCGGCCCGTTCCCCGGCCGAAAGCGGCGTCGAATCGTCGGCAGCGATGCTGTGAAAGCTCTGCACGTGTGGAATGCCCCACTGCCTGGCGACCGGTAGGGCCGCCATTCCGGAGAACCAGTGATGCGAGTGCACGATGTCAAATGGTTCGAAAGCGGCGAGCCGGGCCGAGAATTCGTCGATCCACTGCTCGTGCTCGCCCTTCGGCAGGGCTGCTGCCGGACCGGCGTCAAGAAAGTGAAGGGTCACACCGGGAGCGAGTTGCATCGACGCTGGTTGGTCGACCGCTGAGCGGCGGGTCAGAATGCTGACCTCGTGGCCGAGGGCAGCGAGACCCTCCGCCTGGTGGCGCACAACGACGTTCATCCCGCCGGCGTCACCGGCACCGGGATCTGTGCCCGGCGATGTGTGCAGGCAGACGAGGGCGATGCGCAGTGACTTTTCGAGTGACAGCACGCACGGTTCCTTCGACTCGGACGATTCGGCGGGGTAACGCCGAATCAGACAATCAGTTAGGAGAGCTCGATGAGGTCGAGGTAATCCTTGTTCCAGTGATCTTCAGTACCCTCGGGCATGATCAGCACGCGCTCCGGGTTGAGGGCCTGCACTGCGCCCTCATCGTGGCTCACGAGCACAACGGCACCGGCGTAGTGCGCCAGGGCATCGAGGATCTCCTCGCGGCTGGCCGGGTCGAGGTTGTTCGTGGGCTCGTCGAGTAGCAAAACGTTGGCACCGGAAACGACGATCATGGCCAGGGCGAGACGGGTCTTCTCGCCACCGGACAACACGCCGGCCGGCTTGTTGGAGTCGTCGCCGGTGAACAGGAACGATCCGAGCACCCGGCGCGCTTCCATTTCGGTGATGCTCGGCGACGACGAGACCATGTTTTCGAGAACCGAACGCTTGACGTCGATAGTCTCGTGTTCCTGGGCGTAGTAGCCGATGCGCAGACCGTGGCCGGGTTCGATCGATCCAGTGTCGGATTCGTCCACGCCGGCGAGCATGCGCAGCAGGGTGGTCTTTCCGGCGCCGTTGAGGCCGAGGATGACGACCTTGGACCCGCGGTCGATGGCGAGGTCGACGGCGGTGAAGATTTCAAGCGAACCGTAGCTCTTGGACAGGTCCTTGGCCATGAGCGGTGTGCGGCCACAGGGAGCTGGTTCGGGGAAGCGTAGTTTCGCGACGCGTTCCACGGCACGCACGGCGTCGAGCCCGGAGAGGAGCTTCTCGGCGCGGGCCACCATCTGGTGGGCGGCGGCGGCCTTGCTGGCTTTGGCACCGAACTTCGCGGCCTGCAGCTGCAGGGTGGAAGCCTTTTTTTCTGCGTTGGAGCGTTCCTTCTTGCGACGGTCGGCATCCGCTGTGCGCTGGAGCAGGTAGTTCTTCCAGTTCATGTTGTAGATGTCAATCATCATGCGGTTGGCGTCGAGGTAGAACACCCGGTTGACCGTTTCGCCGACGAGTTCGATGTCGTGGCTGATGATGATGACGCCACCCTTATAGTTCTTGACGAACTCGCGCAGCCACGCCACCGAGTCGGCGTCGAGGTGGTTGGTGGGCTCGTCGAGAATCATCATTTCGGCAGCCGAAAACAGGATACGCGCTAGTTCGATGCGGCGACGCTGACCACCGGACAGGGTACTCAGGGCCTGGTCGAGGATGTGGTCGGGCAGCTTCAGGTTACTCGCGATCGACGCCGCCTCGGCCTCGGCGGAATAGCCGCCCAAGCCGTTGAACTCGTCGGTCAGTCGACCGTATTTCTTCATGGCGGCCGCGCTGATCTTGGGATCGGGGTCGGCCATGGCAAGGCTGGACTCGTGCATTCCGAGGGCGATGGTGCCGAGGCCGCGGGCATCGAGGATTCGAGTGCGGGCGAGCATGGTCGGATCGCCGGCGCGCGGGTCCTGCGGCAGGTAGCCGATTTCACCCGAGTGGCTGATCGACCCCTTGGTCGGGTTCGTCTCACCAGCGAGCGTCTTTGTCAGCGTGGTCTTACCGGCACCGTTGCGGCCGACGAGGCCGATCTTGTCGCCGCTCGCGACGCGGAAGTTGACGCCCTCCATAAGCACGCGGGCTCCAACGCGGATTTCGAGATCTTGCACGTTGAGCACAGCAATAGTCCATTCGAGGTGTTTGTACGGGTGTGAAGTGTGTATGGGCCAAAGCGATCCAACTCACTAGTATATTTGCCTTCAGGCTGTGCTTGGCACACGATTACCCGACGCCTAGAGCAGGGCGGCCAGCAGCGACTTCTCCAGCCAGTTGAGATAGGCCTCGGTCGACCAGCCCAAGGACAGAACGAGCGTGCGATACGTGTGCGGATGGGCCAGCGCCCACATCGTCGCCGCCGCTTCGTGGTCGCTGATCCCACCCCGCAAGCCGCGCTTCTCCCGGAGGGCTGCCGCCACCTCGCCAAAGCCGTGCAACCGGGCCGCGTCGCGCTTCTGCTCGAACTCTCCCACATCAGGATCGACGACGGCCGCCTCGCTTACGATGCGCAATATGCCGGAGGTGCGTTCGTTCACCAGTGCGCTCGACCGGGCCAGGATGCGGATGACCTCCGTCGCCGTGCGTGCCTCGGCAATGCGTGCACGGGTCGCCCCCGACAGCAGCGCCGGTGCTCCCGGCTCCGCAGCGACCCGGTCGAGCACCGCCGCGAGCAGTTCAGCCTTCGACCCCACCGAGTTGTAGATCGTTTGCACAACGACACCGGCCTCCCCCGCGATCGCCGCGACCGACGTGCCCACATAGCCGCGCTCTAGCATGAGCCGCCCAGCAGCCATGACGATCTCCCCCCTCGTGCTCGCTGCCTGTGCCGCCCGCCGCCGCACCGCCCCGCTCTCCACTGTATCCATGTAACTAGCATACTGTTCTACTAAATGGAACGATGTACTAAACGCCATATTTGGTCGCTCCGCAACACCTCAATGCTCGAACGGGGAGCGGATGACCCGTTTCGGCGCGACCCCCCGCCCGGCACCGCATTGGAACACGACCGAATTAATGGACGAGCGACGCACGAGGGCCCCGCCTGCTGAAGCAGGCGGGGCCCTCGTACGCACACGAGCTACATGGCGAAGCCGAGGGCCCGCATCATGTCGCGACCGTCGTCGGTGATCTTATCCGGACCCCACGGCGGCATCCAGACCCAGTTGATGCGGAACTGGTCGACGACGCCGTCCAGGGCCTCAGCCGTCTGCTCCTCGAGCACATCCGTCAGCGGGCAGCCAGCCGACNTCCTCGAGCACATCCGTCAGCGGGCAGCCAGCCGACGTGAGGGTCATGTGGATGATGAGCGCATTGTTCTCGTCGTCCCAGCCAAGGTCATAGATGAG
This sequence comes from Cryobacterium ruanii, assembly GCF_004404055.1. Lineage (GTDB taxonomy): Bacteria > Actinomycetota > Actinomycetes > Actinomycetales > Microbacteriaceae > Cryobacterium > Cryobacterium ruanii. The sequence continues at coordinate 227,686 of NZ_SOHK01000007.1, forward strand.
CCCGAGGTCGACGACATTGATGCCGAGTTCCGGGTCCATGACATCTTTGAGGGCTTCTTCGATTTCGTCGAAGCGCGCCGGACTGAGTGTGGAGGCCATGGGATCAGCCTACGTTCGACGGAACGAGAAAGCGATCGTAGCCTTCGTCCTCAAGGCGGTCGGCGAGCTCGGGGCCACCCTGTTCGGCGATGCGACCGTTGACGAAGACGTGCACGAAGTCGGGGTGGATATAACGCAGTATGCGCGTGTAGTGCGTGATCAGGAGCAGTCCGAGGCCGGTGTTGGCCTTGGCGCGATTGACGCCTTCTGAGACGACCTTCAAGGCGTCAACGTCGAGGCCCGAGTCGGTTTCGTCGAGCACAGCGAACTTAGGCTTGAGCAGTTCGAGCTGGAGGATCTCATTGCGCTTCTTTTCGCCACCGGAGAAGCCCTCGTTGACGTTGCGCTCGGCAAAGGTCTTGTCCATGCGCAGGTTGGACATGGCCTGGCGAACGTCCTTGATCCAGGTGCGGATCGGTGGGGCCTCACCTTCGATGGCAGTCTTGGCGGTGCGGAGGAAGTTGGTGACGGTCACTCCGGGAATCTCGACCGGGTACTGCATGGCGAGGAACAGGCCGGCGCGAGCGCGGGCATCCACTGTCATGGTGAGCACTTCGGCGCCGTCGAGCAGGATGGAGCCGCTCTCGACGTGATACTTGGGGTGCCCGGCGATCGTGTAGGCGAGGGTGGACTTGCCCGAGCCGTTCGGGCCCATGATGGCGTGGATTTCGCCCTCATTGATGGTGAGGTTGACGCCGCGCAGAATCTGCTTGGTGCCCTGGTCGGTCTCGACGCTGACGTGCAGGTCTTTGATCTCAAGAACAGACATGAAAGTCGTATCCCCTTCTGGATATTAATAAATGAGCTGGTGGGGCGGTCGGTGCTTGAGACAAGCTCAGACCGCGACGGTGACGGACGGATCGACGAAGACGAAACCGTCGATGAGCTCAACGTTGTAAACCGGGACCGGGTCGTAGGCCGGTAGGGACAGCGGCTTGCCGGTGGTGAGGGAGAACATCGAGCCGTGAGCCCAGCACTCGAGAGTCTGGCCTTCCACGAATCCCTCGGACAGGGAGATATCACCGTGCGTGCACGTGTCGCCGATGGCGAAAACGTCCCCGGCGGCGTCACGCACGAGGGCAATGGCTACCCCATCGATTTCGACCTTGACGGCCTGGTTAACTTCGAGCTCATCGAGAGCGCAGATCTTCGTTGCGGCCATGCTTACTTGTCGTCCGTTCCAATAAGTTCGGCTTCGATTGCAAGTTGCAACCGCGCTTCAAGTTCGGGGGCACCAATCTGTTGCACGACCTCGGTGAGGAAGCCGCGCACGACCAAGCGGCGGGCTTCTTCCTCGGTGATGCCGCGAGCCTGCAGGTAGAACAGCTGCTCGTCGTCGAACCGTCCGGTGGCACTGGCGTGACCGGCCCCGACGATGTCGCCGGTTTCGATCTCCAGATTGGGGATGGAATCAGCGCGGGTGCCCTCGCTGAGTACAAGGTTGCGGTTCTGCTCATAACTATCGGTGCCGGCAGCCTTGTTGCCGATCAGTACATCGCCAATCCAGACCGTTCGTGCGTCCTGGCCCTGCAGGGCGCCCTTGTAGTTGACCCGGCTGCGGCTCTTCGGCGCGTCGTGAAAGACGTACACCTGCTGCTCCAGGTGCTGCCCGGCATCCGCGAAGTACAGACCGAGGAGCAGCGTATCGGAGCCGGGTCCGGCTAGACGCACCGAGGGGTTAACTCGAACGACGTTACCGCCCAGAGAGACGACGACATGCTTGAGGCGGGCGTCACGGCCGACGGATGCGAAATGGTTGGCCAAGTGCACCGCCGAGTCATCCCATTCCTGAAGCGAGACGACCGTAAGGTTCGCGGACTCGCCGAGGATGATCTCGACGTTTTCGCTGAGCCGAGCCTCGCCCATGTTCTGAAGGATAACCGTTGCCTGACTGAACGGCTTGGCCTCGATGATCGTGTGGGCGCCGCGGGCGGTATTGCCAAGAACCGATCGCGTGACCGTGATCTCCTTGGCTTCCTCGCCGTTCACCGTGATGGCGAGAGCCTCATCGAACACCGACCAGGCATTTGCGGCTGCCCGTTCTTCCGGCAGGCCAGCGGTTCCGATGCGGGCATCCGTTCGGGGCACCCACTCGACGGAAATATCCGCTGACGGGGTGGACTCGACCTCGTAGCGGGAGCCGTCAAGGTCACCGGCCGTGAGGTCGCTGAATTTCGCGACGGGCGAGTGCTTCCAGACGGCTTCGCGGCCGGTGACGGCCTCGAAATCGGCCACGTTCACGCTCTTGAAACGGTCCGAGCGAGTTTGCACCGGCACGAAGCCGAAACGACCGTCGGAATGTTCTTTGATCCCGTGCTGGCCGGGCGACAGGGTCGACGAACCCGCAGCGGGTGTAGATGGTGCGGGCACAGTTTTTGAAGCGCTCTTCGAAAGCGCTGAAGCGGCGGACATTTAGCCGACGGATCCTTCCATGCCCATTTCAATGAGCTTGTTGAGTTCGAGGGCATACTCCATCGGGAGCTCCCGGGCGATCGGTTCGATGAATCCGCGAACGATCATGGCCATGGCTTCGTCTTCGGGCATGCCGCGACTCATCAGGTAGAACAACTGCTCTTCGCTGACTCGGGAGACGGTGGCCTCGTGGCCGAGCTGCACGTCATCCACACGAATGTCGATGGACGGGTAGGTGTCGGAGCGCGACTGGGTGTCGACCAGGAGAGCATCGCAACGAACGGTGTTGGCGGAATGGTGTGCGGAGGCATCCACGCGGACTTCGCCACGGTACCCGCTACGCCCGCCACCGCGAGCGATGGACTTGGACACGATCGACGACTGGGTGTACGGCGCCATGTGGATCATCTTGGCGCCGGCGTCCTGGTGTTGGCCGGGTCCAGCGAATGCCACCGAGAGGGTCTCGCCCTTGGCGTGCTCGCCCATCAGATAAATGGACGGGTACTTCATAGTGACCTTGGAACCGATGTTGCCGTCGATCCACTCCATCGTGGCACCTTCGCCGGCCGTGGCCCGCTTGGTGACGAGGTTGTAAACGTTGTTCGACCAGTTCTGGATGGTCGTGTAGCGAACGCGGGCGTTCTTCTTCACGACGATCTCAACCACAGCGGAGTGCAGCGAGTCGGACTTGTAGATCGGGGCGGTGCAGCCCTCGATGTAGTGCACGTAGCTGCCCTCGTCGGCGATGATGAGCGTTCGCTCGAACTGGCCCATGTTCTCCGTGTTGATGCGGAAGTAGGCCTGCAGGGGGATCTCCACGTGCACGCCGGGAGGCACGTAGACAAATGATCCTCCGGACCAGACGGCCGTGTTGAGCGCGGCGAACTTGTTGTCACCGGAGGGAATGATGGTGCCGAAGTACTCTTCGAAGAACTCCGGATGTTCTTTGAGCGCCGTGTCGGTGTCCATGAAGATGACGCCCTGGGCCTCAAGCTCTTCGTTGATCTGGTGGTAGACAACCTCGGACTCGTACTGCGCGGCGACACCGGAAACCAGGCGCTGACGTTCCGCTTCGGGGATGCCGAGCTTCTCGTAGGTGTTCTTGATGTCGTCGGGCAGGTCGTCCCAGGTCTGCGCCTGCTTCTCCGTGGAACGCACGAAGTACTTGATGTTGTCGAAGTCGATCTCGGAGAGGTCGGCGCCCCAGGTGGGCATGGGCTTGCGTTCGAACAACTGCAGGGCCTTGAGGCGTCGCTGCAGCATCCAATCCGGTTCGGACTTCAGGTTCGAGATGTCAGTGACGACCTCGGGAGAAATACCACGACGAGCGGATGCCCCGGCCTTGTCGGAGTCGGCCCACCCAAATTCGTAGGTGCCAATCCCCTCAAGGTCAGGACGGTCGAGCAGGACATCCGACATATTTACCTCTTCTCTACCCAGCACAACCCGGATATTAGTCCGGTCATTCCCGGGTGGCCCCGGTAGAGATGAACTCAATGGGGACCGCCGGGAACGGGTTGTGTGGACAGCTACGTTGCGTACTTAGAATATTCATGGAACCAAATAAATCAGAACCGATCAGTGCTTGGTGCGGCGCTGTTCGATTCGGATTGAAAACCGTGCAGTCACCATGACCACACGAAAGTTCTCCATGTAGACACCGATTCTACAGGTTGATCAGCGAGATACGCGTGCTTTGCTGGTCGATTCACATTTGCACAGGGCACGATCAGAAGACGCTCGACGAGAAGCTAGAAAATGGGAGCAGAACCGGTGAATCCGATATACCAATGGCTACCGAGCACTATCGATGCACGAATTCGGGTGGTCGCCTGGCTGTCGCTCGTGACGGAGATTGTGATTGTCGGAACTGGCGGCGCTGTTCGCCTCACGGGTTCCGGACTCGGCTGTCCGACCTGGCCGACCTGTGTCGCTGGCTCCCTGGTACCAACGCAGGAGATGGGGGTGCACGGAGTCATCGAATTCGGCAACCGGCTGATGACGGGGCTGATCGGCATCATTGCGATCGCGGCCGTCGTACTTCTCTGGCGTTTGCGTCGGGAGCGCAAGGACCTGTTTCTACTCGCCGTGATCCTCGGACTGGGCGTTCTCGCCCAGGCACTCGTCGGCGGCGTCACCGTGCTGACCGGCCTCAACCCGTTCATCGTCGGCTTTCACTTCACGGTGTCGCTCATAATGGTGTGCATCGCGACCGTGCTCGTGCACCGGGTCTACCTCGCGCCGGGGCCGCGCGCCCTGATTGTCCCGGTCGGTTTTGCCGGGCTGGCCCACGCCACGAGTTTCTTTGTGGCGCTGACCGTGCTGATGGGGGTACTGACCACTGCATCCGGTCCGCACTCGGGAGATGCTGCCGCCGGACGCACGGGTTTCAACGCCGAGTTGCTCGAGCACCTGCACGCCTGGCCGGGCTACGCGACGCTGATCTTGACGCTCGTGCTGCTCGTCGCATCCGTTCGCGGCAAGCTGCCCGTGCGCTCCTTCGTCGTGACGCTGCTGATGATCGAGCTCGTGCAGATTGTGGTCGGACTGCTGCAGGCAAACCTGGGGCTGCCGGCGGTGCTCGTCGGGCTGCACATGGTGCTCGCCTGCCTGCTCGCCGCAGCGATGACCGCCGTTGTGCTGAACCTCAAGGCACCGATCGGTGTCGTTGCCGGCGCCCCGGAATACGCCATCAGCAGGACCCACCGGAATTAGTCGGCGCGACTCTCCCCTGGCGGTGGCCGCCGGTGTACTCTCCAGACATGCATCGCGTTCGGGGAGCCACATCGAAGCCGCCAGACGATGCGGCGCGCCTGGCCCTGTTCGGTCCACCGGTGTTCGGCTTCGTGCCGCAACCGCGCATTCAGGAATTTGGTTGGAGCTGGTACGGCAGTCATGGCCGCACCCTGGAAGCGCAGGCACACTACTGGCTTTCCGACCCGTCGGGTAACTTCTGGTTCGAAGATTCACCGACCGGACCGGTCGGTATCGCCGAGCTGCGCGGATTCGTTTTCACCGACGTGCCGGGATCCACCAACCGCGGCGGCGATCCGATCCGGGACGCGCTCGACCAGCATCTGCAGTACATCGTGATGAACTACGCCAAGAACCCCTACGACTTCGGGTCGCAATTGTGGGCTGAGCGGCACACCCAGCAACAATCCGAGATCGAGCTGGCGCTGACCCACCGGTCGAACCTGATCGTCGACGACACGGCCATTCCAGCCATCACCGTCACGGCCTCAGACTTCACGGCGAACGCCATGGCCCTGGCCGGACGCGTAGTCACGGTCGTCATCCACTCGGCCGACGTCGGTAAGATCGACACCCGCCTCACCCGCCGCGTGTAGCTCCAACGCGGACTGGGCCGGCTGGCCTAGAACGGAAGCAGCGGGTCGACACCGACCGCCACGAACAGCAGCGTCAGGTAGGCGATCGATCCGTGGAAGACGCGCATGGGTGACACCCGCTCATGCCGAATGGCCAGGCTGTACAGGCGGTGCGTCTCATATATAAACCAACCGCCGGTAACGAGCGCGGTGAAGCTGTACAGGAGCCCCATGTCAGCGATCGGGATCAGCAGGAGCGAGCAGGCAACAGTGGCCCAGGCATAGAGAATGACCTGCAGTCCGACCTGGGCCCGACCACGCACAACGGCGAGCATCGGAACACCGGCGGCCTGATAGTCATTGCGGTACTTCATCGACAGCGGCCAGTAATGCGGTGGCGTCCACAGGAAGATGATCATGAAGAGAATGATCGGCGGCCAGGACAGGTCGCCGGTCACCGCCGCCCAGCCGATGAGCACGGGCATACACCCGGCGACGCCACCCCAGACGATGTTCTGCGGGGTGCGACGTTTGAGAATGATCGTATAAAACACGACGTAAAGAAGAATGGCGCCGAACGACAACGCCGCCGCAAGCCAGTTGGTCAGCAATCCCAGCCACACGATGGATGCTGCGCCCAACGCCCAGGCAAAGATTAGGGCTTCCCGGTCGCTGAGTTCCCCGGTGACCAGCGGGCGGTTCTTGGTGCGCTCCATGAGGCGGTCGATGTCGCGATCGAGGAAACAGTTGAACGCACCCGCGGATCCGGCACTGAGCGATCCGCCAACGAGCGTCGCCAGGATCAGCCACAAATTGGGGATGCCCCGCTCAGCCAGCAGCATCGTGGGCGCGGTCACCACGAGGAGCAACTCGACAACTCGCGGTTTCGTGAGGGAGATATACGCCTTGACGGTGCGCTTCAGCGTGCGCGGTCCGCTCCGGACCGGGGTCTTCAGGGCGACGTCCATTAATCCTCTAACACTAGGCAAGTCATCCCATTCTAGGACACGACCCGTCGCCCGCTCCACCCGAGCCGCATTGGGAATGCGTCTCCATGTAACGTCATTTCGAGCGTCCCGCCGCGTTCATTACGTATACTTAATAAGCTCCCCACAGTGAATCAGTAGTTCGGCGAGCCCCCGGGTGGGAGATGGCGGCGTGATGCAGGCCAACTCGCTGGGGGTGACACTTCGTGTGCAGTCCTGCGTGTGAAATGCGTGACAGGCCATGCGAACGGTTGCCGACAATTGCACAACTATCAAAGGATGGGTTGAGCTCAACCCGCCTTCGCTTCAATGAAGGGTTACGTGACGTGGCAGCTTTCCAATGGGACTCCATCGACAACCAAGCGGTCGACACCGCCCGCGTCCTGGCGGCTGACGCCGTTGAGAAGGTTGGGAATGGGCATCCGGGCACCGCGATGAGTCTCGCTCCCGCGGCGTACCTTCTGTTCCAGAAAATCATGCGCCGTGACCCGTCCGACAACGACTGGATCGGTCGCGACCGCTTCATTCTCTCGGTCGGCCACAGCTCGCTAACCCAGTACGTGCAGTTGTATCTCGGCGGCTACGGCCTCGAGCTCGAAGACCTCAAGGCCTTGCGTACCTGGGGATCCAGGACCCCCGGCCACCCGGAATACGGCCACACCGATGGCGTCGAGATCACCACCGGCCCGCTCGGCCAGGGGCTGGCATCCGCTGTCGGGTTCGCTTACGCGTCGCGCTTCGAGCGTGGCCTGTTCGACCCGGACGCCGTCACCGGCGCCAGCCCGTTCGACCACTTCGTCTACGTGATCGCCGGGGACGGCGACCTGCAGGAAGGGATCACGAGCGAGGCATCCTCTCTCGCTGGCCACCAGCAGCTTGGCAACCTGATCGCGATCTACGACAGCAACCAGATCTCGATCGAGGACGACACCAACATCGCCTTCACCGAGGACGTCGCGGCACGCTATGCCGCCTACGACTGGCACGTGCAGACGGTGGATTGGAAGAAGACCGGCTCGTACGTAGAAGACGTCGCCGAGCTGAATGCGGCCATCGAGGCTGCCCAAGAGGAAACCGGCAAGCCCAGCCTGATCATTCTTAAGACGATCATTGGCTGGCCGAGCCCGAAGAAGCAGAACACCGGCAAGATCCACGGTTCCGCCCTCGGTGCGGATGAACTCGCCGGAGTCAAGACCGTTCTCGGCTTCGACCCGGAGAAGACTTTCGATGTCGCTCCCGAGGTCATCGCTCACACGCGCCTTGCGCTGGAGCGCGGCGCGGCGCAGCACGCCGAGTGGGCAGTGCAGTTCGACGCCTGGGCGGCAGCCAACCCGGAACGCAAAATACTGCTGGACCGGGTGCTGTCCGGTGACCTGCCCGACGGCGTCGACGACGCCCTCCCGGTTTTTCCCGGCGGCACCGCAGTCTCGACCCGCGCAGCCTCCGGCAAGGTGCTCACCGCCCTCGGCGGCGTCATCCCCGAGCTCTGGGGCGGCTCGGCCGACCTCGCCGAATCGAACAACACCACCATCGGTGGTGCTGCCTCGTTCATTCCGAGCGAGCACTCCACCGGTGAATGGACCGGCAACCCGTACGGTCGCGTGCTGCACTTCGGCATTCGAGAGCACGCTATGGCCGCGATTCTCAACGGAATCGTGCTGCACGGCAATACCCGCCCGTTCGGCGGCACGTTCCTCATCTTCAGCGACTACATGCGCCCGGCCGTTCGCCTGGCGGCGCTCATGAAGGCGCCGTCGATCTTCGTCTGGACCCACGACTCCGTCGCGCTCGGCGAGGACGGCCCCACCCACCAGCCGGTTGAACAGCTCGCAACCCTGCGCGCCATTCCCGGTCTCGACGTGGTGCGCCCCAGCGACGCGAACGAAACCGCCTGGGCCTGGAAGACCATCCTGGAACGCCGGGGCGGCCCGGCCGGCATCGCCTTGACCCGCCAGAACATTCCCGTCTACGACCGTGGCGAGGGCGCGGCATCCGCTGAAATCTTCGCCTCGGCGAAGAACGTCGCTCGCGGCGCCTACGTACTGGTCGAAGCCGCCGGCGGAACCCCCGACGTCATCCTGATCGGTACCGGCTCCGAAGTGCAGCTGGCAGTGGATGCCCGCGCCCAGTTGGCCCGCGAAGGCATCAATGCTCGCGTGGTCAGCGCCCCGTGCCTGGAGTGGTTCGAAGAGCAGAGCAGCGAGTACCGCGAATCGGTACTGCCCGCCGCGATCACGGCACGAGTGTCGGTCGAGGCCGGCCTCGCGCTGACCTGGCGTCGCTACGTTGGCGATGCGGGACGTAGCATCTCGATCGAGCACTTCGGGGCATCCGCTGACTATCAGACGCTGTTCCGCGAATTTGGGATCACCACCGAAGCCGTTGCGGCCGCCGCCAGGGAATCAATCAACGCCTCCTGACGTTGCCCCGAGTACGGGGTCAGAGCCACTCCTCACAACATCACCCCACTTTTCCTCTCCACACATCGCATCAGCCAGCTGCCTGACAGCAGCACTACCAGGAGACTTTCACCATGACAAACCCCACGCCCCTCGCCGAGCTGTCCGCAGCCGGCGTCAGCATCTGGCTCGACGACCTCTCCCGTGAACGCATCAATTCCGGCGGACTGCAGGACCTGATCAAGAACAGCAACGTCGTCGGCGTAACGACCAACCCGACGATCTTCGCTGGCGCCCTCGCCAAGGGTGAGGCCTACACCGAGCAGGTCGCGACCCTGGCCGCCACCGGAACGAACGTGATCGATGCCGTCTTCGCCATCACGACCGACGACGTCGCCGCCGCCTGTGACATTTTTCGCCCGGTCTACGACTCGACCAACGGTCAGGACGGGCGCGTCTCGATCGAGGTCGAGCCGGGCTTGGCCCGCAATGCGGCCGGAACGGTTGCCGAAGCTCAGAAGCTTTGGACCAAGGTCAATCGTCCCAATGCCATGATCAAGATCCCCGCGACGGTCGAGGGCCTCGAAGCCATCACGGCGACCATCGCCCTCGGCATCAGCGTCAACGTCACTTTGATCTTTAGCCTGGAACGTCACCGTCAGGTCATCAACGCGTACCTTGCCGGACTCGAGAAGGCCAAGGCTGCCGGCATCGATCTCTCCACAATTCATTCGGTTGCCTCATTCTTCGTCTCGCGCGTCGACTCCGAGATCAACGCCCGCCTCGAAGCGATCGGCACCCCGGAAGCCCTCGCGCTCAAGAGCAAGGCCGGCGTCGCCAACGCGCAGCTCGCCTACCAGGTGTACGAGCAGGCGTTCAGCAGTGAGCGTGCGCTCGGCCTGATCAAAGCCGGCGCCACCAAGCAACGCCCGCTCTGGGCCTCGACCGGCGTCAAAGACGCCAGCCTGCCTGACACCCTCTACGTGACGGAACTGGTCGCTCCCGAGGTCGTCAACACGATGCCCGAGAAGACCATGCAGGCCGCCGCCGACCACGGCGTCATCCCGGCCGACTCGGTCACCGGATCCTACGCCGCGGCAAACGCGGTGCTCGACGCGTTGGCCGCCCAGGGTGTCTCGTATGACGACGTCACCCGTCTGCTCGAAGAAGAAGGCCTGTCGAAGTTTGCGGTGTCCTGGAACGAACTGCTCGACACCGTGCAGACGGCCCTCACGGCCGCGTCGACCACGTCGGCTGTCTGATGAGCTTCCGCATCTCGGTTAGCGGCGCCGCGGCCGACGCCGTTCGCGCTACCGTACCTACCCTGGTCGCGGACCTTGTCGCTTCCGGTATCACGGCCCAGAACCCCGCTCTGTGGGGGCCGGAGGTCGAAGCCGAAGCCGCGCTGCGCCTCGGCTGGACCGAATCCGTCTCCGTGTCTCGCCCGCTCGTGGCCGAAATCGTCGAGCTGCGAGCCACCCTGCAGGCCCGCGGTGTCACCCAGATCGCCCTAGCCGGAATGGGCGGATCGTCGCTGGCCCCCGAGGTCATCACCCGCACCGCCAACGTAAATCTCACGGTGCTTGACGCAACCGACCCCGGCCAGGTGCTCTCCGCCCTCAACGACAACCTGGCAGGTACGGCCCTCGTCGTCTCCTCCAAGAGCGGCTCCACCGTCGAGACCGACAGCCAGCGCCGTGTGTTCGAACGTGCGTTCCGAGCGATCGGTATTGATCCGGCCGAACGCATCATCGTCGTGACTGACCCGGGGTCACCGCTCGAGGCATCCGCACGAGAAGCCGGCTACCGCGTCTTCAACGCCGACCCCACCGTCGGCGGACGCTACTCAGCACTGACCGCGTTCGGGCTCGTTCCGTCGGGACTGGCCGGTGTGGATATCGGCGCACTGCTCGACGATGCCGACGCTCTCTCGCTGGCTCTAGCCGTGGACTCCCCCGAGAATCCTGGACTCGTACTGGGTGCGGCAATCGCCGCCACCAACCCCCGCCGCGACAAGCTCGCCATCGTCTCGGACGGCACCCATATTGTGGGCTTCGCGGACTGGGTCGAGCAACTCATCGCTGAATCTACCGGCAAGCTCGGCACCGGCATTCTGCCCGTGGTGCTGGAACTGGACGCGCCCGAACTGACGGAGGCGTTGCCGGACGTGCAGCTCGTGCGGGTTGTCGCCGACGCCGGGACGGACCTGTTCAGTGAAACGGGCGGCGAAATTCACGTGAGCGGAACCCTGGGCGCACAATTTTTGGTCTGGGAATACGCGACTGTCGTTGCCGGGCGTCTGCTCGGCATCAACCCGTTCGACCAGCCCGACGTGGAGTCCGCCAAGATCGCCACGCGCGGTCTGCTCGACGCCCGCCCGGCACCGGAGCCAGCCGCGTTCATCGCGGACGGCATCGAAGTGCGGGGCACCCCGCACGTCATCGGTGCAGCGAGCGACCTCGCCTCGGCAATCGATGCGTTGCTCGAGGAGCTCGGCGCCGATGGATACGTTGCCGTTCAGGCCTACGTGAACCGACTCGCGCTCCCGGAGCTGGCCGATATTCGCAATAAACTCGCCGCGCTGTCGAAGCGTCCCGTGACGTTCGGCTGGGGACCGCGCTTTCTGCACTCCACTGGGCAGTTCCACAAGGGCGGGCCGGCGAACGCTGTGTACCTACAGATTCTGGCTACCCCCGCGGAGGACCTTGAAATTCCCGAGCGCCCCTTTACCTTCGGCGAGCTCATTCAAGCGCAGGCCAGCGGCGATGCGAGCGTGCTCGCCGAGCACGGACGCCCCGTGCTGACGTTGACCCTGACACAGCCCAAGCAGAACATCACCGCCCTCTTCCAGGCCCTGGCTTAACCGCACGTAGTTCCTCGCGGGTGCTGCCCGCGAGGAACTGCTCAACTGGACGTACTTTTTCTCGCAGCATTCCCGTGTTGTGTCCCCCAATCTTTCTGTACAATCCCGTTGAAGGAGCTGCATGTCCCCGGTGGAAATTACTCCGGATTTTAATCCGCTCAGGTCGCCCTCCGACTACCGTCTGAATCGAATCGCCGGGCCCTCAAGTTTGGTCATCTTCGGCGTTACCGGTGACCTCGCGCGCAAGAAACTTATGCCCGCGGTCTATGACCTCGCCAACCGTGGGCTGTTGCCTCCGGGTTTCGCCCTCGTCGGCTTTGCCCGCCGAGACTGGGACGATGAAGACTTCATGCAGGTTGTGCATGACGCCGTGAAGGAACACGCCCGTACCGAGTTTCACGAAGACGTCTGGGCTCAGCTGGCCGAAGGAGTTCGTTTTGTTTCGGGCACCTTCGACGATGATGAGGCGTTTACGCGCCTCAGCGAGACCATCGACGAACTCGACCGTAAGCGGGGAACGATGGGCAACCATGCCTTCTACCTTGCCATTCCACCAAAAGCATTCCCTCAGGTCACCGAACAGCTGCGCCGTTCAGGCCTGGCCGAGCAGAAGAATGGTCAGTGGCGCCGCGTCGTCATTGAGAAGCCGTTCGGCAGCGACCTGAAAACGGCACGAGAGCTCAATAACGTCGTCGAGTCGGTCTTTCCACCGGACTCCGTCTTTCGGATCGACCACTATCTCGGTAAGGAGACGGTGCAGAATATTTTGGCGCTTCGTTTCGCCAACGAGATGTTCGAACCGCTGTGGAACGCCAATCACGTCGAACACGTACAGATAACCATGGCCGAAGACATCGGTGTGGGTGGCCGTGCCGGATACTACGACGGCATCGGCGCCGCGCGGGATGTGATTCAGAACCACCTACTGCAGCTGCTCGCTCTGACGGCGATGGAAGAACCTATCTCATTCGACGCCGCCGATCTGCGCGCTGAGAAAGAAAAGGTGCTCGCCTCGGTGCGGCTGCCGACCGATTTGGGCACCGGCACCGCGCGGGGCCAGTACGCCGGCGGGTGGCAGGGCGGCGAAAAAGTCGTTGGTTTTCTTGGCGAAGACGGCATGAACCCGGAATCGGTCACCGAGACTTACGCTGCCATGCGCTTGACAATCGACACGCGCCGCTGGGCGGGTGTGCCGTTCTACCTGCGCGCCGGTAAACGCCTCGGGCGTCGCGTCACCGAAATTGCCGTGGTCTTTAAACGCGCCCCACAGTACCTGTTCGCGCCCGGGCAGACAGCGGAACTCGGCCATAACGCACTGGTTATTCGAGTACAGCCCGACGAGGGCGTCACGATTCGGTTCGGATCGAAGGTGCCGGGAGTGGGTATGCAGGTTCGCGACGTCACCATGGACTTTGGTTACGGCCACGCCTTCACCGAGGCGAGTCCGGAAGCCTACGAAAGGCTCATCCTCGACGTGCTCCTGGGAGACCCTCCTCTTTTTCCCCGACACGAAGAGGTTGAACTGTCCTGGAAAATTCTTGACCCGATCGAAGAATACTGGGCCACGCAGGGGCAGCCAGAGCAGTACCGCCCCGGAACGTGGGGCCCCACATCCGCCGACGACCTACTGGCCCGCGACGGCCGCACCTGGAGGCGACCATGATCGTCGATCTGCCCAACACCACGACCGCGAAGATCTCGAAAGCACTTGTGCGCATTCGGGAGGAGGGCGGAGCTGTCGCTCTCGGTCGGGTTCTGACCCTGATCATCGCCTCAACCCTCGGACACGAGGAGGAGGCCATCGAGGCCGCTAACGATGCTTCGCGCGAGCATCCGATGCGCGTCATTGTCGTCTCAACCCAGGAAGGAACATCGTCTCAAGCGATTCCTGAAGCCCGCGTCGACGCAGAAATCAGGGTCGGTGGCGACGCCGGAGCAAGTGAGGTCATCGTTCTGCGTGTCTACGGCGACGCCGGGAACGATCCGGAAAGCCTGGTGACCGGGCTGCTGCTCTCAGATGCTCCCGTCGTAGCCTGGTGGCCAGGGACAGCCCCTGCCGTTCCGAGCGATTCTCCGCTCGGACGCATCGCCTATCGCCGGATCACTGATGCTTCCGCGCAGCCCGACCCGCAAGCGGCTCTGCACCACCTTTCCGGAAGCTATCAACCCGGTGACACCGACTTTGCATGGACCCGCTTGACCCTGTGGCGCGCTCAGCTTGCCGCAGTGCTAGACCAGCCGCCGTATGAGTCGATCACCGGGATCAAGGTCACCGGTGCTGCGGCATCTCCATCGACGACGCTGTTGGCTGCGTGGCTGCAAATGCAGCTCGGGGTGCCGGTGGAATGCGAGCTGACCGCTGGTCCGCAAACCAACGGTGTGCACGGTGTACACCTCACACGGACATCGGGTCTTATTTCCCTCGAACGCGAAGTACCCGACATCGCCACACTCAGCCAGCCGATGCAGCCAACACAGGATCTCACCCTGAAACGGCGCAGCCTGCGCGACTGCCTGGCCGACGAACTGCGTCATCTTGATCCCGATGAGCTGTATGGTGAAGTCATCACGCGCGGTCTGCCGCAACTTGTTGGCGTGGTGACCCAAGGGACCGGAGTATGACCGTGACGAATGAACGACGCGTGCTGGTGCATAAGAACAAGCAGGCACTGGCCGGGTCGGTCGCAGCACGCTTCCTGACCAATATGGTGGATGTTCTCCACGAGCAAGACGAAGCCCATGTCGTACTTACTGGTGGGTCGGTCGGAATCGCGGTGCTGAAGGCCATCAACGAGTCGGCTGCACGTGACACCATCGACTGGTCTCGGGTAAATTTCTGGTGGGGCGATGAGCGGTGGGTTCCGCGTGCTGACCGTGAACGCAATGAAGTGCAGGCACGTGAAGCGCTGCTCGACCACGTTGACGTTCCCCAGACGAACATTCACTCGTTCGGCGCGTCGGATGACCACGTCGATGCCGATATCGATACCGATGCGCTGGATGTTGCAGCCGCTCGTTACACTGCGGAGCTTCTCGCTCATGCCCCTCGAGGTGAGCAGTACCCGCGGTTTGACGTGACGTTTCTCGGGGTCGGACCGGACGGACATGTCGCGTCGCTCTTCCCGCACCGATCGGGTATTCGTGAGCGCGAGGCCAGCGTTGTCACCGTGCGCGATTCCCCCAAACCACCGGCCGATCGTTTGTCGCTGACTCGCCCCGTCCTCAACTCGTCTAACCGCGTGTGGCTGGTTCTTGCTGGATCGGATAAGGCGTCGGCACTCGGTCTTGCCCTCGCCGGCGCGAGCCGAGACGAGGTTCCTGCCGCGGGAATCAAAGGACGCTATCGCACGGTATTCTTCGTGGACAGCGACGCTGCCGCTCAGGTACCGGAAAGCCTTATCGCGCCGGCCTACTAGGCTCACCCCGCGCGGGCTGTAGCAACAAAAAAACACTGACTCTCGTATCGAGAGCCAGTGTTTTTGCTTTAACGCTTTAGTTCGTAGGAGACAGCTTGCCGCGACGAACGCGCAACTGATTGAGCGCTTCTTCAAGGAGCGACTCTGCTTCTTCTTCGGTACGACGCTCCTTGACGTACGCTAGGTGCGTCTTGTAGGGCTCAAGCTTCACCACGGACGGCGGATTCTCTTTATCGCGGCCGGCCGGAAGCCCGGACGACGGGCAATCGATGGTGATGGGGATCTCCTCGTCGGGGAGGCTCGCGGCGAAATACCGTACGGTCTCATTGCCGAGTGCGTCCCAGTAGGAGACCTTAATGCGGTCCGCGTGAAAACCGCGGTCCTGCTCGCCCATGGGACCCGCGCCTACACGCGAGCCACGAATTGCGCTGCCGCCTGATGCCATCTTGTTCCTCCGTTGACTCGTGCAGTTGTGTGCTGCAAGGTTCGAGCAATTGTTGGTGCTGCCGAATGCTGTGCGCTAAAAGTTCAGGGTAACTCTGAACCGGGCAGAAAGTTAAGCCCCCGTATCGAACTTGGTGATCAATCCGAGTACAACGATGCAGGAGATCCACAGCAGCCCCAGAATGACTGTGATGCGGTTGAGGTTGCGCTCGGCTACTCCCGACGCTCCGAGGTTGGACGTCACGCCGCCACCGAACATATCGGACAACCCTCCGCCCCGCCCCTTGTGCAACAGAATGAGCATGGTGAGCAGGAGACTCGTAATACCGACGAGCACCTGCATGACGACTTGGAGAATCTCCACACGAAACCTTTCAAAACACGGTGTGCGCAACTCTGGCGCCCAGACCATCGTAATTATACCCTCCACGCAGGGGTGAGATGGCTGCCCCAGGGGCGGCCACCTCACCACACAGTGTTAGGAGCGCGTCGCTTTAAAGGCCGACGTGCTTATGAAACCGAATAATGCTCGAGAACTCCGGAATATCCAGGCTGGCGCCGCCGACCAGGGCACCGTCAACGTTGGGCTCCCTCATGAAAGCGGCAATATTTCCGCTCTTGACCGAGCCACCGTAAAGGATACGAGTCTTGTCGGCAACGTCCTGCCCGAGGGTGTCGGCGAGCACTCCGCGTAACGCTGCGGCAACCTGCTCCGCCTGCTCCGGCGTGGCGGCCTGACCGGAACCAATCGCCCAGACCGGCTCATAGGCCACGACAATGTCGGCCGCGTTCGTGACACCGGCGAGGGCAGCACGGAGCTGGGCAACCGGAACCGCGCTCGGTCCATGTACGGCGAGGTCGTCGGCACTCTCCCCAACACAGATCAGAGGCACGAGGTTGTACTTCAATGCGGCGGTCACCTTGGCAGCGACCTGCTCATCGGTCTCAGCATGCAGGGTGCGACGTTCGGAGTGCCCGGTGATGACGTACTGACATTCCAGCTGGGCCAGGAAAGCACCCGAAATCTCGCCTGTGAAGGCACCCGAGTCTTGGGCCGACACGTCCTGCGCACCAAAAGCCAGCGGGAGTTTGTCGGCCGACACGAGCGTCTGCACGCTGCGCAGATCGGTGAAGGGCGGGAAAACCGCAACCTCTACCGCGGTGAAGTCGTGCCCGGCATCCTTGAGGTTCCATGCAAGCTTTTGGACGAAAGCGATGGCCTGGAGGTGGTCCAGATTCATCTTCCAGTTGCCCGCAATCAGCGGTGTGCGCCGAGGGTTAATGTTCACTGCCATCCGAGGACCTCCAGTCCTGGTAGACGCTTGCCCTCGAGGAATTCGAGGCTCGCGCCCCCACCGGTAGAAATATGACCGAATTGGTCGTCGTGGAAACCGAGGATGCGCACTGCCGCGGCGGAGTCGCCGCCACCGACCACGCTGAGGCCGGTGACCTCGGTGAGTGCGGCGGCGACTGTTCGTGTGCCTTCCGCAAACGGTGCCAGTTCAAAAACGCCCATCGGACCATTCCAGAACACGGTGTTCGACGCCCGGATTATGTCCGCGAACGCGGCCGCAGTATCGGGCCCGATGTCCAGGCCGAGTCCGGCAGCACCGAACGGGGTGTCCTCGATCCCATCCGCCGGGGTGGTCACGTGCTCAGCGTCGGCACCGAACTTCGACGCCACCACGACGTCGGTCGGAAGCACAATTTTCACGCCGAGACGTTGGGCTTCGGCCAGGTACCCGCGAACCGTTTCAATCTGGTCGCTCTCCAGCAGGCTGGCGCCCACCGTGTGCCCCTGGGCGGCTAGGAAGGTGAATAGCATGCCACCACCGATGAGCAGGGAATTCACCCGCGGCAGCAGGTGTCCGATGACACCGAGCTTATCGCTGACCTTGGAGCCGCCGAGGATGACCGTGTACGGAGCCTCAGGCTTCTCGGTCAGGCGATCGAGCACGTCGAGTTCCGCCGCGATGAGCAGCCCGGCCGCGCTCGGCAGGAGCGACGCGAGATCGTAGACGCTGGCCTGCTTGCGGTGCACGACCCCGAATCCGTCGGATACGAGCGCATCGCCGAGCCGGGCGAGCTGCTCGGCGAAGGCGAGGCGCTCGCCATCCGCTTTGCTGGTTTCACCGGCGTTGAAGCGCAGGTTCTCCAGGACGACGATGTCGCCGTCCTGCAGCTCCGCGACGGCCTGGACGGCAGAGTCGCCGACGGTATCGGTGGCAAAGGTCACCGGAAGATTGACCAGTTCGCTTAGGCGAGCAGCGACCGGCTTCAGGCTGTATTGGGGATCAACCGCCCCGTCGGGGCGCCCGAGGTGAGAGACGATCACCACGCGAGCCCCCTGTGCGACGAGGGCGTTGAGGGTGGGCAGTGACGCCCGCACTCGTCCGTCATCGGTGATCTGACCGTTCTTCAACGGTACATTCAGGTCGAAGCGGACAATAACCCGCTTGCCGCGCAGCGGTCCGAGCGAGTCAATCGTGCGTAACGTCACCGCGCGGCCGTCAGAGTCGTTCGGCGACGAACTCGGTGAGGTCGACGAGCCGATTGGAATAGCCCCACTCGTTGTCGTACCAGGACGCAACCTTGACCTGGTCACCGATCACCTTGGTGAGGCCGGCGTCGAAGATCGAGGAGTGCGGGTCGCCGACGATGTCGCTCGAGACGATCGGGTCTTCGGTGTAGCTGAGGATACCCTTGAGGGGTCCCTCTGCTGCGGCCTTGTAGGCGGCGTTCACTTCTTCGACCGTGACCGCACGGGAAGCCGTGAGGGTGAGGTCGGTGATCGAGCCGGTCGGGACCGGAACGCGCAGGGCGTAGCCATCGAGCTTGCCGATACTCTCGGGAATGACGAGGCCGAGGGCCTTGGCTGCGCCGGTCGAGGTGGGGATTATGTTGAGGGCGGCAGCGCGGGCACGACGCAGGTCGCCATGTGGTCCGTCCTGCAGGTTCTGGTCTGCGGTGTAAGCGTGGATAGTCGTCATGAGGCCACGTTCGATGCCGAAGTTGTCGAGGAAAACCTTGACGAGCGGCGCGAGGCAATTCGTGGTGCAGGACGCGTTCGAGATGATGTCGTGGATGGCGGCGTCGTAGGTGTTCTCGTTCACACCGAGCACGAGCGTCGCGACATCGGCACCCGTTGCGGGGGCAGAGACGATGACCTTCTTGGCACCGGCCTCGATGTGCTTCCGGGCATCGACGGCCTTGGTGAAGCGACCGGTGGACTCGATGACGATTTCCACGCCAAGCGCACCCCAGGGCAGGTTGGCCGGGTCGCGCTCGGCCAACACCTTGATGGGTTTGCCGTTGACGACGATGTTGTCCCCGTCGACCTCGACCGTGGCGTTCAGGCGGCCGCCGACGGAGTCGTACTTGAGCAGGTGGGCGAGCGAAGCGGGGTCGCTGAGGTCGTTGACGGCGACAATTTCAATGTCACTGCCCTTGGCGAGGGCTGCGCGGAAGTAGTTACGACCAATACGGCCGAATCCGTTGATGCCGATCTTTACGGACACAAATAACTCCTGTTGTTGTTTAGGGGGCGCCCGGAGGCGCGATGACAAAGGTACGGGGACGATACGGCGGCGCCCCGTATCGTCCGGGGCACCAGCAGGCTACGAGAGTAGCAGCAGGCCGTTCGTCTTTTCGCGCGCGACGGTGAAACGCTCCTGCACGTTAGCCCAATTCGCGATGTTCCAGAACGCCTTGACGTAGTCCGCGCGCACGTTGCGGTAGTCGAGGTAGTAGGCGTGCTCCCAGACATCGAGCATGAGAACCGGAACGGTTCCGGCCGCGAAGTTGGACTGCTGATCGAAGAACTGCTCAATGATGAGACGCTCACCGATGGAGTCCCACGCGAGGACGGCCCAGCCGGAACCCTGTACGCCAAGTGCGGCGGCGGTGAAATGAGCCTGGAACTTGTCGAAGGAGCCGAAATTGTCATCAATTGCCGCGGCGAGCTCGCCGACCGGCTTGTCGCCGCCGTTCGGGGACAGGTTCGTCCAGAAGATGGAGTGGTTGACGTGCCCGCCGAGGTTGAAAGCGAGGTCCTTCTGCAGCTTGTTCACGTTGGCGAGACTTCCGCTGTCGCGTGCCTCCGCGAGCTGGGCCAGTGCCGTGTTGGCGCCGGTGACATACGCCTGGTGGTGCTTGCCATGGTGGAGTTCCATGATGGTGCCGCTGATGCTGGGCTCGAGAGCCGCGTAGTCGTAGTCAAGGGTGGGCAGGGTGTATTCAGCCATTACTTATCTCCTTGTGAGTTGTGCCACCGCACCGGGTGCGGTGGCGTTGTAAGCGACGGTTTTAGTCTACCCGTGGGTGCTGCGCGCCACAGAATTAGTGACATCGCGCGTCTGAGCGGTGTGGGTCACTGGGATGCCATGTCATCGGGATGCACCGGATAACCGACGTCGGTTCCTTCAACGCCAAGTTCAACGGCTTTCTTGTCGGCCATGGCGAGCAGCCGTCGAATGCGGCCGGCGACAGCGTCTTTGGTCATCGGCGGGTCGGCATGGTGGCCAAGCTCGTCGAGGCTGGAGTCGCGAAAGTTGAGGCGCAGGTCGCCCGCGTAGCGAAGATGCTTGGGAATGTCCTCACCGAGGATGTCCATGGCCCGCTGCACCCGGGCGCACGCGGCGACAGCCGCCTCGGCCGAACGACGCAGGTTCGCGTCGTCAAAGTTGACCAGGCGATTCGCCGTGGCCCGCACTTCACGGCGTTGGCGCAGGCTTTCCCAGTTGAGAACGGTGTTCGTGGCGCCCATGTGCACGAGCATCGCTCCGATGGCGTCGCCGTCGCGAATGACGACGCGGTGCACCCCGCGAACTTCGCGCGCTTTTGCCGCCACGCCGAGGCGTCCGGCTGCTCCCACGAGCGCCATGGCGGCCTCGTTTCCGGGGCAGATGATCTCGAGGGCCGCCGAGCGGCCTGGATCGGTCAGGCTGCCGTGGGCGAGGAAGGCTCCGCGCCAGACGGCCGCGATTTCTTCCTTTGAGCCCGTGGTCAGTCGATTCGGCAGACCGCGAATCGGTCGTCGACGGGCATCCAGCAGACCGGTCTGGCGTGCCAGGGTTTCGCCGCCCTCGATCACCTGCACGAGATAGTGGCTGGACTGACGGATGCCGGTGGCGGCGATGACCTGCAGGGCGCTGCGCACCCCGTAGAGTTCGGCTAGGTCTTTGCGCACCCTGCGGGCGAGGATGGCCGTGTCGAGTTCGGATTCGATCGCGATGCGGCTGCTGATCATGTGCAATCCGCCGGAGAACCGGAGGATCGTTGCCAGTTCGGCCGCGCGCACCGTGGTCCTGGAGACCTCCACGCGCGAAAGTTCGTCTTTAACGTCGGCGGTGAGTGCCAATCGCTTTTCCATTCTGTTAATCAGTTGCGTTAGGTCTGAGGTGGTTGGCCCGGTGGAGCAGCGGGTGCTGCGCCAGGCCCCGCTTATTCGCGTCCGAGGTCGCGGTGTTTGATATTGACCGCGACACCGGGAAGTTTTTCCAGCCGCGATGCCAGTTCCCTGGCCATCGCGACGGAGCGGTGCTTGCCTCCGGTGCACCCGATGCCGATAGTGGCATGGCGTTTGTTTTCCCGCTGGTAGCCGGCCAGGACGGGTGCCATGGCGGCGGCGTAGTGGTCAATAAAATCGAGGGCACCTGTTTGGGCAAGTACAAAGTCTCTCACCTCCGGGTCGACGCCGGTGTGCGCGCGCAGCTCGGGGATCCAGAACGGGTTGGGCAAGAAGCGTGCATCGACGACCAGATCGACGTCGGTCGGCAAACCGTATTTGAAGCCGAAGCTCATGATGGTCAGCTGCACACCTGCGCGGCCCTCAGCGGCGAACCGCTCGGTGATCGTCGTCGCGAGCTGGTGCACGTTGAGGTCTGAGGTGTCAATGACGAGGTCACTGGATTCCCGCACGGCGAGCAGTCGCGATCGTTCTGCCGCAATACCGTCGAGCAGTGTGCCGTCTCCCTGCAGCGGATGTGGGCGGCGCACGGATTCAAAGCGACGCACGAGCGCGTCATCCCGGGCTTCAAGAAAAATGACCTGCACCTGGGTGCCGCTGCGCAGCTGCTGCACGGTCTCGAGGAAGTCACCGAACAAGTCGCGGCCCCGAATATCGACGACCGCCGCGATCCTGGGCAGGTTAGTCCCGGCCCGTTCGACCAGTTCGACCAGCGGCCGCAGCATTTGCGGCGGTAGATTATCGACGACGTACCAGTCGAGGTCCTCCAACGCGTTGGCGACGGTGGAGCGTCCCGCACCGGACATTCCCGTAACGATCAGCACTTCCTGCTTGTCGGGGTCCGTAGTCATCCTGGGAAATCGCCTTAATGAGAAGTGGGTGGGTTACCAAGCCTACCCAGCGCCGGACGCTTTCGGTTTCGTGCAGCCGACCAGGTGGATGCGGATCGAACGCGAGGGTCCACCCAGCACCGGACACGTCACCCGCGCAGGTGGGCGTAGATCGACTCGGCCAGCACAGGACCAATGCCGCGGACATCCGCTATTTCCGCCGCCGAGGCTACCTTGAGCCGCGCTACCGACCCGAAATGTTGCAACAGTACTTTCACCCGGGCCGGCCCCAACCCGGCGATCTCACCCAGGATTGAGGAGATGTCCTTCTTGCGTCGGATGCGCTGATGCGTGATCGCGAACCGGTGTGCTTCATCGCGGATGCGCTGGATCAGGAATAGTGCATCACTGTTGCGGGGCAGGATCACCGGATACTCGGAGTCGGGAAGCCAGATTTCCTCGAGCCGTTTGGCGATCCCGCACAGTTGGATGCCGGTCACGCCGGATTCGGCGAGGGCGCGTTTGGCGGCGGCCACCTGCGGTTGGCCGCCATCGACGATGAGCAGGTTCGGCTGGTACGTGAATTTGGCGCGCTTTTGTTCGAGCTCGGCCGCGTCGCTCGCCCCGCTATCGGCAGCAGGGCCGGCTGTCGGCTGCGCGGCATCCGCCGGACTGGAATCGGGTTTCAGATAGGCGAGCCGTCGCGTCAGAATCTGGTATATCGAATCGGTGTCATCCGTCGATTCGGGAATGTTGAAGCGTCGGTACTCGTCTTTGCGGGGCAGCCCGTCTTCGAAGACGACCATGGACGCGACGATATTGGTGCCGCTCAGATGCGACACGTCATAGCACTCCATGCGGAGGGGGGCGGCCGGCATCTCGAGGGCGTCTTGAATGTCTTCTAAGGCCTTGGACCGCGCCACGAAGTCCGAGCTGCGTCTCGTCTTGTAGAGCATGAGTGCCTGCTTGGCGTTGTTGCCCGCGGTGATGAGCAGGGCGGCCTTCTCGCCGCGCTGGGCGGCGACAAGACGCACCTTGCGTCCGGCCCGCTCGGCGAGCCAGGATTCGAGGGCCTCGGCATCGTCGGGCAGCTCGGGGAGCACGATTTCGCGTGGCGGCAACGCGTCGGCGTTATAGGCGGTGCGCATCATGGAGTCGATGAGTTCACTCGTGGTGACATCGAGTTCCTTGTCGACCATCCAGCCGCGCACACCGCGGATTCGCCCGCCACGCACGATGAACAGCTGCACGGCGGCCGCGAGTTCGTCCTGCTCGATGGCGAACAGGTCGATGTCGACGTTGTCCCGCAGCACGACCGCGCTCTTCTCGAGCACGGCGTTGAGCGCGCGCACCTGGTCGCGCCGTTTGCCAGCGATCTCGTACTGTTGGGCCGCTGCCGCGTCTTTCATCTCCTGGGTCAGTTCGTTGATGAGCTTCTTGTCGTGGCTGCGCATGAAACTGACAAAGTCATTGACGATCCTGCGGTGTTCCTCCATCGAAACAAGACCAGAGCATGGGCCGAAACAGCGCCCGATCTGCCCGGCGAAACACGGCTTGCCGCTTTGCATCGCTCGTTTGTAGTTGGCGTTGTTGCAAGTGCGGATGGGAAAAGCCTTGAGCATGAGCTCGATGGTTTCGTGCACCGCCCAGACCTTGGGGTAGGGACCGAAGTAGCGGGCACCCTTGATGCCCTCGGTGCGGGTAACGAGCGCGCGCGGCGCCTCGTCGGCGAGGGTGACAGCGAGGTAAGGGTAGGACTTGTCGTCTTTGAACTGCACATTGAACGGTGGATCGAACTCGTTGATCCACATCCACTCGAGCTGCAGGGCCTCGACCTCGGTGCCGACGACCGTCCACTCAACGCCCGTCGCTGTGGTGACCATACGCCGAGTGCGTTCGTGCAGGCTGTGCAGCGGGGCGAAGTAGTTGCTCAGCCGCGCCCGCAGGTTCTTCGCCTTGCCGACATAGAGGATGCGCCCCGTCGCGTCGCGAAAGCGGTAGACCCCGGGGGTCGTGGGAATCTCGCCCGTTTTCGGGCGATAGCTCAGGGCATCCGACATGACCGATTGCCGCCTAGCCGGCAGCCAGAACCTCCTTGAGGAAGGAACCGGTGAAGCTCTTCTTGACCGTAGCGAGGTGCTCGGGCGTGCCGGTGGCGAGCACCTTGCCGCCGCCGGAACCGCCCTCTGGACCGAGGTCGATCACCCAGTCGGCGGACTTGATGACGTCGAGGTTGTGCTCGATCACGATGACGGTGTTGCCCTTGTCGACGAGGCTGTTGAGCACGAGCAGCAGTTTGCGAACGTCTTCGAAGTGCAGGCCAGTGGTGGGCTCGTCGAGCACGTACACGCTGCGACCGTTGGAGCGGCGCTGCAGCTCGGTGGCGAGCTTCACCCGCTGGGCTTCGCCGCCGGATAGGGTCGTGGCGCTCTGACCGAGGCGGACGTAGCCGAGGCCGACCTCGACGAGCGTCTTCAAAAAGCGGTGGATTGATGAGATCGGTTCGAAAAAGTCGGCCGCTTCGCTGATCGGCATGTCGAGCACCTCGGCAATGTTCTTGCCCTTGTAGTGCACGGTCAGTGTGTCGCGGTTGTAGCGGTCTCCCCCGCATACCTCGCAGGCCACGTACACGTCGGGGAGAAAGTTCATCTCGATCTTGATGGTCCCGTCGCCCGAGCAGGCTTCGCAGCGGCCACCCTTGACGTTGAAACTGAAGCGGCCGGGCAGGTAACCGCGGGTCTTCGATTCGATGGTTTCGGAAAACAGTGTGCGGATCTTGTCGAACACCCCGGTGTAGGTGGCCGGGTTGGAGCGCGGGGTGCGCCCAATGGGTGCCTGGTCGACGTGGATGACCTTGTCCAGTTGTTCCAGACCGGTGACCCGGGTGTGTTTGCCGGGTAGTTTGCGGGCACCGTTGAGCCGGTTCGCAAGCACCCGATAGAGAATATCGTTGACCAACGACGATTTGCCGGAGCCGCTGACCCCGGTGACGGCGGTGAAGGTGCCAAGCGGAAAAGTCACCGACACCTTCTGCAGGTTGTTCGCCTCAGCACCGGTCACGCCGATTAGACGTTCTGGGTCGATCGGGCGCCGTGTCGTGGGAGTAGCAATGGACTTGCGCCCGGCCAGATAGTCACCGGTGAGGGACTTCGTATTGGCAAGCAGGTCTGCATAGGAGCCGGAGTGCACAACGTGCCCGCCGTTGATGCCGGCGCCCGGGCCGATGTCAACAATCCAATCGGCGGTCTTGATGGTGTCTTCGTCGTGTTCGACCACGATCAGGGTATTGCCGAGGTCGCGCAGGGTGACGAGCGTCTCGATCAGGCGCCGATTGTCGCGCTGGTGCAGGCCGATGCTTGGTTCGTCAAGCACGTAAAGCACCCCAGTGAGGCCGGAACCGATTTGGGTGGCCAAACGGATGCGCTGAGCCTCACCTCCCGAGAGCGTCGCCGCTGCGCGGGACAGGTTCAGGTAGTTCAGCCCAACCCGGATGAGAAAGTCGAGGCGTGCGCGAATCTCGCGCAGAACCTGGGCTGCGATAGCCGCCTCCCGGTCGGTCAGGGTGAGCTCGTCCATGAACTCGCGGGCGTCGCTCAAGCTGAGCGCGCAGACATCCGCAATGCTCACGTCGTGCACGAGCACGGCGAGTACCTCGGGCTTGAGCCGCGTGCCACCGCACACGTGACAGTCAACCTCGCGCAGGTATTCGGACCAGCGCTGACGCTGGGTGTCGCTCTCAGCCTGCAGGTACTGGCGTTCGATATAGGGCACAACCCCCTCGAAACCGGACGTGTAGCTCATCTCGCGGCCGTAGCGGTTCTTCCACTTGACGCGCACCTCGAAGTTGTCGCCGCGCATGACGGCGTTCTGCACCTCGCTGGTCAGGTTGCCCCACGGCGTGTCGAGCGAGAAGTCCAGGTCGCGGGCAAGGCCGTCGAGCAGTTTCTCGTAGTACTGGAACAGCCCCTTACCCTGCGTGGTCCAGGGCAGTACGACGCCCTCGGCGATGCTCAGGTCGGGGTCACCGAGCAGCAGGTCTTCGTCGACGGACATGCGGGTGCCGAGGCCGGAGCACTCCGGGCAGGCGCCGAACGGGGCGTTGAACGAGAAGGTGCGCGGTTCGATTTCGGTCAGCTGCACCGGGTGGTTGTTCGGGCAGGACAGCTTCTCGGAGTAGTTTTGCCAGGCCTTGTCGCCCTCTTCATCAAGAAAGTTGATCTGTACCAGGCCATCGGTGAGTTTGAGAGCCGTTTCGAGCGAGTCGGTGAGGCGACTGAGCAGCTCAGGGCCGGCGACCAGGCGGTCAACAATTACGGCGATGTCGTGCTTCTGCTGCTTCTTGAGCGTGGGTGGTTCGCTCAGCTGAATCTGCGTGCCGTCGACGATCGCGCGAGAATATCCCCCGCCGGCAAGTTCCTGGAACAGGTCGACGAACTCGCCCTTCTTCTGCGAGACGACCGGACTGACCACCTGGTAGCGGGTGCCCGCCTTCAGCTCCATCAGCTGGTCGGCGATTTGCTGCACGGTCTGGGACCGGATGACCTCACCACAGATAGCGCAGTGCGGCACCCCGATACGGGCCCAGAGCAGGCGCATGTAGTCATAAATCTCGGTGATGGTGCCGACCGTGGACCGCGGGTTGCGGTTGGTTGACTTCTGGTCGATTGAGACGGCCGGGCTCAGGCCCTCGATGAAGTCGACGTCGGGGCGATCGACCTGGCCGAGGAACTGCCGGGCGTAAGCCGAGAGCGACTCGACATAGCGGCGCTGCCCCTCGGCGAAGATCGTGTCGAAGGCCAGCGATGACTTGCCCGAACCCGAAAGTCCGGTGAAAACCACGAGCGAATCGCGGGGAATCTCCAGATCAACGTTGTGGAGGTTGTGTACGCGGGCTCCGCGCACACTGAGTTTCGGACCTGCTGCTACCTGCGTAATCGACACTTAATAAGTCTATGCAACGCCACCGACACCGCCGGACAACGACCGCCGCCGAGAGCGAACACGCGGCTGCCCACATGTTGTTACGGTGTATGTATATACACGGTAATTATTAGCCGTCTGAATTACCGGAGGTTGTATGTCTGTTCGCCAGAGCCTGCTCGCCATCCTGAACCAGGGGCCGTGCTACGGCTACCAGTTGCGGGCCGAGTTCGACCGTCGCACCGGGTCGACCTGGCCGCTCAACGTAGGCCAAATCTACAACACCCTCGACCGGCTCGAGCGGGACGGCCTGGTGCAAAAGGCTGATATCGACGCCGACGGACAGAACTACGTCGAGATCACGACGGCCGGGCGCGCGGAGGTCGCCGACTGGCTCAACTCCCCCGTGGTGCGCACCATGGCCACCCGGGACGAGCTGGCCATCAAACTCGCGATCGCCGTGACGCTGCCGGGCGTCGACATCGCCCAGGTGATTCAGGTACAGCGCACCGCAACAAGGCGCACCCTGCAGGAGTTAACTCGCACCAAAAACGCTACCGCCGACCCGGAATCCTCCGAACAGTTGGCCTGGCTGCTCGTGATCGACTCTCTCATCTTCGCCGCCGAGGCCGAGGCCCGCTGGCTCGACCACTCGGAGAACCAGCTCGCCCGAGCGCGAACCGCCGGCCTGGCCGCTCCCCTGCCGCTGAACACCGACGTGCCCAAGCGCGGTCGCCCGGCCAAGGTGCACGTCGGCGCATGACCGGCTCCGATCTTCTGCTCCAGCTCGACGACGTGTCGATGCGGTACGGTCGCGGCGAGACCCTGATCTCGGCGCTTGCGGGTGTTGACCTGTCGGTGAGTAACGGCTAGCTCGTGGCGGTGATGGGGCGTCCGGTTCGGCAAAAATCGACCCAGCGCACCATAGCCGGCGAGCTGACCCCGCCGACGGGCGGCGAGGTCATCGTTGAGGGACCCTGGCGTAGCCAGCTTTTGACCAGAAGACTCGCGACACCGCGACGACGCAGCCTCAGCTTCGTGTTTCAGGATTTCAACCTGTCGATGTGAGCACCACCCTCGACGCGGTACCATCCCAGACAGAGCCCGTCCACGCGCAGGGCGCACTCCCCGCCGTGTCGACGGATATAAACCTGCAGATCGGGTCGGGGCCGGAGCTTTATGGTGCGACGAGGAGCTGGCCACTGCTCGGACTCACGGCCGTCATTGACCTCGTGACCGTCTCGTTCACAATCGGACTCGCCCGCGCCGACGGGCCCCGTGACAATGCGGTGCTTACCTCGCTTGGGGCATCGCCGCGAGTACGTCAGACCTTCGGATTCTGTGGCAGGCCGTGGTGATGGTGGGCCTCGGCAGCGTCATCGTGGTGCTGCTCGGGCTGGTGCCGTCGCTCGCGCTCTCGCTGACCCGCGCGTTCGGGGCCAGCTCTGTTGCCATTCGCCCGGCCGTGGCTGCAGTTTTCCTTCATCGTGCTGGTGGCGCTGCCGGCGCTCGTTGCCGCCGGCGGCGCCCGCACGGCCGGCGGCAACCGCACCCGCTTCAACAATCGGGCGGTCTTTGGCTGAATCGGCTGGCACGACTGCTGGGCGGGCGGGGCTGGGCTGGGCGGGGCTGGGCCGGGCTGGGCTGGGCTGGGCTGGGCCGGCAGCATCCGCTCTCCCGACGAGTGCCGCAACGTGAGGGTTCGAACAGTACTCGACCGCGTGAGCCGACACCGGCTCGCGACGTTCTCCAGCGCGGCTACTGCAGGTGGCCGGCCTTCTCCATCTGTCTCAACTCGCGCTTGAGCTCGGAAAGCTCATCGCGCAGGCGGGCGGCAAGCTCGAACTTGAGTTCCCCGGCAGCCTCGAGCATCTGCGAGTTGAGATCGGCGATAATCGACTCGAGGTCGTTGGCGCCGTTCGCGGCCAGGCCGACCCGCCGGTTGGGCGTTGGACTCTTACGGCGGGCATCACGGCCGGCGAGCAATTCGGCAGTGTCGGCCTCCTCGCGGGCGAGGGCCTCGGTGATGTCGCCGATACGTTTGCGCAGCGGGGTCGGGTCGATCCCGTGCAGGGTGTTGTAGGCGACCTGCTTCTCACGGCGACGGTCGGTCTCATCGATCGCCTTCTCCATCGACGCGGTGAGACGGTCGGCGTACATGTGCACCTCGCCAGACACATTTCGGGCAGCACGCCCGATCGTCTGGATGAGCGAGGTCGCGGAGCGCAGAAAACCTTCCTTGTCGGCGTCGAGGATGGCGACGAGGGACACCTCGGGCAGGTCGAGCCCCTCGCGCAGCAGATTGATGCCAACCAGAACGTCGTAGATGCCAGCGCGCAGCTCGGTGAGCAGCTCGACCCGGCGCAGGGTGTCGACATCGGAGTGCAGGTAGCGCACCCGCACGCCGGCCTCGGTGAGAAAGTCGGTGAGGTTCTCGGCCATCTTCTTGGTGAGGGTCGTGACGAGCACGCGTTCGTTGCGTTCCGTGCGCTTCTTGATCTCTTCGAGCAGGTCGTCGATCTGCCCGGCGCTCGGCTTGACGATGATCTGCGGGTCGATCAGGCCGGTCGGGCGAATGATCTGTTCGACTATGCCATCCGCTATGCCCATCTCGTACTTGCCCGGCGTCGCCGACAGGTAGACGGTCTGGCCGACCCGATTCTTAAATTCGTTGAACTTGAGCGGTCGGTTGTCGAGCGCGCTCGGCAGCCGGAAGCCGTGGTCGACCAGGGTGCGCTTGCGCGAGGAGTCGCCCTCGTACATGGCGCCGATCTGCGGAACGGTCACGTGCGACTCGTCGATGACCATGAGAAAGTCGTCGGGAAAATAGTCGAGTAGGCAGTGCGGGGCCTCTCCCGGTTCGCGCGCGTCGATGTGCCGCGAGTAGTTCTCGATACCGGAGCAGAACCCGATCTGCTCCATCATTTCGAGGTCGAAGGTGGTGCGCATGCGCAGTCGCTGTGCTTCGAGCAGCTTTCCCTCGCGTTCCAGCACTTCGAGCCGATCGGCAAGTTCGATCTCGATGGTGCCGATCGCCCGGCGCATGACATCGTCACTCGCGACGTAGTGCGAGCCGGGGAAGACCGAGACCGCGTCGAGTTTCTTGACGATGTCGCCGGTAAGCGGATGCAGGCTGTACAGGCCTTCAATTTCGTCGCCAAACATCTCGATGCGAATAGCAAGCTCTTCGTACACGGGGATGATCTCGATCGTGTCGCCGCGAACCCGAAAATTGCCCCTCGAGAAGTCGACATCGTTGCGCTTGTATTGCATTGCGACGAATTTGCGAACCAGCCAGTCTCGGCTGACTTTCTGGCCGACCTGCAGCGCAATCATGGCGTCGAGGTACCCTTGCGGTGTACCGAGCCCATAGATGCAGGATACGGTCGAGACCACGATGACGTCGCGGCGACTCAGCAGCGAATTGGTGGTGGAGTGCCGCAGCCGTTCGACCTCCTCATTGATCGAGGAGTCCTTCTCAATGAAGGTGTCGGTCTGCGGAACGTAGGCCTCCGGCTGGTAGTAGTCGTAGTACGAGACGAAGTATTCGACCGCGTTGTTCGGCATGAGGTCGCGAAATTCGTTGACCAGCTGCGCGGCCAGAGTCTTGTTGTGGGCCAGAACCAGCGTTGGCCGCTGCACCTGCTCGATCAGCCAGGCCGTCGTCGCGGACTTACCGGTTCCGGTGGCGCCAAGCAGCACGATGTCGGTTTCGCCCGCATTGATACGGGCCGTCAGGTCGGCGATCGCCGTGGGCTGGTCGCCGCTCGGCGTGTACTCACTGACCACTTCGAACGGGTTCACAGAGCGCGTGGGTTCCATGTCTCCATTGTACAAAAAGGGTCTGACACTCAGCTTTGTCCGGCCGATCGCGATCAGCGGAGGGGTTTCTCACGGCAGTCGCGCGGCCTCGGCGGTTCGCACCCGCTCCCAGAGGGCGTCGACCTGGGCCTGGATCGCGTCGACGCTGTCCGAGTTGTCGATCACAACGTCGGCCAGGGCGAGGCGCTCTTCGTCGCTCGCCTGGGCGGCGATGCGGTGCATAGCTTCCTCTCGAGTCAGGCCGCGCAACTCTTCCATACGCCGAATGCGGGTCTCGGCGTCTGCGTGCACGACGACGATCAGATCGAATGCAAGCAGGCCCCCGGCAATGGCCTCGGCGAGGAGGGGTACGTCGTAGACGACGATGGCGTGCGGGTTGGCGGCGGTCGCTTGGGCGACCCGGTTGCGGGTGAGTTCACGCACCGCCGGATGGGTGATCGCATTGAGACGCTCGCGCCGAACCGGATCTCTGAAGATGATCGCGCCAAGCGCCGGTCGATTCAGGCTGCCATCCGGCAGGAGCACAGCGCTCCCGAACTCCGCACTGATCGCTGCCAGCACGGCCGTGCCGGGTTCGACGACGTCGCGGGCCAATTGATCGGCGTCGATGACCACGGCACCCCAGAAGGCCAGCCGCTTCGCCACGGTGCTCTTGCCCGATGCAATCCCGCCGGTCAGACCAATCAGATACATTCCGCCATGCTATCCGCTGGCCTGTGCCGCGCACACATGCGGCAAGCGGATGCGCCTCGCCGGCGAAGACACGGAGTCACGCCGGTGCCGGCTGGATCTAGTCCGCCGGACTACTCCAGGATCTTCCAGAAAAAATCCTCTCGACTGATCTTGCCGTCTTGGTCGAACTCGACCTCACCCATGCAAGCCACGGTATCCGCTTAGTCGAGAGCAGGTTCGATATCAGCGAGCAACACCTCACGGTTGAGGTCGCGCGTGTTCATGGCGACGACGGGTTGTTCTGGATCGCTGTCGATGGTGTCTTGTTCCTCATTTGTGAGCTGCTCCGACGACGTGACGAGAACCGGAATATGCTGCGTCGTCACATGCTCCTGAAGTGTTCCCACGATTTTGAAGCCACCCAGTTCTTCCATCGGGAGATCGATCAGGATCAGGTCAGGCATGAGTGGGAGGGCGTCGGTGATCGCCGCATCCACGATCTCTGCGGACTCGACGTGGTCAGCCGATTTCTCCAAATACGAGGTCACCTGCTCGATGGTTTCCTGGTCTTCGTCGTCGACGAGGATGTAGCGGGCGTGGGAACGGTCCGGAAGAAGCCCCAGCAGGGACAGGGAATCCTGCAATTTCGCTCGCTTGAGCGGTTTCTCCAACACGGCCGCTGCGCCACGACTCAACGCCACACTCATGTCCGTATCGCCGGCGATGACCACGACAGGGATCGCCGCCATTTCTGGCGAATCGTGCAGCCTAAGCAGAAACTTCCACCCGTTGATACCCGGTAATTTCACGTCGAGGGTGATGAGACTCAGCGGAACTCGGCGGGCAAGATCGAGTGCCTCCTCGCCTGTGGAAGCTACAACCACCTCGAAGCCCTCGGCCTCGAGGAGCAGACGAACGAGCTTCGCCGACTTGTGGTCGTCCTCTACGACGAGGGCAGTGGATCTTCCACCCGGCGCAGGCGGGACCGCAACGCCGTCGCCGAGACCTGACAAACCCAATTTGGACTCGTAGTCAGACTCCGCGATCAACTCTTGCAAAAAAGGTTCCTCGATTGCATCGCCAGTTTCGTCTTTGGGGTTCAAAGATCGCTGCGGTCCGGAGCCGGAGGATGCTTTCACCGATGCACCGGGGTTGGGCGGTGACGCCGTATCGGCAAATGCTGCGCCCTCGGTACCGGCGGTCGCCCAGAGAGCACGGCACGGCAGGCCTTTGACTGACCATGACAGAACTCCGTTGACTGGTGTGCCCTCGTTGCCCTTGATCCCCGCGATTGAGAATTGTCCTCGACCCGGGTGTTGGCGTAGTCAACGGGACAAAAACTATTCATGAAACTCTCCGATGGGGCGGTAAACCGTTGTGCACTGTGCCATTCCAGCCAGAAAGCGGTTGCAACTGGGGATAGCCGCATCCGCTCGGCAATTTCGTGAGTACCGGGACACAATCAAATAGAGGACATTTCCTCACTCGTATGTATACCACGATCAGCCACGTGCCTCATGACAGCTGCCTAGCGCAGGCAGATGCCCTCGTGCGGGCGTTCCGCCGACATCCGCTTCGGCTGCCCGGTTACGCAAAGCGGGCCGCACCCCGAAGGATGCGGCCCGCTGACGGGGTGAAGCTGCGGTGCTAGTTGCCGCCGGAGAGCTTCTCGCGGAGGGCCGCGAGTGCTTCGTCGTCGGCGAGCGTGCCGGCGCCAGCCGACTCGCTCGAGAAGGCCGATCCGGCCGGTGCGACGTCGCTGGGGGCAGCGATCTCGTCGTTCGCGGTCGAAACCTGCTTCTTGTGGGCTTCCCAACGCGCCTGGGCGGCAGCGTAGTCCTGCTCCCACTTTTCGCGCTGCTCGTCAAAGCCTTCGCGCCACTCGTTGGTCTCGGAGTCGAAGCCTTCGGGGTACTTGTACTGGCCCTTGTCGTCGTACTCGGTGAGCATTCCGTAGAGGGCCGGGTCGAACTCGGTGCCGTCGGGGTCGACGCCATCGTTGGCCTGCTTGAGGCTTAACGAGATGCGGCGACGCTCGAGGTCGATGTCAATGACCTTCACGAAGACCTCGTCGCCGACCGAGACAACCTGCTCGGCAAGCTCGACGTGCTTGCCGGAGAGCTCGCTGATGTGCACGAGGCCCTCGATGCCCTCGGCAACGCGAACGAACGCACCGAACGGAACAAGCTTGGTGACCTTACCCGGTGCAACCTGGCCGATGGCGTGGGTGCGGGCGAAGACCTGCCACGGGTCTTCCTGCGTGGCCTTGAGTGACAGGGAGACGCGCTCGCGGTCGAGGTCGACTTCGAGAATCTCGACGGTGACTTCCTGGCCAACTTCAACGACCTCGCTGGCGTGCTCGATGTGCTTCCAGCTGAGCTCAGAAACGTGCACCAGACCATCGACGCCGCCGAGGTCGACGAACGCACCAAAGTTGACGATCGAGGAGACGACACCCTTGCGGACCTGTCCCTTTTGGAGGTTGTTGAGGAACGTGGTGCGGCTTTCGCTCTGCGTCTGCTCGAGCAGGGCGCGACGCGAGAGCACAACGTTGTTGCGGTTCTTGTCGAGCTCGAGGATCTTCGCTTCGATCTCCTGGCCCAGGTACGGAGTCAGGTCGCGGACGCGGCGAAGCTCGATGAGCGATGCCGGCAGGAAGCCGCGCAGGCCGATGTCGACGATGAGTCCACCCTTGACGACCTCGATGACCGAACCGGTGACAACACCATCGGACTCCTTGATCTTTTCAACATCGCCCCATGCACGCTCGTACTGAGCGCGCTTCTTGGAGAGGATGAGGCGGCCTTCTTTGTCTTCCTTCTGAAGAACGAGGGCCTCGACCAGGTCTCCGACCTTGACAACCTCGGAGGGGTCAACGTCGTGCTTGATGGAAAGTTCGCGGGAGGGAATGACACCCTCGGTCTTGTAGCCGACGTCGAGGAGAACCTCGTCGCGGTCGATCTTCACAACGGTGCCCTCGATGAGGTCTCCGTCGTTGAAGAATTTCAGAGTCTTTTCGACCGCGGCAAGAAAGTCTTCAGCAGATCCAATGTCGTTGATGGCGACCTGCTTGGGTGCCCGTTCGGTCGTTGCGATTGTCATGTAGTAGTTGCTCCAGGATGGACATAATAGGGCCATACGCGAAAGTCGTTCAGGTTTACGTGGATGTTCCTCGGTGCAGAAAGACCGCGGAACGTTCGCGCATGGCAGCGGGTAGCGCCACAAATGTGACACTCTATCCTAGCTACCAGACTCCCTCGCAGGCAACTTGGCCGCGTTGCCGGAGCGACTGCCCAAACGGATGCGCTATTTCATCAGCGCAGACCGCAACGTGTCTAGCCCTACGCCACCCAGGTCGAGGGCCGAGCGGTGGAATTCCTTGATCGAGAAGGCGCCGCCCAGGCGTTTCTGCGCGGCGTCGCGCAGTTGTTCCCAGATACGCTGGCCAACCTTGTAGGACGGAGCCTGGCCCGGCCAGCCGAGGTAACGGTTGACCTCGAACTTCACGAAACTCTCGTTCATGTTCACATTCTGCCCAAGAAATTCAAAGGCGTAGTCCGAGGTCCACGGGCCGGTGCCGTCTGGCAGGGTCTTGCCGAGGTGCACGCCGATATCCAGGACGACGCGAGCGGCGCGCATCCGCTGCCCGTCGAGCATGCCGAGACGGTCAGCCGGGTCGTCGAGATAGCCGAGCTGTTCCATGAGGCGTTCCGCATAGAGCGCCCAACCCTCGGCGTGGCCGGAGGTGCCGGCGAGCTGACGGCGCCAGGTGTTGAGCCTGGCCCGGTTGAAGACGGCCTGGCCGATCTGCAGGTGGTGGCCGGGGACGCCCTCGTGATAGACGGTGGTGAGTTCGCGCCAGGTGTCGAATTCGGTCACCCCGACTGGCACGGACCACCACATGCGGCCCGGCCGGGAGAAGTCGTCGGTCGGTCCGGTGTAGTAGATGCCGCCCTCCTGGGTGGGGGCGATCATGCACTCGATGGTTTTGATCTCGTCGGGGATGTCGAACTGGGTGGCGGCCAAGTCCGCCACAGCCTTGTCGCTGGTCTTCTGCATCCACTCTTGCAATGCCCGGGTGCCGTGCAGTTTGCGGCTCGGGTCGGTATCAAGGAAGGCGATGGCCTCGAGCACACTCGCCCCGGGTTTGATCTGGTGCGCGACCCTTTCCTGCTCTTCGACCATGCGGGCGAGTTCTTCGATGCCCCATTCGTAGGTTTCGTCCAAGTCGATAGCGGCGCCGAGAAATCGGCGGGAGGCGAGGGTGTACAATTCGCGGCCAATCGCGTCGTCTGCGGTCGCTTTGCCTTCGAGCTCGGTGCTGAAGAAGGTCGCCAATTTGCTGTAGGCGGTGGCAGAGCGACGTGCGCCGAGGCCGACGTCCTTCGCGAGCGAGGCGGGCAGGGTGCCGTCGTCCAGGGCGGCGTTGGCAGCGAAGTCGGCGAAGAATCCGTCGTTGGCGGCGTGGCGCTGAGCCTGGACGAGCACCTCGCGCACCTGGCGCCGGGCCGGCGTCACGCCGCGTTCGATGCCGAGCCGGAGGGTCTCGATGTACCCATCGATAGCGGCGGGCAGATTGCCCAATCGCGAGGCGATGTTCGCCCAGTCGTCGACGGTCTTCGTGGGCATGAGGTCGAAGATCTCGCGGATCTCCTGCGCGGGTGAGGCGATGACGTTGAGGTCGCGCAGCTGCAGCTGGGCGTCGGAACTTTCCACGCTAAGCGACAGCTCGCTGCGCAGGTCGGTTTGCGTGACTTCGTCAACGCTGTCGACCGGCGAAGCGGCGTCCAGTTGGGCAATCGTCCTTTTCGCCTCAGCGACGAAGCGCTCATGGCCGGCCGGGGAGTAATCCCCGTAGCGGCCATCACCCTCGGTCCGGCCGATGTACGTGCCCACCGTCGGGTCGAGGTCGACCAGGGTGTCCACCCACTGTTCAGCGATCTGATCAATGGCCGTTGGAGTGCGCTGGCTGTCGTTTGTCATGCTCAGAGCCTAGAACACGACCGCGAGATCTGAACCCCCCAATTGGGGAAACTGGCCGGTCAACGGCCAAAGACTCAGCCCCGTGATCAGTGAGCGGCGGCGTCCCAGTTGGCACCGCGACCGACCTGAACCGTCAGCGGAACGAGCAGGTCGGCGGCGGATTCCATGTTGTGGGTGACGACCTGGCTTAGAGCGTCCCACTCCCCCGGTGCGACGTCGAAGATCAATTCGTCGTGCACCTGCAGCAGCATGCGAGACTCCATCGAGGCATCCGTCAGGTCGGCGGCGATACCGTTCATGGCGATCTTCATGATGTCAGCGGCGGAACCTTGGATCGGAGCGTTGAGGGCCGCACGTTCGGCGTTGTCCCGCAGCACTCGTTTGGGGCTGGCCAGGTCGGGGAACGGGCGGCGGCGACCGAAGATGGTCTCGGTGTAGCCGTCGACCTTGGCCTGCTCGACGACGTTCCGTAGGTAGTCGCGCACCGCACCGAACCGCTCGAAATAGTCCGTCATGAGCTGCTTGGCCTCTTTGGTGTCGATGCGTAGCTGCTTGGACAGCCCGAAGGCACTCAGGCCGTAGGCGAGCCCGTAGCTCATGGCCTTGACCTTGCTGCGCATCTCGGAGGAAACGTCGCCGGGGTCGACGCCGAAAATGCGTGAACCGACGAATCGGTGCAGGTCTTCGCCAGCGTTGAACGCTTCGATGAGCCCGGCGTCTTCGGAGAGATGCGCCATGATGCGCATCTCGATTTGCGAGTAGTCGGCGGTGAGCAGGCTCTCGCTGCCCGTGCCAGCCTGGAACGCGGCGCGGATGCGTCGGCCCTCCTCGGTGCGGACGGGGATATTCTGCAGGTTGGGGTCGTTGGAAGAAATGCGTCCGGTCGTGGTGCCGATCTGTACATAGGTTGTGTGGATGCGACCGGTCGTGTCAATGGCTTTGTCCAGCGTTTCCACGATCTGGCGCAGCTTGGTGGCGTCGCGGTGTTTGAGCAGCAGATCAAGGAACGGATGCGGGTTGCTGGCCTGCAGGTCGGCGAGAGCACCGGCATCCGTTGAGAAACCGGTCTTGTTGGCGCGGGTCTTTGGCATCTCGAGCTGCTCGAACAGCACGTCCTGCAACTGCTTCGGTGAGCCGAGGTTCACTTCGCGGCCGATCTCGGCGTAGGCGGCGGCGGCGAGGCTTGCTGTGCTGGCACCGAGCTCGGCTGACAGTTCCGCGAGCTGCGAGTGGGAGACGCTCACGCCGGCCAGTTCCATGTCGGCCAGTGCGAGCAGTGTCGGCAGCTCAATGTCGAGCAGCAGTTTGAGGGAGCCGGGGTCGAGCGCTATCTCGACAGCGGCGAATACCCGCAGGGTATACCAGGCCTGCGCGGGGGCGCCGGACTGCTGGGTCTCATCCGGCACGAGCTGATTGGGGTCGGCGACGGGCAGGCTTTCGTCAAGGTAGCGCGACACGAGGTCGGCCAGGGTCTTGTCGGGACCGCCGGGACGGACGAGCCAGGCACCAACCAGCGTGTCGAAGGCCAGGCCCGTAAACGGCAGGCCACTGCGACGCAGTGCCTTCACCTGGTGCTTAGCGTCGTTCATGATCTTCGGGGCGTCGCTCGCGAGCCAGGATTCCAGCGGGGCGTAGTCGTCGCGACCCTGCTGCCACGGCAGATTGATGGTCTCCGTCGGGCTTGCCAGGCCGAAACCGATGGCCCTGCCGTCCTGCACCTCCACGGTAAGGCCGATTCCGCCAGGGTGGGCGGCCGTGGCTCGGTCGAGCCAGGCCTGGAGTTCTTCGTCGAGCAAGTCCTGCGCGACGGGCGCCTGCAGGGCGGGAACTTCGTCGATGACGGCGATGAGAGCGGATACCTCGGACGCCGGATCTGCGCCGGCGAGCTTGAGCACCCGGTCGAGGAGGGTCTTGAACTCGAGGCGGGTGAAGATGTCGCGCACGGCATCGGTGTTCATGGCGCCGCGTTCGAGGGCGGCGACCGTCATGGGCAGCTCCAGGTCGGTGACCAGGCGGTTGAGTCGGCGGTTGCGGATCGCGTTCTCTTTCTGCTCGCGCAGGTTGTTGCCGACAACGCCCTTGATCTCGTCAGCGTGTTCGAGGATGCCGTCGAGGCTGCCGTAGAGACCGAGCCATTTCACGGCGGTCTTCTCACCGACCTTGCTGATGCCAATGAGGTTGTCGCTGGTCTCACCGACGAGAGCGGCCACGTCGGGGTACTGCTCCGGTTCGATGCCGTAGCGTTCGCGCACCCGGGCCGGGTCGTAGCGGGTCAGGGCAGACACGCCCTGGCTGGCTGGGTAGAGCAGGGTGACGGTCTCGTTGACCAGCTGGATGGCGTCGCGGTCGCCGGAGACCACGAGCACGTTGTAGCCGGCGGCGGTGCCCTCGACCGAGAGGGTCGCGAGGATGTCGTCGGCCTCGAAGTCTTCCTTGGTGATGGTCGTGATGTTCATCGCGGCGAGGGCTTCCTGCAGGAGCGGAATCTGCCCGAGGAACTCCGGCGGAGTCGCATTGCGGGTGCCCTTGTACTCGGGGTATTCCCGGGTACGGAAGGAGGCGCGCGAAATATCGAAGGCGACCGCGAGGTGCGTCGGTTTCTCGTTACGCAGCAGGCTGAGCAGCATCGATAGAAAGCCGTGGATGGCGTTCGTATGCTGCCCGGCGTGGGTCTGGAAGCTGTCCACCGGCAGGGCAAAAAATGCCCGGAATGCCAGGGAATGGCCGTCGATGATCATCAGGGTAGGCTTTTCGGAGTCCAACACTCCCCCAGCCTACAAGTGTCTTCGTGCGTGGGCTCTCCCGACCAAAGGTGATCATGTTCGATTCGACTGACGACGCACTTGCCTGGGTTCAGCAGCGCGGCGGCGACCTGGCCGACAAGATGGGGCTGGAGTTCACCGAATTCACGATTGACCGGGCCGTGGCACGGATGCCCGTTGCTGGCAACACGCAACCCGCCATGCTCATGCACGGCGGCGCCTACGTCGTGCTCGGCGAGTCGCTCGGCTCGATGGCCGCGAACCTGCACGCCGGACCTGGAAAACTCGCCGTCGGCATTGAGATCAACGCCTCGCACAACCGTTCAGCCACCGCGGGGTACGTCACCGGAGTCTGCACCCCGATTCACCTGGGGCGTACCCTCACCACCCACGAGATCGTGGTCACCGACGATGACGGCCGGCGTTGCTCGACGATTCGCATCACAAATATCATCAAGGACCTGCCGCCGCAGGGCTAGATGTCTGCGGGGTCCGGCTCGACCAGGCTGATGAGCGCGCTGAGTTCGGCGACGCCGGCCGGCGTCACCGGCAGATACTCGGTCAGCGCGGGCGAGTAGACGAGGTAGGCGGCCCATTTCGCCCGCGAGATGGCCACGTTCAGGCGATTTCTCATGATGAGGAACGCCATGCCGCGCGGCACGTCATCGGCCGAACTGGCCGCGAGGGTGACGATGGCGACGGCCGCCTCCTGGCCTTGGAATTTGTCGACGGTGCCCACGCGAACGTTCGGGTATCCGGCACCGGCCAGGGTCTCACGCACCAGTACCAGCTGCGCGTTGTAAGGGGTCACGACAATGACATCGGCTTCGGTCAGGGGGTCGTCGACCCGATCGCTGGTCGGGTCGGTCCAGCGGCGGCCGATGATGGCCTGCAGGATGGACACGACGGCATTCGCTTCTTCGGGTGAGGAGATGGCGTTGCCGGTGTGCACGATCGGTACCGAGTGCAGCCCGGGCGCGATGCCGACCAGCGAGCGGGTCGCGGTGCTGGGGTCTGCGTGCAGCAGACCGCCATAGGACAGGCGGGAGACGGGGGCGGTGACAGCCGGATGCATGCGACGACTCTGGGGGAGAAAGTAGCCTCGGTCTACGGGCAGCACGTCGTGTCCCGCGGCGACCCAGCCGAGCGCTGACTGATCGATCGGCTCGGGGTGGGTACCCTGGCTCACCTGCGGCAGCTGTTGCGGGTCGCCGAGCAACAGCAGGTTGCTGGCAGCGGCGCTCGCCGCGATGGTCGACGCGAGCGAGAACTGCCCGGCTTCGTCGATGACGAGCAGGTCGAGGCTGTGGCGCGGCACGCGAGCCGGATTGCTGAAGTCCCAGGCGGTCCCACCGATGACGAAACCGGTGGCCGCATGGTCGAGGCCGAAGAGCAGCTGGCCGTCTTTCAGCAGTAGCGTAAAAGCGGATTCCTCCGGTGCGGCACCGGTCTTGGGCGCCTTTCCGACGAGGTCGGCGTCGAGCCCTGCCGCGACGACGGCACGCAGCAGGTTCTCGACGACCGCGTGCGACTGGGCCACGACACCGATCTTCCAGCCGTACTGCTGCACGAGCGCCGCGATGACGTGGGCGCCGAGGTAGGTCTTGCCGGTGCCGGGAGGGCCCTGGATCGCCAGATAGGAATGGTCGAGGTCGCGCAGGGTCGCGATGACGGCATCGATCGTTGTGCCAGCAGCCGCGACGGCCGTCAGGCGCCCCGTACGGGTGCGCGGCGGAGTATGGCGCAGAATATCGACCATCGGGTCGAGCGGCCAGCCCGGCTGGGCGTCAACTATTGCGGCGGCCCACTCATCGATCGCGGGTTTCTGCTGCATCGGCCGGGGCGGCGCAGCCGGTGCAAGGGCGCTCGGCCGGTGGTCGTACCGGGGCACGTCTTTCTGCAGCGTCTCCTCGATCAGGATGCCACCGTCGTCGGTCACCGCGAGCACCTTCACGGTGCGGTGGGTACGGGCACCCTCCGAGGTATCGGTGTTGGTGAACGGCCCGGGGTATTCGTAGAGCAGGTACGGTCCGGCCTGGTCGCCCGGTTTGATGCTGCTACCCGGGGCGAGCCGTCCGCGCAGCCACAGCTGGCGGCGGTCGACCCGCTGCTGCCCCTCACGGAACCAGTCGCGTTCCACGTCGACACTCTCCACGACGAGCACGTCCCTGGTGTCCTGCCACTCGTCGAGCGGATACTCGAGCCGATAGTAGTGCCCCCACCAGAAACTCTTCTGCTCCCGGCGGTGGTAGTCGATCGCCGCGGCGGCGAAGGCGGCCGCGGTCTGGTCGGCGGTGCGCGGGGTGTGGCTGGCCGGGACCGCGACGGCCAGCAGGGCGTCGCGCACCGGCGACGGCTCGGGCGGGTCGGCATCCGCTTTGAGGTGCGTGCCGGCCGAGCGGATGCCGGCCCCGCGGGCGAGCGCGAGCAGCCAGTCGCGCAGACGCAGGGTTGACACGCAGTCGTAGCGGTTATAGTCCGCGATGGAGTTGAGCATGCGCTGGGATTTTGCTGCATCGCCGTGCTCGTGCAGGTGGCGGGCGGCGGCGTATTCGTTGATGGAATCCGCTGCGTTGGTAACCTCGCCGCCGCGCAACTCGGTGCCCATGTAGAGCGGTTCGAGCTTCTTGATCGAGTAGGAGCGCGAACCGACCCGCATGCTTTTGCGCACCAGCGGATAGAGGTCGACCAGCAGGTTTTCGCGCAATAGCTGGTCGATCTGGTCTTCTCCGATGCCGTGCCGGGCCGCGAGGCTGAGCAGGTGGGTGCGCTCGTAGGCGGCGTAGTGGTAGACGTGCATGCCCGGGTACCTGACGCGGCGCTCGGCGAGATAGGCGAGAAACTCGGTGAGCGCCTGCTTTTCGTCGGCCCAGGTGTGTGCCCAGAAGGCACGAAAGGTTTCGTCGACCTCGACGAGGCCGAAGAGATAGTCGAGGCCCCAGTGCGTGGGAGCGCCGGGGGTCGCGTCTGATTCGGTCGAGCCTCCTTCCGAATAGAGCGGGTCGCCCTCGAAGTCGAAGAAGATATCGCCGGGACTTGGCTCCGGCAGCACGACGAGCGCGCCGGGGTTGTGCAGGTCGACCGGCGGGGCCGTGCCCGCCACGGCCTGCAGTTGCAGCCGGGATTGCGTGCGCAGCGCGGCGAGCGTCGAGTCGGCTATGCCCTCGATTCCCCCCGTGGAAGCCGCCAGCGCCTCGATGGTGCGGATGCCGCCGGCTGCCAGCCGCGCTCGCTGCGAGAGCCGGAGCCCGGCAACCAGCAGCGGGTCGCGGTGCTCCTGCACCTCGCTCTCACAGGCGGCACAGCGACCGCAGACGGTATAGCGCGAATCTCCCCAGGCGACGGCTGCGCTGTCGACGAGGCGCTCCGTGATGATCTGCACCAGGCGCTGCTTGCGTTTGCGGTAGACCGGGCGGATATCGGCAAGCCGATGCACGCTCACGGAGCCGTCGCCGAGCAGGAGTTCGACGGTCTCGGCCGTTGCCACCCCGATGCGTTCGAGTTGCTCGGCGTAGGCGGCGAGCTGCAGCAGCGCGGTGACCCTGGCGTGCCGGGCCAGTTTGGTGTCTTGCAGCAGCCAGGCACCGTCGTGCTGCCGAACGATGAAGTCGGCAAAACCGAGGAAGGCGATGTCGGCGGTGGGCTGACCGAAGTGTGATTCGCCAAATTCCGGGTCAAGGAACGTGGCCTGGAAAACAACTTCGACACCCGCGGTGAAGGCAAGCCGGGTCTCGGCGGCTGCTGCCTCGAGACCGGCTCTGGACATCCCGTCCGGGCGGGCGATCAGGGCCACGGAATGACCGTGCCGGTAGCGTTCGAGCACCCGGTGCTCGTGCTCGTCGCCGAGCCGTGACGTGCGTTCGAGCATGCCGTCGATCGGGTCTTGCACGCTGTCGATGCGGCCAAGCTTCGCATCGATGCGGCGCAGAAACGCGAATTCGCAAACGGATGCCGCACTCAGGTCACTCGCGCTCGTCACCACGCCGCCGTCCAGTAGGAACATTCGCCCGCCCTTCGTCCTTTCGAGCGTAGCGGGCACCCCCCGACACACCGTCCGAATAATGCCACGCCGGCACCGCGGCTGTAACGCAGAACGGCCCGGCAGAAGCTGCCGGGCCGTTCTGTAAGAAAAGGTGAAGCTACTTTTTTGCGCTGAGCTGTTCGATGATCGCCTGCGACACGTCGTGCATGGTGAGGCGACGGTCCATCGAGGCTTTCTGAATCCAGCGGAAGGCCTCCGGCTCGGTCAAGCCCATTTTCTCGTTGAGCAGGCCCTTGGCCCGATCGACGAGCTTGCGGGTCTCGAACCGTTCCACCAGGTCGGCGACCTCGGCCTCGAGGGTGATGATCTGGCTGTAACGCGAGAGGGCGATCTCGATCGCGGGCAGCAGGTCGTTCGGGGTGAACGGCTTGACGACGTAGGCGAGGGCGCCGGCTTCGGTGGCGCGCTCGACCAGCTCTTTCTGGCTGAATGCCGTCAGCAGCACGACCGGAGCAATGTGCTCCTTGGACAGGCGTTCGGCCGCACTGATGCCGTCAAGCTGGGGCATCTTGACGTCCATGATGACCAGGTCGGGGCGAAGCTCCCGTGCCAGGGCGACCGCAGTTTCTCCGTCACCGGCTTCACCGACGACTTCAAAGCCGTTGTCGCGCAGAATCTCGACAATGTCGAGGCGGATGAGGGATTCATCCTCAGCGACGACAACGCGGCGCGGAGGGGTGGGGGTGCTGTCTTGGTCGGTCACGAGGAAAGCCTACGGTATTCTGAATCGAGTGGTTGCAAGCCGGTGTGGCGGAATGGCAGACGCGGAGCACTCAAAATGCTTTGTTCGCAAGGACGTGTGGGTTCGAGTCCCACCACCGGTACCAAGTATCAAGACCAGTCCACCTGAGGCCTGCACGTGTGTGCAGGCCTCAGTTCTCTCATGAATGACCAAAAGCCCCGCCCGAAACGATCGGGCGGGGCTTTTGGTTTGAGCGCTAATTCTTGACGTACGCCGGTGCGACCTCGTTGTGGGCGTCGCCCACGCGGTGCACGCGAATGTCGTTTGTCGAGCCCACGATTCCGGGAGGGGAACCGGAGATGACGACGACCTTGTCACCGATCTCGGCGAGGCCCTGACCGATGAGGATGTCGTCGACCTGGCCGAACATGGAATCGGTGTGGGTCACCGGCTCCACCAGGAAGGTCTGCACGCCCCACGTGAGGGCGAGACGACGACGGATACCCGGCTCCGGTGTGAAGGCCAGCATCGGAATCTTCGACCGCAGGCGCGACATGCGCCTCGCCGAGTCGCCGGACTCAGTGAAGATGCAGAGGAACTTGGCATCGACGAACTCGGCGACCTCGATAGCGGCGAGGGTAATCGCGCCGCCCTGGGTGCGCGGGCGGTTGGTCAGCTTGCCGATGCGCTCGAGCCCGTGCACCTCGGTGGATTCGACGATGCGGGCCATGGTCTGCACCGTGACGACGGGGTATTCGCCGACGCTGGTCTCACCGCTGAGCATT
Organism: Cryobacterium ruanii; assembly: GCF_004404055.1. Taxonomy (GTDB): domain Bacteria; phylum Actinomycetota; class Actinomycetes; order Actinomycetales; family Microbacteriaceae; genus Cryobacterium; species Cryobacterium ruanii. The sequence goes on from NZ_SOHK01000007.1 coordinate 272,599, forward strand.
ACGGCATCCGCACCGTCGAGGACGGCGTTGGCGACGTCGCTGGTCTCGGCGCGGGTGGGCACCGGGCTCAGAATCATGGATTCGAGCATCTGCGTGGCGACGATGACCGGCTTGGCCATGCGGCGGGCGATCTCCACGGCCTGCTTCTGCACGATCGGCACGGCCTCGAGCGGAAGCTCAACGCCGAGGTCACCGCGAGCGACCATGATGGCGTCGAAGGCGTCGACGATCTCTTCGAGGTTGTCGACGGCCTGCGGCTTCTCGATCTTGGCGATCACCGGAACGCGCCGGCCTTCCTCGGCCATGATCTCGTGCACACGAGTGATGTCTTCGGCGCTGCGCACGAAAGAGAGGGCGATGAGGTCGGCTCCGAGGCGAAGGCCCCAGCGCAAGTCGGCTTCATCTTTCTCGGACAGGGCCGGCACGTTGACGGCCACGCCGGGCAGGTTGATTCCCTTGTTGTTGGACACGGGGCCGGCGACGATAACACGGGTGGTGACGACGACGCCATCCGTTTCGACGACCTGCACCTTCACCTTGCCATCGTCGATGAGCAGGAAGTCACCGGGGTGCACGTCGTGCGGCAGCCCCTTGAAGGTTGTTCCGGAGAGTTCTTTCGTACCGAGCACATCTTCGGTGGTGATCTTGAAAATGTCACCGACGGCCAGCTCGTACGGGCCGCCTTCGAACTTGCCAAGGCGAATCTTGGGACCCTGCAGGTCGACCATGACGGCAACGGCACGCCCGGAGTCGTTCGCGGCCTTACGCACGTTGGCGTAGACGCTTTCGTGCACCTGGTAGTTGCCGTGGCTGAGGTTCATGCGGCAGACGTCAACGCCCGCGTCGATGAGCGCTCTGATCTGTGCGTAACTGGCAGCTGCCGGCCCAAGGGTTGCGACGATTTTTGCGCGTCTCATTCTGGTGAATCTCCGATTTCCGCGCTTTTCGGGCGCATTACGACGTGGTGCGGGAAGGCTAATGGATTAGAGGGCAAAGGAGCGGTCCGTTGGCTTAACGGGAGATGGCAGCTGCGTCTGGCCTTCCAGAAACTGATCGACGGCAGCCGCGGCGGCGCGGCCTTCGGCGATGGCCCAGACGATGAGCGACTGGCCGCGACCGGCGTCGCCGGCGACGAAGACACCCTCATGGCTGGTCTGGTAGCTGCCGTCGCGTTCCACGTTGCCGCGGCCATCGAACGGCAACTTCAGCTGGTGGCTGAGGTCGTCTGGTTCCGGGCCGGTGAAGCCCATCGCGAGCAGCACGAGGTCGGCCGGAATTTCACGTTCGGTGCCGGCCTTGGGGACGCGTCGTCCGTCGAGGTATTCTGTCTCAGCAATGCGGATCGCCCGCACCTCACCGAAATCGTTCGCCAGAAACTCAACCGTCGACGCGAGATACTGACGGGTGCCGCCCTCTTCGTGGGCGCTCGAGACCTCGAACAGGGTCGGCGCCAACGGCCAGGGCTGGCTCTCCGGGCGGGTGGTGCCCGGCTGCTTGCCGATCGCAAGGTTGGTGACGGATGCTGCCAGCTGGCGGTGTGCGGTGCCGATGCAGTCGGCTCCGGTGTCCCCACCGCCGAGCACCACGACGTGCTTGCCCTCGGCGGTGATCTGCGCTTCAATGCTTCCGCCGGCGCCGATCTTGTTCTGCTGCACCAGATATTCCATGGCGAAGTGCACGCCGGGCAGATCGCGGCCGGGAATGGGAAGGTCGCGGGGCACCATCGCGCCGGTAGCCACCACGACGGCATCGTAGCGGGCGCGCAGGTCGTCCCAGGTGATGTCCGCACCGATGTTGACGTTGGCGCGGAACCGCGTACCCTCAGCCGTCATCTGTGCGAGCCGCAGTTCGAGATGCTTCTTCTCCATTTTGAAGTCGGGAATGCCGTAGCGCAGCAGTCCGCCGATGCGGTCGTCACGTTCAAAAACGGCGACGGTGTGCCCGGCGCGGGTGAGCTGCTGGGCGGCGGCCAGTCCGGCGGGGCCGGACCCGACGACCGCGACGGTCTTGCCGGTCAGACGCCCGGGCGGCTGCGGTTGAACCCAGCCTTTGGCGAAGGCTTGGTCGATGATTGACACCTCGACCTGCTTGATGGTGACGGCCGGCTGGTTGATACCGAGCACGCAAGACGATTCACACGGGGCTGGGCAGAGCCGACCGGTGAACTCGGGAAAGTTGTTCGTCGCGTGCAGGCGTTCGATGGCCGCTCGACCTTCGTCGCGCCAGACCAGGTCGTTCCACTCTGGAATCAGGTTGCCGAGCGGGCAACCCTGGTGACAAAACGGCACACCGCAGTCCATGCAGCGGCCCGCCTGCCGTTTAAGCATGGCGGCGTCACCCTGCTCGTAGACCTCCTTCCAGTCCATCAAGCGGATGGCCACCGGCCGGCGAGCGGGAAGCTCACGGTCCGTGGTTTTCAGGAATCCCTTCGGATCAGCCATTGGTTACCTCCAGGATTCGATTCCAAACAACGAGGCCGTCGGGATCGAGCCCCTCATCGACGGCCGTCTGCCGGGTCTCCAGTACGGCCGCGTAGTCGCGCGGCAGCACCTTGACAAATGCGTTCATGGTTTCTTCCAGGTGCTCCAGCATGCGCGCGGCCAGTGCGGAGTCAGTCTGGTATCGGTGTTGTTCGAGCAGGTCGCGCACAATCTCACGGTCGACACTGTCGAGGGCGAGAAGTCGCAACTCCCCCGAGGTCAGAGCGTCACGGTTGACCCGTTCGGCAGTGAGTCCGCACACATAGGCGGTGCCGCCACTCATGCCGGCGCCGAGGTTGCGTCCGGTCTCGCCGAGGATGACGGCGAGTCCGCCGGTCATGTACTCCAGGGCGTGGTCGCCCACACCCTCCACGACAGCGATCGCACCGGAGTTGCGCACCAGGAATCGTTCGCCGACGATACCGCGAATGAACATGCTGCCCTGGGTGGCACCGTAGCCGATGACGTTACCGGCGATGACGTTGTCTTCGGCCGGAAATTGGCTAGCCCGATCGGGGCGCACGATGATCTGCCCGCCCGAGAGACCCTTGCCGACGTAGTCGTTGGAATCGCCTTCGAGCCGCAGGGTGATGCCGCTTGGCAGGAACGCCCCGAAGGACTGCCCCGCCGACCCGGTGAGGGTGACCTCGATCGACCCGGCCGGCAGGCCGTTTTCGCCGTGCCGCAGGGTGACCTGGTTGCCGAGCATCGTGCCGACGGCGCGTTCCGTGTTGCGGATCGGCAGGTCGATACTGACCTTGCCGCCGTGTTCGAGCACGCTCTGGCTGCGACGAATCAGTTCGTTGTCGAAGTGTTTGTCGAGTTCGTGTTCCTGGGCGCGCGCCCACTTGCGCGGTTCGGACTCGGAGAAGTCCGGGCCGCTCAGAATTGGCGAGAGGTCGAGCCCCTGTGCCTTCCAATGGGTGAGGGCACGGTTCACGTTGAGCACCTCTCGGTGGCCGATAGCTTCATCGAGGCTTGAGAATCCGAGCTCGGCGAGGTACTCCCGCACCTCCTGCGCGATGAATTCAAAGAAGTTCACCACGTGATCGGCCTGACCGGCATAGCGCTTGCGCAACTCCGGGTTCTGGGTGGCGACACCGACCGGGCAGGTATCAAGGTGGCAGACGCGCATCATGATGCAGCCCGAGACGACGAGCGGCGCGGTGGCGAAACCGAATTCTTCGGCGCCGAGCAGGGCACCGACGATCACGTCACGTCCAGTCTTCAGCTGGCCGTCGACCTGCACGACCACACGGTCGCGCATGCCGTTGAGCATGAGCGTCTGCTGGGTCTCGGCGAGGCCGAGTTCCCACGGGGTGCCGGCGTGCTTGAGGGAGTTGACCGGGCTGGCGCCCGTTCCACCGTCATGACCGCTGATCAGGATCACGTCGGAGAGTGCCTTGGCGACACCGGCCGCGACGGCACCGATACCGGACTGGCTGACCAGCTTGGTGTGTATGCGCGCCTTCGGGTTGGCCCGTTTCAGGTCGAAGATGAGCTGCTTGAGGTCTTCGATCGAGTAGATGTCGTGGTGCGGCGGCGGCGAGATGAGACCAACGCCGGCCGTGGCGTGCCGGGTGCGGGCAATCCACGGGTAAACCTTGGTGGGCGGCAGCTGACCACCCTCGCCGGGCTTGGCGCCCTGGGCCAGTTTGATCTGGATGTCGTCGGCGTGGGTGAGGTACATGCTCGTCACGCCGAATCGGCCGGATGCAACCTGCTTGACCGCGCTGCGTCTGGTCGGGTCGAGCAGGCGGTCGACGTCTTCGCCGCCCTCACCGGTGTTCGACTTGCCACCGAGACGGTTCATGGCGATCGCGAGGGTTTCGTGCGCTTCCTGGGAGATCGAGCCGTAGCTCATCGCGCCGGTCGAGAAACGTTTGACGATCTGCGACACCGACTCGACCTCGTCCAGCGGCACGGGCGGCCGCTGACCGGGGCTGAGCGTGAACATGCCCCGGAGGGTCATCAACGATTCGGCCTGGTCGTCGACCATTTTCGTGTATTCGCGAAAAATGTCGTAGCGGCGGGTGCGGGTCGCGTGCTGCAGCCGGAAGATGGTCTCCGGGTTGAACAGGTGCGGGGCGCCGTCCCGACGCCACTGGTATTCGCCGCCGGTCGCGAGGCGTTCGTGGGCCGTCACGGCGGCATCCATCGGATAGGCGGATGCGTGCCGCGCCAGGTTTTCGACACCGATCACGTCGATGCCGACACCGCCAAGCTTGCTCGTGGTGCCGGTGAAGTACTGGTCCACGAACGACTGGGCGAGGCCGACCGCTTCGAAGGCCTGGGCACCGGCGTAGGACGACACGGTGGAGATACCCATCTTGGACATGATTTTGAGTACCCCCTTGCCGAGCGCCTTGATCACGTTGCGCACCGCTTTCTCGGGCGTGACGTTGGTGATGATGCCGCTGCGCACGAGGTCTTCGCAGGTCTCCATGGCCAGATACGGGTTCACGGCCGACGCACCGTATCCGATCAGCAGGGCCACGTGGTGCACCTCGCGCACGTCGCCGGCCTCGACGACGATGCCGACCTTCATGCGGTTTTGGGTGCGAATCAAGTGGTGGTGCACTGCGGCGATCATGAGCAGAGACGGGATCGGTGCGAGGTCCCGAGTGGAATCGCGGTCGCTCAGCACGATGAACAGCGCGCCGGACACGATTGCCTCGTCCACCTCCACGCAGATCGCCGCGAGCCGCTTCGCCAGGGCGTCCGGCCCCTCCTCGAAGCGGTACAGACCACGAATGGTCGTTGTGGTGCGGCTGCCAATGACGGGGTCGATGTGCTGGATCTTCGCCAGTTCGTCGTTATCGATGACCGGGAAATCCAAAATGACCTGGCGGGCGTGCTCCGGACCGGCGGACAGCAGGTTGCGTTCCGGCCCGAGAGCGAGCTTGAGGCTCGTGACGACTTCTTCGCGAATCGAGTCGAGCGGGGGGTTGGTGACCTGCGCGAACTGCTGGGTGAAGTAGTCGAACATGAGGCGGGGGCGGTCGCTCAATACGGCGATGGGGGTGTCGCTACCCATGGCGCCAAGCGGTTCGGCGCCGGTGCGGGCCATCGGGGCGAGCAGAATGCGCACCTCTTCTTCGGTGTATCCGAAGGTGCGTTGACGACGCACTACGGATGCCGGCGGGTGCACGATGTGTTCCCTCTCCGGGAGGTCCTTGAGATTGATGCGCCCGTTCTCGAGCCAGTCACCCCACGGTTCGCTCGCGGAAAGTTCTGCTTTGATCTCCCGGTCGTCGATGATGCGGCCGGCCTTGGTGTCGACCAGGAACATCTGGCCGGGGCGCAAGCGGCCCTTGCGCACGACGCGGGCCGGGTCGATGCCGAGCACGCCGATCTCGCTAGCGAGCACGACGAGGCCGTCGTCGGTGACGAGGTAGCGTCCGGGGCGCAAGCCGTTGCGGTCGAGCGTTGCCCCCACCAGGGAACCGTCGGTGAAAACGATCGCGGCTGGGCCGTCCCACGGCTCCATGAGCATGGAATGGTATTCGTAGAAGTCGCGGCGTTCGTCGTCGAGGTCGGTCTGGTTCTCCCACGCCTCCGGCACCATCATCATGATGGCGTGCGGCAGCGACCGACCGGACAGGCTGAGCAGTTCGACAACCTCATCGAAGGACGCCGAGTCGCTCGCGCCCGGGGTGACGATCGGCAGCAGCGGTGCGACGTCGCCGAGCAGCTCGGACTCGAGCTGGGACTGGCGCGCGCGCATCCAATTGCGGTTGCCCTGCACGGTGTTGATCTCGCCATTGTGAGCGATCATGCGGAACGGCTGGGCGAGCGGCCAGGACGGAAAAGTGTTGGTGGAGTAGCGGGAGTGCACGAGGGCGAGCGTCGAGACGAAGCGTTCGTCGGACAGGTCGGGGTAGAACGGTTCGAGCTGCAGGGTCGTGACCATGCCCTTGTAGACCAGGGTGCGGCAGGACAGCGAGACAAAGTAGACCTCCAGCTCGCGTTCAGCCCGCTTGCGCAGCCGAAAGGTCTGACGATCCAGGGCGATGTCCGACAGCGGATCACCCGATTCGGTGGTGCGGGTGCTCTGCACGAACAACTGCTGAATGGCGGGCATGTTCGCGCGGGCCTGGCTGCCGAGGTCTTCCGGGTGCAGTGGGACCTCTCGCCAGCCGAGGATGGTGAGGCTTTCCTCGACGGCGATGAGGCTGATGGCCCGTTTGATCCCCGTGCGAGCGGTGGGGTCGGTCGGCAGGAAGACGTTGCCGACGGCGTACTGGCCCATTGGGGGAAGCGCGAAATCGGTCACGGCGCGCAGGAAGGCATCCGGTATCTGGGTGATGATGCCGGCGCCGTCACCGGTGCCGGCATCGGAGCCGACCGCCCCGCGGTGTTCTAGGTTGCGCAGCGCGTCGAGGGCCTGGATGATGATGTCGTGCCCGGCGGTACCACGCAGGGTCGCCACCATGGCCAGGCCGCACGCGTCGCGTTCGGCCGACGGGTCGTACAAACCCGATGCCTCTGGCATGCTGCTGAAGCGGGAATAGAGAGGTTTCTGCGCCATTGAGACCGTCCTCACGAGATGACTGGAAGTAGGGGACGACGCTGGCCCGAAGGAGAAGTGTGCAGGGAACTGTAGCGGGAGCCCTGTTCGGGTTCAGCCCTGTTCGAGTTGGCCCTGGCCGGATAGCGCTACGGGTGTGTCAGCTGGGATTCAGCGAACGACGTCTAGAGACGCGAAGGACTTGTGCTTGTGGCTGGAGCCTCGGGTGATTCGGTGTGGTCATCGGCACCATCGCCCTGAACCGCGATGTTGTGATCTTCAGGCTCCGAATCGCTGTCCTCGAATTCTACCCCAGCGTCTGGCGCGATCCATTCCCGACCGGGCACATAGGGGCTGGGCTCAATGCCGGGGTGGCGGTGGCGCTGCACCAGGATGATGATCAGGCCGAGCGCAATGGCTGCGAGGGCCGCCCACACATTTGTGCGGATTCCGAAGTAAATTTCGCTCGGATCGATGCGAATCGACTCAAAGACGCTGCGACCCAGTCCATACCAGATGAGGTAGGCGCCCAGGGTCTGGCCGAAGCGCAGGCGGAATTCGCGTTCAAGATAGAGGATGACAGCAACGCCGAGCAGGTTCCAGATGATTTCGTAGAGAAAAGTCGGGTGGAACAGTGTGTCGGTCGGCAGCCCGACCGGAAAGGCGAGATTGCTCGGCTCGATTTCGAGGCCCCAGGGCAGGGTCGTCGGCACACCAAACAGTTCCTGGTTGAACCAGTTGCCGAGGCGCCCCGTGGCCTGCGCAACGAGCAGGGCGGGTGCGACAGCGTCGGCGAAGGTCCAAAAGCGGATGCCGGCCAGACGGCAGCCGATGTAGGCGCCCGCGGCGCCACCGATCAGCGATCCGAAGATGGCGTTGCCGCCCTCCCAGATGTAGAGGGTGCGGAGCAGGTCAGCTCCCTCAAAGAAGTAGTCACCCGGGTGGGTGAGCACGTGGTAGACGCGCGCCCCGACGATGCCGAGCGGCACGGCCCAGAGGATAATGTCGAGCACGACTCCCGGCTCAGCACCACGCCTGGTCAGTCGACGGGAAGTAATGATGGTCGCGAGGATGATTCCGGCGAGGATGCACAGCGCGTAGGCGTGGATGCGGAACGGGCCGAGGTCGAAGAAACTCCAGTCGGGACTCGGGATACTCGTGCTCAGAAGACTCAAAGACACCTGGGTGCTACCTTTCATCGTGACTCACGTCACTTGGGGCGAATCGATCGACCGCCTCGAACTGTTAGTGTACGGGCGCCCGGATTTTTTAGTGCTGAATTTGCTCGGGGGACGATGCCGGGCGAATATCGTTCGCGCCAGCGGCGAGTTCGAGGGCCAGGCGGGCGACAGCTGGTACTCCCCCGTCGGTGAGAGCTTTGACGAGCGCGGAACCGACGATGGCGCCGTCGGCGTAGCCGAGAATTTCGCGCACCTGCTCGGGCGTGGAAATGCCCAGGCCGACGCACGCGCTCGTGCAGCCGACCGCGCGCAAGCGCTCCACCAGGATGCGGGCGGCCGCGTCCACGCCGGCGCGGGCGCCGGTCGTACCCATCGTCGAGACGGTGTACACGAATCCGCGGCTCGCCTCGATCGCCTGCACCAGGCGGGCGTCTGACGAAGACGGAGCGGCCAGGAAGACGCGGTCGAGGTCGGCGCGAACGCTCGCCGCCATCCAGTCGGCGGCTTCGTCGGGAATGAGGTCGGGCGTGATCAGTCCGGCACCGCCAGCGGCGCGCAGGTCGTCGGCGAATCGTTCAACGCCGTACTGCACGACCGGGTTCCAGTAGGTCATGATCAGAACGGGTGCATCGACCTGTGCGGTGATGGCCCTGATCGCCTCGAACCCGTGGCGCAGCTTGAACCCGTTGGCCAGTGCCTGCTGGGTGGCCGCCTGAATGACGGGACCGTCCATCACCGGATCGGAATACGGCAGGCCGAGTTCGATAATGTCGACGCCGTTGGCGACGAGCGCCACCGCAGCGTCGATGCTGTCGTTCAGCGTGGGGAAACCAACCGGAAGGTAACCGATGAGGGCTCCCCCACCCTCGGAGCGTCGGCGGGCGATGGTTTGTTCAACCGTGCTCACAGCGCCGCTCGTGATCGGGGTCGTCATGACTGTTCCGCGCCTTCGTCGAGCAGGTCGAAGTACCGACCGGCTGTTTCCATGTCTTTGTCACCGCGACCGCTGAGGTTGACCAGAATGGTCGCCTCCGGGCCGAGTGCGCGACCAAGCTCAAGGGTGCCGGCAAGGGCATGGGATGACTCGATCGCCGGGATGATGCCCTCGGTGCGGCTCAGGAGTCGGAGGGCGCTCATCGCCTCGTCGTCGGTGATCGGCAGATAGGTAGCGCGGCCGATGCTGGCAAGCCAGGCGTGCTCCGGCCCGACCCCCGGGTAGTCGAGGCCCGCCGAAATGGAGTGCGAATCAACGGTTTGACCGTCTTCGTCCTGCAGCAGCATGCTGCGGGCGCCGTGCAGCACTCCGGGCCGGCCCTTCGTGATGGTCGCCGCGTGTCTGGCCGTTTCGACGCCGTCGCCAGCTGCTTCATAGCCGAACAGGGCAACATCGGGGTCGTCGAGGAAGGCGTCGAAGATCCCCATGGCGTTCGAGCCGCCGCCGACACAGGCGGTGACGGCGTCCGGCAGGCTGCCGGTCAAATCAAGGACCTGCTTGCGGGCCTCTTCCCCGATGATTTTTTGAAAGTCGCGCACCATGGCCGGGAACGGATGCGGTCCGGCCACGGTCCCGAAGATGTAGTTGGTGGTTTCAACGTTGCTGACCCAATCGCGCATGGCGTCGTTGATGGCGTCCTTCAGGGTGCGCGAGCCGGTTTTCACCGGAACGACCTCGGCGCCGAGCAGGCGCATTCGGGCGACGTTGAGGGCTTGACGTTCAGTGTCGACCTCGCCCATATAAACGACGCACTCCAGCCCGAACAGGGCCGCGACGGTGGCCGTGGCCACGCCGTGCTGGCCGGCCCCGGTTTCAGCGATCACGCGGGTCTTGCCAATGCGCTGGGTGAGCAGGGCCTGGCCGAGGGCATTGTTGATCTTGTGCGAACCGGTGTGGTTGAGGTCTTCACGTTTGAGGATGATGCGGGCACCACCGGCATACTCGGCAAAGCGCGGCACCTCGGTAATGATGGAGGGACGACCGGTGTAGTTGACGTGCAACTTCATCAGCGCCGCAGCGAAAGCCGGATCGTTCCTGGCGAGTTTGTATTCCGCCGTGAGTTCATCGAGAGCCGCCACGAGGGATTCGGGCACGAACCTGCCGCCGAAGTCACCGAAATAGGGGCCGGGCTGTGTACGTAGGGACATTTAGACCGCCAAAAACTCAGAGAGGGTTCGGATGGGATCGCTCGTGACGAGCGCTTCGCCGACCAGGACGACATCGGCGCCGGCGCCACGATAGTGCGCGACGTCGGCGGCAGTCTTGACGGCGGATTCGGCGACACGGATGACGCCGGACGGAATCTTGTCGGCAAGAGTGCCGAAGAGGTTTGGATCGAGTTCAAAGGTGGACAGGTCGCGCGCGTTGACCCCGACCAGGCTCGCTCCGATGTCGAGCGCGCGACTGACTTCGTCGCCGCTGTGCGTTTCGACCAGGGCGGTCATGCCGAGCTCGTGGATGAGTTCGTGCAGCGAGAGCAGTGTGGCTTGATCGAGGGCGGCGACGATGAGCAACACCAGATCGGCGCCCGCCGCACGGGCTTCGAACACTTGGTAAGGCGTGCCGATGAAGTCCTTGCGCAGAACGGGGATGTTCACCGCGGCTCGCACCTGCTCAAGGTCGGTCATCGAGCCGTGAAAACGGCGACCCTCGGTGAGCACGCTGATCGCGCTCGCCCCGCCGGTCTCATATGAGACCGCCAGTGCCGCCGGGTCGGTGATGGCCGCCAAGGCACCGCGGCTCGGGCTGGCCCGCTTGATTTCCGCAAGAATTTTTACCCGATCGGCCGGGGCCAGGGCCGCCAGCGCGTCGAGTGCCGGCGCGTGAGCGCGCGCCGCAGCCTCCACGCTCGCAAAGGGGCGAGCGAGGAGGCGTTGTTCAGCGTCTAAAACCGCGCCGGCGAGAAGTTCTTGGAGCACCAGGTCTCAACGCCGCCGATTAGTGGCCGTGCGGGGCGGGCAAGGCGCCGACTCCGTAGCCGACCTTGCTCAGCACGTAGCCCACGATGACACCGGCGACAAGTAGCCCGAAAGAGGCCCAGACGAGCCAGACCAGCTCGAAGAAGAAGGCCGTGGTGCCGATGGCGAACGCGGCCAGCATGATGGTGACAGCGGTCCAGGCCGCCGCGGAGTGGCCGTGTCCGGGATCAGACGGATCGATGCTCATTGTTCTCCTCTAAATACGTTGACTAGCGAGTCAAGTCTAGCGGAGCAGCGGCCCGCAGTTCAGCGAGCGGTGGGGTCATCGCCGCGACTGAGGTCGTCCCAGTCCCCGACGGGGTCGCGCGGTGCCGGCTCGGTCGAACCGGCCGGCGCGCCGCCACTCTGGGTTGAAGTCTTCAGGGAACCGTCCGGCGCGGCTACCGGTTCAAACCGCACAGCCTGATACTTGCGGGTCTGTCCTGGCCAGCGGGCACTCGTCAGGACGACGGCCACGCCCGTGGCGGCCATGATCACGGCAGCACCCATCGCGACAAAGGGCCACGGAGTGACAATCGTGCCAAGCACGCTCAGCGCAATGGACTCGTGTCCGGCGATTCCGGTCGCCGCGGTCACCGCAGCGGCACTGGCCTGAGACGGGTCTCTGACCGCGAGGAACGCTGCGAGAAAGACCGAAAACCCGAGGAGCACTTCGAGCGCTCCGAGTACGATTCGAATGAGCCGGCCCGCGATGGTCAGGGCGCCGGCCAGCGCAAAGCCGGAGAGGGCGAGTGCCGTGAGCGCCGGCGCGGCGATCGCTCCATCGATCTGCAACACCTGGGTGCCAGCATCGGGGAGCCCGACTTCAGCGTGCACCCAGACCTGCGTCCAGGCCAGCATTGCCAGGGCGCTCGCGCCCAAAATGGTGAGAATGAGCACGAGTTTGAGACGACGCGGAGACAACCGCTTGGCTGATTCTGTGGCCACTAGAACACCCGCCTCATCGCGTTGGCCACGGCCACCGCACGCAGGGGTGCTGCCGCCTTGTTCTGCGACTCCTGGTACTCGGAAGCCGGGTCGGAGTCAGTGACGACGCCGCCGCCGGCCTGCACCCGGGCGATGCCGTCCTTGATGGTGGCGGTACGGATGGCGATGGCCAGGTCGGCGTCGCCAGCGAAGCCGAAGTAGCCGACCACTCCCCCGTACACGCCACGTTGGGCGGGTTCGAGGGCATCGATGATCTCCAGTGCCCGCGGTTTCGGAGCGCCCGAAAGGGTTCCGGCCGGAAAGGTGGCGCGGAAGACATCGATGGCGGTCTTGCCGGGCACGAGGTTGCCCTCGACCGACGAGACCAGATGCATGATGTGACTGAACCGTTCGATGCGCATGAACTCGGTCACCTCGACGGATCCGGCCATGCAGACCTTGAGCAGGTCGTTGCGGGCAAGGTCGACGAGCATGAGGTGTTCTGCGCGTTCCTTGGGGTCGTCGGCGAGCTCGAGGGCGTAGTCGGCATCGGCATCAGGTGTGCTGCCGCGGGGTTTGGATCCAGCGATTGGGTGGGTGAAGACCCGTTGGTCCTGCACCTTGACGAGCGCTTCGGGTGAGGAACCGACGATCCAGTATGGGTCGCCACCCGGCGTTTCGAGGCTGAGCAGGTACATATAGGGACTCGGGTTGAGGCTGCGCAAGACCCGGTACACGTCGATCGGGTCTGCGGTGCACACCTGGTCGAAGCGCTGCGAGATGACGACCTGAAACACGTCACCTTCGACGATGTGCTGCTTACCGACGTTGACGGCGGCGAGAAAATCATCCCTGGTGGTGCGATTGCTCGGCGCGCTCGGCGCCTCAAGGTCGACCTCGGCCAGCCAGGCCTCCCCGGGCGCAGCGAGACGCTTTTGCAGGGAATCCAGGCGTGCCGTCGCATCCGCCCACAGTTGGTCGGGCGTGTCCGCTCCGTCATTGAGCACGTTGGCGATCAGTTGCACCGTGCCGTATTTGTGGTCGAGTACGACCAGGTCGGCGACAAAGCTGAACGACTGGCCCGGTACGTCGTAGTCGGCCGGCGGCCGGTGGGGCAGCCGTTCAATCTGGCGAATCGCCTCCCAGCCGATAAAGCCGACCAGCCCGCCGGTCAGCGGCGGGTGCTCCGGTAACCGCGGTGTCTGCCAGCGGTCGAAGAGGTAGGCCAGGGCAGCGAGCGGGCCGAGGGCAACGGCAGAGCCGAGGGCGCGGTCGGCGGAGAGTCCGTAGTCGATCCAGCGGGTGTCGTCGCCCTCCTGCGACAGCACGCCGAACGACGAGACACCGACAAAAGAGAACCGTGACCAGATGCCGCCCTGTTCGGCGGATTCGAGCAAAAAACTGCCCGGCAGGCCGTTGGCGAGTTTGCGGTAGATCCCGACCGGGGTTTCCCCGTCGGCGAACAGTTCCCGAATGACCGGGATGACACGGTGCGCGTCGATAAGCCCGTCAAACTGGCCGCGCGTGGTCGAACCGGCGGTTCTCGATCCTGGGGTGCTGCGTTCAGTTGCGCCCGGGGTGCTGTCGATCATTCGGCGGGCCTTTCCATGATCACCGAACCGAGATCGCGCCCCTCGAAGCAGGTTCGCGTGCCGGTGTGGCACGCCGCTCCGACCTGATCGACCTGCACGAGCAGCGTGTCATTGTCGCAGTCGAAGGCGGCGGAGTGCACGTACTGGGCGTGCCCGGAAGTGTCGCCCTTGCGCCAGAATTCCTGGCGGCTGCGCGACCAGAAGGTGACGCGCCCCTCGGTGAGGGTACGACGCAGCGCTTCCCGGTTCATCCAGCCGAGCATGAGCACCTCGTGGGTATCCCACTGCTGGATGACGGCGGGCAGCAGCCCGTCGTCACTGAATACAGCGGCGTCCAGCTGATCGGTAAGTTTGTTGGTCATCAGCGCACCAGCATTCCGGCGTCGGTGAGCTCGCGCTTGACGTCGCCTATGGTCAATAATTCGTTGTGAAAAACGGATGCCGCGAGAACGGCATCCGCGCCGGCTCGGATGGCAGGGGGAAAGTCCTCGACGCGCCCCGCGCCACCGGACGCGATCACCGGAACCCGGCTATTGCTGCGCATAAGCGCGATGAGCTCGGTGTCGAAGCCGGCCCTGGTGCCGTCGGCATCGATGGAATTGACCAGCAGTTCCCCCGCACCCAGCTCGATCGCTTGCCGCGCCCAGGCCACGGCATCCAGGTCGGTCTCCGTGCGTCCGCCGTGGGTCGTGACGACGAAGCCGCTCTCGGTGCGGTCGGATCGTTTCACATCGAGGCTCAACACGAGCACCTGGGCGCCGAACCGGTTGGCGATTTCGGCGATCAGGGCCGGGCGGGCGATGGCCGCACTGTTGACGCCCACCTTGTCTGCGCCACTCGCCTGCAGTCGCGAGACGTCTTCAACGCTGCGAATGCCGCCGCCGACCGTCAGCGGTATGAATACCTGCTCGGCGGTGGCGCGAACCACGTCGTACGTCGTCGAACGGTTGTCCACCGTGGCCGTGACATCGAGAAAGGTGAGCTCGTCGGCGCCCTGCTCGTAGTAGCGCCGCGCGAGTTCGACCGGGTCACCGGCGTCGCGCAGATTCTGAAAATTGACGCCCTTGACGACGCGACCATTGGCCACGTCGAGGCACGGAATGACGCGCACACTCAAACTCATGTGGTTGATCCTCTCGCGGGGTTATTAGAGGCGGGCGTTGTGAATGGTCGTGACGAGAATGGCCCGGGCGCCGAGGGCGTAGAGGGCGTCCATCACGTTGTTCATGTCGAGGCGGGCGATCATGACACGCACGGCGGCCCACTCCGGATCGTGCAACGAGGAGACGGTCGGCGATTCGATGCCCGGTGCCAGCGTGGCGGCCGCGTCGAGCAGCGCGACCGGGATGTCGTAGTCGAGCAGCACGTACTGGCGGGCCACCAGAACCCCCTGCAGGCGACGCAGCAGGGTGTCGATTCCGGCCTTGTCGTTGGTGGAGCTGATCAGTACGGCGGTGGATTCGAGGATGACCGGTCCGAAGATTTCGAGGCCGGCCTTGCGCAGGGTGGTGCCGGTGGAGACGACGTCGGCGACGGCATCCGCTACGCCGAGCTGCACGGCCGATTCGACGGCGCCGTCGAGTTCGACCAGGTCGACGGTCACCGAGTGGGTGGCGAGGAAACGTTCCACCAGGCCCGGGTAGCTCGTGGCGACGCGCAGTCCGTCGAGGTCTTTCAGGTCGGTGAAGCGGCCGGCCGGCCCGGCGAAGCGAAAGGTGGAGTCGCCGAAGTCGAGGCTGGCGATCTCCACGGCCTTCGAGTGCGAGTCGAGCAGCAGGTCGCGACCGGTGATGCCGACGTCTAACGCGCCGGAGCCGACGTAGGTGGCGATGTCGCGGGGGCGCAGGTAGAAGAATTCGACCCCGTTGCGGGGGTCGGCGGTGACGAGGTCGCGCGGGTCGCGACGGCCGGTGTATCCGGCTTCGGCGAGCATCTGCGCGGCGGTTTCAGACAACGAACCCTTGTTGGGCACAGCAATTCTCAGCATGGGGTACTTTCTCGGTTTCAGTTCACACGACTAGTCAATGATTTCGGGCCAGCACAGGCGCTGGCGCGGGTCACAGATGTCGGTAGATGTCGGCCGGGGAGAGACCTTTGGCGATCATCAGAACCTGCAGGTGATAAAGCAGCTGGGAGATTTCAGCGGAGGTTTCGTCATCGCTCTGGAACTCGGCGGCCATCCAGACTTCGGCGGCTTCTTCGACAATCTTCTTGCCGATGGCGTGCACGCCGGCGTCGAGTTCACGTACGGTACCGGAGCCCTCTGGACGAGTGCGGGCCTTGTCGCTCAGTTCTACGAAAAGGTCATCGAATGTTTTCACGACTCTAGGTTACCCGCCCCGTGACGGTGGCTGGCCGCGCGCTCGCGCAGCAGGCTGATCTGCGCGGCGGGATTCTCGGCGCCGAACACGCTGGAGCCGGCCACGAAGGTGTCAGCGCCGGCCAAAGCTGCGATCTCGATGGTCTGCTCGGTGATGCCGCCGTCGACCTGTAGCCAGACGTCGAGGCCGGTCTTCTGTACTTCTGAGCGCAACTGAGCGAGCTTCGGCATGGTCGATTCCATGAAGCTCTGGCCGCCAAAACCGGGCTCGACCGTCATGACGAGCACCTGGTCGAATTCGGGGAGCAATTCGAGATACGGCGCGACATCGGTGCCCGGTTTTAGGGCGATGCCAGCGCGCGCGCCGATCTGCCGCAGCCGACGGGCCAGAGCGACGGGCTCGGTCGTGGCCTCGGCGTGAAAGGTGACCGAGTAGGCACCGGCCTCGGCGTAGCCGGGCGCCCACCGTTCGGGGTCGTCGATCATCAAGTGGATGTCCAGCGGCAGGGGCGATATCTGCTGCAGGCGTTCGACCATTCCTAGCCCGAAGGTGAGGTTTGGTACGAAGTGGTTGTCCATGATGTCGACGTGCACCAGATCGGCAGAGCGGATGCGGGAAAGCTCGCTCTCAAAATTGGCGAAATCGGCAGCGAGGATGCTGGGGTTGATGCGGGTGGCCATCCGCTCAGCCTAGCGAGCCCGCTAACCGGACGGTCACGAGCGAGCGGGGACCATCGCGCCAAAAGGCAACCTCAATTCGACGAAGCGGTCATAGCTGTGCTGCCAGCTAGAGAGGATGCGGCGGGGGCGACCATGGCGTCCGCGCCGGTCGGTTCGGTCTCTCGGAAAGCGACCGTGCGGCAGGTTGCGTTGTGTGTGGCGCCGGGAACCGGATTGGCGGCGGCGACGGAGAGGTTGGCGTCGATAACCTTCTCGATGATAGCGCGGTCCAGGGGGTGAACCAGCCGTCGAGGCTGTAGCCGGCGCGCGCGGTCAGGCGGCGCGCTGCAAAAGGGTGATGAACATGGCGTCGGTGCCGTGGCGGTGCGGCCACAGCTGCACGCTCCCGGTGTCGGCGGGCAGGTCGAGATTGGCAGCACTGAACGACTGCACGACAGCGGCCGTGTCGAGTTCCGTGACGGTGCCTCCGGCCTTCCGCACCGCGAGGGCGACGATGGCCCGTGTTTCTGCCGTGTGGGGAGAGCAGGTGACGTAGGCGAGGATGCCACCGGGTTTGAGGGCAAGCAGGGCCGCATCGATCAGTCCGGACTGCAGTCCGGCCAGGTCGGCGACGTCCTTGGGCTGTTTGCGCCAGCGTGCCTCGGGCCGTCGACGCAGGGCACCGAGACCGGTGCACGGGGCGTCGAGCAGGATGCGGTCGAACACGCCCGGATGCGTCTGGCCGATGGTGGTGCCGTCGAACTCCCACACTGGAACGGTCTCGGGGAGGGCCGCCAGGGCGGTGCGCACGAGGGCCGCCCGGGCGGGAACCAGCTCGTTGGCGACGAGTTCGGCTCCCCCGGCGCGTGCTTCGGCGGCGAGCAGGGCGGCCTTGCCGCCGGGTCCGGCGCAAAGGTCGAGCCAGCGCTCCCCAACTACGATCGGGCGCGCCCGGCTGAGGGCCAGGGCGGCGATCTGCGACCCTTCGTCCTGCACCCGAACACGGCCCTCGGTCGCGGTCACGAGGTGGTACGGGTCTCCGGAATCCAGCACGAATCCGACCGGCGAGAATTCGTCGGCCAGGCCGAGGCGTTCATGGTCGGCTTCGGTCGCGAGGCCCGGCAGCGCCACCATGTTGACCTTGGCCGCCATGTTGTCGGCGGCGAGCAGATCGGCGAGCTCATTCTCATGACCCTCAGCTTGCAGTGCCTGCCGAAAGGCCCGCACAATCCAGGCCGGGTGCGAGTACTCGGCGGCAAGCCGGTCATCGACGTTGACCGCACCTTCGAGGACTCGGTCGCGCCATTCCTCGGCGCTCGACCGGGAGATCGTGCGCAGCACGCCGTTGGTGAATCCGGTTGCGGAGCGCGAGCCGACCTGTTTGGCGAGGGAGACCGATTCGTTCACGGCGGCGTGGGTGGCGACCCGAGTCGCCAGAAGCTGGTGGGCGCCGAGGCGCAACACGTCGAGAATGGCGGGGTCGATCGCGGTGACCGCCCGGTTGGCGGCGAGGGCGATCACCCGGTCGTAGAACCCCTGCATGCGCAGGGTTCCGTAGGTGAGCTCGGTCGCGAGGGCGGCATCCGCTGTGCCCAGGGCGGCGCGCTGAATGCGAGTCGGCAGCAGCAGGTTGGCGTAGGCGTCCGATTCGCGCACGGCCGCGATCACTTCGTAGGCAATGCGTCGGGCTGGCTGCACGAAGTCGGCTGGGGTGTGGCGGGGTCGAGCGGCACCGGTCTGATTGTTTCGCAAGTGATCACTCATGACGTCGTCACCGATTCTGCTGCCACTCCACGCCACCAGTCGTTCGCCGTCATCGCTGTCTTTCCGGCCGGTTGCACGCGCAGCAGAACCAGGGGTTCGCTCTGTGTGCCGACCAGCACTATCTTTTCGCGCTGCACGATAGTTCCGGCAGGCAGGTTGGGTTGGTCGACGCTGGGCGCGACCTCGAGAAGTTTCAATACGGCGCCGTTCACGGTCGTGAACGCACCCGGCTCCGGGGTCACTCCGCGAATATGGTTGTGAACGGATGCCGCCGGTCGGTTGAAATCAATCCGCGCGTCGTCCCGCAGGAGTTTGGGCGCGAGGGTAGCCTCGCCGGTCTGCGCAACGGCCAGGGCGGTGCCGGCGGCGAGCTCAGAGACGACCCGCAGGAGCAGATCGGCGCCACTGTGACTGAGGTCATCGAGAAGTATTCCCGAGGTGGAATGTGCGCCGAGGGGCTGGGAGAAACTTCCGAAAACGGCGCCGGCGTCGAGTTCTGGTACCAGCTGGAACACTGCGGCGCCGATTAGTTCATCACCGGCGATGATGGCCCGCTGCACCGGGGATGCCCCCCGCCACCGTGGCAGGAGGGAGAAGTGCAGGTTGATCCAACCGAGGCGGGGAACGGAGAGCAAGGGCTCGCGTACGATGCCGCCGTAGGCGACGATGACGCCGAGGTCGGGTTGCCGGGCACGGATGGTCTCGGTCGCCTCAGCGTCGAGCCGGTTGGTCTTCAGTACCGGATAGCCGTGGGCCAGCGCGGCGTACGCGACCGGCGACGGAGTGAGGGTGCGCTTGCGCCCGAGCGGGGCATCCGCTCGGGTGATCACGGAGACAATCTCGTGGTCGGAGCTGGCCAGGGCCGTGAGGCTCGGCAGCGCGACCGCGGGCGTGCCGGCAAAGACGAGTTTCATTTATAGCAACTCCGGGTCGTCGAATCGAACTTTAAGTGTAGGTGCCGGTTGGAACGAACCCGACTTCGGCTTGCGGCGTCTGGCGGCGTTCCGCACGACCGCCGCCTTGAGGGCGTGGGCCACTTCATCGCCGCGGGCGTAGCCGAACCGAACGACCGCCCGCACCAGGGAGGCTTCGGTGTCGACCGGGCCCAGTATGTCGAGGCCCGCCACGGCGGCGAGATCGGCGAGGGCAGCGTCGACGTCTGCAGCGGTGCCGGTGACCGAAGCGACGCGCACGGCCGGTGGAAACCGCAGCTGGCGACGGTCGGCGAGTTCGCTCGCGGCGAAGATATCTGGCCGCCAGGAGTTGAGCGCCCGGGCGAGGCCACCACCGACCCCGGCGAGTAACACTGGAGCGCCGGGTGCGGCAAGGGCGGCCGCGTTGGCCCACCAGCGCAGGCAGTCCTCAGCGACGCGCAGCGATTCGCGGGCAAGCATCCGCTCGCCGTCGAGGATGAGGATGGCGCGGTAACCGCCGGTCGGCACCGGTTCGGCGCCCCGGGTGGCGATCACGAGAGCTGGCTGCGCGCCGAGGGTCTGAATCGTGTGTTCTCCGTCGGCGACGATCACCCGTGCCCCCGGAAAGGCCCGGCCGAGTTCTTCGGCGGTGCGACCGGTGCCGAGTGTCACAACGCGCAGCTTGCGGCCGTCGCAGTGCGCGCAGGTCCAGCCGGCAGCGAGGGCGCCGCACCACCGACACGATGGCACGGCCGAGGCCGACTTGAGACCGAGGGGACCCTGGCAGTGGGTGCACCGGGCGGCTTTCTTGCAGCTTTGGCAGGCGAGCATCGGGGCATACCCCGGGCTCGCGACCTGCACCAGCACCGGCCCGTGCGCGAGCGCCTCCCGCGCAGCCTGCCACGCGGCCGACGGGATACGGGCCGCGCGAGCCTGCTGGTCGGGCTCGGATTGAAAATCAGTGGGGATGATGCGCGGGTGTCGGTCGGCGGCCGGATTCACCTCGCTCAGGTACCCCAGCTCGACCAAGCGCTGGGTTTCGACGCTGCGCGAGTGGCCGAGCAGCACGAGGGCGCAGTTGCTGTCCTGCTGACGCACGAGGGCCGCATCGCGAGTGCTGACGTAGGGGCTGAGCGGTTCAGAGTAGAGCGGGTCGCCGTCGTCCCAGATGGCGATGAGACCGAGGCGGTGCGCCGGGGCGTAGACGGCCGACCGGTTGCCGAGGATGATGCGCGGCACGGGCTCCAGGCAAGCCAGAAAGGCGCGATACCGGTCGGGGTTCGCCTGGCGGGCATCGACCCGGCAGAGCGGCAGCGCCGGGGCGAGCTGAGCCAGGGCGGCCTGCACCTGATCCTGGTCACGAAAGTCGGGCACGCAGAGGATGGCGCTCTGACCTGCACTGAGGGTGGCGACGGCGAGTTCGGCCAGGGTTTGGGCCCAACGGCCGATCGTGCTGCCGTCGATCAGCTGCGTGAGTTCGGGGATAGCGGCGACGGCGACGCGGTGGTGCTCCATGATCACACTGTCGAGCCGTCCGGTCGGGTAGCCGACGAAGGCGGGCGCGGCCAGGCCGATCGAGACGGGTGAAGGAGCAGGAATGGCGGTAGTAACGGGCTCCGCCGGACGGCTGGGTGACTGCGCGGACGGTGACGTCGACGCCGCCTCCGGAGCAGAATGGGCGGGCTCTGCAGCCGTGCTCACAACAGCAGGGACGGCAGGAACGCCCTGCGCGGCCAGCCAGGTCTTCTCAACGCGCACCTGCCGCGGCGGCACCGCGAGTCGGATGATGTCACTCGCGTTCCCGGCAGCCCGATCCGCCAGCCGGCGCGCCAGTTTCCACACGTCAGGCGTGAGCACGACGGCCGTCGACACGACCGAGTCGAGCGGACTGAGGGCGCCGTGGAAGGCGGCATCCGTTCGAGCGGCGGACTCAGACCGAGGATCGAAGACCTCGATCACGTAAGCGTCGACGACGCGCCCGCCCGAACGAAACGGCACCTTCACGCGCACACCGGCGGCCACCTGACCGACCAGTTCGGCGGGTACGCCGTAGTCGAACAGGTGGTCCAGTTGCGGCAGGGGGGACTCGATCAGCACCCGTGCGACGAGGCCGGAATGCGTCATGACTGCGCCGGCTTCAGAGTCCGGCGGCGCGGATCAGGTCGTCGACCTTATCGAGCCGTTCCCAGGTGAAGTCGGACAGCTCGCGGCCGAAGTGGCCATAGGTGGCCGTCTGAGCGTAAATGGGACGCAGCAGGTCGAGCGAGTGGATAATCGCTGCCGGACGCAGGTCGAACACCTCGCGGATCGCCGCGGTGATCTCCTGGTCGGGCAGCACGCCGGTGCCGAAGGTCTCGACGTACAGGCCGACCGGCGACGCCTTGCCGATCGCGTAGGCGACCTGCACTTCGAGACGTTCGGCCAGGCCGGCCGCCACGGCGTTCTTGGCGACCCAGCGCATGGCGTAGGCCGCCGAACGGTCGACCTTGGACGGGTCCTTGCCACTGAACGCACCGCCGCCGTGGCGGCTCGATCCGCCGTAGGTGTCGATGATGATCTTGCGCCCGGTGAGGCCGGCGTCGCCCTGCGGGCCGCCGATTTCGAACCGGCCGGTGGGGTTGATCAGCGTCGCGAGCGACGAGGAGTCCAGGTCGATGCGCTCCAGCACCGGGCGAATGACGAGCTCTTCGACCTCGATGCGCAGCTGTTCGGTCGAGACAGAGGGCGCGTGCTGGGTCGACACCACGACGGTCTCGACGGTGCGCGGAATAATGCCGTCATAGCCGATGGTGACCTGGGTCTTGCCGTCGGGGCGCAGGTAGTCGAGTTCGCCGCTCTTGCGTACGAGGGCGAGGCGTTCGGCCAGCCGGTGGGCGATCCAGATTGGGATCGGCATGAGTTCGGGGGTTTCCCGGGTGGCGTAGCCGAACATGATGCCCTGGTCACCGGCGCCCTGCCGGTCGAAGTCGTCGAGGCTGGACTGCTCTCGGGCTTCAAAGGCGTTGTCGACGCCCTGGGCGATGTCGGGTGACTGGCCGCCGATGGAGATCTCGACGCCGCAGGAGCGGCCGTCGAACCAGACGTCGGAGGAGTCGTAGCCGATGTCTGTGATGCACTTGCGTACGATCGACGGGATCTCGACGTAGGCCTCGGTGGTGACCTCGCCGGCCACGTGCACGAGTCCCGTAGTGACGAGGGTTTCAACGGCGACCCGGCTGTGCGGATCGTCGGTGAGCAGGGCGTCGAGGATGCTGTCGGAGATCTGGTCGCAGATCTTGTCGGGATGACCCTCGGTGACTGATTCCGAGGTGAAGAGGCGAAGATCGTTCATCTGGCCCGTCTCTGTTTTGAAGGAAAACGTAGAAGTTGAAAGTATTTGTGGCCCGCCCGGCCCGGCGATGCGCGGGCTAACCGATCAGGTCAAGTATGCAATTGGCCACCGACATTTTGCTGCCGGAGGCCTCGTTCACTATAACTCCGTGGCGATCGAGCACCGTCACGGTGTTACGTTCCGTGCCGAACCCCTCGTGCTGGCCGACCCGGTTCACGGCCAGGTAGTCGCACCCCTTGCGGGTGATCTTGTCACGCCCGAGCGCAAGCAGTCGGTCGGCATCCGTTTCGGTTTCGGCGGCGAAGCCGATGATCAGCTGGCCAGGCCGGCGGGCATCGGACAGCCCGGCCAGAATGTCGGGGTTTCTTACCAATTCGAGGGTGAGGGTGTCCCCCACGTCTTCCTTTTTGATCTTGCCGAGCTGCACCGTCCTGGGCCGGTAGTCGGCGACGGCGGCGGTCATGATGATGACCTCAGCCGATTCCGCGGCGAGCGTCATGGCCTCGTGCATCTCCAGGGCACTGCTGACCAGAACGGTCGTGACACCGCACGGAACGGCGACCTCGACGTGGGCGGCGACGAGGGTGACCTGGGCCCCGCGGGCCAGGGCCGCCTGGGCGAGGGCGACGCCCTGCTTGCCGCTCGATCGGTTGCCGAGAAAACGCACCGGGTCGAGCGGTTCGCGGGTACCGCCAGCGCTGATCAGCACACGGCGACCGGACAGATCCTGAACAGCGGATGCCGTGGCACCCACAACCCGGTCGAGCACGGCCAGGGCCACGGCCACGATGGCCTCCGGCTCTTCCATGCGGCCGGCACCGGAGTCGGTGCCGGTGAGCCGGCCGACGCCGGGTCCGACGATGGTGATGCCGCGTGCGCGCAACACCGCGACGTTCGCGACGGTCGCCGGGTTGTTCCACATTTCGGTGTGCATCGCCGGGGCGATCACGACCGGCGCCGTGCTGGCCAGGATGGTGTTGCCGAGCAGGTCATCGGCGAGGCCGGCAGCGAGTTTGGCGATGCTGTTGGCCGTCGCGGGGGCGACCACGATGAGGTCGGCGCCCTGGCCGATGGCCACGTGGCGTACCTCGGCCACACCCTCATAAAGATCGGTGTGCACGGGGTTGCGGGAGATGGCCTCGAGCGTCGGCTTGCCGACGAAACGCAGGGCGGCGGTCGTGGCGACGACGTGCACCGCGTCACCGTTCAACACGAAAGCGCGCACGATGTTGACGGCCTTATACGCTGCGATGCCACCGGTGATACCGACGACGATCGTGCGAGGTGTCTTCATCCTGCGCGCTTCGAATCGTGGAGCTTAGGCCTCGACGATCGGGCGGGAAACGAGCTTGTCGTCGTTGATTTCGCGCAGCGCAACCGAGAGCGGCTTGTCTTCGACGGTCGAGTCGACGAGCGGTCCGACGTTGTCGAACAGGCTGCCTTCGTGCAGGTCGGCGTAGTAGTCGTTTATCTGGCGCGCACGCTTGGACGCGAAAATCACGAGGGCGTACTTCGAGTCGACCTTGGACAGCAGGTCGTCGATGGGCGGGTCAATGATGCCAGTGGGCTTGTTCGCCATTGGTGTCACACTCCTAATAGAGCACAGCCTGGGGCCGATGCACGTCTGTTGTTGAACGAATAAGTACGTGAAGAAGCGCGCTACGAAGCACGCGAGAATTCAGCAGAAACGGGCGCTACGCAATGCTGGATGCAGCACGGATCTCCATCAAGTCTACGACCTCGCGAGCGGCGTCGCCGACATCGTGGTTGATCACGAGGTGATCGAACTCCCCCTGCGCGGCCAATTCCAGCTTTGCGGTCTGCAACCGACGGGCCTGTTCTGCCGCATCCTCAGTGCCCCGCCCGATCAGGCGGCGCACCAGTTCATCCCAGCTCGGCGGTAGCAGGAACACCAAACGTGCTTCCGACATTGCGCGTCGCACGGCGCGAGCGCCCTGCAGGTCGATCTCGAGCAGCACACTGTTTCCGGCGGCGATAGCTGCATCGACCGGGCCGCGCGGGGTACCGTAGCGGTAGGCGTTGTGCACCGTGGCCCACTCGAGTAGCTCGCCAGCCTCGATCATGCGATCGAATTCGTCATCGGAGACGAAGAAGTAGCTGACGCCTTCGATCTCCCCCGGGCGTGGTGCGCGCGTCGTCGCCGAAACCGACAGCAGGACGCTGGGATAATTCTCGCGGATGTGATTCGCGACGGTTCCCTTGCCGACCGCGGTCGGGCCGGCGAGAACGATGAGCTTCGAATCCGCCTTGCCGTGATGCAGCGTGGGCCGTTCGGAGAAAAAATCGCGCAGGCGGTCGCGCTGGTGCCGGCCCAGGCCGCCGAGGCGCTTGGAAGGCGAAATTTCGAGCCGGTGAATGATGCGCTGCATCTTGGTCACGCCGATCGCCGGAATGCTAACGAGCAGCTCGGTCACCCGCATTCTGCCCTCGACCCCGGTCGGGTCGGCGATCGCCGCAGCGAGCACCTCGAGTGCGGTGCGTTCTCCGGAGGCGACCTCCGCTTTGACCTTGGCACGGGCCCGGCGGGCAGCGACGGCCGCGCGCGACGCGGCGACCCGGTCTACCTCGGGCGGGGTGGGACGGTTTTCAGCCACGAAGGGCACCTACTTCGGCTACTCGGCGCTCAATGGCTTCATCGATCCGGTGGGGTCCGGCCGAGAGCACACTGCGCGATTCACTCACGATAACCCCTCCGGCGTATTCACCATATATCGAGATCAGATCCATAATATTCCCACCCTGGTGTCCGAAGCCCGGCGCGAGTACCGGTGTTCGAAATTCGCCCGAGGCCTGCCGCACGTCTATGCCAAAGGTCGCCAAGTCGAGAGTGGCTCCGAGTACGACGCCAATCGACCCGAGACCGGTCCTCGTTCGAACGGATGCCGCGCCCGCTCGCGCATTCCGTTGGCCAACCTCGTCGAGAATCGCGCGGGCCACACTCGACCCGGAATGTGGCCCGTCGGCCACGATCGCCCGCTGGATCTGAGCGGCTTCGGGATTCGACGTTGCGGCAAGCAGAAACACACCCTTGCCGTTGGCCGTCGCGAGGGTGAACGGCGAGTCGAGTGAACCGACGCCCATGTACGCGGCGAGGGTGAGGGCATCCACTTCGAGCGGGGAACCAAGAGACAGCCAGGCTTGCGCATATGCCTCGACACTCGTGCCCAGGTCGCCGCGTTTTGCGTCGCCGATCACGAGCAGCCCCGCCTGCCGGGCGTCGGCCAGAACCCGCTCGAGGGCCAGGAAGCCGGCCGAACCGAATCGTTCGTAGAAGGCGACCTGCGGCTTGACCAGGCCGACCCGGCCCGCCGCAGCGGCAACGACCGCGCGGCCGAACGACTCGGCGCCAGCAGCGGTATCGGGCAGGTTCCAGTCGCGCAACAGCCAGGAGTGCGGATCGATGCCGACGCACAGCTGGCCTTGTGTGGCGAACACTCGCTCGAGGCGTTCGCCGAAGGAAACGACCGTCGCAGGGCCGCCGTTCGCAGGAGCGCCAACATTCACAGCAGGGCCGCCGTTCACAGCAGGGCCGTGCGAGCGGTGGCGTACTCCTGAAGCGAGGTCACCTCAAACCCGTCGCGAATCGAGTCGATCGACGCGACCGCAGCGCTGAGCTCGGCGATGGTCGTGAACAGGGGCAGATCGCCGGCCACTGCAGCCGCCCGGATCTCGTACCCGTCGGCCCGTGCCGTGCTGCCACCGGGGGTGTTGATGACGATCTGAATTTCTTCGCGGCGGATGAGCTCGACGATTGACACGTCGTCCTCCCCCACTTTCTCACTGAACTTGGTCACGATGCGGGCGCGGATGCCATTGCGCTGCAGCACCTCGGCGGTGCCGATGGTCGCGGCGATCTCGTAGCCAAGCTGCTGCAGGCGCAGCATCGGCAGGATGATCGCACGCTTGTCGCGGTCGGAGACCGACACGAATACGGTTCCGGAGAGCGGGATCCCGCCGTAAGCGGCGAGCTGGCTCTTGGCGAACGCCCGAGGGAAGTCACGGTCGATGCCCATGACCTCGCCGGTGGAGCGCATCTCCGGGCCGAGGATGGAGTCGACGACGAGGCCCTCAGGGGTGCGGAAGCGGTTGAACGGCAGCACGGCTTCCTTCACGGCGACCGGTGATTCGATCGGCACGCGGGAGCCGTCGATGAGCGGCAGCTTGCCATTGGCCTTCAGCTCGGCGATGGTGGTACCGACCATAATGAGCGCGGCAGCCTTGGCCAGAGTGATGCCGAGCGCTTTCGCGACGAAGGGCACCGTGCGCGAGGCGCGCGGGTTGGCTTCGAGCACGTAGAGCACGCCGGCGCCGATCGCGAACTGCACGTTGAGCAGGCCCTTCACGCCGATTCCGCGGGCGATGCCGAGGGTGGCTTCGCGCACCCGGTCGATTTCGGCGCGGCCGAGGGTGACCGGCGGCAGGGTGCAGCTCGAGTCGCCGGAGTGGATGCCGGCCTCTTCGATGTGCTCCATGATGCCGCCGATGTAGAGCTCGTGGCCGTCGTAGATGGCGTCGACGTCGATCTCGATCGCGTCGTCGAGAAAACGGTCCACCAGAAGCGGATGCCCCGCGCCGATGATTCCCTGCCCGGCCATACGCTGGAAATAGTCAGCGAGTGACGGGGAATCGTAAACGATCTCCATGCCGCGGCCGCCGAGCACATAGCTGGGGCGCACGAGCACCGGGTAGCCGATTTCTTCAGCCACGACGACGGCGCCGGCGAAATCGATGGCCGTTCCGTTGCGGGGGGCAAGCAGGCCGGCGTCGTTGAGGATCTTCGAGAACAGGCCACGCTCTTCGGCGAGGTCGATCGCGTCGGGGGTGGTGCCGAGAATGGGGATACCGGCGGCTTCGAGGCCGCGGGCGAGGCTCAGCGCGGTCTGGCCGCCGAGCTGCACGACCACACCGACCAGTTCGCCACTCTGGCTTTCGGCGTAGATGACCTCGAGCACGTCTTCGAGCGTGAGCGGCTCGAAGTAGAGCCGGTCACTCGTGTCGTAGTCGGTGGAGACGGTCTCGGGGTTGCAGTTGATCATGATGGTCTCATAGCCAGCCTCCGACAGTGCGAAGGAGGCGTGCACACAGGAGTAGTCGAATTCGACGCCCTGCCCGATGCGGTTCGGTCCGGAGCCCAGGATGACGACCTTGCGGCGGTCGCTCGCTACGACCTCGGTCTCGTCGTCGTAGCTGGAGTAGTGGTACGGCGTGAGGGCCGGGAACTCCCCCGCGCAGGTGTCGACGGTCTTGAATACCGGGCGCACGCCGAGAATGTGGCGCACCGTGCGGACATCCGTTTCGCCGAAGCCGCGCAACTCGCCAATCTGAGCATCGGAGAAGCCGTGGTCCTTGGCGAGGATCATGACGTCGCGGTCGAGCCGGTCGGCGGAGGCGACCTGGTCGGCGATCTCGTTGATCAGCACGATCTGGTCGATGAACCACGGATCGATCTTGGTGGCAGCGAAGACCTGGTCGATGGTCGCGCCGCGGCGGAGGGCCTGCTGCACGGTGACGATGCGGCCGTCGGTGGGAATCTCGGCGGCGGAGAGCAGCTCGTCGACCGTGCGGGTCTCGTCGCCCCAGTGAAAGCTTGAGCCGCGCTTCTCGAGCGACCGCAGGGCCTTCTGCAGAGCGGATGCGAAGCTGCGGCCGATGGCCATCGCCTCACCCACCGACTTCATGGTCGTGGTCAGGCGCCGGTCCGCGGCCGGGAACTTCTCGAACGCGAAGCGCGGCACCTTGACCACGACGTAGTCGAGGGTGGGTTCGAAGCTGGCCGGGGTGACGCCGGTGATGTCGTTGGGGATCTCGTCGAGGCGGTAGCCGATGGCAAGTTTGGCGGCGATCTTGGCGATCGGAAAGCCGGTCGCCTTGCTGGCCAGGGCGGAGGACCGGGAGACGCGCGGGTTCATCTCGATCACGATGACACGGCCGTCGGCCGGGTTGATCGCGAACTGGATGTTGCAGCCGCCGGTGTCGACGCCGACGGCGCGGATGATGTCGATGGAGATGTCGCGCAGGTGCTGGAATTCGCGGTCGGTCAGGGTGAGCGCGGGGGCGACGGTGATCGAGTCGCCGGTGTGCACGCCGACCGGGTCGACGTTCTCGATCGAGCAGACGACGACGGTGTTGTCGGCCGTGTCGCGCATCATTTCGAGCTCGTACTCTTTCCAGCCCAGGATGGATTCTTCGAGCAGAACCTCAGTGGTCGGGCTGTGGTGCAGGCCGTCGGTGACAATGCGGCGCAGTTCCACCTCGGTGTAGGCGAAGCCAGAGCCGAGGCCGCCCATGGTGAAGGAGGGTCGCACGACGAGCGGGTAGCCGAGGTCGTCGGCGTAGCCGACGGCCTCGTCGACGGTGCGGGCGATGAAGGAACGGGCCACGCCAGCGCCGGCGTCGATTACGAGCTGCTTGAAGATCATGCGGTCTTCGCCCTTATTGATGGCGTCGAAGCTCGCACCGATCAGCTCGACGTCGTACTTCTCGAGGATTCCGCGCTCGTGCAGCTGGATCGCCGCGTTGAGGGCGGTCTGCCCACCCAGCGTCGGCAGGATCGCATCCGGTCGTTCCTTGGCGATGATCGTCTCGAGAATCTCCGCCGTGATCGGTTCGATGTAGGTCGCATCGGCGAAGTCGGGGTCGGTCATGATGGTGGCCGGGTTGGAGTTGACCAGGATGACGCGTACCCCCTCTTCGCGCAGCACGCGGCAGGCCTGGGTACCGGAGTAGTCGAACTCGCAGGCCTGGCCGATGACGATCGGGCCGCTGCCGATGACAAGAACACTGTTGATATCGTCGCGCTTGGGCATTATTTGGTTTCTCCTGCAACGGCTGACTGTGCAGCCAGAACAACGTCTCTGAATCGATCGAAAAGGTGGTTGGCGTCGTGCGGGCCGGAGGCCGCTTCCGGGTGGTATTGCACCGAGAAGGCGTTGATATCGAGGCAGCGGATGCCCTCGACCACCTGGTCGTTGAGGCTGTAGTGACTCACCTCGACGCGACCGAATCCGGCGCGCGAGTCGTGCACGCCTTCAATGGGCATGTCGACGGCGAAACCGTGGTTCTGCGAGGTGATCTCGACCCGGCCGGTGGTCTTGTCGAGCACCGGCTGGTTGATGCCGCGGTGCCCGAAGGGCAGCTTGTAGGTGCGAAAACCGAGCGCACGACCGAGCAGCTGATTGCCGAAGCAGATTCCGAAGTAGGGAATACCCGCGCGGAGTACCTCCTGCAGCAGGGTCACATGGGCGTCGGAGGCGGCCGGGTCGCCGGGTCCGTTCGAGAAGAACAGGGCCGAGGGCTTGAGCGACAGCACGTGCTCGGCGGTAACCGACTGCGGCAAAACGAGAACCTCGAAACCACGTTCCGCGAGATAGGTGAGCGTGCTGGTCTTCACGCCAAGGTCGAGCACCGCGACGGAGCCGATGCGTTCGCCCTGCGCCGGAATCGAGAAGGGTTCGACCGTCGAGACCTCGAGCGAAAGGTTGCGGCCGCGCATGGCAGCCCCAGCGAGCACCCGTTCGAGCTGTTCGCTGTCTGACAGCCCGAACATGTCGCCCGAGAAGATACCGCTCTTCATCGCGCCCTTCGATCGGATGTGGCGGGTGATCGCGCGAGTGTCGATACCGCTGATCCCGACCACGCCCTGCTCTTCGAGGTCATCGTCGAGGGTGCGAGTGGCGCGATAGTTCGAGGCGATCCGGGCCGGTTCCCGCACAATGAAGCCGGCGACCCAGATCTGCCTGGATTCCATGTCGTCGTCGTTCATGCCGGTGTTGCCGATGTGCGGGGCGGTCATCAGCACGATCTGGCCGGCGTATGACGGGTCGGTCAGGGCTTCCTGGTAGCCGGTCATACCGGTGGCGAAAACAACCTCGCCGAGGGTCTGCCCCTCGCTGCCGTAGCGGCGGCCCACAAAACGGCGGCCGTCTTCCAGCACGAGCACGGCCGGGCCGGGCTTGCCCGCCGAGGAGGAGGACGTGAGGGCAGCGGATGCGCCGGCCTCACCGGCTACGATTTCCGCTGATGCGAACTGGTCTGGTGCGGTCGAATCGGGCACGTCAGGCCTCACTTTCGTCTTGATGGGCCAAGGCCGTAATGGTTCGGATCGAGTCGACGAGGCGAGCACGATCATTCGGGTGGATGATGCGAATGAAGCTGTCGACGGCGCGGCGGTCGACGGTATCGGCAGCGCCACCGGCGGCCAGCCGCCAGGACAGGCGCACGAGTCCGTCGGTTTCAACGGCCCGGTCGATCGCGACCTGAGCGGAGCCGACCGCGTCGATGGAGCCGGCCGGAACGAATACCGGCTGGTTCCCGTCGAGGTCGAGAGCGATTCCGGCGTCGGTCACCGTCACGGCGGCGCGAGCGCGAAAGCCCAGGCCGCTGATCGCGAGCCGCTCGAGCGGCGCGTCACGCGGCGTTGTCGCCACGTAATACACCTCGGCGCTGGCCAGGGTGACCCCGGCGGTGCCGGGCATCGGATAGCCGGCGGTGAGCGACGCATCCCGTCGACTGCGGTTTCGCCAGCTGCGCCACATGAGAATCAGAACGCCGAGCAGAACCAGCGCCGTGATGATGGTGGGAAAAGTCCTATCCATGAGTGAAAACTCCGCTCGCGTGGCCGGCTATCTCGAGGCTGCTGCGCACAGCACCATCCAGCACCGTGGCATAGCCGCGGTGGAAGGTCGCCCGGACCTCACCGGGAAGGGTCATCGACAGGTACGGCGAATTCGTGCTCGTTCCGGCGAGATCGGCGCGACCGAACACGCGGGTCGCTGCGGGATCGTACAGGGTCAGTTCGGCCGGCGACCCGACCGCGATCGGATTGCCCTGGCCGGCCAGGCGCCCGATGCGGGCCGGGGTGCGCGAGAGCACGCGTTCGATGCCAGCCCAGTCGAGCAGCCCGGTCGCCACGACCGCGGCGTGCACGACCGACAAGGCTGATTCCAGCCCGATCATGCCGTTGGCGGCGGCATCCCACTCGCAGTCCTTGCTTTCCATGGGGTGCGGCGCGTGGTCGGTCGCAACGATGTCGATCGTGCCGTCGGCGAGACCGGCACGAAGGGCCTCGACGTCTTCCCGGGCGCGCAGCGGCGGATTCACCTTGAAGCGGGCGTCGTAGCCTCGCACGAGGTCTTCGGTGAGCAGCAGGTGGTGCGGTGTGACCTCGGCGGTCACGTTGATGCCGCGGGCCTTGGCCCAGCGGATCACGTCGACCGAACCGGCCGTCGAGACGTGACAGACGTGCAGGCGCGATCCGACGTGTTCGGCCAACAGAACGTCCCGGGCGATGATCGACTCTTCGGCGACGGCCGGCCAGCCCACGAGTCCGAGTTCGCCGGAGAGGGCGCCCTCGTTCATCTGGGCTTTCTCGGTGAGGCGCGGTTCCTGCGAATGCTGTGCGATGACACCGTCGAAGGCTTTCACGTATTCGAGGGCACGGCGCATGAGGAGCGGGTCTGAGACGCAGAATCCGTCGTCCGAGAACACGCGAACGCGGGCCCTGCTCGACGCCATGGCGCCGAGTTCGGCGAGTTGCTTGCCCGCGAGCCCCACGGTGACGGCGCCGATCGGCTGCACGTCGACGTAGCCGGCACTTTCACCGAGGGCGAGTACCTGCTCGACGACCCCGGCGGTGTCCTGTGCCGGCAGGGTGTTGGCCATGGCGAACACGCTCGTGAAGCCGCCGCGCGCCGCCGCGCGGCTGCCGCTCAGCACGGTCTCGCTGTGTTCGTAGCCCGGCTCGCGCAGGTGGGCGTGCAGGTCGACCAGACCGGGCAGCGCGATGAGCCCGTCGGCGTCGATCACGCTCGCCCCGCCCTGCGACAGGCTGGTTCCGAGCTCGGTGATACGCCGGCCATCCAGACGGATGTCGGTGCCCGTCCCATCCGGAAGGGTCGCGTCGCGAATCAACCAGCGTTGCTGCATTCCGTCAATCGACATTCTTCGATTCCTTCCGGTCACCGGACAAGAGCAGGTAAAGCGCGGCCATTCGCACGGAGACACCGTTCGTGACCTGTTCGAGCACGGTCGAATTAGCGGAGTCGGCCGCCGCCGACGAGATCTCGAGGCCACGGTTCATCGGGCCGGGGTGCATCACAATGCTAGCCGGACCAAGCCGACCGAACCGCGCGTCGTCGAGCCCCCAGACCCGGGAGTACTCGCGGGTGCTCGGAAAGAAAGCCGCGTTCATCCGCTCGGTCTGGATGCGCAGCATCATGACCACGTCGGGGCCCGCATCGATCGCATCGTCGAGGTCGAAGTTAAATCGAGCCGGCCACAGTGTGGTGTCGCTTGGCAACAGGGTGGGCGGGGCGACGAATGTGACCTCGGCGCCGAGGGTGGTGAGCAGCCAGAGGTTGGAGCGGGCCACCCGGGAGTGCAGTACGTCGCCGACGATCGTGACCGTGACCCCGTCGAGGCCCGTTCCGCGGGACGCCTGCCCGTGAATGCGGCGGCGGATGGTGAAGGCGTCCAGCAGCGCCTGGGTGGGATGCTCGTGGGTGCCGTCGCCGGCGTTGATGATACCAGCGTCGATCCAACCGCTCGCGGCGAGCACCGCCGGGGCACCGGAGGCTGGATGGCGGATGACGACGCCATCGGCACCGATCGCGGCCAGGGTCTGCGCGGTATCTTTCAGGCTTTCGCCCTTCGACACGCTCGAGCCCTTGGCGCTGAAGTTGATCACGTCAGCGCTCAGTCGCTTCGCCGCGGCCTCAAACGAGATGCGGGTGCGGGTGGAGTCCTCGAAGAACAGGTTGACCACGGTCTTGCCGCGCAGGGTCGGGAGCTTTCTGACCTCGCGCTGGGCGACATCCGCCATGTCTTCGGCAATGTCGAGCAGGTTGACGGCCTCGTCGCGGCTGAGGTCCTTGGTCGAGAGGAGATGTCTCATCGGTTGCTCCCGCCGTCGATCGATACGAATTCGTCGCCGTCGGTTTCTTCGAGGTGAACGTTGATGCGTTCGTCGGTCGCGGTCGGCAGGTTGCGACCGACGAAGTCGGCGCGGATCGGCAGCTCCCGATGTCCGCGATCGACGAGAACTGCTAGCCGCACGATCGTCGGGCGGCCGTGGTCTCCGAGCGCGTCGAGGGCACTGCGGATGGTTCGTCCCGAGTAGAGCACATCGTCGACGAGTACGACCGTTGCGCCGTTGATGCTGCCGGGCACCTCGGTACGGGTCGGAGTGCGGGTGCGGCCGTGCGCGAGGTCGTCGCGGTACAACGTGACGTCGAGCGATCCGACTCGCACTGCCGTTGCCGCGGGCTCGATGCGTTGGATGATCTCGGCGATGCGCCGGGCGAGAATAACGCCGCGGGTCGGGATACCGAGGATGACGAGGTTGTCCGAGCCCCGATTGGACTCCAGGATTTCGTGGGAGATTCGAGTCAACGCGCGGGTGATGTCAGCCTGGGTGAGCACAGTGTGCGCCAAGTGCCGACCTCCTTCCCCGTCTCACAGGACGGATCTTAAAGGATGTCTGATTTTCTTCTAGCCTAGTCGATCGTCCGCCACCGGTGAACGGGCCAGGACTGGACGGTGCCAGGACTGACCCGAACGGGCAAATCACACTCTCGTGCAGCCCGGTCGCCCCAACGCTGCGACCAGGCTGCACGGAACCTACCGAACCAGGGAACTGCCCTTGTAATCGAACTCACTGGCGGGGACGGACTGCAGCTCCCGGGGTGCCATACGACTGCCGTCCTCGAAGAATCCGGTCGAACTCCGAGCCAGGGTCATTATTGCGTGGACCGCGGCGTCACCCAGCTCGTCGATCGCCTTGGTGTTGAGGTTCGTGATCGAGTCACACGCCTGGTGATAGCACGCGTCGTAGGCCTCGCCGGCTGTTCCGCCGTACGTCACGGCCTCTTCGGGCGTTTTCAGTCCCTCGGCACCACTGAACAGTCCGCCGGCTGGGATTCCAACGGCGATGAACGGACCGTAGTCAGATCTGCCGTCGAAAGCCGTCGGCTCAGTGGCGAGACCCTTCGCAGCGAAATAGCTGTTGAATATCGATTCGATCTGGGCTGAACCGGGAGGGCCCGCCGTGGCACTCGGGTCGGCCGAGGCGTCACCGTCGTAGACGAAGCGCACGTAGTTCGGTGAGGCGAGCATGTCGAAGTTCAGGTTGGCGTAAATTTTGGCCAGATCGACGTCACTCGCACTCGCCACGTAGTTCTCGGACCCGAGAAGCCCGAGTTTCTCGGCGCCCCAGAACGCGAACCGCACCTGCTGCCGCGGCTGAATTTTGAGTTTCTTCATCTGAATTGCGGTCTCGAGAATCGTGGCGGTGCCGCTGCCGTTGTCATTGATCCCCGGCCCCTCGAGCACCGAATCGAGGTGCGCCCCGACCACGATCACCTTGTCCTTATTGCCCGTGCGGGTGTCGGCGATGATGTTCACGGTCGTACGCGTCTCGGCGATGACCTCCGTTTTCACCGCAACGGTCGTCGGCCCTGCCAGGACCGATGCGTAGAGCGCGGCGCCGTCGGCATAACTCAATCCCACGACGGGAACGGATACCGTAGCCCCGAGCGTTCCCTCGACCAGTTCGGTGCGACCGGGGTTGCCCTCGTTGAAGATGATCACGGCGTCATAGCCCGCAGCGATCGCGTTTGCTGTTTTAATGGCGAATGTGCAGGTGCCGCGCTGGATGAGCGCGACCTGGGGCTCGGTGGCCGAGGCCGGTGCAAAGTCGGTCGCGGCACATCCGGAAGCTGAGCTCGGTGCCGGCGTGGCCGGAACCACGGTGTTCGTCGCGGCGACGAGGCCGCCGACAATATTGCCGCTGCCCGAGTAGGTGAATGTGGCCGTCTCGTAGTTCTGGGGTGCGGGAGACACCTGGCTTAGAGTGGCCGGAGTCACCTCCTGATAGAACTCGAACTCGAAGGGTTGCTCCGTCACCTGGTAGCCCGCCATCGTCAGGCGCGCTTTGACGTAGGCAGCGGATGCCGTGAAGCCGGGCGTGCCGGCCGCCCGCGTTCCGCCGGCATTGTTGGCAATCCTCTGCAGGGCCCGTTCGTGTTGCAGGATGCCGCTCACGGTAACCGCCTGGCGGAGTTTAGTCGTGTTGACCTCGTCGATTGCCGCGGTCGCAGACAGGGGAACCGTCAGGCTCCCTACTACAACGGCCGCCATGAGCCATGTTTTTCTTCGCACAATGCCTCCCAATTCCGGTGGGAGCCCGGCCGCCCGGTTGGATGACCCCGCAGTCCCGCTGAATCAATGGCCCGGGATTACCATCTCCGGTAACGTCGTTACCGAATCGTGACCCGTGTCGGTCGTTAGAAGGCTGCGGCGACGAACGCTGAGAATTCGGCCGTGTCGGTGAAGCTTCCGGTGTAGAGAACACCGTCGACGAGCACGGTCGGAGTGCCTTCGACGGAATCAATCTCGGCACCCTCGATCGGTCCGGTCAGGGCCGTCTCGGTGTTCTGCTGCGACCAGGTGAGGTAGTCGCCAGATTCCACGCAGTCGGCGATGTTCACCGAGCCCGGCGCGAGGGCCACCAGTTCAGCGTCGGTGAGTCCACGTGTCTGTTCCGGCGGCTGGTTGGCAAACAGTATGCCCACGTACTCGAGGGCTAGGTCGGGGTTTAGGGCAGCCTGACAGGTCAGCGCAGCGGATGCCCGGCTGGAGTAGTCGGTGCCCTGGGACAGCCGATCGAGAAAGGTGAGCGAATGCACCCGAAGGGTGATGACGCCGCTTTCCACACCGGCGAGCAGGAGTTCACCGTTGGCCTCTTCGAATTGGGCGCAGAACGGACACATCGGGTCGAGGTACTCGTCGACGATGACCGCGCCGGTGCCGAATTCGAGATACCCGGCGTCGAAGTTGGCCGCGCCCAGCTTTCCGGTCGGCAGCGGCGCTGACGGTTCCGGTGCTGACGACGCGGTCGCGGTACCCGGGGCAGCGCTGGAATCAGTAGCCACCACGAATGCAGCGATAGCGGAGGCAAAGATAATCGCGAAAACGACGAGGATGGCGAACACCGCCGTCGCGACGTACCCGATGATGAGGCCCGCCAGCGCGAAGCCGCGGCCCAATTCACCGCGCGCACGAATCTGCGCGAGC
This sequence comes from Cryobacterium ruanii, assembly GCF_004404055.1. GTDB lineage: Bacteria > Actinomycetota > Actinomycetes > Actinomycetales > Microbacteriaceae > Cryobacterium > Cryobacterium ruanii. Next base: position 309,321 of record NZ_SOHK01000007.1, read on the forward strand.
GCGATGTGGCCCGTGATGATCGCGACGAGACCGATGAAAAACGAGGACACGAACGACACGATCGCGAGCGTGTTGGTCCTGGGGGCCGTCACGAATGGCGCGGGCGGTACAAATGTCGGTGTCGACCCGGCCGTCGGCGGCACCAGCCGATATGGGTTCGGCTGAACCGGCGTGTTTGGCGGGCCCGGCTGATCGCGGGGAGCGTCTGGTCCGGTGTTGTCCATGTACGTATCCTTCGGTGACATCGAGGCGTTCGCCGCGAAAGCCGAATCTGCCGGTCATGCAACCGGGCGGATCGCAGATCAGGCTGACGGAGCGGTCTGGGCGATCTTGCCGAGCAGTCCGTTGACGAAGCCGGCCGAGTCATCCGTTGAGAGGATTTTGGCAGCTTCGACCGCTTCGTCGATGGCGACGGCGTGAGGCACGGCGCCGTTGTAGAGAATCTCCCAGATACCGATGCGCAAAATGGCACGATCAATGTTGGGCATGCGGGCGAGCGACCAACCCTGCGAGTACGTCTCGATCAGTTCGTCGATCTCCTCGCGGTGGTCGACGACCCCGTCGACCACCTCACGGGCGTAGAGCCAGGAGGCAAGGCGAGCTGGTTCGCTCGCCGCGCGTTCGGCCTCGGTCGCGAGCGACTCCGGAATGCTGATCTGGCGCACATCAGCGGCGTAGAGTATGTCGATGGCGCGTTTGCGAGCCTTGGTCCGTGCGCTCATTCGTTGACGCGGCCGAGGTAGTCGCCGGTGCGGGTGTCGACCTTGACCTTGGTGCCCTGTTCAAGGAACAGCGGAACCTGAATCTGGTAACCGGTCTCCACAGTGGCCGGTTTGGTGCCGCCGGTGGAGCGGTCGCCCTGCAGGCCAGGCTCGGTGTAGGTAATTTCCAGGGTGACGGATGCCGGCAGCTCGACGTACAGCGGGTTGCCGTTGTGCAGCGCCACGGTCACGGCCTGGTTTTCGAGCATGAAGTTGCTCGCATCACCGACCACGGCGGCGGACACGGTGATCTGGTCGTAGTCGGCGACGTCCATGAAGACGTAGGCGTCACCGTCGTTGTACAGGTACTGGAAGTCCCGACGATCGACGTTTTCGGTCTCGATCTTGGCACCGGCGTTGAACGTGCGGTCGACGGTCTTACCCGAGACGACGTTCTTCATCTTGGTGCGAACGAAGGCGCCACCCTTGCCCGGCTTGACGTGCTGAAACTCGACGACGGCCCAGAGTTGGCCATCCATGTTGAGTACGACGCCGTTTCTGATATCAGCGGTAGAAGCCATGGGAGGGGTGTTCCGTTCAATTGATAAGGTGCGCGGGTGCAAATGGCACCTTGTCGAGTCTACGTGTCCAAGCCTCAGGCGCCAAAGGCACCGGGTCGACCGTGTGTCACGGAGCGGTGACGAAGTCCAGGGCCAGACGGTAGGAGTCGAAGCCGAGGCCGGCGATGACGCCGGTCGCGATGGCACTCACGACACTCGTGTGGCGAAAGGTTTCGCGGGCATGCGGGTTGGAGATATGCACTTCGATCAGTGGCAGGCCGGCCTTGGTGACGAGGGCCGCTGCGTCTCGCAATGCGTAGCTGTAGTGGGTGAACGCTGCAGGATTGAGGATGACCGGCATCCGCTCGTCGACGGCTTCATATAGCCAGTGGATGAGCTCGGCCTCGTCATCGGTCTGCCGCAGGTCGATGCTCACCCCGTCTCGAGCGAATGCGACCAGCAGCGCACGCAGGTCGTCCAGGTTCGCCGACCCGTACACGTCGGGCTCGCGACTGCCGAGGCGCCCGAGGTTCGGACCGTTTAGAACCAGCACTGTACTCATCCTTCCAGCCTAGGCCGTCATCGGGTATCGGCCCGGGCGGCAGGCCTCGGTCAGGGGCTGAGAACGGCTATGCCGTCATCGTGCGCGACGAACAAGCCGGCGATGCGCATAAGTTTGCCGAAGGATTGCGCCAGTTCGATGGCCCAGGCCTGGTCTGGAGCGGTGAGGGCGGCGGCCCCCGGCCGTTCCAAAGTCACGATGATGCTGCCGCCGGGGTCCTCCCTGGCGAGGATGTCGTTGATTCTCACGGCGAAAGGGCGTACCGAACCCGGTTCGGGACGCAGGGGTATGCCATCGATCGGTATCAGCATGGAGAGCTGTTGCCCGTGGGCGTCGAGCAGCATAAGCCAGAGCTGCCGGCGGATAGCGTGGCCGACCAGGTCGAAGACCCGTGCTTTGGCCTGTTCCGCAGTGGTCACGGCCGGGGCATCCTCGATTTTCACTGTCAGTGTCATGCCGCCAGCTTGAGCGGATCCGGCCGGGCGCGACCAGTTATCCCCAGAAAGAGTGCGTCTGACCCGCGTTGTGGATAATCTCCGGCGAAACGTTTCACGCTGCGGCGGTGAACGCTTGTCACTCCGAACGATCGGCCGGGCTGTACCCCTAGAATGAAAATCCGATGCCGGCTGCGGCCGCGTCATTCGACCACTGCTAACGGAGGCAGAAGCTCATGGGATACGGCTCGAAGAATTCTTCGTCGGTTCCGACGGGCGACGCGCGGCAGAACATAGTCGCCCTGGAACGGGCCCACGAATCCGCCATATCGGACCGGGTCTTGCAGACCGGGGTGCGCAAGCTCGTGCAGGATTCCTGGCAGCGCTCGCTGTCACTGAGCCTCGACCCGTCGAGCGTGTCTCCGGAGCGGGCGCTGACAGACGCCGAGTTACGCGACCTGCGTAACCAGCATCCGCTCGCCGCGGTGCTGCCCGTCGTGCACAACCTGCTCATACGCCACGCCGTCGACGCCGAACTGATCGTAGCCATCGGTGACGAGTCCGGTCGTTTGCTCTGGATCGACGGTGACCGCGTGCTGCGGCGCCGGGTTGAGGAAATGCTGTTCGTCGAGGGCGCCGACTGGTCGGAAAGCCGAGTCGGCACGAGCGCACCGGGCACCGCCCTCGCCCTGGACCGCGGCATCCAGATTCGCAGAGCCGAACACTTCAATGCCCTCGCACACCCATGGAGCTGCACGGCCGTACCCATTCACGACCCGGATACCGGCAGGATCCTCGGCGTGATCGACATCACCGGCGGTGACCAGGCGGTCGCCCCGCAAACCCTGCCCCTCGTCGAAGCCGCCGTTGCCGCGATGGAAGCGGAGTTGCGCATCCAGCGCCTGGGCCGACCGCACGCTTCGCCGCCAGCCCACCGGTCGCGGGTAACAGCCGCGCCGAGTGTGCCGCGACTGGCGCCGGCCGGCCTGAGTGTGCTCGGCACGGATCACGGCCAGTTGCAGTGCGGCGGCAGAACAGTGGATGTCTCGCCCCGCCACACCGAGATTCTCACGCTCCTGGCCTGGCACCGCGAGGGCCTCTCCGCCGACCGTTTGGCGGGCTATCTCTTCGACCAGAACACAGCGGTGGAGACGCTCCGCGCCGAAATGGTGCGGGTGCGCAAGGTGCTCGCCCTGCTCGATGCTCCGATCACGATCACGTCCCGACCGTATCGGCTGGAATCCCGACTCGAGCTCGATGCCCAACAGGTGTTGGCTTTTCTGGAACGCGGCGCCCACCGGGTGGCTTTGGGCTCCTACCGCGGGGCTGTGCTCCCGGCATCGTCGGCCCCGGGGATTGTCGAAATTCGCGCAGAAGTGAGCAGCCGACTGCGCGAGGCGATGCTCGCGGATGCGTCGGTCGACGTGCTGCTCTCTTTCGCGCGCACCGAGGAAGCCACCTGGGACACCGAAGTTTGGCGGGCCTGCCTTCAGCTGCTTCCGGCTCGTTCGCCTAAACGTGCAACGGTCGTGGCGCATCTTGCGCGCATCGAAGACGAAATCGGTGGCCATCGCAACATTCTGCAACGTTCCCGCTCCTAGAGTCGACTCAGGCCGCAGGATTGCGAGCCCGACACCGTCGTCGAAATAGGAGTGACATGACCGTCTATGCAGCCCCCGGAACACCCGGCTCCAAAGTTACCTTCAAAGCTCGGTACGAGAACTGGATCGGCGGAGAATGGGTCGCCCCGGTCAAGGGCCAGTACTTCGAAGACATCACTCCCGTCACCGGCAAGCCGTTCGCCGAGGTCGCCCGCGGAACGGCCGAAGATATCGAGCTGGCCCTCGACGCCGCCCACAAGGCCGCACCGGCATGGGGCAAGACCAGCGCTACCGAACGCGCTGCCGTGCTGTGCAAGATCGCCGACGTCATCGACGCCAACGTCGAGATGCTCGCCGTGGCCGAAACCTGGGACAACGGCAAGGCGGTGCGCGAAACGATCAATGCCGACATTCCCCTCGCCGCTGACCACTTCCGTTACTTCGCCTCCGCGATCCGCGCCCAGGACGGCGACCACGCCCAGCTCGACGACGACACCGTCTCGTACCAGTTCCATGAACCGCTCGGCGTCGTCGGTCAGATCATCCCCTGGAACTTCCCCATTTTGATGGCCGTCTGGAAGCTCGCCCCGGCCCTCGCCGCCGGCAACGCGATCGTGCTCAAGCCGGCCGAGCAGACCCCGGTCTCAATTCTCGTGCTGCTGGAACTCATCGGCGACATTCTTCCCCCTGGAGTGGTTAACGTCGTCAACGGTTTCGGTCTCGAGGCCGGCAAACCGCTCGCCTCGAGCAACCGCATCCGCAAGATTGCCTTCACCGGTGAGACAACGACCGGCCGTCTCATCCTGCAGTACGCCTCCGCGAACATCATTCCGTCCACCGTGGAGCTCGGCGGCAAGAGCCCGAACATCTTCTTCAGCGACGTTGCCCAAGAGAAAGACGCGTTCTACGACAAGGCCCAGGAAGGCTTCGTGCTGTTCGCCTTCAACCAGGGCGAGGTCTGCACGGCCCCAAGCCGTGCGCTGCTGCAGAAGCCGATCTACGACAGCTTCCTCGGCGACGCCGTCACCCGCGCCAAGAAGATCATTCAGGGTAACCCGCTCGACACCGACACCCAGATGGGCGCGCAGGCCAGCAACGACCAGCTCGAAAAGATCCTCTCTTACATCGACATCGGCACCAAGGAGGGTGCCAGGCTCGCGCTCGGTGGCGAACGTGCGGATCTCGGCGGCGACCTCACCGACGGCTACTACGTGCAGCCGACCATTTTCGAGGGCCACAATAAGATGCGCCTGTTCCAGGAGGAGATCTTCGGACCGGTGCTCGCGGTGACGAGCTTCACCGACTACGACGATGCCATCTCGATCGCCAACGACACCATCTACGGCCTCGGCGCTGGCGTTTGGTCGCGCAACGGCAACGTCGCCTACCGGGCTGGCCGCGATATCCAGGCCGGGCGTGTCTGGGTCAACAACTATCACGCCTACCCGGCCGGCGCCGCCTTTGGCGGCTACAAGAGCTCCGGCATCGGCCGCGAGAACAACAAGCTCGCACTCGGGCACTACCAGCAGACCAAGAACCTGCTCGTGTCCTACTCCGAAAACAAGCAAGGCTTCTTCTAAGCCAATCGATCTGGCCTGTGGCAGCACTCCCCTCGGGTGGGAGTTCTGCCGCGGGTCTGGCTTGGAGGCTGCCAACGACGTAACGTCGTAGGCAGCCTCTTCTTTTCAGTCACCCCCCTGTTCAGCCATGTAGGAAGGCCCGTCAATGTCGACACCCACAATTACCGCGGCGGTCACGATCGCCGGCGAAACCGTTCCCCGCGTCGAGCTCACCCCGGTGGCCGTCGACCTGCTACGCAGCCTCTGGGACGAGCACGGCCCACTCATGTTCCACCAGTCCGGCGGATGCTGCGATGGCAGTTCGCCGATGCTGTTCATGGCTGGTGAGTTCATCACCTCCGACCAGGACGTGCGCCTCGGCCAGTTCGACCTGGCCCCGACCGGTGCGCCGAGTCAGCCGCTCGACTTTTGGATGTCAGCGGAACAGTTCAACTATTGGAGCCACACCTTTCTCACGGTTGACGTCGTTCCCGGGCGCGGCAGCGGCTTCAGCGCCGAAGCACCGCGCGGTGTGCGCTTTCTTATCCGCTCCGAGCTCATGACGACGGTGACCCCGTTCGCGGTCCCGGCCGGCACCGTCGGTGTCGAAGCGGATGCCGCGGCCCCGATCCCCGCCTAACCCCCGCACAGAGGCCTTGCTCGCGCGCCTCGTGAGAGGTGAGGTAGCTACTGACCGATGGCCTGGTACGCGCTGAACAGTAGCGAGGCGTCCGGGCCTTCGAGGATGGTGGGCTTGCCGACATCATCGAGCACGACGAAGCGCAGCATGCCGCTGCGGGTCTTCTTGTCACGCTGCATCGTGGCGAGCAGGGTGGGCCAGCGACCCACCGGGTAGCCGGTCGGCAGGGTCAGCGATTCGAGGATATTGCGGTGCCGGTCGACGACCTCGACCGAGAGCCGGCCGCTGAGAGCGGCGAGTTCCGCCGCGAACATCATTCCGACGGCGACGGCCGCGCCGTGGCGCCAGCCGTACCGTTCAGCGTGCTCGACCGCGTGGCCGAGGGTATGACCGTAATTGAGAATCTCGCGGAGGCCGGTTTCCTTGAAGTCCTCGCCCACGATGCGTGCCTTCATGGCGATCGAGAGTTCGATCAGCCGACGAAATTCAGCGGTCGTCGGGTCGGTGGCGCGGTCGACATCCGCTTCGATGATGTCAAGGATCTCGGGAACCTGAATGAAGCCGGCTTTGACGATTTCGGCGAAACCGGCAAGCACCTCGTTGCGGGGCAACGCATCCAGCAGGTCGAGGTCACACAGTACGGCTGCGGGTGCGTAGAAGGTGCCGACGAGGTTCTTGCCCTCGGCGGTGTTGATGCCGTTCTTACCGCCGACGGCCGCATCGACCATGCCCAGCACGCTCGTGGGAATCTGTACGAGCTTCACGCCGCGCAGCCAGGTGGCTGCGACGAAGCCGGCGAGGTCCGTGACGGCGCCGCCGCCGAGTCCGATCACGGCGTCGGTGCGGCTGAAGTCGGATTGGCCCATGACGCCCCAGCAGAACGCGGCGACCTCGACGCGCTTGGCAGCCTCGGCGTCGGGGATCTCGGCAAGCAGTACCTCGGAGTAGGTCTCGAGCAGGTTGTCGCGCAGGGCGACGGCGCGAGCACCGACCGTGGAGGTGTGCACGATGAGTACCTTGTTGACGCCGCTGCCCAGCTGCTCGGCAACGGTACTGACCAGGCCACGCCCCACGCTGACCGGGTAGCTGTCAGGCCCGTTGACGGTGATCACGGTGGTAATGGTCTGGTCGGAGATCTCAGTCATCATTTCTTTCTTGAACCCAATTCACGATTTCGTCGGCAATGCCACTGATGGGTCGGTTGGAAGTGTCTAGGCGAATCGTCGCGAGGGCTTCATAGGTGGGGCGGCGCAGATTGTAGATACGCTCCCAGTCGGCGATACCACCGGACAGGAGCGGTCGTTTGGTGCCGCCGAGGCGGGCCTCAACGGCAGCGGTCGTCACGCTCAGGTAGACGACGGTCGCGTCGGCAAGATCGGCCTGGGTGTCGGCGTGCAGCACCGCTCCCCCGCCGAGCGAGACGATGGCTGGCTCGCCGAGTGCCCAGTCCACGGCTTCGCGCTCGACGATGCGAAAATACTCCTCGCCCTCACGGGCGAAGATCTCCGGAATCGGACCGTAGCTTTCCACGATGCGCTTGTCGGTGTCGATGAACGGCACGTTCAGGCCGCGGGCCACGCGGCGACCGATCTTGGTTTTCCCCGCGGCCATCGGTCCGATGAACACGATCGGCAGCAGCGAGTTGCGCCGGGTCAGCATGGTGTCAGCCGGCTGGTGGTCACAGCGACGCGTCGCTTGCCGCGCCCGTGCGCAGGTTGGCGGGAATGTTCGCCAGGTACGACTGCAAATTGCGGCGGGTCTCTCCGATCGAGTCGCCCCCAAATTTCTCGAGCACGGAGTTCGCCAGAACGAGCGCCACCATGGCCTCGGCGACGACACCGGCTGCCGGAACCGCACAGACGTCGGAGCGCTGGTGGTGCGCCGGAGCCGGCTCGCTCGTGGCCACATCAACGGTGCGCAGCGCCCGCGGAATCGTCGCGATCGGTTTCATGCCGGCACGAACCCGCAGCACGGTGCCGGTACTCATGCCGCCCTCGGTACCGCCGGCCTTGTCGCTGACCCGCTGGATCGCGCCATCCGCTTGCACCAGTTCGTCGTGGGCGGCCGAGCCGCGGCGGCGGGTGGTCTCGAAGCCGTCGCCGACTTCGACGCCCTTGATCGCCTGGATGCCCATCAGGGCAGCGGCAAGTTGCGAATCAAGGCGGCGGTCCCAGTGCACGAAGGAACCCAGGCCGGGGGGCAGGTTGTAGGCGAGCACCTCGACGACGCCGCCGAGGGTGTCGCCGTCCTGGTGGGCGGCATCCACTTCAGCGACCATCAGAGCGGATGTCGCGGCGTCGAAACAGCGCAGCAGGTCGGCATCGAGCGCGGCGACGTCACCGGGTTCCGGCAACGGCGTGCCGTCGGGCACCCGCACCGGACCGATCGCGATGGTGTGGCTGACCAGGTGGATTCCCAGCTCGTTCAGGAAAGACCGGGCGACAGCGCCGAGCGCCACCCGAGCGGCAGTCTCGCGGGCGCTCGCCCGTTCGAGAACCGGACGGGCTTCGTCGAAACCGTACTTCTGCATACCGGCGAGGTCGGCGTGGCCGGGCCGGGGCCGGGTCAGGGGGGCGCCACGGCCGCGGGCGAGCGTGGCCGGGTCTACCGGTGCTGCATTCATCACGTCGACCCACTTGGGCCACTCCGAGTTGCCGATGCGCAGGGCCACCGGCCCGCCGAGCGTGAGTCCATGCCGCACACCGCCCGAGAGCGTGAGCTCATCCTCTTCAAATTTCATGCGCGCGCCGCGGCCGTAGCCGAGCTTGCGGCGCGCGAGATCGAGGCGGATCGAGTCAAGGGTGACCGGGATTCCAGCGGGCAAACCCTCGACAATGGCGATGAGTTCGGGACCGTGAGATTCTCCAGCAGTAAGCCAACGAAGCATAGTTCCTATCTTTCCACAGCATCACGCGGGCCAGCGTCACGCGTCAGCGCGCCACGCATGGCCGCAAGTACGGCCGGCTCGTCGGGCAGCGGCTCGAACGGGTCGGCGGTAACGAAAACCCGCACCTGGATCAGTGCCTGGTGCAACAGCATTCCGAGGCCGCTCAGCACGGTACCGCTGGCCGCCTGCCACGACGTGGCAACGCCGCTCGGCCACGGCGAATACGCCACGTCGAAGAGAACGGCCCGTTCCCGCAGCGCGAGCGGCAACGGTGACGGCAGCATCGTTCCCCCGGGCAGGGTACTGATCACGACGTCGCTGTCGACGCGGGTAGGGCCGCCGAAATCCTGCAGGTCGACCACCACCCCAAGCGACCGGCCGAGTTCGACGAGCGGCTGCGCCTTCTGCGGGTCCCGCACGAGCACCGTCACGAATTCGGTACCGAGTTCCGCCGCCGCCATCAGAGCGGATGCCGCCGTCGCACCGGCTCCGAGCAGGGTCACGTGCGCCGCACGGGTTATTCCCCCTTCGGCGAGTGCGCGCACGAGACCCGCAACATCCGTGTTGTACCCGATCAAAGTGCCGCGACCGTTGACCTTGCGCAGAAGCACCGTGTTGACGGCACCGGTCAGCTGCGCGATTCGATCGCAGTCGTCGATGAAGGGCAGCACCTCTTGCTTGAGCGGCATGGTGAGCGACAAGCCGCGCCATTCCGGCCCGATCTTGCTCAGGAACATGGCCAGGGAGCCGGACTGCACCTCGACGGCGTCGTAGGTCCAGTCGAGGCTCAACTGCCGGTAGGCCGCACGATGCAGCATCGGTGACCGGGAATGCTTGATCGGAGAGCCGAGCACTGCGAGTCGATTCGGCGTCAGACTATCCATATTCGGGGTGCTCCCTCATCCAGTTTTGCCAGACGCCGACTGCGGCATCATGTTCGGCCACGGTAGTGGAGAACACCGTCTCGCCGGTGTCGAGGTTGACCGTCACAAAAAACAGCCAGGGTCCGTCGGCCGGGTGCAGGGCTGCGTCGATTGCGAGGTCGCCCGGGTTCGAGATGGGGCCGACGACCATGCCGGGATGCACGTAGGTGTTGTAGAGATTGCCGGCGTCGCCTCGTTCGGCATCGGTCGTGGTCACGAGGTGGGTGTTGCCGGTGCCGTACGCGACGGTTGCGTCGGATTGCAGCAGGCCGCTATCCCACCGGGCCGGCTCCAGCCGGTTGAGGAAGACCCGGGACACCTTGTAGTAGTCATCGCGCAGGCCGGCCTCGCGTTGGATCAGCGAAGCGAACACGATGGTCCTCCAGCGGTCGCCGACGGCGACCCCAGCAGAGTCGAGGGCTTCGAACTGCCGGTTCACCATTGCCTGAAGAACGATCTGGGCGGTATCTCCCGGCGAGAAGGTGTAGGTGGCGGGAAAGAGAAAGCCTTCAAGAGTGGTTGCCTCGGCGGGCAGCCCGAACCCTGCCACGCTGGCCGCGGTGGCCTGCAGTTCGGCGAGGGGAATCTCGGTTCCCTCCGAGATCGATTGCAACACATCGACGGTCGCGGTGCCCTCGGGCACGACCACGGTCTGGCTCAGTCTCGTTCCCTCGTCAAGCAGCGCGTCGAGAGCCGTGCTGGCGACCATGTTGGTTTTCAACTGGTACGCGCCGGGCTGGAAGACCGGCTCCGGAGTCGTCTCCAAAAGGATTTGGTAGAAAGCGTCGAAGCTTTTCACGACGCCCCGGTCGACAAGGGTTCTGGCGATGTCCGAGCCGCCGTCACCGCCGTGGATCATGACGACCACGTCCTCGCCGGTGGCCGCTTCGTCAGTGGTGAAATCGGCCGGTCCCTGCGTGGCAGCGATGATTTGGCCGATCGGACCCTGCAGAAAGAAGTAGGCGCCGGCCACGAGTCCGGCCAGCACGACGACAGTGATGAGGCAGCCCCACGCTCCCTTGTGGCTGCGCTTTTCTCGCGGTGGTTCGTCGGCGAGCAGCCAGCGTCGATTGGTGCGGCCGCCACCGGAATCGCCCTTCTCGCTTGCCTGTTCCGCAGTCTCCTGTTCCGCGGTCGCCTGTTCCGCGGTCTCCTGTTCCGCCGCCGACTGTTCCACGGTCTCCTGTTCCGCGGTCGCTTGCTCCGCGGCGGCCTGTTGCGCGCGCAACAGGCGACGGCTCGGCAGGGGCTCATCCAGGTTGGAACTCGGCACGGTTACGGCCTCTCGGTCGGTTCGACGGGTGAGCCTGGTGGTCCCCCCGAGGCACGCTCAGTGTCAAGCGCGTGTTGCAGAATGATAGTCGCGGCCACCTGATCGATCACTGGTCGATGTCTCTTCGCTGGGCGACCTGATGCCCGCAACGCCGATTGCGCCGACACGGTGGAAAGACGTTCGTCGACCAGGCGCACCGGCACGGTGAGCGTCTGGGCGAGCCGTTGGGCGAAATCGACCGCGTCGTCGGTCGACGCCGTGACGTTACCCGACAGGGCGAGTGGAAGCCCAACGATGACCTCGATGGCCTCGAGCTCCAGCACGACGGAGCGAATTCGGGCGAGGTCGGTCAGACCGGCCGGGTCCCTCGCAACGGTTTCGACCGGGGTGGCCAACATGCCATGGTTGTCGCTGCGAGCCAGGCCGATGCGCACCTTGCCGACGTCAACGCCGACCCGCACCCCGGAGCGCATCGTCAGCGGCTGATCGCCGCGACGACGGCCTGCAGTGCGGCCGGGATCGCACCACCGTTGGGGCCACCACCCTGGGCGAGGTCGTCTTTGCCACCGCCGCCGCCGCCGAGAATTCCGGCGACGGTCTTGGCGAGGGCGCCCGCCTTGTGCCCGGCGTCCCTGGCGGCCCGGTTGGTCGCGAGGATGACGACCGCCTTGTCAGCGGCAACGGCCGACAGCGCCACGACGACCGCGTCGCTGCCGAGGCGTTCCCGGGTGGCGAGGGCCAGCATGCGCACGTCGTCCGGGGAGCCCAGGACGCCGAGGTCCTCGGCGACCACGGTCACGGCGCCGACCCGACGGGCCGTGGCCAGCAGGGCGGGCACCCGCTCGGTCAGTGCACGGGCTTCGAAGGCTGCGATCTTCCTTTCGGCCGCTTTGAGGCTCGTCACGAGATCGCCGATGCGCTCGGGCAGCTGGTCTCGCGGAGTCTTCAGGCTTGAGGTGAGTTGCGACACCAGTGCGCGTTCGGCGGCGAGGTCACGGAAGGCTTCGAGACCGACGAGCGATTCGACCCGCCGGTTGGTGGACCCGACCGAGGCTTCGCTGATCAGGTTGATCATGCCGATCTCTGCGCTGCTGGAGACGTGGGTGCCGGCGCACAGTTCACGGGACCAGGGGCCACCGATGTCGACGACACGCACGACGTCGCCGTACTTTTCACCGAACAGGGCCATTGCGCCGAGCGCTTTCGCCTCTGCCAGGGGCAGCTCCCGGGTGGAGACCGGCAGGTTGTCTCGGATGGCGTTGTTGGAGATCTCTTCGATCTCAGTGCGGGTCGCCGGTGACAGCGCCTGGTTCCAGGAGAAGTCGAGGCGAAAGAATCCGGCCTTGTTGTATGAACCGGACTGGTGGGCGTTCGGGCCGAGCACCTGGCGCAGGGCCGCGTGCAGAACGTGGGTCCCGGAGTGGGCCTGGCGGGCGCCGCGGCGCCAACTCTCGTCGACCACGCTCGTCGCGCTGTCGCCAACGCCCACCTCGCCGGACTGTACGAGCACCTTGTGGCTGATCAGTCCCTTGACCGGCTTTTGCACGTCGAGCACCTTGAGTTCGTAGCCGGGGCCCACGATGAGGCCGGCATCCGCTTCTTGCCCGCCGGATTCAGCCCACAGCGCGGTTTCGGCGAGGATGACCTCCGCCGTCTCGCCGGCGACCGCGCTCGTGACCGACTCACCGCCCACGATGAGACCGAGCACGCTCGATTCGTTCTGCAGGTCGTCGTACCCGGTGAACACGGTCTCGCCCAGGGCACGGAAGGCGCTGTAGACGCCGAGGTCGGCGAGGGTCGTCTTTTTCGACTTCGCATCGGCCTTGGCCATGGTGCGTTGCTTGGTCATGAGAACGTCGAACGCGTCGCGGTTCACGCTCAGGCCGGCTTCTTCGGCGATCTCGAGGGTGATCTCGATCGGAAAACCATAGGTATCGTGCAGCAGAAAAGCGGTCGGACCGGCCAGTTCGGTTTTGTTGGCCTTCTTGGTTTTCGCCACGGCGAGGTCGAGCACGGCACTGCCGCTCGCGAGGGTACGCAGGAAGGTTTCTTCCTCTGCGAAGGCAGCCTGGCTGATGCGCCCGAAATCACTCTTGACCTCGGGGTAGGCGGCGCTCATGGCATCACGGGAAGCGGGCAGCAATTCCGGCAGGCTCACCGTGTCGACGCCGAGCAGACGCATGGCGCGCACGCTGCGCCGCAGCAGGCGCCGCAGAATGTAGCCGCGACCCTCGTTCGACGGCATGACGCCGTCGCTCATGAGCATGAGGGAGGAGCGCACGTGGTCGGCAACGATGCGCATGCGAACGTCGTCATCGTGGTTGGCGCCGTAGCGTCGGCCCGACAGGGCAGCCGCGCGGTCGAGCACCGGGCGCACTTGGTCGATCTCGTACATGTTCTCGACGCCCTGCTTGAGGAAGGCGACGCGTTCCAGACCCATGCCGGTGTCGATGTTCTTCTTCGGCAGGTCACCGAGAATCTGAAAGTCGCTCTTACCCGTGCTTTCACCGCGCAGGTACTGCATGAAGACGAGGTTCCAGATTTCGACGTAGCGGTCGTCGTCGGTGGCCGGGCCCCCGTCTGCACCGTAGGCGGGGCCACGGTCGAAGAAGATCTCCGAGCAGGGGCCGGCCGGCCCTGGCTGACCAGTAGACCAATAGTTGGATTCCATGCCGAGACGCTGGATGCGGTTTTCCGGCACACCGAGGGCACGCCAGTAGCGGTGTGCCTCGTCGTCGTCGAGGTAGATGGTGACCCAGAGGTCACTCTCGCGAAAGCCGTAGCCGCCCTGGTTCTCCGGAGTGGTCAGCAGTTCCCAGGCGAAACCGATGGCTTCCTCCTTGAAATAGTCACCGAAGCTGAAGTTTCCGTTCATCTGAAAGAACGTGCCGTGGCGCGGGGTCTTGCCGACCTCTTCGATGTCGTTGGTGCGGATGCACTTCTGCACGCTCGTGGCACGCGGGTACGGCGCGGGGACGAGCCCGGTGAGGTACGGCACGAACGGAACCATGCCGGCAACGGTGAAGAGAAGGGTGGGGTCGTCACTCACCAGTGATGCGGACGGCACAACGGTGTGTCCACGATCGGCGAAGAAGTCGAGCCAGCGCCCGCGAATGTCAGCAGTCTGCATGGTGTCCGTTTGTTGGTGGTGCATGAGTGTGATGACGCCTAAATCCGTGCAGCTCCTAGAGAGCGGATGCGGGCGGTTGAATGGACGCCTACGGTGCGCTGGTTGTCGGTGCCGTGCCAGTGGTGGCGCTGTCGTCGCCGAGCGCGGCGTGCAGCTCGGCCTCGCGCTGCCGGTACCCCTCAGAGATGGCCTCGCCGAATTCCCGTGCCTTGGTGTCGAGTTCGGTGAAGAAATGCTTTCCCTGCTGTGTCTTGTTGACCTCGTGGGCGACCACGAAGCCGGCGGCCACGCCGATGACCAACCAGATGACGTTCTTCATGGCACTTCTCCCTGAATCTGCGCTAGCCGTAGCTATCGATAAGTCGGGCGCGAGAATAGCAACGCCATGTTCAGAGTAGCCGGTCAGCTCCGGTTACGCCCGGACCGTGGCCGCCCGGCGCGAAAGGCTGCCCGCACTCCGGCCGAGAAGCCGGCGAGTTTGATCAGGGGCCCGCCGACCGTCGCCGCGAACAACGCGACGAGCGCTGAGACGTTTCCGGTGACATCCGCTACGTTGCTGGTGATCGTGTCGACCCTGGTCAGCTGCTGGTTGGTGGAGCGGATGGTCTCGGTCGTCTCTGCGAGCATCGGGGTGATTCCGTCGCTGAGTTCGTGGATGGCCGCGGTCGTTTCGTCGAAGACCCGGCCCAGTTTAACCAGAGGAATAGCGATGACCGCGACCAGGATCGCGAACACGCCGGCAGCGATGAGGCCGGCAATATCTCCACCTGACACGGTGACTCCACTCAATTCGGGGGCCTTTTACGAGCCCGGGTATGCGAAAGGGCGGATCACCTTGAGGTGATCCGCCCTACAGCGTACCGGTCGACGACCGGTTAACTACCTGCCGTGTTATCGGGCTGCGTAGTACTCCACGACGAGCTGGACTTCACAGGTCACGGGTATCTCGATGCGCTTCGGGCCGCGCACGAGGCGGGCCTGAAGCTTGTCGAGCTCAACCTCGAGGTACGGCGGGAGCTTGGGAAGCAGGTCGACGTGTCCGCCGGCTGCTGCAACCTGGAAGGGCTCCATGCCTTCGCTGCGAGCCTTGACGTGCATGAGCTGGCCCGGCTTCACGCGGAAGGAGGGCCGGTCGACGAGCTCTCCGTCGACGAGGATGTGACGGTGCACGATCATCTGGCGAGCCTGGGCCGTGGTGCGCGCAATCGCGGAACGCACGAGGAGAGCGTCGAGACGGGTCTCGAGGATCTCGACGAGGTTCTCACCGGTCAGTCCCTGGCGGCGACGGGCCTGTTCGAAGGCAATCTTGAGCTGGGCTTCGCGGATGCCGTACTGGGCGCGTAAGCGCTGCTTTTCGCGCAGGCGAACGGCGTAGTCCGAATCGGTCTTGCGCTTGGTGCGGCCGTGCTCACCGGGTGCATAGGGGCGCTTCTCAAGGAAGCGGGCTGCCTTCGGCGTGAGGGCGATGCCCAGGGCGCGCGAGAGGCGAGTTTTACTGCGGGTACGTGACTTGGTAGACACGGTTTCCTTTCAATCGGACTCAATAACAGGGATACCAGGGCGAGTGCGTATCACTACAGCACAAACGTCATGGGAGATCAGAGGATTGGGTGCCATGGGATGTTCGGCTACAGAACGATTCCCCTCCAAGCTGGAAACGGACGCAGCCGCATGCCGAAACCAGTTGTAGACAGGGGCAAGGTTAGCACACCGCTTCATCCGAGTGGATGCGCTACCGCAGCTCCCCGAGGCAGGCAATAGCTCTCGAGACGGCGGCGGCGGCTCATCCGTTCCTCGCTCAACATCCAATCCGTAACCCCGCGGGAAATCCGCCACCGCTGCAAGTCCAGAGCTGAGGGCGGAGAGTTATTCGTTGCGGACGATGCGGCGGATTTTCATTAGGCGGGCGGAGATGTCGCGCTCGTGGCCGTGCTCGGTCGGCTCGTAATATCGGGTGGTTTTCAGCTCTGTTGGCGGGTACTGCTGGGTGACCACGCCGAGCGCATCGTCGTGCGGATACAGGTAACCCTTGCCGTGACCGAGTCGTTTGGCACCGGGATAGTGCGCGTCGCGCATGCCCTTGGGTACCCGGCCCATCTTGCCGGCCCGCACGTCGGCGATCGCCGCGTCGAGGGCCATGTATGCAGCATTCGACTTGGGTGCGGTTGCGAGGTGCACAACGGCCTGGGCCAACGGTATGCGCCCTTCCGGCATGCCGATCAGTTGCACGGCGTCGGCGGCGGCGACGGCGATGAGGAGCGATTGCGGGTCGGCCATGCCGATGTCTTCGGAGGCGAGGACGATGATGCGGCGGCAAATGTAGCGCGGGTCTTCGCCGGCCTCGATCATGCGCGCCAGATAGTGCAGCGCGGCGTCGACGTCACTGCCGCGCACCGATTTGATGAACGCGCTGATCACGTCGTAGTGCTCGTCACCGTTGCGGTCGTAGCGCAGCAGCGCACGATCAACGGCGAGGGAGACAATATCGGTCGTGATCACGGGCTTACCGGTCGCTCCCGCTTCGAGCGTTGATTCGGCCGAAACGGATGCCGCCTCCAGCGCGGTCAGTGCCCTTCGGGCATCACCAGAGGCGAGTCGGATGATCGCGCCGCGGGCCTCGGGTTCGAGCTCGAACCGGTCGGCCAAGCCGCGCGCATCGGTGACGGCACGATCGACGACGATGCCGAGGTCGTCGTCGCTGAGAACTTCGAGGGTGAGCAACAGGGAACGAGACAGCAGGGGGGAAATGATCGAGAACGACGGGTTTTCGGTCGTCGCGGCAACCAGGATGACGACGCCGTTTTCGACCCCAGGCAGCAAGGTGTCCTGTTGGGCCTTGGAGAAGCGGTGGATCTCGTCGAGAAACAGCACCGTCGCGAGACCGTACAAATCGCGATTGGTGCGGGCATCTTCCATCACCTGACGCACATCACGCACGCCGGCCGTCACGGCGGACAACTCAACGAACCGTCGCCCGGAGCTGTGCGCGATGGCCTGCGCAAGCGTGGTTTTTCCGGTGCCGGGCGGCCCCCAGAGAATGACCGACACGCTGCCGCGTTCCCCCGTCTTGTCGCTCGCGAGGCTCACGAGTGGTGAGCCCGGCGTCAGCAGGTGACGCTGACCGGCGACCTCGTCCAGGGTTTTCGGGCGCATTCGTACAGCGAGGGGGGTCGCGCCACTGCGCAGGCCCGGTTGAGCATCCGACATTCCTCCAGCGTAGTTTGTGCGTAGAGTTCTACGAGATCGGGCGTGTTGGAGTCTGATTGTGTTTTGTCCGGTCGTCGCCAACCCCGACGGCCCTGGAGGGGTTCCAAGTGGCTTCGAATTACAAACTTGAGCGTGCGGCACGTGAAGAGCGCGGACGAGTTCGTTCCTACCAGGCCCGCCGCGCCGTTCACGAGCACCAGAATAAGCGTCGCCGGCGCGACAATTTGATCGCTGGCGGCGGACTGCTCGTCGTTCTGACGCTCATTGTGATCGCCCAGGTGTTCTACTTCGACGGCGGCCCCGGCACACCGGAGCCCACGGCAGCCGCGAGTGCAACCCCAACGCCGTCCGCAGCCGGCGAGAATACGGGCGAGGTGCCCGCGAGCACCCTCGCCGAAGGCCGCACCTGGACCGGTACCCTGACGCTCAACGACATTCCAGTGGGCATCGAGCTTGATGGCGCCCTGGCCCCGCAGGCTGTTTCGTCAACCATCAGCCTCGTGCAGGAAGGCTTCTACAACGGACTCAACTGCCACCGCCTCACCGTTGAGGGCATTTTCGTGTTGCAGTGCGGCGACCCCGCCGGGGACGGCACCGGGGGCCCGGACTACAGCTACGGACCGGTCGAGAACGCGCCATCGGACAACGTGTATCCGGCCGGCACCCTGGCCATGGCCCGAACCGGAGACAACGGTTTCTCCAACGGAAGCCAATTTTTCATCGTGTATGAGGACAGCACGATCCCGTCCGATTCGGCCGGTGGCTATACGGTGCTCGGCACGGTCACGAGTGGTCTCGATGCCATCAAAGCCCAGATCGCCGCTGCGGGAATCAATGCCGACGGCGTTTCCCCCGTCGTACCGACGACGATCACGGGCATAACAGTTCAGTAGGATCGATCGATCCGACTGCGCTATTGCAATAGGATTATCAGGGTATTTGCTGGACCCGCACTCTCTACTCCCGCGGATCCACACACAACAACTCAGCAAAGGTGAGGCTCTTGACTACGACAGATCAGCAACCATGGGGTCGCGTAGACGAAACCGGCACGGTTTACGTGCGCGAGGCAGATGGCGAACGCGCCGTCGGCCAGTACCCGGATGCCACTCCGGAAGAGGCCCTGGCCTACTTCGAACGCAAGTATGTTGAGCTGAACGGGCAGGTCACCCTGCTTGAGCAGCGCGCGAAGGGTGGCGCTCCGGCCGCGGACATCGCCAAGTCGGTCGCCAACCTGACCGTTGCCGTCGCCAACGCCAACGCCGTTGGCAACCTTGCAGCACTAGCCGAACGCCTCGGCGCCCTTGGCGGTGCCGTGAGCGAGCTCACCGAGCAGCAGAGCATCGAGACGAAGGCCGCAGCGGCTGCTGCCGTCGCCGAGCGGGCCGAGATCGTGGCCGAGGCCGAGCGTCTGGCGGCCGAAGATCCGGCCAAGACCCAGTGGAAGCAGACCAGCGCTGCCCTCGACGCCCTGTTTGCCAAATGGCAGGCGCACCAGCACGACGCCCCGCGCATCCCCAAGGGCGAGGCCAACGACCTGTGGAAGCGTTTTCGTGCCGCACGCACCACGATCGAGCAGAACCGCAAGGCCTTCTTCGCTGAGCTCGACAGCGCTCACAAGGACGTTCGCACCAAGAAGCAGCACCTGATCGAACAGGCCGAGGCCCTCGCCCCCAAGGGTGCCGACGGCGTCGGCGCCTACCGCACCCTGCTCGACGAGTGGAAGAAAGCTGGCCGCAGCGGCAAAAAGCAGGACGACGCGATGTGGGCGAAGTTCAAGGCCGCCGGCGACGTGCTCTACTCGGTCAAGACTGAGGTCGAAGCCCAGGACAACGAGGAGTTCTCCGCGAACCTCGTGCTCAAGCTCGAACTGCTAACCGAGTCCGAAACCCTGCTCAGCACGACAGACCGCAACGCCGCGCGTGACACGCTCACCGTGATCCAGCGCAAGTGGGATGAGATCGGCAAGGTTCCCCGCGACCAGGTCAAGCCGATCGAGGATCGTCTCCGCAAGGTGGAGGCCGTCGTGCGCAAACTCGACGACGACCACTGGAAGCGCAACAATCCCGAGACCAAGGCCCGCACCGAGGGCCTCGCCGGGCAGTTGAATGACGCGATCGCCAAGCTCGAGGCTGAACTCGCCACGGCGCAGCAGGGTAAGAACGCCCGCGCCATCAAGGACGCCACGGAAGCACTCGAGGCCCGTAAGGCCTGGCTCAAGGCGATCGGTCAGTAGCCCCACCGCCCAGCGGTCCGGAAAGCACGCTGTACCCCCGGGAGTTATCCACACGCAGCAGCCGGGACCCGGTCTGTCCACAGATTCAGGCCCCTCCGGGGCCTGATCCTGGTTAAGGGCCATGCTCGTGGCATGGTTACTCCACACGCACGAGTGCTCACCGTCAACGACCTGCCACTCGCCGAACTGTATGGCGCCCGACTCGACGGGCAGGTCTTTCAAGTCGCTGATTGCTGGTGCGTGATCGATGAAATAGACGGATGCGATACCCGGGCGGTCGCCGCCAGTCAGCTGGTCCCGCCCCGCGCCATCGCCGAGCGCCTGACCGCAGCGTGGATCTACGGCCTGGCACCGGAGCCGCGCCGCCACCAATTCTGTGTTCTGATCGGGGCACGCACGACCGCGCTGTGGTCGCCGCGGGCTCAGGTGCGCGAGATTGTGCGCACCCCCGATGATGTGCGCACCATCTCCGGTGTACGGGTGACCACTCCCCTGCGTACCGCCGTCGATCTCGCCCGCTACACGCCACACTCACCGTCGATGGCGACAACGACAGAACTGACCGCGCTCCTGGCCCGGCTGCTGCACTACGGTGAATACCCCGATGTCTCAGAGGCTGTGCGCTTGTGTAAACGAGGCAGCCCCGCCCACAGCACCCTCGCCGTGGCCAGATTCGGCACCGTCAATGCACCGCTCGCTGCGCTGAGACAGCGAACCCCATCGGGCAGTCCGACAAAGGTTGCCGGTTAGCCGTCGCTGACCCGGTAGACGTCGTAGACGGCATCAATGCGGCGCACGGCGTTCAGCACGCGGTCGAGGTGAGTGGTGTCCCCCATCTCGAAGATGAAACGGCTGAGCGCCAGGCGGTCGCTCGAGGTGTTGACGGTGGCGGAGAGGATGTTCACGTGGTGCTCGGACAATACGCGGGTGACGTCCGAGAGCAGTCCGGAACGGTCGAGGGCTTCGATTTGAATGTGTACCAGGAACAGGCTCTTGGACGTGGGCGCCCACTCGACCTCGATCATGCGCTCGGGCTCCTTGAGCAGGGACTGCACGTTGTGGCACGCCGCCTGGTGTACCGAGACGCCAGCACCGCGAGTGACGAAGCCGACGATTTTGTCACCGGGCACCGGGGTGCAGCAACGGGCGAGCTTGACCAGAATGTCGGGAGCGCCGCGAACGAGTACGCCGGAGTCGCCGTTGCGGGTGGTTTGCGGTCGACCGCGCGCGGCGACCGGAAAGTCGATGCTGTCGTTGTCTTCGATGCTCTGCACCGACGAGACGACCTTTTCGAGCACGGACTGGGTGGAGACGTGCCCCTCTCCGACGGCAGCGTAGAGAGCCGACACATCTTCGTACTTGAGTTGGGCAGCGACCTCCGCGAAGGAGTCCTGGTTCATTAGTTTCTGCAGCGGAAGGTTCTGCTTGCGCATAGCCCGCGCGATCGCGTCGCGGCCCTGCTCGATGGCTTCGTCGCGGCGTTCCTTGGTGAACCACTGTCGAATCTTGTTGCGCGCCCGTGGGCTCTTGACGAAGTTCAGCCAGTCCTTGCTCGGCCCGGAATCAGGGTTCTTGGAAGTGAACACCTCGACGACGTCGCCGGTGATGAGCTCGCTCTCCAGCGTAACCAGTCGGCCGTTGACCTTGGCCCCCATGGTGCGGTGGCCCACCTCGGTGTGCACAGCGTAGGCGAAGTCGACCGGGGTGGCGCCGGAGGGCAGGCCGATGACACGGCCTTTCGGCGTGAAGACGTAAACCTCTTTGGCGCCGATCTCGTAGCGCAACGAGTCGAGGAACTCGCCGGGGTCGGCCGTCTCGGCCTGCCAGTCCGAAATATGGGCGAGCCACGCCATGTCGGTGTCGCTCTGCGGACCGGGGCCGCCGGCACTCTTGCCGTTGACGTGTTCCTTGTATTTCCAGTGGGCAGCAACGCCGAATTCGGCGCGCTGGTGCATTTCGGTCGTGCGAATCTGAATTTCTACGGCGCGGCCACTTGGGCCCAGCACCGTCGTGTGCAGGGACTGGTACAGGTTGAACTTGGGAGTGGCGATGTAGTCCTTGAACCGGCCGGGCAGCGGTGTCCACCGGGCGTGGATGGAACCAAGCACGGCGTAGCAGTCCCGCACGGAGTTCACGAGAACGCGAATGCCGACGAGGTCGTAGATCTCGTCGAACTCCCGGCCACGCACGACCATTTTCTGGTATATCGAGTAGTACTGCTTAGGGCGCCCGGCGACCTTGCCGCGAATCCGCGCCGATTTCAGGTCATCGTTGATGGTGTCGATGACCTGCTGCACGAATTCCTCGCGCTGCGGCGTGCGCTGCCTGACCAGGCTTTCGATCTCGGCGTAGAGCTTGGGATAGAGCACGGCAAACGAGAGGTCTTCGAGTTCCCACTTGATCGTCTGGATTCCGAGGCGGTGCGCGAGGGGCGCGTAGATCTCCAGGGTCTCGGTGGCCTTGCGCACGGCGGACGCATTGGGTACGAATCCCCAAGTGCGAGCGTTGTGCAGCCGGTCGGCGAGTTTGATAATAAGCACGCGAATGTCCTTGGACATCGCGACGATCATCTTGCGCACGGTCTCGGCCTGGGTCGAATCGCCGTATTTCACCTTGTCGAGCTTGGTGACCCCGTCGACGAGCATCGCGATTTCATCGCCGAAGTCAGCGCGCAGGGCGTCCAGGGTGTAATCGGTGTCTTCGACGGTGTCGTGGAGCAGCGCGGCTGCTATGGTCTTGGTGCCGATGCCGAGGTCGGCTAGTATCTGCGCAACGGCGACGGGATGGGTGATGTACGGCTCACCGCTGCGACGAAGCTGTCCGTCATGGGCTCGCTCGGCGGCGGTGTACGCACGTTCGATGATCGACAGGTCCACCTTGGGGTGGTTCATTCGCACGGTTTTAATCAAGCGGTCGACGGCCCCTGCGGGCTGGGCACGGGAGAAGATCCGGGGCACCAGACGGCGCAGCGACGCCGGGGAAGGGGCCGTCGTATCCGTCATGTTTTCACCTCGTACGTCACGCCCGGTGAAACACGCGGGCAGGTATGCGTACTCCTAATTATGCCGGTTCGGGGCGACCTAACCGTACGCCCCCGGCGATCACAAGACGATCAGACGCAGAACCGGCCGGCCCGTGCGGGCCGACCGGTTCTGTCTTGCAGGATGCTGGGACTAGGCCGTGACGCTCTCCGCAGTGGGGGCCGACGCCTTCGCACGTGCCGCGAGGGCTCTCTTATCGTGTTTGCGAATGGCATCCTCGTTGTTTCGCAGCTGGGCGTAGAGCGGCGACGCAATGAAGATGGTCGAGTAGGTACCGACCAGAATTCCGATGAGGAGAGCCAGCGAGATATCGCGCAGCGTGCCGGCACCCAATACGAAAGCTCCGATGAACAAAATGGATGCGACGGGCAGAGCGGCGACGACCGAGGTGTTGATCGAACGCACGAGGGTCTGGTTCACGGCGAGGTTGACCGACTCGGAGAAGGTCCGGCTCGATCCTGACCCGTCAAAATTAGTGTTCTCACGAATCTTGTCGAAGACCACGACGGTGTCGTAAAGCGAGTAGCCGAGAATCGTCAGAAAACCGATAACGGCGGCGGGCGTAATTTCGAAGCCGGTGATTCCGTAGAATCCGGCGGTGATCACGAGGTCGTGCAGCAGGGCAACCATGGCTGCCACCGACATCTTCCAGGTGCGGAAGTAGATCGCCATGATGATGCCGGCGAGTACGAGGAACACGACGAGGGCGCGAAGCGCCTGCCCGGTGATGTCTTGCCCCCACGTAGCCCCGATGAACGAGGTGGCGACTTCGGTGACCGGAACGTCATAGGCGGCTGCGAGAGCGTCGCGCACTCCTGTCGTCTCGGTCTCCGACAGCTGGTCGGTCTGCACGCGCACACCGTCAGAGCCGACAGTGGAGACCTTTGGAACGGCGTCGGGAACGACGCTCGCCACGGCATCCGTTGCGATGCTCTCGGACTGGCTCGTGGCCTGCGAGACGACGAACTGGCTTCCGCCAGTGAACTCGATGCCGAAGACGAAGCCGCCGCGCAGCAGGAATGGGCCGACCAGGGCGATGAGGATCATACCGCCGGCGATCAGGTACCAGAGTTTACGGCGCCCGACGATGTTGAGCGAACGAGCGCCCGTATAGAGGTCATTTCCGAATTTCGAGAAGCTGGCCATCAGGAATCCTTCCCGTCCGTCGATCGATCAGTGCTGGTGCCCACGAGCTCAGACGCCTTGCGCTCGGCGATGGTCTGTCGTTTGGCGGCCTCCTTGCTCGAGGAAGAGACCTTTGTCGGCGAGATGGACGCCGAGGGCTCAAAGCGAGCCCGACCACGGTACACGGCACCAAGGGCGCGCGGATCGAGTCCGCTGAGTTTGTGGCCCTCGTTAAAGAATTTCGTCCTGGCTACGAGCTGCAGCATCGGGTGCGTGAACAGGCCGACCACGAGGAGGTCGACGATCGTGGTGAGGCCGAGGGTCAGGGCGAAGCCCCGCACATTGCCGACCGCGAGCACGAACAGCACGGCGGCGGCGAGGAAATTGACGACGTCGGATGCGACGATGGTGCGGAAGGCGCGCTTCCAGCCTGCTTCGACCGACGATTCCAGCCCGCGACCATCACGCAGTTCGTCGCGCACGCGTTCGAAGTAGACGATGAACGAGTCGGCGGTGATACCGATGGCCACGATCAAACCCGCCACTCCGGCCAGCGACAGGCGATAGCCCTCTCGCCAGGACAGGATGGTGATGAGCAGGTACGTGATCACCGCTGCCACACCGAGCGAGGCGACGGTGACGAGGCCAAGCAGTCGATATTGGGCGAGCGAGTACATAACGACGAGAATGAGACCGATCAGGCCGGCGATGAGGCCGTTGAGCAGCTGAGTCTTGCCGAGCGTTGCCGAGATGGTGTCCTGGCTCTGCACCGTGAAGCTGATCGGAAGGGCACCGAATTTGAGCTGGTCGGCCAGGGCCTTGGACGTCTCCTGATCGAACGACCCGGTGATCTGCGGCTTGCCGTCGAGGATGGCAGCCTGCGTGGCCGGGGCAGAGATCACTTGCCCGTCGAGCACGATGGCGAACTGGTTCTGTACACCGGTGAGGTTGAACAGGCGTTGGGTGACATCGGCGAATTTCGCGGTTCCGTCGCTGTTGAAGACGATGTTGACGGCCCACTCGCCCGTTGTGGCTCCGTTCTGCGTGGTGCGCTGGCCGTTGGTCGCATTCGCGATCGTGGACCCGTCCACTTCGACCGGTCCGAGAATATATTTGACCGAGTCGTCGGCTTCGCAGGTGATGAGCGGATCATTGGCCGGTGCCACGTTTGTCGCATTGATTTTGCTGCAGTCAAAGGCGTCATACTCGGCCTGGAGTGCCGGGGTGACGTAGTTGAGGTCGCTCGCGTCGGTTGGTTCGACGGCCGGTGTGGTCGACAAGCTAGGATCAACGGTGGCCTCGGGTACCGGCGTCGCGGTGCCGTCAGCACCGACGGTCTGGCCGGACGGCTGGCCCGCGACCAGAACGGCCCGAAACTCGAGTTTGGCTGACGACTTGATGCGTTCCAGCGTGGCGTCGTCGGGGGTACCGGGGATCGATACGACGATGTTCTGGCCACCCTGGGTGTTGATCTCCGACTCGGAAACGCCCGAGGAGTCAACGCGCTGGCGAATGATGCCCACCGCCTCGGAGAGCTGCTCCGACGTGACCGTCTGCCCGCTCTCGAGCTGCGGGGCAAGAATGATCTGCGTTCCGCCCTCGAGGTCGAGCGCCAGCTTCGGTGTCCACGAACCGTTCTGAGTGAGCACGCCAAAGGCGTTGAGGGCGATGAGGCCGACGATGAGCACGCCCAGCCAGGTCAGGGAACGCCAGGCTTTTTTGGCCGGAGACGACGACTTAGCCACCTATGAACTCAGCTTTCTGTTGGCGCCCACGCCAGAATGCGTGGGCGCGCCGCGTGATGCAGTACGAACGTTGGAGTGCGGAGCGAAACTACGCGTCGCCCTTTTTCGGCTGTTCGGTGGTTTCCGTGTCGGAGTCGGCGACGCGCTGACCGAATTCAGGTTCAGTGAGCGGATCGACGTTATCGGAGTCGTCTTCGACGTCGTCGGCGGCGGCAACAGGCTCGACCACGCGGGCGATGGTCTGACGGTGAATTTCGACGATGACGCCGGGCGCGATCTGCAACTCGACCTTGTTGGCCTCTTCATCTATGGCGATGATTGTGCCGTACATTCCGAAGTTGGTCATCACGTCGGCGCCGGGAACCATGGTGGCCTGCAGTGCTTCCTGGTCTTTCTTGCGCTTGCGGCCGTTGCGGAACATGAAGAAGACGAGGACGGCCAGGACGGCCAGCATGACGAGAGTGAGATTATCCATGGAGCGGTGAAACCTTCCGATTGCGGCGCGGGTGGCCGAAGTTTGCGAGTGGGGGCCCGGTCGACCTACGAGTAAATCCCTGCGGATATATTCGGTGTAGACAGACGGACCAAATTGAATTATAGGTCAAGAAGGGTCGCACTGCCGTGTGCAGTCAAGCCCGGTGGAGGGGCCAGACCGAAATGTCGCCAGGCTGCGCTGGTGGCAACCCGACCTCGCGGGGTACGCGTGAGGAAGCCTATCCGTACCAGGAACGGCTCAACGACCGCCTCCACCGTCTCGGACTCCTCGCCGACCGACACAGCCAGCGTGTTCAGGCCCACCGGCCCACCCCCGAAGCGGGTGAGGATGATCTTCATCACCTCGCGGTCGAGGCGATCAAGGCCGATCGCATCGACGTCATACAACTCGAGGGCAGCGTGCACTGCCGCGATGTCGGCCGCTCCCCCGTGCACGAGTGCATAGTCTCGAACCCGACGCAGCAGGCGGTTCGCGATCCGCGGTGTGCCCCGGCAACGTCCGGCGATCTCGGCGAGGGCATCCGCTTTGATCGGCAGGTCGATCAGCTGAGCGGCCCGGCCCAGAACCTGTTCGAGCTCACTCTCGGCGTAAAACTCGAGGTGTGCGGTGAAACCGAATCGGTCGCGCAGGGGATTGGGCAGCAGACCCGACCGGGTCGTGGCGCCGACCAGGGTGAACGGTGCCAGGTCGAGCGGAACCGAGGTAGCTCCGGCGCCCTTGCCCACCATAATGTCGATGCGAAAGTCCTCCATGGCGAGGTAGAGCATTTCTTCGGCAGACCGTGCCATGCGATGGATTTCGTCGATGAAGAGCACCTCGCCGGGCACGAGCGACGACAGTACGGCCGCGAGATCGCCGGCGTGTTGAATGGCCGGACCACTCGACATGCGCAACGGGCGGTTGCCCTCGTAGGCGACGATCATGGCCAGGGTGGTCTTGCCAAGTCCGGGTGGGCCCGCCAGGAGGATGTGGTCTGGCGTGCGATTCTGCATCGTCGCGGCGGTCAGCAGGAGTTGCAACTGACCGCGCACCTTTTTCTGGCCGACGAATTCAGCCAGGCTCGCCGGGCGCAGGGCGCCCTCGAAGGCCAGCTCGGATTCGCTCTCGAGCGAGGGGTTGGCGAGTTCGACGGCGGGGTGATCGATACGGGGATCGGGGTTCATGAGCGACCTGATCCATTCGTCGTCGCGGCTGCAGCAGCAGCACCAGTGGCATGGTGGGCTGCCGGGCCCAGGCGTCCGAGGGCCAGCCGGAGGACGACCGCAACCGCCGGCGGCGCTGAATCGTCGCCGGCGGCGTCTGCTAATTCGGTGAGGGTGTCATCGACGGCTTCGGCCGCGACGCGCTCCGACCAGCCGAGGCCGATCAGTGCCGCCTGCACGCTCGCGGCGACGGTGGTGGTGGTGGTGGTGCCGGGCTGGCGCGTTGGTGTGCTTGCGGCCGTCACGGCGAGCTTGCCGGCCAGTGAGAGCACGATGAGTTTCGCGGTCTTCGGCCCGATGCCGCTGACCTTCCGAAACGCGCCGTCGTCGTCACCGGCTATAGCCTGGGCGATCTGGTTGGGGGTGAGCACCGCGAGCACGCCGAGGGCCGACTTGGGGCCGACGCCGGTCACTCCGACGAGCAGTTCGAAGACCACGAGCTCATCAGCGGTGGGAAAGCCGTAGAGGGTGAGCGAGTCTTCGCGCACGATGAGAGTTGTCACCAGCCGTGCTTCATCGTTGATGCGCACCCCGAGCGCGGTGGCCGGCGTCACCTGCACGGCGAGGCCGACTCCCCCGACCTCGATCACGACGGTTGAGCCCAGGGCGGACAAGACAAGGCCACGTACGGAAGAGATCACCGCTTTAGACTACGGTGCACCACTGACAGTGCTGGCACCGACCCACGCTCAGCGGCGCGCCACGCTTTCTGGGCCGGGGTGAGTGCTCCGGGCGTGGCGGTGGCCGCTTTTACCGAGGCGACAGTCGGCAGAGTGCCCCCTGATGCCCCGGTGCGCCAGGCGTGGCAGATGGCGAGGGCGAGGGCATCCGCTGCGTCAGCCGGTTTGGGAATCTCGGTCAGCCCGAGGATTCGGGCGACCATGGTACCGACCTGTTTTTTGTCGGCGGCACCGTAACCGGTGATGGCGGCCTTGACCTCGCTCGGCGTGTGCAGGGTCACCGGCAGGCCGCGCTGCGCGGCGAGCAGCAGGGCGACACCGCTGATCTGCGCGGTGCCCATGACGGTGCGCACGTTGTGCTGGGCGAAGACCCGCTCAATGGCGATGAACTGCGGACGGTGACGGTCGAACATTTCTTCCAGCCCCTGGGACAACGAGAGTAGCCGTTGTTCCAAGGGCAGGTCGGTGGCACTCCGTAGCACGGTCACGTCGACGAGTCGGGCTGACCGGTTGCCCTCGACGTCGACCACTCCAACACCGCAGCGGGTGAGGCCCGGGTCGATGCCGAGAACTCGGACCGCCATCGAATTACTCGGACTCGCTCGCGAGAGCGGCCTGAACCTCGGCCGACAGGTCGTAGTTGGAGTAGACGTTCTGCACGTCGTCGAGGTCTTCGATCGCGTCGATCAGGTGGAACACCTTGCGGGCGGTTTCGGCGTCGACCTCGACCCTGAGGGACGGTATGAACGCGATATCAGCCGACTCGTAGTCGATGCCGGCGGTCTGCAGGGCGGTGCGGGTGGCGACGAGGTTGCTCACGTCGGAGTGGATCTCAAACGTGTCGCCCTCATCGATGACTTCTTCGGCACCGGCGTCGAGCACGGCGAGCATGATGTCGTCTTCGGTGATCGTCGGCAGGTGTTTGACCACGACGACGCCCTTGCGGTGAAAGTTGTAGGCGACACTGCCCGGGTCAGCCATGGCTCCGCCGTTGCGGGCCATCGCGGTGCGCACCTCGGCCGCGGCGCGGTTCTTGTTGTCGGTGAGGCACTCGATCATGATGGCGACGCCGTGGGTGGCATAGCCCTCGTACATGATGGTCGTGTAGTCGACCTGCTCGCCCGACAGCCCGGCACCGCGCTTGACGGCCCGGTCGATGTTGTCGTTGGGCACCGAGGTCTTCTTGGCCTTCTGGATGGCGTCGACCAGGGTGGGGTTGCCAGAGAGGTCAGCGCCGCCGAGTCGGGCCGCGACCTCGATGTTCTTGATGAGCTTGGCGAACGCCTTGGCCCGCCGTGAGTCGGTGACCGCCTTCTGGTGTTTGGTGGTGGCCCATTTGGAATGCCCGGACATACGTCTCCCGTTGTTGTGCTCGATCAAGCCGTGTTCGATCAAGTTCTCAGTGATCGTTGCAAAGACAGTGCACGCGAAGGTGCCGCGCCAGTCTATCCCGGAGTGACTTCCAGCAGCTTGTGCAGCGTGTGCAGGTTGCGGGTGGTGGTCGTGTCGCGGTACTTGAGCTTGGCGCTCTTCTTACTGAAGGCACTCTTGATGCCGACGGCCTTGCGAACCTCCCAGTACAGCACACCGTGGCCGAGTTCGATGCGTTCGTCGGCGGCCTCGAGCTCCCTGGCGTGTCCGGCGAGTTCGCTGAGATGGCCGGTGTCGGAGGAGAACATGACGTAGGCATGCCAACCGTCATGGTCGGCGTTGAAGGGGTAGGCGCGCACGACTCGGTCGAGCGACTCCGCGTCGACGAGCACAATCCAGGCCTCGTACTCGAACCGGGCGGTCAGGGCCGCTTCAATGCGGGCCTTGAGGGCGGCGGCATCCGCTTTGTCGACGAGGGGGCTGTCGATGCTGAAGATTACGTTGCCGCTCGCCAGCACAGTTTTGACGTCGGTGTAACCGAGGTCGTGAAAGGTG
Source organism: Cryobacterium ruanii (assembly GCF_004404055.1). Lineage (GTDB taxonomy): Bacteria > Actinomycetota > Actinomycetes > Actinomycetales > Microbacteriaceae > Cryobacterium > Cryobacterium ruanii. Next base: position 339,249 of record NZ_SOHK01000007.1, read on the forward strand.
CCGACGAGGTCGGCCATGGCTATGGTGATGCCGTTGACGTTGATGCCGCGCAGAAGTGCTACATAACGGGTCATCGTTGACCGCCGGTTGTCTGAGTCATGTCTGAACCCTAGCCACACTCGCGCGCCCGGCACAATTGAGCGGCTTATCGCCGGACTGCGGCGGCCACCTTTTGCAGGAAATACCGGTGAAAACGATATTCGCCGGTGATTTCCGGGTGAAAAGAAGTTCCGAGCAGGTTGCCCTGCTCCACGGCAACGCACCGCCCGTCGTCGAGGGTGGCCAGCGCCGTGGCCCGCGGACCGACGGTCTCGACGACCGGAGCCCGGATGAAGACCGCGTGCACGGGCTGCTTGCCAAGCGCCGGAATGTCGAGATCGGTCTCAAACGAGGCCGTTTGGGAGCCGAACGCGTTGCGGCGCACAGCGATATCGAGCCCGCCGAGGCTCTGCTGCCCGGTAATGCCGTCAAGAACCGTGTCGGCGAGCATGATCAGGCCGGCGCAGGTGCCGTAGATCGGCAGCCCGCCCCGGATGGCCGCTCTGAGCGGCTCCGCGAGGCCGAACGTGCGGGCGAGTTTGTCCATGACGCTGGATTCGCCGCCCGGAATAACCAGACCGTCTAACGGTGCGAGTTCCTCCGAACGGCGCACCAGATCGACGCTCGCTCCGAGCTCGCGCAGCACCTGCGCGTGCTCACGAAAATCGCCCTGCAGCGCGAGCACCCCGACGCGCAGTCCTGCCGGGACAGCTGTTTCTGCCGGTCGGGCGCGCACGGAGAGAATCGTCACGAACGGATGCGCTACCAGCCGCGGGAGGCGAGGCGGTGCGGCGCGGGGATGTCGGACACGTTGATGCCGACCATCGCCTCGCCAAGGCCGCGGGAGACCTCCGCGATGACCTTGGCGTCGTCGTAGAACGTGACGGCCCTGACGATGGCCGCTGCGCGCTGCTCAGGGTTGCCCGACTTGAAGACTCCCGAACCGACGAACACGCCGTCAGCTCCGAGCTGCATCATCATGGCAGCGTCGGCCGGTGTGGCTACGCCTCCGGCGGTGAACAGCACGACGGGCAGCTTACCGGTCGAGGCGATCTCAGCGACGAGCTCGTACGGTGCCTGCAGTTCCTTGGCGGCGACATACAGTTCATCGCGGCTCATCGAGGTGAGGCGCTTGATCTCGCCGTTGATGGTGCGGATGTGCTTGGTGGCTTCGGAGACATCGCCGGTGCCGGCCTCGCCCTTGGAGCGAATCATGGCTGCGCCCTCGTTGATGCGGCGGAGCGCCTCACCGAGGTTGGTAGCGCCGCAGACGAAGGGAAGAGTGAAGTTCCACTTGTCGATGTGATTCACGTAGTCGGCCGGGCTGAGCACTTCGGACTCGTCGATATAGTCAACGCCGAGCACCTCGAGAATCTGCGCTTCGACGAAGTGGCCGATGCGTGCCTTCGCCATGACCGGAATGTTGACCTCAGCGATGATGCTGTCGATCAGGTCGGGGTCGCTCATGCGAGCCACACCACCCTGCGAGCGGATGTCGGCGGGAACGCGCTCGAGAGCCATCACGGCGACAGCGCCGGCGTCTTCGGCAATACGAGCCTGGGCAGCGGTGACGACGTCCATGATGACGCCGCCCTTGAGCATTTCGGAGAGTCCACGCTTAACGCGGCTCGAGCCGAACTGTTCGGCGGAGATTGATTCAGTCATAACTACGATCCTATTCCTTGCACGGTGGTGGTCTGGTCGCGGGCTGCTGATAGTCTGCGCAAAACAGCTGGGGTCACCAGCATGCCCCCGACCGTGTGCAAGCTAGCGGTCGGCGTTCGAGCCCGCAACGCCGGGCCATCCGTTTGCAATTTCTCGACGCACGTCGCCGAGCAGGCGCGGAATGGCCTTGGTGCCGGCGATGATGGGAAAGAAGTTGGAGTCGAGGGCCCAGCGCGGGACGATGTGCTGGTGCAGGTGTTCGGCGATGCCGGCCCCGGCGATGCGCCCCTGGTTCATGCCGAGATTGAAGCCGTCACAATTCGACACCTGGGTGAGCACCCGCATGGCGATCTGGGTGAGCTCACCGATCTCGGCGACCTCCTGAGGCGTGGCCTGGTCGTAGGTGGCCACGTGCCGGTACGGGCAGACCAGGAGGTGGCCAGTGTTGTAGGGAAACAGGTTGAGCAGCACGTAAGCGTGGGTGCCGCGCGCGACGATCAGCGCCTTCTCATCGGATAGCCCGGGAGCAATGCAGAACGGGCAGTCATCGGGATGCGGCTGCTGGCCGTCCTGGATGTAGACCATCCGATGCGGCGTCCAAAGCCGTTGGAACGCATCCGGAACGGCCGCGAATTCGTCAGACGTCTCACCGGCACCGGCGTCGGCAGCATCGGAGCCGCGCAGTCGATCGGAGGGAATTTCGCCCACGCTAAGCCCGCACGTTGGCGGCGGCGGGAATGACCGGGGTGGTCACGACCTGTGCGCGATTCTCGATTGATTCCACGATGAGGCGCACGGCTTCGGCCACCGGCACACCGTTTTGCTGCGTGCCGTCGCGGTAGCGAAAGCTCACCGCCCCGTTGGCCTGGTCGTCTTCGCCCACAATGAGCTGGTACGGCACCTTGGCCTTGGTGTGGGTGCGGATCTTCTTCTGCATGCGGTCATCGGAGTGGTCGACCTCAGCGCGCACGCCGGCCTTCTTCAGGGTCGCGATCACGTCGTCGAGGTACGCGCCGTACTGCTCGGACACGGGAATGCCAACGACCTGCACCGGCGCCAGCCACACCGGGAAGGCTCCGGCGTAGTGTTCGGTGAGTACGGCGAAGAATCGCTCGATCGAGCCGAACAGGGCACGGTGGATCATGACCGGACGCTGGCGGCTGCCGTCGTTCGCGGTGTACTCGAGGTCGAACCGTTCGGGCAGGTTGAAGTCCAGCTGGATGGTTGACATCTGCCAGGTGCGGCCGATGGCGTCACGGGCCTGCACCGAGATCTTGGGGCCGTAGAACGCCGCCCCGCCCGGGTCGGCGACCAGATCGAGACCGGATGCCTCGGCGACCTCCCGCAGCGTTTCGGTGGCTTCATCCCACGCTTCGTCGCTACCGACGAATTTCTTGGGGTCTTTGGTCGACAACTCGAGGTAATAGTCCTCGAGGCCGTAATCGGCGAGCAGTTGCAGCACGAAGTGGAGGGTGCTCGTGAGCTCCTCTTTCATGCCCTCTTTGGTCGTGTAGATGTGAGCGTCGTCCTGGGTCATGCCACGCACGCGGGTGAGCCCGTTGAGCACGCCGGACTTCTCGTAGCGATAGACCGACCCAAATTCGAAAAGCCGCATCGGCAGTTCACGGTAGCTGCGGCCGCTTGACTTGAAGATGAGGTTGTGGAACGGGCAGTTCATGGGCTTGAGGTAGTAGTCGACGCCCTGACGGGTGACGTGGCCGGTCTCGTCGCGTTCCTCGTCGAGGTGCATCGGGGGGAACATGCCCTCGCGGTACCAGTCGAGATGGCCGGAGGTTTCGAACAGTGTCGACTTGGTGATGTGCGGGGAGTAGACGAAGTCGTAGCCGCCCTCGATGTGGCGTTTGCGGGAGTAGTTCTCCATCTCCTGCCGAATGATGCCGCCCTTGGGGTGGAACACGGCCAGGCCGGAACCGATCTCTTCCGGAAAGCTGAACAGGTCTAGTTCGGCGCCGAGTTTGCGGTGGTCGCGCCTGGCTGCTTCTTCCTGGCGGGTCTGGTACGCGCGCAGTTCGTCTTTGGTGGGCCACGCGGTGCCGTAGATGCGCTGCAATTGCGGGTTCTTCTCCGAGCCGCGCCAGTAAGCGGCGGCGAGGCGGGTGAGCGAGTAGCCGTTGCCGATCATGCGGGTGTTCGGCAGGTGCGGGCCACGGCAGAGGTCTTTCCAGACCGTTTCCCCCGTTTTCGGGTCCACGTTGTCGTATATGGTGAGCTCGGCGCCACCAACCTCGACCGACTCGTTGTCCTCGGTGCTGGACGAGCCGCCCTTGAGGCCGATGAGTTCGAGCTTGTACGGCTCGGCGGCCAGTTCGGCCCGGGCTTCGTCATCGGTCACGACTCGACGCACGAAGCGCTGACCCTGACGGATGATGCGGTCCATCGCCTTCTCAAGCGACTTCACGTCGTCGGGGGTGAACGGAACCTCGACGTCGAAGTCATAGTAGAAACCGTCGGTGATGGGCGGGCCGATTCCGAGCTTGGCGCTGGGGTTGACCGTCTGCACCGCCTGGGCGAGCACGTGAGCGGCGGAGTGGCGCAAAATGTTGAGGCCGTCGGCAGAATCTATACTCACCGGTTCGACGGCATCCGTTGGCAACACGGTGGTCGCCAGGTCTTTCAACTCACCGTTCACCCGCATTGCGACAATGGATCGATCGGTGAAAAGCGCAAAGCCGTCAGCCACGTGTATAACTCCCTGTTGTTTGCCTACCCGTCAACTTTAGCGGCGTGCGCAGGGTTGCTCGTCGGCCCACGCGCTGGTGAAGAGCTCGTTCGGTCCTCGGCATCCCGCGTGGGGGCTCTACCGGAACGCTTGGACTAGAGCGGCTCAGGCCGGTATCAATCGGGCCGGGCCGCTCTGTCTAGACGCTTTCCGTGTGTTCAACGACGAAATCAGCGCCGGGATAGACAATGCGCTCGTGTCGATCGTCGAACGCTACGAGGTACGGTGGTCCGCCGTCCATTCCTCGAACCTCGATAACCTCACCGCGACGATCCGGCCGTTCCACCGTTCTACCGCGAATGACAATCCGGTCTCCCACTGTGGCGCGCATTGCACTCACCTCCTGCGCGCAAAACTACGCGGGCAGCGGATGCCGCGCAAGGGCACCGGGGATCACTAATTGCCCGGCCAGTTTTGGACAGAAAAAAACCCCGGCGAACCGGGGCTTCCACTTAGGCAAATATTGTGTGGGCGATACTGGGATCGAACCAGTGACCTCTTCCGTGTCAGGGAAGCGCGCTACCGCTGCGCCAATCGCCCAAGCTTCTGGGAGTTGCATATTCTTCAGACCGTGCTCAAAGAATGGAGGTGGATACGGGATTCGAACCCGTGTTAACGGCTTTGCAGGCCGCTGCCTCGCCTCTCGGCCAATCCACCATGTGGTTTCGTACCATATGGGTTCCAACTAAATGAATTGGAACCGGCCTGAGGGCCGATTCCAGTTCATTCGAGCGGATGACGAGATTCGAACTCGCGACCCTCACCTTGGCAAGGTGATGCGCTACCACTGCGCCACATCCGCAACTGTTCGCATTTCTGCGTACTTGGAGACTCTAGCTGAATAGCGAGACGGAAACCAAACCGAGCCGTTTACGGCGTGTTGCGCAGTGTGGTGCCGATGGTTTGCGACCCGCGGGGGTGCGCCAGTACGACGGGAGTTGCGCCACCCGAGCAGCGGCTCAGCTTCGCGCTCCGTGACATTGTCTTCGGCCGGGTGGCACGCGCCGCACCCGTGTGCGGCGTCGATGTGCGGTGGCGCGCCTGTCTGGGCTAGTATCAAAAGTCGCAGGCAGCAACCTCGGTTGTTTCCTGCCTAAGATTTGGGCGATTGGCGCAGCTGGTAGCGCGCTTCCTTCACACGGAAGAGGTCGTGGGTTCAAGTCCCGCATCGCCCACAGGTAAAACAGCAGGTTAGAGGCCCTTTCTCAGAACAGCGGGAAAGGGCCTCTTCTGGTTCCACAAGCAAAACACAAACACTTTATTTACTCGCCCATGGTTCCGCGGCCTTGCCGAGCGCATCAGCAACGTTGTCGAGGTCGTCCTCAAACAGGTCGGCATACACGTCGAGGGTGACCGCTGCGGACGCGTGCCCGAGCATTCGCTGTACGGATTTCACGTTCGCACCAGCATGGATTGCAAGTGATGCAGCTGCGTGCCGGAGGTCATGCGGTGTGATGTTCGGGAACGGTTCGAACGATTCCCCCGCGGCGACCACTGACCGCGCCTCGTTCGCGTTCTCCACCGCTACTTGAAACGAGCGGTCACGCCAGTTGTTCAAACGGATTGGTCCGCCGCTACGACCCGGGAATACCAAGGCTGCACTGAGTCGTCCCGACGTAGCCTCTGTGACCAGAACTGTGACGAACGGCGGCATTGGCACGGAGCGGCGCCGCTTGCTCTTTGTCGGCCCCTCCTGCATGACACCGAGAACTTCCGTGACCGACGAGCGTACGTTCACCCGGCGTTTCGGTATGTCGAGGTCAGCAATAGTGAGGGCAGCGGCTTCTCCGAAACGCAGTCCCGTGTAGGCGAGGAAGATGACGAGCGTTCTGTGTTCTGGGTGTATCGCGCCCGCCAGCTCGAACACCTGCGCGTGCCCCAAGTACACGTTCTTCCGTGCACGTGATGACGGCATTTCAAGTTCTGACGCGACGTTCGCTGGTACCAGGCGAGCCGTCACGGCGATTCTCAGCGCCCCGCGCAGAACACCGACAGCCTTCTCGATGGTGGCACTTCCAGCCCCGTCATCGTCCATCTGCTGAATCCAGGCTTGAACGTCAGCGTTCCCCACGTCACCCACCGACCAGTCTGCCCACTTCGGCATTGCCCACTTCGACGCATGAAACCGACGTGTCGCCACGGTCGATGGAGACAGTGAGGCTGTGCGCGTCAGGTGCTCTGTGATGAGAGCGCCGACCTTGCGTTTGCGGGCGCTCTCCGCAATGAAGGTCCCGGCGTTCTTGTCGATGAGGGTCGCGGCTTCCCAAGCGGCGGCATCCCTCTTCGTTTTGAAGCCGCGTCGTTCAGTGGATTTGCCGGTTGGCTGACGGTACCGCACCATCCACCGGTCCCCGGATTTGGTCGTGTACTTTGCGAGCGAGGACATGTATTGAGCCTATCGACCGCTTCCGATGTGTTTGTACCAACAGTCACGGATGTGTTCTTTATCCGCCACGTACATGCAGTTCATGACGACTTTGAGAACGACGTACGAAACCCGCCGCAGGGGAACAGGTATGAATGCTTACCAAGCCCCCACTCCCCTGCTGACCGCGAAGGAAGCCGCCGTCTGGCTGGCAACGTCAGAGGCTGCGCTCTCCCAACTCCGTTACCGGAACGAGGGGCCGGCGTACGTTCAGCTGGGTCGCGCCGTCCGCTACCAGGTCGCCGACGTTCAAGCGTTCATTGACGCTGCTGTCGTCCGCACGAGTCGCTAGGGGAAACACGAAACGCCCCGCCCCGCACGAAGCAGGACGGGAACGTTTCGTTCAAGGTGGTGCTAGGCGGCCGGTGCGGTGACCGGCGTGGATGCCGGTGTCGCGGGGATGCCGTAGACAGGGTTGCGTGCCACCCCGAGCAGCCAGCCGAATGCGGGGACGCGCGTTGCCAGTGCCTGCACGCCGAGGTAATACAAGCTGCCGGCCAGCGCGCTGATGCCCAGCACAGCTTCAGCCTGAACGGCCGGCTCGAGGGCCAGGCCAATGCTAGCCAGCCATCCAGCGACGGCCCCAACAACTGTCGAGCAACTCGTAGTCGATGCGGTGCGAACAAAGCCAGCACTGTGCCTGCTCTGCTGCGAACCGCGCCCGGAACTCCCGGCGAATGAGTTTCCAACGGCGAGTGGAACGACCAGCGTTCTTCGCGACACCGGTCTGTTCCGCGGGCATCACGTAGTCCGTTCATGGTCCGTGAACCCGGCTGGTGTCAGAAGCGGCCGGTAGGGTGAAATCACTATCAGCCGGGGGATTTCGATGCAATTGATATTTGAGGTTTGCGCTCAGTGCGACGAGCGACATGCACTGCAGGCCAGCGGTGCCATGTCTATTCACACGACAGCCGCTGGTGAGCGTTGCGCAGGCGCACTGAATGAACCGGCAGCGCCGGTCGTCACGGCGCTGCCGGTAGTCGAAGCAACTGCGGTAACACCACGTAAAGCACCCAGCCGTTCAGTGCCCAGTCGAGTGCCAGTGGAGCCTCCCGTTGCGGTTGCCGAACCACCTTCCGAGACCTCGCAAGAAAGGGCAGTCAGACGGGAGGCTCAGCGCGAGGCGAGGTTCGCTCCGCGCAATACCCGTGAGATTGTCGACGCCGAGTTGGAAGCCGCATTCGAGGATGCCCGTGACGGGAAGCGACCTGCCAAGTTTGCACCTGGACCGATTGATAGAAGAATCTACGCAACCAACGGCGCACGCATAGTCAGAGGCGGGCTGCCGACCCTCGGTCGCAATAGATAGCTGTGGATGGTACGGGCGCCACGGGGAGCCAATACACGCCAGCGCAGAGGAGGAGCTGCTATGGCGCGGAGTTGCCTCAGCTTCGACCCGTGACGGCCGGCTTGACGTACACCCCGTTCGAGGCGCATAAGAATGGGGCGCACGGCCCGCGCAATGTCAGACGCGGGCGGTGCGGGTGACCGCTAAAGAACGGTCAGGCTTTGAAGGTCGAAGCCCTCGGGAGTCACGTCGAACACGAGAATGCCCGGGTCAGAATCGTCCCCGTTTCGGTGACGAAACCAGTCGCTCGAGTTATCCATGGTCGGTGCTTGAATCCACCATTTCGACTTGCCGGTGAAGGCACTGCGGCCAGTCGGCTCGATGCGAAGATGATGGCAATGGCCGGTCAGTAACAGGTCAGCATGAGCGAGGGATTGACCGCCGTGGGTATGCTTGGCCCAGAACGCAGGTGCGCCGCCGGGGCCGAATTGGTGGCCGTGGGTGACGCCGAGACCGACGCCGAACAAGTCGAGCACGAGGCTCTCATCCCAGTCCGCCGGAAGGTGCCACTGCGCGCGCAGTTTCGAAGCCGCGGCCAGGCGCTGTACTTGACGGTGAACATGGAGGCCGAGGTCATCGGCAGGCTTGCCCAAGTTCTGTTTGCCGGCTCTCCATCCCGTGTGGTTGGACGGGACTGCCATAACGTCGAGCGGTGCGTGCCGTTGCAGCCACGACGGTGGTGTTGTTCGGTGTCAGCGGCGCGCGCGCCTTGCGGCGGGATGCGGCGGACAAGGCTGGCAGGTTGGTGTCAGCACTGTGACGGGCACGGACGGAGAACCTGTAGGCGGTGAGCCAGGTCTCGTCATACCGTTGCCAGCGTGACGTTCGGCACCGACAACCTCGACCAGCTGCGGGTCATGCCCATGCTCGATGCAGCATGTCAGAGAAGTCAATGAGGGGCTGACCCTCAACCCGGCGGGAAGTAATCTCGCCGGTGGCGCCGTCCCATGTTGCTGAGGCCGACCAGCCGGCGGGTGCCGGGCGGGTGACTGCGGCCTGTGTGATGTTCTCGAAGGCCATCAGACTGCGCTCCCGATGAACTCACGTTCTCCGAAGCAATTGGAGTCGAACGGGAGCGACTCGCAGCTGCAAATTTGCTGTCTGTGTTTTGACACGGAGTTATAGCCGATGGAGCGCGGTCCGAACTCGCTCCGGATAGCTGCCAGAATCGCGCCGGTATTCAGAGCGCGGGTCGGGGCGACAAGCGCTCGGTTCAAGTTCAGTGCCGACTGTGCGTCCAGGCCGGCAATGAGGCGACCGAGAATGCAAAGTGGAGCTGGTCTGGGTTCTAGTAGTGCTGCAAACATGATGTGCCTTCCTCAGTCGCCCCTCCGGACGACTTGCCCCGGCATGGGGGCTGATGGGGATGCAGCATCCAGCTGCATGCGCGGGTGGCTCTGGGCAAGCCAGAACGGTTCGCGTGCGCCGGCGTGGTCCGTATACATCAAGGGTGGGCGGACTGCCGGTTAGAACCGTGCTGACTTAATCACAGAACGACACCGGAGCCGGGTGGCTGGGGTGTCGCGTTACTTAGGTATCAGTTAAGGCCGCTGGGTTTTGCAACGTCACGCCGAAAGTTTCTTCGACGTAGTCATCGACTGGTCCCCTTGAGCACCGGAATGTTCCCGGAATCTTCCAGCATATGTTCCCTGAGCCGGGAAGATTCTTCCCTCCGGGCGAGCTACGGACGTACTTGTCATTCACTTCGAGCAGGAACCCGAATGCAGCAACGCCGCCAATCAGATACCCGGCACCGTTACAGGGAACATTTCGGGAAGATTCAGCTAAAAAACGGGAACATTTCGGGAACACTATTTTCTAAAAATAGGTCAACTTCCCCGTCTTACCGGGGCAAAAGGAAGAAAGGAGAGTTTGGAACCTTTTTGAGATTCTTTTTAATACAGCTGTGCTGTATGCACTTAGGTCCCCCAGTTTTAGCTGGCGGCCAAATAATCTTCCAAACTCTCCTTTCTTCCCGACCGGCGTGAAGACGACCGCCCCACGTCGTCCGAACAACCATGCGCCGGCAGGTATTTGGCAAGCCCGCGTACATCACTGCTAGAGGTCGCAAACAGGGTCCAAAAAGATTCTCAAAAAACTTTCCCACTTTTTGCCTCGTTCGCACCTCTACATAGTGAAGGCATCAAACCCCGACATTGCAGCACTGACACTCACCCACACAGAACCCGCCTAACCAGCACCCATATGCGGAACCCCCGTCACGGAGGATTCCCTCCCTGGCCTAAAGCGCCGCCATATGCGGCCCCCTTGGTTAGGAACCAACAACATGAATTCCATCACTACAGTCCCAGTCATCATCAGCCCGTCTGTTGCTGGCATCAGCGTCACGCAGCTCGACCCCTCTCTGCCGACACAGCGCCTCGACCCCGCGCACGCCGAATACCTCGCTGTTCGCGGGGTGTCACCGCTTGTTGCCCAGGCGCGTGGATACGCGTCCTGCTCCCCCATCCCGCTGCCGGTTGATTCGCCGAATGAAGGCCCGATTCAGCACCGTGGTTGGAGCCGCGCGCAGGTTGAGGCATTCCACGAATTCAACCCGGAAACTGGTCGTTCGGTCCGCGCGCTCATCATCCCGTTGTTCAACGGCGTCGACGCTGAACCGGTCAATGACCAAATTCGCCTCGATGTCCCCCGCCGGGTCATCGACATGGAAGCAACCGCGAAGGCCAACCCAGCGCCGAAGGCCGGGAAGGACGGCGTTATCCCGGCCTCGACTAAAAAAGAACGCACCCTCTACAGGACGTTGAAATTTGAGGTTCCTGCATTTGAGGGTGCAGAGGCTGCTATGGACGGCCGCCAGTTTGGTGGACCTGCTGGTCCGGCCGGCAACTCTACGGTCCGCGGCTCCGACGAGGACCAGCTGCCCGTCGATATCAACCCGCTGGCGAACGCATGGGTCGACGACATCAGCGTCCCCGTCCTGCTGACAGAGGGCATCCCGAAGGCCGACGCGGTTCTGTCTGAGGCCTTGCGCACCGGTGTTCGCATCCTGCCTCTGGCGCTGACCGGGGTGACCATGGGGTACCACGGTGCCGGCACGGAACTCAACCCGACCGACGCGCCGGTGCTCGTTGCTGAAACTCTCGGGCGCATCCCTTGGGCGGGCCGCACCGTCTACCTGGCGTTTGACGCTGACTGGGCCACGAACAAAATGGTCAAAAGCGCCCTTACGACGACGGCCAAACTGCTGACCGACGCGGGTGCCGTCGTCAACATGGTCTGCATCCCGGCGACGAAGTCTGACCCGAAGCGCGGCATCGACGACTACCTGACGGCAGCACGTTCTGCCGGTGCGGTCGCACCGCTCACCGCGCTGCTCAACGACATGACGCTGAACCCGGCTCAGGCCGAATCACTAACCCGCTACTTCTCCGCGGATGACACCGGTAGAGGCGACCGGCTTGCCGCGGAGTGCATTGCCCAGCGCGATGCCCTGTTCAACGTGGACAGCGGGACTTGGATGCGTTGGAACGGCGCTATCTGGGACCGCCGCAGCGAGGCGCTGCTCATCCGCCGCGCGATGGAGCTCACCGAACGTGACGCTGACAACCAGGAGAACTACCGTGCGTCCCGCGGCAGTCGCGCCCTGCACGCGGCTGTCAACCTCGGCTCCACGCATCCTGACGTTGCCGCGAACGAACTCGACTTCGACTTAGACCCGAACCTGTTCAACGTAGCTAACGGCGTAGTTGACCTGCTGACCGGCGACCTGCTTCCTCATGACCGTGCGTTCAGAATGACCAAGCAATCCGACACTGTCTACGACGCGGCAGCTAAGGCCCCGACGTTCTTCGCGTTCCTGGAAGAAACGTTCGGCGGCGACAAAGAACTCATCGCCTATGCACAGCGCGCGTTCGGCAGCGCACTGTTCGGTGAGGTCCGGTCGGAGTTCGCAATTTTCTGCACCGGCTCCGGCCGGAACGGTAAAGGCGCGCTTCTGGCGGCGCTCTCGTTCGCGATGAGCAATGACTACGTCGCGACGTTGAACGCGAATATCTTGCTCGGCGAGACGAGCGACGAGGCGATGGCAGAGCTGAATGGCAAGCGCCTCGCTGTTCTGCAGGAGACGAAACCCGGGCAGTCAATTGATACCGCTGCGCTCAAGCGCATTGCATCCGGCGACCCTATCTCCGCACGAAAACTGTTCCAGGACCGATTCACCTTCAAACCGTCTCACACGACGGTGTTCGCTACGAACCACTTGCCGACCATCTCCGAACAGGACCGCGGAACTTGGCGCCGTATCAAGCCCGTGCCGTTCAACAACCAGGTTGCGGACGACGCGGAGGACGCCGCGCTCGGTGGCATGTTGCAGCTCGAAGCCGCCGGCATCCTCGCTTGGCTTGTTCGCGGTGCTATGTCGTTCCGCGAGGACGGGCTAGGTAGCTGCAAAGTCGTAGACGCGCTGCTCGAGTCCTACAAGAAGAGTGGTGACACCCTCGGGCAGTTTCTGGAAGAGCGTTGCGTCGTTGATGACAATGCCACCAAGAACGTCCCGTTCGCAGAGCGCTCGAAGACGGCCGCCTCGCGTGCAAACCGTTCAATGACCTACCGGGCCTTCCAAGAATTCTGCTTGGAGAACGGGTTGCGTTCTTGGACGCAGCGAGCACTGGTCGCCGCTCTCGGTGAGCGCGGCATCGTCGACCGCCTGGAGCCAGCCGTCAAGGAGGGCGGGGCCTGGTTCTGGACCGGGTTCAAGCTCGACGCGTCCAATGAATCCAACAAGCGGCACTTCCTGCCGTACTAGCGCCACCGCGGGGCGGCTGCAACTTTCTAGCCGCCCCGCGTACCTCCCGTACGTAGCAATAAAACCGCAGGTCAACCGACAAGCGGAACGCACAACCTTTTTGGAGAAACCTCATGTCCACCTCAATCCCCACCCGCATCGTGTCCCCTCGTGAAATCACGTCCGCCGAAGCTCGCCTGGCAATGAAGCGCAGCTTCGAACTCAATCCGACACGCACCACGTACCTGTTCTCAAGCCCGCTGCCGAGCGTGACTAATCCGATTGAGTTCCGGCGGATACGAACGACACCGACCGCCGCGTAACCAGCCTCACCGCAGGGGCGGCGAACTCACTCTCGTTGCGCAGGTCAGCGTTCACACGTCATCGGACACGGCCACCCTGACCGATGCCGAACGCGCGACCCTCACTGCGACAGGTGTCACCGCTGCTGTCGCAGCGTTCACCGCGGCCCTTGGCGACGTTGCGGAACACGCCTGGTTCGAGGTCGTCGGTCGTGACTCTGACCGGGTCCAATTGTTCATTGACGAGCGCGTCGCCATGACTGACGACGAGGTCCACGACCTCGCATGGCGGACGGCTGCGTCGGTCATCTGCGACAACCGTGCGACAGTCCGCGTCAACGCCTCGCTCTAGCACCACCGGGCGGCTGGCACCTACGTCAGCCGCCCTCAACCCGCACGACCAACTCATTGGAGAAACATCGTGTCAACACTCACGCTCGACTTCACATCAACCGCCATCATCTCGTTCGGCGCAACCGGTTCCACGGCGGCAGCTGTCACGGTCAGCATCTGGCTGCCGTCCGTCACCGACGACACCATCGAACAGGCAGCGAACGCAGTGTCGACCGACGCCGCGGTGGTTGCTATCGCGCACAGCCGGCTGACGGTCGAGGCGCGTCGCGCTCTGAACGCCGCGTCCGATATTGCTTATGGCGCGGTCGAAGACGCTGTCGCCGCGTCTGGCCTCACGGTCGGTGGAACACGCAACCACGAGTCGATGCTCTGGCTCGATGTCGTGACCATCAGAGGTGTTTCGAATCTGAAACTGCGCGGCCTTGTGCCCATCCCCGCCGCGGCAATTGCGACGGCTGTAGGCGCTTCGATTACCAGAAGCTTCCACGTCACGGTATCGGCGTTCGGCAGCACTTCCCTCTAACAACACCGGGCGGCTGACACCAACGCCAGCCGCCCTCAACACGCACGACCAACTCATTGGAGAAACAAATGTCATTCGAATACGCCACCGCCACCCCATGCGCCGTAACCCACCGTCTGGTTCCCGATGCCGAAGCGCCCGCCGCGACACGCGGTGCTCTCTGCGAAGCATGTTACCGAGGGCTTGCCAGCAACCTCGCACGTGCCGGGTCGGTCGCCGAACATGTAGCCACCCAGATTATCCCGTCGGTCAAGGCAGTCGATGCCGCCGGTTCATCGGGCGGGTCGAGCGGTAGCTCCGAGGCCCGTCCCCCAATAAATTTGAGGGCCGTCCATGTCGCAGACGAACTTTTTGGGACAGTCGCAAGGTTCTGCCAGGAGCTTGCAGCCGCATATAAGGAGTCAGCGCCTGCGGCGCCGCGTCACGCACGTCGAACAGCACGTGGAGAACTTGTCGCCCTTCCCGCAGGACTCACCCCTGACGGGGTGCATCAAGCCGTTGCGTTGCAGGCTCGCTGGCTCGCCGACCGTATCGACCGTATTGCTGCACCGCGTGACTCGGCGCTCATGGAGCTGCTTGTGTTCGTCGTGACCGACGTGCGAAGCGCTGTGTCCGGCTCCCTCGCCGCGTTCCCTCAGGAGGCACGCGCCAGCTACAGCGAACTCCCACACCCCGGGTGCGGCGGACGCGTCGCCACGTTCCCGCCGCTGCGGGCCGGCGATGCCGCTGCGGTGCAGTGCGAACGTTGTGAAGCTGTTCTCGACGAGGTCGAGTGGGAGCGCAGTTTGGTCATGGCAGGTGCGGAGGCCACGTCACCACGTGGGCGTGAAGCCGCGAGCATCATGCGGCACCTGAACCGTAAGCTCCTCAACGCGGCGGCTTAGTCTCTGAACCGCAACACCAGCCCCGCCGGGACCCGAAACCGGCGGGGCTTTTGCATGCCCCGATTAGGGACGGGTGGGAGCAAATGGATTCAGCGGCGGCATGGGCGGTAAACGGGCTGACCTCAATCGTGAATGACCTCGCTTTGTAGCGCATACCTCGGTACCTAAAACAAATCCCCAGGTCACGACAGCTTTTGCACCCCCCGCGTACATAGCGGTCATGACAGGTAACCAGCACAACCCAGTCCCCCGTGTCACCCGTGAGCAAGAGGCCGCATGGCACGCGGCTGCCACCCTAGGCCGCGCCTCTGCGCTCTCGCTAGAGGCGATAGAACACCACGCGCTACGGACGCTCACAGCCCGCACCCTGTTGCGTGAGGCGGCGGCTGGCCGCGCCGCTGAGGCCGCATTCACGGCAGCGTACGACGGTCTGTGCATCAACGCCGCCGCGCGCGTTCGAGGTCGCGGTGTCGACTTAGAAGACCTGATTCAGGAGGCTCGACTCGCACTCGTCCGGGCGACACGTCGGTTCAAGCTGGAGCTGGGATTCGCCTTTGCCACTTATGCGGTTCCGTTCGTGGCTGGAGCTTTGTCCAACCACATTCAGGCTGCTGGCCGCGTCATCCGACTACCCAAAGATGTCCACTCCGAGCTCGCTCGCCTGCGCCGCGTGACCGAGACGCTGACGACACAGTGGGGTCGCGAACCGACCAGACGCGAGCTTGCTCTGACCCTCGGTTGCGAACCGGAGCGCATCACTGAGTTGGAGAACTGGGTAGCACCGACGGGTGTCATCACTGAGGCAATGGAGGAGACGGTCTCCGACCCGACTGCCGCCGACGTGGACACCGCTCTGACCGATGCGGCCGCGGTGCTCGCCATGCTCGAACCGGTTACCGGGCGGGCGCGTGAGGTGCTCGAGTTGCGCTTCGGCTTGGCCGGCGGTTGGCCGATGACGCAGGAAGAAGTAGGTGCTGTTCTGGGCATCAGCCACCAATCCGTGTCGGCAGCTGAGGCACGCGGTTACGCAGCTATCAAGGCGCCGAGTTGTGCCTCGACAGCTTTCTGAGCGCCCCGCGTACACGCCTCATATAGGGCCGCAAAAAGATTCTCAAAAAACTTTCCCGTTTTTCCCGCGCTCACCTCTACAGGGTGAGAGACAAAATACCTCCCCGGCCAACCGGTCCGGGGAGCAGCAACAAACAAACGTCCTGGAGGACACAATGAATTTTCGTCAAGGCTCATTCGGCACAGTTTTCAACTCGGTCCGCTATTCAAACGGCAGCATGTTCGCGGTGGTCGTCGCGCCCATCGGCGCGGCGATATACCTCATCCGCGGCTACTGACAGAACCGGTTCATCTGTCCCCATGACCGTAATGGTTCGCGGTCATCTCCAACCCAGTTCCATGCCACGCGTACGGGAACGGCTCGGCGCTGGTGACGCTCTCTTGACCGAGGGCTAGGTCGAGTACCGGCATGTTCACAGCCGCAGCGAGTTCGCGCTCGAGTCCAAAATCGACCTGGAGTCACGAATGTACCCGGCGAGTGTGTCCTTCACAGGGCTGCTACTGGTTGGTGTCGGCGTCTACGGAGAGCGGGCGTGGGCTCACCGCTAGAACGCACCGCCCCGTGTATCGTCCCAGTACTCGATTTGAAGTCCAGGGATTTCCTGTCTCGCCCGTGCGACCACCATGCGCTGGCTCGACGCCGGAAATCCAACCATTTCCGGAGAGAAGCGCCAGTAGTCTTCATCTGATTTGAAGGTCAAAATGCCGACATCGCGCGCATCGTTTAAGTGGTCAATCACCTCAGTCACATCGTCTGCGGCGTGCGCCACGAGCCGCTCCATCGCCCAGAGGATGTCTAGTGGGATGGCTTCCGTTCCAGCCTCCCATTTCTTGACCGATTCCTCCTCAACGCTCAACACCTCAGCCAGCGAGCCGACCGAGTGACCCAGCATCTCCCGAACAACACGCAGCTCAGCAGAGGTCATCAAGTCTTCATCGAAGGGAACAAGGTCCTGTGTGCTGTAGACAATAGAGAGACCCGGGACTTCTGCGGCGATGCGTGCCATCAGGCCACGATTCCACGAGGCAGAAAATGGTCGCATGTCCGGCGCGTCTTTCCAAAAGTCTGCATCGTTCCTATAGGTCAATATGCCCACATCAGCCATATCGTTGAGTCGCTTGACGTTCATCTCAAGGTTGTACTGAGTGAGTTCTTCGATATCGCGAATCTTCAGGGCGACAGCATTCGGGACTTCGACTTGTCCGCTCTCCCACTTCTGGACGTCGGTGAGCTCCACATTGAGGACTTCCGCCAACGTGATGAGCGAAAGCTTTAGGTATTCGCGCTTCACCCGAAACTCAGCCGAGCGGAGAATTGTCATGAGGCTGCTCCTGCAGTGAGCAGGCGGCCGTTCGCCGTTGTGGTGGAAATCGGACTCTTATTCGTGTCTTTCGCATTCATTATTGGTCTCTTCGTTTCGGTTGAATGACGACCGCCAGAGTGCGGTGGTACACCCTACCTATGTGCGGTCCTATGAAGAGGGAGCGACGTCAAGTGCTCGATGGCAGCAGACTCCTGCGTGATTCCAAGGAATTCAGGCATGTAACCGATAGAAACTGGCTTAAGTATCGAGCGTTGATGCCCGTCTCAAAACATGCTCATCCGTGACGCGCACCCATGCCCCTTCGGTGTGAATTTTTGAAATCTCCACGACGTCTAATTCTCCTCGAGCCACACGTGCATAGATGGTGCTCGTGCTGACGCCAAGAATGCGAGCCGCGTCAGGTACAGAGACACCGGGAAGGTCAGCGGGCTTGAAGCCAGGTCGAGTCTTCTTCGCTGTTCTTGCCCCAGGTTTCTTCGTCGTTTCTGAGTTACGGCGCGCACGGGACTGCCTGGAAACTTCCGCTGCCTGTTTCGGACTCCATCGCCCCTGCGCTTCACCTGCTGACTCAAGTCCGGCCAGTTTTGCAATCTGCTCCCAAGTCAGCCCGCGGCCGACCAACGCCTCAGCCAAGTTTCGAGCCTCAATGGCGAGTAGTAACTGGAGTCGCGCAAGCCGATGCAGGGCCTCCTGCTGCTGAGGCCGAACCACCATGCCCGAGGGAGTTTCGGCCGGTTCCAGCATCGCGAATGCCGCCTGGGCGTCCGCAAGGAGTTTGTGAATACTGGCCATGCCTCAAGGCTACCGGCGCCTATTTAAGTCGAAGCCACAGATTTTAGCGATTGCACTCCAGCGCACGTGCTCACTGACGTGGATACGCTCCGCGGGCATAGGGGCGGCAGACGCAATCTGCGACGCGGTGCGGGGTGGGCGTTCCAATTGCCAGTACCACTGGCCTGGAGCCACCACGTCTATGACACAGACCTTGGCGAAAAATCCTTCAGACTGCCGCGCATTGGTAAGTGGATAGGCGAACAAACTTCAACATCCTGTTGGAGTTCAGCCGATACTCTGAGGTAACACTCGGAACTTCGCTTGGGGCGGAATCGCTGATACGAGAAGGAACACCACTATGAACATCGACCTCTCAGATGAGATTCCGACGCCACAGCCCGGTGTCTTCACTCGTCTCCGCACCGCTTTCACCGCTCAGACCACGAAGGTGCGCGCCATCAGCAAGACTCGCAAGGTCATCCTCGCCAGCACCCTGGCTGCCACCCTTGTGGTCGGCGGGACGTTCGGCGGGTTCGCCGCTGTTGCCGCTGTGCAGGAAGCGGCGCACACCAGCGCCCTCACCGCACACCAGGACGCAACGGTCACACTCGCCGCGGCGCTGAAGAGCGACGCGCAGGCTGACACCGACCTGACCGCTGAACTTGCTGCCGCCTCAGTTCTTGACGCACAGGTTCTCGCTCTCGTAGCCGCGACCGACGGGCTGGTGGACGCGGAAGCCCGCGCCGCCCTCGAAGCCGCGCGGGTTGAACTGACTGCAACCGCCACTGACATCGCCACCGCCCAGGGACTTGACCTGGCAACCGGCGCCGTCATCGAAACCGTCAGCGTCCCGAAGGCCCCGTCGGTCAAGGACACTGCGACGACCGACAGCATCCTCGAGTCCACCGTCGCCGTGGAGAAGCTCACGACTGCCGCTGGCACGGAACTGAAGAGCGTCACCGCGCTGTCCGCTGACCTCACGGCCGCCACGAACAGTGTGACCGACACGTTCCCCGCTCTCACGGAGTCTGTCGCCACAGCCGGTCAGGCACGCCTTGACACCACCCCGTCGGCCGGCGCCCCTGAACGTGACGCTCTCGCAGCAGCTATCGCCGCTGTTCTCGACGACTCAGACGCGCTCACCGCGCTGACCGTCTACACGACCGCTGCCGCAGCAACCACCGCATCACACGAAGCCGCAGTAGCAGCCGAAGCAGCAGCCGCCGCACAAGCCGCCGCCGACGCAGCAGCACGCGCCACAGCACCCCGCAGCTACACCGGCGGCGGCTCTGGTGCAGGCAAAAGCAGCGGCGGCGGAAGCAGCTCAGGTGGCGGTGCGGCCGCGGGTGGTGGGGCAGCTACAGGTGGCGACGCCCCGGTAGCAGGCGGTGGCGGAGGAAGCTACCTCACCGGCGACCAGCCGTGGTACCCGCTGCAGGTTCGACCCGGTGGACTCCCGTGCAGTGGTTCCGGGGGCGGTCAGGAAGTGACCTATGGAAGCACGCTAATGCCGCCAACCGATGCCTACAGCACGAGCACCTATGAAATCGCAGGCTACGGCTGGGGCATCACATGGACTTGCAGCCACGGCTGGTAACAACTCCCGCAATCTAGCCTCGTTCCCTCACGGGTGCGAGGCTAGATTCGTTGATGGGCCGTGGTTGCGTGAGTGCTGGTGAGAGCCGGTGTCTCAACCGTGTGTGCTTCAACCATGTGGGGCATGGGAGCTACGGCGGTGAGCGGCTTGATGAACAGGTTGAGTGCGGTGGATATTAGAACGTTCATAGCGATGCGCCTTTCTCATTCGAGCACCAGCGGTGCCCGCTTTCTATGTGCCCCCGTTTACCAAATGGCAGTAGCGGCCTTGCGCCGCCTGTGAAATCGTATTCTCCCCAGACACCGCGCATAGATAGTGCATGGAGCATGAGGCGTTTGGCATTCAGCTATCTTCCGCGAGCGAAAGCGTCGGGTCGCTCATCGTGCCTTTCATGACGAAAGCCGACGCTATTTTTCACGGGAGGTTGGTCGTCGGCGCCCAAGAAGGAATTCGTTTCGCACTCATGCACCGACCCTCTCCCACCGACGCGTGGCGCAGCATCGAGAACAGCACGGCCGGTATGGGCGCTGCCGAGGTGGCACGGTCGTGGTGACCGACTACGGCGCCTCGACACCGGAAGAATATGCCCGTCGGCTCACGGCTCTGACCGCCGCCTCGTGGAACGGGGAGTTGTCCGGGCTGCCAATGCCGGCTGACACGAGGGAGTTTGCAATGCGGCACGTCCGTGGCGAAATCAGCATGGAAGAACTCATCGCGCTAGTCAAAGGCCAGGCGCTTGAAGACCTCAGACAGGAGCGGGAATGACCGGCGGCGGTATCTCCGATGAGGAGCGGCAGTCGCGCTTGGAATCGTGGGAGTCAGCGTCGTGGAACCAATTCTTGTCGAGCGGCATCCCGCTCAGCGCGGATGCGAACGCACATGCAATGCGGTGGGTCAACGGGGAGGTCACGCGTGCCGAGCGGGCAGCTGAACTGCGCGCTGCCCGGGGCCTGCCGCCGGATTCAGAGGCCGAGTGACCCGCCAGAGTTGTTGCCGTCGAGCACGTCATTTTCTCGAACGTACGAGAGGAGGACCTTGACCGAAGTGTGTCGGCTTGTGCGCATGATGTCTGTCAAATTCACGCCCGCCCTATTTGCTGCCGTAATGTGCCCCGACCGTAGACCATGAACCGACAGCCCGGTCATGTCGACACCGGCCGCTCGTGCCCTCGATTTCAATATCAGATTCATGCTCTGCGGGGTCAGTGAACCGGCGAGGACAGAACCGGTCCGGCTGACCCTCGTGAAAACCGCATCATTCGTCGACCCTCCGCGGGCGCCCAACCAGATTCTTAATGCGCGAAGTGGACATGTTTCGTCGTTTTTGCCCGCCGGCAGGCCAATAATCACGCCCTCGCCGTTCTGGTCAGTTTTGCTGCGCTGGATACGGATGCGGACGCCGTCGACCGATAGGCGAACGTCGCGCCGCACCATCGCGGCCAACTCGCTGCGCCTCATAGCCGAAGCGAACCCGACCAACAGAATGGCGGCGTCCCTTTTGCCGGCAATGGTGCTCCGGTCCATGGAACTTAGAATCCTTTTGAGTTCCGAAAGTTCTATTGCCCTAGCCTGATGCGCCGGTGCGGTCCCTAGCTTCCTGCGTAATCCGGCCAGTACCGTCGACACCCCTCGTGAAGCACATGGGTCCCGGTGACCTTCCGAAAGATGGATGTCACGGATACTCGCGGCCGCAACGGTAACCGTTGACATCGAATGGTTCGACGCGAGTGTAACGAGGTACGCTGCGACAACGGCGGGCTCTGCAGGGACAGCCTGGTGTCCCTGCATTGCGCACCAGGCCGTAAATCCTCTGAGTGCACTTGCGTATGTGCGTCGGGTATTCGCAGACTTGCTTTCCAGTAGCGCAGCCTCGACGAGCAGGATTTGGGCTGGAGTTAGGTGAGTGCCGGCGACCGGTTCGAGTTGTTCCATGACCACTCTATGCGCGGTCGAGGTAGCGATAATGAAAAGCACAGTGAGTTATCGCTAAGGGGTGTTATAGATAGTGACCGCGCTGACATCGCCGGCCGGGTCGTGCAGCCTGCACCGATTGTGTCGCTACGGGTAGGCCGCGAGTATGGGGAAATTATTTTTGAGTCTTGTAGTTGCGACGATGTCCATAGCAATTTTGGCGGGGTGCACATCGACAGGCGGAGTTGGCGCTGCCGAGCCCACGTACACACCGGTCGCGGTCGAACTACCAGACGGCTTCGTCGATTTGGGTTCCGGCCTCGGCGCGAAGCGAATAGACGGCAAGGACTGCTCATACAAAGCGGGCGGCTGCTCGTGGATTGAGGTCTACTCAATCGCCGGCTGCCCAAACGGGGTCAGCCTGGAACAGAATCTAGAAAGTGCTGACGGGGTGGTTCTAGACACAGTGCATGGTTCGCTAGGTCAGATAGGCGCCGGACAGCGCGGTCAGATAGAGCTTGCGTGGACGACCTTCGGCATAAGAAACGTGAGTGTGACGAAGTCAAGCTGTTTCTAAGGCACGTTCGTCAGAACGGCTCGTCTCGGTCCTGGTCGAAATCGCCGGACCGATAGTATCGCCTCACCATGTCATTCATCCATGTTCCATTCACGCAACCGCCTTTACCTCATGAATGCAGACCGCCGTCACCTTACGCAGCCGCAGCGTTATCACCGCTTAGCTACGAAGTATTGCAACTCGGCACAGTGTGGAAATGCACGTGTGGTCGATGCTGGGGGCTGACGAGAAGTTTCCATTATTTCAAGCAGCCACTCGTCTGGCAGCCAGCACTAGCTTCCAGCTCTGCTCCATCAGGATGGGTAGCTAAGCAGCCTGTGAGCAGGTGGGTTAAACCCGGTATGTATGCGCTATTGGCATTGCCTTTCATCCTCATTGTTACCGTCGCGAACGCCACCTACAACACGTAGGTTTCTGCGTTCTGCGTCTGTCAGAAAGCTTCGTCCGGGTCAGGGTCGAACCCGGAAGGCGCTGGTGAGCTCGGAGCATGCTCATCCAGCCCGAGAATCCTGCAGACGCGAGCTGCACTCCAAGCCGTCATCCCGGTCCAAGGGCCTGAATCAATGAGGTGGAGTTCCCAGCTCCCCCAGCGCAAATCCCAGGCTCCGTCGCTGCCCTCAGGCAAACTCGTTATTCGACCGACAACGATTATGCGCGATGGCTGAAACGTATCGCCCTTCGATTCCAAGTACGCAACCACACCAGCGTCTCCGTCGACCTCGATGACCTCGACACCCGGGCAGACGGAGGCGCGGTCCATGACCGACCGGGCGGTTGCTCGACCCTCGCGTGCCACCGGGACGGTCATCGTCGGTGTCCGTGCCCGGAAGAATAGGTCACGCTCGTTCAGAGAATCCGTATCAACCGGCAGTACGCGAGCATCCGGCATCGTTATCAGTACCGACTGAATCACACCGCCGTGCCGTCCAGCCGGTACACCCGAACCGCCGCTGCGTCCATGTCGCTCTCGAGGAGTAGCCAGCGCACGTCTGCAGCGAGGTTGGCCGCTGCCCAGGCTGCGGCGGCGGTTGCGGTTGCGGTTGCGGTTGCGGTTGCGGTTGCGGTTGCGGCGAGGATGACAGTGAATACGGTGAGAGTGTTCATGCCCTCTCTATGCGCGGTGGGTGTGAACAGGGCAGACCGCCGCGTTCTATCGGCGTCAACGTCTGTCCCGGAGCGGCCACGGCGTTCGTCAGCCATGCGCGGATAGCGGCGGAGGCATCATCGCCGTGCATCACCTGCCCGAGCCTGCCGCAGTAATCCCGGCCCATGGATGAGGTGACCGTGGTGTGCCCGGGGATATTGAGAGGCACTCCGGCCACAAAGCCTGACTCACCGAACGCGCTTTCGGTCCCGGGCTGAAAGACTTCGACGATGTAACCGCGTCCGGACCCTCCGACAACCTGCGCCCATAACGACGGCCGGTCAGAGCGGCGGAACAACGCAAATTCTGATTCTGGGGTGCGGCCGAGCCCAGCCAGAACGCTGACCATCTCACCGAAGCCGCCCATGGGCAGCCAACCACAGTCATCGGCCAGCTTGACCTGCAGCCGTTCGTTGAGCGGCTGCGCTGCCGGAACGACGAGGGCGGGCTGTTTGCGAAACCCGTCAGGGTGCGGAAGTCAGCTATCTGGAAAACACTTTTTCCTCCGCAGACTGACACTTTTTCCTCCACTCCTGTTCTCCAACCCCACGGGCCCGTGATTACGGCCTCGACATGCACTTCCTTCACCGCGTGGTTCCTTGCTATCCTGCATCCATCCTGCGGGAGCCGGTCCCCTCGCCGCGTCGACGCTGGGGAACGATGTAGCAGTTTCACCCCGGTTCACAAGGCGATATTGGAGACGGATTCCTGCTTCCCGGTTAGGACACCAGACAGGAGAACTCCCTCCTGGAGCATGCAGCTGGAGGCACTCAAAGAGTCCGTCCTCATCGGCGGACGACTGCCCGCTCACAACGCACGCATCCCGAAAGCCGAACGCGACCCGGCATCAGCGCAACTTGCGTACTTCGTTACGAACCAGCGCAAGAATCGAAGCTCCCTCTCGATAGAACAGCGGGCTGCCCTTGAGGACATTCCGGGACTCCTTTGGAGCCCGCTCGACATGGGACAGCAACGTCCAGTAATTCGCTGACTACGTCGCCACGCACCGTCGGATTCGTCCACAGATGTGCGCGAACGGCGGGTCGCCCTGTGGGCGACAGGGCAACGAGCACTCATTAAGGGAGTCCCCGGCCGCAAGGCCCCGACTGCGGAACGGCAGAATCAGTTGACCGCGCTCTCGGGTTGAGAACGCCGAATTCCGGCCCGAATTCAGGCTGACCGGCTACAGGAGTTCACGGACTTCCTCACCGATGCAGCCCGTATACCCCGGCGACACAGTAAGAAAGTGCTGACACTTGAGCAGGCCAAAGAGTCAGCCCTCTTCGCTTGGCTGTCTGCTCAGCGCCATAAACAGCGCAAAGGTACGTTGGATACCGGAACACAACAGCGGCTTGAGCAGTTGCTCAGCTCCGGTGCGTTGCCGAACCCAGGAAAGGAACTTCCCAAGCCCTAATCGACGATGACCACGTTGACGACGACGTTCTCCGTGATGCCGCTGAACCCGGGGAGACCTCAGCGAGTTCGCCGCGCACAAGGTGAGATTGCAGACACATAGTTCCGCGCCATTGTCGTCATACCGGCAATGCCGCCACGCTCTTCACCGAACTGACAGACTGCATGCATGACTATCGAATTCGAGCTCGTGAGCCTTTCTTCCAACGCGGGCGATGAAGTTTCTCTGCCACGGGGTGCAGTCACTGCAGTTGTTGGAGGCAACAACGTCGGTAAGTCTCAATTGCTCCGTGATATTCGAGGTCTGGTTCACCAGAACGAGTACGTCCCTGTAACGATTTCCGCCTTGACGGTGGTTCGCCCAGTCGCCGACGGCGACGAGGAAATCATCGATTGGCTCGATGGACACGCAGCCCGAGCGGAAGTACGCGATGGGACGCAGCACTACGCGCCGCGGCTCGGAGGGGGCGAAGTTGGCCTCCGCCAGTTCAAGCAGTTCTTTAACTACCCAGCTGGAGAAGGTGTCCCATGGATGGGTCCCGACGCTGAGTTCTTTCTTCATTCAACTACAGCCGGAGCCTTAGCGGGATATGCCACAGGGTCTGCCCCAACCGGCGGCACATATGCGGCGGGGGCTCTGGCCCACTTGTACCGAGATGGAGACCTCGAATCGGAACTCAATGCGCTAACTGAGGGTGCTTTTGGAGTGGGAATCCTACTTGACCGAGCAAACACGGATTTTCGGCTCCGGGTCGGCAAGACGACCGTTCCGGTACCTCCGCTGAACCATCCGACCCGGGCATACGCGGACGCCCTCCTCAGATTGCCAACTCTTGACTCCCAAGGCGATGGCATGCGCAGTTTCATTGGACTGTGCCTGTTGGTGATGTCCGTGAGTCCTGGAGTGCTACTCGTGGATGAACCCGAGGCGTTCCTGCATCCGGGGCAGGCTCGCGCCCTCGGGCGGTGGCTCGGAGAGTCTGCAGCAAGTCGCGGAATTCAGATAGTGATTGCGACTCACGACCGCGACCTACTCCTCGGGCTCCTGGAAGCGTCCGCTCCTGTGAACGTCGTCCGGGTTGCTCGTGAAGGGGGCCTGAACCGTATGTCGCAGCTCTCCCCGTCCCAAGTACGGGAGGTTTGGAACGACCCCGTACTCCGCTACTCCAATTTGCTTCAAGGGCTGTTTCACAACCAAGTCGTCATCTGTGAGGGAGACGCAGACTGCCGCTTTTACGGTGCAGCGCTTGAGGACCTGGCCGAGTCGACTGAACGGCGCGCACGCGCCGACGACGTCCTCTTTGTCCCTAGTGGTGGTAAAAGCAGGATTGCTTCGATGGCCGACTCATTGAGGCACATCAAAGTCAGCGCGAGCGTGATTACCGACTTCGACATCCTCCGGACGAAAGCGGACATCAAGGGCATCGTCGAAGCCGTTGGGGCTGCTTGGACAGACCAGGTTGCCTCCGACTTTCGTATCATGGCCGAGTCTCTCCAGTCCAATGACCTTTGGAGCCAAGCGAAGTCCCGGGGAATCGTCGCAGTTCCAGCGGGGCCACCAACAACCGCCGTGCGGAACTTGCTGGCGACCTTGAGCTCTTTCGGCATTC
Organism: Cryobacterium ruanii; assembly: GCF_004404055.1. Taxonomy (GTDB): domain Bacteria; phylum Actinomycetota; class Actinomycetes; order Actinomycetales; family Microbacteriaceae; genus Cryobacterium; species Cryobacterium ruanii. Next base: position 365,694 of record NZ_SOHK01000007.1, read on the forward strand.
ACGTTGTTCCCATGGGTGAGATGGAAGGGTTCGATAGGACTGAGAGTGTGCACGGAGCTGCGTGGGTTAGCAACGCTCTCGAGAGCGGTGTCCATCGGACTGACCAATTACACAGTTTTCTCGAGCCAATTTTGAGCAAGGGAACGCCATGAGGATTTAGGAAGAATCGGAGGGGGACCCACGCCGGTGGCGCAATCGAAGGGAATCGTGACGCGCCATAAAAATTGTATGGTTCATAGGCAGTGGCATGGCGCGGCATCGGTGTCAGGGAGTTGAAGTCGCTGCAAAATGGATTCGTCGACGTGGCTGAATCCGTCACGGCGACCAATACGGCAACTGACAGTTGCCCGGCTTGTCCAGAACGATGGTGGCGCTCTGTCTTGCCCTGGTCGCTGCTACGTAGAGCTTCGAGCGAGCCCCGGGAACCAGAACTAACCCTTTGCGCAGGTACTCTTCCATAGGCACGGTTGGCCCGATGAGGACGCGAGGGAACGTGAGCCCTTTTACCTCTCCCATGTTGCGAGCGGACAGCCCATAGGTATTGCTTGTCTTCTGCCAGACGAGCAGTTGTGGTGCAAACGCGTTTACATAGGCGTCGACGTCGGTGGTCCGCACTAAGAACACTCCGTCATGCTCAGTTGAAGTCGTGTTCAGGGAGCTTGTCGGCGTGAGCTGCGGAAAAATCTTGTCACCGAAGTCGCAGATGTCCTGAACACAGCGCCGGGAGAAGTTGTGCTCCTCCAGCCGAAGGACGCGTTCCGCGTCGAGTCCCTCTAACCAGTCGGCAATCCCAAAGCCTGACCACTTCCTGTTCGTCCTCGACGTCGTCGTGGAGAACGTGGCCTGTCGAGGGTCACCGCTCAGGGTGACAGCCATCGGTGAATCAAGAAAGAGGTGCACCACCTCGAAGTCGCGAGCCGAAATATCCTGAATCTCGTCAAAGAAGAAGTGCTTGTAAATTCTCGTGACTCGGTCCACCACTGCGCCGTTTGCTTCCGCGTTTAGCAGGAGCACAAATTCGGCAAGAAATTCCCCGTAGACACGATTCGAACTATTGACGTAGTAGGCGATGGTCCCTTTCCTAGGGCGACCTAGGCGTTTTACGTTGATTAGCCCCGCCACCACGTTCACGTCCAGAAAGGTCTGCTGGTAGGGTTTCACGCCATGTCGAAGTAGAAAAGCGAACCAAGTCAGTACATCGATGTTCGACGGCACAACTCCTCGCTTTTGGATAAGACGCTCTCGTATCTCCTTGGCTCCGTTGTTCGTGAACGTCGTCAACAAGATGCCCTCGTCCGGCGGAATCGCTAGCGCGCGATTGACTAGGTCTTCGGTCTTTCCTGACCCCGCTGCGGCGATGAACGCCCTATTTGACGAATGCAATGGCATCCTGAATGTACTTCGGCATCGTGAGAATGCCAGAGTGTTCAAAAATTTTGAGCGCAGTTTCAGTCTTGTGAGATGTCATGTGCTCTAGGAGTCCGCCCTCTGAGTCGTACGAGGTTTCAAACACTGCGTTTAGTGCGGCTAGTCCGGCAGCTGATATCAACTGCGGCTCCAGGGTTTTGCCAGCCTCCAGCTCTCCGACAAAACCTTTCACCGTACCTGCTATCTCGAAGTCTTCAAACCGTTTTCGGGCCTTGGAATCTGTGTCGGTGTCATCCAAGTCAGTGACAACTGCTACTTTGCATCCGAGTTCCTTTCCGAGTTCGAGGAAGCGTTTGAAAGCGAGCGATTGGACGCTTAAAACGTCAACCCCATCTTCGAGCGGCGACTTGTCATATTTCTGCCAATAGGCTTTCTGAACAATCAGTTCGTCCGAAGGCCCTTCGACAAGAATCACCGCTCGGGCCAAGACCATACGAAGTGTGTCAAAGCCCGACAAGCGCAGGAAGTAACTCTTCGTGTCGGCCTTAAGGTCATCCAGCGAACTCACGTCCCCGCCGGACATCAAACGCAGTTTGTCGATTCCCAACTTGTTGAGCACGAACGAGCTATGAGTGGTCAAAATCAGCTGCTGGCCTTTGCTGCGTTCCTGGAGCAACGAGATGAGTTGGTTCAGGTTGCTGTGAGAGAGGTGGTTCTCGGGCTCCTCGACCATGACGATGTGACGGTCTTGGCCGCTCTTTTCCAAGGCGAGAAGTATCTTGAAGGCGGATTGCTCGCCTTGCCCGACTTGAGAAAACGGAATGGAGTCGAGGTGTGGGACGATGCTCGTTTCCCACGACGCCCGCGCCGACACGTCGGCGGCGAGCGTCAGGCTTTTCTCACTGAGCGTTTTGCGCTCCGCGCTCAATAGCTTATTTGCGTCCACGAATGCAGGCGCGTCGAGCAGCTCGTCGCGATGGGTTCGGAATTCTAGGGACAGCTTTGCGCGAGCTTCAGGCGTCAAGTTCGCAGAAATCGACTTTCGGAGGTAGTAGTCGGTGCCGCTCTGCAGTCGTAGTGTTGACGCGTCAATGACTGCGGCAGTAACGAGCGGACGAGTCCCATAGGTGGCCTCACCGGCAAAGTCCCGTCTGTCTATGCGGTAGAACTCGATAGGCACCGACCGCACGACCTTCGGGTCGGCAATGTAAGCCGCGTACTCTTCCGCATAGGCCGAATCGAGGCTGATTGTGAGTCGGATGCCAGCGGAATCGTCCGCGCACGAGTTGTTCTTGCCTTTGAGCCGGGCAAGGGCCTCGTCGTCCCTGAAGTAGGCCTCAATGAGTATCGTTGGCGTTGGCGTGCTCGTGCCTGTTTGAAGGGCAGCTAAGTATTCGGCGACCACAGACTGAGTGAACCAGAACGGAGAAAGCTCTCCGTCAATCGGCTTCCCACTCACTCGACCGGTGAGCACCATTTCAAGAGCCTGTAGGACGGTCGATTTACCTGAGTCGTTATTCCCGACGAATATGTTCATTTCGCGGTCGAAGGCAACATCGAGTGATTTGAACTGCAGAAAATTCCGTACGACTAGCTTTTCAAGCATATTTCCCCCTACGACGTCACGCGGAGCCCCACCGACCGCCCGAACACCCAGTTTGGTGCATACCTTCTCTGGAACATGACCATTCAACGTCACGCATTCGAGGGGTATATGCAGTCTTCCCAGTATCGCCGCGAGGCGTGAGTCTTCGCCCCAGTCCCTCCCAAGCTTTGCAAAGTGACTCCGATAAGGCCCGAGACATGCCGCTACCCGACCGCTAGGCTCTACCCGTGCCCGCACATATGGAGAACGTCGACGTCCCCACAAACCTCGCCTGGCATTACTCCTCCGCCGCCGGATTGCAAGGAATCATCGCGACGCATTCCCTCCGAGCGACGTCAGCCGCCTATATGAACGATGCAAATGAACTTAGAACGGGCGTGGCCGCGCTCAAGAAAGCGTACGAGCGTGAGAAACCCAACCTGACAGATGAGGAACAGGCCCTCGTCGAATCCGCGGGCATGCTTCGTGACTCCGCCGTGTTTAGTACATTTCTGGTCTCCGCATCGAAAGAACACGACCTGCTCACCCTTTGGCGCTATTACGGCACCGACCACGTTGCCTACTCCATCGGGTTCGACCGAAACGTCCCGTTGATGCCACGCGAACAGGTCGGCGGGGAAAACCATCCCTCACCGCCCCCCGGTTACGACTACGTGGAATGGGACGAAGTCGATGGCCACCGATTCAGAGCAACGCCTGACCCGGACTACCTTGGCGTGCTTGGTGGACAGTGGCGAGACGTCACCTACGTCGACCGCGACGGTGATGATTCTCACACCGAGTACATCCGCAACTACGTTGCGCGCCGCCAGTCGGCAGAAGGCAGAAAAAAGTTCTGGGTCGACTTTGGGAGTATCGCGGACAGCCCCATCAACCTCGAAAAGGACAGCGGATTCGCGGATGAATGTGAAGTCAGAATCCTCATGGACCTCAATCCTCATTGGAAGTTCGTGAAGTTTCGCGAGAGCCGGTTTGGGCTTGTCCCCTACATTGAGCTCAGCACGTCCGTTGATGCAGACAGCCAGGGTTTTGTGCCTGATGGCGTCCCATCGCATCTGCCTATCCAACACATAATGGTCGGCCCGACGGCAAATCCAGAAGCAGCAAAGCTCGCTTTGCGTCTGTTCCTGGACAATGCTGGCTACGGAGACGTGCAGATTGGTTCCAGCGAGATTCCCTTCCGATAGGCCCTGCCATGCCCGCACGGCACTCCAACGGGAACCGTGCAGTGAATACACTGCCTGACGAAGTTGCGGGATTCCGTAGGTCTCTCGTCTGAGAGGTGCCATGGCTGGCCCATGTACTTGACTCGACCCGGACGGAGATTGCCCAACCGCACTGACACTCCGCCAGACTTGCGCGGTCGTCGTCAGCGACGACACAGCTCCATTCGGCGTCACGGAAGCTGACGCGTCGCTCTGCGGCAATAGAGAATCGACTGTCGATTTGACCGCGCGTGGGTGGCCGACGCGTGCCTCTGCTGTTCGGTCAACCGGCGTTGCTCATCCGGAAAAGAAGCTCAGCCACGCCCAACGTCATGCGCCGCCCTCGGACAACGCCAGACTCTCCTCATCGGCCACAACAGCCTTGTTCACGTCCACTGTCGAGTCCCACAATCCAACCGTCTCAATCCCCATGTCTGAGTTGACCAAGTCTGCGTAGTGCAGGCTTGTGTTCTCAAATGACTTGAATTGGTATATCGCCGAATTCATATGCTGGGCGTTGAACACGCCGATGCTGTTCAGGAGCTTGAAGTCGCCAACGGTGAGTCCGGTTGTTCGTTCAAACAGCTCAGAGTCGAACGATTCGATGACGTCTTTCAACGCCTCTTCGCGGAAGTCCGTGATGTACATGAAGACCGGCACCTTCGCGACGAATTTCTGCAGCTTCTCACGAATCTCTTTGCGATGTTTCGAAGCTTCGGATTGCACCTTCTTCTGCCCTGGGTCAAGTTTTCCGCCCTGTGCTCGCTTCACCTTCTTCAGGAGTTTGCTGGACGTCACGACGTGTTGAGCGGAGTTTGCCAGATTGCGAAAATCCTCAATCTGCTCGAGCGCCTTGAGAAGTTCTGGCTGGTTGAGCAGCGCGGACAGTGTGTGCTCGCTAACTTCCACGAGCAACGGTGAACTCCACCGCTGAGCAAGAGCAGTCGCTCCGATACCCGCGGTCGCCCAGTTGAGCAACTCCCCCGCATCGAGTTGCGTCATGCTGCCACCGGAAAATTGAAAGATAGGGAGGTGATTCAGCAGTTGCCCGATGGCTTCCGAAGGAGAGATATCGCCAGCAGTGGCGAGCCGTAGCCCGTATTCGGCGACGAGTCCTAGTGCTCTGTTGGGGTCAAACTCGAAGACGTAACACGTGTGCTTCTGAACGTCCATGGACCCATCGGGGTTGCGAAAGGCCCATGGAGATTGAACACGGAACGCAGCTTGAAAGTACGATTCTGGTGACTTAAGGGAGCGCAACATCATGATTGCGCCCCACTCGCGAACGGTCACTCCGGTCATCAGTTTTCCACAGGACAACGTGATGGAGCCAGTGGAAGCCCCCTTGCTGATGGCCGTTTCCACCGGTGGTTTCGCGGCGGCGCCCTGGCCCGCTTTGTTGCCTGCGGCTACAACCACAGTGAAGTGTTTGAAGTAGGAGTGTTTCTTGAGCATGTCCCGCATTGCGTAACAGGCTGCCACATCGGCCATATACCAAACAGAGTGTCGGATGGATTCAGTGAACTCAGGCGACTCGTACGGGAACGGGGCCTTCTGCCCGGTAACAACCTTCGTTTTCATCTGGTCGGTGAGCTTGCCCCGTAGGAGTTCCAAGAATTCTGAAACTCTTTCCTTTTCTTCAAATTCATAGGCGCCAGGCTCGGTTGACTTGCTCGAAGGGGCGAGCTTCTTGGCTCTGAAATACTCGCTCAACGAGAACCCGTTGAACTCTCCGTCTTCTGCCCACGCGCTGGCCTGGTCGCCAAGCTCGTAGGAGAACATCTTCATCTGAGGCAGGTCGACGTAGGGATTCTGTCCCTCATCTGCCTTCCAATTACTTTTCGCTGATTGCTCGTCTACATAGGTCCAGTTGAAGATGGCATCTTCAGTGAACTCACCGTTGGTAATGGCTCGAAAAGGAGTGCCAGAGAGGTACAGGTGGTGGCGGGATTTCAGCCCCAGGTCCTCGTCTGTCGTCCGTTCATCTGGCTCCTCCGTCTCTGCGATTTCTTTGTCGACGGGGTCGTAGAGGTCTCGTGCTGAATCACGCCAAGCTCCGAAGTGGTATTCGTCCAGAATGACGCAATCCCATTCGAGCAAGTGAATAGTCTCGTTGTGGGCCTTGATTTGGCCGTCGGGTGTCTTGCCGTTGAGGTCCTGGAATGATGCGAACCAGACCAAAGGGTTTGGCTCGTCTGCAAGCTTGTCCATCTCGGCAATGGACGTGTCACGGTCGACGAACTGCCATCCCTCGAAGTCGACATGGCCAAGCAGGTCGTCCTTCCACGCGGCTTGTACGGCGGGTTTGTACGTCAAGACCAAGATGCGTTGCCAGCCCATCTCTCTCGCCAGCTGATAGGCCGTGAATGTCTTGCCAAAGCGCATCTTTGCATTCCAGAGAAACTTGGGAGCCTTCCCGCCGGAGGTCTCGGTGCCATGCGCCGCAAAATAGCCGGCCGTGACTGCGACAGCATCTTCTTGTTCTGGGCGCATTGGAAAATCGAGAGTTCTGGCCGAGTCGAACTCCGTTCCGTTCCGGACAGCGGTAATGGCCGCTTCAACCTCATTGAGCGTTGCTTCGAACCATTCACCGCCCGCACGCTTGATACCTTGCGCTTTCAGTGCCTGGTGTACGGCATGGTCACGGAAGAATGAACCGTCAGTTCGTTGAGCAGGCTTATCCAACAAGATTGTGACGCCTTCAAGAGCCGGGTACGCAGTACCCAATTGCTGCTTGATGCGAGCGTGCGCCGACGATTTCGTCGTCTCGCCAACCTTGATGACACCCTTGCCAACGATGCGTTTGTTACCGACGGTGCGTTCCCATTTCACGTCATCGCGTCCAATAACCGTGTACGCGTAAACCCGGCGAGGCGTGCCGGGCGAGCCCACAGTCTCGACCTCGCTGAGCGCGAGACCCTGGGCCTCCGTATGCGCTGTCATTTGGAAGCCACAGGTGAAGGTGCTGGCATTTCTTTCACTTGCGATTCAATGAACTCAATCTCAGTGCTAGTCAGGCCATAGCGCTCGTAGAGCATTCCGTCCGTCCAATCTCGGTTCACGGCCAAATCGGGGACAAAGGCATATACGTCTCTAGTTGCGTGCTGAGTAGCCTTTCGAAGCGAAACGAGGAACCTTACGAAGCGGGTTCGTAGATAAACCGCGTAGCGTTTTGCTTCCAGTTCCGAGGAGAAGCGGCCGGTCACTACATATGTCTCTGTACAAGCTTCGCCGGGGGCCCCAATAATTGGCTTCCCCAGGAACATGGTCTCGACTGCGGCGCTGGTGCCCTGCACCGCGCTCAAGAGGACCTTCCAGTCGTCAATCCATTCGGAATTTTGGGGAATCGAAGCCCTTTCGACCCAGGACACTCTCTGCGAACCATAGAGTTTCACCGGGTTCGAGAGTCCGTCCGGGCCTGCCGCACCGTGAAAGAAGGTACGGAGGCCGAATGGCTTCGCTCCCGAAACACGTTTGGCCAGCGTGGTTTCGCTCACACCCGCGGGCTTGAAGCTACGCACCTTTTCGAGTATTGATACCGCTTCATTCCGGCGTACTAAAACATCGTAAGCACCGAGGTTTCGCTCGGCGGGGCCACCAATAGGCTTACCGTCCCACATCGTCTGCACCGAACAGAGCCCACTGTGTTCGCGCGCCCAGAGAAAATAGGACACGCCTCCGCGAATCTTTACGCCTGGGAAGCCGTCGTAAAGCTTCGGATAGTCGACGAGTTTGCGCATCCGTTTGTCGGCCAACATCCGGGCGCGAAACTGGTCGAGTCCCTTCCCGCCAGTGAACCATCGTGACGGCGTAATCATGAGGACGTAACGTGGGTTCAGCTTGATGGCCGCTTCAACGAAATGTTGGTAGATGGGCGTCGCACTCGCGCCGTGTCCACCGTCTTCGGTCTGATACGGCGGGTTGCCGACGATTACATCGAATTTCATGTCGGGAAGCTCCTTTGTGGGGAAACCCCCATGGATAAATGCGTAAGCGTGGTTCTCGCGCTTGTCGCCACGCTCAAGCGCCGAGGGCGCTCCACACACAACACAGGACTTGGATTTTGCCCCTTTGCCGAATATGTGTTTTGCGGTCACGAAGGGCAGGTTCCCGTCAGCCGTCTCAAATTCGACCACTGACCTCGGGCTGGATGCATCGCGCGAGTAGTAGACGCTCCGCCGGGCAATGTGCCCGGTCATCTCGGTGATTGACGCGCCGAAAAGCATCTTTCGAAAGATGTGCTCGCGCCGTTTTTCGAAATCAGGCTCCCAGTATTCGAGCCCGTCAAGCAGCCGAGCTGCCACCTCACGCAGGAAAACGCCCGATTTGCAGAACGGGTCAAACCATCGATAACTCGGCTCACGCCACACTGCATCGGGCAGCAAGTCGAGCATTGCGCGCGCAACGGCAGGCGGGGTTGGGACCTCGTCATTCGAGAGCTGGGCTAAACAGTCAAGTATGTCCGGCACGTGCTGGCCGGATTTCTGGGCACTACTAACTAGACGCATTTACGTTCCCCCGACGAATGGCCCGGGATGCTGGGCCAACGCACTGTAGTGAATTCCCAAACTGTCTCGTCCCGGATTGCTAAAAAACTCCCCAAATAGGTCGAGCTGGGGCGCTTCCTCAGGCTCCGCCAGCGTCTCCCATTCACGGATGAAAGTTGCCCCTCTCCCCGGACGGTATCTGACAAGCACAATGTGCTTTGAATCGAGGAGAGTGTCGGCTCGAATGATGTTCGTGACGAGGATAGCTTCGACTGCAGTGGCAAAGCCTTGTGTCGGTGCTTGGGTGTTCAGGTCTCGGTCGAGGTGCGACGAAATCACTGCCCTAAGGCGGTCACGAGACTCGGTGACATTTTCCGGGTCAATGTCTATGCCGTAGGTAGCCGCAAGACATCGGAGAATGCGGTGTTCGTATCGCTCACCACGCCCATAGCTCCGGACGGTGACTGTGGATAGCTTGCGTTGGAGGATTTCCTCGAGGAAGTTTCCAGAACCGCATGCTGGCTCCAGGAATGTCCGGTCGTGGTTGCCGAGGTCTTCTGCGCTCGGAAACATATCCGGAACTAGGTCGAGCATCGCATTGACTTCGCGCTCATGGGTGTAAACCTCAGCCAAGTCTCGAACGCGGTCGCGAGTCCTTATTTGGGCATGTCGCTCACGCGGAGCGATATCACTCGCGTTGGACAATCCAGACACCGGCTGCAACGGACTAGCATTTCCCACCATCTGCTCCTTGTATCGCACCGAAGCGAAATCCCTAATTCATTGCAATAAAACCGAGCATGGAGCTGGGACCCCGGGATAAACACAACCACGCCTCACCTTCACCCTAGCGAGTCGGGCCGACACTACGGCCACGACGCGGCTCACGGGCGCTTCGACGCGCGCGTTCGTCATCAACTGACGCGAATCAGGGCGGTTGTGTCAGAGGTAACCAATATCGTGCAACCACACGAGAGGACCTTCAACGATGCGAGCGACTTGTCCGGTCTGCGACCAAACTGCCACGGTAAGCACCACACAGGTGATGACGGCCCACGAGAATGGTGGAGGTCGCTGCGCAGGAACAGGCGGACCGCTAGGGAGGCTCGTCGAGAACGCCGTTCGCCAGCGACCAAGGCAGGTCAAGACCGCGAGTTACTTTGGGCGTCTCGAAAGGTCTTAGCGCCGAAGCCGCCTGTTCGACGGCGACTCGTCGGGTCCGTAGCTCCATTCCGTCAGTGGTGGAACATAGTTCAAGCACGCGAACTGAAAGCGTCGACACCAAGACCGACTGTTCCCCGCGGCATCACGAAGCCGGGAAGAGTCGGCAAAGCAAAGTCATTGGAATCACGCCGACAGGCGTCGATTGAATCCGGACGAATTTACGAAGCCGAGGCGGCCGCTCGCAAGAAATAGAACCTTGAACGTGGACCCGTGCCCAAACGCAAGTCAGCGCCCGACCCAAAGAAGAAGAGGTGGGTTGAGTCGATAGTCGGCGGCGGTTCTCCAGGGCTGGGTAAGAGGTAGCTTCTCACCAATGCTCAGCTAATCCTTCGGATGTGTGGAGCGAGGGTGAATAGCTAAAAAACGTCGAGTCGCTTCTTCGCGGTGTACGACTGACCCGTCACCACTCGCTGCCCGCATGGGTTCGGAAAACTTCAACGAGCCGTTCGGGTTGGCCAATGTAGCTCACCGGTGGGCCGCCACCGAAATACGTCGTCGGCGAGTAGAGCCAGAAAGTCAGTCCGAAACCCGAGTAGTCCAGGTCGACAGCAGCTGCGATGAGCGGCCGCACTAGGGTGGCGACCTGGTTTGGGTCGCGTCCAAATTGGCAGCTTGGGAACACGATTCCCTCCTTCCAGATGAGTCCGAGGAGCTGGCCTGTTGCGAGCATCTCCGTCACTCTGTCCTCACCAAAATTCAGCATCGCCGCGACATCGGTCACCGCTTACGGTCCGTCCATGGCATTGATGTTTTGAAGTGCAACTTCTCTGGCTGCCTTGCCGAGCTCCATTCCGGTGAGTAGTTCGATGCGCTGGATGGTGATGGTGTGATGCCCAAAGAAATCAGTGAAGAAGTCGTCGGATTCCATGGTCCAATAGCCCGCCTCGCCGACCATGCATGCGTCAAGGGTGCGTAGCGGCCGTTCCAAGTCCTTGATGGTCGGGTTGCTGCCGACACCCGGGAGGTGGGTGACTATGCCGCGCTGGAGATTCACGATGTAGCTGCTGCCAACTGTCGTGACGCGCCAAACACCGTCTTCGTCGCCGCTGAGTCTTTCGACGGTTTTCATAGGGTTCTCCTCCGTTTAACTTTCGGCCGGGCTTAATATCGACGTTGAGTACGTTCGGCATCGGTTGATGTTTTGAATGACGGTGGAATTCTGGGGCTGCGCCGTCGCCTTGGGGACTTGGAAAGACCAGACGCCGCGACTGTCCGTCTCGCAGACCTCAATGGCCAGCAAGGTGCCCGTCACCTGGAATGCCATCTGAGTGGAGTTCGGCTCCAGCGTTCAATGGACTCTCTTCGCATCCTGGATGTTGGATTCCTCTGGCTACCACGATGCACCTCGGCGACGCTGAGCGACATCATTGAAATTCGCCCCGCCCAGCGCCTCACGCGTTTTGCCGGAAGCGAGTGTCGTGCGCCAGCCGAGGAAAATATCGGCGATTCTTGGGCCTAGCCAGCGCAATCCATCATCGGCGAGCGGAAACTGGTTGAGACGCGTGAAGCCTTCACGGATGCCATCGACGAAATAGAAATACAGGGTCTGAGCCCGGCACTCGAGGCGTCCGCTCAGTACGTCGACGCCGTTTTCACAGTTGTGGTCGGGCCAGACGAAACCGAAATTGCCCAGGACCACGAGGGTTCGTATCCCGCGTGCGTGGAGAATGCGGGACACGATGAGCACGTGCTCAAAGCCGGCCAGGGTATCGCGGAGAAGCCCGATGCGCCGCGCCGTAGAAAGCAATGGGCTCTCGCAGGCTCCGCAGCCCCACCCATCGAATCGCCACCACAACCGCACGCTAGTACCGCTTAAAACAGAAATCGCTCCTGAGAATCCTCAGGAGCGATTTCTGTTTGTTCCAACCAAACCGTTCCGCCAAGAGTTTCGCGAACGGCCCGAGGGTGTCGGTCGCTTCCATGCTCTCTTTATGCGCGGTCGGTGCAAACCGCCCACCACAAACAAAACACAAACACTTTCCTTCCACACCAGTTGTTTCCAGTGATGTGGAGTGACCTCACATCCGCGTAATTACGCGTTTTTATCCCTAAGAACAGGACACTCATCTTCCTTCACACGGAAGAGGTCGTGGGTTCAAGTCCCGCATCGCCCACCATGATTCACGGAGAGCCCCGAGAAATCGGGGCTCTCCGTGTCGGTACGCCAACTCTGTGCCGCGAATGCGGATGAACGGATTCTTAGCGCGTCTGGAGCAACCGGTCACCCGCTCTCGGTATAGGCGGATAGTCGCACGGGGCAACCTAGTCTGAAGGACATGGACGTGCTTATCGATATTTGGCAACGCATGACGACGACGCACGCCGCGCTGGAGCCACTCGCCGCGTGGCTGACCGTGGGCGGGGCAGCCCTCATCGTGCTCTTTCCGCCGGTGTGGCGCCTGGCCCGTCACGCCGTCACGATCGTGCACGAAGGCGGCCATGGGGTCGTCGCGGTGCTGTGCGGACGGCGGCTGGGCGGTATCCGCTTGCATTCGGACACGTCCGGGCTGACCGTGAGCCGTGGGCGTCCGAACGGCCCCGGCATGATTTTCACCCTGCTGGCCGGCTACCCGGCCGCCGGGTTGCTCGGTCTCGGCGCCGCCTGGCTGCTCAGCCGGGGCTACGACGTGGGCCTGCTGTGGGCGCTGCTCGCCGCGCTCGCCCTGCTGCTCGTGCAGATTCGCAACTGGTTCGGGCTCTGGTCGGTCGCCGTGACCGGCGCCGTCGTGTTCGGAATCTCCTGGTTCGGGTCGCCGCAGGCTCAGGGGGTGTTCGCCCTTCTCATCACGGCGTTCCTGCTGTTCGGTGCGCTGCGCACGTCGCTCGAGCTTCAGCAATCGCGCTCACGGCGGCCCGGCTCCTCGTCGGACGCCGACCAGCTGGCCGGGTTGACGCACATTCCCGGTATTTTCTGGGTCGGTGTCTTTCTTGCTGTGCAACTGACCTGCGTGGCGCTGAGCGCACGGTTGCTCGGCTTCGTGTGACCGGCGGAACCTGAGAACTGCACGCAGCTAACCGTGACAAAGCGCAGCTAACCGTGACAAAGTTGGTTACATGACAAAAATTGCGATCATCGGCGGGCACGGAAAAGTTGCCCTCCACCTGGCCCGCTTGCTCACGGCCGACGGTCACGAAGTGACGTCGCTCATTCGCAACCCGGCTCACTCCACCGACGTCGCAGCGACCGGTGCAACACCCATGCTCGCGGACGTCGAGAATCTGTCCACAGACGAGCTCGCGACCGCACTGGCCGGACAGGATGCCGTGGTCTGGTCGGCTGGCGCCGGCGGCGGCAGCGCGGAGCGCACCTACGCGGTGGACCGGGACGCGGCCATTCGCTCCATGAATGCCGCCGCCCAGGTCGGCATCTACCGGTACGTGATGGTGTCCTACCAGGGCTCACGCGCCGATCACGGCGCCTCCCCCGACGACGGCATGTTCGCCTATTACGAGGCCAAGGCCGCCGCCGATGACTATTTGCGCGCCACCTCGCTGAGCTGGACCATTCTCGGCCCGAGCACCCTGACCCTCAACGTCGCGACGGGCGCCATCACTGTGGGATCCGATGTGCCGAGCCGTGACACCTCACGCGAGAACGTGGCGCTCGTCGCCGCGGCCGTGCTCGCCAGCGACAACACCGTGGGCAAGTTCATCGAATTCACCGACGGCGACGTACCGATCGACGAGGCCATCGCCGCTATCCGCTAACCGTTCTGCAGGCTTAAAAGCCGAAGTCGCCGCCGGAGTCTCCCCCCGCGTCGCCTCCCGCGTCAGCGTTCGTTTCGGTGTTCGCTTCAGCACCGGCGTCCGTTCCTCCGCCGTCCATCGGCATGAAAGCGCTGACCAGGGCCGAACCGATGACAAAGCCAGCGACCGTGCCAAGCAGTGAGCTCCCCATCATGCCGCCGAAACCCATGCCGTTCTGGTTGCCGAACGACCGGGTGAGGGTTCCCGGCTCGCGCAGTTCGGCCCGGGTCGCGGCCTGTGCGAGCGTGGCCGGTGCGGCATCTGCTGGTCGTTCGCTCGGCGGGACATTTTCGGTGAGCTGGCGAAAGAGAATGTCACGCTGCTCATCGGTCAGCTTCGAGAAAGCCTCGGTGTGCACCTGCTCGATGGTTTCGGGCGGTGCCGTGCGCAACAGGTATTGGTAGCGCTCGACCGCGATCTCATCGTCGCTGCGCGCGGGCGAGCCTCCTGAACGGTGCGCGGGGTACCCGGTGGGCGACTGTTCTTTTCGGCCGAGAATGAAGTCGAGAAATCCCATGGTCTGCTCCTAAGTCGGTGGATGAGTCTTAAAGTTAGTCTCCACGCCCGAACCAGGTCGTGACGCCGGTCGAATACAGCACGGAATCGGGAGCTCGATCGGCGAGGCCGACGAAACCCGCGGCAGCCAGCAGCGTGTCGTCGATACTCAGGAGTTCGGCGCGCAAAACTGGCCAGGGATCGTGGTGGTTACGCAGATGCACGGTGCGCCCGCGGATGTTCGTGAACAGCGCCCAACGAGCGGTCAGAAAATCGGCCAATGGGTCGTCGGTCACGGCTACGGAACCGGGGCGAGCGAGGATGTCGGTGTGCAGGCGGCGGTTGCGGTGCCGGGTCGAGGTGTACCGGTACGTGCCCGAATCGACCTGCAGCCGCGTGCGAGACCACACATAGGGCAGCGAGAACAGCGAACGCGCGGCCAGCACTGCGGCGAGGCGACTGGCCTCGAGTGACACGAACACAACACCGCGACGGCCCTGAACGTCTACGGCATAGAGCCGCACGTTGACCTCGACGAAGGATCCGAAGTAGGGAATGGGCGGGCTGCCAAGAACGGTGGCGCGATCGAGCACGAACGGAATCAAGCCGACCCAGCTCGACCCATCATATTCATCGGGGACGAGGCCGGCGGGCAGGAGCGGCGCGACCAGCGCAGCGTCCACTCGCCAGTGCAGGAAGACCAAATGCGACCAGCGCTGGCTCGCCACAGCACGCCCGGCCAAGGGCGGTGCGATCGCCGAAATGGGATAAGCCTCGGCATTCGTCACGACTTCCTCTCCCGGGATTTTCAATATCTCTCCTTCACGGTAGTCGCTGGGCAGCGCGCGCGCCTGTTGATCGCCCTGGAATGCGGGCCGGCGGGACGGCCTGCCCAGCAATCGCGGAGGCGACCTGTGTAAACATGAAGAAGGCGACATCGTCGTGACACAACCGCGAAAACACCAGATGAGGGAGAAAGATGCCGGGCTCAACCATTCTCGATCTCGTTCTGATCCTGATCCTGGTCATTGCCCTCGTCAACGGCTACCGCAGCGGACTGCTGCAGAGCCTCACCGGCATTGTCGGCGCCGTGGCCGGCGGAATCGCCGCCTTCTTCGTGGTTCCCCTCGTGGGCGGCTGGATTCCCGCCCCGGAATGGCGCACCCCTGGCACCCTCGCGGTAGCTATCCTGCTCGTGCTCATCGGCCACTCGCTCGGCGCTTCGGCCGGAGGAAGGGTCGGACGCCGGAAGAAGCGTTCTCCACTCGGTGCCATCAACCGGGTGCTCGGGGCGGCTTTTGCCGCCGTGGCATCGGCCCTCGTGGCATCGATGGTGGCGTTCAGCATCGGAGCCCTCGGCATTCCGTTCCTTTCCCCCGCCATCGCCTCATCCACCGTCGTGTCCGGAATCGACTCGTTGACCCCTGACCCGGTCAAGGCGCTCATGGCCCAGCTGCGATCCGTGGCCGTCACGCAGGGCCTGCCGCGTATCGTCGATGCTTTCACCGGCCCGACACCGGATGCCGCCGAGGCCGACACGAGCAGCCCAGCACTCGCCGTGGCCGCGCAGTCGGTCGTGCGCATCACCGGCACGGCGTACGCCTGTGGGCAGAGCCAGTCCGGCAGCGGTTTCGTCGTCGCGGACGGCCGCGTCATCACCAACGCACACGTCGTCGCAGGGGTGGGACAGCCGGTCGTTGAGACGCCGGCGGGTGTCGCTCTCGCCGGCGAGATCGTGTATTTCGACCCGGTAGACGACCTCGCCGTCATTTCGGTGCCCGGCCTCGACACTGCGCCGCTCACCGTCGGGGAGGACCTCGCTGCCGGTAGTGGCGCGGTCGCCGATGGATATCCCTACGGCGGACCGTATGTCTCCGACCCGGCCCAGGTCATCTCGATCAGCACCATCAGCGTCGCCGACATCTACGGCCAGGATCCGACGCCCCGAGAGGTGTACACCCTGGCTTCCGACGTGCAGCAGGGCGAGTCGGGTGGACCGCTGCTGAGTGAATCCGGCCTCGTGGTCGGCGTTATCTTCGCCAAGGCCAGCAACACCGAGAACGTCGGCTACGCCCTCGCGCTCGACGAGGTTCAGCCCGTCATCAGCCAGGCGACCGGCCTATCGGCGCCGGTCACTTCCGGCACCTGCGTTCGCGGCTGAGCCGTCGGCATCCGCTTGCTCTCGGCTGCCACGGTAACCGGTCGGCAATCCGGCAGGCACAGCGCCGGCAGGCACAGCGCCGGCAGGCACAGCGCCGGCAGGCACAGGAAGAGGGCGGTACGGAAAGCAGGTGAACCCGCTTTCCGCACCGCCCTCAACCCGCCAACGGGATGGCGAGCGTCAGAACCTAGACACGCTCGAGGGCATAACCCTCTTCGCCGTGGACACTGGTGTCGATCCCGGCCAGCTCGTCTTCGTTCTTGATGCGGAAGCCGATGGTCTTCTCGATCGCGAGCCCGAGCAGATAGGCGACGACGAAGGAGTAGGCGAGAACCGCGAAGGCGGCGATGGCCTGGACCAGAAGCTGGCTGAGGCCGCCGCCGGTGAAAAGTCCGGTGCCGATCGCGAAGAAGCCGAGGTACAGGGTGCCGATGATGCCACCGACGAGGTGGATGCCCACGACGTCGAGCGAGTCGTCGAAGCCGAGCTTGAACTTGAGTTCGACGGCGAGGGCGCAGACGGCACCCGCGACGGCGCCGAGAAGGAGTGCCCAGCCGGGCTCGAGGTTGGCGCAGGCGGGGGTGATGGCGACCAGTCCGGCGACAGCACCGGAAGCAGCGCCGACCGAGGTGGCTTTGCCGTCTTTGAACTTCTCGACGAGCATCCAGGCGAGGATGGCCGCGGCCGCGGCACCGAGCGTGTTGACGACGATGATACCGACATTGGCGAGCCCGTTGACCCACTCGGCGCCGGCGTTGAAGCCGAACCAGCCGAACCAGAGAATAGAGGCACCGATGAGTACGAGCGGCACGTTGTGCGGCTTGGTGATGCCCTTCTGGAAGCCGACGCGCTTGCCGAGCACCAGGGCGAGGGCGAGGGCAGCGGCACCGGCGTTGATGTGCACGGCGGTACCACCGGCGTAGTCGATCACGGCGATGTCACCGAGGCCGAGCGTCTCGCCGAGCTTGAGGATCCAGCCGCCACCCCAGACCCAGGCCGCGACCGGAAAGTAGACGAGCGTCGCCCAGACGCCGGCAAAGATCATCCAGGATCCAAACTTCGCCCGGTCGGCGACGGCCCCGCTGATCAGTGCGACGGTGATGATGGCGAAGGTCGCCCCATAGGTGGCGCCGAGAAGATCGATGCTGCCGGTCTCGCCCATAGCAAGCTGGCCCAGACCGAAGTCGGAGAAGGGGTTACCGGCGAAGTCAGTGGTGTTGCTGACGGCGCTCATGTTGAAGCCGTAGAGAATCCACAGGACGCTGATCAGGCCGAGTGCCCCAAAACTCATCATCATCATGCTGATGACGCTCTTGGCCTTGACCAGGCCGCCATAGAAGAAGGCGACACCCGGTGTCATGAATAACACCAGTGCGGTGGCTGTCAACCCCCATGCAATGCTTCCGGTATCCATAGATTGTCCTCACGCGTCTCGAGTGTGCAGGGTGTACCGCGAGGCGAGCCACCTCGGATACGAATCCAGTATCCGAGGTGACTGTTACAACAAACGTTCCGACGTGTTTCGTACCGGTTACGAGCTCTTGCGAATTGTTAACGCCGCGTTTCGGAGTCAGTCGGTGTGCGGCGGCAATTCTCCCGTGGTGAGGGCGACCATGCGTGACTGCGACCGCTGGTACTTCTTGCGATACCCGCCGGCCATCATCTCATCGTCGAACACCTCGTTGAGCGGGCGCCCACTGGCGACGATCGGAATCTCCGCGTCGTAAACCCGGTCGATGAACGCCACCAGGCGGAGGGCATCCGACTGGTCGGTCAGCAGGAAGACGCCACGCAGGGCGATGACCTCGACGTCGCGAATGACCTTGACGTACTTCGACGGGTGCACCGTGCCCAGGTGACGAATCAGGGCACCGAAGTCATCCTCGGTCACCTTCGAACCGCGACCGAGCAGCGTGTTGACCAGGTGCTCACGCGCCTCGGGCTCCACCGCAACGGCCTGGCCGGTGACGTTGCGACGCCGATAGTCGAGGCCGTCGATACGCACGGTCTCGAAGTTCGCACTCATGGCCGAGATCTCGCGCAAAAAGTCCTGGGCGGCGAACCGGCCCTCGCCGAGCGAATTCGGCGGGGTGTTCGACGTGGCGGCGACGCGGGTGCCGGTGGCGACGAGTTCACCGAGCAGCCGAGTCATCACCATGGTGTCGCCCGGATCATCGAGCTCGAACTCGTCGATGCAGATGAGCTTCGCGCTGCGCAGCTCCTTGATGGTCTCCTGATAGCCGAGCGCCCCGACGAGGGCGGTGTACTCGATGAAGGTACCGAAGTATTTCGGGCCGGTCGCGGCGTGCCAGAGCGCGGCGAGCAGGTGCGTCTTGCCCACCCCGAACCCACCGTCGAGATAGATGCCGGGCAGGTCGTCCTTGGCCTGGCGCCGGCGCGAGAAGAATCCCGCCGGCCGGGGGTTCACGAATTCCTGCAGCTTCTCAACGGCCGCTACCTGGGACGGGTAGTCATGATCGGGTCGGTAATTCTCGAACGAGGCGTGTTCAAACTGAGGCGGCGGTACCAGCTCGGCGACAATTTCCCGGCCCGTGATACTCGGGGAGCGGCCGGCCAGTTGCGGAACCGTGTGGTGTGCCTTCTGGTGAGCCTCTGGTGCCATGCTGAAACGCCCGTTCTCGGTCTTCGTGCTGTGAATGCGCAGAGTCTTGCAAATGCGCTGGGTGCCAGCACCGCGTAGATTGAAATGGTGGGCCCGATAAGCCTAATCCGCGGTCAACCCGAATCCGTATGCATCCCGGTCCACCTGGAGGTACCATGACCGTTCCGAGCGACCCCACCCAGAAGTTTGCCGCTTACGCCCACCCCTCTACTCTGGTTTCGACCGAGTGGCTGGCCGAACACCACGGTGACGCCGGAGTGGTCGTGGTCGAATCCGACGAAGACGTCTTGCTGTACGAAGTCGGACACATCGAGGGCTCCGTGAAAATCGACTGGCACACCGACCTCAACGACAAGGTCAACCGCGACTACATCGACGGCGCAGCATTCGCCGCCCTGATGAGCAGCAAGGGAATCACCCGCGACAGCACCGTGATCATCTACGGCGATAAGAGCAACTGGTGGGCCGCCTATGCCCTCTGGGTTTTCACCCTGTTCGGCCACGCCGACGTTCGCCTGCTCGACGGCGGCCGCACGAAGTGGCTCGCTGAAGGGCGCGAGATCACAACGATAGCTTCCCCCGTCATCCCCTCCGACTACCCGGTGATCCCCCGCAACGATGCACCGATTCGCGCCTTCAAGAACGACGTTCTCGCCCACTTCGGTAATCCGCTCATCGATGTGCGCTCCGAGGAGGAATACAGCGGCGCCCGTACGACGATGCCCGCGTACCCCGAAGAAGGCGCCCTGCGCGGTGGCCATATTCCGACTGCCGCGTCGGTGCCCTGGGCCCGTGCCGCAGCCACCGACTCCACTTTTCGGACACGCTCCGAACTCGACGCCATCTATCGCACGGAGGCCGGCCTGGCCGACGGCGACGACGTGATCGCCTATTGCCGCATCGGCGAACGGTCTAGCCACACCTGGTTCGTACTGACCCACCTGCTCGGCTTCGAGAATGTGCGCAACTACGACGGATCCTGGACCGAGTGGGGCAATGCCGTCGCCGTGCCGATCGCCGTCGGCACCGAACCCGGTGCGGCGCCGCAGCGATGAGCGCACTTCCGGACTCTCTGACGGAAATTCGCGAGGACTTTCTCGCCCTGGAGCAAAAGGACCGCCTGCTGCTGCTGCTCGAGTTCGCCAACGAACTGCCGGAACTCCCGCAGAAGTTTCAGGACCATCCCGATCTGCTCGAGCGTGTCGTCGAATGCCAGTCGCCGGTGTTCATCTTTGTCGAAGTGGATACCGCCGGCGCGTTCCACCTGCACGCGACGGCTCCACGCGAGTCGCCGACCACCCGCGGGTTCGCGTCCATTCTCGCCCAAGGCCTCGACGGCCTGACCGCAGAACAGGTGCTGGCCGTCGCCGATGACTATCCGCAGTCGATCGGTCTCAGCGAAGCCGTCTCGCCGCTGCGCCTGCGCGGCATGAGTGCCATGCTCGGCCGGGCCAAACGCCAGCTTCGGGAACGCCTCGCCTAGACCGCTGGCAGTCGCGCCAACCAGGCCCCGATCTCGGCGTTCCACCGGGTGGGGTCATAGTTCCAGAGCTTGGTGTGCCGGGCTTCGGCAAAATCGACAAAGGTCACGATGTCGGGCCGCCGGTTCGCCAATCGGCGCGATCCGGTGGCCGGAACGAAACCGTCATCGTAGCTGTGCAGCAGCAGGACGGGCCGATGCAGGTCACCGGCGCGGGAGACGAAGTCCAGCCGACCGAAGTCGATCGGGGCAGCCTGACCGGTGACGCGGGCACCCCAGCGTGACCCCATCAGGAGCATGGCTCCGCGCGCAATCGACCGCGGGAGTCTGCGGTCGATGGCCTGCGCCGCGACGACGTCGGCCCAGTCGATCACAGGAGAGTCCAACACCACACCGACGATCAGGTCAGCGTGGCGTTCCCGGGTCAGGGCCTGCAGCACCACGGCACCACCCATCGACCAGCCCATCAACACGATGCTCGTGGCCCCTCGAGCGGCGGCATAGTCGATCGCTGCCGCTACGTCCGGCCATTCGGTGTCGCCGAGGCCGTATCGCCCGTCGCTGCTGGCCGGGGCGTCGCCATCGTTGCGGTACGACACGAGCAGCGAGGCATAGCCCGCCGCACGAAACACCGGCACCGCCCGCAACGCCTCCTCTCGGCGCACCGCCCGGCCATGTACCTGGATCACCCAGGGCCGGCCGGGCGCAGCGCCGGCGGGTGCTGCGGCATCCGCTGGAATGAGCCAGGCGGGGGCCGGGCCGACGGGGGTGGGAATGGTGACGTCGCTCCACTCGACACCGAGATCGGCCGGACCCGTGTAGAGCCAGCCGCTGAACCGGCCACGCCGCGCGGCCGCCAAATCGCCGTAGTCAACGCCGAGGAGACGCCGGGTGACGGTGGTCGCGGTGCGCGTGATGATCTCTCCGACCCGGGCGTGGCCGGCGCCGGCGCTGAAGAAGAAGCTGTAGTCGCCCGGCAGCACGGAATCGCGGTGGCGTTGCAGGGTTACCGTGCCCCCATAGAAATCCACCGCGAACACGCGGGTGTCATCCTCGCGCTTGGTCGGAGGGGTGACGATGGTCTTCGCCATGACCGCCGAGAGAACGCCGGCCGCGCCGACGAGGGCCAGGGCAAAGCTGGCGACGCTGATGCCCGTGACACCCAGAACCGCTTGCAGAACACCCGGTTGACGTCTGTTTGGGGCCTGTGAGTCGTGCATGTGCACCTCCGGCTGGTCGGCGTGCCTCACGGACAACATCCAGAAAAAACTCTAGTCTGCAGACGTGCCCGAAACAGATCAATCGCTTCCCGCGGAGTTCGCCGCGGCGTTGACCGCGATTCGCCGCGCCACTAATCGGGCCGAATTAGTCGTCACCGAGATTGCCGCGCCCGCCCAGCTGGCACCGTACGCCATCGCCCTCGCTGCCAATATCGCGCCGGTGCGGCACGGCAGCGATTCCGACCTGGGAACCGGCCGCTTCATTCTGCTCTACGACCCGGAGGAACCCGAAGGCTGGAACGGCGCCTTCCGCGTGGTGTGTTTCGCGCAGGCGCCGCTCGAGGTGGAGATCGGGTTGGACCCGTTCCTGGCGGAGGTCACCTGGGCCTGGCTCGTCGATGCCCTGGACTCCCGCAAGGCCACGTACACCGCGGCCTCCGGAACGGCGACTAAAATAATCTCGTCAGGCTTTGGCGAACTC
Organism: Cryobacterium ruanii; assembly: GCF_004404055.1. Lineage (GTDB taxonomy): Bacteria > Actinomycetota > Actinomycetes > Actinomycetales > Microbacteriaceae > Cryobacterium > Cryobacterium ruanii. The sequence goes on from NZ_SOHK01000007.1 coordinate 387,791, forward strand.
GCCAAACAGGGAGATGGCGCGCAGATTGAGCTGCGCGCGTCGTGGACACCCCTGGATCACAATCTCACCGCCCACGTCGAGGGGTGGGGCGAGCTGCTCTGCATGCTCGCCGGACTCCCTCCCGCTGGGGAAGGAGTCAGCATGTTGTCAGCACGCCGAGCAGCCCGTGGCTGAATCGCAGTCCCATCAGAATCTCGTTGCAGCGCCCGTCGCTCACCGCGTCATCGACACCCGCGAGGCCTACCTCGCCGCGACGGCCGCCCTGGCTGCCGGCAACGGGCCGGTCGGGGTCGACGCGGAACGAGCATCCGGTTTCACCTACTCGCAACGCGCGTACCTGATCCAGATCTATCGCCGCGGTGCCGGTACCTTTCTGTTCGACCCGCCGCCGATCGGTGACTTCAGCGAGTTGAACGATGCCCTCGCCGATGTGGACTGGATTTTGCACGCGGCGAGCCAGGATCTCGCCTGCCTTCGGGAGGTCGGACTCGACCCGGCACGCATCTTCGACACCGAGCTCGCCGCCCGGCTGCTCGGCCTTCCGCGGGTCGGCCTCGGCACCGTCGTGGAAGAGCTGCTCGGGATCCACCTCGCCAAGGAACACTCAGCCGCGAACTGGTCGACCCGGCCGCTGCCCGAATCCTGGCTGGTCTACGCCGCCCTCGACGTAGAGCTGCTGCCCGACCTACGCGACCAGATGGTCGACCTGCTCGTGGAATCCGACAAGACCGACATTGCCGACCAGGAGTTCGCTGCGACCCTCGCGAAGCAGGCCAAGGCTGCCCGCGTGGACCCGTGGCGGCGACTGTCGGGCATCCACTCACTGCACGGCCAGCGCAATCTGGCCGTCGCGCGTGAATTGTGGCTGGCCCGCGACGAATTCGCCCGCGAGGTTGACGTCTCCCCCGGGCGGCTCATTCCGGATGCCTCCCTGCTCGCCGCCGCCCGCGTGCTGCCGGCCACGCGCCAGGCGCTGAGCGACCTGCGTGAGTTCAACGGTCGGGCAAGCCGCAACGAATTAGACCGCTGGTGGAGTGCGATCCAGCGCGGGCGGGCCACCGCCGACCTGCCCGCGCTCAAGGCCAGCAATGACACCCTGCCGCCGCCGCGGGCCTGGGCGGACCGTAACCCGGAGGCCGATGTGCGCTACAAGGCAGCCCGCGCCGCACTGCAGACGGTCACCGACGAACGCAAGATTCCGCTGGAGAATCTGCTGACGCCGGATTACCTGCGCCGGGTGGCGTGGGCGCCGCCGGAGCCGGCGGATGCGGCATCCCTTGGGGAAGCGCTGGCCACTTTAGGGGCCCGCCGCTGGCAAGTTGACGTGACTGCACAATTAATAGCGGATGCTTTTGTAGAAATTCCACAAATGGCCGATCCCCTGCCGGATCACGAGTCGTAGAAACCGGCAAACGATTCGAGAGGCCCATTTGAGCCACCCTAGGATCGGTGCAGACCTAACAGGCCGCTCCGGACCTGTTTGACGTACGGGAGGCATTGTGGCCGAGAGAGCAGAAGTCGTCTTTGTGGACGGGGTTCGAACCCCGTTCGGACGCGCCGGCGAAAAGGGCATGTACTGGAACACCCGGGCCGATGACCTCGTGGTCAAAGCGATTATCGGCCTGATGGAACGCAATCCGGGCGTGCCGCCGGAACGCATCGACGACGTCGCGATCGCGGCCACGACCCAGACAGGTGACCAGGGACTGACGCTCGGGCGAACGGCCGCACTGCTCGCCGGACTGCCGAAATCCGTTCCCGGTTTCGCGATCGACCGTATGTGCGCCGGGGCGATGACGGCCGTGACCATGATGGGATCCTCGATCGGTTTCGGCGCCTATGACCTCGCCATCGCCGGCGGCGTCGAGCACATGGGCCGCCACCCGATGGGTTTCGGGGCAGACCCGAACCCGCGGTTCCTGTCCGAGAAGCTCGTGAGCGAGGACGCTCTCAACATGGGCGCCACCGCCGAACGCATTCACGACCGGTTTCCTTCGTATACCAAGGAACGTTCGGACCGGTTCGCGCTGCGCAGCCAGCAGAAGGTCGCCGCGGCCTATGAAGCCGGCAACATCCAGCCCGATCTGATTCCTGTGGCCACACGCAGCGAATCGGGCTGGGGCCTCGCGACCCGCGATGAAGCGCCGCGCCCCGAGACCACCCTCGAAGGACTCAGCACGCTGCGCACCCCGTTCCGTTCGCACGGCCGCGTCACGGCCGGCAACGCTTCCGGCCTCAACGACGGCGCCTCGGCCTGCCTGCTCGCCAGCGGCGCCACGGCCAGGGAACTTGGGCTGGGCGTGAAAATGACCATGACGAGCTTCGCCTTCGCCGGGGTGGAGCCCGAGGTCATGGGACTCGGCCCCGTGCCCTCCACCGAAAAGGCGCTGCGCAAGGCCGGCCTGTCGATCACCGACATCGGCCTGTTCGAGCTCAACGAAGCCTTCGCCGTGCAGGTTATCTCCTTTTTGGACCATTTCGGCATCGATGATGAAGATCCCCGAGTGAACCAATATGGCGGAGCGATCGCGCTAGGGCATCCGCTCGCCTCGTCGGGCGTTCGCCTGATGAACCAGCTAGCCCACCAGTTCGAGACGCACCCCCAGGTGCGTTACGGCCTCACCGCCATGTGCATCGGCCTCGGCCAGGGCGGCACCGTGATCTGGGAAAACCCGCACTTCAACAAGAAGGCAACCAAGCGATGACGAACACGAGCACAACTGACTACAACTCCCTCGACTTCAGCGCACTCGTCGCGATCTCCGGCGACGAGGTCGTCACGCACTCCTTCGTGCGCGACGTGCCACTCACGGCCGGCCGCACCCTGGCCCTGGTCACCCTCGACAACGGCCGCGACCACACCCGGCCGAATACGCTCGGGCCGGTCACCCTGCTGGAATTCGCGGCGACCATGGACGAGCTGACCGCCCGCGCCGGGCGCGGCGAGATCCACGGCGTCGCCGTCACCGGCAAGCCGTTCATCCTCGCCGCAGGTGCGGACCTCAGCAAGGTCGCGGAGATTCCGTCGCTCGAGGCGGGCAAATTGCTCAGCCAGCTCGGCCACCACGCGCTCGGCAAGCTCGACACCCTGGGCGTGCCGTCCTTCGTGTTCATCAACGGGCTCGCTCTCGGGGGCGGCCTGGAGATCGGCCTCAATGCCAACTACCGAACGGTCGACGCGGCCGTGCCCGCGATCGCACTGCCCGAGGTGTTCCTTGGCCTGATCCCCGGCTGGGGCGGCTCCTACCTGCTGCCGAACCTGATCGGCATCGAAAACGCCCTCAAGGTGATCATCGAGAACCCGCTCAAGAACAACCGCACGCTCAGCGGAGCGGATGCCCTCCGGCTCGGCATCGCGGACATCATGTTCACGTCGGCACGGTTCCTCGAGGACTCTATTATTTGGGCCGACGGGGTCATCGCCGGCACCACCAAGGTATCCCGCCCGAACGCGCCCGGTAAGGTCGAGCGCCTCGTCAAGTGGGACGTCGCAGTCGGCATCGCCCGAAAAATGCTCGTGACCAGCATCGGCGAGGTCGCCAAGTCGCCTTACGTGGCGCTGGACCTGCTGCAGGCTGCCAAGAGCGGCACGCGCGCCGAGGGTTTCCAGCGCGAGGACGAGGCCCTCGCCGGCCTCATCACCGGCGACCAGTTGCAGGCCAGCATCTACGCCTTCAACCTCGTGCAGAAGCGCGCCAAGCGCCCCGCCGGAGCGCCGGACAAGGCGCTGGCCCGGCCGATCACCAAGGTCGGCGTGATCGGTGCCGGCCTCATGGCCAGCCAGTTCGCCCTGCTCTTCGTGCGCCGCCTCAAGGTGCCGGTCGTCATCACCGACCTCGACCAGGCCCGCGTCGACAAGGGCGTTGCGTACATTCACGACGAGATAGCCGCCCTGCAGTCCAAGAACCGCATCTCCCCCGACGAAGCCAACCGGCTACGCGCTCTGGTCACCGGCACGACCGACAAAGCGTTGTTCTCCGACGCCGACTGGGTGATCGAGGCCGTCTTCGAGGAACTCGATGTGAAGCGATCCGTGTTCGCTGAAATCGAGAAGTTCATCTCGCCCGAGGCCATTCTGGCCACCAACACCTCGTCGCTTTCGGTCGAGCAGATCGGCTCGAAGCTCGAGCATCCGGAACGCCTGGTCGGGTTTCACTTCTTCAACCCGGTGGCGGTGATGCCGTTGATCGAGGTGGTCAACACCCCGCAGACCGACGAGGTCACGCTCGCCACCGCCATGGTCGTCGCCGGCAAACTGCGGAAGAACGCGGTCATCACCCGGGACACCCCCGGCTTCGTGGTCAACCGGGTTCTCGCCAAGCTGCTCGGTGAAGCCATGCACGCCGTCGACACCGGTACTTCGTTCGAGGTCGTCGAGGCCGCTGTGGCGCCGTTCGGGCTTCCGATGACCCCGTTCGAACTGCTCGAGCTCGTCGGCCTCACCGTGGGGGCTCACGTACTCGACACGCACCACGCCGCCTTCCCCGAGCGGTTCTTCGAAAGCGACAACCTGCACAGGCTCGCTGAGCACGGCAAGATTCTCGAGCGCGACGGCAAGGGCCGCCGCACCGGATTCGACAAGGGGGCGCTGAAAATCGTCGGCGGCGGCACCACGCCGATGACGGCCGAGCAGATTCTGCAGCGGGTCGAAGACGGCCTCGCCGACGAGATCAAGCGGATGCTCGAGACGCAAGTTGTGCACGCGGCCGAAGACATCGACCTGTGTATGATCCTCGGCGCCGGCTGGCCGTTCCAGATGGGCGGGATCACCCCGTACCTCGACCGGGTCGGCGCAAGCGACCGGGTGTTCGGCGGCACGTTCCACACCCCGCCCATTCGCGGCATCGGGGCTGCCGTAGGGGCGGCATCCGCTCAAAGTTAGCGAGAACGCGGCCCGGTCATCGACCGGGCCCACCCTACGAACACGGGCCCAGTCTATAGACTGAGCCCGTGTTCGGGCCCCGGGCCCCGTCAGTGTTCTGGACGGGGACGGGACGATGGCGTGGATGGGGCTAGTCGCGGCGGGTCACCCGGATGGACCCGGTGTCGGTGTGGTCGGCGGGCAGCGGCCTGGCATTGGGAATCTTGCTGCCGAGCACCATGGCGACCACGTCGCGGGCGATCGCCTGCGGGGTCAGACCGACCCGCTCGAGAATCTGAGCGCGTGTGCCGTGATCGAGGAACTGGTCTGGCAGGCCCAGTTCGGTCACCGCCGTGTCAACTCCGGCCTCGCGCAAGTCCTGGCGGATGCGCGTGCCGATACCGCCCACCCGGATACCGTCTTCGATCGTGACGACGATGCGGTGGGCAGCCGCGAGGGCGATGATGCTGCGCGGCACCGGAACCACCCAGCGCGGGTCGACGACGGTCGCGCCGATACCCTGCGCTGCGAGACGGTCGGCCACGTCGAGACCCATCGCCGCCATCGGTCCGACCGTGACGATGAGGACGTCGGCCTGGGTCGCTTCCTGCAACACGTCGACGCCGTCGTCGAGGCGGCGAATCGCTTCGAACTCCAGCCCGACGCTGCCCTTGGGGAAGCGCAGCACGGTCGGGCCGTCATCGACGACGACGGCCTCGGCCAGTTCTTCACGCAGACGTACCGAGTCGCGCGGTGCGGCCAAACGAATGTTCGGCACGACCTGCAAAATGGCGAGGTCCCACATGCCGTGGTGGCTGGGGCCGTCGGGCCCGGTGACCCCGGCGCGGTCGAGCACGAAGGTGACGCCGGCATTATGCAGAGCGACGTCCATGAGCACCTGGTCGAAGGCCCGGTTGATGAAGGTCGCATAGAGCGCGACGACGGGGTGCAGGCCACCGAAAGCGAGCCCGGCCGCGCTCGTGACGGCGTGTTGTTCAGCGATCCCCACGTCGTGCACGCGCGACGGGAACCGTTCGGCCATCTTGTGCAGCCCGGTCGGTCGCAGCATGGCGGCGGTAATGGCGACGATACGCTCGTTCTCGGTCGCCAGGCGAAGCAGTTCGTCGGCGAACACCGACGTCCACGATACTGCGCCCGGCTCTTCGACGGATTCGCCGGTTTCGGGGTCGATCTGACCGACCGCGTGGAACTGGTCGGCGACGTCCTGCACGGCCGGGTCGTAGCCCTTGCCCTTTTGGGTGATGGCGTGCACGATGACCGGCGCACCGTACCCCCTCGCCTGGGCCAGAGCCTCTTCCAACGCGTGTACGTCGTGCCCGTCGATGGGGCCGATGTACTTGATGTCGAGGTTGGAGTACAGCGCCTCATTGTTGGTGACGCGGGCCAGGAAGCCGTGCATGCCGCCACGCACACCGCGCCAGACGGCCCGGCCGGGGGCGCCGAGGCGGTCGAACACGTCCTTGCTGGTGAGGTAGGCATCCCGATAGCTGGCCCGGGTTCGGATGGTGTTGAGAAAACGGGCCATGCCGCCGATGGTCGGTGCGTAGGACCGACCGTTGTCGTTGACCACGATGATGAGCTTGCGCGTATTGTCATCGCTGATGTTGTTGAGGGCTTCCCAGGTCATGCCGCCGGTGAGGGCGCCGTCGCCGACGACGGCAACGACATGCCGGTCGTTCTGGCCGGTCATCTCGAACGCCCGGGAGATACCGTCGGCCCAGGACAGCGAGCTCGAGGCGTGCGAGCTTTCGACGATGTCGTGTTCGGATTCGGAGCGCTGCGGGTACCCGGCGAGCCCGTCCAACTGGCGGAGCTTGCTGAAGTCCTGGCGTCCGGTGAGCAGCTTGTGCACGTAGGACTGGTGACCGGTGTCGAAAACGATCGCGTCGACCGGCGAGTGAAAAACCCGGTGGATGGCGATGGTCAGCTCAACGACGCCGAGGTTTGGCCCCAGGTGCCCACCGGTCTTGGAAATCTCCCGCACCAGAAAGGAGCGGATCTCGGCGGCCAACTGAGGCAGCTGCCCTTTCGAGAGACCATCGAGGTCCCGCGGACCGTGAATCGTCTCCAGAAGGATCATCCGTCACACCTTTCACGTCACTGTTCATCAACACTCTTCAAAAGCAAACCGGCGCGTAGACCCCAATAGATCGAGTCTACGCGCCGGTGTCGTGCTGGTCGCGCTATGTGCCGGCTCAGACGAGCGAGCGCAACACGTACTGCAGGATGCCGCCGTTGCGGTAGTACTCGGCCTCGCCCGGGGTGTCGATGCGCACGATGGCGTCGAATTCGACCGGTGCCTTGCCGGCGGCCGAGAATTCACTCGGGGCGCAGGTCACGCGCACGGTCTTAGGCGTCTTGCCGTTGTTGAGCTCGGTGATGCCGGAGACCGAGACGATCTCGGTGCCGTCGAGCCCGAGCGAGTCGGCACTCTGACCGACCGGGAACTGCAGGGGCACAACGCCCATGCCGATGAGGTTGGAGCGGTGAATGCGCTCGAAGCTCTCTACGATGACGGCCTTGACCCCGAGAAGACTCGTGCCCTTCGCGGCCCAGTCCCGGCTGGAACCCGAACCGTACTCCTTACCACCAAAGATGACGAGCGGAGTTCCGGCGGCCTGGTAGTTCTGGCTGGCATCGTAGATGTCGGACTGCGGGCCTCCGGCGACGGTAAAGTCGCGGGTGGAACCACCCTCGACGTTGTCGAGGAGCTGGTTGCGCAGCCGGATGTTCGCGAACGTTCCGCGAATCATGACCTCGTGGTTGCCGCGACGCGAGCCATAGGAGTTGTAGTCACTACGTGCGATGCCATGCTCGGCCAGGTAACGGCCGGCGGGGCCGTCGGCCTTGATCGAACCGGCGGGACTGATGTGATCGGTAGTGACGGAGTCGCCGAGCTTGGCGAGTACGCGTGCACCCGAGATGTCGACGACCGGGCTGGTTTCAAGGCTCATGCCGTCGAAGTACGGGGGCTTCCGCACGTAGGTGGACTCGGCGTCCCAGGCGAAGATGTCACCGACGGGAGTTTCGAGCGACTGCCAGCGCTCGTCGCCGTCGAAGACGCCAGCGTACTGGGTCTCGAACATGTTCGAGTCGATCGACTCGTCGATGGTCTTCTGAACCTCGGCCGCGTCGGGCCAGATGTCCTTGAGGAAGACATCGTTGCCCTCGGTGTCCTTGCCGAGAGAGTCGGTGTCGAAGTCGAAGTTCATCGTGCCGGCGAGGGCGTAGGCGATGACGAGCGGCGGGCTGGCCAGGTAGTTCATCTTCACGTCGGGGTTGATGCGTCCCTCGAAGTTGCGGTTGCCGGAGAGCACCGCGGTGACGGCGAGGTCGTTCTCCTGCACGGCGGTGGAGATCTCGTCTTCGAGCGGGCCCGAGTTGCCGATGCAGGTGGTGCAGCCGTAGCCGACGAGGTAGAAACCGAGGTCCTCGAGGTAGCCATTGAGGCCGGCCTTCGCGTAGTACTCGGTGACGACCTTGGAGCCGGGAGCGAGCGTGGTCTTGACCCACGGCTTGCTCTTGAGGCCCTTGAGGCTCGCGTTGCGGGCCAGCAAGCCGGCCGCGAGCATGACGGAAGGGTTCGAGGTGTTGGTGCAGGAGGTGATGGCCGCGATCGCAACGGAGCCGTTGTCGATCGTGAATTCACGGCCGTCGGCGAGGGTGACGTCGGTCGGCTGCGGGTGCGACTGGGGCGGGTGGCTGGTGTGGCGGGCCAGGCCACTCTCGAACGCGTGGTTGTGCGCGGTCTGTTCGTCCTGCGAGGTGAGGCCGATCGGGTCGGACGCGGGGAAAGTACCCTCTATTGCCGCATCGACGAGGGAGACCGGAGCATTGGCGTAGTTGTCCAGGTCGCGTTCGAACTGGGTTTTGGCCTCGGAGAGGATGATGCGGTCCTGCGGACGCTTCGGTCCGGCGATCGACGGAACGACCGTGGAGAGGTCAAGCTCGAGGTACTCGCTGAAGATCGGTTCCTGGTCGGGGTTGTGCCAGAGGCCCTGCAGCTTGGAGTAGGCCTCGACGAGTGCGACCTGCTCCTCGCTGCGGCCGGTGAGGCGCAGGTAGCCGAGGGTGACATCGTCGATCGGGAACATGGCGGCCGTCGACCCGAACTCGGGGCTCATGTTGCCGATGGTAGCGCGGTTGGCAAGCGGTACGGAGGCGACGCCCGATCCGTAGAACTCGACGAACTTGCCGACGACGCCGTGCCCCCGGAGCATCTGCGTGATGGTAAGCACGACATCCGTTGCGGTGACGCCGGCCGGGATGATGCCGGAGAGCTTGAAGCCGACCACCTTGGGGATGAGCATGGACACCGACTGGCCGAGCATGGCTGCTTCGGCTTCGATTCCGCCGACGCCCCAGCCCAGCACGCCGAGGCCGTTGACCATGGTGGTGTGCGAGTCGGTGCCGACGCAGGTGTCGGGGTAGGCCTGCAGGACGCCGCCTACCTCGCGGGTCATGGTGACGCGGGCGAGGTATTCGATGTTGACCTGGTGCACGATGCCGGTTCCCGGCGGCACGACCTTGAAGTCGTCGAACGCGGTCTGGCCCCAGCGGAGGAACTGGTAGCGCTCACCGTTGCGCTCATACTCGATCTCAACATTGCGCTCGAACGAGTCAGTCGTGCCGAACAGGTCGGCGACGACGGAGTGGTCGATGACCATTTCGGTCGGGGCGAGCGGGTTGATCTTCTTGGGGTCTCCGCCGAGTTCGACGAGGGCTTCGCGCATGGTAGCGAGGTCGACGATGCAGGGAACTCCGGTGAAGTCCTGCATGACGACGCGAGCCGGCGTGTACTGGATCTCAGTGTCGGGCTCCGCGGTGGGGACCCACGCGCCGAGGGCACGAATGTGCTCGGCGGTGATGTTGGCGCCGTCCTCGGTCCGGAGGAGGTTCTCCAGCAGCACCTTCAGGCTGAACGGCAACTTTTCGTAGCCATCAACCGCGTCCAGGCGAAAGACCTCATAGTCCGTCGAACCGACGCGCAGGGTGTCCTTGGCTCCGAAGCTATTTACCGCGGTGTTTGTTGATTCCGACACAATGCCCTCTCCGTTGTGGGAGCCGACGGGAGACCGGCGGCAATCCTCAATTCTTGTGACGGGCACAGCCTCGTGCCAGCAAGGCAAGCCTAACCAGCGGATGCCGGGGGGCTGTCTTTTTTCATCGAGTTGCACCGGCGAATATTCGCCGCACAACTATCTTGACGTCGAGATAACTCTAGCAGTGCGCGCCGGAGCTGGCGACTCGACGGTCAGACCGCTTCGGCGGCATCCGCTTTGCGATAAACCGAGCGCACCATGAGCCACGAGACGACGAGCAGCGGGGCGTAGAGCGGGATACCCATGAGAAGTTTCATCGACGCAAGCAGCTCGACGTTGTCGGCGAGGTAGAGCGGCAACTGCACGGCGAGGCGCCCGAGAAAGAGGCCGGTCCAGCACAGCGTGAGAATGGTGAGCACGCGCCGCTTGCTGGCGTCGAGCTTCCAGGCAATGCCGTCGCCCATCAGGAAACCGACGGCCACGCCGATGAGGGGCCAGCGCACGAGCACCGACAGGAGCAGGGCGGCGCCGTAACCGGCGTTGGTCCAGAGACCAACGAGGAAGAAATCGGACGGTTTTCCAGAGAACAGGGCGAGGGCAACGCTGATCGCGGTGCCGACGAGGCCGCCGAGGGCCGGGGTCGTCGTCTGCCTGGTGATCGCGCGCAGGGCCACAAAGATCACACCGATCACGAGCGGGGCTACGAGCGATGGCAGCAACGTGCCGATCGGGTCACTCGTCACGTCGGTCGACGGGTCGATCGTGAGCGAGTAGGTGACCAGAAATACGAGGCCGGGCAGCACGGCTTCGACCAGGCCGCGGATGCCGCCCATCGCCGTCAGCAGTGCCTGGCCACTGATCGGCTCCCCTTCGGTCGCCGCACCGAACCCGGCGCGGCGAGCCGCCCCGGCCATCGAGTCGGCGAACAGGTCGGACGCCTTCGGCGGCACGGGGGCTGGTTCGTCCGGCTTCGGATTGGTGTCACTCATGGCCTGGTCAGACTGCGGTGGTCTCGGTCGCGCCGGCCGGGGTGGCCGGCATACGCAGCGGAATCAGGTCCCGCGGCGGCATCGGGGTCGATCCTCGTACGACCACGATGCTGCGGAACAGGTCTTCGATCTGGGCCGCGGCGTCGGGGTCGATGGCGCCCTCGCCGGCGATCACTCCGCGCAGAAACCACCGTGGACCGTCGACGCCGATGAAGCGGGCGAGGCGGGTGACGCCGCCGGCTTCCTGCCCGGCGGCGACGGGAATCTCAGCGACGAGTTCGGGGCCGAACGGGCCTTCCCGCGGGGTCGTGGTGCCACCCTGCTTGCCGATCTGGTCGGCTATCTGATCGCGAATCTCGTGCCACAGGCCGCTCGAACGCGGTGCGGCGAACGGCTGCACCTGCAGGGTCGAACCGGCGAAGTCCAGGCCGATGGCCACGACCCGCTTGCTGCCCTCTTCGATTTCGAGGCGCAGATGCAGTCCTTCGCGCGGGAGGATCTTGATGCCGCCGAGATCGACGTACGGACGCACCGGATTGGCCTCTGACTCGTCGAGCGGGCCCTCAATCTCGCGGTCGTCAGGCGCCGACTTGGGCATCGGTTCGGGGGTCTCCCCCGGGTTTGTGAGGTCACTCACTGCATGTCTCCTGTCTGCGGGGCGGTTCGGCCCGGCACTGGTGCGCTGTCTGTTGTCGAGGCTTGCACCCCGGTCGAACCGAAACCACCCTCGCCGCGCTGGCTGCCGGGCAACCTGTCGACGGCGATGAACGTGGCGCGGGCGACGGGCATCACGAGGAGTTGGGCGATGCGGTCGCCGACGGCGATCGTGAACGGCTCGGTCAGGTCGGTGTTCAGCAGGGCCACCTTGATTTCGCCGCGGTAGCCGGCATCCACTGTTCCGGGAGCGTTCACGATGGTGATGCCGTGCTTGACGGCGAGGCCGCTCCGCGGAACGACGAACGCCGCAAAACCGTCGGGGAGGGCGATCGACACGCCGGTACCGACAAGTGCACGGGTTCCCGGGGCAAGCACGAGCGCCTCGGCCGCGTGCAGGTCAGCCCCGGCATCGCCGGGGTGTGCGTAATTCGGGAGGATGGATGCCTGGATCAGGACTTCGACGCTTTCTGCCACGTGTCGAGGGTAGTGCAGATATCTGATCGAATAGAGCCATGCCTGATTACCGTGAAAAACTGTGGCCCAACGCCTGGGCCTTCATCGTCACCGCCCTGGTGATACCGGCGAGCATTCTTGTGCTTGTGCCCATCTCCCTGTTCGCCGGCATCGTCACGGCCGCCGTTCTCTACGGCGGCTGCGTGCTGCTGCTCGTGCTGGCGGCGCCGGTTGTGCGCGTGCGGAACGGCGAATTGATCGCCGGGCCCGCCACGATCTCCACCGGACTGCTCGGAGAAGCGACGGCTTTCGAGAAATCCGAAGCCACCCAGGAGCGCGGGCCCAGGCTGGACGCCCGGGCCTGGCTGCTCATTCGTGGCTGGGTCGACCCGGTCGTGCGCGTACCCATCATGGATGCGACCGACCCGGCGCCGTACTGGATAATCTCCAGCAGGCACCCAACACAGTTGGCCGCCGCGATCAATGAATCGCGAACGGCCAACGTGGGGTAATTCGGGTCGAGCTGAGTGCGTAGATCTAGGAGTCGCACTCCAGGCAAACTGTGCCGAGCTTGGTTTCGTGGCCCATCTGCGAGCGGTGCTTCACCAGGAAGCAATTCACGCAGGTGAACTCGTCGGCCTGCGCGGGCAGAACGACGACATCGAGGTCCAGGTCGGACAGGTCGGCGCCCGGAAGGTCGAACCCACCGGGGTTGTCGGAGTCGTCGACATCAACGCTGCCGGACATCTTGTCTGGCACGCGTTCCTTGAGGGCCTCGATCGACTCAGAGTCGTCTTCAGTCTTTCGGGGTGCGTCGTAATCGGTTGCCATGCCCATCCATTTCAGTTACGCCGATAAACGAAATCGGCGGGCACAGTTTCCAACAATCCGGACGGAATAGCAAACCGTCCGCCAACCTATTTATTCGGACACGAAGAAACAACTTGCGGCACGCCCGGCGTATTCCCGCAAAAAAGCATCAACTCATGGCAGTCTTGCAACCAACGGTAATCGCGAGAGGGCTTGTCTTCATGCAGGAATTGAAGGTTATTGGGGTTGAGAACGGAGCGCTGCTCGCAGCGTCCGAAGATGGCGACCGATATCGCATCGCCATCGACGAAGTTCTCCAGTCCCGGCTTCGCCAAACCCAGACAGAACGCACGAACGCCCCGAAGCTCTCCCCGCGGGAGGTTCAGGCGCACATTCGATCCGGCATGTCCGCAGAGGATGTCGCCGCGGTCACCGGTGCATCGCTCGAGTACGTGCGCCGCTTCGAGGGCCCAGTCGTGGCCGAGCGGGAATACATCGTGTCGTCGGCACTGAGCGTTCCTGTGCACACCGCCATAGACCCCGACCCGATCGACGAGAACGTCAATTTCGGCAGCGTCATTCGGGAGCGCCTCGCCTCACTTGGTGCGACGGGTGAACGCTGGGCGAGTTGGAAAGAGCCCGGGGGCGGCTGGATCGTGAAGTTGTCGTTCACCGCCGACGAGATCGATCATGACGCACGCTGGGGTTTCGAACCGAAAAAGAACTCTCTGTCGCCGATCGGCAGCGAAGCCGTAGCCCTGTCGCAGCAGGGTGAGCTCAAGGGTTCTCTGATACCGCGTCTGCGCGCGGTCGGCTCGGAGACGAGCACCGCCGACGTGTCGCGCTTCGACAGTAATGCCTTCAACTTCAAGGAATCCCTCGCCGACGAAATTCTGAACGACACCAGCCCGAACCTCGAAGCTGTTCCCTACTCCCGCTCGCTCAGCCGGGACGATGCGGTGTCGAAAGCGGCGATCAAGCGCGCCGCCGAGCCGGCCTCGAATATGAGTGAGACCGCCGACCTCCTGGAATCGCTGCGCCGCCGGCGCGGTGAACGCGAGGCAGCATCGAACGGAGATGCTGCGGCAGCCAAGCCGACGGCATCCGCTTCAGTGCAGCACCCCGCGCAACACCCCGTGCAACACCCCGTGCTGCCGGCTGCCCCACAACCGGCAGCAGCGCTGCGGCCGCGGCGAGCAGCTCCGACGGATTCAGCGGTCACCGATGCGTCCAGTGCGGCGCCGGCCACCACGCCGGAGCCCACCGGAAATGCCTGGGCAAATCAGGCTGCCCGGGCGCAGGAACGCACCAATCACGGACGCACGACGCCCAAGCGCGGTCGGGCATCGATGCCGAGCTGGGACGAGATCGTGTTCGGTGCCCGCACCGACGACGACCTCGGCTAGCGGGCCAGCCAAGCGTAGCGACGCTGCGGGCGGCCGGCCTGTCGACCGAGGGGCAGCGTGGCTACCACACGATCGCCCACCTCGCCCTGACCGGCACCCTGTGCTGGGGCCGGCAGGTCGGCACTCAGCAGGGCCTGGTGTTGGTCGATAAATGGGTGCTGAACCCGCGCCGGCTCGAGCGCGACGACGCGCTCGGCGAGTTCGTGTACCGCTATTTTCGCGGCCACGGGCCAGCGACACTGGTCGATTTCGCCTGGTGGTCGCAGCTCACGGTCGCCGACGCGAAAATCGGGCTGGCCGTGGCCCGAAGCAGGCTCACCGAGGTGCGGGTCGATTGTGCGGCGTATTTCCTGGCCGCCGAAACAGCGGATGCCGCCCTGGTACCGACGAGGCCGCGCCAACGCACGCCCGTTCTCGCGCTGCCCGGGTTTGACGAGTACCTGCTTGGGTATCGCGATCGAAGCTTCGTGATCTCCGGCGTGGATATCGTGCGGGTCGCACCCGGGCTGAACGGCATATTCCTGCCCCTCGTGGTCACGAACGGCCGCATCGTCGGCACCTGGCGCAAGAAGACCACGGCGTCGGGAGTCACCGACGAGGCCGCACTGTTCGAAGACCCCACAACGGCGGCAGCCCGGACGCGAGCCGGGAAAGCCCGGCGCGGCTTCGATCGGGCCGTGCAGGACTACGCCCGGTTTGTCGGCGTGCCGTATCGACAGACGGAGAAACCGGCCGCGCCGGCATCCGTTTGACCCCCAGCGCGGGTTAGCCTTGACCAGTGATCCTAACCTCGGCCCTGCGCATCTCCACACGACTTCCGGTGCTGCACGTCGTCAAAATGGCCGTTGCCGTGGCCCTGGCCTGGCTGGCCTCACAGTTGCTGCTGCCGAGTGAGCTGCCGATCTTCGCCGCGATCGCCGCCCTGCTCGTCGTGCAGCCCAGCGTAAACCAGACCCTCGGGCGCGCGATCGAACGCACCGCGGGGGTCATCGGGGGTGTCCTTATTGCCTCGACGATCGGATTCTTCCTCGGCCAGTCCAGCTGGGTGGTGCTCGGCACGATCGTGGTGAGCATCCTCGTGGCGTGGGCGCTGCGCCTGTCCCCGGTGTCGGCGAGCCAGATTCCGATCAGCGCCATGCTCGTGCTCGCCCTCGGAGCCACGACGCCCGGGTACGCTCTCGACCGCATCTTCGAGACGTTCATCGGCGCGGGGATCGCCCTGGTCATCAACGCGCTCATCGTTCCCCCAGTGCTGATCGCGCCGGCGCGGGACGCAGTGGGCTTGCTGGCGCGTGAGTTGGCCGACACCTTCGACCGCATCGCACGGGCGCTGCGCACCCCGCAGAGCCCGATCGACCTGATGGAGCTCATGATCAAAGCCCGCCTGCTGCGCCCCATGCTCGCGTCGGTGGAGAAGGCCATCGTGCAGGCGGAGGAGAGCCTCATGCTCAACCCGCGCAAGGCCCGACTGCGCATGGCACTCGACGCCGACCACGACATGATCGAACGGCTGCCGACGCTCGTCACCCGCGCCATCGGCATGACCCGGGCCCTGCACGACCACTATGACGTGTCCCTGCAGTACGAGCCGAGCGTGCAGGCCTTCTCCCGGGAACTCGCCCGGGCCGCCCACGACCTGGCACTGCTGGCCCGCGAGGCGGGCGACCCCACGGTCGTCCCTGAGCCACCGGCCGCCGACGTATTAGCCCTGACCGCGCCGCTGCGCATCGTTACGCCGCACCCGGACCACTGGATTTTGATCGGCTCCCTCATGGAAGACCTGCGCCGGGTGCGCGAGGAAATCGTGGGCGACCGCGCCTGAGCTAGAGCACCTTGGAGAGGAAGTCCTGGGTGCGTTCCTGCTGTGGGTTGCCAAACAGCTCGGCCGGGGTGCCCTCTTCGACGATGAGCCCGTCGGCCATGAAGATGACCCGGTCGGCGACCTCGCGAGCGAAACCCATCTCGTGGGTGACGACGACCATGGTCATGCCATCGGCAGCGAGATCGCGAATGACCTGCAGCACTTCGCCGACCATCTCCGGATCGAGGGCGCTCGTGGCCTCGTCGAATAGCATGATGTCGGGGTTCACCGCCAGCGACCGGGCGATGGCGACGCGCTGCTTCTGACCGCCGGAGAGCTGGGCGGGGCGGGCATCCGCTTTGTCGGCGAGGCCCACCCGGTCGAGCAGTTTGACGGCGGTGGCGCGGGCATCCGCCTTGGATTCCTTCTTCAACTCAACCGGAGCCAACATGATGTTCTGCAACACCGTCATGTGCGGAAACAGGTTGAAGTGCTGAAAAACCATGCCGATGTGCTGCCGCACCTCGTTGAGGTCGACGGTCTTGTCGCCGAGGTTGAAGCCGTCGACGATGACCGTGCCGGCGCTGAGCTCGTCGAGCTTGTTCAGGCAGCGCAGAAAGGTGGACTTGCCTGAGCCGGACGGGCCGATGACACAGACGACCTCGCCCTCCATGATCTCGACATTGAGGCCTTTGAGTACCTCGTTGGAGCCGAACGACTTGCGTAACCCCTTGACGCTGACTTTACTGTCGACACTGGTCTTGCTCATTTGTTGAACCTCTTGTCAAGCTTGTTGGAGAGCATGGTGAGCAGGTTGATGACGATGAAGTACAGCGCGGCAACTATCAGCAGGGTCTCACCGGTGCGAAAGTTCGAGGCGTAAATCTGCTGGCCCTGATAGGTGAGCTCGGCGAAGCCGATCACGGCCAGCAGTGACGTGTCTTTCAGGGTCATCACAAATTGGTTGATGAACGATGGCGTCATGATTTTCACGGCCTGCGGCAGAACCACGCGGCGCATGGTCGTGGCGTAACCGAGGCCGAGGCTGCGGCCGGCCTCGGTCTGGCCCGGGTCGACCGACTGAATACCACCGCGCACGATCTCGGTCATGTAGGCACCGGCGTTGAGGCTCAGGGTGAGTACACCCGCAGTGAGCACGTCGATCGACTGCCCGGTGAGTTGTGGCAGCCCGAAGTAGAAGAAAAAGGCTTGCACGAGCAGCGGAGTTCCGCGAAAAATGCTGACGTAGGCGCTGGCTATGCCGCGCAGCACGCGGCTCTCGGAGACCTTGAAGAAGCCGAACATCACGCCGAGTACCAGGGCGATGAGAATCGACAGCCCGGTCGCCAGCAGAGTTAGGCCGAGACCCTTCATGAGCGCCGGCAGGCTGTCGCTCAGCAGGCCGAAGAAGCTCGTATCGTTGGACGTCGCTGGGGCATCGAGGTATTTGTCGAGAATGTCCTGGTATTCGCCGCCGCTCTTCAGCTCGGCCAGGCCAGTGTTGAACGCGGCGAGCAGTTCGGGGTTCTGGCCCTTGTTGACAGCGAAACCGTAGGAGCTGCCCTGTTCCTTCTCCGTCACGGACTTGAGGCCGTTGTTCTGGTTTATGCCGTAGGCGAGAACCGGATAGTCGTCGAAGACCGCGACGGAGTTGCCGGCCTTGACGTCGTCGTACATCGTGGCCGAATCGGCGAGGGCCTTGACGGTGAAGTGGTATTCGTCCTTGATCGAGTTGGCGAAGGTCTCTCCCTCACTGCCCCGTTTGGCGACGACGGTTTCGCCGTCCAGGTCGGAGTATCCGGTGATTTCGGTGTTGTCTTCGGCGACGGCCATCTGCACGCCGGAGTCGAAGTACGGGTCGGAGAAGTCGAAGATGAGCTCACGCTCATCGGTGATCGACATGCCGGCGATGACGCCGTCAACCTGGTTGGACTGCAGGGCTTGCAGCGCCGCGTCGAAGCCGAGGGACTTGATCTCCACGGAGAAACCCTGGTTCTCGGCTATATCGCGAATAAGGTCCATGTCGATGCCAGTCAGTTCACCGTCTTCGCGATACTCAAACGGCGCAAAGGTGGTGTCGGTGCCGATGACGTACGTTTCGCCGGTGACAGCGGCGCTGGGCTGCCTGGCTGCTGCGGCATTGACGCCGACAAAGCCTCCGGCGAGGGCCAGCAGCGCCGTGACGGCGACCGTGAATTTGCCCGCCCGGAACGTAACTATATTGCGCAAAAGAGAACCATTTCTTGTCGTGCGATCTGACCGGCTAGCCGGCCAGCGGGATGTTTCACGCCCATCGACGCTGGTCTACCGGAGAACGGATGCTGCACACCCTGTCGAAAGAGCCTACCTTGGGGTGCGCGCCCCGGTTGTGACACGGCAGACCCGATAGACACGCATGGCACCCATCGACAGCGATGTCCGCAATTTCATCGAAACGGTCGCTAGCCCGACGCGGCGACGTGACGCAGTCAAGCTCCTGCAGATCATGGCGCGGGTCACGGGAGAAGAACCGCGCATGTGGCGACCCTCGATCATCGGCTGCGGAGAATACCAGCACCAAGACGCGAGCGGTGTGCCCGACGACTCCGATACGGCTCGTTACGAGACGACGGCGGCGTGCGTGTCGGCCCAGAGGGCATTGAGCACGGTCGCGACCGGCCCCGAGCGCGCTTCTCGGAAGCCCGTGCCAGCCCACAGGGCCAGCGCGTCTGCATCGCCGCGGCGGGCGGCATCCGCTCGCAGCCCCTTGGTGAGGTGATGCACCTGCGGATACTCGTGGGGCACGCTGGCATCGTGGGCGGTGATGAAGGCGTTCCGCAGGCTGCGGGCCGGGCGGCCCGAGAAAGCCCGGGTGATAACCGTCTCGGTGAAGCGGGGGTCGACGAGGGCGCCTTGGTGGGCCGGGTTCGCGCCCGACTCGTCGGTGCGCAGCAGGGCAGTGCCAAGCTGTACGGCGTCGGTTCCGGCGGCGAGTAAGGAGGCGATCTGTCCGCCAGAGTGGATTCCGCCCGCCGCGATCAGCGGAAGCGTCACCGTCTCGCGAATCGCGATCAACAACTCACCCAGTGCCAGGGTGCCCGGCTCGCCCGTCGAGTTGAAGGTCGCGCGGTGCCCACCGGCTTCTGGCCCTTGCACGCAGAGCGCGTCCACGCCACGGTCGACCGCGGCCAATGCTTCGGGCACGGAGGTGACAGTGGCGATCAGGAACAACCCAGCGGCGTGCATACGCTGCACAGCGTCGTCCGAAGGCAGACCGAAGGTGAACGAGACCACCGGCACCCGGTGGTCGATGACGACGGCGACCTTCTCGACGAACCAGTCGTCGTCTGTTTCGTCGATCTCGCCGAACTCTGCGGCGGGGAACTCGCTGGCCAGCGTGCCGGCGTAGGTCTCGACTGCGGCGCGGTCGGTCAGGGCTGGCTGCGGAATAAACAGGTTGACGCCGAACGCGCGCTGGGTACGCCGCTGCACTTCGACGATCTGCTCGACCAAAGTTTGCGGAGACTTGTAACCGCCCGCCAAAAAACCCAGCCCTCCCGAATCACACACGGCTACCGCGAGGTTTGGCGTCGACGCACCGCCAGCCATCGGTGCCGCGATCATCGGAATGTCGAGGTCAGATAGGGAAAAGATAAGGACTCCTCGCGCCGATAATACGGTCATCTAATCGTTGTAGTCACGCTCTAATGGAGTGATTCTGCCCATTTGTGCGGTGAATCCTCACGGGTACCTCGGCCAGGCCAACGCCCTGTGCCGCCCCGCAATCGGTCACCCCACCACCTTAGGCGCTCGTCTTCACCGTCGTCAGGTAGCCAGCCTGGGTGGCTGTCACTGTGACCGTCATTCGATCGGTTCGGTTCGCCCCGGTGAGCACATAAGCCGCACTTGTCGCTCCCGACACGGATATTGCGCCGCGGAACCACTAGGAAAGCCAGGGCCGCATCGGGAGTCCACGAGCCGGGCACCGCGACCAGCTGCTGACCGACTCGTGCCACACCGCTAGTGGTCGGAGTCGGACCGATCAATTTGCCCGGCCCGACCAGTAGAGGTGCAACGCTAGTTTTGCTGACCGTGGCGTTGCCGACTTTCGTACCGGTTACCGTGACCGTGATCGTTGCGCCCAGGTGCGCCGCAGTCAGCACGTACGCGGGTGTGGACGCCGACGCGATCGGTGCAACGGTCGGGCCGAGGAAATGCCGTAGAGGAATGACCCGGCGCCTACGAAACGTCGTTCGGCTCCCCGCACCCGATGTGCCCCTGTGGGACTACTTCGCCGCGACAAAGGCCCACCCCCGGGTCGAAACCTAGGCGCCGAACTATCAGGATCCCGGTCGTACCGACCCGGACTGCTCCGAGCTGCGCCGACGCCTTACAGAGTCGATGCTCCTCATCCCGGTCACGGACCTTGAACAAGAGCAGGGCCCCACCGAAGTGGGGCCCTGCTCGTCAAGCCATGAAAGCGAACTGCGGGTTACGCGTTGAGCGCGGCCTGCAGTTCAAGGGTGATGGTGACCTTGTCGCCGAGCAGCATGCCGCCGGTTTCGAGGGCGGCGTTGTAGGTGAGGCCGAAGTCTTCGCGGTTGACCTCGGTCTTGGCCGTGGCACCGAACTTGTAGTTGCCGTAGGGGTCCTGGCCGAAGCCGCCGAATTCGAATTCGAAGGTGGCCGGCTTGGTGACGCCCTTGATGGTGATGTTGCCGTCGACGAGGTACTCGCCCTTGACTTCACGCGCACCGGTCGACGCGAAGTCGATTGTCGGGTAGGTCTCGGCGTCGAAGAAATCTCCGGTGCGAAGGTGACCGTCGCGGTTAGGCTCGTTGGTGTTGATCGAGACAACCTTGGCGGAGGCGGTGACAGACGTCTCGAGCGGGTTTTCGCCGGTCACGAAGGTGGCGTCGAAGTCTTCAAAAGTGCCCTTGACCTTGCTGATGACGATGTGACGAATGCTGAAGCTCACGGAACTGTGGGTCTTGTCGATGGTCCAGGTTCCGGCCTTGTAGCCCGGGATGCTCGTTGCGATGGTCTCGCTCATAGAAATACTCCTCAAGTGTGTGGGCCCAGGAATTGACGCCCTCGGATACATGCAAGCGCATAGAAGACCGTCGTATTCCCCAAAAACCCAATATTCATGTGCCCCTGTTCGGGCGTCGGGCCGCGGCCTAAACCCAGCCCAACCGAATAAGCTCAGATTGTCACGGAGTTCTGCATGTTCATTGGGAGGTAGCTGTGAGCGGATCCGGTTCGCGTGCACGCATGCAGGGGGTCGCGGGCGAGGGAATCCTCATCGCAGCCGGGGGTCGCGCTATCCTGCTTCAGCTGGCCAATCCGGCCATCGGACACGGCGTCGCCGACCACAGCCATTTCGCCGACAGGCCGCTCGACCGGCTGGACGGCACGCTCAGCTACGTCTACGCGACCGTGTTCGGGAACGCAGACCTGGCCGCCCGGATGGCCGCCCGCGTCAATCACGCACACGGTCCGGTGCATTCGGCCGGTACAACCCCCGAATACAACGCCTTCACCCCCGAACTGCAACTCTGGGTCGCCGCCACGCTCTACGAATCGGCCACCCACCTGCACGGACTGCTCTACGGCCCGCTCGACGACGAAACGGCCGATGCGGTCTACCGCGAGTATTCCCGCCTGGGCACGTCGCTGCAGGTTCCGCCGGAACTCTGGCCGGCCGACCGCAGCGCCTTTCGCCATTATTGGGACGAACAGCTCGCCCTTCTTCGAACGGATGCCGCTACTCGCGCCGTAGCGCACGACCTGCTGCACTCACGGACCGCACCGCTCTGGTATCGCGCCGCCCTGCCCCTGGCCCGCCTGATGACCGCCGGCCTGCTACCCCCACACGTTCGGGTGCTGTTCGACCTCCCCTGGTCGACGCTGCGCCAGCGGCGCTTCAACCGGGTGATGAGCGCCATCCGTTTGATCTATCCGCGCCTGCCGCGCCTGATCCGACACTGGCCCAAGAATCATTACCTGCGCGCCCTGAACGCTGCTGCCCCCGCGCCGGTAGTGTGAGAGTCCAATGATGCAGCCGCAGACTCCCCATCCCGGGCTCGACAGCACGGACCGCCAGATCATCGCCGAGCTCAGCCGCGATGGGCGGCTCTCGATGCGCCAACTGGCCCTGCAGGTGCATATCTCCCGCACCGCCGCCCATACCCGGGTGCAGAAACTGATCAGCCACGGCGTGATCACCGGCTTCGGCGCCCAGACCGACCATAAGGCTCTCGGGCTCAACGTGTCTGCGCTCGTCGTCGTGAAGATCGGCGATGTGGCCTGGGGCGAGATCGCCGCGCAGCTGGCCGAACTCCCCTTCGTCGAGAAGGCCCAGGCCGTCAGCGGTGACATCGACATCATCCTCACGGTGAGCGCCCCCGACCACGAACAGCTCAGCCAGGCCATTCTGCGCGATATCCACACCATGCCCGGGGTAATCTCGACCCGCTCGCACCTCATTCTCGACGAGATCAGCGGGCACGCACCCGGCGCCACCCCGGACGCCTGGCACTGACAGGCCATTCAAACCGGCTGTTTGGCCGCCGTCTGGCAACGGATCGGCCAATCGTTCACAACTGCGAAAAAGCGCGACGCGCGGCCTGAAAAGGGGCGCACCATTGCGTCATGAGCCTCAATGTCGAGAGCACGCCGCTGACCGCCGTGCTGGCACCCCCACCCCTGCGTTTGATCGACGACACCGGTCACGCGGTTGCCGAAAGCGAGGGCGGCGGCTTCACCATGCCGGCCGTGGATACGCTCCTCGACCTCTACCGCCAGATGTTTCTAGCCCGCCGGTTCGACGTGCAGGTCACCGCCCTCACCCGGCAGGGCCGCCTTGCCACCTACCCCTCCGCCCTCGGCCAGGAAGCCTGCGAGATCGCCGCCGTCGCTGCGCTCTCCCCGCAGGATTGGCTGTTTCCGACCTACCGCGACAGCATCGCGTTGCTGACCCGGGGCGTCGAGCCGAAGGATATCCTCGCCTCGTTCCGCGGCGACTGGCACAGCGGCTACGACTATCCCAAGCACCGCATCGCCCCGCAGGCCACGCCGCTCGCCACCCAGGCGCTTCACGCCGTGGGACTGGCCACAGCGTCGAAGCTTAAACGCGACGACACCGTGGCCCTCACTCTGCTCGGCGACGGCGCCACGAGCGAGGGCGACGCCCACGAGGCGTTCAACTTCGCGGCGGTGTGGCAGGCTCCCGTGGTCTTCGTGGTGCAGAACAACCAGTTTGCGATCAGTGTTCCGCTCGACAAACAGATGGCCTGCCGCACGATCGCCGACAAGGCGATCGGTTACGGCATGCCCGGCTACTACGTCGACGGCAACGACGTCGCCGCCATGTACGCCGTCATCTCCGCAGCCATGGATCGCGCCCGCAGCGGCGGCGGCCCCACCCTGATCGAGGGGCTCACCTACCGCATCGAAGCCCACACCAACTCGGATGACCCCACTCGCTACCGCAAGACCGCCGACGTCGACCTGTGGCGTAGCCGCGACCCCATCGAGCGCCTGGAGACGTATCTCGTGGCGCAGGGTGCCCTCTCCGACGAGATGCGCGCGTCCATCGCGGCTGCGGCCGAGAAACTCGCGGCGACCACCCGAGACTGCATGACCGAGCAGGCGGTCATCGATCCGCTCGAGCTGTTCGAGCACGTCTACGCCACCCCCCGAACCGCCCTGGCCGAGCAACGCGCCTTCCTGGCGGCCGAACTCGACGTCGACGCCGCGGCATCCGCTGGTGAGAGCGAAGGGAGCACCCGATGACCCGGCAGCAGACCCACGCGACCGACATCGTCGTGCGCGCGCCAGAAAGCCTCACGATCGCCGCCGCGCTCAACGCGGCCATCCGCGACGCGATGGTCGATGACCCGACCGTGGTTCTGTTCGGCGAAGACGTCGGACCGCTCGGCGGTGTGTTTCGCGTCACCGACGGGCTCTACGCCGAATTCGGCGAAACCCGGGTGAGCGACTCGCCGCTGGCCGAGGCGGGCATTGTGGGTACCGCGATCGGCATGGCCATGTACGGCCTGCGCCCGGTGGTCGAGATGCAGTTTGATGCGTTCAGTTACCCGGCATTCCAGCAGATCGTGTCCCATGTGGCGAAGATGCGCAACCGCACGCGCGGCAAGATCCCGCTGCCGATCGTCATTCGTATTCCCTACGCTGGCGACATCGGCGGGGTCGAACACCACTCCGATTCCTCCGAGGCCTACTGGACGGCGACGCCCGGACTGACCGTGGTAAGCCCGTCGAACCCGGCCGACGCCTATTCGATGCTGCGCGAGGCGATCGCGAGCGACGATCCGGTCATTTTCATGGAGCCCAAGAGCCGGTACTGGAGCAAGGCAGCCCTCACACTGCCGGTGCAGACCGAGCCACTCAATCGCGCTGTCGTGCTGCGGGACGGCACCGATGTCACGCTCATCGCCTACGGGCCGACCGTGAAGACCGCACTCTCCACGGCGGACCGGGCCACGGTCGAAGGACTCTCGATCGAGGTCGTCGACCTGCGTTCGCTCTCGCCGTTCGATGACGAGACGGTGGGGGCATCCGTTCGAAAGACCGGCCGGGCCGCGATCGTGCACGAGGCCGCCCAGTTCGGCGGCTACGGCGCCGAGGTCGCCGCCCGCCTCACCGAACGCAACTTCTTCTACCTGGCCGCACCCATCCTCCGCATCACCGGCTTCGACATTCCGTACCCGTCGCCCAAACTCGAGGAGTACTTCCTGCCGACCCCCGACCGCATTCTCACCGCGCTCGCCACCTGGGAGTGGTCCTGATGAGCCACGAATTTCTGCTGCCGGACCTCGGTGAAGGCCTGACCGAGGCCGAGATCGTGGCATGGCTGGTCGCTCCCGGTGACACGATCGCCATCGACCAGGCCGTGGTCGAGGTCGAATCGGCCAAGTCCATCGTGGAGTTGCCCTCGCCGTACGGTGGGGTCGTGGCGAGCCTGTTCGGTGAGCCCGGCCAGGTCATCCACGCCGGGCAGGTTCTGTTGACAGTGACCGATGCCGGATCAGAGGTCGCGCCCGCCGCTACGGACGTTCCGGTCGCCGCCGCGACCGCCGCCGCCCCGACTACCGCCGTCCCGACCGAAGGTTCCGGCGCCGTTCTCGTGGGCTACGGCACCACCGAGAGCACTCGACCGGAGCGCAAGGTGGCCGCCGGGCGGTTCGGCGGCGCGGGCGCTGGTGCTCCCGTCCAGCAAGCGGATGCGCCGGTTCGGCCAGCCTCTGTTCCAGTCAACCACCCCGCCGAGCCGGCGGCATCCGGTTCGAGGATCAGTCTCGACCCTGCCCGCCGCTCCCCCGTCGTGTCGCCGATCGTGCGTCGACTCGCGCGCGACAACGGCTTTGACGCGAGCACGCTGGTCGGCAGCGGCCTAAACGACCTGGTGCTGCGCAGCGACGTCGAGGGGCACATCCGTGCGCTGACCAGCTCAGCGCCAGTAGCCGCACCGCCGACCGCACCGCCGACCGCACTGCCGACCGCACTGCCGACCGCGACGACCGCCACGCCACCGGCCAGCACAGCGCCGGCTGCCAGGCAACCCGCCGACGTGAGCGCCGACATCCGCATTCCCATGACCGGGCTGCGCAAGGTCGTCTCCCAGCGGTTGATGACATCGCGGCGGGAGATTCCCGAGGCCACGATCTGGCTCGATGTCGACGCGACCGCGCTGTTCGCGGCCCGCGACCAGTTGTTGCGCACGACCGGCGAGCAGTTCGGCGTGACGGCCCTGATCGCGCGCTTCGTGGTGGCCGGTTTGCGGCTGTACCCGGTGCTCAACTCCTCAGTTGATACCGCGAGCCAGGAGATTCTGCAGCACGGGGCCGTAAACCTCGGCATTGCCGCGCAAACCTCGCGCGGTCTGATGGTGCCCGTCATCCACGGCGCGCACACGATGAGCACTCGCCAATTGCGTGATGCCCTCGCGGCCCTGGTGGCGCAGTCCCCCGACGGAACGTTCGCGCCGAGCGTGCTCACCGGCGGAACCTTCACCCTGAACAACTTCGGATCGCTCGGCGTCGACGGTTCGGCAGCGATCATCAACCACCCGGAGGTAGCGATCCTCGGCATCGGACGCATGATCGAACGGCCCTGGGTGGTCGATCACGAACTCGCGGTGCGCACCGTCGTGGAGCTGTCGATGGTGTTTGATCACCGCGTCTGCGACGGCGGAACCGCCGCCGGGTTCCTCACCTATGTGGCCCGCTGCATTGAAAACCCGGTCACCCTCCTGGCCGACCTCTAAGAGGCAGCGCAGAAAGCAAAACACCCTCGCCCTGGGCGGGATAGGAGGGTATTCAGCCCTCGCTGACATGGTTCGTGAAGATGATGGGACTGGTTGTGAGGTGCCGTCAGACGCCAGCGGCGGCGCCCGAGCCGACGCGCACACTGGTGTGGTCGCATCCGGAGCATTTGAGCAGGTAGACGGGAAGCGAGTTGCGCTCGGCGTGGGCCGGATTAGGGGTGAGTCGGGCTTGCGAACGGCAGAACGGGCAAGTGAGTGTCATGGGATCTCCGAGCGTGCAATTGTCAGTGGCATATATGTAGAGTGCACCGCTGCCAGTCGGCGAAACAGGGCCAAAGGTCCTGTACTGCTGCAGGATGAAGGCACCCCGTGCGTTAGCGTGGTCGCATGTGGGGATATGGCGGCGGGCAGCTACGGCCTCTCCTGCTGCCGGCCGGGGTCGGACTCCTCACGACCACTCTGTACACCGTTTTCTCTGCGCTGCAGTGGCGCAGTTTCGCCGCACCCTCGTGGGACCTCGGCATCTTCACCCAGCTCGCCCGGCAGTACGCGGCGCTCGAGGCGCCGATCGTCACGATCAAGGGCGAGGGGTTCAACCTGCTCGGTGACCACTTTCATCCGCTTCTGGTGGTGCTCGGGCCGGTTTTCATGGGGTTTCCGCACGCTTTCACCCTGCTCTCGGTACAGAACGCACTGTTCGGGCTCGCCGCGGCGGCCCTGACCTACGGTGCCATTCGGCTGCTCGGCCCGCTCACCGGCACGCTGTTCGGGCTTGCGTTCGCGTTCAGTTGGGGACTGCAGGGCGCGGTGGAGGCGCAGTTCCATGAGATCGCCTTCGCCGTGCCGCTGCTGGCTCTGTCGCTGACCGCTTTTCTGCTGCGCAAGTGGGTGGCCTGCCTGCTGTGGGCGATACCGCTCGTGTTCGTGAAGGAAGACCTCGGAC
The DNA here is from genome assembly GCF_004404055.1 of Cryobacterium ruanii. Lineage (GTDB taxonomy): Bacteria > Actinomycetota > Actinomycetes > Actinomycetales > Microbacteriaceae > Cryobacterium > Cryobacterium ruanii. The sequence goes on from NZ_SOHK01000007.1 coordinate 415,044, forward strand.
TCACGGTGGCCGCCCTCGGCATCGTGCTGGCCGTGCGCAGCCGGCAGCCGCTCGGAGTGTGGCTGGCCGTCTGGGGCGTCGGCTGGTTCGCGCTGGCCAGCCTGATGATTCTGCCGCTGCTCAACCCGAACGGGGCCTGGGCCTATTCGAGCAGTATCGACCTTCTGGGTATTCTCACTGACCCGGTCGCGCTGCTGAAGCCGCAGAAGGGCATGACGCTGGCCCTGCTCCTCGTCGCCACCGGCGTCATCGCGGTGCGGTCGCCGCTCGCGCTCGTGCTGCTGCCGACGCTGGCCTGGCGGTTCCTGTCCGACAATTCCGGCTATTGGGGTCCCACCTGGCAGTACAGCGCCGTGCTCATGCCAATCGCTTTCGCCGCAGCCCTCGACGGCATCGCTCTCGTGCGCAGCAGTCAGCGGCGCTGGCTTCGCGACTACGGGCGGCAGGCGGCATCCGGTTCGATTGTCGCCGCGCTCGTGCTCGCCACGACGCTGCCGCTGTTCAAGCTGACGGATGTCCCGGCCAATTTTTCGACGGATCGCGCCGCTGCGGCGACCGCCGCCCTCGGGGTTGTGCCGGATGGTGCTTTAGTCGAGTCGGATATCGGGCTCATGAATTATCTCGTGGAACGAACGGATGTTTACTGGCTCGGCAACCAGAATCCACTCCCGGACTATCTGGTGATCGACCTAATGGCCGGCGGCCTGCCCAGCGAGTGGACCTCGGCCACGATCGTGGCGGAGGCGCTGCATCCCGGAGCCTCGTTCACGACGATCTACGCCGCCGGCGGCTACGAGGTGACTCGTCTGACCTCCTCGACTCGCTGACCCATTGCCCGTGCGTTCCAGGCCCGGAACGTGGGCCCATGATAGAAACCAGGCCCGCCTTCGTCAGGGGGGTCAGGGGGTCGCCGATTAGGACTCGTCGGTGGCTGGCTGTTCGACCTCGGTTGTCGGCGCTCGCGCAACCACTGGCTCCGCCTCGACGATCCATTTCTGGGCGAGCGAAAACGGCCCCACGTAGCACCGAGTCCCGGCGTCTGCGAGACTGGGCGCAACGTGGGGAAAAAATCATGGACTGGGCTTCAGTAGTCATTGGCGGCTTGATACTCGTACTCGTAGTGATCGTGGCCCTCTGGGTTCTGATGTCACTGTTCAGAGCACCACTCGAGGGCACCGAACGCGCCATCTGGCTGCTCATCATCCTGGCGTTCCCGGTGGTCGGCGCGTTCATCTGGTTGTCCTGGGGTCAGGACTCCGTGGCGCGACGCCCCCGGAGCTAAGCCGGCTCAGCGCTTGCGACGGGCGAGGAAGGCATCCATTCGGGTGAACTTGGCCTCGGATTCGAACAAAATCGACTGGGCCGTGTTGTCGACGAGCGGATGCGACGCGCGCGGCGCGTGGAACACTTCCTTGGCGAGACGGGTCGCGAGCGGGTCCTGCGCGGCGATGCGGTCGGCCAGGGCGTGCGCGGCGGCGAGCAGGTCGTCGGGGTCGTGTACCTCGGTGACCAGGTGCACGGCCAGGCACTCCGGGGCGCTCAGAATACGCCCGGCGAGGATGATCTCCTTGGCCACCGGCTCGCCGACGAGCTCGGCCAGGCGCCAGAGCGCGCCGGCGGCGGGCAGGATACCGAGCGCCGTCTCGGGATTTCCGAGCCGCGCGCTCGTCGACGCGATGCGAAAGTCGGCCGCGTAGGCGAGCTCGGCGCCGCCACCGAGCGCCCAGCCGTCGATTGCAGCGATGACCGGCATTGGCAGCTTCGCGATGCGGGAGAACAGCCCGGAGTTGATGCCGAGCAGTGCGTCATCGCGCCGACGTTCCCGCAACTGGGCGATGTCGGCACCCGAGGCGAAGACCCCGTTCGCGCCGCTGATGATGAGGATGCGCGGCTGCTGCTCGAGTTCGGCGCACACCGCGTGGAGCTCGTCGATCATGATCTGGTCGATCGCATTGCGCACGTCGGCTCGGTTGAGCTCAACGTGTACCCGGTCGGCGCGACGTTCGATCGTCAGGGTGGTGGGGGTCGTGGTCATTCTGGGCCGTCTCCGTTGAGGTCGAGGTCGGGTGGCGATCCGGGTATCCCCGCCGGGAACACTCGCTTGTAGCTGCGGCCATCAGGCAGGGTCACCGTTCGGCTGATCAGGTTACCGCGTCGTACCTGCAGGTAGATGGCCTGGGCGCTCACACCACGTGCGGCGGCCGCCTCAACAACCGACAATCCGGGAAGGTCGGTGGGCACGCTGCTCGGCCGCACCGATCGCTTGCGGCCCGCTTCCAGGCGGGCACTGATCTCCCCGTCGGTGCCACCCCAGCGCCATTTGGCCGCCGGCGCCTTGAGACCGGTGGCAGCGGCGATCTCGTCCCACGAATTCTTCGCTGCGACAGCGTCGCGCACGGCAGCGAGCGTGGCCGGATCCTGCTCGAGGGCCGCCTGCAGTGAGCGGATGCCGCGCAGCCGTTCCAGGGGCGGGCCGCCGGCATCCGCTTGCAGCGTAAGAAGCAGTTGGAGCGCGGCGATCGTCGTCGGCGACAGAAACGATTGCATGCGTGCTATCTTGCCAGACGCGATCCGGCGAGCACGACGACGGAATGCGGTGCCAACAGCACAGCATTCGGCAGCCGACCCTGCACGGCGTCGCCGCTGGCCGCGAAGGACAGCACGATCTCTCCACCGCCGGCCGGAATACGGGCCGACTGGGTACCCAGATTGATCAGGACCTGGGAGCTTCCTCGGTGCAACCGCAACCAGCCCTCGCCCGCGTCGAATTCCACGGCGATCTCGTCGAACCGGGGGTCGGTGAAGTCTGGATGACGTCGGCGCAACGCGGTCAAGTCGCGGTAGAACGCTAGCAGTCGGGCAGGGCCGGGCTCGGCCAGTTCACTCCAATCGAGTTTGGAGCGGGTGAACGTCTGCTCGTCCTGTGGGTCGGGAACCTGCGCCGGATCCCAGCCCATCCTGGCGAACTCGTTGATGCGGCCAATGGCAGTGGCAGCGCCGAGCTCAGGCTCCGGATGCGAGGTGAAGAACTGCCACGGCGTGTTGGCTCCCCACTCTTCGCCCATGAACAGCATCGGAGTGTATGGACCGAGCAGGGTCAACGCGGCAGCAATCGCCAGCTGGCCGATGTCGAGCTGGGCACTGAGCCGATCACCGACGGCGCGATTACCGATCTGGTCGTGATTCTGGGAGGCCACGACCAGCCGCCAGGTCGGCATCCGCTCGAGGTCGATTCGTCGCCCGTGGGTGCGTTCACGAAAGCTCGAATAGGTGCCGTCGTGGAAGAACCCGTGGGTGAGAACCTTGGCGAGGGCGTCAAGGGGCTCGAAATCGGCGTAGTAGCCGGTGGTTTCGCCGGTGAGCGCGACGTGCACGGCGTGGTGGAAGTCGTCACTCCACTGCGCGTCGAGGCCGTAGCCGTTGGCCTCGCGCGGCGTCACGAGCCGGGGGTCGTTAAGATCGGACTCGGCGATCAACGTGCGGTGCCGCCCGGTTTCCGCACTGAGCGCGGCGACCTCGGCGGCGAGCTGCTCGAGCAGGTGGGTGGCGCTCGTATCGCGCAGGGCGTGCACGGCGTCGAGGCGCAAGCCGTCGACATGATAGTCGCCGAGCCACATCAGCGCGTTGTCGAGGATATAACGCCGAACCGGGTCGGAGTGCGGACCGTCGAGATTGAGGGAGGAACCCCAGGTGTTTCCGACGGCCTCACTCAGGTAGGGGCCGAACTGTGGCAGGTAGTTGCCGCTCGGCCCCAAGTGGTTGTAGACCACGTCCTGAATAACACCAATGCCCCGCTCGTGGCAGGCATCGACGAAATCCTGGTAGGCGGCCGGGCCGCCATAGCCTTCGTGCACGGCATACCAGAGCACGCCGTCGTAGCCCCAGTTGTGCGTGCCGTTGAACGCGTTCACCGGCAGCAGTTCGACAAAATCGACGCCAATCGACTGCAGGTGGTCGAGCCGGCTGGCGGCCGCTTCGAGGGTACCCTCGGGCGTGAAGGTTCCCAAGTGCAGCTCGTAGATGATGGCGCCGGCCAGCTGGCGGCCGGTGAAGCCGCCGTCGCGCCAGACGTGAGCGGAGGCGTCGAAGGTACGTGAGAGAGCGTGCACCCCGGCCGGTTGACGGCGCGACCGGGGGTCGGCAAACGGCCCACGCCCGTCAACGATGAACCCGTAATCGACATCGGCGGTCCACCCGCCCGTACCGGCGGGGCGAGCGGATGCCGGCAGCTCCCACCACCCGTCATCTCGCGCCGCGAGGTCGAGCCGATCGTGGCCCAGCTGCAGCTGCACCTCGTGCGCGTCCGGCGCCCAGACGGCAAATTTCTGATCGTTCATGCGTGTCGTCCTCTGGGAGTCGAAAACGTGCGAATGGAATGTCGATCTTCGTCGTCAACAGCAACCAGCAGCGCCACCGGGTAGCGTGCCAGCACGTCGGCGACCCGCAGGCTCGGACCATCGAAACGATTCCGGGTGAGCACGTCGACATAGCCACGACCTGCAACACCGATCGTGGCGTCGCCCCAGCCGCTGCCGGCCAGCAGCCCGATTGGCAACCGGGTGGCCAGAGTGATCGCACCCCCGCGATCGAACGCCACCACGTGGCCCGCCGCGCCCCCAAAGGCGGGCACCGGTGCATACCGGGTGAAGAGGCCTGGCCGGTCGCGCCGCAGCCGCAGGGCCCGGGCGGTGACCAGCAGCTTGGCGGCGCCGGTCTCGTCGATGGGCGGGAGCCATCCGCTGTCAATGCGGGCGAGCAGGTCGCGGCGCTGCTCGTAGTCGACCGGACGACGGTTGTCCGGGTCGACGAGCGAGGTCTCCCACAGTTCGCTGCCCTGGTAGACGTCGGGAATACCCGGCATGGTCAGCTGCAATAGTTTCAGCGATAGTGAGTTGCTCCACCCGGCTTGCTGCACCCGGCGGATGAACCCGGTGATCAGGTCGTGGGTCGGCCCGGCTTCGACGGCGGCCGTGGCCAGCTGCTCGAGTCTGTACTCAAAATCGGCGTTCTGCTGGGTCCAGGTGGTGGAGGTGCCAGCCTCTCGGGCCGCCTTGAGCGCGTAGGCCGCGACCCTCTCTCGGCTGGCGGGCCCGGTGCCCACGATCGCCTGCCAGAGCAAGTTCTCGAACGGCGCATCGTCGAGCGGATGCCGTGCCCGCAGCTGCTCCAGCGTGCTCTCCCACTCGGCGGGGACCTCGGCCAGCACCGAGATGCGCGCGCGCACGTCTTCGCCACGCTTGGTGTCGTGGGTCGACAGGGTCGTCATGGACTGCGGAAACCCCGCCAGCCGAATGCGTTGTCGATCATGGAACTCGGCAACCGTCACCGCGAACTCGGCGGGATCGGCACCAACCTCGTTGAGCGAGGTCAGCCGGCTATACCGGTAGTAGGCGCGGTCCTCGACGCCCTTGGCCATGACCATGCCCGAGGTCTGTTGAAAGCGCACTGCGGCCGGATGCCCCGGGTCGCTCAGCAGGGGCAGCAGCCGGTCGATCTCAGCCGCAAGCTTCGGGCGGTTGGCGGCCGATCGGCGCGCCGCCTCCTGCAGCTGGTCGAGCCCCAACGGCAGGTAGGAGCGGTAGACCGGAAACCAGGCCAGCAGGTCGGAGAGGGCATCGACAGTGGCCTCTCCAATGGACTCGGAGCTCGTGGCGTTCTCCCCCGCACTATTCGGCACGAGCCGCGCGATGCGCCGTACCTCGGATTGCAGGATGCCTTCGGTCACGTCGCGTTTATTGCGATAGACCAGATTCGCCCAGGTGATTGCCGGGTCGCCGTGCAGCCGAGCCTCGAGGGCATCGAGGGCCCTCTGGCCGGACGGATCGACGAGAACCCTGTCGACGTCGCCGAGAGCGTCATAGCCGGTCGTGCCGGCGGTCGCCCAACTCGTCGGCAGCTGCTCCGGCCCCTCGAGAATCTTCTCGACCAGCACGTAAGCCCCGTTGGTGGCCCGGCGCAACGCGTCGAGGTAGCCGGCCGGGTCGGAGAGCCCGTCAGGATGGTCGACCCTCAGACCCTGCACGAGGCCGTCCTGCACCCAGCGCACGATTTCGCGGTGCGACTCATCGAACACCCAGGGCACCTCAACGCGAATGCCGGCGAGGCTGTTCACCGCGAAGAATCGGCGATAGTTCAACTCCGCGTCGGCCCGCCGCCAGTTGACGAGTTGATAGTACTGCCGCTCGTGCACCTCGGCTGGGCTTGCGCCGTCGTCGGCGGAGCCGGCGGCGATCGGAAACCGGTTGGAAAAGTAGCGCAACTCGCCGTCGATGAGTTTCAACCGGTCGAGCTCGCCGGGCCCGTCGCCGCCTTCATCGTCACCGAGTACGGGAATGCGAACCTTCCCCTGACCGAACGCCCAGTCCACGTCGAAGGCTTCGGCGTAGCGCGACTGCTGGCCGTTCTGCAGCAGGTCCCACCACCACGAGTTGTGCTGCGGTGTCGCTATACCCACGTGATTGGGCACGATGTCGACGAGCACACCGCGGCTGGCCCGGTGCGCCGCCGCGGCGAGCCGATCCAGGGCCTTTGCCCCGCCCCGTGCAGGGTCGACGAGGGAGTGGTCGACGACGTCGTACCCGTGATCCGATCCGGGTTCAGCCTTCAATAACGGCGACAGATAGACCCAGTCGGCACCGAGATCGCTAACGTAGCCGACGATGCCCGCGGCCGCATCGAGGTCGAAGCCTGCCGTGATCTGCAGGCGGTAGGTGGAAAGCGGCACGGCCACGGGCCCCGTCGCCGGTAGATCAATATCGAGAGTCACCGGCCGGGCCTCAGCTCATGCCCGGGAGGGTGATCAAGCCGGTGTTCCCCGCCAGGGAAGCTGCGACAGAGTGATCCGGCGCCGCTTCGGGTTCGTGATAAGCGCGCAACACGACGAGGGAACGACCAGCCACGGTCTGGATGGCTCCCGCCGGGCGCGCGATGGAATCAGCTCCCTCACCGGCGGTGTCGACCACGATCTCCCACGCCGGGGCATACTCGTCTGGCGGTAGGGAGAATTCGACGTCCTCGGGGTCGGCGTTGAACAGGAGCAGGAAGTTGACGTCTGTGACGTCCTGGCCTCGCGCGTCGCGCTCTCGAATTCCGTTGCCGTTGAGAAATTTGGCGACCGTGCGGGCGAGGCTTTCGTCCCAGTCATCCGACGCCATCGGTTCTCCATCGGTGTTGAGCCAAACGATGTCGGGCAACGACTCGCCGGCCACGCGTTTGCCGGGTCGGCCGTCGAAGAAACGACTTCGTCGAAACGTCGGGTGCTCACGGCGCAGGCGAGAGACTGCCGCCGTGAATTCGATCAGCGGTACATCGGCATCGTCCCAGTGCACCCAGGTCAGCTCGGAATCTTGCGCGTAGGTGTTGTTATTGCCAAGCTGGGTGCGTCCCAACTCGTCGCCGTGCAACAGCATCGGCACCCCCTGCGACAGCAGCAGGGTCGCAATGAAGTTGCGCGCCTGCCGGGCGCGCAGACCCCGAATCTTGGGGTCGTCGCTGTGCCCCTCAGCACCGGAGTTCCACGATCGGTTGTGGGACTCGCCGTCCTGATTATCTTCGCCGTTGGCATCGTTATGCTTTTCGTTATACGAGACGAGATCGGCAATGGTGAAGCCGTCGTGGGCGGTGACGAAGTTGATCGACGCCATCGGGCGGCGCCCAGAGTGTTCGTACAGGTCGGCCGATCCGGCCACGCGGGAGGCGAATTCGCCGAGGGTAGACGGCTCCCCCCGCCAGAAATCCCGCACGGTGTCGCGGTATTTACCGTTCCACTCCGACCACTGGGAGGGGAAATTCCCGACCTGGTACCCGCCGGGGCCGACGTCCCACGGCTCGGCGATGAGCTTGACCTGCGAGACGATGGGGTCTTGCTGCACGAGCTCGAAGAAGGTCGAGAGCTTGTCGACCTCGTAGAGGTCGCGGGCCAGGGCCGACGCGAGGTCGAACCGAAAGCCGTCGACGTGCATCTCGAGCACCCAGTAGCGCAGCGAGTCCATGATGAGCTGCAGCACGTGCGGGTGCCGCACGTTCAGAGTGTTACCGGTGCCCGTGTAGTCCATGTAGTAGCGCTTGTCGTCGTCCACCAGGCGGTAATAGGCCTCATTGTCGATGCCCTTGAACGATAGGGTCGGCCCCATGTGATTGCCCTCGGCGGTGTGGTTGTAGACCACGTCGAGAATGACTTCGATGCCGGCAGCGTGCAGGCTGCGCACCATGTTCTTGAATTCCTGCACCTGCTGGCCGAGGTCGCCGGTGGACGAATACGCGTTGTGCGGCGCGAAGAATCCGATGGTGTTGTAACCCCAATAGTTGTTGAGGCCCTGTTCCACGAGAGTGCCGTCGTTGACGAACTGGTGCACCGGCATCAGCTCGATGGCGGTCACGCCGAGCTTCTGCAGGTGGTCGATGACCGACGGATGCGCCAGACCCGCATAGGTGCCCCGCTGAGTCTCGGGCACGGATAGTTGCAGCTTGGTGAGGCCCTTGACGTGTGCCTCATAAATGAACGACTCGCTGTACGGCGTACGCAACGACCGGTCACCAGTCCAGTCGAAGAAGGGGTTGACGACCACGCCGAGCATCATGTGCGCGGCCGAGTCCTCGTCGTTCGGCGAGTCGGGGTCGTCGAAATCGTAGGAGAACAATGACGGATCCCAGTCGATGGCGCCGGTGGTCGCCTTGGCGTAGGGGTCGAGCAGCAGCTTGTTCGGGTTGAGCCGGTTGCCGACCGCCGGGTTGTAGTCGCCGTGCACCCGATAGCCGTAGCGCTGGCCCGGCTGCACGAGCGGCAGGTAGCAATGCCAGATATAAGCGGATGACTCTCGCACCTCGATGCGCGTCTCACTGCCGTCTTCGTCGATGAGACACAGCTCGACGCGGTGGGCGGCTTCGCTGAACAGGGCGAAGTTGGTTCCGCTCCCGTCGAACGTTGCGCCGAGGGGGTAGGCGGTTCCGGGCCAGGTTTCCATGAGACTCCTCGAGAAGAAGATGGGACACGGTCAGATGCGACGACAAGAGCACGCTGGGACGTATGACCGAATCGCGCTTGAGAATACGCTACAGGCATCCACCGCCAGTTCCGGTCACCGGGCATCCGCCCGGCCCGGCGAGATCGCCCGGCCCTGTAAGAATGGACCGAGGTGCCATCGGTGGTACCACGATGACAGGAGTCACCATGACAGAATCTGAGCTCATTGGCCACTGGGTCAAGGCGCGCGCACACATCATCGCGTCCCAGGCCGCCCCGACCTTTCTGCTGACCGCCATCGTTGGCTTCCTCGCTCTCGGCCTTCCCACCGCCGACCTGACCGTGCGCATCGCGGCGGCGGGGATCTTGCTGGCGTCGGGAATCTTCGGCGCGCTCGCACAAATTGCCGCCGCAAACGAGGGGCTCGCCGTCATCGCCGACCTGCACGCTCTGGAGGCACCCGGGTCACTCACCCGGTGCATCGTTGCCATGGCCCCGTGGGTGAACGTCGTACGCTACGTCACCCCCGCCATTTTCGTCATCGTCTACGTCGCCCTGCTGGCTTCGCTCTTCTTCAGCGCCCCGGCACCGCACTTCGGCCGCTGAGGCGGGCCTGACGGAAACGGGTCGCAACGGCGTCAGGCAGAGCTGGATACCCGGCCGTCGCGGCGAGCACGCCACCAGGCCCAGGCCCGCGTCACGATGCGCTTGAGGAATGCTCCCAGCCGCCGGGCAGACCGACACCCAGGTGGTAGGCGAAGAGCAGATATGGATGCCCGTCGACCCAAGTACGAGCACGACGGAGAACACGACGCACCGGATGCCGCGGGTCGCTGCCGCTGGCCATATCTCGGGACAGGTGCTCAGACCTGTCCCAGCATGTTTTCGGAGAGCTCGCCTCCCAGCGACACTGCTTACGACGGCATTGGTGGCGACTGACTCGGCCTAACCGGCCGCTGAGCAATACGCCCGAACCCTAAGCCGCCGAAGTATCCGGTGCAGCATCGAGGTAATACCACCGACGGTCGGCCTTGAGAAAGCGGCTGACTTCATGCTGCCATCCCGCGATACCGTCTTCACGATAATGCGCAATGAATTCCACGACGCCTTCCTTATCGAGTAAACCGCCGTGTTCGGTGCGCACGATATCGAGCCGGCGCCACATTATAGTCGTGTCCAGTTCGAGAGCCTTCGGCCTGGTGAGCGGATGCCACGTATTCAGCAGATACTGCCCGTCACCGCGGGCAAAAGCGCTATACCGAGACCGCATAAGCCACTCGGCCGTTGGCGGTAGGGCACTTCCGCTATGAAAGCGTCCGCAGCACGCAGAATAGGTGTCCCCGCCTAGGCAGGGACACCGTTGATCCTGATTCATCGTGCTAAGTGGCGCAGTGCGTGGAAGGCTGGAACGCGAAGGGCTCTACTTGGCCTGGGCGTTGGCATACGCTTCACGCACGGTGCCCGCGATGCGCCCGCGATCGGACACCTGGACGCCGTTGGCAGCGGCCCAAGCCCGGATAGCCTGCAGTTCGGCCCGGTCTGAACCGGCGGAACTGGCGGCACGCGGTTTAGTGGGGACATAACCCACTCGCCGGGAAACAGTTGTATACGGCTTCATTGCGGCCCGAAATTCAGCGAGATTCTCGGCCGACAGGTCAATCTCGTACGAGTCTCCCTCAAAAGCGTAGGAAACGGTTGCTCCTGACCCATTCTCGATAACGGCGCCGTCCAGGTCGTCCAGTAGTTGAACCGTGGTTTTCTTCATTCTGAGATTCTCCAATGAGGTGTCGAATACATTCGGGATGGATACATTCGCTGGTGGCATTAGCCACTAACGAATTATCGCTGGCCAAACCGCTTTCCGATACCCGCCACGCGGTATTTATTCTGCATTTACCCTCCGGCGCCGCTGGAGGCCGTGCCACGGCTCGTGCGCGGAACTCACCGATGTTTCTAAGGAAAGAACCGACGACCGATAAAAATACCTGGGAAACAGGTCGAGCACAAAAAAAATAACCCCGACATCGTCGGGGTTATTCTAGTTCTAGTGGATCCGAGGGGATTCGAACCCCTGACCCCCTGCATGCCATGCAGGTGCGCTACCAGCTGCGCCACGGACCCAGATTGTTGTTCCGAATCTCCCCGAAACAACTTTGTTAGCTTACAACACAGAATGTGATCTGCGAAACCGAAGCTACTCCGCTGCCTCGTCTGAGACGTCTTTCGGCGCAACTTCGGCCGTCACTTTGGACGGGATGCCGGTCGGGATCACCGGGCAGTCCTTCCACAAACGCTCGAGGGAGTAGTACTGACGCTCTTCCTCGTGGAAAACGTGTACGACGAGGTCACCGAAGTCCACGAGCACCCATCGGCCGGCAGCGCGTCCCTCACGGCGCAGCGGCTTGTAACCGGCCTCGATCAGCTTGTCTTCGATCTCACCAGCGATCGCGACGACGTTGCGCTCGGAGCGTCCCGTGACGATGAAAAAGATATCGGCCAGGGGAAGCGGGTTCGAGACGTCGAGGGCGACCAGGTCTTCTCCTCCCTTCGAGTCGGCGGCGGCGACGGCGATGGCGAGCAGATCGAGGGCGTGAGGCGAAGTGGTCATGAATGAATCCTTGAGATTGTGCCGTGGGGCGCTAGCGCACGTGCGGAGATGATCGGGGGAACAAGGGTAGGCGAGCCAAACGGGCCCGCGAAGTGAAAGTGCGTGGGGCAGATACCGGAAGCCACTAGTAAGCGCCCGACAGGTAGCCAATGACGAACAGCGCCAGAACGCTGACGGCCAGAGCAGCCGTTGCGATGACCAGGATCATCGGAAGCGACGCGCGTTGTTTCTTCGGCGGAGTCAACATGCCCCGCGTCGAAGCGTGGGTGCTCACCGCACGACTGGCGCTGACCGGAGCCGAGTCCCCGCCTAGCTGATCGGCGTCGAGCTGGTCCATCATGTGGTCCATTTCCGACGAATCAAACAGATTCGGGTGGGCACCGGTGGAACCTAGACTGCGCGGCAAGTCGAATGACCCGGTGATCATGATCTCGCCGGTGTTGGAGATGGGACTCGCGCTGCTGAGCTGGTGCGGGATGGATGGCAAAATCAGCGCGTTCGTGGTGGTGGGGATGCCACCGGCACCGATACCGCGATTGATCAGTTCATCGAGTGATTGGTCGGGCTGCGGTGCTTCGGCCCGAGGGGAATCCGAGTCGACCGACCAGTGCCCGATGGGCGGTGTCCAGGCGGCATTCCCACCGGTCGGCGCCGCGTCGGAGCGGGTCGGTTCGGCCGGGATCGGTTCGGCCGCGATCGGTTCGGCATACATCTGCTCGGATTCGACGATCGGAGCAGCGGCGGGCGTGCTGGGTTCGGGCTCGATCAGCTCCGCCTCGATCAGCTCGGCATCAGCAGTTGCGGCAGGTTCAATATCGGCGGGTTCAATATCAGCGGATCCAATATCAGCAGGTGCAGCCTCAGGCTCCGTTGATGGCTCGCGCGCTTGCAGGGCGCGCAGTTCCCGGCGGCTCAGGGTGTGGGGCGTCGACACGGACCCCGGCGAGGCAGGCTCCGCGGGCTCCGCCGCTTCGGGAGCCACGGACTCGGTCCGCTTCAGGGATGCGTCCGGCTCCGGAATCGTGTGGTGGCTGCTCGATCGTCGTGATGACGGGGTGTGTGCCGAGGTACCCAGGGATGCCGGACGCAGCGCTGCGGGCGCGAGCACCGGAACATCCAGGGTGGGAATTGCCTCGTGGGCGTCGGAAGCGTGTACGCCCTGGTCGCGGGCGAGTTCGCGCGCTTGACGTCGGCTGAGCGGCTGAGGGTCTCCCAACGTCATGCCACACTCCGATACAGATGGTGCTTTGAGATGTACTGGACGACCCCGTCGGGGACCAGATACCAGACCGGGAATCCCCGATTGACCCGTGCCCGGCAGTCAGTGGACGAAATGGCCAGTGCCGGGACTTCCAGTAAGCTTACGTCCTGGTTCGGCAAACCCGAAACGCTCAGCTCATGGCCCGGACGACTCACAGCGACGAAGTGCGCCAGCTGCCAGAGCTCGTGCACGTCTTTCCAGCCGAGAATCTGGGTGATCGCATCCGCTCCGGTGATGAAAAAGAGCTCAGCGTCCGGACGTTCCTCGTGCAGGTCACGCAGCGTATCGATCGTGTAGGTCGGACCGACCCGGTCGATATCAACCCGACTCACGGTGAACCGGGGATTGGACGCGGTCGCGATGACGGCCATCAGATAGCGATGTTCACCACGGGTCACGCCGCTCTTCTGCCACGGCTGCCCGGTCGGCACGAAGATGACCTCGTCGAGGTCAAAACTCTGGGCCACCTCACTGGCGGCGACGAGGTGCCCGTGATGAATGGGGTCGAACGTTCCACCCATCACGCCGATGCGAGGACGCCGAACTGTCACGTTGAGATCAGTTTTCTAGTGGCCACCGGTAGTGGAAGTGCCACCGTGCGCGGCGGCGTAGGCGTCGGCCTTGCCGCTGTGGCGGTTGGCGACGTCGCGAAAGCTCCACAGCACGGCACCGAGCGCGAGGAACAGCACGGCCGCGACCATCGGGTAGACGATGAGCGGCAATGGCAGGGCGATGTGCTCGACCTCGGTCAGCACGGCACTCAGAAAAGACATCGGTTCTCCATTCACGGGCCGCACCGGTCAGGGGCGGCTTGAGGTGGCTGCGACGGCTCGCGGGCCTAACGACTCACGCCGTAGCCTCAGTCTAGTCGGAGCCCGGCCGTTGACCGGACCTAGATCCGCACCTGTCCGGTGCCGCGCACGATCCATTTTGTGCTGGTCAGCTCTGGCAAACCCATCGGTCCGCGGGCGTGCAGCTTTTGGGTGGAGATACCCACTTCGGCGCCGAAACCGAATTCGCCGCCGTCGGTGAACCGGGTCGACGCATTGACCATGACCGCGGCCGAGTCAACCTCGTTCAAGAAACGCTCGGCGTTCTGCAGGTCGTTGGTGATGATCGACTCGGTGTGCCCGGTGGAATAGCGCCGAATATGGGCGATGGCCTCGTCGAGCGAATCCACGATCGCCACCGAGATGTCGAGGCTCATGTATTCCGTGCCCCAGTCTTCATCGGTCGCCGGGACAGCGGCCGGATAGAGCGCCCGCGTGCGAGCATCCGCATGAATCGTGACACCGGATGCCGCGAGCCGCGCCAGTACGTCGGGAAGCAGCCGTTCGGCGGCGCTCCGGTGCACGAGCAGGGTTTCGAGGGCGTTACAGACGCTCGGCCGGTGGGTCTTGGAGTTGTGCACGATATCGATCGCCCACTGTTTTGTCGCCGACTGATCGAGGAAGACATGCACGACGCCGGCACCGGTTTCGATGACCGGCACCGCAGACTCGGTTACGACGGTCTGGATGAGGTTGGCGCTTCCCCTGGGAATGAGCACGTCGACGTAGCCGCGAGCCTTCATGAGCTCGGTGGCTCCGGCACGGCCAAAGGGATCGATGGTCTGCACACAGTCGGGGTTGAGTCCGGCGTCGACGAGGGACGCCTGCACGAGATCGATGAGCACACGGTTGCTGTTCTCAGCAGCGGAGCCGCCGCGAAGCACAACGGCGTTGCCGCTCTTGAGCGCGAGCGCAGCGAGGTCGACGGTGACGTTAGGACGAGCCTCATAGATGACGCCGATGACACCGAAAGGAACACGCACCTGGCTGATCTTGATGCCATTGGGCAGGCTGCTGCCGCGCACGACCTGGCCCACCGGGTCGGTGAGCAGGGCGACCTGATCGACGGAGTCGGCGAGGGCGATAATGCGGGGCGCATCGAGCTTCAGACGGTCGAGCAGGCCGGCGGTGAGACCGTTGGTGGCGCCCGAAGTGAGGTCGACCTGGTTGGCCGCGACGATCTTGTCGATGTGGTCGCGCAGCGACTGGGCGATCAGTTTGAGTGCCTTGTTCTTCACCACGGTCGGTGCCGAGGCGAGCGACAGGGAGGCAGTACGAGCGGCCTCGAGGGTGGGTGTGAGCTGGGCGACATCGTTCAATGACTGCAACATGCCCTCCAGTTTACCGGAGAGCATGTCGCAGGACTATTTCGGCTTATTCAAGGCAGGCGAGGGGCCGATGGTGCGGTCGATGGTTCGAACCAGGTTCCGACCGGTTCGCCGCGTAGGGCTTCGGCGACCAATCCGGTGGCGGTCACGAGTACGGCCGTGCCGGCCTGGGCGGCGATCCGGGCAGCCGAAATCTTGGTGCTCGCTCCCCCGGTGCCGACACCATTGACCTTGGTCGCGCCGAACTCCATGCCGACCAGCGGATCACCTGAGACGACAAGGCTGATGCGCTCGGCGCCGGGCAGGTGCGGCGGGCGGGTGTAGAGGGCGTCGACGTCGCTCAGCAGCACGAGCAGGTCGGCGCCGATCAGGATGGCGACGAGCGCGGCCAACCGGTCGTTGTCACCGAAGCGAATCTCGTGCGTTGCCACCGTGTCGTTCTCGTTCACGATCGGCAGGATACGAAGCGCCATCAGGCGTTCCATTGCCCGTTGGGCGTTTCCGCGGTGGGTGGCGTTGTCGAGGTCACTCGCGGTGAGCAGCACCTGGCCGGCGACGATGTCATACCGGTCGAGGCTGTCCTGGTAGCGAAAGATCAGCAGATTCTGGCCGACGGATGCCGCCGCCTGCTGGGTGGCCAGGTCGGTCGGTCGTTCCTGCAGCTGCAGGTACGGCATGCCGATCGCGATCGCGCCCGATGACACCAGGATGACTTCGGTTCCGCGACCATGCGCTTGGGCGAGGGCGTCGACGAGCGGTGCGATCTGCCCGGCGTTCTCCCCGCTGATCGACGAGGAACCCACCTTGACGACGATGCGCGCCGCCGTCCGAACGACGTGCTGTGATTGCGCCCTCATCGGCGGATGCTTCTTCGGCTGACGACACTCATGCGAAAACAATTGACGACGTACAACCCCACAAGCAACTGGCCCTCCGGCACGAATTCTGGACGCTTACTGCGACCACCGGCAGTTTAGCGCAGCCCACCCGCACCGCCGATCAGAGCAGCGCGTGACGCTCTGCGCTGGCAGTCGGTTCGAACCAGGTACCCACGTGCTCGCCGCGGAGGGCGGCAGCAGCCAGTTCCGTCGACGTGACCAGAACGGCCGTGCCGGCCCTGGTGGCGAGACGAGCGGCGACGACTTTGGTGCTCGCTCCCCCGGTGCCGACACCGGTTGCTCCGCTGGAGCTGAATTCGAAACCATCGAGCGGGTCGTCGGCAGCGATGAAATCGAGTTTCTCCGCCCCCGGCAGGTGCGGCGGCTTGGTGTAGAGCGCATCAACGTCGCTGAGCATGATCAGCAGGTCCGCGTGGATGAGCGTCGCGACGAGGGCCGCGAGGCGATCGTTACTGCCAAAGCGCAAACCGTAGACGGCCACCGTGTCGTTCTCGTTGACGACGGGCAGGATGCGCAGGTCCAGCAGGCGTTCGAGCGCACGCCGGGTGTTACTGCGGTGCGGTTCATTGAGTGCGTCGCCCTCGGTCAACAGCACAGTACCGGCCGCGATGCCGTAACGGTCCAGGCTTTCCTGGTACCGAAAGATCAACACGTTCTGCCCGACAGCGGCAGCGGCCTGTTGGGTGGCGACGTCGCTGGGTCGTTCCTCCAGGTTGAGGAACGGCATGCCGGTGGCGACGGCACCCGAAGAAATCAGTACGACCTCGGTGCCGCGACCGTACGCCTCAGCCAGGGCATCAACGAGGGGGGTGATCTGGTCGGAGTTCTCGCCACTAATCGACGAGGAACCGACTTTCACGACGACGCGTTTCGCGCCAGCCACGTTGTCTCTGGCTAAGCCACTCACCTCTCTATTTCTTCCGTTGCGTCGTTGCCAGCTTCAGCTTCAGCTTCAGCTTCAGCTTCAGCGTCGCGCGCTGCGGCAGCAACTCCCCCATTGGCCGTCAGCTCCACGTCGGCGAGGCGCACGTCGTCGTTGTATTCTTCTTCACCGGTCTGCCACATGCCTGCTTCGCGCTCACGGATGAGCTCCGCTCGGGCGGAGGACTTGGCGTCCATCCGGCCGAAGTACTCTTCGCGGCGTTCGTTGCTGGTGCGGCGTTTGGGTTCGTCGAGGCGGGAGTCGGTGCCGCGCGGAGCGGTAATGAGCTCCGCGGTCGAGGTGAGGGTGGGCTCCCAATCGAACACGACACCGTGGCCGGGGCCGATGATGACGGTCGAGCCTGCAATGGCGCCCGACTTGTAGAGCGCGTTCTCGATACCGAGTTTGGCGAGGCGGTCGGCGAGGAAGCCGACGGCCTCGTCGTTGGTGAAGTCGGTCTGCTGAATCCAACGTTCCGGCTTCGTGCCCAGAATACGGTAAATGTTGCCGAAGGTGCCGCCCTCGACCTTGATCACGAATCCGCCCTCGTCAACGGCCTTGGGGCGGATGATGATACGCGGCTTCTTCGCTTCGGCTGCCGCAGTCTCGGCGCGGCCTCGTTCCACGACCTCGGCAAGGGCATAGTTGAGCTGCTTGAGGCCTTCGTGGGTGACGCTGGAGATCTCGAACACCCGATATCCGCGCGCTTCGAGGTCGGCCTTGACGAACGCGGCCAGGTCGCGCCCTTCGGGCACATCGATCTTGTTCAAGGCGATGAGCTGAGAGCGTTGCAGCAGCGGCTTCTGGCCATCGGGTACCGGGTAGGCGTCGAGTTCGCCGAGAATGACGTCGAGGTCGCTGATCGGGTCGCGGCCGGGCTCGAGCGTGGCGCAGTCCAAAACGTGCAGCAGGGCGGTGCAGCGTTCGACATGACGCAGGAATTCGAGACCGAGGCCTTTACCCTCACTCGCGCCCTCGATCAGGCCGGGCACGTCGGCTATGGTGTAGCGCGACTCACCCGACTCGACGACGCCGAGGTTGGGGTGCAGCGTAGTGAAGGGGTAATCGGCGATCTTGGGCCGGGCGGCGCTCATTGCGGCGATGAGGCTGGACTTGCCGGCGGAGGGATATCCCACGAGCGCGACATCCGCGACGGTCTTGAGCTCGAGGTAGACATCGCCTTCCCAGCCGAGCGTGCCGAGCAGAGCGAACCCTGGGGCCTTACGCTTGGTCGACGCGAGGGCGGCGTTGCCGAGGCCGCCCTGGCCGCCGGGAGCGACGATGAGACGCAAGCCGGGTTCGTCCATATCGAGGAGCTGGTTGCCCTCCACGTCTTTCACCACGGTACCGATGGGCACCATGAGCTCGCGCATCTCACCGTTGTGGCCGTTGCGGTGGTCGCCCATTCCCGGGCCGCCGTTGTCGGAGCTGCGGTGCGGTGAACGGTGGTAGCCGAGCAGGGTCGTCGTGCTCGGATCGGCGACGAGAACGAGGTCGCCGCCACCACCACCGTTACCGCCGTCGGGGCCGGCGAGGGGTTTGAACTTCTCGCGCTTGACCGAAACGCATCCGTTTCCTCCATTGCCCGCTCGTAAATGCAGCGTCACGTGGTCAACGAATGTGGCCATGGAGTGCCCCTTTCAGGTGGCGCAAAAAATGCTTCAAAACACGGTGCTATGAAACGAATGCGATAAAACAACTGGATCGTGCAGAAAACTTTCGACGGACAAACACGTCAGGGCGGACCGAAGCCCGCCCTGACGCTGCACGAAGTGCTGTGCTGTGGAAACCTACTCGGCAGCCACCACGATGTTGATGACCTTGCGGCCACCCTTGGCACCGAACTGCACTGAGCCGGCTTCGAGGGCGAAGAGCGTGTCGTCGCCGCCACGGCCGACGTTGACGCCGGGGTGGAAGTGCGTGCCGCGCTGACGAACGATGATCTCGCCCGCGCCGACAACCTGACCGCCGAAGCGCTTTACGCCGAGGCGCTGAGCGTTGGAGTCACGACCGTTGCGAGTGGAACTCGCACCTTTTTTGTGTGCCATCTGTCTATCTCCTCAGGCCTAGGCGATGCCGGTAACCTGAACGCGAGTGAGCTCCTGACGGTGCCCCTGACGCTTCTTGTACCCGGTCTTGTTCTTGAATTTCTGGATGACGATCTTCGGACCGCGAAGGTTGTTCAAAACCTCGGCCGTGACCTTGATCTTGGCCAGCGACGCACCGTCAGAGGTGATCTTGTCGCCGTCGACGAGAAGCACGGCGGCCAGCTCGACGTTGCCGTCCTTGTCAGCCTTGATTCGGTCCATCGTCACGATGGTACCGACCTCTACCTTCTCCTGCCGCCCTCCGGCGCGCACAACTGCGTAAACCACTTTACGTACCAATCTCTGGGGAGCCCCAAAGGCTCCGAATCTGGAAATTTGCTGCATGGCACGAACCGGTTGGTTCAGCGCACTCAGAAAATCATGGCATTTGCGTTGATTTTGCCTAACGCACACCAAGGGTTGACTTTACCTGATCTGCTACCCCCGGTCAAACCAACGGCACGGCGTGTCTGAACCGCT
The DNA here is from genome assembly GCF_004404055.1 of Cryobacterium ruanii. Classification (GTDB taxonomy): domain Bacteria; phylum Actinomycetota; class Actinomycetes; order Actinomycetales; family Microbacteriaceae; genus Cryobacterium; species Cryobacterium ruanii. The sequence goes on from NZ_SOHK01000007.1 coordinate 434,421, forward strand.
TATGGATGAATCACAGGGGAAAAAAGTCACCTGCGACTCAGCCACGGTGCGGCTCGTAGACTTCGATCATGGCGATACTTATCGATCAGCCTAGCTGGCTGGCGCACGGAACGGTGTGGTCCCACCTCGTGAGCGACTCAAATCTGGACGAATTGCACGCTTTCGCAATCGCCGCCGACATTCCTCGACGCGGTTTCGACCTCGACCACTACGACGTGCCTGAAGCCCGCTACGCCGACCTCGTCGCCGCCGGTGCCCTGCCAGTGAGCTTTCGCGAGATGATCGTGCGGCTACGCTCCAGCGGCCTGCGCGTGAGTGCTCGTGAACGGCGTGGGCGGTAGCGCTCCTGCGGGAACAGATTCATTGCCAGGTGGCGTTGAAACCGACCACACTGCGGCGCACCTCGCCGGTCGCCATGTTGACGAACAGCGTGGTGGCATCCGTTGACTGGGTATTGACGGGATAGCCATCGGAGCGTTCGGTCTCGCGGTTGGGCACGATCTGCACGGCCAGGAACTGGTTGTTCGGCGAGAGTTCGAAACCGACGATCGTTTCCACAGCGGATGCCGGCGCGTAGACGGTGCGCGCCGCACCGCCCTGCACGAGCGAGAGATACTGGCGCACGGTACCGGTGGCCGCGTCGAACTCGGCGACGCGCTGCACGTAGCTGTCGGTGTCCGTGCTGTCTGCTCCCCCGGCGAGGAATCGCAGTTCTGCGGTGTATCGGGTGGTGCCGGGCACACTCTGCGGCACAATGATGGACTCGGCACCCTGCGAGAGGTCGAGCACGTACTGACGGTCGCGGTCGGAGACGGCGACGCGAACCCCGTCGGGCGCGAACGCGGTGAGGTTGGCGAATTGCCCGAGCGGGACCAACGGATCGAACTGCGGTTCGTTTTCGAGCGGGTTGCCGCCGGACTGGTCGAGTGGATTGATCAGCACCAGGGTCGAGTCGTACTGCTGCGCGACAATGTCGGCGCCGCCGGCCAGAAAGCCCCAGGTCGTGACGCTGAGCGGATCGCCCTCGCGCGAGCGGACCGCCGTGGACACATTGGTACGCAGGTCGAGCACGAACAGTACGTTGTCATAGTGCGGGCCGGCGGCATCCGCTGCGCTGTCGAAGCGAAAGCCGAGCAGGGACTGGCCGGGCGCGGCCTGCAGGTCGTGCACGAGGCCGACGCCGGGCAGGTTGAGGGCTTCGGCGCTGCCGTCGGAGTCGACGCGGTAGAGCCCATTGGTGGGATCGGAGCTGCCCGGATCGGAGGTGACCGTGACGACGGCGAGTTCGCTGCCGATCGGCACGAAATCCTGAATGTTCGGGGTGGTGAACACCACGTCGGTTTCGGTGGAACCGGTTGTGGTGCGCAGAATGCGGTCGGCGGCGCGTGCACCGGCGTCCGTGGACGGTGCTGCCCGGCTGACGTAGTACAGCGAGGGCTCGCTCGTGCTGAATTTTGCGCTGAGGGTCGATTCTCGGTCGATGGCCGACCCGGTGATGCCCCGCACGGAGACGGAATAGTCGGTGTTGTAGGCGAGCGGCTGGGGAAAGACGATCACGACCGAGTTTGCGCTCGTTGTGACATGGAAGCTCGCGGCGGGCTCGATGCTGACCTGCTCGGGCGTGACATCCACGAGTTGACGGTTCGTCGCGAGCACCAGGCGCGCGTTGGCTGACGAGACCACGGCGGTCGTGTCGACGTCGACGGCGGTGAGCCGCGGGCCGCTGCCCAGGTTCACGGCGACGAGGGCGAGACACGCTGCGACCAGGGCGCCGATGAGGACCCACAGAGATCGGCGGAACGGTCGCAGGCCTGCCGGATCCTCCGCAACCCGCTCAGTAGACATACGGGTCATTCGGCTGGTCGACCGGAAGGATCTCGACCGGGGTGATCGCGAGCGGGTCGCTTGCCATGGCGCTCGCGCTCACATCGAACCGGCCGGTGACCTGCACCCAGTCGTCGACCTCATACTCGGATTGCCAGCCCGGCAGATAGACGGGAACGCCGATCGGCTGGGCGTCGACGGCGCAGCAGGTCACCACGAAGCGGGCGACGTAGAACACGTTCTCCGGGTCCTGGGCATCGGGCGTCACAAATCCGATCACCTGAGCGGTCTTGTCAGAGTAGAACGCGGGATCGGAGGATCGCTCGAGCAGGGATACCCACTCCCGCACGGTGAGCTGCTCGAAATCTCCCGTGCCGATGAGCGCCGCAGCCTGGTCGGCGTCATCGTCGGTGCCGAGTCCGCCGGAGTTTACCTCGCGCTGGGTGGCGGTCGCGCTGGTCAGAGTGGTAGGCGGAACGACGACCATGGCAACGCCCATGACCAGCAGCAGCAGCACGCCCACCCCCGTCAGAGTCGTCTCGACGGGTCCGGTGTGCTCGACCTCGAAATCGCGTCGACGGGCGAACCCTGCGCTCACGAGCACGAGCCCGATGACGGCCATGATGCTCGTGAAGACGAAGTAACGTGGGTGAATGTACAGGCCAAGCTGGCCGCTCAGGCCCAGCCAGAGGGTCGCCACGACGACCACGAGGCTGAGTACGACCCCCTGCCAGCGTTCGGCCCAATAGCGCAGGGCTACGGCCGGCCGCCCCTTTCGACTAAGCGACATAGTTCACCAGCAAACCGAGCGCCGCACTCATCAGGCCCACCACGACGGTGATCTGCAGGAGGGTGCGGCTCGTGAAGGTCGTGCGCATGAGGGCGAGCATCTTGACGTCGATCAGGGCGCCGAACACCAGGAACGCCACGATGCCGCCGGGCAGGAACGTGCTGCCGAAGGACAGCACGAAGAACGCGTCGACGTTGGAGCAGATCGCCACGATGAAGGCGAGGGCCATCATGGCGAGCACCGACCAGACCGGGTTGCTGCCGAGGGCGAGCAGCACCGACCGCGGTACGAACACCTGGGTGAGTGCGGCGACGGCGGAACCGATGAACAGGGCCGGCATGATGACGGACGTTTCGCGAATGAAGATCTCGGTGGTGCGGCTGGACCGGCTCTCGCCACCGTGCTGGTGGCTGTGCCCCTGCCCATCGTGGCCGCTCGTCGAACCTGTCGCGCAAGCCGCCGCGAACCTGGTCGCCAGCAGGTTCTGCGGGTCTGGGTGCTTGCTGAACAACCAGCCCACCACGTTGGCGATGAGGAAACCGCCGAGCAGGCGGGCCACCAGGATGTGGCCGTCCCATCCGAAGGCCTGGTGCGTGGTGATGATGGTGATCGGGTTCAGGATGGGCGCGGCGAGCAGGAAAGTGATCGATTCGGAGACGGTGAAGCCGCCGACCATGAATCCGCGAGCGAGCGGCACGTTGCCGCATTCACAAACCGGAAAGAACATGCCGAGTAGCGAGATCGAGGCGCGCCGCAGTAGCGGGTTGCGCGGTAGATGCCGGGCGAGCACGCCGTGTGGCAGCCAGACCTGTACGACCGCTGAGAGCAGGATGCCAAGAAAGACGAAGGGCACCGATTCGATGATGACGCTGATCGCGAGGGTGAGGGTGTCCTGCACGCGGTCCGGCAGCTGGAAATCGCCCAGCTGGTCGTCGACGAAAGCCGGCGAGAGGGCCCGCACGACGAAAACGCCGAGCACCACCGACACCCCTGCGGTGAGGCCGAGGGGCCACCGCCAAAGGAGAGGGTGCTGCCCGCCGATTGCGCTACCGTCTAACTTGCTTCTCACGCCTGGTCCGGAGCCCTAGTCGCCGTGCGGCGCCTGACTGGTTCCGGACGTGGCCGGCGCAGCTGATGACGTGCCGGTCGCGGTCAGGATGGGCTGGCCCGTGGACCCGCCGGCCGTCGTGACGCGGCGGCTGCGCGCGCGTCCCTGGCCGGGAAGTTTCGGTTCGGGCAGCGCGTCGAGCACGGAGTCCAACAGCTGGTCGGTCACCTGCTTGCTGGGGCGCCGTGCGGTGCGCGTCGACTTCTTCACCGGAATATCGAGGATATCGACGGACTCCGAGTTCCCGGTGGCCGGCACCGGTGTTATCTGTGTCGTCGGCGCCGCCTGCACTGCAGGCGCGCCCGCCGCGAGGGTGCTGCGCCCGCCGCGGGTGCGGGGCGCGGCATTCGCTTCTGCGCGGGCGAGGTGCTCGCCAGCCTGTTGGCTGCTGACAGCAGCGGATGCCGCTGGCGCGGCTTGTTCGGCGCTGGCCTGTTCCGTGCTGGCCTGTTCCGTGCTGGCCTGGCGGGCGCGCGCCTGTTCGGAACGCGACTGCTGGCCGCGACCGTTCTGGCCGCGTGAACGCGTCTGGCGGCCGCGAGAACGCTCGGTGCCGACCCGATCGATACTGACCGGCTCAGGACTGCCCTGATCGGTACTGCCCTGATTGGTACTGCCCAGATCGGGACTGACCGGATCGGTACTGACCGGTTCGATACTGACCGGATCGATACTGACCGGATCGGTACTGACCGGTTCGATGCTGCCCTGACCGGTACTGCCCAGATCGGTACTGTCGGGCTCAGGACTACCCTGATCGGCACTGACCGGCTCGGTGTTCGTGGGTGCGGCGGCAAACGGCGGGACCGGCGCGGCGTCGGAATCCGCTGCCCGGGTATCAGCAGCCGGAACGATTGCGATGGAACCGGTGCGGGTGATCGTGCGGGCGGCGATCAGTGCGAGGGCCTGCTTGGCGTCCTCGGTGATTCCGTGGGTGCCCTGGCCGGTTTTTGGTGCGTCGGACCCGCCGTTGCCGCCAAAGTGGGCGTCACGGTTGCCAGCATCACGCTGACCCGAGTTGTCGCGGGTATTGCCGAATCCGTTGCTGCCGGACCCGTTGCTACCGCTCTTGACGCGCGGGCGACGTTCCTGCGGCGGCTGCGCGGTCTGGCGGTGCTTCACGACCGGGTCGTGGTGCACGATGATGCCGCGGCCGGCGCAGGCCTCACAGTTCTCGCTGAACGATTCCAGCAGGCCCAGGCCGAGCTTCTTGCGGGTCATCTGCACGAGTCCGAGCGAGGTGACCTCCGCCACCTGGTGCTTGGTGCGATCGCGGCTGAGGCACTCGATCAGGCGCCGTGACACGAGGTCGCGGTTGCTCTCGAGCACCATGTCGATGAAGTCGACCACGATGATGCCGCCGATATCGCGCAGGCGTAGCTGGCGCACGATCTCTTCGGCCGCTTCAAGGTTGTTCTTGGTGACGGTCTCTTCGAGGTTTCCGCCGCTGCCGACGAATTTGCCCGTGTTGACGTCGACGACGGTCATGGCCTCGGTGCGGTCGATCACGAGGGATCCGCCGGACGGCAGCCAGACCTTGCGGTCGAGGGCCTTTTCGATCTGTTCCGAGATGCGGAACTCGTCGAAGGCATCGACCTCGCCCTCGTAGGTTTCCACCCGCTCCAGCAGGTCGGGAGCGACCTGGCTGAGATAGTTCTCAATGGTGGAGCGCACGTCGGGGCCGGCCACGACCATCCGCTGGAAATCTTCGTTGAAGACGTCGCGCACGATTTTGACCAGCAGGTCGGGCTCGCTGTGCACTTCGGCCGGCGCTTGGGCCGACTCGACCTGCTCGGCGATGTTCGCCCACTGCAGGCGCAGCCGGTTGACGTCGACGGCGAGTTGCTCGTCGGTGGCGCCCTCGGCGGCGGTGCGCACGATGACTCCCACGTTGTCGGGCAGAACCTCCTTGAGGATCTTCTTCAGGCGAGCACGCTCGGTGTCGGGGAGCTTGCGGCTGATGCCGTTCATCGATCCGTTGGGCACGTAGACCAGGTAGCGGCCGGGCAGGGAGACCTGGCTGGTGAGGCGGGCACCCTTGTGACCGATCGGGTCCTTGGTCACCTGCACGAGCACCTTGTCGCCGGGCTTGAGCGCGAGCTCGATGCGACGGGCCTGGTTGCTGCTGCCGGAGTTCTCGGCGGCGGCGTCCCAGTCGACCTCACCGGAGTAAAGCACAGCATTGCGGCCGCGTCCGATGTCGACGAAAGCGGCTTCCATGCTTGGGAGCACGTTCTGTACCCGGCCGAGGTAGACGTTGCCGATGAGCGAAGCGTCCTGGTTCTTGGCTACGTAGTGCTCGACCAGCACGCCGTCTTCGAGCACACCGATCTGGATCTTGTTGTGCTTGGCGCGCACGACCATGAGCCGGTCAACGGACTCACGGCGGGCGAGGAACTCGGCCTCCGTGATGACCGGGCGGCGGCGACCGGCGTCACGCCCGTCGCGGCGACGCTGCTTCTTCGCTTCGAGCCTCGTGGATCCCTTGATGCGCTGGGGTTCAGTGATCAGTTCGGGTTCACGCGGGGCGCGCACCTTGACGACCGTGTTGGCTGGGTCGTCGGTTCCCGATCGGTTCTCGTCGCCGGTGCGACGACGGGCGCGGCGACGAACGGTCGTCGCCTCCACGTCGTCGTCGTCGTCGAGAGGGTGCTGCTGCAACGAGCGGATGGCGGTGCGCGCCGGCATGGGCAGAATCTCCGGAGCCTGGAACAGCAGGGAGAACGACGGGCGCATCGGTGCTTCGGCCGGGTCAGTTCTCTGACCGCCGGGAGTGGCGTCGATCATCTGCTGGGCTCCGGTGACGTTGTTGTATTCCGCGATGGTCACCTTCGCGGGTGCCGACGGAGCATCGGCCACCGGCACAGCGGGCGCCTCGATCGCCGGTTGCACGGTCGGTACCGTGACCGGCGTCTTCCGAGTTGATTTGCGAGTGCCGAACAGGCTCTTGCGTTTCTTGTTTTCGTTGTCTTCCACCATCACTGGTGCGCTCCTTGACCGCTGTGGGTGACCGCGCCACCCACCGGTTACTCTCTCGTGCGAGGACTTCACCTTCGTGACAACCCCGCGAATTTTTTACTGCGGCAACCGGCTTTGTCCCCCGGCATCAGTCGAAACTGGTGCCAGTCGAAACTGTGCTCGGGGACTGTGCTCTGGCTGCAAATACTTCGGGTCGTGGGACCCTAATTCCGGGCGACTGTTGCCCGGGCAAGCTTGTTTGGCGTCTGCTTGAGCGCGGCTCAACGACTACGAATGATTATCGCATGTAATCGCACAGAGCCACGCCGACCGCGTGGCATAATCGCAAGAGTGCCACAGACAGAGCGTTCTCAGCGTATAACCGGCCTAGCTGTTTTTCTGATCGTCGCCGGAATTATCGCATTCGCAGCGGCCTTCGCCCTCACGCTGGACAAGATCCACCTGTTGGAAGACCCGAAGGCGCAATTGAGTTGCAGCTTCAGCGTACTGATCGGCTGCGCGACCAATCTCTCCTCCCCGCAGGGCGCCGTCTTCGGTTTTCCAAACCCGCTGATCGGCCTCGCCGCCTGGAGCGTGGTCATCACGATCGGCGTCGCCATACTGGCCGGGGCCCGATTCGCCCGCTGGTTCTGGGTCGGCCTCAACGTCGGCATGCTCGGCGCCATCGTCTTCGTGATCTGGCTCATCGGCCAGAGCATTTTCGTGCTCGACGTGCTCTGCCCATGGTGCATGGTGACCTGGGCGGTGACCATTCCGGCCTTTTTAGCGGTGACCTTCTTCAACTTCAAGGTCGGCAATCTGCCGGGTGGGGCATCCGTTCGCCGCCTGGCCGCTGGAGCCTATTCGTGGACGTTCGTCATCACGATCGTTTGCTACATCGTGTTCTTCATCGTGGCCCAGGTGAACATGGACGTACTGAACCGTCTCTAGCGCGTCGCGCAGGATTTGCGCCCATGCGCGGGAGTTGTGCGCCTCCCGCGCAGCGACGCGCCTCCCGCGCAGCCCAAAAACGCTCAGTCGAACCAGAGGGCAAGCTCTCGCGCGGCGGATTCGGGTGAGTCCGAGCCGTGCACGAGGTTCTGCTGCACCTTGGAACCCCAATCGCGACCGAGGTCGCCGCGGATGGTGCCGGGCGCGGCGGTCGTAGGGTCGGTGGTGCCGGCCAGGGCACGGAAGCCCTCGATGACCCGGTTGCCCGCAACGCGGAACGCGACGATGGGACCGCTCTCCATGAATTCGACGAGGGGCTCATAGAACGGCTTGCCCTCGTGCTCTGCGTAATGCGCTGCGAGCAACGAGCGGTCAGGTTCGACGAGCTTCACATCGACGAGGGAAAAGCCCTTGGCCTCGATGCGGCGCAGAATCTCACCGGTCAGGTTGCGGGCAACCCCGTCGGGCTTGACCAAGACGAGGGTTTCTTCGATCGGGGTGTTCATTCAATCTCCTTTTGATGATCTATTCGGGAGCCGGTGATCATGCAGTAGGTCCACATGGCGGCAAACAGGGCGCCGACAAAGAACATGGCCGGGGTGATGAACCCGGTAGCGATGATGACCGCCTGCAGCAGCCAGCCGATCGCATACGACCAGCGATAGCGGAGCAGGGGGATCAGGGCGACCATGGCGAGGCAGAGCAGCACGCCGCCGATGACCACGGCAAGCCGTGAGACCGGGCCGGGCTCGGTCGCCACGGACACGAGGCCCAGGGTGACGACGGCCCCTAGGAACACGACGATGGTCTCGAAGCCGAGCAGGATGGTGGCGAGGCTGCGTTTGACCGAGCGCGGGCCCCTCACTTTTCCATCCACTCGCCGGCGGCGGCAAGCGTGATCGCTTCGCCGACGAGCACGATGGACCCGGTGACCAGCACGGCACGCTTGGGTGCCTCGGCGGCCCACTCACGGGCGCTGTCGAGGGCGCCCGCCGTATCGTCGAAGCGGAAGGTGACCTGGTCGCTGGTCCACTCGGCGATATTGTCGGCGAGGTCGTCCATGCGCACGGCACGCTCGGAGTGGGGCTCGGTAACGTAGAACCGATCTACCTGGGGGGCGAGAGCGGCGATGATGCCCTGGGCGTCCTTATCGGCCAGGATTCCGACGACCACGGCGACTTCATCGAAATCGAAGTACGCTTCGAGCGCGGCGGCGAGGGCTGCGGCACCGTGCGGATTGTGCGCGGCGTCCACGAGCACCGTCGGCTCGATGCCGACGAGCTGCAGGCGACCGGGTGAGGTCGCCGTGCCGAGGCCCTCGGCAAGCAGGTCGCCGACCAGGGCCTGACTGCCCGCGCCGAGGAATGACTCGACGACGGCGATGGCCAGTGCTGCATTCTGGGCCTGGTGGGTACCGTACAGCGGCAGGAACAACTCGTTGTAGGTGCCGGCGAGGCCGCGCACCGAGATGACCTGGCCGCCGACCGCGACGGTGCTCGAGAGCAATTCGAAGCCCTCGTTCTCGCGGACGAGCGTCGACTCGCTCAGTTCGGCTGCACGGTCGAGTTCCGCCTGCACCTCCGGGCTCTGGGCTGCGGAGACCACGGATGCCGCCGGCTTGATGATGCCGCTCTTGGTGCGGGCGATCTCGGCGACGGTGTTGCCGAGGCGCAGAGTATGGTCGAGGGCGATCGGTGTGAACACGGCGACCTGCCCGTCAGCGACGTTGGTGGAATCCCACTCACCGCCCATGCCGACCTCGATCACGGCCACATCCACCGGCGCATCGGCGAAACACGCGAAGGCGAGCACGGTGAGGGCTTCGAAAAAGGTCAGGGGCACCTCGCCGGCGGCTTTGAGTTCTTCGTCGACGAGCCCCAGGTACGGTTGGATATCGGCCCAGTTGGCGGCCAAGATCTGGTCGCTGATCGGTTCGCCGTCAATGACGATGCGTTCGTTCAACCGCACGAGGTGCGGGCTGGTCAGCAGGCCGGTGCGCAGACCGTAGGCCCGCACGATGCTCTCAACCAGGCGGCTCGTGCTGGTCTTGCCGTTGGTGCCGGCCACGTGAATGATCGGGTACGAGCTCTGCGGGTCGCCGAGAAAGTCCAGCGCCCGGCGGGTGGGCGCGAGGCGTGGCTGCGGTTGGGCCTCCCCCACCCGCTGCAGCAGTTCGGCGAAGACGGCGTCCCCGGCCTCGCGAAATGCGTCGAGCGGGGCCGGCTGGTTCATCGGCTCCTCGTCGTCGCCGCGCCCGGTGATGTTCTTCCAGTCCGCCGTGTCGTCGGCGGAATTATCGTTCGTGGGGGTGTTGTTTTCAGACAAGGATGGCTCCGTTCACGCGTGCGACGGCCACGATGACGGCGCCCAGATTGACATAGTGGTCGGCTTCGAATCGGACGTAGTGTTCGACGGGGGCTCCGACGCGCGCTTCCAGCCACTCCGACGGCAATGCGGCGGCGAATTCGCCGGTCGACGGGCGGTGCGTGGTGAAACTCGTGGCGAGGGTCTCGGCCGCTACATCGACCCCTCGCGCGAGGTCGAAGGAATCGGCATCCGCTTCGCTTTGGAAGACCAGATCCAAGCGGATGCGGTCGCTCACCTGAAAGCCCGCCGATTTGCGGGTGTCCTGCACTGCTCGAATGAGGTCGCGGGCGAAGCCCTCGGCCTCGAGCTTGGGCGTGGTGTTCGTGGCGAGCAGCGCGAAACCGCCGGCGGGCAGCAGCGCGAGGGCGGCTGCCCCGCCGCCGGCGTCGCTGTTGGCTTCTAGGGTCAGCTCGAATTCACTCGGTTCGAGGGCGATACCCCCGGCCGTGACGATTCCGTCAATCTCACTCCAGTCGCCGGCGCGAGCGGCCATGATGACCTGCTGCACCTGCTTGCCGAGGCGAGGTCCGGCCGCTCGGGCGTTCACGACGAGCTTGCTCGTGACGCCGTAGGCCGACGCGCTGTCATCTTCGAGCTCGATCAGGGTCACCGTTTTCACGTTGAGCTCATCGCTGAGAATGCCAACGAACGATGCCAGAGTTGAGCTCTTGCCGGTGACGACGGTGAGGTTGGTCAGCGGCAGGCGCACACGCAGGCCGGCCTGCTTGCGGAGCGAGAGCACGGTGCTGCTGATCAGGCGCACCTGGTCCATCGCGGTGACGAGCTCGTCGTCGGCCGGGAAGAGGGTTGCATCTGGCCAGTCTTCGAGGTGCACACTGCGGCCGCCGGTGAGGCCTTGCCAGATGCGCTCTGTAACGAGTGGCAGCAGCGGAGCGGTGACCCGGCAGACGGTTTCGAGAACGGTGTAAAGGGTGTCGAACGCTTCGTGGGCGGTCGCCCCCTCGGCGGCGCCGCCCCAGAACCGGTCGCGTGACCGGCGCACGTACCAGTTGGTGAGTACGTCGGCGAAGTCACGCAGGCGCGCGGCGGCGACGGTACTGTCGAGGACTTCGAGGTCGTTCGTGACGCCGACGATGAGGTCGCGGGTCTTAGCGAGCAGGTAGCGGTCGAGTACGTCGGTGGAATCGGTGCGCCAAGTGGCGTCGTAGCCCGTCCCGCCGGTGGTGGAACCCGAGGCGTTGGCATAGAGCGAGAAGAAGTAGTACGTGCTCCATAGCGGCAGCATGACCTGCCGGGCGCTCTCGCGGATGCCCTCCTCCGTTACGACGAGGTTTCCGCCGCGCAGCACCGGAGAGCTCATCAGGAACCAGCGCATGGCATCGGCACCGTCGCGGTCGAACACCTCGTTGACGTCGGGGTAGTTGCGCAGCGATTTGCTCATCTTCTGGCCGTCATTGCCGAGCACGATGCCGTGGCTGACCACGTTCTTGAACGCCGGTCGGTCGAACAGGGCGGTGGAGAGCACGTGCAGCAGGTAGAACCAGCCGCGCGTCTGCCCGATATATTCCACGATGAAATCGGCCGGGTTGTGTGCTTCGAACCACTCCCGGTTCTCAAACGGATAATGCACCTGTGCGAACGGCATCGAGCCGGAGTCGAACCAGACGTCCAGCACGTCGGTGATGCGACGCATTGTGGACTGGCCGGTGGGGTCGTCAGGGTTCGGGCGGGTGAGTTCGTCGATGTACGGGCGGTGCAGATCGGTCGGGCGCACTCCGAAGTCGGCGGCCAACTCGTCGAGCGAGCCGTAGACATCGGTTCGAGGATAATCGGGGTTGTCGCTCTTCCAGACCGGGATGGGGGAACCCCAGTAGCGGTTGCGGCTGATGGACCAGTCGCGGGCATTGCCGATCCACTTGCCGAACTGGCCGTCTTTCACGTTCTCCGGAACCCAGTTCACCTCCTGGTTGAGTTCGACCATGCGCGGGCGAAAGTCGGTGACTCGCACGAACCAGCTCGATACGGCCTTGTAGATGAGCGGGTTGCGGCAGCGCCAGCAGTGCGGATAGGAGTGCTCGTAACTGGCCTGGCGAATGAGGCGACCGTTGGCCTTGAGCAGCGCGGTGAGCGGCTTGTTGGCATCACTCCAGAGTTGGCCGGCCACTTCGGGAATGTCGCTGAGAAACTTTCCGCCGTCGTCGAGCGAGAGGATGACCGGGATTCCGGCGGCCTCACACACCTTCTGGTCCTCCTCGCCGTAGGCGGGAGCCTGGTGCACGATGCCGGTACCGTCGCTCGTGGTGACGTAGTCGGCCACAAGGATGCGCCAGGCGTTCTGGGTGCCCCAGACCGCTTCGTCGGCGTAGTGGTCGAACAGGCGGTCGTAGCTGACTCCCTCGAGTTCGCTGCCGAGAATGGTGCGCGACACGGCAGCGGATGCCTCGGCTGCGCTCTCGTAACCCAGGTCCTTGGCGTAGTTGCCGACCAGGTCGATTGCGAGGAGGTATTCGGCTCCGAGTACTTCAGCAGACGCCGAGGTTCCCTCGCGCAGTACTTCGGCGTCCGGGGTGCCGTTCGGGCCGGCCGGCACGACGGCGTAAACGATCTCGGGGCCCACGGCGAGCGCGAAGTTCGTCGGAAGGGTCCACGGGGTCGTGGTCCAGGCGAGGGCGCGCACGGCGGTGAGTCCGAGCGCTTCGGCCCTGGTGCCGATCAGCGGAAAGGTGACCGTGACGGTCTGGTCCTGGCGCATCTTGTAGACGTCGTCGTCCATGCGCAGTTCGTGGTTGGAGAGCGGGGTCTGGTCGCGCCAGCAGTAGGGCAGCACCCGGTAGCCCTCATAGGCGAGGCCCTTGGTGTGCAACTGCTTGAACGCCCAGATCACCGACTCCATGAAGGTGATGTCGAGGGTCTTGTAATCGTCCTCGAAGTCGACCCAGCGGGCTTGGCGGGTGACGTACTCTTCCCAGTCCTTGGTGTATTCGAGCACCGACTCGCGGGCGACCGCGTTGAACGCCGCGAGGCCCATCTCTTCGATCTGGCTCTTATCGGTGATACCGAGCTTGCGTTCGGCTTCGAGCTCAGCCGGCAGGCCGTGAGTGTCCCAGCCGAACCTGCGGTGCACCTGCTTGCCGCGCATGGTCTGAAACCTCGGGAACAGGTCTTTGGCGTAGCCGGTGAGCAGGTGGCCGTAGTGCGGGAGTCCGTTGGCGAACGGCGGCCCGTCGTAGAAGGTCCATTCCTCGGCGCCGTCACGCTGGTCGATCGACGCCTGAAAGGTGTCGTCGTTCTTCCAGAACTCGAGTACCTCGGATTCGAGGGCGGGAAAGTTCGGGGACGGAACGATGGCCGCGTCGGGCGCGCCGTGGGGGGTCGTGTTGCGGCTCTTGGGGTACAAAATGCTTCTCCTGCCGGGACGGGTCACTGGGGCCCTGCTCCACGAGGACGAACGATTCTGTGGAAATCGCCGCGGTACCACCTCGCTTGCCGCCCGAAACCGCCAGGCGACCGCTTGTTCAAAGGCTGTGACGGGCCCGACCCGTTCGGTTCTACTGGAATGTCCACCCGAGGACAGACATTCGTTCTTCCGAAGACTTCCCGGTGATGGCCGGGTCACTGTCATTCCATCTAATCGTACCGGATGAATGCGCGCCGTAGCCTAACGTTGAGGGGTGAAGAATCAACTGCCGCTCCCACACCCTGTCCGCCGCGTGCTCGCCGCCACGACCGGAATCATCGCCGTCGGCCTGCTCGTGGCCGGCTGCACCCAGGCCGGTCCGAACGAACCAGTCGGCGAGCCCCGGAGCGGCGGCACGCTCACCTACGCCTCGGGCGACGCCGAACCGAGCTGCCTCGACCCGCACGTCGGCGGAAACTTTCCTCAGGCGCTGGTCAGTGCCCAGTACCTCGAATCACTCGTCTCCCGCGACTCCGGCGGCCGGATCATTCCCTGGCTGGCCGAGTCCTGGACCCCGAGCGATGATGGCCTGACCTGGGACTTCACCCTGCGGGACGACGTGACCTTTACCGACGGCACCGTGTTCGACGCCGAAGCCGTGCGGGCCAACATCGCGCACCTGCAGGACCCGACGACGCTTTCGTCGACCGGATACCTCGCGCTAGGCAAGGTCGCCGGCGTCGAGGCGGTCTCCTCCACCGTCGTGCGCTTCACCCTGAGCGAACCGGACAGCGCGCTGCTCGAGTCGCTGTCCCAGCCCTGGCTCGCGATGGAATCACCGACGGCCCTTCTACGCAGTCAGGACGAGAACTGCGCGAGCCCCGTTGGCACCGGCCCCTTCATCGTGGAGAGCTGGGTGAAGCAGAACGCCGTCACCCTGGTGCGGAACGACGACTACGTGTCCCCGCCGGCGGATGCCGGGCACTCCGGCCCCGCCTACCTCGACGAGGTCATTTGGCGGTTCATCCCCGACTCGGCGTCCCGCTATGCGGCCCTGCAGGCCGGTGAGGTCGACGTGATCGACAATGCCCAGCCCGACACGATCATGCAGGCCGAGCAGAGCGATGCTATCGAACAGCTCGACTCGCCTCGGCCTGGCGCCGCCAACCGTATCGAACTGAACTCGGGGCAGGCCCCCTTCGACGATGTGCGCGTTCGGGAAGCGTTCATCCGCTCGGCGAACGTCGACGACGCCGTGTCGAGCCTGTTCCAGGGCACGGCCACCCGGTCGTACTCGGCGCTGTCGAGCGTTGAGGCCACCGCCGTCTCGAACGCCGCACTGTTCGACTATGACCCAGCTGCCGCCGCAACACTGCTCGACGAAGCCGGCTGGACTGAATCGGATGCCGACGGTTACCGTGTCAAGAACGGCGTGCGGCTGTCAGTGGAGTTTCCGGTGAGCACCAACCAGTCCATCCCGGCCGAGCAGAGCGTGTTCGAACAGATCCAGGCCACCGCGAAGGAGACCGGGTTCGAGGTGAAGCTGGCTCCGCTGGACCTCTCGAGCTGGTATGCCGCCCTCGCCGCCAACGACTACGACGCGGTAAGCGCGCCGTATACCAAGGTCGGCCCCGACGTGCTGCGCATCCTCTACCACTCCGACAGCATCGTGCCGGCTCCGAGCGGATACTTCGCCAATCTCGCCCAGGTCAGTGACCCCGACATCGATGAGTTGCTCACGACGGCGGCGCGCACGACGGATGCCGACGAGCGTCGCGACCTCTATTCCGACGCCCAGGACCGCATCCTGGAAGGCTTCTACGTTTTGCCGCTCTACGACCAGCAGAATCATTTTCTGCTGCGCAGCGACGTGGTGGGTCTCCGCACCCTGCCGACCGTGGCCGTGCCCACGCTGTACGACGCGTGGCTGAATCGGTAGTCCGACGCCGGGCCGCGCTGCGCGTGCTCGGACGTCTGGCGGGCCGCCTTGGCGGAGCGCTCTTCGTGTTGTGGGCGGTGGCTTCGATCACCTTCTTCGCGGTACGCCTCATACCGGGAGACCCCGCCCAAGCTGTACTCGGCGGCCCCGGATCGCAGGCCTCACCTGAAGCCCTCGCAGCGGTCACGGCAGAGTACGGCTTCGATCAGCCCGTCATCGTGCAGTATTTCGCCCAGCTCGGTCGGCTCGCCACAGGCGACCTCGGCCGGTCGTATGCACTCAACATGGACGTCGGCCCGCTCGTGCTCAGCCAACTCGGCGGCACCCTGGTGCTGGCCGTTCTCTCCCTCGCCCTGGCCTGGCTGCTCGCGCTCGCCCTGGCCACCTGGTCGACCCGTGGCGGCCTGGTCGCCGCCCGGGTGGCGACGAGCCTGGAGATCGTCGCGGCCGCACTGCCGCATTTCTGGCTCGCGACCTCGTTGATCGTCGTGCTCAGCATCTGGCTCGGTCTGCTGCCGCCGATCAGCACCGGCGGCGTCGCCGGACTAGTGCTGCCCGTGCTCACCCTGGCCATTCCCCTGGCGGGTTTTCTCGGCCAGATCATGCGCGAATCCCTGCTCACTGCTTTGGAGAGCCCGTTCGTGCTTTCGGCTCGCGCGCGCGGCGAAAGCGAACGAGGGGCACTTTGGATCCACGCGCTGCGCCACGCCTCGCTGCCCGCGATCAGCCTCTCCGGGTGGGCGTTCGGCTCGCTGATCAGCGGCGCAGTCGTCGTCGAGACCATTTTCGCTCGCCCCGGCCTCGGCCGCACCCTCCTCGGCGCTGTCACCCTCCGGGACGTTCCCGTCGTCATCGGCGTGGTCATGATCGTCGCGGTCGCCTACATTCTGATGACCCTGCTGACGGATGCCGCCAGCCGCCTGGTCGATCCCCGATTGCGGCTGTCATGAGCGACCTGGAGGTGCGGGCAAGGCTCGCGACTCGCGCCGACCGGTTGGGTCAGCCGCGGCGCCTCGGTGTCGCCGAAAGTGTCGCAGGCATGCTTGCGCTGCTCCTGCTGGTCTCGGCTCTAGCGCCACAGCTTCTCGCTCCCGGAGACCCGCTCGGCATCGACCCGCTCTCGGCGTTTGAGCCGCCGAACCTCGCGCACGGTTTCGGCACCGACGAATCGGGCCGGGACATCTACACCCGGGTCGTGCACGGCACACAGTCCTCGCTCCTGATCGGTGCGGCCGCGACGGCGATCGGTTTGGGGCTCGGCATCGTACTGGGCACCCTCGCCGGAATGCTCGGCCGTGTCGTGGACTTCACCGTGAACCGGTTTCTTGAAGTGTTGTTCGCTTTTCCCGGGCTGCTGTTGGCGCTGCTGTTCATCGTTATCTTCGGCCCCGGTGTGGCGACCGCCACGATCGCCGTGGGGCTGTCGACCGCGCCCGGGTATGCCCGCATCATTCGAGCGCAGCTGATCTCGGTACGATCGACGGCGTTCGTCGAAGCAGCGACCGTGCTCGGCCGCACCCGCTGGCAGATCCTGCGACGCCACATCCTGCCGAACACCCTCGCGCCGCTGTTCGTGCTCGCGACCCTCGGCATCGGTCAGGCCATCGTCTGGGCCGCAACCCTCAGCTACCTCGGCCTCGGTGCCGAACCGCCGACCGCGGAGTGGGGCGCCATGCTCTCGGCCGGGCGCACCTACATCACCTCGGCCTGGTGGATGAGCTTCTTTCCCGGCCTGTTCATCGTGCTGACCGCTGTGACCGCCACGGTGCTCGGCCGCGGCATCGACCGGCGAATGAGGCATCTGTGAGTACCGGGGCACCCAAGAATTCACCAACGGCCGCCCTCATCGTGCGCAACCTGCGGGTCGGCTTCGGCGCGGTTGACCCGGTCGTTCGCGGGGTGTCATTCGAGATCGCCAGGGGTGAGTGCCTCGCCATCGTCGGCGAATCCGGCTCGGGCAAGAGCGTGACCGCGCGCAGCCTGCTCGGGCTCGCCGGGGCCAACGCGCGGGTCAGCGCTGACCGGCTCGAACTCGACGGGCAGAACGTGCTCGGCCTGACCGACCGTGCCTGGCGGGCACGCCGGGGCAAAACCGTTGGCCTGGTGCTGCAGGACGCTCTGGTCTCGCTCGACCCGTTGCGGCCGATCGGTCGGGAGATCGCCGACTCGCTGCGCCTGCACACCACCCTCGGCGCCGCAGCCCGCGCACGTAGGGTGCTTGAACTTCTCGACGCCGTCGGGCTGCCCGACCCCGCCCGGCAGGTGCAGAAACTCTCCGGGCAGCTCTCCGGCGGGGAACGCCAGCGGGCGCTCATCGCCGCGGCGATCGCGCTGGACCCGCCGCTGCTCATCGCCGACGAGCCGACGACGGCGCTCGACGTGACCGTGCAGGCCCAGATTTTGGCGCTGCTGGAGCAGATCACCCTGGCCGGCACCGCCGTGCTGCTGATCAGTCACGACCTGGCCGTGGTGAGCCACGTCGCGCACCGCGTCGCCGTGATGCACGATGGCCTGCTCGTGGAAACCGGCAGCACCGCGCAGGTGCTGGGCTCACCCGCGCATGTGCAGACCCGGCGCATGGTCGCGGCGATCCCGGCCGACAAGCCACGCGGCACCCGGCTGTCGCTAAACCTTCGTGCAGCGGATGCCCCGCCGCGCATAGCTACCACCGACAGCACGGTTGCCTGCGACAGCACCGTCGTGCTCGAGGCAAGCGGCCTGTCGAAGAGCTTTCGCCGACCGGACGGCAGCCGATTTCTCGCCGTCGACGACGTGTCGTTCGTGCTGCATCGCGGAAGCACGCTTGGAATCGTGGGTGAGTCGGGTTCCGGCAAAACCACGACCGCGCGCCTGCTGCTCGCGCTGCTGCAACCCGATCAGGGCGAGGTGCGGGTGTTTGGCGAACCGTGGAGCGCGGCGAGCGAGAAAACCCGCCGCGGTCTGCGTGTCGGCGTTGGGGCCATCTACCAGGATTCCCTCGGTTCATTCGATCCGCGCTGGAGCGTCGCCGAGATCCTCCGGGACGCACTGGGCCACCGCCAACAGCGCCGCGCACCGCAGACGACGGCTCGGCTGCGCTCCCTGCTCGACGAGGTCGGCCTCGCCGCCACCGTTCTGCCCCGCCGCCCGCTCGAACTCTCCGGCGGGCAACGCCAGCGGATCGGAATTGCCCGGGCTTTGGCCGCGAGGCCCGAAATTCTCATCTGCGACGAACCGGTGTCGTCACTCGATGTGAGCGTGCAGGCCCAGGTGCTCGACCTCCTCGACGACGTGCAGCGGGACCGCGGGCTCAGCCTGATCTTCATCTCGCACGACCTCGGTGTCGTGCAGCACGTCAGCGACCAGATCGCGGTCATGCGGGCCGGGCGCATCATGGAGAGCGGGCCGGCGGCGCGCGTATTCACCGCGCCACAGCATCCGTACTCGGTGCAGTTGCTCGCCGCCGTACCCCGACTGTCGATCTGAAAAAACACGCCAAGAAGCGTTGGGGAAGCCCCCGTTCGGGGAAAAAGAGCCGATCGGGTAGATTGGACGGGCACACTCAGGCACCTCACCATCGACACGGTGCCGAATATACCGAACCGGAGAATGATGACCCACGCTGACCGCGTCCCTGAAAAGCCCGCCCTCGAAGGGCTCGAAGCCAAATGGGAGACCCGCTGGGAGAGCGACGGCACCTACCGTTTCGCACGGGAGAACGCCACCCGGGAGACGATCTACTCGATCGACACTCCCCCGCCGACCGCGTCGGGCTCGCTGCATATCGGGCATGTTTTTTCGTATACCCACACAGACGTCATCGCTCGTTTTCAGCGGATGCGCGGCAAGAACGTGTTCTATCCGATGGGGTGGGACGACAACGGCCTGCCGACCGAGCGTCGGGTGCAGAACTACTACGGGGTGCGCTGCGACCCCTCGCTCGGCTACACCGAGAACTTTGTTCCACCGTTCGAGGGCGGCGACGGCAAGAGCTCAAAGGCCGCCGACCAGCTGCCGATCAGCCGGCGCAACTTCATCGAATTGTGCGAAACCCTCACCAAAGAAGATGAGAAGCAGTTCGAAGCGCTCTGGCGCACCCTCGGCTTGAGCGTCGACTGGAACCAGACCTACCGCACCATCGGCCAGGAAGCCCTGTTCACCTCCCAGCTCGCCTTTCTCGGCAACGTCGAACGCGGCGAGGCCTACCAGGCCATGGCGCCCACACTGTGGGACGTCACCTTCCGCACCGCCGTTGCCCAGGCCGAGCTCGAAGACAAGGACATGCCGGCCGCGTACCACCGGGTGTCGTTCCTGAAGCCCGACGGCAGCACGATCGAGATCGAGACGACCCGGCCCGAACTGCTGCCGGCCTGCGTGGCCCTCGTCGCGCATCCCGAGGACGAACGCTACAAGCACCTCTTCGGCACCACGGTGACGACCCCGGTCTTCGGCGTCGAGGTTCCCGTTCTCGCCCACCACCTCGCCCAGAAAGACAAGGGCTCCGGAATCGCCATGATCTGCACCTTCGGCGATGTGACCGACGTGGTCTGGTGGCGCGAACTCGACCTGCCCAACCGCGCCATAATGGGTTTCGACGGCCGCATCATCGCCGAAGTTCCTGACGCCATCACCTCCGAATTTGGCCGGGCCGCCTACGCGCAGCTCGCCGGCAAAACCGTCTTTTCCGCCAAGCAGGCCGTGGTGGAGCTACTCACGGCCAGCGGCGACCTGATCGGCGACCCGAAGCCGATCGTGCACGCCGTCAAATTCTTCGAAAAGGGCGACAAACCGCTTGAAATCGTCTCCACCCGGCAGTGGTACATCCGCAACGGCGCGCGCGACGAGAAGCTACGTGCCCGACTGCTCGAGCACGGCACCGAGCTGGCCTGGCACCCCGAATTCATGAAGGTTCGCTACGAGAACTGGGTCAACGGGCTCACCGGCGACTGGCTCGTCTCCCGCCAGCGTTTCTTCGGTGTGCCGCTGCCGGTCTGGTACCCGCTCGACGCCGATGCCAATCCGGTCTTCGACCAGCCGATCCTGGCCACCCGCGACCTGCTGCCGGTCGACCCTTCGTCGGATACCGCGCCCGGCTACACCGAAAACCAGCGTGGCCAGGTCGACGGCTTCATCGGTGAGGTCGACGTCATGGACACCTGGGCGACGTCCTCGCTCACCCCGCAGCTCGCCGGCGGCTGGGAGCGCGACCCGGAGCTGTTCAACCTGGTCTTCCCGTACTCGCTGCGCCCTCAGGGCCAGGACATCATTCGCACCTGGCTGTTCTCGACGCTGCTGCGTGCAGAGCAGCAGCACGGCACGTCGCCGTGGCAGCACGCCGCGCTGAGCGGCTTCATCGTGGACCCCGACCGCAAGAAGATGTCAAAGTCCAAGGGCAACGTGGTCACCCCTGCCGACATGCTCGAGCTGCACGGTTCCGACGCTGTGCGCTACTGGGCGGCATCCTCTCGCCTCGGCACCGACGCGGCCTTCGACCCGAAGAACCCGACCCAGATCAAAATCGGCCGTCGCCTCGCCATCAAAATCCTCAACGCGAGCAAGTTCGTCTCCATGTCGCAGGGCAGCAGTACAGCCCCGATCACCGAGCCGGTCGACCAGAGCATGCTGGCCGGCCTCACCGCGGTGGTCGCACAGGCCACGACCGCGTTCGAGAAC
Source organism: Cryobacterium ruanii (assembly GCF_004404055.1). GTDB lineage: Bacteria > Actinomycetota > Actinomycetes > Actinomycetales > Microbacteriaceae > Cryobacterium > Cryobacterium ruanii. Next base: position 455,368 of record NZ_SOHK01000007.1, read on the forward strand.
TACGACCACGCTCGTGCGCTGGAATCCACCGAAAGCTTCTTCTGGACCTTCTGCGACGACTACCTCGAATTGGTGAAGGAACGCGCCTACGGCGAGCCGGGCCCGGAGCAGGCCTCGGCCGTTGCCGCGCTGCGCACCGCGCTGGCCACCCTGCTGCGCCTGTTCGCACCGTTTGTTCCGTTCGCGACCGAGGAGGCCTGGTCCTGGTCGAACGACGGCTCGGTGCACACCGCGCCGTGGCCGGTCGCGGCCGACCTGCTCGGCAGCGACGAGGTGGCCACCGGCAACATCGCCCTGCTCGACCTGGCCAGTCGCGCGCTCACCGGCATCCGTCGTGCCAAGACGGACGCGAAGGCGTCGCAAAAATCCGAGGTGGTTTCCGCAGTAATATGCGGTGCACCCGCCGAGATCGCACTACTCACCCTGGCCGCCGCCGATCTCAAAGCGGTCGGTCGGATTCACGAATTGACCTTTGTCGACGGCAGCGAACTCGCTGTGACCGACATCGTGTTTGCCACCGTGTTGGAAAGTTAGGAGACCAGATGTCAGTAACCGTGCGCCCGCTGGGCGACAAGGACTTTTTCGCCTGGCTGGGCCTGTTCGAGGGCTACAGCGCGTTCTACGAGAGCGAACTGACCGACCAGAAAGCCCTGCAGGTCTGGAGCTGGATCATCGACGCGAACAACTCTCTCAATGGTGCCGTCGCGGTCGACGAAGCGGGTGATTTCGTTGGCTTCGCGCACTACCGCACCGTACCGCGCACCCTCAGCGGCGACCTCGCCCTGTTCCTCGACGACCTGTACGTCGCTGAGGACTCCCGCGGTAGGGGCGTCGGCGCGCTGTTGATGGAATTTACCAAGGCCTACGCGCGTCAGCACAAGCTGACCCAGGTGCAGCTCGTGACCGCGGCCGACAACGCGACCGCGCAGGTACTCTACGACCAGCTCGGCACCCGCACCGACTGGGTCACCTACGAGATCGACGCCTAGACCATGCAGCTGGGAACCCGATGGCCCATTGGCGGCACCCTGCCGACCGGACTTCCGCACGTCGTCGAAATCGCCGTGCGGGCCGTTGAAGAAGACCTCACGGCCATTGCCGTCGACACCAGCACCTGGCGCTGGACTCTGACCTGGCTGGAGTCCAAGCCGGTGATCGAGCTCGACGACGGCACCGTCATCCGCTTCAACCCGGTGGACGATAGTGCGACTATCACGCAGCCGTCCACCAGCACGGATGATGACGACGAGGACTGGATTTGAGCCGTATCGGCGGTCGCGCGGCCTGACCGCCCCGCATGCTCAGGCGCGGGCCAGAATCTCACCGTGTGGCATGCCAAACCAGCCGTTGGGGTCACGCAGCCACTCTCGCCAGGCTGCGGCCATCCGCTTGAGGTCGGCCAGGTCGGCCACGCCGGACTCGATAGCGTGGGCCGCGAAGCTGGATTCGGTCACCCGCACCGCCCAGGATTCCCCCCACCACTCGCGCTCCGCGTCTGACGCGAAACACCAGACGGATGCGCTGCTGGTCACCTCGGTGAACCCTGCCCGCCGGGCCCAAGTCTTGAGCGAACGGCCGGCATCGGGGTCACCGCCGTTCCAGTAGTGCACCTCGCGGTAGACCCGCATCCAGTCGACCAGGCCGTCGATGGTGGGTGCGATCATGACGCCCCCGTAGTCCACGTCGCGGGCGCCAAACACACCGCCCGGGCGCAATACCCGGCGAATCTCGGCCATCGCCGCGACCGGATCAGCCAGGTGCTGCAGCACCTGATGGGCGTGCACGATGTCAAAGGTCGCGTCGGCGAAGTCGAGCGCATAGACGTCACCGACCTGAAAACTCGCATTGTGTACCCCCTCGTCGGCGGCCAGGCCGGCCGCCCGCTCAATGATCTCGGTCGACGCGTCGAGGCCGACGACCCGTCCGGGCGTGAGCCGTCGGGCCAGGTCGACCGTGATCGTGCCGGGGCCGCAGCCGACATCGAGCAGAACACCCCCGGTGCGCAACTCCGCAATCAAGTAGGCGGCCGAATTCGCGACCGTGCGCCAGGTGTGGGAGCGGAGCACACTCTCGTGGTGACCGTGGATGTATTCGTCGCGTGGCGCGGACTCAGAATTGCCGGTCAGGTCTGTCATGGTGCGATCCTACGCGCCGCCGAAGTAGTCGCGTCGGTGGTCTTGGCTAGTGTGGAGGTATGGATTTTACCGCGACCAATCCGTTTTTCGCCCGCAGCACTCTGCCGTACCAGCTACCGCCCTTCGCTGTCATTGTCGACGAGCACTACCGGCCCGCCTTTCTTCAGGGCATGACCGAACAGCTCGCCGAGGTCGACGCCATCACCGCCACAGCGGATGCCCCAACCTTCGACAACACGCTCGTCGCCCTTGAGCGCAGCGGGCAGACGCTCGCCAGAGTCGCAGAGGTCTTCTTCAACAAGAGCTCCTCCGACTCGGGTGATTTCACCACCGACCTCGAAGAAGAACTCGCGCCCCTGCTCGCCGCCCACGCCGACGCCATCCGGCTCGATCCCCGTCTCTACGCGCGCATCGAAGCCCTGCACGAGCAACGCTCGAGCCTCGCACTCGACGCGGAATCGCTCTACCTGCTCGACCGGTACTTCACCGAGTTCACGCTGGCCGGGGCCGGCCTGAGCGACGACGACAAGCAGGCGCTGCGTGAGTTCAACGCGCGGCTGTCGACGCTAACCACGCGGTTCGAAAAGAATCTGCTGGCCGATACGAATGAACTCGCGCTCGTCCTTGACGACGTGGCCGAGCTCGACGGCCTGACCGGCGGCGAGATATCCGCTGCGGCCGAGGCGGCCCGGGAACACGGCTTCGCCGGGAGGTACTTGATCAGTCTCGTCCTTCCCACCTCGCACCCCTACCTCGCGAGCCTGACCAACCGGGGGGTGCGCGAGCGGTTGCTTGCGGCAAGCAGGGCCCGCGGCATCCGCTCGGATGCGGCCGGCGCGGCCAACGACAACCGGCCGCTCGTAATCGAAATCACGCATCTGCGCGCCCAGCGGGCACGCCTACTCGGGTTCGACAATCATGCCGCCTTTGTGACCGCCGACGAAACCGCGAAAACGCCCGACGCCGTGTGGGATCTGCTCGGCCGCCTCGCGCCGGCCGCTGCCCGCAATGCCCGGGTGGAGCAGGCCGATCTGCAGGCCGTGATCGACGCCGAGGGCGGCGGCTTCGAGCTGGCCGCGTGGGACTGGGCCTTCTACACCGAGAAGGTACGCCGGGCCAAATATGACGTCGACACCGCCGCCATGCGCCCCTACTTCGAGCTTGAAAGTGTGCTGCAGAACGGAGTGTTCTTTGCAGCCAACCGGCTGTACGGCCTCACCTTCACTGCCCGGCCCGACCTGGTCGGCTGGCACCCTGAAGCGCGCGTCTTCGAGGTCACCGCCGAGGACGGCGCTGCCCTCGGGCTGTATATCGGCGACTACTACACCCGTGATTCCAAGCGCGGCGGAGCCTGGATGAACGCCCTCGTCTCACAGTCCGAGCTGCTCGGCACCGACACAACCGTGGTCTGCAACAACCTCAACGTGTCTAAACCGGCCACCGGCCAGCCGACGCTGCTCACCTACGACGAGGTCACCACCCTGTTCCACGAGTTCGGTCACGCCCTGCACGGTTTGCTCGCCCGCGCCACCTATCCCAAGTTCTCCGGCACCAACGTGTACCGCGACTTCGTGGAGTTCCCCAGCCAGGTCAACGAGATGTGGATGCTTTGGCCCGACGTTCTCGCCAATTATGCCCGCCACTACGAGACGGGCGAGGCGATGCCAAAGCCGCTCGTCGACCGCATCCAGGCTTCGTCTGCCTTCAATGAGGGCTTCCTGACCAGCGAATACCTCGCCGCCGCGCTCCTCGACCAGGCCTGGCACCGCATCGACGCCGACACGACGGTCACCGACGTGGCCCAGTTCGAAGCGGATGCCCTCGCTTCCGTCGACCTCGCCAACACGTCCGTTCCCACCCGCTACGCGAGCACCTACTTCGCGCACACGTTTTCGGGCGGATACGACGCCGGCTACTACTCCTACATCTGGAGCGAGGTTCTCGACGCCGACACCGTCGAATGGTTCAAGGAGAACGGCGGCCTGACCCGTGCCAACGGCGATTGTTTTCGCGACCGCCTGCTCGGAGTCGGCGGCACCAGGGATCCGCTGGAGGCTTACCGCCAATGGCGAGGCCGCGACGCTGATCTGCAGCCACTGCTCGATCGACGCGGCCTCAACTAGACCTCCCGCCTACTGCGTCGCACTGGAACTGCGCCAACGCGCGGGTTCCGCCTGCAGCGCAGCGGCGCGGGTTCCGCCTGCAGCGCAGCGGCGTGACTCCCGCGCACCGTGACGGGCTCGCCCGCACCCTCAGCATTGAGGATGCGCGGACGATGTGCCCGTCGTAGGATACTAGGTCATGGACATTCCGACGGGTCTCTCACAGGGCACGGTGCGGCGGCGGCTTCTCTGGATCGCCGCAGGCATTCTTGCCGTCATGCTGCTGGGCGGTCTCGTCTCGCACTACCTGCGCGAGAACATCGCCATCACGACCCCGGGCTGGCCCGGCCTCAGCGCACTGGCGAGCCTGCTCTACGCCGACGGCGAAGCGAACCTGTGGGCCTGGGCGTCGGGGCTCCTCCTGGCCAGCATCGCGCTGTGCCTGGCCGCCGTCGGTTTCGCTGCTCGAAATGAGGGAGAGATCAGTGCACCCTACTTCGTGCTCGCCGTCGTGGCCGTCGAGTTGTCGGCCGATGAGATCGCCCAGTTGCACGAGAAACTCGCGCGCTTTGATCTCGGCAACCGCTTCACATTCGCCTGGCTCACCGTCGGCGTGCCCCTGGCGGTTCTGGTCGGCCTGATCGTTCTGTGGATCGCTCGCCGACTTGAACGAAGGCTCCGGCTCCGCCTCATCTTCGCCGGGGCCATCTATCTGTTCGGCGCCGTCGGTTTCGAGGCCATCGGCGGAATGGTCGTCGGAGGGCGTCTTGACGACCTCTCCCGGGCTAGTTGGCCATACCATCTGCTGGTCGGTATCGAAGAGGGGCTCGAGGTGACGGGTGCGCTGCTGGCTTTGGCTGCTGTGCTGTCAGCGCTGATCATCGAGCGCACGGCGGCTGGAGTACTCGTGCGAACGAGGTTCGGTCGGGCGGGCAACGACGCCACCAACCGTGCGATTGCGGCGCCGTGAGCACAGCTCAACCCAGTCGTGACGGAGCCTGCGCCAACCCAGCCAGAGCATAAACACTCCCCCGACGACCAGGCCCCAGAACGCGGACCCGCACCCCACGATGATAATGCCGGAGGCCGTGACCAGAATGCCACGGCAGTGCAGTGCACACTACGGCGACGAGAAGGCACAGCGGCAGCAGTCCCGGATGAGACTAGCGCTTCTGACGCGCCAACGGCCCGCAGCCCGGCGATGACCAGCACGAACGAACTCGCGAACCCCGTGATCGCAGCGATGATGCCGGTAGAAAATGGTGTACGACACCCGGGGCTGCCCTGTGCCGCTCGTCACTCCTGGTCGCACCCCCGCGAATCTGACCTGACACCTGCTCTGGCGTGACAGCGCAGGAAATCACGTCAAACGGATCCGACTGCCACGCACCCGGTGGAATGCGCACGCGCGAGGGTGTGCACGACTCAGGCTGACTTCACCTGTCGGGACTTCTGGAGCACCATCTCGGCCGGCGCATTGTTCAGTACGGTCTCCCGGGTGATGATGACGCGCTCCACGTCAGTGCTCGAAGGAACCTCGAACATGACCGGGCCAAGAACTTCTTCGAGGATGGCTCGCAGCCCGCGGGCTCCGGTCTTGCGCAGCACGGCGAGGTCGGCGATCGCTTCGAGCGCCGGCTGCTCGAACTCAAGTTCTACGCCGTCGAGCTCGAACATGCGCTGGTACTGACGCACCAGTGCATTCTTGGGAACGGTCAGAATCTGCATGAGGGCTACCTGATCGAGCTGGGTGACCGTCGTGACCACGGGAAGACGACCGATGAACTCGGGTATCAACCCGAATTTGTGCAGGTCTTCGGGCAGAACCTCGCTGAACAGGTTGATGTCATCGCCCTTGATATGCAGGGGTGCCCCGAAGCCGATGCCCTTCTTGCCGGCGCGGGACGAGATGATGTCTTCGAGCCCGGCGAAGGCGCCGGCCACGATGAACAGCACGTTCGTGGTGTCGATCTGAATGAATTCCTGGTGCGGATGCTTGCGCCCGCCCTGCGGCGGTACCGATGCGATGGTGCCCTCGAGAATTTTCAACAGCGCTTGCTGCACGCCCTCGCCGGAGACATCGCGGGTGATTGACGGGTTCTCGGCCTTGCGGGCGATCTTGTCGATCTCGTCGATGTAGATGATGCCGGTCTCGGCCCGCTTCACGTCGTAGTCTGCAGCCTGAATAAGCTTGAGTAGAATGTTTTCGACGTCTTCGCCGACGTAACCCGCTTCGGTGAGGGCCGTCGCATCCGCTACGGCGAAGGGAACGTTGAGACGCTTCGCGAGCGTTTGGGCCAGATAGGTCTTGCCGCAGCCGGTGGGGCCGATGAGCAGAATGTTGGACTTGGCGATCTCGACATCGTCGTGGATGGCCTCGGCTGCGGTGAGGGTGGCCCGCGACCGCACACGCTTGTAGTGGTTGTACACCGCTACGGCCAGGGCACGCTTGGCGGGTTCCTGGCCAATGACGTATTCTTCGAGGAAGCCGAAGATTTCTTTGGGCTTGGGGAGGTCGAATTCACCGGCGGTGGCTTCAGAGCCGGCTTCCGCCAAGCGCTCTTCGATGATTTCGTTGCACAGCTCTACGCATTCGTCGCAGATATACACGCCGGGGCCGGCGATGAGCTGTTGTACCTGCTTTTGGCTCTTTCCGCAGAAGGAACACTTGAGCAGGTCGGCACTTTCACCGATTCGGGCCATGTCAGCCTCCTCCATTGGTCTCGCTGCAATTGAGCCTAGCCTGTGCGTGTGACAGTTACGTGCAGCGCGCCATAAACCGAAACGGCGCGCCGCCCACAGGCGACGCGCCGGTGCGACCGGTTCAGGTCACAAGCTATTTGACCAGCATCGGAAGGTTCTTGCGGCTGGTCAGAACCTGGTCGATGAGGCCGTATTCGAGGGCATCGGCGGCGCTCATTATCTTGTCGCGGTCGATGTCCTTGTTGACCTGCTCGACGCTGCGGTTGGAGTGGTGCGCGAGGGTCTCTTCGAGCCAGACCCGCATACGCAGAATCTCGGCAGCCTGAATCTCGATGTCCGAAGCCTGGCCGCCGCCCTGGCCGCCAACCGAAGGCTGGTGAATCAGGATGCGCGCGTTCGGCAGAGCAAGACGCTTGCCCGCGGTGCCACCGGCCAGCAGCACGGCAGCAGCGGATGCCGCCTGCCCGAGGCAAACCGTCATCACGTGCGGGCGGATGTACTGCATGGTGTCGTAGATCGCCGTCATGGCGGTGAACGATCCGCCGGGCGAGTTGATATACATCGTGATATCGCGGTCGGGATCCTGGCTTTCGAGCACGAGAAGCTGGGCCATCACGTCATCGGCCGAGGCGTCGTCGACCTGCACGCCGAGAAAAATGATGCGGTCTTCGAACAGCTTGGCGTAAGGGTCCTGGCGCTTGTAGCCGTATGCGGTGCGCTCTTCGAAGGTGGGGAGGATGTAGCGAGATTCAGGCGAGTTCGTGGTCGAGCCGCCCATCGAGCTGTAGGCCGTTCCACCGAATGTGGGGATAGTCATGTTTTCTTCCTGTTCAGTTTCGGCGGGCTACTTGGTGACGTCGGCGTCGGGATCGGTACCGCCGCCGCCGATGACATCCGAAGCGGATGCGCGAAGGTGGTCGACGAAGCCGTATTCGAGGGCTTCCTGCGCGCTGAACCAGTTGTCACGATCACCGTCGGCGTTGATCTGCTCCGGGGTCTTGCCGGTCTGCGCGGCCGTGATCTCGGAGAGACGCTGCTTCATATCGAGGATGAGTCGGGCCTGGGTCTGGATGTCAGCGGACGTGCCACCGAACCCGCCCGACGGCTGGTGCAGGAGCACGCGCGCGTTAGGGGTGATGTACCGCTTGCCCTTGGTGCCCGAGGTGAGCAGGAACTGGCCCATCGAGGCCGCCATGCCGATGCCGACGGTGACGATGTCGTTGGGTACGAACTGCATCGTGTCGTAGATCGCCATGCCGGCGGTGATCGATCCGCCGGGAGAGTTGATATAGAGGTAGATGTCGCGTTTGGAGTCTTCCGCTGCCAGCAAGAGGATCTTCGCGCAGATCTCGTTCGCGTTTTCGTCACGGACCTCTGAGCCGAGCCAGATGATTCGGTCCTTCAGCAGTCGGTCAAATACACCGTTGGTGGGTGTCGGGTCCGCCATGTCGTGCTCCGTTTCAGTTGTCGCTTCTCAATGAATCTATCGGAGCGCGTGAGCGAAAACGGCTCTGTTCGCCCTCGGCAGATTACCGGGCTCCACACACATCCTCTGCAGCATGCCAAAGGCCGGCTGGAAGGATCCAGCCGGCCCGTACACGCACAGAGGCGCTACTTCTTGGCAGCAGCCTTCTTCTTCTTCTTGGGCTTGTCGTCGGCGTCAACCTCGGCGGCCGGATCGGCCGGGACGTCGCTGGGGGCGGTATCCGCTTCGGCAGCGATGTCAGCGTCGACGTCAGCGTCGACCGGGCCGGTGAACTCGCTTAGGTCGACCGACTTGCCGTTGGAGTCAACGACCTCAGCCTTGCCCAGGGCAATGGCAAGGGCCTTGTTGCGGGCAACTTCGGCGACCATCGAGGGAATCTGGCCGTTGGAGTTGAGCGTCTGCACGAACTCGCTCGGGTCCATTCCGTACTGGCTGGCACCCTGGATGAGGTACTGGGTGAGCTCATCTTGGCTGACCTTCACCCGCTCGGCTTCGGCGATCGTATCGAGCAGAATCTGCTGACGGAACGTCTTCTCGCTGGCTTCGGTGACCTCGGCGCGGTGCGTATCGTCTTCGAGGCGGCTTTCGCCTTCGAGGTGACGGTTGACCTCGTCGAGAATGATCGCGGCGGGAATCGGAACCTCGACCGAGCCGAGGAGCGTCTCGATGAGGCGCTCGCGGGCCTGGCTGCCCTGGCCGAAGGCCTTGGACTTCTCCACCTGAACCTTGAGGCTCTCGGTCAGCTCGGCGATGGTGTCGAACTCGCTCGAGATCTGGGCGAAGTCGTCGTCGGCGGCGGGAAGCTCGCGCTCCTTGACAGCGATGACCGTGATCGTGATCTCGGCCGTCTCACCCTCGTGGTCGCCACCCATGAGGTTGGAGTTGAAGGTGGTGGTCTCGCCGGCGCTGAGTGAATCGAGCGCCTCGTCGATGCCCTCGATGAGGTCGCCGGAGCCCACCTCATAGGAGATTCCACTCGCGGTGTCGACCTCTTCGCCGGCGATCGCGGCGTTCAGGTCGATCTGGGCGAAGTCGCCGGTCTTGGCCGGGCGATCGACGGTGATGAGCGTGCCGAAACGGCTGCGCAGCTTGTCGAGTTCTTCAGCGACTTCTTCGTCGGACACCTCGACGGCGTCGACGGTGAGCTTGACGCCGGCATAGTCGGGCAGGTCGATCTCGGGGCGCACGTCAACCTCGATAGCGAGGAGGAGGTCACCGGAGAAGTCGGTGTTGCTCGGCCATTCCACGATGTCAGCCTCGGGGCGACCCAGCGGGCGCAGCTTGTTCTCTTCGACGGCCGCACGGTAGAACCCGTCGAGACCCTCGTTGACGGCGTGTTCCAGAACGGCAGCCTTGCCGACGCGCTGGTCAATGATCGCCGGCGGGATCTTTCCCTTACGGAAACCGGGGATGTTGATGTCTTCGGCAATGTGGCCGTAGGCGTGGGTGATGGCTGGCTTCAGCTCGTCGGGGCTCACCGTGATGGTGAGCTTGGCGCGCGTGGGGCTCAGTTTTTCGACCGTGGACTTCACTCGGGACTCTCCTGTGTATTGAAACGGTGTGCTGCGGGTAATGTCGGGGCGACAGGAATTGAACCTGCGACTTCTCGCCCCCAAAACGAGCGCTCTACCAAGCTGAGCTACGCCCCGGATCTACTTCGACCCGTTGGTACTACTTTGTTGGGGAACCAATCCGGTGGCGCAGGCGAGAGCTCACGTCAGGCGGATTGACCTCCGCCAGTCTAATGCACGGCTTTCGAACGGATGCGCCCGCCCTGGCAAACGCCCCCCGGTTTGCTGTACTAAGATGTTTGAGTGCCCGAATGTTGGGCCTGGGGACGTAGCTCAATGGTAGAGCCTGAGTTTTCCAAACTTATGACGCGGGTTCGATTCCCGTCGTCCCCTCCCTTGCCAGGCCGGTTCGTCCGGCCACGATCACTGCGCTCCACCGCGCTGTCTTCCCCTGCCTTGGGGGTTTAGACCCCCTGTTGCTGGCGTGCGCCACCTGTCAGTGTCCTCGTTAAGGGGGACCGACCAATTCGGTTTTGCGTGTCTCCCGCTACGAGAGGCGCAACCCGTGATAAAGCACCTTAGTTTTCTGCCTGCCAGGTCACCCGTGCGGGTGCGAGCCGTTCTTGCGGCCGGCGCCGCGCTGGGGCTGAGCACCGTGATGACATTCGCGTTGTTCACCGATGACGGCCACGTGGAATCGACGTTCAGCACCGGTACGGTCAATCTGACTTTCGACAGCAACCAGCAGGGAGCGCTGGCGGCGCCGTACGCGCTGACCAGTCTCGCCATCGCGAACGGCAAGATCGGCTCGACCACCATCTCGCCGCTGACGGTCCATAACGCGGGCTCCCTGGCGTTCAACTATTCGACGACCACCACCTCGACCGGCAGCGCCGCACTGTCATCCGCCCTACTGGTGAGCATCGTCTCGCTCGGCTCCTCGGGCACCTGCGATGCGACGACCTCGTTCACCGGCTCCCTCTCTACCGGTTCCGGCCTGAACGCCGCGAGCATCCCCGCTCGCTCGCTCGCGGCCGGAGCGTCAGAGGTGCTCTGCTTCAAAGTGACTCTGCCGACCACCGGCAGCGACGCCACGGACAACGCGCTGCAGGCAGCGACGACCACGGCGAAGTTCGCGTTCGCCGCCGTCCAGTCGTAGTCATCTCGTGACCCGCCACGCTTCAGGAGTCGCCGTGCCCCGCGTGAATTACCCCACCGCGCGGCACCCGGCGGCCCTGGTGCGTGTGTGGGTGCGGCTTATCCTGGCTTTCGGCGCTCTCGTCGGCATCGGCGCGTACGGCACGAGCGCGTCGTTCACCGATGCGTCCTACGTCGCGGCGTCCTTCGCAACGGGCACCATCGACCTGACCGTCGCCGGCTCGTCCGGTGTTTTTGCGCAGGGCCGTCCCGCCGAGCTCGGCCTCACCCAGCTGACCGCAGTGGGGATGTATCCCGGCGGTCCGGCAGGCATCGCCGAACTGAGGCTGCACAACAACGGCCAGATCGCCATGAACCTGTCCACGATCGTATTCACGACGACCAATTCCGGCGGTGTCGCCAACGATGCCGGCACGACCGCGCTCGGCCAGATAGCTCGACTGAAAGTCGTACAGTATTCCGGCGCGCAGGTGTGCGATGACGCACTCGTGGCCGGGGACGGCACGCTTCCCCTGAGCGCCACCATCTCAACGGGTCTTCCCACCCTTGCCGCCGGTACCACGGTGACGTATTGCCTGAAGGTAAACATTCCCGGCACGGTCACCGATGCCCCCCGCGCAGCACTCAACGTCGACATGCGGCTCCACGTTCTCGTGACGTCAGTACAGGTTTGAGGCCATGATCAAAATTACCCGAATCTCCCAGGAGATCGTTCTCACCCTCGGCGCCATTCTCGGCGTCATCTGCATCCTCGCGGCCCTGGCCGCCGTGTTCTTTGGGGTGACTCCCCTGATCTTTCGATCGGGGTCGATGTCCCCCGAAATTCACACCGGTGCCCTCGCCCTGGCCCTGAAGGTACCAGCGAGTGAGATTCGCGTTTCCGATGTCGTCAGCGCGGTCAACCCACAGGGCACCAGGGTCACGCACCGCGTGACCGCCGTCTCCCCCGAGGCCAACGGCACGGTCGCCCTCACCATGCAGGGCGACGCAAACGAAGTCGTTGATCCGGAACCGTATCTGGTCGCTCAGGCCGATCGCGTCATCTGGCACCTCGATGGCCTGGGATTCGTCGTGCAGGAGGTTCAGAAGCCGCCCTACGTGTTCGCGATAGGCCTGCTGGCCGGCGCCCTGCTGGTCATGTCGGTGCGCAGCAGCCGCGTTGCGCGGCCGGCTGCTGATCAGGATACCGAGACCGACAGAGCGGATGCCGGCGTTCGCGTCATCGACGAACCGCCCGCTAATTCACTGGATGACACCGAGACCGATACTGCACCCGGTCGCCGGCGCAAGCGTGCGGTGGTGGCGTCGACGGCGCTCGTCCTGGCCGCGGCGGTCGCGGCGGGAACACTCGTCGGTGGGCATCCGCTCGACACGATGGCGTTGTTCACCGACCAGACCGGAGCGGTATCGGCGAGCCTGGCGTCGTCACTCGGCGTTCCGTTCCAACCGACGAACGTGACGTGCTCCGGTACCGGTACCGGCGGCAAGGACATGACTATCTCGTGGACGGTCGCTGCCACGACTCCCAACGCGGGGTATTCGATCGAGGGCGGCCCGACTGCCAACCCGACTCAAACCACGAGTGCCGGCGTCGTGACCGTCGTGTTTCCATCCTCAGCGATGACGGCTACCACCTATACGTTGATCGTTTCAGCCATTCACTTCACGAACTGGCCAGCGTCGGCCAGTTCCAAGACCGTGAGCGTGACCCAGCCCAAAGGCAAGGTGCACTGCTGATCCACTGGCGCACCGGAACCGACGGAGGCTCAGAACCGACCCGCAGCACCTGGAACTGCATGGCGTGCACGTGAAAGTTGTGTGGCAACGGCATGGCGTTGTCGATGGTCCACACCCCGGTGGCGCCCGCCTCGACGGTCTCGTCGATGCGAGTCATGTCCATCAGCCGGTTGTTGATCGTGTACCCGTTGAGGGTGAAGGAGCGGTCGGTGGAGGCATCCGCTTTCTGCAGCGGCTCAATGGAGGCGAGGGCGGTCGGCGTCGAGCCGATGCTGCTGAGCGTTGCGGCGGCGCGCAGCTCGAGCAGGTCGAGCAGGTCGAGCAGGTCGAGCAGGTCGAGCAGGTCGAGCAGGTCGAGCAGGTCGAGCAGGTCGAGCGTGTCGAGCGTGTCGTCGCCGGCGTTGCGGCTTGCGGCGCTGGCCGAGGTGCCGCCTCCGCCAGTAGTCCCCCGTCGGTCGCGATGAGGTCGAAGTGCCGGCCGTCGCTGAACCCGAAGTCGTACAGGCGGGACGTGGAGCCGTTGACGATGCGCAGGCGCACCACCTCGGAAATGACGTCAAGGTAGGGCGCGAGGGCACCGTTGACGAGCAGCTGGTCGCCTACGGGTCCGATGTAGCCGCGTACGTCGGTGACGAACTGGCCGTTCTCGTCGAAACGACGGTCCTGCACCACCACCGGAATATCGTCGACCCCGTAGCTGCGCGGCAGATTGAGGGCCGCTTCCTCGTCGTCCTGCACGAGAAAGAGACCGGCCAGGCCCATTTAAACCTGGTGTTCGGTGGTGCCGTCGGGGTGCGGGTGGTACCACAGGGTCGCTGCGGGCTGGTCGATCGTGAAGTTCGGGCTCCACGTGGCACCCGGCTCGACCATCTGGTGCGGGCCGCCGTCCATTTCGGCGGGCAGGCTCAATCCGTGCCAGTGCACGGTCGAGGCTTCGTCGAGCTCATTGCCGACGTTGATGCGCACGTCTTCGCCACGCCCGGCGACGATGGTCGGGCCGAGAAAACTGCCGTTGTAGCCCCAGGTGTCGGTCGCAACGCCGGTACGAACTCGGCCGTGAGATCGAAGACCCGTTCCCCGGCGGCAATCACGGTCGACTCAGCCAGCGGCAAAATAGCCAGCGGGTTCACGAATCGATCGTGCCGACGGTGTCGATGACGCCGGCACCGGCGTCGCTCGAGCAGGCGGTCAGGCCCACGGCCAGCACGACCGAGCCAATTACCGCGCCGCTGACAATGGTGGCAATGCCACGACGGGGGCGGGCAAATCGAGACGGGAGCATGATTCTATTTTGCAGCCTGCCCGACGCTCTCACACCACGAGCATGCCGCACGGGGAGCCGTTCAGGCCTGGCAGCGCGGGCACCAGTACAGCTTGCGAGCGGCCATCTCTTCGAGCACGATATGGGTGCCGCACACCCGACACGGCAGGCCTTCGCGTTTGTAGACCCAGTGCCGGTCGGCACGATTCTTCATGGCACGTCGGTATCCGGCACCCTCGAGCTTGTCCATGGTCATCATCTGGCCAGTGGCGATTCCTACGTGCAGAAGGCGGGCCCAGTCCTGCCAGAGCGCGCGCACCGTCTCGTCGCCCAGCGATTTGCCGGGAGCGTGCGGGTTGAGGCCGGCGCGAAAGAGCAGCTCGGCCCGGTAGACGTTGCCGATGCCACTGACCACGCTCTGGTCCATCAGCAGCCGGCCGATCGGCGTGGGCTTCTTGCGCACAACGCTCACAAAGCGTTCCTCGGCCTCTGGCGTGTTGTCGAGCTCCGGGTCTGGCCCGAGCCTGGCGATAACGGCGTCAACCTGGGCCGCGTCCAGCACCTCACACGCGGTCGGGCCGCGGAGGTCGGCGCACACCGTGTCGCTGAGCAGGCGCACCCGAACCTGGCCGATCGGCTCCGGCGGAAAAGTCTCCGCGAGGTCGATCTCCTTCTCCTGCTCCGACATGCGCACGCGGGTGCGGCGCGGCGCCCCGATACTCAAAATCGAGTTCTCCCCCGCCTCGTCGAACGTCGGGGCACCGGCGGGCAGGTCAGTACCGTGCTGGTTGGTCTGGCCCATCCGACCGTTGGCCGACGCCATCGTGGCATCCATCTGAATCCCTCCGCTGAAATCCCAGGCGCCGTACAGTCCCAAGTGGACGCGTAACCACAGTCCGTGGTCGAACTCCAGGAACATCTGCTTACCGACGGCGCGGGCATCCGTCACGGTGTGCCCGCTGAGCTGCGCGGCACCGGTCACGAACCGGCCCTGCGGCGACGAGACGGTGACGCGGTGGCCGACGAGGTTGCGTCGGAATTGCCGGGTGATGCGGTGAACGGAATGGCCTTCGGGCACGAATGCTCACTTACCGTCGGTGTCGACGTTTTTGCCGGCGATTGTTCCGGTGCGCTCGTACTCGCCGAGCTGACGAATGCGCCGCACGTGCCGCTCCTCGTCGCTGAACGGCTCGGCGATGAACGCGTCGATGAAGCCGGTGGCCTCTGCGATGGTGTGCTCACGGGCGCCAATTGAGATGACGTTGGCATCGTTGTGCTCGCGGGCGAGCCGTGCGGTGCTCAGGTTCCAAACCAGGGCCGCACGGGCGCCGGACACCTTGTTGGCGGCCATCTGCTCGCCGTTCCCCGACCCGCCGAACACGATGCCGAGCGCTTCGATGCCACCTTCCCGGTCGTCGACGGTAGCCTGCGCGGCGTTGATGCAGAACGCCGGGTAGTCGTCGAGCGCGTCGTACGCCTGGGGCCCGTGGTCGATGACCTCGTGGCCGGCGGCACGCAGGTGCGTGATCAGGTGGTGGCTGAGGTCGAGACCGGCATGGTCCGTGGCGATGTGGATGCGCATGTGAGCAGTCTATTTAATGCTGACCGACGGACTGGCCGATTGGCGCGAAAATCGGCTCGCGGGTGCGGCTGCGCTTGAGCTCGAAGAACCCGTCGTAGCTGGCCAGGGCCACGACACCGTCCCACAGCGCGAGGGCGGCATCGCCCATGGGGGCTGGAGAGATCACGGGGCCGAAGAAGGCGACGCCGTTGACCGCGATCACCGGGGTGCCGACGTTCTGGCCGACGCGGTTGATGCCGTCGAAGTGGCTCGCGCGCATTTGCCGGTCGTACTCGTCACTGTCGGCGAAGAAGGCGAAGCTCGCGGGCAAGCCGACCTCGGCGAGCGCGGCAGGGATGACCTCGTCGGGATTGCTGTTACCGCCCGGGTGAATCTGGGTGCCGAGGGCGTCGTAGAGCGCCTTGACCATCGACTGGCCATGCATCTCGCCGGCGGCCGTCACTAACCGGGTGTACTTGAGCGCCCGCGGAAAGAACGCCGCGTACTTCTCGCTCACGTCTTGATCTTCGTTGAGAACGGCGAGGCTCATCACGTGCCAGGTGACCTCGAAATCACGCAGGCGAGCCACTTCGTCGACCCAGCGCGACGTCATCCAGGCCCAGGGGCACGAGGGGTCAAACCAGAAATCAACGGACTCAGTCATACCCCCAGCCTAGGCAGAACTCGCTGGGTCCTCCCCGAACCCGAGAGTCGCCATTTGGGAGATACCCCCCGTGAGGGGGTATTCTAGAGGGGTTGAAAAAATCTGCACCACGCAGTACAGCTTTGTCTTCGCAGCACAATATCTCCCCGGGAGAAATTAACATGCCCACTGACCGAAGCACGTCCAACCCTAATTTCGCAGCCACGAGCGCCGCGGCTGCACGCGCCAAGCCCGCGAAAGCCCTTCGGCGCCGCCGCATCGCGGTTTCCGACGTCAACGTCGTCGACAAACCCATCATGAAGCGTGCCCTCGGCGGCACCATCGTGGGAAACACCATGGAATGGTACGACGTCGGTATCTTCGGCTACCTCATCACCACCATGGGTCCCGTCTTCCTGCCGGAAGCGGATGCATCCGTTCAAACGCTGTTTCTGCTCGGTACCTTCGCCGCGACCTTCTTCGCCCGCCCGCTCGGCGGGGTGTTCTTCGGTTGGCTGGGCGACCGCATCGGCCGCCAGAAGGTGCTCGCCACCACCCTGATCCTTATGGCGGCCTCGACGTTTGCGGTCGGAGTGTTGCCCGGCTACGCGCAGATCGGTGTCTGGGCCGCGGTGTTGCTCGTATTCGTCAAACTGGTACAGGGTTTCTCCACCGGTGGTGAGTACGCCGGCGCGACGACCTTCGTGAGCGAGCACGCGCCCGACAACCAGCGCGGTTACTTCGCGAGCTTTCTCGACATGGGCAGCTACCTCGGTTTCGCCATCGGCGCCTCGCTCGTGTCGGTCCTGCAGCTCACGCTCGGGCAGGAGATCATGGAGGCCTGGGGTTGGCGCGTCCCGTTCCTCATCGCCGGTCCCCTTGGCCTGATCGCCATCTACTTCCGCATGAAGATAGACGAGTCACCCGCCTTCCAAGCCACCCTCGACGCGCAGGAGGACGCTCAGAAGAACCCCGTCGGCGCCACTGCTGACACGCCCAAGGGCCCGATTGCCATTTTCAAGGCGTATTGGCGCAACATCATCATTGCGATGATCCTGGTCGCCGCCGCGAACACGGTCGGCTACGCACTGACCTCGTACATGCCGACGTACCTCACCGAGAACAAGGGGTACGACGAGCTGCATGGTACAGCGTTGACGATTCCGATTCTCGTGGTCATGGCACTGTGCATCCCGCTGGCCGGCCGCCTGTCTGACCGCATCGGGCGACGCCCGGTCCTGTGGATCGGCGCAGTCAGCACGGTCGTGTTGTCGTACCCGGCGTTCCTGCTGATCGGGATCGGTGAGATCTGGTCGACGCTGCTCGGCCTGGCACTCATCGCGTTCCCGGTCACGTTCTACGTCTCGAACCTAGCGTCCGCCCTGCCGGCCCTGTTCCCGACGGCGAGCCGTTACGGCGCAATGGGTATCTCGTACAACTTCGCCGTGGCCATCTTCGGTGGAACTACGCCGTTCATCATCGCGGCGCTCATCGTAGGCACCGGGAACGACCTGATGCCGGCGTTCTACCTGATGGGCACCTCGTTCATCGGGGCGATCGCCATCTTCTTCCTCAAGGAGTCGGCCAACCGCCCGCTGCCCGGTTCGATGCCGAGCGTGAACACCCACGAAGAAGCACACGAACTGGTCAAGACGCAGGACGACAACCCCCTGCTCGACACCGACGAAATGCCGTTCGACCACACCTTCGATCCGCCAACGAGCGCCTTCCCCATTCAGGAACCGGCCAAGCTGTAATTCAGCAAATCGATGCGGGTGTGTTCGACTTCGGTCGTGCACACCCGCACGTCGGCAGCGACAGGAACTCGGAGAACGGATGCTCACAGTCGCCCCGCGTAGAATTCTCGGATGATCACCGCGCCCGCCACCACTGCGCCCACCAGCACCAGGACCGCCAGCACCGATCCCGGCGCAGCAGAATCCAGCGAGCCGGCCACCGAGCCGCCTTTCACCGAGTGCATCGGAATCGACCCGCACGACCTCGAGGTCACTCTGCGGGTGCTCGCCTCGCTCAGCGACATCGACCCGGACAGCGCCGACTTCGTCACCGTGCGCCAGGCCACCGCCAAGATGTTCAAGTCGGTCAAGATGTCGCGGCGATTGGAGAAACGCGCGCTCATCGCCGATGCCGACCGCAGCGTCATCGCCGCCACGGCGACCGGAGCGCCGACCCGCATCGACGACGAAACCCGCGGCGCCCAGCTCTCGCTCGGCACGAGTGCGGCCTCGGCCGGCGAACTGCTCGTTCCCCGCGCCTGCTACATCTGCAAGCAGAAGTACACCGTCGTCGACGCGTTCTACCACCAGCTCTGCCCGAGCTGCGCCCTGTCGAGCCACGCCAAACGCGATGCCCGCACCGACCTCACCGGCAAGCGCGCCCTGCTCACCGGCGGCCGTGCCAAGATCGGCATGTACATCGCCCTGCGCCTGCTGCGCGACGGAGCCCACACGACCGTCACTACCCGATTCCCCCGCGACGCGGTACGCCGCTTTGCCGCGATGCCCGACTCGAAGTACTGGCTGCACCGCCTGCGCATCGTCGGCATCGACCTGCGCGACCCGGCCCAGGTGATCGCGCTGGCCGATTCCGTCGCTGCTCAGGGCCCGCTCGATATCCTGATCAACAACGCCGCGCAGACCGTGCGCCGCTCACGCGGCTCGTACTCTCCGCTGGTCGAGGCCGAGGACTCTCCCCTGCCGGACGGTCCGCTGCCCGAGATCGTGTCGTTCGGGCATACCAACGATGCGCATCCGCTCGCCCTCGCCGCGTCGGTCTCCGGTCATCCGCTGCTCGCGGCTGCGTCCGGTGCCGGTGCCCTGACAGCGGATGACCTCACTCGCCTCGCCCTCGCCGCCGGGTCGTCGTCGCTCGAACGCCTCGCTGCCGGCACCGCGATCGACGCCGGCGGGCTCGTGCCCGACCTGCACGGAGTAAACAGCTGGACCGCGAACGTCGAAGACGTCGACCCCCTCGAGATGCTCGAGGTTCAGCTGTGCAACACGACGGCACCATTTCTGCTGGTGAGCCGTCTGCGGGCCTCGCTCACGGCATCCGCTGCCCGTCGCACCTACATCGTCAACGTGTCGGCAATGGAGGGCGTCTTCGGTCGCGGTTACAAGGGGCCTGGCCACCCGCACACCAATATGGCCAAGGCCGCCCTCAATATGCTCACCCGCACGAGCGCGAAGGAAATGCTCGACGATGGCATTCTCATGACGAGCGTTGACACCGGCTGGATCACCGACGAACGCCCGCACCCCACCAAGGTGCGTCTGGCCGAGGAGGGCTTTCACGCCCCACTCGACCTCGTCGACGGCGCCGCCCGGGTGTACGACCCGATCGTGCGCGGCGAGGCCGGCGAGGACCTGTACGGGGTCTTCCTCAAGGACTATCAGCCCGGCGCCTGGTAACTCCCAGTCGAGATCGAACGCGTCAGGCGAGGTTCGACGGCATGATCGCGGCGCAGCGAGCGAGCGAGTTCGTCCAGGTCGTCAGCTGCCGTGGGTTGCTCGGTCGGGATGCGCACATCGCGCACCGCGATCTCGCGACTGCCGGTCGTCTCCGAGACCCTCGCCGATCATCGTCTCGTCGACGCCGACATCGCCCTGACCACCCTGGCCGCCCCCGATCGGGCCAACCTCCACGGCGTCTCTGGCGGACAACAGCGGTTTCATTCGACCCTGTCCGGGCTGGTCGCCAACCCATTCCTCATCTTCGGTTCCGGACCGGTGGACTATTCGGTGAGGGTTACCGGACCGACATCGACCTGCTCGCAATGCAGCGCAACGCGACTCCGCAGCCGCTCTTGTGCGAGGTGCTGGACGCCCTCGACGACCTGTTGTCGGCGGGTGAGGCCCTGACCCGGCGGCTCCTCGGCACCAGCAGCGGCGAATCTCCGCGCTGGCAGCCCGACGAGGAACCGACCGATGGACCGAACGGTGGCAGCTACCATCCGATGCACGATCCGGCGGCCGTGGTGATTCGCCAATGCGCCTCCTTCGGATGGGCGACCGACGGCGCTGCGCCATTGTCAGCGCAGCCGGCGCCCGAGCCCTCCGCAGATTCACCCGAGCCAGTGTAATGACCGGCCGTGCGGCTGAGTCAATGCGATCGGCTCGCCGTCGAGCGCCAGAATGAAAGCGGATGCCGGAAGTGAATGTGATGGTGCCGGCGTCTCCGCAAGCCGCTCCAGTACCCCGGGCACCACACTCTGACCCTCGTTCGACAGCCAGCGCACCGGCAACTCGGCCATCTGCGCGGCGAATCGGTGGCGATCCGGCTCGTTCAGGTAGGCGAGCACTGCGGTGTGGAACACGACGACGGTCGCCCCGGCCGGTGCCCGGGCCACGAGCGCCGCGATCTCGTCGTTGAGATCGCCCCGCACGATCTCGACCGGCTGCTCCCGTGCCACCGCCACCGCGGCCTGCAGCCGGGAGCGCCGGTCGTCGTGCTCCGGCCAGATCAGTGCGTCGAGCCAGGCCATGTTTTCATCGCTCTGCACGTCGAGCGGGCCCAGGTCGATGCCGGCGCGCCAGACGATCTCGGGCATCCGCTCGGGGAGAGACACCGGACCACTTACGGTGCACTCGAGCACCACCGGGCTGGGCCCATCGAATGGGTGCAGCATCCGCTCGCCATCACTGTCTGCGATCCGATACCGGTAGCTGTACCGGTCGGGGTGCAGGCAGAGACCAGCGGATGCCCCCACCTCGATAAGAGCGAGCGGCCCGGCGAGCGCCGCCAGGGCAGGCAGCAGCACGGCGCACCGCCCAGGCTCGTTGGTTTGGGTCGCATGGGTCAGGCAGGTCGCCGCTACCGCGGCCCAGTGCTCCCGCAACCAGTCCGCGAACACCGGATACTCCCCCACCGCTGCACCGTGCAACCGGGCCGCGCTGAACACCAGGTTCGGTTGTCGCTTCACTGCCGGCAGCCGATCGATCAACGCCACGATCCCGGGATCGTCCGCGACACCGGCCGCCCATCCTTCGTAGCAGGCGCTCATGCCGCGGGCTTCGACCTCGGCGAAGGCTCGGTAGCGCGCGCTCGTAGCGACCAGCGGATCGGTGCTTGCTCCCATGAGCACATCGTAATCATGGTTAGGCTTGCGGGGTGCGATGGCGCCACGAGTGCCAAAGTCTCACCGTCCCAAATGGAATCCGTCGCGAATCGAATCCGTCGCGAATCGAATCGTGAATCGAATTGGAGAACTAAGTTGCCTGGAGAAAACCTCACCCGCATCGAAGCGACGGAGCGCGCAGCGCTTGTCACGGTCGCGAGCTACAACGTCGTGCTCGACCTCACCACCGGCCCCACCACGTTCGGCAGCACCACGACTGTTCGTTTCACCGCCACCCCCGGCGCCTCGACCTTCATCGACGCCATCACCGCCAAGGTGTTCTCGGTGACGCTCAACGGTGCCGCGCTCGACCCGGCCGGGGTGAGCGACGGCATCCGCATTCAGCTCGACGGCCTGCAGGCCGAGAACGAGCTCGTCGTCGTCGCCGACGCGCTCTACACCAACACCGGTGAGGGCCTGCACCGCTTCGTCGACCCGGTCGACGACGAGGTCTACCTGTACAGCCAGTTCGAGGTCCCCGACTCCCGGCGCGTGTTTGCGGTGTTCGAGCAGCCCGACCTCAAAGCGAAGTTCTCCTTCACCGTCACCGCGCCGAGCGAGTGGCAGGTCGTCTCCAACTCCACCACCCCCGAACCCATCCTCGCCGGCGATGGTGCCAGCACCTGGGCGTTCGAACCCACCCACACGATTTCGAGCTACATCACCGCCCTCATAGCCGGTCCGTACGCCGTCGTGCGCAGTGAACTCACCTCGAGCGACGGACGCACCATTCCGCTCGGTGTGTTCAGCCGCAAGAGCCTCAGTGAATACCTCGACGCCGACTACATCCTCGAGAAGACCCGCCAGGGCTTCGCCTACTACGAGGAAAAGTTCGGCTACGCCTATCCCTTCGACAAGTACGACCAGTTGTTCGTGCCGGAGTTCAACGCCGGCGCCATGGAGAACGCCGGCGCCGTCACCTTCACCGAAACGTACATTTTTCGCTCCAAGGTGACCGACGCTATCAAGGAACGCCGCGTCGTGACCATCCTGCACGAGCTCGCCCACATGTGGTTCGGGGACCTCGTCACGATGACCTGGTGGAACGACCTCTGGCTGAACGAGAGTTTCGCCGAGTGGGCGTCGACCATCGCCACCGCCGAGGCCACCGAGTGGCACGAAGCCTGGACCACCTTCGCCGTGATGGAGAAGAGCTGGGCCTACAAGCAGGACCAACTGCCGTCGACCCACCCGGTCGTCGCCACCATCCGCGACCTCGACGATGTGCTCGTGAACTTCGACGGCATCACCTACGCCAAGGGCGGCTCAGTGCTCAAGCAGCTCGCCGCCTGGGTGGGCATCGAGGCGTTCTTCACCGGCGTCGGCTCCTACTTTCAGAAGCACCAGTGGGGCAACACCGAGCTGCGCGACCTGCTCGTCGAGCTCGAGTCGGCGAGCGGCCGCGACCTCAGCGGCTGGGCGAAGCTGTGGCTCGAAACCGCGGGCGTGAACACCCTGCGCCCCGAGATCACCGTGGACGAAGCGGGTGTCATCACCGGCTTCGCGGTATTGCAGAGCGCCGCAGCCGAGTACCCCACCATTCGACCGCACCGCCTGGCGATCGGCTTCTACACCTTCAACGACGCCCACAAGCTCGTGCGCACACACCGGGTCGAGCTCGACGTCGACGGCGCCCGAACGGATGTCCCCGCCCTCGTCGGCCGCGAACGCGCCGACTTGATTTTGCTCAACGACGACGACCTCAGCTACGCCAAGGTACGCCTCGACCCGGGCTCGCAGGCGGTGGCCCTCGAACACCTCGCCGCCATCGAGAGCCCGCTCGCCCGCGCCCTGGTCTGGGGTTCGGTCTGGGACGCCACCCGAGACGCCGAGACCTCGGCGCGCGACTTCGTGCGCCTGGTGCTGAACAATGTGGCCACCGAAACCGAGTCGACCACGCTGCGCACCGTGCTCGGCCAGGTCATGCTCACCGCGAGCTACTACGTGGCCGAGCCGCACCGCACCGCGGTGACGATCGAGGTCACCGACACACTGTGGACGCTCGCCCAGGAGGCGACTGCCGGCGGCGACGCCCAGTTCCAGTTCGTGAAGTTCTTCGCTTCCGTCGCGGCCACCCCGGCGCAGCTCGAGAACGTGGCCGCCCTGCGGTCGGGAGACACCGTGCTGGAGGGCCTCAAGATCGATACCGATCTCGCCTGGGAGCTACTCACCGCCCTCGTGGCCGGTGGCCGCGCCGACGCCGGCGAGATCGACGCGGCTCTCGCGGCCGACAACACGGCCACCGGCGCCCAGTCGGCCGCCCTGGCCCGGGCCGCACTGCCCACCAGCGCGGGCAAGCAGGCCGCCTGGTCGTCGCTCATCGACGTCGACACGGCCGCAACGACCATCGTGCGCACGACGGCCGCCGGGTTCCTGCGCGTGAACGACGAGGCCCTGCTCGAACCGTTCGTGGCTGCCTACTTCGAGATGCTGCAGCGGGTCTGGGAGGCGCGCAGCTTCTCCATCGGCGAGAAGCTCGTGATCGGTCTCTACCCGGCACCACTGAACGACCAGGCCCTTGCCGACGCAACGCAGGCCTGGCTCGACGCTAACCCGGAACCCGCCGCGCTGCGCCGCCTCGTGGTCGAGAACCTGGCCGGCGTCGAACGTTCGCTGCAGGTGCAGGCGCGCGACGCCGACTAGCTTCCGGCTGCACAGGGCCCCGCGACCGGCCCCAAGCCGGTCGCGGGGTTTTCGCTTGCAGCCGCACGTTCACAGCAAACTCCACGCAAACCGCGAGGATGCCGCTGCCGGCGCGGCATGGGCCGCTTCACGCATGCCGAGTGCCGGCGCCCCACCAGCAGGGCCGGGGCGACTTCCCCGGGTGCTGCCGAGGCCCTCGGTAGACTGATCCTGATATGAACTGGGAAACATTTTGGGCCGATCTCGGTACCTACTTCACCGAAATTCCGTGGACCGACTTTCTAGAGAGAATTTTTGCCGTCGCGATGATCATCGTCGTCGCCTTCGCCCTACGCTGGGCCCTGCAGTTCGTCATTCGCCGGGTGGTGCAGCAGATTGTCTCCGGCGTCAAGAAGAATCAGAAGGTCGAAGACACCCAGGCACTGAACGTGTCGCCATTGGCCGCAGTGCGCGTCGTTCAGCGTTCGCGCACACTCGGTGCCGTGCTGGCGAACATCGTCAACGTCTTCATTTTGATCACCGCACTTCTGCTCATCGTCACCACCCTCAGCCCCGACATTCTTGGGTCCTTCGCGCTGCTGACCGCGGCGATCGGTGCCGGCCTCGGCTTCGGCGCTCAGAACATCGTCAAGGACATTCTCAACGGCCTGTTCATGGTCGTCGAGGATCAGATCGGCGTGGGCGATATCGTCGACGTGGGATTCGCATCCGGTGTCGTCGAAACGGTCGGAATTCGCATCACCCAGGTGCGCGATGTCGACGGCACGCTCTGGTTCGTACGCAACGGTGAAATTCTGCGGGTCGGCAACATGTCACAGGGCTGGGCCCGCGTCATCATCGACCTCGCCATTCCCTACAGTTCAGACGTCGAAGCCGTACAGGATGAACTGCTGCGGGTGGCGACCGCCCTCGCCTCGAGCCGCAAGTGGCGTGCGTTCATTCTCGAGAAGCCCGAGATCTGGGGCCTCGAGTCGATCAGTGCCGAGGCCCTCGTCACCCGGCTCGTGGTCAAGACCCGAGTATCGGCCAAGTGGGACTTCGCCCGTGACCTGCGCCTGCACATGAAGAAGGCCCTCGACGGTATGGGCGTGCCGCTCACCCCGCTCAACAGTGTGGTCATGACCACTGGCGACGGCACCATCGACGGATCCGCCATTGAACCAGTCGAGGGCGCCCTCGACGCCGCTGAAGAGGCCGCCGCCGCCGTGCCCGACGTCGTGGGTGGCGTGCGCACCGGGCCCGTCTCCGTGCGGAAACCGCGCGGGCCGCGCAAGGCCAAGAACGTTCCAGCTCCGCTCAAGACGCCCGACCCCGAAGTTCGGGGCGACGGCATTGCCTAACCCTGTACTCGAAGAGAAAGCCGCACCTCGTGACCTCTGAAAGACACCCCTCCGACCAGCCGAGCGTCCCCGCGGCCGTACACCTGCGCGAGAACGAGAACGGTCAAGCCGCGGTGCCCACCTTCTTCGACGAAGTCGGCGGAACGCCGTTCTTCGAGAAACTCGTGCACGACTTCTACGTGGGGGTGGCCACCGACCCGGTGCTCAAGCCAATGTATCCCGAGGACGACCTCGGCCCAGCCGAGCACCGTCTGGTCATGTTCCTCGAGCAGTTCTGGGGCGGACCAGGCACCTACAGCGAGCAGCGCGGTCACCCGCGTCTGCGCCAGCGCCACGTGCCTTTCAAGGTCAATCCGGATGCCCGCGACCGGTGGCTCGGCCACATGAAAGTTGCCGTGGACGCGGCCGACCTGCCGCCGCTACAGCAGGGCATCCTCTGGGATTATCTCGAACGCGCCGCCTTCGCGATGGTGAACAGCTTCGACGAATAATTCTGGCCTGCGCGGCACCGTCCCCGCTATGCTGACCGAGCTGGCTGGCCCAGCTGGTGCAGGAGACGGTCCGGCGCGACGACCACGCCGGCAGGCCGTGAAAGCCGGCTACCAGCTGCGGATAGCGACCACTCAGCCCGCGGCCGAGATCTTCACCGGCAGCCACACCGCCAACCAGCTGGTCGCCCTCAGTCAGAAGGTCCGTCCACTCGCGGGCGCCGCCGAAACCACACGCAAATGGAGAACACCTTGGAAATCGGTGCCTACAGCTTCGGCGACACCCAGCTCAACCCCGATGGCACCTCGCGCTCCACTGCCGAGGCGATCAAGAACCTATTCGACGCCATCGTGCTCGCCGATAAGGTCGGGCTCGACTATTTCGGCATCGGTGAACACCACACCGTGTCGATGCCCGCGTCGGCGCCCGGCGCGATCATCGCCGCAGCCGCGGCCGCGACGACACGCATCAAACTGGGCAGCGCGGCGAGCATCATCGGAACGGACGACCCGGTGCGAGTGTTCCAGCAGTTCGCCACCGCCGATGCGATTTCGGGCGGCGGTCGCATCGAAATCACCGCCGGTCGCGGCTCCTCGGTCGAGACCTTTCCCCTGTTCGGCTACAGGCTCGACGACTACGACGAGCTCTACTCCCAGAAGCTCGACCTGTTGCTGACCCTCAATAACAGCATTGCTGAGAACGTGACCTGGTCGGGTACTGCACGGCCGCCGATCCCCCAGCTCGACGTCGTTCCCCGCCCGGTGCAGGGCTCACTCCCCATCTGGATCGCGACCGGCGGCAGCGCGCCGTCATCAGCCCGCGCCGGACGGCTCGGCCTGCCCCTCGCCTACGCCATCATCGGCGGACAGCCGCACCGGTTCGCGCCGCTCGCCGACCTCTACCGGCAGTCAGCTGCGCAGGCCGGCCACACCGGCGACAACGTCAAGGTCTCGGTCGCGACCTTCGGCCTGGTGGCCCCGACCAAGAAGGAAGCTGTCGAGCGGATGTATCCGGGGTGGGTCAACCTCAACGTCGAGATGGGTCGGTTGCGGGGCTGGCCCGCGCCGCAGCGCAGTTCCTACCTGGCTCAGGTCGATGCCCCGAGTGCCTACTTCGTGGGCGACCCCGACGACGTCGCTGAACGCATCGTCGCCCTGCACGGGCACCTCGGCCACATGCGTCACTTTCTGCAGGGCGACCACGGCGGGCTCCCTCAGGAGCACCTGCTCGAGTCCATCACCCTGCTCGCGACCGAGGTGAAGCCCCGCGTAGAGCGTCTCCTCGGCGCGAAGTAGCGGTCCTGATGCACGTGGCGGCCAGCCGCTGGTGCGGCGCTGGGCCAAGCGAGCAAGAGAATACGTTTTCCCTACATACTGAAGATGGCGGGATGTCGCCCAGTCAACGCGTATAACAACGCACGGCCCCGAAACGAAGGTTGCCCAGTGGATGAGTCAGCACCCACCCCGGCCGAATACTGGGAGAACCGATACCGCGAGAACGGCAAGTCCTGGAGCGGGAATGTCAACGCCGCGCTCGAACACGAAGTTGCCGGAGTTACCCCGGGGACCGCACTCGACATCGGCAGCGGTGAGGGCGGGGACGCACTGTGGCTGGCCCATAACGGCTGGGTCGTGACCGCAGTCGATATCTCACCAACGGCCTTGGCCATCGGCGCTGCGGCCCAGAGCCCCGAAGACCACGTGACCTGGGTGGCCGCGGACCTCGCCGAATGGACGCCACCCGGCGTCTACGACCTGGTCACCTGCTGCTTTCTGCACTCTTTTGTCGAGCTTGCCCGCGAGGCGATCCTGCGCCGGGCTGCCGCCGCTGTCGCGCCCGGAGGGCTGCTCCTCATCGTCGGCCACTCGGGCGCCCCGCACTGGCTGACCGCGCACGATGACGACCAGCCGCACGCCAACGAGCACCAGACCAAGCACAAGCACGATGACACCGACCTGCCAACAGCGGAGGACGTACTCACTGCACTCTTCCACGACAGCGAGCGTCTCGATCGAGCCGATTGGACCGTGCTCACGAAGGGCCCGGTCGAACGCCCGATCACCGCTCCCGATGGGTCAGCGTCAAGCAGCGTCGACAGCGTACTGAAGCTGCGACGCGCCGCGGCCTGGCGGAGCGATACGCCGCGTCACGATTGACCCGGCACTGGCTGCCACGTTGGAGGCCACGTGCCCCTCGCCGACCTCGACGAACTGACTCGCGCCCGATTGCGCCTGCCTCTTCCCGCCGGTCTTTCGAAATTCAGCCGGGGTCCACTCGCTCTGTTGCGAGACCTCACGAATGGCGCCGAAAACGATGCCCCGCCTATCTCGCCGGGCCGTAGGGCAAACGGGAGACGTCGTCGGCAGACCTGATGTGCGCGCCTCGTGCTCGATCCGCGAGCACGATCGCCAGCACTCCGAGCAGCACCGTGCCGCCAACGCGCACCAGGGCATCCACGCTCAACACCGCCACGGCCCCGAGTCCGTAGCCCTGCCTAATTCCCACGCTCAGGACCGCCATCAGCAACCATGAAACGGATGCTGCCCCCACGACCACCGCCGGCACCCACTTCCACGGCGCGGGCACGACACCGGCACGGGCGATCTGCATTACCGCTATGAACGCCAATGCGAATCGCACAAACGAGTCGACGTAGCCGAACGCCATGAGAGAGGACGGCAGGGGGTCATTCGAAAAGCTGGAGGCAATGACGTTCTCCAGCACCGAACCCAGAAGCATCCAGACGGCCAGCAAGATCAGGGCGATGGTTCCGAGGGGGCGGCGGGCCGTGACACTGCCCGAGCCGCGAATGCCGAGAGCGAACACCAGCAGTGCGGCGGCGAACAGCGCCGGCCTGATGTTGCCCCCGAGGGGAATCAGCGACAGCGCGGGCTGGGCGACGCCGATGACCACCGTGGCGAGCAACAATGCTCCACCAAGCAGCCACGCGCGCGCCGGATCCGTCTCTGGGCGATGTGACTTCGTTGACTCGACCATGGTCCTCATGGTACCCAGCGAGTACGCAGAGTCCAGTTCTGTAACAGCACCAATACGGTTCCCAGCCCTCCAGGTGAAGAAGCTGCCCAACATTTATGGCGAAAAGGCGACGCCGGTCAGCCGACGCGACGAGCCGCCAGCACGGCGGACTCGTGCGCTGCGGCCAGCTCTTCGTGTTGCTTGGCGACCTCATCGGCAGGAGCGCCGAACCGTTCACTCAGAGTGCGGGTGGCGACGATGGTTTCGACGGTCATTCCCAGGGCATTCGCCAAGATCAGGGTGAGCGCGGGAAGCGCGTGGTCGTCGAACTCCGTGGAAGCGCCCGGGTCGTAGACCCCCCCGCGGGTCGAGACGAGCACGGCCGGGCGACCGGCCAGGGGCTGCTGACTGGCGGGATCGTCGAAGGGTGCTGTCACTGTCGGCACGTGGATGTAGTCCACCCAGGCTTTCAAGGTCGACGGCATCGAGTAGTTGTACAGTGGAACCCCGATCAGCAACACGTCTGCCGCGATGAGTTCTGCGATGAGCTGCTGCTGAAGCGCTTCCTGCTCCACGCTCGGGCTCGCATCCGCCGGGCGGAGCCGTGGCGGAAAGTGCAGCGCGGCATCCGTCAGGTGCGGCAACGGTTCACGGTGCAGGTCACGGTGAACCACCGTGTGGTCGTCGCCAAGGCTACGCCAGGTGTCCGCGAAGGTCGCCGTGATCGCACGCGAACGTGAGGTCACGAGGTCTGCGGACGAGTCGATTTGCAACAGGATGGGCATGCCCACAGCTTAGGTGCCGTGAGCTCCCGGGCTCCGATCCGACTGGGTCGGCACGGGACGGGCGCGGCATCCGCGTTCATTGAGCGGATGCCGCGCCCACCCAAAACCCTCGACTAGTCCTCGTGCTCCCCGTACCGCGGTGCGGCCAGGCTGAGCGTCTTGCCGAGGAAGAACGCCGGGCGCACCCGCGACTGCACGAGCATGATAACCACGCCGATCAGCAGGATGGCCATGCCTAGCACGAAGACCAGGCCCAGCCCGAAGATCTCGGAGCCGCTGCCGTAGTTCGGGTCCATGCTGTCGATGAGGGTGGTGCAGAACAGCACCGACAGGATGATGCCGCCGACCAGCGGAAACAAGAAAGTGAAGAAGGCGTTCCGCACGGTGGCGAACCACTGGCGCCGAAAGTACCAGACGCAGGCGAATGCGGTCAGGCCGTAGTAGAAGCAGATCATCATGCCGAGGGTCGTGATGGTGTCCCAGAGCACGTCTTCGCTGACGAATCTCATGATCGTGTAGAACCCGGCCGCGACGATCGCGGAGGCGATGGTCGCATACCCGGGGGTGAAGAATCGCGGGCTGACCTTGGCGTAGGCCGGCGGCAGGGCGCCGTAGTGGCCCATCGCGAGCAGGGTGCGGGCCGGTGACACGAACGTGGACTGCAGCGACGCGGCCGAGCTAGAGAGCACGGCGATCGACATGAGCACCGCGAACGGGCCGAGCGCCGGGCCGGCCAGGGCGAAGAACACGTTGCCCTGAATCTCGGGGTTACCGAGGCCCACTCCGACGCCGCCGACGCCGGCGAAGGAGACGGCCGCGATGGCGACGAACAGGTAGAGCACCATCACGATGATCACGGTGAGGGTCGCGGCCCGGCCGGGAGTGGAGCGGGAGCCCCTGGTCTCTTCCGACATGGTCAGGGTGACGTCCCAGCCCCAGAAGATGAAGATCGACAGGCTCAGCCCGGCCGCGAAGGCCGGGAACGAGGTCACGGCAAAGGGGTCGAACCACTCCAGCGAGACCGGTGTCGGGTCGAACGCTGAGCCGTTAGCGATGTGTACGAAGGCCATCATGCCGAAGCCGACCAGCACGATCAGTTGAAAACCGACCAGCCAGTACTGCACCTTCTGGGTGGTCTGCATGTCCCGATAGCTGATCCAGGTGGCGATCAGAATGAACACCAGGCAGGTGCCGACATTGACGAACGGGTTGCCGGCGAGCCCGGCGATTTCGGCGCTGTTGCCGAAGATCTGCGAGAGCATCAGATAGAAGAAGTCGACGGCTATGCCGGCGAGGTTGCTCAGCACCACGACCGTCGCCGCGATGAGGCCCCAACCCGCCATCCAGCCGATCCACGGCCCGAAAGCGCGGGTTGCCCAGGTGAAGCTCGTGCCGCTGTCGGGCATGGCCTTGTTCAGTTCGCGGTAGCCGAGCGCCACGAGCAACATGGGGATGAATCCCGCCACAAAGATCGCCGGGAGTTGCAAACCCACCTCCGCGACCGTCGGGCCGAGGGCGCCGGTGAGCGTGTAGGCCGGCGCGATGCAGGAGATGCCAATGATGACTGCCCCGACCAGGCCGACGGAGCCGGCACTGAGGCCCTTCTTGGAGATCCCACCGGCCGTCTGGTCAACGGCTGCACTGGCGTTGATTTGTTGAGTCATTGTTCCTATACCTCTACTGTCGCGGTGAAATCTCGCGGTACCACGATGAGCGGCACCGGCAGTTCGCGCAGCATCTTGGCCGCGATCGAACCCAGAAAAAGTCGGTGCGGCTGAGCCAGTCGGCTCGAACCGACCAGGCATACCTCGGAACTCTCCCAGTGCAGGCCGCGCACGGCATGCTCGATGCTGCCGCCCGAGGCGACGCTCGCGGTGACATCGAGTCCGTCCATCAGGTGTTCGGTGGCGTAGTCGAGCACCGACCGGGCGTGGTCGGCCGCCAGCTGGGTGGTCTGCGCGTCGGCGCCGGGACGGTCGATCGCGACAAGGGAGACCAGCCGGAGCGGGGCATCCACTGTGCGTGCCAAGAGGATGCCGGCCGTCAGCAGTCCGTCGGCTCCCGGTTTGGTGCCGACCGCGCAGGTGACCCGCCCGATCGGTTCATCGGTGCCCATGACCCTGGTACCTTCGGGCGCGAGCGCCACCGGTACCGGGGGGGTGCCCCTATGTTTTTGTCAAGCGGCGAGTTGGTGTTCAGTTTCGTAGAGGGTGCCGTCTCGCAGCATGGCGAATAGAACATCACAGCGGCGTCGGGCGAGTGCGATGAGGGCT